>DASXZY010000025.1:0-14469 GCA_036501625.1 Verrucomicrobiia bacterium
CCCTTCATGATGGTGACGCGCGAAAGGCCGCAGGCCCGGCCGACCAGGGACACCCCGCCGTAGCCGATCTGCGTCGCTTCGGCGGCGGCCAGCATTCGCCTGGACCGCTCATTCAGGTGCGGCCAGAGATGCTGCAACTTCTGGCGCATATCTCGAAGAGATACCACGCCGTGATGGATAACATCACCCCAGTGAGTTGTAAATGTTATTTATTGACGCCGCCTTAAGAGAGAGACGGTGTTTGCTGGAAGGGTTTGCATATGAGCGATTTGCGCAACAAAAACGATCTGATCGATTTTGACTTCGATTCGTGTTTTTTTGCAGCACGGCCAGTGCCAAACTGGCCGAATGCGTGCCGAAGAGCCGATTTTCTGTCAAGTCATGGACTGGATTCATGGCGAACAATTTCGCCGTTGCGTCAACCGCTACCAAGGCAACTATCGAATTCGTAACTTCTCTTGTTGGGACCAGTTTCTTGCCATGTCGTTCGCTCAAATCACTTACCGCGATAGCTTGGCGGACATAGAAGTCTGTCTGCGCTCGCGTCAAGACCAACTCTATCGGCTGATAAAGGGGGTTAAGGCTATTGGAATATGCCAATTGACATTCTCAACACGAGTACCGAGGGCGTAATGGAAGGCGAGGCCAGTTTGGGCGAAACCGGGAAGGCGAAGTGTGATTAGTCGAAGGCCAAGCGCGTTTTCTCGAAGATCACTTTAAGCCAGAAGAATGGCAGTCTCACCAGAGCATCGGTCACCACAAACATATACAACCCCATTTTCTCGGGATGGCGGTCAATGAATTCCCGCAAATCTATTGGAGGCCCCATTTTGACCAGCCAAGACATCGCGAACATATCCGCTTCCCGCCTCGACAGATATAAACTTGTTCAGGCCCTGTCGCAGGCAACGAACAAAGAATTGAGCGCGCCGGGATTTGTACTGCCTGTCGAGCAATCGGTTGCGATATTTCCGGCATGGTCTTCTGTGGTCGCTGATGTAATGGCAAAGCTCATGGGCGATGGTGAAGACTTGTTCGCAGTGCGGGAGGTGGCAGTTCACTGCGATGTATTGCGGTTCGTCGTGCGGGTCCAGATAGCCACAAGTGTTGGAGGGGAGATCATCACGGAAGTCGATAGTGAGGCCAAAATAATTGGCGAAGTTGAAGACGGTGAATTTGGGATCACGGTTCATTTGTCTTGAGGATGATATTTTTCGGCAAGTTTTGAGGCTACGGCAAGAACTTGAGAAACCTGCGCATTGCTCAATCGTTCGAGCGAACGCATAAACGGGCGTGCTTGCTCGTTTTTAAGGAATGATTTGGTCGTGGAATCCGCAAGGGCGGCCGCATCAAACAATCTGCCGCTGGGGATGTCCAGCGCTCGTTCAAGATTGGTGATGATCTCTTCGGCGGGCGCGCCCCGCTCTCCGTTCAACAGCAAAGAAAGATAAGTGGGCGAAATGCCCGTTTTTGCCGCCGCCGCCCGGAGCGAAAGGCCGGAACCGGCCAGCGCTTTTCTCAGCAACCGCGCGAAGCGGTCGGGTGGCGAAGTTGCTTGTTTATTCGTCATCTGGAAGAAATCTGGCACAATGTAAACTGGTTGTAAACACAAAAGCGCAAAAGAGGCGAAAAAAGCGCATTTAGTCGTTTACAAAATGTGTACACCCTGCAATCTTCATTCCGCAAACATTTATGGTGACGAACATTGTAACAAAATGGCGGCAGGGCAGAAAGATTTCCAAGGCCCACCTTGGCCCGGCAGGTAAAGGTGTGCCGGGCGTATATAACGAGGCTCGAAAAAGGCGAACTACAGCCCAGCAGCAAGGTGATGTTTCGCATGGCTCGGTATTTCAAGTGTTCGGTGGAGGACATTTTCCAATTCGGCGAAGATGCCGGCGGTCAAGCCGCTTTTCGTGCCATTTCCCGACGCGCATCCGTCCGCGCCGGTGAATCAAACAGCGCGGCGGAAATTAACAAATGAAACGAAAGGTAACTCAGTATGGTCTTGGACTTGACAGTATTCAAAGAGGTTCACAATACGTGGCCGGCCAGGGACGGCAGACCAGCGGGCGAATCTTGGGATTTGCTCTGCATGGATAACAGCAATCCGCCGGAGTATCGGATGGAAGAGATGCTTTATTATCGAACGAAAGACGATGAACGTCCCAAAGTGTGGGGGCAAATCGGTCGGGACCACCATCCGCGTCGGCGTCTCAAAGATTCGGCACGGTGACAATGGTGGAAAGGCGACGATAATCGGCTCCATCATATTTGAAGCCAAAAAGTAAGGACTCAACGATTATGGCTTCCAAAAATCCTCGGATAGACAGGAACTGGCGCGATCCAATTCGCCGCTCCGATCGCTGGTTGCAGGAATTGGCCAAAAAATGCGGTCGCCCCTATAATCGCCTTCTCATTGCACTGCGTGGTGAAGAGGGCGAAGAAAACGGGCGTTTCCACTTCCACTGTCTGGTTGGGGGAACTCTTACGCGCAACTATCACACGCTCGCTCACCAGGCTGAATGGCTTTGGAAGATTCAGACTGCCGGGGCGCATGTCGATGTTCGGCAATATGACCGCTCACTGGCTGGAGCGGAGTACGTGGTCAAGTGCCTTGGGGCAAATAACTACGAGCTAAACAAGTTTAGCTTTGCCAACACGGTGACGCTCTCTTCGTCCATTTACCGTTTGATAGCGGCGATGGACCGTGTTTACGAGAGACGCCGCAGACTAGGACACATGAAAAATCGGGGTGGCGATGAGCTGCCCTCGGCATCTGCGGGCTCGGTTGCTGTTCCGGCTTAAGAGGGGCATGTCTCCCACAGTTGGGTAAAAACAGGGCCGACAATCCGCCATCAGATGGTGCCGAGAAAACGCGAAAGCAACTGTCGCGTGTGTCAAATTCACTTTGGATTCCTTTGACCGGGCCGAGGCGGGCGCGCAGCGCCCGCCTCGGCCCGGCAAAGAAGTTATGAATGCACGTTACCGTTTAGTTTATCGAGGAATCAGGGGCGGGATGTATTATTGCGTTGACAAGAATACCGGCAAACGCACCAGCCTATACACCGCCAATGAGGATGCGGCCCGGCAGATCGTCGAGGCCAAGAACGCTTCTGTGGCGCCAGCCCATCCTTAATATGCAGATCGCCAAAGCCTACATCGCGGGCAGCGACAATGGCATCAATATCCGGACGTGGCGCCAGGCGATGGAGACGCTAACCAACACTAAGCAGGCGGCCAACAAGGAACGCGGCAGCGCGGGGCCAAAGACAAGGCTCTGGCCCTGTTGCTCGACAGGGTCATCATCGAAACGCCGGGCGAACAGCTTCTCAAAATCCTCCAGGTTGGCACAGTGTCACCAACATCTATCTGCGCCGCCTGCGCAATTTCTGCATCGACATGAGCTGGCTGCCGTGGCCGCTCGTTCCCAAGCGCCAATGGCCCGTAGTGCGTTTCAAAGACAAACGGGCGATCACTTGGGAGGAGCATTGCCAAATCGTCGAACGCGAGAAGAACCCGGAGCGCAAAGCCTTTTATCAATTGGCGTGGTATGTCGGAGCTTCGCAATCGGACTTGGCCTGCTTGCAAGCGGAAGACGTGGACTGGTCGAATCGCATCATCAGTTTCTTTCGCATGAAAACGCGCTGGCGCGGTTGCCAGCCGCCGCAGATTCGGTTTGGCAAGGAAGTGGCCGAAATCCTCGCCAACTTGCCCAAGAGCGGACCATTGTTCCCGTATCTGATGACCGTGCGGGCGGGCGACCGGGCCACTGAATTCAAGCAACGCTGCGTTGGCTTGGGGATTCAGGGGATCACGCTTCATTCGTATCGCTACGCTTGGGCGGAGCGGGCAAAGACGGCGGGATACCCGGAACGCTTCGCACAAATGGCGTTGGGCCACAATAGCAAGGCCGTCCATCGCGCGTCTGCCAGGAAGGCGCAAGTCATCCTGCCGCCTTTGGAAGAGTACGAGGCGAAGATTATGCCGCTCAACCCGGCCAACATCACCGCCCTTCCGCAAACCGTACAAGAACAACCGGCGCACGCCGTCAACGAATAAGTCGGCTTGAGCTTCACTGATCGGCGGTCTGCATCATCACTACCTGCGGCAGGCTGCCTGAGGCGGCGTCAAAACTTGACCCACTGGCCGGCGCCGCGACAAGAGCCTCGCACAGGTTTGGCTCCCCGCATCAGGGACTGCGGTCCCCTTCACTGGCTCTACTGCTCAAGTGAGCAGATATATGAATCGCGCCTACTCGGGCGACTGCTTTTTCGGCTGCGACGCATTTTCTACCAGCCACAGGTAAGGCTCGGCCTCGATCCGGAGGATGCTCTGGTGCGTTTTGCCGAATGTGCTTACCAAAAAGTATTCCATCGCGCCATGATCCAGGTTGAGCGTGGCAGGAAACATGACGCAATGACGGCGCTGATCCAGCCGGACCATTCCCACGCCAATAATACCGGTCGCACCATGCGCAACGGCACATTAGTCAGCGCCTCCATCCCATTAGTTGCGACTGGGGCCGCCCCGGAAGTCTTGCCGTCCTGGGTGTCCGCCATTTCGGCACTCAACCGGTGCGCCGCGGCGACATGCACAATTCTCACTCAGCTTATCGTAAAATAGATGTCGCCCGTGACGACAAGCAAATCCGTCCGCAGCACGCGCCGATCCTCGGCGACTTTTTCGAGAGCAGACGCGAGCCAGACGAAAGCTGGTTGACCCGGTTTTCACTTCGTGCTATTGTCAGGCTCAATAGTTTGAGATAACCGATTGCAATAATGATTCTTACAAAATCCCCGTGCGGTAAGATTGCTTTGCGGATCGCTCTTTTTCAACTCGGCTTGATGCTCTGCCATACCGGACGGGCGGCCGTTGGCTTCTCCATCACTCCGGAAGCGGTCAGCAATACTTACAATGGCGAGATTACGTTGCTCGTGACCAACTTAAATCCCGGCAACACCGTCGTCGTTCAGAAATATCTCGATGCCAACGCCGATGGCATCATTGATGCCGGAGACGTGTTGGTGCAGCAGTTCAATTTGACCGACGGCAAGGCGGGAATGGTGATCGGCGGCGTGACCAATTTCAACGTTCCCGGCGATACGGACACAGTGTCGGGCCAAATCACGGCAGAGCTAAATCTTCAAGCAGACTTTTCGCAAACCATCGTCGGGGATTATTTGTTCAAGGTCTCCAGTCCCTCCGGCGATTTCACAGCCATTACCAATGCACTTGCGGTCACGAATTATCCCTACGCCCAGAAATTCAGCGGCACGGTGTTTAGTAATGGCGTAGCCGTGCCCTATGCCCCCGTCCTGGTGTTTCAAAGTTTCGGCGGCAATAATCTCAATCCGGTAGGCGGCACCGTGGCGAATATTTCCGGTTCTTACAACCTCCCGGCGCCGCCGGGAACTTACGCGCTGGCGGCGTTCAAAAGCAATTTTGTGGCCAATACGGGTGCGGCGGCCAATCTTCTTTTGGGCGGCGGCCTTACCATCAACACCAATTTGACCCTCATTCCCGCCACCAATATCATTTCCGGAAGCGTGGTTGACGCAAACTCTCCCAGCATCGGACTGCCGGGGATTTTTTTGCCGATGCAATCGACCAATGGCCTCCTGGGAATTTGCTACACGGACACCAACGGCAATTTCAATGCGGCCGTGACTTCCAATCAATGGAAAGTGGGCGGCGACAGCGCCGGGCCCGTTCTCCACGGTTATGTTTCTCTGCAAAACAAGGTGAAGGTGAACATTTCGACCAACAATGTTTCCGGCCTCACCATCGCCCTGCCCAAAGGCACCGCCCTGTTTTATGGCACCGTCAAGGACAACTTGGGAAACCCGTTTCCGGGTCTCGTTGAAGTCGGAGGCCTCGACAATAATGAAACCAATAATTCCAATGGCGAATATCAGACTGACGGCTACACCGATGCCAACGGGAATTTCGCCACTGCTATCGTAGGCGGCTTGGGTACCAACGATCAGTGGCAGGTGAATGTTGACAACGCCAGCAGCTTCCCCAATTACGACTTTTCCCAGCCGTTTTCTCAACAAAACGGGTACACCAATGTGTCCGCCAGTGTCGCGGTTCAGGTCCATCTCATCGCCATCCTCGCCACGAATGTCATCTCCGGCACTGTCAAATTCGACGGCAGTCCGGTCGCCAACGTGCAAGTCAATGCCAATTCAGAGGACAGCACCAATTATCAGGCCCAGGCCACCACCGATAACAACGGCAACTATTCCTTGAACGTCGGCAACGCCACTTGGAACGTTTACGTCAATTGTCAGGGCGACAACAACAGTTTGGACAGCGTTCTCGGCCTCGGCAATTATCAATGCCCGTGCAGCTACAACGTCACCATTTCCAACAACAATGTCACCACCAATTTCACTGTGCTGCCGGCCGGCGGTTCGGGAGAGATTTCTGGCCACCTCACAAACGCCTGCGGCGTTCCACTCGTCGGCGTCAACGTTTATGCGAATTCGACCGGCTGCAATGGCAACGGTTACTCCACCTCCACGGCTGGCAACGGCTCTTATTCGTTCAATGGATTGCCCAATGGAGTTTACGATGTGAGTGTTGACTGCAACGCTTTGAACTCCCGTGGTTATGGCTGCCTCAACGATACAAACGTGACTGTTTCGAGCGACGACGTGCAACAGAATTTCACCGTGCAATGCTTCACCCTCTTCCTTTCCGGCCGCGTGGTGGACAGCTCCGACAATCCCGTGACCGGCATGAATCTCTTCGCCGGCACCAACGGCGGGCCCCCTTCCTTCCAGTCCACGACCGATTCAGGCGGAAACTTCATCATGGGAATGGTTGGCGGAAATTACGTGATTTTTTTGAACAACGACCCGAACACCGGCTTTCCTACGCTCGGCTTGATCGGTCCTTCCGTGCCCGTCAGCGTCACCAACGGAGATAACATCACCAACTTTATTATTGTTTGCCCGCGCGTCACGGGCGCGATCCAGGTTCAAGTGAACGGTACCGGTGGTACCGGCGTGGCTAACATCGGCGTTTTCGCCCACCTGGCCATTGGCATTACCAATTATAATAGTGAGCAGATTCAAACCGCCAATTCGGGCGCGGCAACCGTGCCGGCCTGCAACGGCTCCTGGCAGGTAAGCCTCAACTGCAATGACACGCAGAACCAGGGCTACATGTGCCCGTCTGCCCAAAACGTCACCGTCTCGGACAACACCGATGCTGTGACATTTAACCTCTCCGGTGGCGGCGGCGGCCCGCTCCAAGTCACGACGTCTTCGCTGCCCAACGGCAATCCCGGCGTGGCCTACAGCGCCCAACTTGAAGACACCGGCGGGCAGCAACCGTACAATTGCTGGTCGCTGGCCAATGGTTCGGCCAATTTGCCAGCTGGATTATCGATGAACTGCGATGGCCTCATCTCCGGCAAGCCCACAACCAACGGATCCTTCTTTTTCATCGTGCAGGCCGAGGACGCCAATTTGATGACCGCGACCAAATCTCTTGGCATTATCATCAATCCCCAGCCCCGGTTGAGCCTGGCGAGCTGGCGCACCAACCAATTTCAAATGCGCCTCGTCGGTGGCTCCAATCAAAACTACACGCTCCAGAAGTCCACCAACATCGGTTCTACCAATTGGTTCACCCTCTACGTCACCAACAACTCCGGGACCAATACTTTTCTCGTCATCGACCCCAACGCTACCAACAAACAAGGCTTCTACCGCATCCTGATCGGTCCCTAGCAGTCGCGGGCGTCCAATTCAACTGGCCTTTCTTGCCATCCTATCTCAACCCATGACGGACTTCATCGCAGCACTCGCAACAACGCCTTTGGATGCACGGGGGTGAGCGGGCAGGCAGTGTTGCCCAGGGCGGTGCGTCCACTGGACGTTGACGAGGTTGCGGGAGAAACTGATCAAGATTGGGGCGAAGATCGTGCGCCATTCCGCTGGTCGTGGACAAGAAGCCTAAATGGGAAATCCCCGTTAAAAATCGCGAGAAGCCATTTTTCTAACAGGAAAAGAGGATTGCATGCGTCAACCAACCTTCATAAGGCGACTTCTCTCAGGTGTCGCCTGTATCTGTCACGTACCATTCCACGAGAGACACCTTGCTTGTGAGCGACATGCTGTTGCACCCGTTGGCGCAAATGTTCCTGCGCTTTGTCAACGTCGACGGTTGGGGAATTTTCTTTCGGCGGCTTCGCCTCGACGGCCAGCGGGCGATCTCCGGCCCGCATGATATTCTCGCGCAGTTCCTCTTTGTCGCAGGTGAAATGTGAACGCCCTTCTTGCCGCGTGAGATAGTGACGTACCACTGCTGCATGTTTGTCGCGGCCTTCACCGCCGAGTCCGAGAACAGGACATGATCCACCGATTTGCCTTGCGCGGCGTAGGACGTGACCGCGTACGCGGGCGACCGCGTGGATTACCGCCTGGTATTTGGGGCGGAAGAAAACGAAGGGAAACCATACGTTCATCTTGATTATACGACCATCAACGGGGATTGACGGGAGTTCCAACCGTCATTCGGTGGGAAATCGAGCCGCCCAGTGACGGCAGCGGCCGGTTTGGCGGATGATGCAGAAAATGGCGCGGGCGGAATTGGGTCCGCTCGCGAAGCACCACGAACACTCGCTGACGGAAATCCCTCATTAAATCTGGATCGAGTCAACCAAGCCCTGAACACTTTCCTGCAATATCTCGTACTTTTCCGGCACAGGCGTGACCGACACGACGGCGCGTTCCAGGTCACGCAGATTGCGGCCCGTGATTCGCACCTTATGGCTGGCAAATGAAAGCGAAATGGGGTCGCCTTTATGGGCCGACTCGAACTCGGCGACTTCCAAATGGTGATAAGGCAGCAGGTAAAAACGGCTGGGTGTCAGTTCCAACCTTACGTTGTCCAATGGCACATGGTAGCCCATCACTTGACGGCTCAGTTCATAACACGATAGACGATCATCGAATGCTCTCATATTCAGGCTCATACTCCGATGCCTCCTCCATATTTTTGATTGTGCTGGTGCGCGGGAATGATTTTCCGCGCCGTCCGAACGGTTTGCGGTTGCCGGACGGATTCGGATTTTTCCTGAACTTCTGCCCGCTCAAGCAATTCAGCCCGGCGCTGCGCGGTTTGACGCTGCGAATGCTGGACATTCAAGACGTACCCAATATCGCGGCCCCAAGCCTTTGCCAGCGCATGGACGGAGGATTCTTTGGCGATGTCCAAGGCCAGCTCGCGCCCCCCGGAGCGGAGGACGTTTTGGCGAAGCTGGATTTTGTCGGCTGTGAAAATCTGGACGCCCTTGCGACCGCGCGAAATGATCACATACCATTTCTGTTGGTTCGTCGCCGCCTTCACCGCTGAATCTGAGAACAACACATGATCGACCGATTTGCCTTGCGAGGCATAGGACGTGACGGCGCAGCCGCGCACGAACTGGCGGAAGTGCGGGGAAAGCATCCGGTCATAATAGTGAGGTCGCATATCACTCGCATACGAATCGGTTCCTGTTGATCTCCAGGGCCACGCGGCATTATAAATCGCTTGGGCCTAAAGTCTTGTGAAAGTCCTGCCGATAGTTTGAGGATGCCATTCGTGCCTCGTGAAAGCGGATGAAGCCGATTTTAATTAAACAACGACGCGTTAGTCCTGTCATCACACTGCTCTGGCTGGGTGTGACCGTCGGGGGCACCATTGCCATGATGTGCTACTCACTTAAGCCCGGCCTGACTGGCACACCGCCGTCCGAGTGGCCTGCCGCGAGCAAAGTAGTCCCATCGGCCGATGGTCCCACTTTGCTGATGTTCGTTCATCCCAAGTGTCCCTGTTCGGACGCCAGCGTCGGAGAATTGGCCCTCCTAATGGCTCACTGCAAGGGACACGTCAAAGTCCACGTTTTCTTTGTCAAGCCACCGGGCCAGACGACCAATTGGGTCCTGACTTCCATGTGGCGGAAAGCATCCCAGATACCCGGCGTTGCCGTGGCCCGCGATGATGATGGACGAGAGGCGCGCCTCTTTGGCGCCGCAACATCTGGCGGCGTCGCACTTTTTGACGTTCACGGCCAATTGCGGTTTCACGGCGGAATAACCGCCGGGCGGGGCCATTCCGGCGACAACAGCGGCAGGGACGCTATACAGGCATTGATTCTCGACGGCACATCGGCTGTGACGCAAACCCCTGTTTTTGGGTGCGACCTCTTTGAATGCCGCGCCAATGGGCAGAAAGGGCCGCCATGACTGCCTCAATTGACACACCAGACATCACTTCCGCAGTGACGCGGCGCGGCGCGGAACTCTACGAAACTCAACGGGAGGATATTATCCGGCGCACGGACCGGTTTTTTGTGGTTCTGATGCCATTGCAATGGCTGGCTGGGATCGCTGCGGCGTTATGGATTTCGCCTCGCACTTGGGCCGGCGCGCAAAGCTCGATTCACGTGCATGTTTGGGCGGCGGTGTTCCTGGGGGGCGCCATTTCGAGCCTCCCCTTGGCGATGATCTGGATGCAGCCCGGCAAGGCATCGACACGCCATGTGATCGGCGTCGCGCAGATGCTGACTTCAGCCCTGCTCATTCACCTGACAGGCGGACGCATCGAAACCCATTTCCATGTTTTCGGATCACTGGCGATTCTCGCTTGTTATCGGGATTGGCGGGTTTTGCTTTCAGCAACGGTTGTTGTGGCCGTCGATCATCTTGTTCGCGGCATCTATTGGCCTCAATCGGTGTTTGGCGTGCTGACGGCAAGTCCGTGGCGTTGGCTGGAACACGCCGGCTGGGTGGTTTTCGAGGACATTTTCCTGATCACTTCGATTCGGCAAAGCTTGGCGGAAATGCGTTTGATTGCTGAACGCCAGGCAAATCTGGAAGACGTTAACCACAGCCTTGAACAGCGCGCCCGCGAATTGGAGTCGGAAATTCACGAGCGCAAGCAGGCGGAATTGCAGCTTGAGCAGAATCAAAAATTCGCGGAGGCGTCGCGCGCGGCGGGGCGGGCGGAAGTCGCCACAGGCGTTCTTCACAATGTCGGCAATGTGCTCAACAGCGTCAATGTTTCGGCCACTCTGGTCCAAGAACAGATGGCCGCCTCGAAACTCCTGCTGCTGCGCCAGGCCGCCGATTTGCTGAGACAACACCTGGACGACGCGCCCGCTTTCATCACCAATGATCCGAAAGGGCGCGTCCTGCCCGGCGTCCTTGTGAAACTGACCGCAGCGGCGGCCAATGAACAGAGCCGTTGGCACGAGGAGATGAAGAACTTGCGGAAGAACATTGAGCACATGCGCGAAATCGTCGCCATGCAGCAGGCTTATGCTCGCGTCGGCGGTGTCACCGAATTGCTGGCCCCCGCGGAATTAGTGCATGACGCCCTGCAGATTAACGCCGCCGGCTTGGAACGGCACGGCGTGGAAATACGCCGCTTTTTTGAGGATGTTCCCCGGGTCAAGGTGGATCGGCATAAGGTAATGCAGATTCTCATCAATTTAATCAGCAACGCCAAATACGCGCTGGACGCGTCAACAACTGTTTCAAAGGAGCTTTCCATCCATATCGCGCCTAATGGGGGCGGCTCAGTCAAGATCATCGTCGAGGACAATGGCGTTGGCATTCCATCCGAGAACCTGAACAAAATTTTCGGCCACGGCTTTACAACCAAAAAGGAGGGCCACGGATTTGGGCTGCATAGCGGCGCGCTGGCCGCCCAGGAAATGGGTGGACAATTGACGGCAGTGAGCGAAGGACCGGGGCGCGGCGCCCGATTCATCTTAGAACTCCCAGCCGTCAAATTCGAGCCTGCCCCCCAACTTCAACTAGCATGAGAAGCGAATCCATAGAAACTTACCGGCTGCTGATCATCGATGACAACCCGACCATCCACGCCGATATCAAAAAAATCCTCTGTCCCGAAGCAGAGCCGGAGGCCGAACAGCTAACCGACGAGGAAAAGGCTTTGTTCGCGTCTGAATCTCCCTCGGCCAACGTGTCATGTTTTCATATTGACTCCGCGTTTCAAGGCCGAGATGGCTTGGGGATGGTGCAGGAGGCGGCTGGGAACGGAAAGCCGTACGCGCTTGCCTTTGTGGACGTTCGCATGCCGCCGGGCTGGGATGGGGTGGAAACGATCCGTCATATTTGGAAGCGGTTCCCGGACCTCCAGGTTGTCATTTGCACGGCCTATTCCGACCATTCCTGGATGGAGATTATCCAGCAATTGGGTCACTCGGACAACTTAGTCATCCTCAAGAAGCCTTTCGACAACATTGAGGTTTTGCAGTTGGCCCACGCCATGACAAAAAAGTGGGATCTCACTCGCCAGGCGCGGGTTCGCATGGACAATCTCGACGAACAAGTGCGCGCGCGCACCCAAGAGCTGTCCCAGGCCAATCAGGAGCTTCAAGCCGAGGTGCAAAAACGCGCGGAAATTGAATGCGCCATGCGAGCTTCGGAAGAAAGGTTTGAACGGGCTTTCCGGGCCGCCGCGGTGCCGATGGCCATTCTTCACTCGCACACCCGCCTAATGATTGATGTCAACGACAGCTTTGTCGCCTTGGTGGGCCGGTCGCGGGCGGAGCTGGTCGGACACAGTCTCGAAGATTTGCGCGCGCTTTCAGAACCGGCGCCATTCAACGCAGCCCTTCAGGACGTTCGCCAGGGAAAGCCCGTCCGAAATCTCAAATGTCCCGTTCGCCGCCGCGTCGAGGAAATCCGCGAAACCCTGCTCTCGATGGAGCCTGTCATCCTCGGCAGCGAAGATTGCGTCTTGCTGGCGATGCACGATGTGACCGACCAAATCGAGTTGGAGGCCCAACTGCGCCAGTCTCAAAAAATGGACGCCGTCGGACAATTGGCCGCCGGGGTCGCGCACGATTTCAACAATTTGCTGACCATCATCGGTGGCTACACGAGCCTGCAAATGTCACGCGACAATCTCGATGCCGGACTGGCTTATGCCCTCCAGCAAGTCAAACTGGCCGCCGATCGCGCCGCTGCGTTGACAAAACAACTCCTGGCTTTTAGCCGGAAACAGGTCATGAGGCGCAAGCCGCTGCAACTGGCCGCAGTTGTCCAACATATTCATCCGATGCTCGTTCGCATGGTGGGCGAATCGATCGTGCTGGAGTCTCATTGCCAACCCGGCCTGCTGCCGGTCTTTGCCGACGAACATTGCCTTGAACAAATCATCATGAATCTCGTCGTCAACGCGCGTGATGCCTCCTCCAACGGAGACGTCATACGTATCCGTGCCGATATGGCTGAAGTCAACGAAAATGATGCCCGCCGCTGTCATGACGCACGCGCGGGAAGGTTTGTCTGTCTGAGTGTTCAGGACGGCGGCATCGGCATGGACACGAGCCTGCTGAACCGCGTGTTCGAGCCGTTTTTCACCACCAAGCAGGCTGGCAAGGGGACCGGCTTGGGCCTTTCCACAGTCTATGGTATTGCCCGGCAGCACGAGGGCTGGGTCGAAGTCGCCAGCAAAGCCGGCCAGGGTTCCACTTTTAGCGTCTTCCTGCCGCCAAGCGACAAACCGGTCGAGCCACTATCGCAATTGCTGGTTGAGAAGCCAGTGCCGGTCGGCGCCAACACCTCCCGGACCATTCTTTTGGCTGAGGACGAATCGGCCCTGCGTGAACTTGTGGCAACCACGCTTGAGCGTCAGGGCTACAAGGTCCTGCAAGCCGCAGACGGTGTCGAAGCCATGCGTGTTTGGCGCGAAACGGGAACGCCTATTGATCTTTTGGTCACGGACATGGTCATGCCCAACGGCATCAGCGGCGCGGAATTGGCGAGAACATTGTTGAAGGAATCACAAACATTGAAGGTTCTTTACATCAGCGGCTACAGCACGGAGGTGCTGGAGAACTCTGAAATGCTGGCGGAAGGGAAGAATTTCCTGCCCAAACCATTCAGTTTCCAGAAGTTTCTTTCGACAGTCGAGCAATCCTTCATCGCCGAATCCGGCAATCACGTTTGCTCAGCGCACGCGTAGCTTGCAAAAGCAGCTTCTCATAGAATTCGGGTAGGCTACTATTTTTTAGATGCATTACTTGGATTTCAGATTGCGCTATATATCATCAACTTCCCGCCGCATATTATCTTGGTGCCCGTTTTGCTGACGATTTTGAATCAGCAGTGCTCCATGCCATTAATGGCGGGGGACAGAACATGGCTCGAGCCATGTTGACTGGCTCACTCGCAGGTGCACAAGTCGGTCTCTCTGGTATTCCCGAGCGGTTTATAAAGGGCTTAGAGAATTGCCTCTTCAGGAAAGTTCCGATGTTTTTTCATTGGGCGGGATAGAGTCCAAGCCGCCCAAATGGAAGAAGATGTCGTTCTTGAACCGTTCTTTGTTCCGATAGCCAAATGCTTTTTTGATTAGCCCCTGGATTTTGTTGTTCAGACCCTCGATGGGACCATTGGTTAAGCGATGCGCAAAAAAGGCCAGGATATTGCCCAGGCG
>DASXZY010000026.1:0-73913 GCA_036501625.1 Verrucomicrobiia bacterium
CCTGCCCGGCAGAAAAATCACGCCCCAACAAATGGCCAGCATCAGTTTGAAACCGGGGCGCTTTCATGGCGAATGGAATTACGTCATCTACCCCAATCAAAACAGGAACTTGTAAATGTTATTTATTGACGCCGCCTAAGCTTGTCCGTGGCGCTGGCTGTCGAGGATGCTGGCGCACAAGGCCTCCGGCGAGAATCCCGGCGAGATCGGCGGCAAACCTTCATAGTCAATGGCCGTCACGACGGCGCTTCCGTCCGCGCCGTAAAACGTTTTTCGCAGGGCGGCATAATCAACGTGGTAATATTCCACGCCCGCCGCGAGCAGCCTTTCAACGACTTGCGGAAAGGAAATCGTTCCAGCCAGCGTGTCCCGCGAGACATGGAGAATGATTGCTGAGTCCATAAATTGGCCAAAAGAATGCAGCGCAACGACTGAGAGCGTCAAGGACATACGAAGGCGCCACGAGCGATCATGGCAGACGCTGCGTTACATTTCCCTCTTTTTAATGAATTTTCTTCCTTGCGTCGCATTCAGACTGTGGCATATTGGCGTGTGTGGCGCTCCCGGCGCTCTGTTCTTTTACATTTATTGAGCATTCTGTCGCCGAGAACAAGGCCCGGTTAACGATAACTATTACCGAAACGCGGTGAATTACGGTGAATTGCGTTTGAACACATTCTCACACAAGGCAAATGAAGCCCAGGAACAATGCAGCTATTATAATTTGAACCTTTTCCAGGTCGGGCGGTATTAACGGGCATGAGATATTTTACTTCATTCTGCTGGCTCGCGGCGATCGGCGCGGCGGGGGTTGTTCACGCACAAACGTTTCGCACGGATATCAATCCGGCGCTGACGTATTATCAGGCGTTTAATACGGCGCCGGATTTGCCCAGGGGCGATTCCGATTTCCTGTTCACCAATGAGTGGCGTGGCCAAAAATTGCCGGACCGTTTCGGCGAACTGGTTTCGCGGTATGACAATGAGTTCCGCCTCATGAGCCAGGCCGCGCAATCCAAGGCGGCCTGCGATTGGGGCGTTGATTTTTCAGCCGGCCCTGACACGCTTCTCGGCCACCTCGCCCGCGCCAAAACCGCGGCCAACGTGGCGCGATTGCGCGCGATGTGGGACTTGCAGCATGACCGCCAAGCCGACGCGCGCAAGGATTTGCTGAATGCGCTCGCGCTGGGCCGCCAGGTCTCGCATGACGGATGCCTGATCTCGGTGCTGGTGCAGTTCGCCATGGAGAGAATTGTCTGCGAAACCATCGCGGAAAATTACAATCATTTTACGCCGGAGATTTTTGGCGAATTGGCCAATGGATTGAGCGCCCCGCCCGCTCGCGGCACGATCGCGAACGCCATCCCCATGGAAAAAACTTTCGCGCGTTGGTTTGTCGACCGTACGCAGGAATTGCAGGCTGGAAATCCCGGCAACGACGCCAGGGTCATGGAGGGATTGCGGCAGATTTTCGAGCACGCGATGACGAGCGGAGACAGCCCGGACACGAATAGCTCCTGGGCGCAAGTCATGGCCGCTTCCGGCGGCACGAGCGACGGCGTCATCAAATTGCTGCGCGACATGGACCCGCTCTACGACCGATTGCAAACGGTCGAGACGCTGCCCCTGGCGCAATACGAGGAACAAATGCCGCCGTTGAGCGCGGAGATTGACAATTCCACGAACCCGTTCGTGCGCGAGCTTTTCCCCGCGCTGCAGAAACTCAGGCCGAGGGAATTCAGCGCCATGGCGGACCTGGCCATGACCCAGGCCGCGGTGCAATACAAGTTGAACGGCCAGGCTGGTTTCAACAGCGTGGCCAATCCGATTGGGCAGGGGCCGTTTGCCATGCAACGCTTTGTATTTGACAATGCCGGCCGGGGTTTTGAACTGAGCGCGGACTACGCCGGATTGGGCTACCCGGAAGTCTTTATCTTCATCGAGAAGGACGGGCCTCCGTTCCTGGTCTTTGGCAAAAACGCGGGCAAGGCGCCAGCTCCCTGACGTGAACATTTCTCGCTGGAACGGCCCGGTTTTCGAGGCTACAATGTCAATGTGTTCAGCTTGAGTCCAGTCTTTGTGCCAAGCGCGCTCCCAGAAAACCGGAGCCTCCTCGATCAAGCGCGAGCGGGTGATGCCGCCGCGTTTGGCGAAGTTTGCAGGGCCTATGAAGCCCGGCTTTTTCGCCAGGCCGCCGCGCTCTGCGGCGACAGCGCCCTTGCCGAAGACCTTGCGCAGGACACGCTGGTCGAAGCCTGGAAATCCCTGCGCCGCTACAACGGGCGCTGCCAATTTTTCACCTGGCTTTGCGCCATTCTCTTGAACCGTTACCGAAACACGATGCGCGAGAAGCGCCCGGTGCCATTTTCAGCATTCGCCGCTGTGGAAGCGGGCGCGCTGGAGCGGCGCATCGGCAAGGCGGCCGGCCACGAACCGCGGCCCGACGAGCAGGCCGTGCTTTCGGAACAGGCGGCGCAGGTGCGGCAGTGCATCGCGTCGCTGCCGGCCAAGCACCAGCAGGTGATTCATCTGCGCTTTTACGTGGATGATTCGCTGGAGGGAATTGCCGCCGCGCTTGGCTGCTCGGTGGGCACGGTCAAGTCGCGCCTGTTCCATGCTCTTGACAAACTGCGCGGCATGAACGTCATGATCGGGCAAAAATCGGACACAGTTTCCGCATGAACGCTTGCGCAAAATACCGCGAGGAAATCGCCTTGATGGCGGCGGGCGCCCTGGAACCCCAGCGCGAGCGGGAACTGCGCGCTCACTCGGCTCTTTGCCCCGGTTGCGGACATTATCTGGCGGAGATTGAAGCCGTCGCCGGAAACTTGCGCGCGGCCGAACCGGAATCGCACGGCCAGCCTTCCGCCGCGTTCCATCGCAACGTCATGGCTGCCCTGGCGGCCCGGGAGCGCCGTTCCGCGCGGGAATGGTTTGGTTTGTTTTTGAATTGGCGGCTGGCCCTGCCTGCCGTGTCCGTCTTGGCGCTGGTCATTGCGGTGTCGTTTATTGCGAGGCCGCGCGGCGGCAAACCCGCGGTCATGCATGTCGCGACCGCGCCGGAGTCAAAGGCCAATCTGGAACCGACGCTTTCCAATTATCAATGGGCGGCCAATCAATCCTCGGACGAATTGGATAAATTATTGACAGAACAGGGCGAACGAAATTCTTCGCCGGCCGCCGTTTACAGCAACCCCTGGCGCCCGTCCTTGAACACGGCAGATTAAGAAACCAGCGGCCGGTCTTGCAGCGAGCATTGCTCGCGCCGCCTTGTTGACAGCTCCTGCCAAAACGAGCTTTACCCTGGCCGCATTGAAATTTATGGCGCAAATAAATTTAAAAAACGCCGCGCTAGGCGCGCTGATCCTGCCGGCCTCGTGCCGCCCCTTGTCGTCGAGCGCCAGGCTCAGTCCAGGCATCGCGATCAAAACCGTCTCTTGCAACGCCAGGCGCAACTCACGACTGCCGTTGAGAGTCAACATGATTCCGGGGCGACTGCAATGGATACTTCCTCTTCCGTCTCGCTTTCCAAAGAGCAATTCCGCGAACTCCTGCGCCTGCGCGGGGAAATGGGCGGTTTGCGGCGCAAGGCCGAAGCGTTGCGCAAAGCGAAAGCGATTCGCGACAGCGACGCCCTGTTATCGGCCAGCCAAGTCTGGCCCGCGCGCGTCAGCCGCCTCAAACAATGGCTTGAAGAACACCCGTCCGAAATTATCCCGGAACTTGCGCGCATGCCGGACAAGACGTGGCTCAACTCGATTTACCCGAATGCCTTGGAAACCGATGAGGATTGCCGCAGCGCCATGTCGGTCATCCGCGACAATGCCGAATCCCCGACACGAAACGCCCTTTCTGACGCGCTCCGCCATTGGCGAACTCGATTCCTATCTGGCCGAGAAAAATCCTTCGCTTGCCGGGACCAACCAGTTCGAGATCGTTTACACGGGAACATCCGATGAGCTGACCAACTTCCCGTTGCGTTCGGTGGCCATGATCCGGGAGCGCCAGCCCTGGCTTTCTCCCGATGGCCGATCGACAAGGGTTTATGGAATGTATGGCGGGCGCGACACGTACGGCGGCTGGTCAAAGGTCGTCGCCTCGGACGATGATTTCGCGGCATTCGAAGCCGAATACATTGTTGCCACGCCCGGCCGATGACTGATTCACGCGCTCTTTCTGACGGCTTTTTCTTGGCTGGACGAGCGGGGGCCGGATTGGATATTTTTTTCATGCAATGATCATTTATTTAAGGAGGCTTCTACTTTTCACGTTCGGGACAATGTTCTGCCTGGCTGGCCGCGCGGCGGATAACCGTCCCAATATTTTGTTTATCATGGCCGACGACCATGCCTGGCAGGCCGTCAGCGCCTACGGGGAAGGGCGGCGCCTGCTCCAGACGCCGAACATCGACCGGCTTGGCGCTGAAGGGATGCGATTTGATCATTGCCTGGTTTGCAATTCGTTGTGCGGCCCCAGCCGGGCTGCGATTATCACGGGCGCTTACAGCCACATCAACGGCTTCTATAATAATGGCAATTGCCGTTTCGACGGCTCCCAAATCACCTATCCTAAACTGCTGCAACAAGCGGGCTACCAAACGGCCGTGATCGGCAAGTGGCATTTGGAAACCGACCCCACCGGATTCGATTATTGGAACATTTTACCGGGACAGGGCATTTACTACAACCCGGTGCTCCTCGACCAAGGCCGCCGCGTCAAACATCCAGGTTACGTGACGGACGTCATCACGGATTTATCTCTGGATTGGCTGAAACATCGCGATCCTTCCAAGCCGTTCATGTTGTTATGCTGGCAAAAGGCGCCGCATCGAATCTGGGAACCGGCCTTGCGCGACCTCGATTTCGATCACGACCGCGTTTATCCACAACCCCCAAGCCTGTTCGACGATTACTCCGGCCGCGGCTTGGCCGAGCATGACCAAAACATGACCATCGCCAAAACGATGAAATTGAACGAGGACAATAAACTGACCGATCCGCCGGAAATGAACGCCGACCAGCGAAAAACCTGGGACGCCTATTACGCGCCGCGCAACAAAAAGTTCGCCGAGGCCCAACTCTCCGGCCAGGCGTTGACGGAATGGAAATACAACCGCTTCATGCACGATTACTTGGGATGCATCAAGGGCGTTGATGACAGCGTCGGCAGGATTCTGAAATACCTGGACGACACCGGCCTGGCTTCCAACACGATAGTGCTATATGCGTCCGACCAAGGGTTTTTCCTGGGCGAGCACGGGTGGTTTGACAAGCGCTGGATTTTCCAGGAATCGGCGCGCACACCGCTGCTCATCCGCTGGCCGGGAATGATCCGCCCGGGGAGCGTCAATAAAGATTTGGTGTCCAACATGGATTTGGCCGAGACTTTCCTCGAAGCCGCCGGCCTGCCGATTCCCGGCCGGATGCAAGGCCGCAGCCTGATGCCCATATTCCGCGGCGAGACACCGCCCGATTGGCGCACGGCCTTTTACTATCATTATTACGAATATCCAGCCGACCACCATGTGCGCCCGCATTACGGCGTCATCACGGACCGGTTCACCCTGGCGCATTTTTACTGGCCGGACGTGGATTACTGGGAACTCTTCGACCGCGAGAAGGACCCCGGCGAAATGCGCAGTGTCTTTGGCGATCCGGCTTACGCGGATACGCAGTCAAAACTAATGGCCGAGGTCGCGCGCCTGCGAACGGAATTGAAGGAACCGGCGCATGACGACCCAAAGGCTTACGGCAATCAGCCCAAGACGAAGTGACGGCGTTCCTCTTCGTTTCCACACCTGCATTTGAGATGTTGTATCGAAACACCCTGCGCTCTACACTTTTGGTGAACAATGAATGCTCAGGGCAAGCTCTCAGCCGAACATAAACGGCTCTCGGAAGCGGACCGGGGGCTGGCCGCTTGGCGGCAATGGGGGCCGTACCTCTCGGAACGGCAGTGGGGCACCGTGCGCGAGGATTACAGCCCCGGGGGCACTGCCTGGGAATACGTCCCGCACGATCACGCCCGCAGCCGGGCTTACCGCTGGGGCGAAGATGGCATCGCCGGGCTGAGCGACGATTACCAGCAACTCTGCCTCGCGCTGGCGCTGTGGAACGGCCAGGACCCGATCATCAAGGAACGCCTTTTCGGCCTTACTAACAGCGAGGGCAATCACGGCGAGGATGTTAAAGAGCTTTACTACTATCTTGATGCCACGCCGACGCATTCCTACTTGAAGATGCTCTACAAGTATCCGCAGCGGGCCTATCCCTATTCCCAATTGGTGGAGGTCAACCGGATGCGCGGGATGGAGCGGCCGGAATTTGAATTGCTGGACACGGGCATTTTCGATGACGACCGGTATTTTGACGCGTTCGTGGAATACGCCAAGGCCGGCGTGGACGATATTCTGATGCTGGTCACGGCGCACAATCGCGGCCCGGACCCGGCCCAGATTCATTTGTTGCCGCAGCTTTGGTTTCGCAATACTTGGTGCTGGAAACACGGGTCCGAAAAGCCCGCGCTCAACGCAAGTGGAGACTCCGCCGTGGCCGTCCGCCATTCCGTGCTGGGCGAATTCAATTTCTATTGCGATGGCCGGCCGGAGCTTCTTTTCACCGATAATGACACCAATAACCGCCGCCTGCATGGATGGGATTCACCGGGCTATTTTAAGGATGCCTTCCACGAATGCATCGTCGCCGGCAACAAAGCAGCCATCAATCCCAATCACACAGGCACGAAGATGGCGGCGCATTACATCCTCCCTGTCCCCGCGCAGGGCCAGGCATCCATTCGCCTGCGCTTGACGCGGAACCAGATGGCCGCGCCGTTCGCGGAGTTTGATCAGGTGGTTCAGCAGCGGCGCCATGAGGCGGACGAGTTTTACGCCGTGCTGCAGCAAGGCTTAACCGACCCGGATGCCCGCAGCGTGCAGCGGCAAGCCCTGGCCGGCATGATTTGGTCGAAGCAGTTTTTCTATTACGATGTGCCCGAATGGCTCAATGGCGACCCGGCCCAGCCTCCGCCGCCCAGTGAGCGGCAATGCGGCCGCAATAGCGACTGGCCGCATCTGAACAACGCCGACATCATCTCCATGCCCGACAAGTGGGAGTATCCGTGGTATGCCGCATGGGACCTGGCATTTCACACGCTCAGCCTTGCACTGGTGGACACGCAGTTCGCCAAGGACCAGCTTATATTATTGACGCGCGAATGGTACATGCATCCCAATGGCCAGCTTCCCGCTTACGAATGGGCTTTGGGCGATGTGAATCCGCCCGTCCACGCCTGGGCGACTTGGCGGGTGTTCCAAATGGACCGCAAACAGCGCGGCGACGACGGAGACCTGGCCTTTCTGGAACGGGTTTTCCACAAGCTCATGCTGAACTTCACCTGGTGGGTCAACCGCAAGGATGCCCAGGGCCGCAACATTTTCCAGGGCGGCTTTCTCGGCTTGGACAACATCGGCGTCTTTGACCGCAGCGCGCCCCTGCCCACTGGCGGCTTTATCAACCAGGCCGACGGCACAGCCTGGATGGCCATGTATTCGCTCAACTTGATGCAAATCGCTTTGGAATTGGCGCGGCACAACAAAGTTTATGAGGACATCGCCACCAAGTTTTTTGAGCACTTTCTGCACATTGTCCAGGCGATGAATAATATTGGCGACAAAGGCATCGGCCTTTGGAATGAGCAGGACGAATTCTATTATGACGTCCTCAATCTGCCCGATGGCCGCATGGTGCCGCTGAAGGTGCGCTCGATGGTCGGCCTCATCCCGCTCTTTGCCGTCGAGACGCTGGAAAATGGCTTAATGCGCCAACTGCCGGAATTCAGCCGGCGGCTCGAATGGTTCCTGAACCACCGGCCGGATTTGGCCCAATTGGTCTCGCGCTGGAACGACCGCCGGGGGCGCCAGCGGCACCTGCTTTCGCTGCTGCGCGGCCATCGCATGAAGGCGCTGCTGCGGCGGGCGCTGGATGAAACAGAGTTTCTCTCCAATTACGGCGTGCGCGCGCTTTCCCAGTGCCACGCGGAACACCCTTACCAGTTCCCCATCGACGGTCACACCCTGGAAGTTCGATACCAGCCGGGCGAATCGCAATCCGGCCTGTTTGGCGGCAATTCAAACTGGCGCGGGCCGGTCTGGATGCCTGTCAATTATTTGATTATCGAGTCGTTGCAAAAATTCCATCATTACTACGGTGATGAATTCAAAATCGAATGCCCGACCGGCTCCGGACAAATGAAGACCATCAAGGAAGTGGCGGAGGAATTGACCTGCCGGCTGACGCGGCTTTTCCTCAAGGGAAAGGATGGCCAGCGCCCCGTGCTTAAGTACCATCCCAAGCTGGCCTCGGACCCGCATTTTAAGGATTACGTGCTCTTCCACGAATACTTCCATGGCGATACCGGGCGGGGGGCCGGCGCGTCGCATCAAACCGGCTGGACGGGATTAGTGGCCAAATTGCTCCAGCCTCGCGGCCATTCGCGCGCCAAGCCGCCGGAAAAAGCAGCCGGGGAATCGGGCACGGAATCCTTCGATACGTTGAGTTTCGCCCATCCTCCCAGCCCGCCCGGCAAGTCGGCTGGGAAGCCATGACAGCAAAACGCCGGCGGTTTTGGGCCGCCGGCGGTGTAGAAGTTTCGGTCCCTCAGTTTAATTGGGCTTCTTATTCGAGTTTGAGTTCTTGGAATTGGGCTGATTGTGTCCTGAGTTTCCCGGCAAAAATCCGGAATGGCTTTGCGTGGGAGGCGCCGCTTGTCCCGCATGCTCGACTGGACGTTCGGCTGTATGTTGATTTGCCACCGGCCCGCGATTCGGCTCTCCGCGATTTGGTTCCCCACGGTTCGGTTCCCTGCGGTTTGGCTCCGTGTGCATGGGAGCGCGGGCCAGATCGTGGTGCTCTTCGGTGCGTTTGGCGAAATCGTGCCGTTCTTCATCGTGGCGCATTTCGGTGGCCCGATGTTCCATGACCTCATGGTGAGTGACGGCGGCCATGTGTTCGCGGCCCAATCCTTCCATGTGCATGCGTCCGCCTTCCATCCGGTAGCCGGCGTGAAACGCGCTATGGTCGTAAAATGCATGCGCTCGCTCGCGGTCGAAGGCATAATGATGATAGTCTCCACCCCAGAAGTGATCGTAGCCGACGAAGCAATACGCATTGAAGCCGAGGCCGAAGCCAACCCCATCGACCACCAGCGCGCCATGCCAATAAAGGCCCAGCCCCGCGCGGAATTCCACGCCCCATGGCAGCGGAGCCCAGCCCATGCCGCCTTCCCCTTCGCGCCAGGCCACCCACGAGGGCGCCCAATCATAGGCCGGCACCCAGGCCCAACGCCCGGAGGTGTAATCGTTGTTGATCCAGCGCCCATAGTGGAACGCAATGTCGCCCCACGGATAATCGGATTGCCAAAACCAGCCGGCATCGGTGTACTCCCAGTGGCCCGCGTCCATGTAGGGGCGCCAATCGGGATTGTTAGCCTGCGCAGGCACCCAGGCGGAACCGACGCCCGGCACATCGACCCATTGGCCGTAAGGCAGCAAGTGCGCCTGGAAATAATCAAAGGTCGGCGTCTCCGGCGGCGCGGCCATCGGGGGAGCGACTTGCGGACCGCCCAGAGGCGTCAGCGAAACGGACTGCCAGTTCGCAAAAGTTGGCCCGGCCCGGCGCGCGGCCAGCACCACGTTGAACGGGCCTGCGCCGACCGGCATGGAATTCATCGCTCCCAGCGCATGCCCAGCCGCGTCCATCAAAGAAACCGAGGCCATGCCATCAGCTCCGACCGTTACAGAGACTGTGTAAGGCACATTTGGAAACGGCGTGGGGTAAATCTTCGTTCCCAAGGCGGAAAGGGGCTGCGCGCTGCCGGTCCAATTTACCCAAACTCCGTACTCCGGCGATGGGCCGTGTCCCGTTGGAACTCTCACGCCGCCAAAGGGCGAATAAATTCGGACTCCCTCGCGGCGGGTGCTTTCGCCGCCGAGGTGCCCGGCCACGCTCAACCATTGGCGCAAATCCGGCGTGACAAGGTAAATTTCAAACGGGATTCCTTCCGGCGCGAGTCCCGTCACCGTCGTAGTGAACGTAAATGGCGCCATGTATGCGCCAGCCGATTGAATGCCGGCGAATTGGCCAGGGCCGTTGACGCCGGACATTTGCATGCCAGCCGGGCTGAACGCCGTCATGGCCGGCATGGAAACGGAGCCATTCCATTGCGCCAGGCTTTGGATAAGGGGCGTCTGCACCATCCACATCGAAGGATTAAGGCCGCCGTCCGTGTTGAAACTATCAAATAAGCCGGGCGGGGGCGCGTAAACCGGCGCCGGGGCGGGACTGGGAGTGAAAGCGGGAGGCGGCCCTGGCTGCGAGGGCGGCGCTTGGGTGGGAGCTGGGGCGGGGGCCGCGGCGTTGTTTTTCGTTTGCAATAAGGCGCTTAACACCGCCTGGGAAACTCCCTGGCTGCTGAGATAAATCATGTCATCGCCGCTCAAGGTATAGGATTTGCCCGAGTTCTTGATGTAAGCGAGAACGACGTCATCGGTCATTTTGGCTTGGGCGAATTTCACGATTTCCTGCAAATCCGGGGACATATTGGCCGGGGCGGATTGCGCGCGGGCGGCGGGGCCCGACACCAAGGCACCCCAGGCGAGGACTGCGGCCAGGCAGGCGCCCAGGATGCATTGTTTGCCCTCAGAGATCCGATTCATTTTCATATTTTCCTTCAATCAGCAAATTATAAAGGTCGTTAGGGTTCCAGCGGCTCATAAGCCTGCTCGAAGGCCAATACGATGCCGCAGCAAGAATCTTGCATCAAGCCGCGATTCCAATCTTTGCGTGGGCTGCCGTAAATCCTATTGGTTAACGTCAATATGACGTTAAAATGACTTGCATGAAAACGCTGCCTAAAATGGAAATCAGCGAAGAGTTGGACGCGCAGATAGGCGAGGGCGCCGAGATTTCCAATTTACACCCTGCTCAAGATTTGCCATCTCGATTGGCCGGCATACTTTCCTTGCCGTGATTCCAATTGGCATCGTGACAGTTTGCCAACGTCAGCCCCCGCTCGATTCGCCGCCCAGTTTTTTCTTCAAATCGTCCTTCCATGCGGTGTTGAGGTCCTGAAGGGATTTGCTGGTTTCCTTGGTCCAGAAATCGGCGCTGTAATTGCCTTCGCGCATGGCGGCGTTGAGTCTGGGGACGAGGTCCTGGCCGAACTTCTCAGTAGCCCAATTGAGGAAATTGGCGGTGACGCGGTAGCTGCGGTTGTAGTTCGCGTTTTGCAGGCCGCGACGGCGGATTTCCGCGCCTTTGGTCTGCGGCTCGAATTTGTAAAAACGAAAGTAGTCCGCGAGTCCTTCCACAAAATAGCCCGGATTCTCGGCCGGATGCGGATTGTGACGGCGGGCGTAACCGTATTGCTGCACGACGTGGACGCATTCATGTACGACCGAGCCGATGGCCTGGCCGTTGATCTGGCTATGCACCCAGGGAATGTAAACGTTGATGCGCGTATTCTCGGTATCGGCCACGCCCCGGCCCGGGCGCAGCGTGACGGTGAATTTCGCGGGCGCTTCAAAACCTTCGCTGGGAAGATAGTCCACAATTTTCGGATACCACTCCAACAGCACCGGAGCGAGTTTGTTGGTCGTCCAATCGGCCAAATCCGGCGCGCGCGAAGCGTCGAAGACAATCTCGTATTTTCCGTCCGGCGTATGAACGTCGTACGGCTTGATTTCGGGGACGCTGGCGGACGGGCCGGCGTCGGCGCCGGCGTCTCCGGGGCCGAGCACATTGATTTCGCTGTAAAATGTATTTCCGAAGCCGTCATCGGTTTCCGCGGCCTTGCAGTCGAAAAGCAGATAGCGGTACTCGCCCACGTTGCTGGCGGAATCGCTGATGCTGACGCCGTATTGGCCGCCGGGGTCGCCGTCCTTCGGGCGGGTATCGACGGAGGCGATCAGGGTCCAACCGCAGGCGGCGGGGTCTTGGTCATGGGCGGGGGCGGGATTGAAGTCGGGGGCCGAGCCAGTCGCTCCGTAAACCTTGTAAACCTGCGGAGCGCGCGTATTGGCATGCCAGGAATAGGTATTGATCTGGCGGATCGGCTTGGATTGGTTCAAGTCCAGCTTCAACCTGCCGCCCGGAGTGCCGGCGTTGAAGAAAAAGTTTTCCGCCGGGTCGTCCTCTTCCCCGGGCAAGTGGCCGTCGTTGAGTTTTTCCAGGCCGCCTCCGGCGTCGTCCACCTCGCCAGCCACGATTGTGAATTTTCCGGCCGTTCCGTTTTTGGCCGGGCGGGGCACGCCCTTAAATTTGAAGTCCGCGCTTGCATCACCGCTTTCGTTGTGGGCCGTGTGGACGGTGATTTCGCAGCGAGCGTTCGTCGCGAGGGCGGCCATCGCCGCGAGGACGCCGCAAAAGAGGGCATTTTTCATAGATTTTTAAATATTTTACAATTCCGCTATTGCACTGGCGCCGCGTTATGGCAAAAATAGCGAAATTTTATATAGAAAAGATACTGCGAGCCTGATGAGAGAGACAAGAATAAACACAACCACCAGTCCAAACGGGTGGCCGGTTAAGCAAGGTTTGTATGATCCGCAGTTCGAGCATGATTCCTGCGGAGTGGGCTTCGTCGTCAATATTAAAGGAAAGAAATCCCACAAGATCATCCAGGACGCCCTGACGATCCTGGTTAACTTGAACCATCGCGGCGCGTGCGGTTGCGAGGCGAACACCGGCGACGGAGCAGGCATCCTCATGCAGATGCCCCACGGATTCTTCAAGGAAGTGTCGCGCAAGGAAAAGATCAAGCTGCCGCCGCTGGGCGATTACGGGGTGGCGATGGTCTATTTGCCGCGCGATCCCAATGAGCGCCGGACGTGCGAAACGATGTTCGAGAACATCGTGGTCGAGGAAGGGCAGAAGTTTTTGGGCTGGCGCATTGTGCCGACCGATAATTCCACGCTTGGCGCGACGGCGCAGGAGAGCGAGCCGTTCATGCAACAGGCTTTCATCCGGCGCGACGCGAAGCTGGCCGATGACATGGCCTTCGAGCGCAAACTTTACGTCATTCGCAAGCGGGCCGAGCGGGCCATCCGGTATGGGGGTATCAAAGGCGGGCATTGGTTTTACATTTCCAGCCTCTCCTGCCGCACGCTGGTTTACAAAGGGATGCTGCTGACTGAGCAGATGGAGGCGTATTATCCCGACTTGAAGAATCCCGCGATGGAAAGCGCGCTGGCCCTGGTGCATTCGCGCTTCAGCACTAATACGTTTCCCAGTTGGGACCGCGCCCACCCTTATCGGTACATCGCCCACAATGGCGAGATCAATACGCTGCGCGGCAACGTCAATTGGATGCACGCCCGCCAGGCCATGTGCCAAAGCGATCTTTTCGGCGACGATTTCAAGAAACTCCTGCCGGTCATCAACACCGACGGCAGCGATTCGGGCATGTTCGACAATTGCCTCGAGTTGCTGGTGCTGGCAGGGCGCTCCCTGCCGCACGCGATCATGATGATGATCCCTGAGCCATGGACCAACCACGCCACAATGAGCGACGAGAAGAAGGCGTTCTACGAATACCATAGCTGCCTGATGGAACCTTGGGACGGCCCGGCTTCCATCGCCTTCACCGATGGCAAGAAAATCGGCGCCGTGCTGGACCGCAATGGTCTGCGGCCTTCCCGTTATTATATTACGACGGATGACATGGTCATCATGGCGTCGGAGGTCGGCGTGCTGGATGTGCCGGCGGCGCGGATTAAGCAAAAGGGACGCCTCCAACCGGGACGGATGTTCCTGGTCGATACGGAGGAAGGGCGGATCGTGGCGGACGAGGAGATCAAGCAAAAGATCGCCACCGAGCAGCCCTACCGCCAATGGCTGAACGACCATTTGCTGGATTTGAGCAGCGTCGGCGAATTCCCGCACGGGACGGAGCTTTCGCACAACACCGTGTTGCAGCGGCAGCGAGCCTTCGGCTATACCTTTGAGGATTTGCGCATCGTCATGGCTCCGATGGCGCGCGATGGCGTTGAGGCTCTTGGCTCGATGGGATGCGATACGCCCCTCGCGGTCATGTCCAACAAGCCGCAACTGCTTTACAATTATTTCAAGCAACTGTTCGCACAGGTGACCAACCCGCCCATTGATTGCATCCGCGAGGAATTGGTCACGTCCGCTGTCACGACCATCGGGTCCGAGCGCAATTTGCTCAAGCCCAAGCCGATGAGTTGCAACCTCATCAAGCTGCACTCGCCGATATTGACCAACGAGCAATTCGCCAAGCTCAAATACATCAGGCAGGCCGGCTTCAAATCAGTCACGCTGCCGATTCTCTTCAAAGCGGCCGACGGCCAGGCGGGCCTGGCTAAGGCGATGGACGATTTGTGCGCGCGGGCTTCCAGCGCGGTCGAGGCGGGGGCGAACATTCTGATATTGTCGGATCGCGGCGTGGATGTGGAATTGGCGGCCATGCCGGCTTTGCTGGCGGTCGCGGGCGTGCATCACCACCTTATTCGCGAAGGCACCCGCACGCGGGTCGGCTTGGTGTTGGAATCGGGCGAGCCGCGTGAGGTCCATCATTTCTCCCTTCTGATCGGATACGGCGCGGGAGCGATCAATCCTTACGTCGCTTTTGAAACGCTCGATGACATGATCCGGCAGGGTTTGCTGGTCAACATCAAGCATAAAGACGCCTGCAAGAATTACGTCAAGGCGGCCATCAAAGGCGTTGTCAAAGTGATTTCCAAGATGGGCATCTCGACCATCCAAAGCTACCGCGGCGCGCAGATTTTCGAGGCCATCGGGCTGCACCCTTCGATTGTGGAAAAATACTTCACCGGCACCGCTTCGCGCGTCGGAGGCATCGGGCTGGATGTCATCGCGAGCGAAGTGCAGATGCGCCACAGCGCGGCGTTTCCCGACCGCGAGGTCAACGGCCGCGTTTTGGGAGTCGGCGGCGTTTATCAATGGCGGGCCGATGGCGAAGACCATCTTTTCAATCCGCAGACGGTGCATAAGCTGCAATCCGCCTGCCGCAACGCGGATTACAAGGCGTTCAAGGATTATTCGCAGGCCGTCAATGAGCAGTCGAAAAAATCCTGCACGTTGCGCGGGTTGCTCGAATTGAAAACCGGCAGCCAGCCTCCCGTGCCCATCGAGGAAGTCGAGCCGCTGGAAGCCATTCTCATGCGCTTCAAATCCGGCGCGATGTCCTACGGCTCCATCAGCAAGGAGGCGCACGAAGCGCTGGCCGTGGCCATGAACCGCATTGGCGGCAAGAGCAACACCGGCGAGGGCGGCGAAGACCCGGCCCGCTACCAGCTTGAACCCAACGGCGATTCCAAAAACAGCGCCATCAAACAGGTCGCTTCGGCGCGCTTCGGCGTGACGAGCCTGTACCTGGTCAAGGCGCGCGAATTGCAAATCAAAATGGCCCAGGGCGCCAAGCCCGGCGAAGGCGGCCAATTGCCGGGGCTGAAGGTGTATCCGTGGATTGCCAAAGTGCGCCATGCCACTCCGGGCGTCGGATTGATTTCGCCTCCGCCGCATCACGACATTTATTCAATTGAAGACCTGGCGGAATTGATTCACGACTTGAAAAACGCCAACCATCACGCGCGCATCAGCGTCAAGTTGGTGGCCGAGGTTGGCGTAGGCACGATCGCGGCGGGCGTGGCCAAAGCGCACGCGGACGTGGTGCTTATCAGCGGGCATGACGGCGGCACGGGCGCCTCGCCGCAAACGAGCATCAAACACGCGGGCATCCCGTGGGAATTGGGCCTGGCCGAGACTCACCAAACGCTCGTCCTTAATAATTTGCGCAGCCGCATCACGGTGGAGACTGACGGCCAGTTGAAAACGGGGCGCGACGTCGTGGTGGCGGCCCTGCTCGGGGCGGAGGAATTTGGGTTCGCGACCGCGCCGCTGGTTTCGCTGGGGTGCATCATGATGCGTGTTTGTCATCTTGACACATGCCCGGTGGGAGTGGCCACGCAGAACCCGGCGTTGCGCCAGAACTTCAAGGGCGACCCGGCCCACGCGGTCAATTTCATGCGCTTTATCGGGCAGGAGATGCGCGAGTTGATGGCGCAATTGGGATTCCGCACGGTCAACGAGATGATCGGCCGCACCGACTTGCTCGAAGCCCGGGAAGCCATCGAGCATTGGAAAGCGCGCGGGCTGGATTTCAATAATATTCTTTACCAGCCCAAGGCGCCCGAGGAATTCGGCCGCTATTGCCAGATCGCGCAGGACCACGGGCTGGAAAAGGCGCTGGACAACACGGCCCTGCTCAAAATTTGCGAGCCGGCCCTGGAGCGGCGGGAAAAAGTGGAGGCCTCGCTCGAAATTAGGAATGTCAACCGCGTGGTGGGCACGATTGTGGGCAGCGAAATCACCCGGCGTTACGGCGCCCAGGGATTGCCCGAGGACACGGTCAAGGTTCATTTCAAAGGCTCGGCCGGCCAGAGCTTCGGCGCGTTTATGCCGCCGGGGCTGACGTGGATATTGGAAGGCGACGCCAATGATTACCTCGGCAAGGGACTTTCCGGCGGGAAAATAATTCTTTACCCGCCCGAAGGCTCGAATTTTGTGGCGGAGGAAAACATCATTACCGGCAATGTGGCCCTTTACGGCGCGACCGGCGGCGAGGCCTACATTCGCGGCATGGCGGGCGAGCGTTTTTGCGTGCGCAATAGCGGCGTCTCGGCCGTGGTGGAATCGGTAGGCGACCACGGATGCGAATACATGACCGGCGGCCGGGTGGTCGTGCTGGGACAAACGGGCCGCAACTTCGCGGCGGGGATGTCCGGTGGAGTGGCGTGCGTGCTGGATGAATCGGGAAATTTCAGCCAGAATTGCAATCAGGATATGGTGTTGCTGGAGCGGCTGGAAGACCCGGCCGAGATCGAGGAAATCCGCCTGATGATTGACCGGCACGCCAAACACACCCGCAGCCAGCGCGCTTTCAAAATCCTGGCCTTATGGGAGGAGATGGTTCCCAAATTTGTCAAAGTCATGCCCAAAGATTACAAACGAATGCTCGAATGCATTCGGCGGGTCGAGAAAACCGGCCTCAACGGCGACGAAGCCGTCATGGCCGCGTTTGAAGAAAATGCCAAAGACGTTGCGCGCGTCGGCGGCGGTTAATCAGCGCATCAGCCAGAATTAGAACCCATGGGAAAACCTAAAGGTTTCATAGAGTATTTGCGTGAGTTGCCCCTGGACCGTCCGGCCTTGGAGCGCATTCGCGATTGGAATGAATTCCACCTTCACCTGGACGAGAAAGCGCTGCGCGAGCAGGGGGCGCGCTGCATGGATTGCGGGGTGCCTTTCTGCCACACCGGCAGCCTCATCAATGGCATGGCCGCCGGCTGCCCCATTCACAATCTAATTCCCGAATGGAATGATTTGATTTATCGCGGCCTGTGGCATGAGGCGCTCGAACGGCTCCATAAGACCAATAATTTCCCCGATTTCACCGGCCGCGTTTGCCCCGCTCCGTGCGAAGGCTCCTGCGTGCTGGGACTGATCTCGCCTGCCGTGACCATCAAGAATATTGAATGCGCCATCGCGGACCGCGGATGGGATGAAAAGTGGATCAAGCCCGCGCCGCCGCCATTCCGCACCGGAAAAAAGGTGGCGGTGATTGGCTCTGGCCCCGCTGGGCTTTGCGCGGCCGCGCAGCTCAACCATGCCGGCCACTTGGCCACTGTTTTCGAGCGCGCGGACCGCATTGGCGGCCTGCTCATGTACGGCATTCCCAACATGAAACTGGACAAAGCCCTCGTGCAGCGCCGCATCGATCAGATGTGCGCCGAGGGCGTCACGTTTGTCACCAATACGGAAGTCGGCAAAGATTTTCCTTCCCGCAACTTGCTGCGCGAGTTTGATGCCGTCATTCTTTGCACCGGCGCAACCAAGCCCCGCGATCTGCCCGTCGAAGGACGGCATCTCAAAGGCATCCACTTCGCGATGGAGTTCCTCCATGCCAATACCAAGAGCCTGCTGGACGAAAAGAAAAACGGCGCGTTCATCTCGGCTGAAGGCAAGGACGTGATGGTCATTGGCGGCGGCGACACCGGCACTGACTGCGTCGGCACCGCCATGCGGCATGGGTGCAAAAGCTTGGCCCAATTGGAAATTCTGCCCCGCCCGCCGGCGGCCCGGGCCAAGGATAATCCGTGGCCGGAATGGCCGAAGGTTTACAAGATGGACTACGGCCAGGAAGAAGCGGCGGCCAAATTCGGCGGCGACCCGCGCGCCTATCTGGTGACCGCCAAAAAATTTGTGGGGGATGAATCCGGCCACGTGAAGGAAGTCCATACCGTTCAAATTGAATGGAAGCGGAATGAAAAGGGGCAATTCACGGCGGCGGAAGTGCCAGGCAGCGAGCAAGTGCGGCCCGTGCAATTGGCGTTGCTGGCCCTGGGATTCGTCGGCCCCGAACAGGCCCTTCTTGAACAGCTTGGATTGGAACGGGACGCCCGCACCAATATCAAAGCCGAGCACGAAAAGTATGCCACTAGCATCCGGGGCATTTTCGCCGCCGGCGACGCCCGCCGCGGCCAGAGCCTGGTCGTCTGGGCGTTTAATGAAGGCCGCGGCGCCGCCCGCGAGTGCGACCGCTACCTGATGGGTTCAACCCATTTGCCCTAAAGAAACGTCACGAGCCGGCCCGCGGCAGCCTGGCCAAATCCGGTTCCACAAATTCGCGCCTGGCGCGCGCGGACATGAATAGCTCGGCTGAGTAAAACAGGCGGTCCGCTGCCGCGCGCGGACCATATTCCCGCATGGTCATCTCGATGACGCGAAGCCAAAACATGGCCAGCGTTTCATGGCAGCCGCCGGCTGGCCCTTTCGGCACATGGCGGGCCGCGTTGTAAGCGCGAATCCCGTCACGCAATTTTTGGCTGGCAGCTTCAAAGCCGTGCCGCGTCAAATAAATGCAGGCCAATTTGACGGGCGCGCGATGATGCCATTGATCGAATGGAAAAGCGCGGGATTCGAATTGCTGGACAAACTCGCCGCCGTTCATTCCCCCCGTGGCGTAAAAGAAAGACCCGCCCGATGCAACCAATCACCGGACGGGTCTTATATCCCCCCAAACAACGTAAAAAGAATACACCACCGTTTAATTTTGTGAATCAGGCGCAGTCCCCGCCGTGTCATAGGTGGAAGTACCCAAAATGATCAGGCTCACAAATCCTGGCCTTCGCCGGCCCGGAGTTTTTTCAGCGCCGCGATGGCCGCCTCGCTTTCGGCCGCTTTTTTGCTTTTGCCAAGGCCGCGGCCCAGCTCGACTCCCCCGTGCGAAACGATGCACTCAAAATCCCGGTCGTGGTCCGGCCCGGTGGCGCGCACGATGTCGTATTGCGGCGCGTCCAGCGACTTGACTTGCAGTTTCTCTTGCAGTTCGCCTTTTGGATTGTCGAGGGTTGGGATGACCGTCAATTCTCCGAAGGCGCGGTGAAATGAACGAAGCACAAAACCTCGGGCCGCGTCAAAACCGCCATCCAAAAATACCGCGCCAATGAGGGCCTCGAAAGCGTCGGCGGCGGCGGAAGCGCGTCCGCGGCCGGAATTGGCTTCTTCGCCTCGGCTCAAAATCAAATGGTTCTGCAAGGAAATCTGCCGGGCCTGCTCGGCCAGGGTGCGGCGGTTGATCATTTGCGCGCGCGCCTTGGTCAGCGGCCCTTCGCTCACATTGGGAAACTTGTCATACAATTCGCGCGTCAATACCAGTCCCAGCACCGCGTCTCCGAGAAATTCCAGCCGCTGATTGTGCTGCACCATGCGACCCTGCTCGTGCGCGACGGAAGGATGGGTTAAGGCCTGGCGCAGCAAGCCGGGCTCCCGAAATTCGTATTGGATCTCCGTCTGGAGAAGAGGGCCGTCAAACACAATCAATTTTCCCCCAAATTTTCCTCGAGGTTTTCCGCCGGCGCGGGCACGGGCGCCGGTTCGGCAGCGGCTTCAGGGGCGGCCTCGGACGCGGCGGGCGACGGCGGATTCAAGCCGCCTGCCAGAAGTTCCGCCGTGTCATGCTGGACTTGCTGCAATTGCCCGAGTTGAAGGTTGGGATCGGCAATGGTGAAAACGTCGCCCGTTTTAGCATGCTCATAAATGAAAACGCGCCCGCGCTCGCCATGGATTTGCTCTTTGACTTTCAAGATTCGTTTCCGTTCCAGCATGACAGCCAGGATGTAGCAAACGGGGCCGTGTTTGGGGTCACCCGTTTCGATCAACTTGCGCAAGAGCGATTCGGCGGATTCCTTCTGGATGGGATCGGGGGGCGCGGCGGGTGGAGCATGGTAAACGCCCTGCCATTGGGAGATGAAGCCCTTGCGCTCGCTGGCGCCGTCGCGGTATTGGGATTCCCAGCAAGCCCGGCAAATGTCGAGCCGCTGGTATTGCTGTTTTTCCTCCAGCAGCACCGTGTGGTAAGGCTCCTTGCCGGCAAAAGACTTTTCACACACCTGGCAGACGTGGGAGCGAGACTGGATGTTCCATTCGTTCATTACGCGCAAACATTATTTGCGGTTGCGACTTCAATCGCAATGGCAAAATCCCGGCGGCTGGGATGAGGAATAAGATTAGAATTGACTAAGAGCGTGTTTTTGAAAATAGGCCGGCGCAAGCCCGCCGGAGTATTGTTCAAAACACGCTCTAAGTCAGCCAGCCGGGGATTTTCTCCGCGGCCCACGTTTCCTCCAACGGCTGGCGGGGACGCACCACGGCGGCGCGCGCTCCATGCACCAATATTTCCGCGGCCAGCGGGCGCGTGTTGTAGTTGGAGGCCATGGCGAATCCGTAGGCGCCCGCGCTGAGCACCGCCAGATAATCGCCCTCGCGCACCTTCGGCAGCGAACGGTTTTTGCAAAAGTAATCGCTTGATTCGCAAACAGGCCCCACGACGTCCGACGACACACACGCGCCGGAGCGGCGGGTCACCGGAATGATCTGATGCCACGAGTCGTACATGGCTGGGCGGATCAAATCGTTCATCGCGCCATCGACAATGACGAAGGTCTTGGCGCCGGTATGTTTGACATATTCGACGCGGGTGACAAGGATGCCGGCATTGCCGCTGATAAAGCGGCCGGGTTCGAGCAGAGTTTTCAGGCCCGTTGCGGCCAGGAGCGGCTTGAGGCGGGCGGCGTAACTGGCGGGAGTCAGCAGCCCGCGCGCCTCCGTCGATTCCCACCAGGCGGCTCCGCCGCTGGCCAGGGCGCGGTCATAAATAATGCCCAAGCCGCCGCCGATGCTGAAAAACTCCAGGCCGTGGCGCTCCTTCAATTTCAGGACGAGCGGCAAAAGTTTCTTGACAGCCAGCTCGAACGGCTCGACATCCGTCAATTGCGAGCCGATATGGGTTTGCACCCCGCGCCAGCGCAGGTTCTTGAGCTTGGCCGCACGGGCGTAAACGGCCTCGACCTGCTCGAACTGGATGCCGAATTTGTTTTCGTAGGTGCCGGTCGTAATTTTGGCGTGGGTGCGGGCATCGACATTAGGATTGACGCGCACGGCCACCGGCGCGATTTTGCGCAAACGGGCGGCCACGCGGTTGATGCGCGCCAGCTCGGCCTCGCTCTCCGCGTTGAAGCAATAAATTCCGCGCCGCAGCGCGAATTCAATCTCGCGCTCGGTTTTGCCCACGCCGGCAAACGCGCACAGGGCCGGATCGCCGCCCGCCGCGATGACCCGCCGCAATTCCCCTTCGCTCACGATGTCAAAACCGGCGCCCAGGCGCGCGAGCACGCGCAGAACCGCCAAATTGGAATTCGCTTTGACAGCGTAGCAGATGCGATGGTCCAGCGGTTGCAGGGCGGTGTCCAAATCAAGAAAGCGGCGGGAAAGAGTTTCCTGCGAGTAAACATAAAGCGGAGTGCCGTGGCGGGCGGCCAGTTCCCGGATGGAGGCCTGCTCGCAGAAAAGCTCGTTCTTGCGATATGAAAATGAATGCATCGGATAAACTCGGATGAATTAAATAAAAACCCCGCCGGCGTTGATGCCGGCGGGGCCAAAGCATGAACGCACTTACGGTTCCGCGATGATCTTGGCCCGCTCCGTGTGATATTGCAAGGGAGTGATTTGATCGGCTTCATATCTGCGGAGAAGATCGGCCAGCCTCTGTTCCTTGCTGGTCATGGCCGGGACTGGGGCGGCGCCTTTAGCCGGCGCGGCCGCGCTGCTCTTCATTTCCCGCTGCAGCTTCTCGACGCGCCGGGCGACATCTTCCTGCGCCTTCTTGCGCTTGGCCAGCTCGGTCGCGGATTCGGGTTTGGCGGCAACGGATTTGTTTTTCCGTTCTTCGTCCTTCTTCAATTTGGCGGTGACTTCTTCCTGGGCCTTGGCGGCGCGGGCATTTTCAGCGGCGGCCCGGCGGGCTTCGGCCTCTTCTCTAGATTTGGCGGCGGCGGCTTCCCTCTTTTGCTGTTCTTCGGCTCGCGCCTTTTCCTGGGCGTCCTTGCGCTCCTGCTCGATGCGCCTGGCTTGCTCGGCGGCGGCGAGACGGTCAGCTTCCTGTTGCGCTTTCATCGCTTCCGATTCGCGGCGCGCCTCGGCTTTTTGGGCGTCGGCTTGCGACGGCCGCACTTGCGCGGGAGGCGGCGGATTTTTCTCGGCCTGCCGCAATGCCTGCATAGCCTGATCCTGGGCTGGAACAGCCGAAGCAGGGGCGGCCGCAACCGCGGAATTTGCCTGCCCGCGGCCGGCTCCGCGTTCGGCTTCCAAGGCGCGAGTTTCATCGGCTTGCGAACTGGCGGGCGCGGCTATCGCAGCGGGCGCTGGCGCGGCAGGCGGTGCGGCTTCCGTCTTCGCGGCTTTGGGCGCCTTCGCGGGCTTGGATGACTTGACCTCAGCGGGCGGCGGCGGATTTTTCTCAGCCTGGCGCAAAGCTTCCAATGCGCGGCCCTGGTCGCCGGTCACTGGGGCGGGCGCGGGCGTCGTGCCGGCCGGCTGGTTATTGGCTTGGCGCACGGCCTCCAGCGCCTTGGCCTGGTCGGCCGCGCTTTCAACGTTTTGAGCCTGGGCTAACGACCCCATCCCAAGAACGCCGCAACATGCGATAATGCAAAATTTTCGGTTGTTCATATATTCATCATTTAAGGCACGCGCGGGATTAAATCAATCTCATTTCTTTTCGGAATTGCGCGGCCCAAGCCCGGCCGAACGGATAAAGCATGACGGAGCGGAGCATAAGCGAGCGGACTTCCGGGCGGCTGACTTTCAGGCGGCGCGAGGAGTCGAGCATATTTTCCTGGCGCAACAGGCGCAGCGTCCGCACGCCGATCAAGATCATCAGGGAGCAGGCCACGCGCAGGCGGGCTTGCTTGCGCGGCAGCGATTGGGTGTAATCCCATCCGGCCGCCAGATGTTTTTCGGCCTGCGCGATGAATGGGTCACACACGGGACGGAAGCGCGCCTGGTTGCCGGCGGAAAGCAGATCGCCCGGAGCCAGGCCCGCCGCGCGAAGCGATTGCGCCGGCATGTAACAACGGCCGGCCCGCAAGTCGCGCGGAAGATCGCGCAGGATGTTGACCAGTTGCAGCCCCTTGCCAAATTGCACGCCGCGCGCGATCAGCGTTTGGCCATCCAAATCAGCCGCGGGCCACAAATGGGCGGCGCACAATTTGGTCCAGAATTCCCCGACGCATCCGGCCACGCGGTACGTGTAATCATCCAGTTCCTCCACCGTTTCCAACGAAACGATGCGAGCGGCGGAGGCGGCGCCGAACCGCGTCAAGTCTAACTCCTGGCCGCCAATAATAACATCCAGAGCCTCGCGCGTGAGGCGGAGATCAGACTCGTTCAAATCGAGGAGCAATCGCAGGCTGTCCTCGGAGCGTTCCAGCAGGACCCGCTCGGCTGGCGATGACTGGCTGCCGCCCAGCCGCGCTAGCGCCAGCGGCGCATTGCCGCGCCCCGCGATTCTCTCGCGCAAGGCGGCCAGGCATTGCAGGCGGGAGGGCACGTCCACCAAATCTGTGTCCGCGATGGTGTCCGAAGTGCGGGCCAAAAGGTAGGCCAGGCTCATTTGGGGGCGGACGGGGGCCGGAAGCATCCGCAGTGACAAATAAAACGAGCGGGAGACATCGCGCAGCAGGGATGTCAACAATTCGTTGGATTCGGCGCGGTGGCGCATGTTGTTTGGCCGGCCGCGTCAGCCCCGGCGGCGGCGGCGAGCGGGCTTGGCGGCGCGCATGGCGAGGTCCATGAACACCTGCTGGCTGCGCACCGTGTTCGCCTCATCCGCGCCGACGCGCTCATAACCGCCGCTGGGCAAAAGGCGCCAAGCCTTGACGTTGTCGGAGAGGGGAATGGCCAGCAATTCCTCCCGGATGCGCAGGCGGAGGCGGGCGTCCTCAATGGGAAACACGGCCTCAATGCGGCGGAAGAAATTGCGCGGCATCCAATCGGCGCTGCCGATCCAAATCTCCGGCTGGCCGCCGTTTTCAAAATAGAACAGCCGGCTGTGCTCCAAGAAACGATCCACGATGCTGCGCACGGTGATGTTCTCGCTCAAGCCGGGGACTTGCGGGCGCAGGCAGCAGATGCCGCGCACGAGCAGTTCGATTTTCACCCCCGCCTGCGAGGCCCGATAAAGGGCCTGGATGATCTCCTTGTCCACCAGCGCGTTCATCTTCGCGATGACGCGCGCGGGCCGGCCGCGATTGGCCTGGGTGATTTCGCCCTCGATGAATTCCATCATGCGCCGGTGCAAATCAAACGGCGCCAGCAACAGCTTGCGGGTTTGCTGATAATGGCCGATGCCTGTCAATAAATTAAACACATTGGTCGCGTCTTCGCCGAAATCGGCCCGGCAGGTCAGCAGGCCGACATCGGTGTAAAGGCGGGCGGTGGTCAGGTTGTAATTGCCCGTGCTCAAATGGACGTAGCGCCGGATGACGCCGCCTTCCTCGCGCACGACCAGGCACATTTTAGAATGGATTTTGTAGCCGACCATGCCATGCACCACATGCACGCCGGACTCCTCCAATTTGCGGCTCCACTGGATGTTGTTGGCTTCATCAAATCGCGCGCGCAACTCGACCACGGCCGTGACTTCCTTGCCATGGCGGGCCGCTTCCATCAAGGCGCCCACGATGCGCGTGTCGCCGCCGGTGCGATAGAGTGTTTGTTTGATTGCCAGCACGCGCGGACATCGCGCCGCCTGTTCCAAAAACTCGGCCACTGTCTCGAAGCGTTCGTACGGGTGGTGCAACAGGATGTCCCGGCGGCGGATCGCGCCAAACAGCCCATCCTTGCCGCGCGAGGCTGGGCGGAGGGGCGCGGAAAATGGAGCGTCGCGCAAACGGGCGGGATGATCCTCCTCGCAGATGCACATCAGGCGCGCGGGGTAGAGCGGACCGTCAATAAGATTTAAGTCGTCCGCTGTCAAATGCAGGGTTCGCAGCAGGGCCTTGCGGATCATTTCCGGGCAATCGTGATTCGCTTCCAGGCGGACGGCTTCGCCTTTGCGGCGGTTGTGCAATTCCTTTTCGATGGCCTTGAGCAGATTGCCGCTGTCCTGCTCGTCCAGATACAGCTCGCTGTTGCGCGTGACGCGGAACTGCCAGTAACCAAGAATGTGGGTGCCGGGAAACAAATCCCCCAAAAAATGGCCGATCAATTGGCCCAGAAAAACGTAGTCCCGGCTGCCTTCCGCGCGGGGCAACCGCACAACCGGCGGCAGCACCCGCGGGGCCTGCACGACGGCCAGGTAGCGCAAGGTTTCCGAGCCGGTTTTCATTTCCAGTTGGACGATGAGATTGAGGGATTTGTTAAGCAATTGCGGAAACGGGTGGTTCGGGTCAATGGCCAGCGGCGTCAACACGGGGCGCACTTCGCCGCGGTAAAAATTTTCCAGCCATTGCAGGTCCGCCTCGCCCAGTTGCTCCGGCGAGAGAAAGCGGATGCCCTCGCGCGCCAGTTCCGGGGCCAATTCCTTGCGCCAGCAGGCGCATTGGTCGCGCACCATGCGGCGGATGCGTTCGTGAGCCGCGCGCAACGTTTGGGCGGGGGTGAGGCCGTCGATGTCCGGGGCGGTGACGCCGCTTTCAATCTGCTGTTTGAGGCCCGCGACGCGCACTTGGAAAAACTCGTCGAGATTGGAACTGACGATGCAGAAGAACTTGAGGCGTTCGAGGATGGGATTGGAGGGGTCGCGCGCTTCCTCCAGCACGCGCTGATTAAACTCCAGCCAGCTTAATTCCCTGTTAAGAAATCGCGCCGGTTCAACCGCTGGGTCGATGGCCGTCATGGCGACCAAAGCTGACCCACACGCGCCCATCCGGCAAGCGGAAAGCGGCGAGGAAGGAGCCTTTGGGCCATTTCTGGCGGAGAAACCGCGTCTCGACGCGGACTCTGGAGCGAGCCGGCTCGATCCGGGCTTATTTTAAGCCTCAAAATAACGCAATCTACCGTAATTAACCTTGTTCGACCTATATGTATCGTTAACGGAGGCGTGGTTGCCGAAAAAAAACGAGAATATGTCAAAGAACGGGGCGCAAAGAGCGCCGGAACATCTTAAAATGGCATAGATTCCTATTCACGCAAGGGGGAAAATTCATAAAAAGATGGAATCTAATGAGTCACGGATCGGCGAGCCCGCGCGAGTGAAGCCAGTTCATTGTACCGCTCGTCGAAGTCTTCTTTTTAGGCTTTATCGGGGAAATCTCGATGGGCATTGCGCAAAGAAGGCCAATCGCAGCCCTCTGACTCCACCGCCACCTTTTGGTTATGATCTTCTCGTTTTGTCGTTCTTTCCGGGGAGGTCGAATGGGCGGCTGTTTACAGGACACTGCGCTATTGGCTGTTGGATGCGTGTTTGACTTCGCTTCCAGAGATCATAAATGAGAGCCGCCAAGCCGGCCATGATCATGACGTCGGCCGCATTGAATATTCCCGTATGCAGCGGCCCGACGCGGAGGATGACGAAGTCCGTGACAAGCCCGTGCCTGGCCACGCGGTCAATAAGATTGCTGGTTCCGCCCGCCCAAATCAGCGCAAGGCCGGCGAAATTGCGGCGGCCAAGGCGGGCGCCGGCCAAATACGCGAATAATCCAAGCATGGACACGGCGGTGCCAATCGTGAATATCGCCAGCCGCAACGGTTTCGGAAATGAGTCTCCAAGACTAAGAAATGAGCCGGGATTTTCCGCAAGCCGCAACTCGCCCAACCCGCCCGGCAGCGCGACCGAGCCAAAATGATCAAGTCCCGCGCGGGCGAGATGCTTTGAAGTCTGGTCGCATCCCGCCGCGCATCCCAAAACCAGCAACAAAATGAACAATCGAATCCTGGGTGAAAAAGGCATAGCGTTTAGGGCGTTCAAAGTCAGGTGAATTCACGTCGGCGCCTCAAGCCAAACTGAAATCTGTGCAAGAATATCAAAGGAGGCAACCCATCTTTCGGTTAGCTATTGCATGGTTCCTTCATCATTTCGGCAACGCTTTTTTCCCCAGATACTCCGCATTATTTCGCGGCGGCACGGAGCAACGCTGCAGGGTTCTTTTATTGGAATCCAGTGAAATCGCGCAAGACAATCGCTGGGGGGTGCCGCACCGCGCGGGTCGATCCGGCAAGCAGAAAGCACCGGGCGCAAAATTTCCGCTAAAGTTTTGGCGGGGGAGGCCGATAAGGGGGGTGAGATAGGCCCTCGGCTGGCGAACGCGAGACTGCTGGGTGGGGGCCGCACGCATACTTTAGATGACGATTAGGCATGGGGTTGGGCCGGCGCGACGCCGGCGGCACAGCACGGGCACCATTGGCGCCATCATCGCATGGGCTTCAATTTGTTTCATGGCGCCGGGCATTTCGCGCGGGAATGACGCCACCAATCAGGTTTCGATTGATCTGGTGCGGCGGCTCATGGAGCGGCTCGACAGGGATGAACAGGAGTTGAGGGATTTGCGCAAACAACTGGCCGATCGCCCTCCCGAGAGGGCCTCCGCAGCCAACCCCTCTCCACCAGACGATTCCCAACTGCGGCAACGGCTGGATAGCGACGAAAAGGCCATCACCAATCTCAACGCGCAGGTGGCCGGGATGGGCGCGGGCGAGGCGAAGGCCAAATATCCAAGCATCCAATTCCACGGATTTGGCGACTTGGATTACGCGGCGGACACGCGCCGCGCACCCAATGTGCCCGGCAATGTGGGTGGCATCCCTTATGGCGCTTCCTACTACGGCGAAAAAAACACGTTCTACATGGGCGAGTTGGATTTGTTTATCACGTCGCAGTTGGCGGAAAACACTTCCATCCTTAATGAGACGGCCCTGGGCGCGGCGTCGGATAACGAGACCGGCATCGACATCGAGCGGCTGTATCTGGAGTATCGTTTCAACGAGTCTTTCATTTTGGACGCGGGGCGATTTCACACTTCACTGGGCTATTATAACGACACCTACCATCACGGAACATGGCTGCAAACGGCGATTGGCCGGCCCACCTTCTTGCAATTCGAGGACGCGGGCGGCATCCTGCCGGTGCGCATGGTTGGGCTTTCGTTGCATGGCGCCATTCCTTCCGGCCGGCTCAATTTGAATTACGCGGCCGAGCTGGGCAACGGCGCGGAGTATTCGGCCAATCCCAATTTGGACCAAGTCCAGCAGGACCTCTCGTTTACTGACTCGAAGGCGGTCAATTTCGCGTTGTTCGCGAAGCCCGATTGGCTGCCGGGCTTGCAGTTTGGCGGCAATTTTTATTACGACTCCATCACGCCTGACAACAGCGGCACCACGAACGTCGTGCCGCGCAATGATCAATGCATCTTTGGCGCGCACGCCGTTTACAACAACCCGCAATGGGAATTTCTCAACGAGGGCTGCCTCATCGTGGACAAACCGGTGGGCGGACAGGCTCATTACAATCCGGCTTTTTACACCCAACTGGCGCGCAAGTTTGGCGTGCTGACGCCGTACGCCCGATTCAACTACTATAAAATATCGCTGAACGACAAACTCTACACAATCGACTGGGTCGATGGCGTCAACAAAGGTTTTCATTACGGCCCCAGCCTGGGGTTGCGCTACGATTTCACGGCCTATGCGGCGGTCAAATTGCAGTATGATTATCTGGTCGATTACGGATTTAACAACGCCAGCCGGATCAACTTTCAGGCGTGCTTCACCTTCTAAGGGAGGCCGAGTCAGTCATGCGCGAGAATATGTTCATCCTGGTTTTGGGCGGGGCCCTGGCGGCGGGATTTGCCAGTGCCCAGGACAAGGCTGCCGATTTGGCAATCGTCGTGAATGCGGCTTGCTCGCTCGAAAATGTTTCAAGCGCGGAGCTGGTTAAAATCTTCAAGGCGCAACGAACGACCAATCCCGACGGTGTCAAATATGTGCTGGCCGCCTGCCAAACCGGCACGCCGGAGCACAGCGCGGCTCTTAAAGCGATTTACCGGATGACGGACTCGGATTATGAACGGTATTTTCTGCAAGCCACATTCGCTGGCTCCATTCAGGCAGCGCCCAAGGCATTCTTGAATGGGTTAAGCGTGCGGCAGTTCGTGGCGGCGGCGCCCGGCGCCATTGGCTACCTTCGAGCCAGCGAGGCCGACAAATCCGTCAAGGTGGTGAGGATTGACGGCAAAGCGCCCGGCGAATTGGGTTATCCGCTCAAGATCAGGGGAGCCAACGCGCCATAAATTTTAATGAAGATTTCACCCAGAGCATTTTTCCGCAATTTGCCGATTCATCGGAAAATGGTTCTGGTGACGCTGTGCGTGTGCGCGGTCGTTTTGGTGGTGGCATCGGCGGCGTTGTTCTGGTTTCAATCCATTCAATATCGCAACAGCTTCGCGGTCGAACTTGAATCGCTGGGCGCGATCACCGCGCAGAACAGCGCCGGGCCGCTCGCGGCGAAGGACGCCAAAGCGGCCGACGCGCTGCTGGCGCCGTTCAAGTTGAAGCCGCAAATCGTGGGAGCGTACGTCTTTGACTCCGAGAACCAGCCTTTCGGCATTTTTCATACCGAAGAGCCGAACGCGGCCATTCCACCCGGAGCGCCGGATGGGACGGTCGCCTTTGCCAACGGCTATGCGATTCTGCGCATGCCGATCATGGAGGGAGCGCACCGCCTGGGTACGCTGCACCTGCGGGCTAATTTTCGGAAAAGGTATATTGAATTGTTGACGGTTTACGCGGGCGTCCTCGCGGCCGTGCTGGCGGCCAGCGCGCTTTTGATCCTGGTGCTGTCGGCCCAAATGCAGAGGCTGGTGGCCAAACCGATTGTGGCGCTGGCGGAAGTGGCGCGCCAGATTACCGAGAGCGAGCATTACTCGATGCGCGCGCGGGAGAGCGGCCAGGATGAAGTGGGCCATCTCACGCGCGACTTTAATCGCATGATAGAACGCATCCAGTCGCGCGAAGCGGCGCTGCGGAAAGCCAACGGGGCGCTCCAGGCCGAAATCGCCGAGCGAGAGACCGCCCAGGCCGCCCAGACCCGCCTCATCGCCATCATCGAAGGAACGACCGATCTTGTCGCCTCGATGTCCCCCGGCGGCCATTGCCTGTTTGTCAACGGGGCGGGTTTGCGCATGGCGGGGTTCAGCAAGGAGACTGATTACTCCAGCTTGCGCATCTGGGATTTTTACCCGGAGTGGGTCAGGCCCGTCATTTTGGAGGAAGGATTGCCGGCGGCTGAACGGAACGGATCGTGGATAGGAGAAACGGCGATCCTAGTGCGAGACGGCAAGGAAATACCGGTCTCCCAGCTTATCCTGGCCCATCGCGGCCCGGACGGGGCGGTGGAGTATTTTTCGACCATCGCGCGCGACATCACGGAGAGCAAGATGGCTGCGGCGCTGAGAGTCAGCCAGCAGCGTTACGAGGTCGCGGTGCTCGGCTCCAGAGACGGTTTGTGGGATTGGGATTTGCTGGCCAACCAGGTCTATTTTGCGCCGCGATGGAAAAGCATTCTCGGTTACGGCAACGATGAACTGGCGCACAGCTTCGACTCTTTTCGCGCATTGCTGCATTCCGATGACGCCGAGCGCGTCCTGGCCAAGCGGAAGTCCTATCTGGCCGGCGGCCAGGCCGCTTACGAAGATGAGTTTCGCATGCGCCACAAAGACGGCAGTTACCGATGGATTTTGTCGCGCGGGGCGGCCTTGCGCGACGGGCAAGGAGAAGCGTTTCGATTCGCCGGCTCGCACACCGACATCACGGAGCGCAAAGCAACGAGCGAAAAAATATCGGGCATGCAGAAGGAGCTTTTGGAAGTGTCCCGCCGCGCGGGCATGGCGGAAGTCGCCACCGGCGTCCTGCACAACGTGGGCAACGTCCTCAACAGCGTCAACGTGTCGATCACGCATATCCGCGACCGGCTGCAGATTTCCGAAATGGCCAGCCTGGCCAAGGTCGGCGGGTTGCTGGAAGGGCGCGGGGCCAATGTGGGCGTTTATTTGACGGCGGACCCGAAAGGCAGACTGGTGCCGGGATTTGTCATTCAACTGGCCAGGGAACTGAGGCGGGAGCACGAATTTTTGCGGAGCGAACACGACCAACTGGCGCGGAATGTGGAGCACATCAAAGAGATTGTGGCCATGCAACAGAGTTACGCCCGCGTTTCAGGCATCATCGAGATTATTTCGCTGCCGGCGCTGGTGGAGGACGCGCTGGTGATGAATTCAGCGGGGCTGGGCCGGCATGGCATAAACCTGGTGCGTGAATTTTCGGATGTGCCCGCCGTCCGCGCCGACAAACACAAAGTGCTGCAAATCCTGATCAACCTCGTCAGCAATGCCAAATACGCACTGGACATGTCCGGTTCCCACGACCGCCAGCTCAAGGTTGCCATCAGCAAGAACGGCGACAACCGCGTCAAAGTGGCGGTGGCCGACAACGGGGTGGGCATACCGCCGGAAAATTTGACGCGCATTTTCTCGCACGGTTTCACCACGCGGAAAAAGGGGCACGGGTTCGGATTGCACAGCGGCGCGATCGCGGCCAAGGAAATGGGCGGGTTGCTTAAGGCCGAAAGCCCCGGCGAAGGGCGCGGCGCGACATTCACGCTGGAACTCCCTCTTGTCAACGAAAGACCATGATTATGAACAACGCCAACGAAAATCAGAAACGCAGAATCCTCGTCATTGACGACAATCCCTCCATCCACGCGGACGTCCGTAAAATCCTGGGCGGCCGCGGCGAACGCAACGCGGCCATCGACAACGCCAAGGCGATTCTCTTCGACGACGCGCCCGAGGCCGAAGTCAACAGCACGGAATTTGAAATAGATTCCGCCTATCAGGGCGAGGAAGGGCTGGACAAGGTGAAAGTGGCGGTGGAATCCGGGGCGCCCTACTCGATGGCGTTTGTCGATGTGCGGATGCCGCCGGGCTGGGACGGCGTGGAAACGATCACGCACATTTGGAAGGCATATCCCGAATTGCAGGTGGTCGTCTGCACCGCCTACTCAGATTATTCCTGGCAGGAAATGATCCAGCAATTGGGCAAGACCGACGGGCTGGTCATTCTCAAAAAGCCGTTCGACAACATTGAAGTGCTGCAATTGGCACATGCGTTGACGGAGAAATGGCGCCTGAGCAAGGAAATCCGGGGCCGTCTGCAAAATCTCGATGTGCTGGTCACGGAGCGCACGGTCGAACTTCGTTCGGCCAACGAACGCCTGACCAAAGAGATCGCCGAGCGAGTATTGCTGGAAAGCGCGCTGCGCCTTTCCGAGGAGAGGTTCTCCAAGGCTTTCAAAGCCAGCCCCATTCCGCTGGCCATCCAATCCCTGCAGCATGAGAAATACCTGGACACCAACGAAGGCTTCCAACTTCTGACCGGCTACGGCCGCGACGAGCTTCTGGGCCGCGCGCCGCTGGAGCTGAACATTTGGGACGATCCCAAGGAAAGCACGGTCATGCTCAAAATGTTGCGGGACCGGCTCTCCGTTCGCAACATGCCGTGCCAACTGCGAACGAAGGCCCAACAAGTGCGCCAGGTTCTGTTGTCCGCCGAGTTGCTTGATTTGGGCGGCGAACCGTTTCTGCTGACCATTGCCCAGGACATCACCGAGCAACTCATCATGGAAGGCCAGTTGCGGCAGGCCCACAAAATGGAAGCGGTGGGACAATTGGCGGCAGGCGTGGCGCATGATTTCAACAACATGCTCACGGTCATTCAGGGCCATACCTGCATTCTCCGGGATGACTGCCGGGAGGAATCCGCCGAATTCAAGTCGCTGCAAACGGTTTCCGACACGGCCGAAAAGGCGGCCAAGCTGGTGCGGCAACTGCTCGCCTTCAGCCGCAAACAGGTCACTCAGATGCGGCCCCTGGCCATGCATGAAGTCATTTGCGGCATTGCCGGGATGCTGACGCCGTTGCTGGGAGAAAAGATCACTTTGAAGATGATTGATTCGCCGAGTTCGCTGCGCATCGTCGCGGACCGGGGCATGTTGGAGCAGATGGTGATCAACTGCGCCGTCAACGCGCGGGACGCGATGCCGGAAGGGGGCGTGCTCACGCTCAGCGCGGAGGTGGTTGATATCGATTCCGCGGCTGCCTGCCGCAACCAGGACGCGCGCCCCGGCCAGTTTATGCGCCTGAGCGTGGCGGATACGGGGCACGGAATTAAGCCGGAACTCCAGGCCAGGATTTTTGAGCCATTCTTTACGACCAAGCCCGTTGGCAAGGCGACGGGACTGGGCCTGGCGGCGGTTTACGGAATTGCCAAACAGCATAGCGGCTGGGTGGAGGTTGAAAGCCAGCCCGGCCGCGGCGCCACCTTCCACATTTTCCTGCCCGCTTGCGCGGCGCCGGATTCCGGTCCCCGCCCGGCCCGGGCGCACGCGCCGCAGGGCCACGAATCGGTTCTGGTGGTGGACGATGACGACGACGTCCGCGACTACATTGTGGAGGTCTTGAATTCGCGCGGATACCATGTTGCCGATGCCAATTCGGGCAAGGCAGCTTTGGAGCGGTGGAATGAAAATGGGGAGGCGATTGATCTTTTGCTGACCGATATGGTCATGCCGGGAGGGCTGACCGGGCGCCAATTGGCGGACAGCCTGCTGGCGAAAGACCCGGCGTTGCGCGTCCTTTACACGAGCGGTTACAACGCCGGGATGGCGGGCGAGGAACTTTCCCGGCTGGTGGGGCACGACTTCCTGCCGAAGCCTTATGAGCCGGATGTTCTCCTGAAAGCCGTGCGAACCTGCCTGGACCGCCCGATCCGGGGGCCGCGGCGGACAACGCCGCAGGCAATGGTTTCTTAAGAGGCTGCTAAAGTTTGGCCGCCCGCCAGCCGATAACTACCGAAGAGAAAAGAGTACTCATGTCTCTACGAATTTACCAATTGTGGCCGATGGCGGTGGCAGGAATCCTGGGAGCAGCCGCCGCGCGGGCCAGCGCGGGCTATTTGCCGCTGGATGGGCCAATGCCGTTGCGTTTTCGCATCGCCCCTCCGCCGCCGGTCTTTGCAGAGCCGCCGCCGCCTCCGCCAGCGCACCCATTTCTGTTAGCGCCTATCGAATTGCCGTCGCCGCCGATGCCTTCGCCTCCGGCGGAAACCAATAATGTTCCGCCAGCCAAGGCGGTCCGGCCCACGCCCCCGGCCGCTTCCGCCACCAACGCGCCCGCCGTCGAGTACGATGCCAGGGACCCGCTGGCCGATTCTAAGCCGCCCGCCGTCCCGGATGGCGTCGTCTCTCCGCAGATGTTGATCAGATTTTTCACCGGCCCCGCTCCGGCCCCCCCGAACGCCGGGATCGCGGCGCCATCTGGCCCGGTTGGCTTCACGCCCCCGGCGCCTTCCGGCAAGCCGGTCCCCGCGACTTCGCCGTGATTTTCCAGTGAAGATTCGCTTCGCAATCCAGGCTCTGGTTCTCTTGCTGGCCTCGGCGGCCGGTGCTTTCGCGCAATCCAACGCCGCGCCAGAAATAGCGCTTGCCTCCAACTTGCTGGCGAGCACGGCTGCGGAATCGGACCGCCCGATTGCCCCGGAACTGGGCGGCATGACCAGTTCCAATCTGTTGCAACCCGGCAGCGCGACCAACACGGAAGAAGCGAATCGATATTTTCAGGTTCAACTGGACCTGGCCATGAAGGAGCGGCGCGAGAAAAACCCCGCGCTGGCCGGGCAAACGCTGGTTAACATTTTGCAAGCCGCGGCCGCGCCGGAATTCAAGCGGAAAGCCCTTTTTGAACTGGCGCTGGCCACGCAGGATAACAACGAGCCGGTCAAAGCCCAGCAAGTCTATGCCCAATACCTGCAACGGTACCCGGAAGACCCGAGCGCGCCTGAGATTATGCTCCGGCAAGGGCTGCTCTTCCGCCAAATAGGCGTGAACACGCTGGCCATTTCCAAATTTTACTCCGTGATGTCCACGGCGCTAAAACTCAAGCTGGTAAACATTGATTACTACAAGAGTCTGGTTCTCCAGGCGCAAACGGAAATCGCGGATACGTATTACATCGAGGGGCAGTTTAACGAGTCGTCCGACTTCTACACGCGCCTGCTCAAAGCAGACAGCCCTTCGCTCAACAAGCAGCAGATCGAATTCAAACTCATCCGTTCACTTTCCTATCTGCCCAACCAAAACGAAACGATTTCGCGGGCGCAGAGGTTCCTGACGAATTTTCCCAGTTACTCCGACGTGCCGGAGGTGCGCTTCATCCTGGCCAGCGCCTACAAGGCGGTCGGGCGCAATTCGGATGCGTTAAAACAAGTGCTGCTGCTCCTGCAATCCCAGCAGGATAATCAGAGGAGCAACCCGGACCTGTGGATTTATTGGCAGCGGCGCGCCGGAAACGAAATCGCCAACCAGCTTTACAGGGAAGCTGATTTTTTGGATGCGCTGCAAATTTACCAGAACCTCGCCGCCTTGGACCCCGCGCCAGCCTGGCAGGCGCCGGCTTTGTACCAAGTCGGGCTGGTCTATGAGCAATTGCAACAATGGCAAAAGGCGTCTGATACGTACAGCCAGATCATCGGAAGGCGGGCGGAGTTGACCGCCACCAACGCCCCGCCCAGTTTGTCGTCTTTGTGCGAAATGGCCCAATGGCGCAAGGATTATATTGCCTGGCTTCAGAAAGCGCGCCAGGCTGATTCGGAATTTCACCAAAGCAATCTTTACAAACCTCCAGCTGCCAAAGCCACCGCCTTACGATGAACTCGCCGCATGACATGCTCCACAGTTTGAACGAACACCTGACGGTCTGCCAGCAACTTCTGCAGGCGACCGAACAGGAGGGCCAGGCCCTGCGCCAGCCAGGGAAGCCGTGCCTCTCGGAGTTTTATCAGCGGAAAAAAGACTTGCTTCCGCGCTTCAATCAGTCGTTAGATGGCCTGCGGAAGCATCGTGTGAACTGGCAGAAGTTGAGCTTGGATGAAAAGGCACGCTGGCCCGAAGCAGGTGTGTTGCTGCGCAAGAATCAGGATATGACGATGAAGATCATCGTTCTGGACCGCGAGAATGAGCAGGCCCTCCTGCGCCGCGGGCTGGTTCCGCCGCAACAACTGCCTTCGGTCAACCGCCAGCGGCCGCATTTCGTAGCCGATCTCTACCGCCGCCAAGGCGTTGCATGATGCTCACGCATCAATGCCAATTGAGAAAATCATCGTCCTGGAAGACGACCTGATCGTCCGGCGCAATCTTGAGCAACTGCTGCGCCAGCAGCGGTACGACGTTGCCGCCACCCAAACCATCGCTGGCGCGCGCGAATTGCTGGCCAAGGACACCTTCGATCTCCTGTTTCTGGATGTGCGTCTCCCCGATGGCGAGGGCACGGACCTGTTGCGCGAACTGCAAGCGCAGCCGGAAAAGCCGCTGGTCGTGATGGTCACCGGGTTCGGCTCGGTGGAATCGGCCGTGGAGTGCATGCGCAACGGGGCCTTCGACTACATGCTCAAGCCGTTCTCATCGGACCAATTGCAGGTCACGCTCAAGAAAGCGGAGAATTTCAACCAACTGCTGAAGGTAAACGCCTATTTCAGCCACGCGGAGGAAGACGAAACGGGCTGGGAACTCCAGGGAATCAGCCCGGCCATGGAGAACCTGCGCCAATTGATCCGCAAAGTGGCCCGCACCCAGGCCACCGTGCTGATCGCCGGGGAAAGCGGCACCGGCAAGGAATTGGTCGCCCGCGCGCTCTATCACCAAAGCCCGCGGAACAACGCGCCATTCATCAAGGTCAATTGCGCGGCCATTCCAGAAAATTTGATCGAGAGCGAATTCTTCGGCCACGAAAAAGGCTCGTTCACCGGCGCGATGAACAAGCGCGAAGGCCGGTTTGAACTGGCCCATAGCGGCACGATCCTGCTGGACGAAGTGAGCGAAATCTCGCCGCAGGTGCAGGCCAAGCTTTTGCGCGTGCTGCAGGAGCGCGAATTGGAGCGGGTGGGCGGCAACCGCACCATCAAAGTGGATGTCCGCGTCCTGGCCACGACCAATCGGCGCCTGGAAGAAAGCGTCGAGCGAAAGGAATTCCGCCAGGACCTTTACTTCCGTCTCAACGTCGTCCCTGTCCACGTTCCGTCCTTGCGCGAACACCAAGAGGACGTGCCCTTTCTGGCGCACCAATTCATGCCGCGCTTCGCGCGCAAACACGGCGTTAAAGTGCGCGGATTTACGAACGAGTGCATGGCGGCGTTGCAGGCGCATCGCTGGCCGGGAAATGTGCGCGAGCTGCAAAATGTCATCGAGCGCGCCGTGATTCTGTGCGGCGATGGCGGCATGTTGGAACCGGAGCACCTTGGCTTTTCGTCCCAGGCCGGCCCGGCGCCGCACACGCACGCGCCCCCGCCCAGCGCGCCGTCCGCGCCCGCCGCCCCTGTGGCTGCCGCGGCGGAGACTGCGCCCATTTCGCTCTTCGAGTTGGAAAAGAAGCATATTCTGGCAGTCGTCGAACAGACCCCAAGCCGCACGGCGGCCGCGAAAGTTTTGGGCATCAGCATCCGCACCTTGCGCAATAAGTTGAAGGAGTACGGCGTTCAGAACAAGGATGACGACGAACCCGATGAGCCGGCCGAGACCGGGCCAGCCAGCGCCGCGCCCTGACATGCACCGCCTTCCTAAACGAAGGAGCCTGATCGCCGAAACGGCCGGCGCCCTCAAACAGTGGATCACTGACGGCGACCTGAACGAGATGCTGCCGGGAGAATTGCGGTTGAAGGAGCTTCTGGGAGTGGGCCGCAACACGCTCCGGCAGGCGCTGAAGATGCTGGAAAAGGAGCAATGGATTTCCGCGCCGGGCCAGGGACGGCAGCGCCGCGTTCAAAAACAGCGCGTCGAAGGACTGCGCCCGGCTTTGGCCCGGCTGCCGGTCACATTCTTGTCGCCCTTTGCCACGGTAGATCGAATTCTTCTCCTGGAAATGGAAGATTTGCAAATGCACCTGTCCGAGCAGGGGCGGGAGCTGCGGTTTATCGCACCGAACATATTCCATCTGCAAAAGCCGGAGCGGCACCTCCAGCGCCTGGTGCGGGAGAATCCGTCGGCCGCCTGGATCCTCCATTTCGTGACTGAGGCCATGCAACGCTGGTTCGAGAAGGAAGGCATTCCCGCGTTCCTCTACGGCTCTCCGTATCCGGAAGTCCCGCTGCCGTTTGTTGTCAACGATTGGGAATCGGCGGCCTTCCACGCGGGATTGCAATTGGCGCGGCAAGGGCACCGCCGCATCGGTTTGCTGGCGCTGGCCCCTCTCATGCCGGGTGGATTGGCCATCCATCGGGGCTTGCAGCGGGCGCTGGCGGACTTCAAACCGGAGGCCCAGGTGCAAATGTTAAGCGGGAGCACTTCGCCCCGCTCCGTAGCGCAGTCGCTGGAAGCAGCCTTCCGCGGCGAGGCGAGGCCAACGGCGCTGGTGTTTTGCAGCTCCAGCCATTTGTTGACGTGCCTGTCATGGTTCGTTTCCGAGGGCATTGCCGTGCCGCGGGATGTTTCCCTGGTGTGCGTGCCGAGCGACAGTTGGTTCCAGGAATTGCATCCGCCAGTCTGTCATTACGAAAATAATTCGCACATTTTTGCCCGGCAAGTGCGCAAGAAAGTCATGGAATTGGTGGAAATCGGCCGGGTCATCGGGCCGTCGGCCCGAGTGCCGCTGGAATATGTGGCGGGGGCGACTATTGGCCCGGCCCCGGAGGCCCCGGGCCCGCTGGGGCGACCCAAAGATTAAGAGCGTGTTTTTGAAAATAGGCTCTGAGATATTTCGAATTAGAAATAGTGAATTCCGTGATTGCAATGGCGCGCTAAAAAGGGTATTTATACGCAACGATGGATGCGAATCGCCATCGGAAACCCGCCCGATGCGGAGCCTTCACATTGATCGAATTGCTGGTGGTCATTGCGATCATCGCCATTCTGGCGGCCATGCTTTTGCCCGTGCTGGCCAAATCCAAGCAGCAAGCGCACAGCATCAAGTGCATGAACAACGGCAAGCAAATGCTGATGTCGTGGATCATGTATGCCGGCGACAACCACGAAAAGCTTCCCAACAATCTCGGCACCACCAACGAATTTGGCGGCTGGGTTAATGGAGTTATGAGTGAGACCTTCGGCAATTCGGACAATACCAATACTGACTTCATGACGGGCGCGCCAAGCATCATTGATGGCATGCTCACCAACACGCCGACCACCATCGGCGCCTACGTCAAAAGCGCGGCCATTTACCGGTGCCCAGGCGACCCGAGCATTGCCCTTGGTTATGGGATGCCCCGATGCCGGAGTTATTCAATGAACTTCGCGCTGGGGGACAAATCGCCGGATGGCGCGCAATTGTCGAGCTACGGGAATTATTGGCCCAACTTCTTCAAGACCACTGACTTGAACCTGGCCAGCAAAACATGGGTTTTCTCCGATGAGCACGCGGACAGCATCAACGACGGCATCCAATACCCGGCGACTTCGAACGCCGAAGACACGGAATGGGGCGATCTGCCGGCGTCCTATCACAACGGCGCGTGCGATTACTCATTCGCGGACGGCCATTCAGAAATCCACAAGTGGTTGAATCCGAATACCGTTCACGCCATTGTCGGCAATGATTTCTGGCTGCCTTACGCGGTCGCCGGTTCGAAGGTCGATATCAATTGGGTGGAAAGCCATTGCTCGCCAAGACTTTCTGGCGCTCCCAATCAGGCCCCCGGCCAATAGATTCTATCAGCATCCGCATTGACCGCGCTGGCGCAAGGCGTGGTCCACCAAGACCAAAGCGGCCATCGCCTCCACCATCGGCACCGCCCTGGGCAGCACGCAGGGGTCGTGCCGTCCGCGGGCCTTAAGGGTGGTGTTCTTGAAATGGATGTCCACCGTTGGCTGCTCGCGCAGGACTGTCGCCACCGGCTTGAAGGCCGTGCGGAAATAAATGGTTTCGCCATTGGAGATGCCGCCCTGGATGCCGCCGGAATTATTGCTGACAGTTCGCACCCGGCCCCCTCGCGAGCGGAAGATGTCGTTGTGCTCCAGGCCCGTCAATAATACGCTGCCAAAACCGGAGCCGACGTCGAATCCCTTGGATGCCGGCAGGCTTAACATCGCTTTGCCCAGGTCCGCTTCGAGGCGGTCAAAAACAGGTTCGCCCCAGCCCGGCGGAACGCCGCGCGCCACGCACTCAATGATCCCGCCCACGCTATCGCCCGCCCGGCGGGACTTTTCGATCAGGCGGATCATCTTTTCGGCGGCGGCTGGATCGGGGCAGCGCACGATGTTGCTTTCGATTTGCTGAAAGGAAACCTTCTCCCGATCCACCCGCGCCTCAATGCGCTGGACCTGGGTCACGAAGGCCAGGATGTCCACGCCGAATTGTTCGCGCAGGATTTTCTTGGCGACAGCACCGGCCGCGACGCGCCCGATGGTTTCGCGCGCGCTGGTGCGGCCTCCGCCCTGCCAGTTGCGAATGCCGTATTTGACCTGATAAGTGTAATCAGCGTGGGAAGGCCGGAACTTCTCGGCCATCTCGCTGTAGGCTTCGGGGCGGGCGTCTTCGTTCCGCACCCACATGGAAATCGGCGTTCCGAGCGTCCTGCCTTCAAATGTGCCGGAAAGGATTTGCACGCGGTCGGCCTCCTGCCGGGGGGTGACAATCGCTGATTGGCCGGGCCGGCGGCGGTCGAGGTCCGGCTGAATGTCCGCCTCAGTCAGGGCCAGGCGCGGGGGGCAGCCATCAACCACAACACCGACGCCGCCCCCGTGAGATTCGCCCCAGGTGGTGATGCGAAAGAGCTGTCCAAACGAGTTGCCCATCATTCCTGGCCTTCTCTCCAAATCATAATCATCATGTTAATCGTAATTCGGCATAAGATTAGGATTGCGATTAAGATTAAGAAAGGATGGAATTCGCTGTTGACATCGGGCTGTTCTCTGGTAGGTTCACCGCTCCTTTAAAAGGGAATTGATGAAAACGTATTTGCCTAAGAATCATTTGGAACAGCGGAAATGGCACGTGGTCAACGCCGACGGCGCCGTCCTGGGCCGCCTGGCGGTGCAGGTCGCCAACATTTTGCGCGGAAAGAACAAGCCCATCTACACGGCGCACCTCGACGCCGGCGATTTTGTGGTGGTGATCAACGCCGAGAAAGTCAAGGTCACCGGCAAGAAAGAGACGGAGAAGGAGTTCATGACCTACTCCGGTTGGAAAGGCGGGGAAAAGTACACCTCCGTCGCCCAGATTCGCGCCCGCCACCCGGAAAAGCTTATCACGCACGCGGTGCGGGGCATGGTGCCCAAGAACCGCCTGGGCCGGGTTTTGATGACCAAACTCAAAGTCTATAAGGGCAGCGAGCATCCGCACGCGGCCCAGCAGCCCGCAACCTTGGCCCCAGTCCAGTAACATCCTAATCGTATGGCAGAGATCAAAGAATTTCCTGGCACCGGCCGCCGCAAAACCGCGGTGGCCCGTGTTCGTTTGGCGGCAGGCTCAGGCAAAATTGTCGTCAACGGGCGCGCATTTGAATCGTATTTTCCGACCGACACCCTGCGCACGGTGGTTTCCAGTCCGCTGGCGATCACCGAGAGCGCCGCCAAATATGACATTCGGGTCAACGTCAAAGGCGGAGGCCCTTGCGGCCAAGCTGGCGCCGTCCGCCACGGCATCGCGCGGGCTTTGCTGGAAGTGGACGCGGCTTTGCGCCCCGCCTTGAAGACTGCCGGTTTGCTCACCCGCGATCCGCGCCGCCGCGAACGCGAGAAGTACGGCCGTCCGGGCGCGCGCAAACGCTTCCAGTACAGCAAGCGATGATCTGATGAAGACCGCCATTGTCGGCGCGTCGGGTTATTCAGGCGAGGAATTGGTGCGGCTGCTGTTGCGCCATCCGCAGGCGGAGTTGGTGGCGGTCACGTCGAGGCAATACTCCGGGCAGACGGTCGCGCGCGTTTTCCCCAAATTTGGCCATATCCCCCGCGCCCGGAGCCTGCGCTTCAGCGAACCCAAGCCGGAATTATTGGCCAAAGCGGCCGATCTCGTTTTCCTGGCGCTCCCGCACGGCGTTGCCGCGGAATTCGCCGTTCCGCTGGCGGCCCTGGGGTGTCAAGTCATCGATCTGAGCGCGGATTTCCGGCTGAGAAGCGCGGACGTTTACAAGGAATTTTACGGGCACGATCATCCAGCCCCGGAATTGCTGGATAAAGCCGTTTATGGCTTGCCGGAAATCTATCGCGCGGACATCCAAAAGGCCTCGCTCATCGCATCGCCGGGATGCTATCCAACCAGCATTTTGCTGCCCTTGCTGCCGTTGCTGAAGGCGGGATTGATCAAGAGCAAAGGGATTATTGCTGACTCCATGAGCGGCGTCAGCGGAGCGGGCCGCAAGGTGGAATTGGATTATCTGTTTGCCGAATGCAACGAGAGCGCCAGGCCGTACGGGATTCCCAAGCACCGGCACCTGTCGGAGATCGAGGAGCAGCTTGGCCTCGCCGCCGGGGAACCGGTGATCCTCCAATTTTCGCCGCATCTGATTCCGCTCAACCGCGGCATTTTGACAACACTTTATCTGGAGCCGGCCGCTCCGGGCGCCGGCGAAAAGATCGGGCGCTGCTACGAGGAAGCTTACGGGAAGGAGCCGTTCATCCGGCTGCTGGAAGGCTCCGAATTGCCGGACACCAAAAATGTCACTGGCTCCAACGTCCTTGAGATCGCGTGGCGGCTGGACGCGCGCACGGGGCGGATCATCGTCATGAGCGCGCTGGACAACATCACCAAGGGCGCCAGCGGCCAGGCCGTCCAAAGCATGAATATTCTGTGCGGATTCCCGGAAGAGGCCGGTTTGTTTTGAAGGCATGGACATCGCCGCAAACCTGAATCACGTCCGGCAGCGTATCGCCGAGGCGTGCGCGCGTTCGGGGCGCAACACAGAGTCGGTCACGCTGGTCACCGTCTCCAAAGGGCACCCGGCGGAAGTCGTGAAAGCCGCGGCGGAATTGGGGCTGGGCCTGTTCGGCGAGAACCGGGTGCAGGAGGCGAGAACTAAAATCGGCCTTTGCCCAAGCCGGCTGCGCTGGCACTTGATCGGCCATTTGCAATCCAACAAATGCCGCGACGCCGTCCACTTCTTCGAGATGATTCAAAGCGTTGACAGCCTCGAACTCGCGCGGGAGATCAACAAATGGGCCGAGAAATCGGCCAAGACCATGCCCGTGCTGATCGAAGTCAACGTGGCGGGCGAGGCGAGCAAATTTGGCTACGCGCCGGAAAAAGTGCTGGCCGAATTCAAGGAACTCAACGCGCTGCCAAAACTGGAGTTGCATGGCTTGATGACGGTGGCGCCGTTCGCGCGGGAGGCGGAAAAAGTCCGGCCGATTTTTCGGCAGTTGCGCGAGTTAAAGGGGCAATGCGAGGAGATTTTGGGAGCGCCGCTGCCGCAATTGAGCATGGGCATGAGCGGTGATTTTGAAGTGGCGGTGGAAGAAGGAGCGACTATGATAAGGCTCGGCAGCGCCGTTTTGGGGGCGCGCGCCGCCGCCCGGCCGGCGGCCAAGGGTCCGTAGTGTATGGAGCTAACTGTAGAGACATTCAGAGCGGAGATCGTCGAGGCCTTGCGGTCCTACGACAGGCATGTGGTTTGCATCGACAAACCGCCCGACGAATGCAAGGCCGCCCTGATTTCGCTCATGGACAAAGCCATCCGGACTTACATCAGCCGCGGTCCGCATCTGCGCCACGGCATCGCGCTGGACAAGCAGGTGACCATCATCCTCAGCCAGACCGACAACGACCGTCCGCTGTGCGGGATTTATTTCAACCTGCACTCTCCCTACAAGAAAAAGACTGCCGTCAAGAGCAAGAAAGAAGACTGATCGGGCGGTCAGTTCGACGAAGCGGACGCCCAGGCCAGCCCATCCGCCACCGGGCCTGCGTCAATCAGAGCGCGCACGGTCCAGTCCTTGGTATCAATAACGCCGATCTTTTTGCTCGCATCGCAGGAGACGTATGCTTCCGCGCCATCAGGGCGAACAAGGGTTTCCTGGGGTGCGCGCGGGAAATCCAATGTATGGGACACCTTCATTTCGCGCAGATCGATGACCGCCACTTTGCCGGGGCGCGGGAGCGCTATCAGCAGCCAATTTCCATCCGGCGTGACCGCGCTGCCGTAGCCGACGCCCGGCATCGGAATCCATTGGGCCACTTCGTTTTTGGCCGTGTCAATCACCGCCAGGCGGGGCTTATCCTGGTCGGACGTGAACACCCAGCGGTCATCCATCGAGATGGAGATGCGCTGGGTTGTTTTGCAAACAGGGATCGTGGTGAGAAGTTTCCTCGCTTCCAGATCGAGCACTGAAACGGTGCCCGAACTGACATTGGCGGTATAGCCGTGAAGGCCGTCATGCGCGAGGATTAACATGTGCGATTCCGGCTCGCCGGTCGGAATGCTGCCGACAATTTTGAGCGTGGCCGGATCGATGACTGTGATCGCCTGCTCCAATTCCGTTGTCACATAAATCAACCCGTTCTTCGGCCCGATCATCACGCAATGCGGCCGCACGCCTTTGCCAAAATCAACCGTGCCCGTGATTTTCCGCGATGCCAGGTCGATGACTCGCATGAGGGTGCCATCGGTGCCGGGCTTGCCGACGCCGGAATTGCCGTAAATGGGCGCGTAAGCCACACGCCCGTCCGGCGAGGCGGCCAATTCGTGGCAGGTGATTCCATCCTCAGCAATGGCAGCCACTTGTTTGCCGGCGGCGGGATCTATAATGCCAACCGTTTGATCACCCTTGTTTGCGACAAGAAGAAAGCCGCCGGCGTCCGAGGAGCGCGGGGCCAAAAACGCAAGCGTCACAAACAAGCAAACCGATGCAGGCTTAATCATGCGCGGAGGTTAGCGCGTCCCTCCGGCCAAGGTCAACTCAAGTTCATAGGGAGGCGTGCGTGCGCCACCACAGCGCGAGAAGGAACACGCCGGTCAATCCGCCCAGCGGCACCCAAACGAAGTCCAGCGGGAGCCAGCGCCGCCGCCGGCCCCGCCTGGTCTTGCGAAAGACAAAGGCGATGCCGAACGCGTAAAGGAGCAGGAAGACCGCCGCGGAAATCAGCGCGGGGGCCGACTTGAACACAGGTTGCATGTTGTTTGAAAAGAGAGCCTGCTCAAAAAACTGGTTGTTGCTCGCTTGCCATGATGCTGCTCCCGGCGGCGATATCCGTCTGCAAGGCGATTCTGGATTTGCCTGCGAGGAAATCCCCTATTGCTTAACTGCGGCGCGATAGTATCGGCACGAAGCACTGGCCGGAGGCAGATCGGTAAAGACCGTGCTGCTGGCGGCGGACGCGTTGGTGAAAATCGGAACCCACTGGGCGAGATCGGACGAGGCCTGCACTGCGACCGTGCCCGAACCGGCAAAGCCGCCCAGGGCCAAGACGATGGCTCCGCCGGGGCCGGCTTGCGCGGAGAGAGATGGCGGCGGCGCGAGGAAAATCAAATTATTGACGGCAACGGCGTCCAAGCCGAAGTAACTGCTGTCATTGCGAAAGCCGAATTCCAGCGGCGTGCTTGCGGACGAAGCGGCCGCCAGAAAGCTGAGGCTGGTCCATCCGGCCTGGCCCATGCTGGCAGCGTCAAATAGATTTGTGCCGTTCCACGACACTAGGAATTCGTTGGGCGTTTTCCCGTCCGGGCTGTCGAGCCAAAAGGAGAGAAGATAGGCCGCGCCGCTCGTGGTGGGCAGATTTTGAGAGAGGAAACCGAGCGAACCCGAGGGGCCAAGGGCTGCGCCGCCGCTGCCCGCGTGGACAAAGGCCGCGGCGCCCGATACGAAAGTGTCCGCCGTATTTCCGGCCAGGGTCCAATCCGCGAATGTGCCTGTTTCAAACCCGCCGTTTTGCACGAGTTGCGCGCCGCCCGGCTGCGCGACGCTCAAGACCGCGCCCGCGCTGGCCGTCGCGCCGGAGGCATTGCTGACCACGACGGCGTAGGTCCCGGCGCTGGCCGCGCCCGCGTTGGAAATGGCCAGCGCGCTCCCGCTGGCGGGCAGGGGGAGGCCGTTCTGGCTCCATTGATACGCGAGCGCGCCCGTGCCGGACGCGAAAACGGAAAAGCGGGCGGCGCCGCCGGCCAGGACGGTTTGATTTTGGGGCGGGATGAGGATCGCGGGAGTCCCGGTATTCGTCAAGACGAAGTTCGCGCCCCATACATTGCCGGTGGCCGCGGAGCCATTTTGCGAAGCGCCCGTGGACCACTGATGGGACGCGTTGAGAAAGCCAGCCCGGCTGGCCGCCAGCGTGTAGGACGACGCCGATGGAAGCCTGGCCAGCGCGTAAATTCCATTGGCGCCGCTGACCGCCGTGAAAATGCCGCCGCCCGCGCGCGTGGCCGTCACGGCGGCCCCGGGAACGGCGTTGCCGGAGTAATCCACGATGCGCCCGCTGATGATTTCGCCGCTGCCGCCGGGGTAGACATTGTAGATGCAGGACGAAATGTTGGTGTAGGTCAATTCGGCCGCCGTGTTGATGTCCGGCAAGGCGTACCAGCCGTTGTCCACGCCGGAATAGCCAAGGTTGAGATGATGATAGAGGACGCCGGCGAGGTAACCGTAGCCGTCGCACAGCACGCAATGCCCCTCCGACGGGCTGGACCAGATTCCGAACATGACGGGCAGGCGGGCGTCCAAATTAGGGTTGACGATGTTGATGAGATTGGGCGAAAGCGAAAGGGCCGGGTTGTCCTGGCCGGCCATGATGGCGTTGGAGTAAAGAAAGGTTCTGGTCAAAGCCTGGCGCGCGGCCGCTATGGTCGATTCCGAATCTCCCGCCGTGTAAGCCATGCTGATGGAAACCCCCGCGTCATGCGTCAACGCCCCAATGGCCTGGCATTGGGCGGCGCTGGGATTCTCCGGCACGATTGGCATGTTGCTCCACGCGTAAGGACCTCCGGCGCCATCGCCGCCGCGCAGGCTCGCGAAGTTCTGGACGCCATTGATGCCGATGCCAAAGGTGTTGCTGCCGACCCCGGCGGTTGGAAATTGGAAATAATACATCATCTGCGCCATGGCGGTGGCGATGCAGCCGCAGGGATAATTGTCCACATTTCCCGCGGCAAACGGCGGCGTGAAATAATTGTAACAGGCGGCGGTTGAATCATGGCCGACGGCCGTCTGGTCCCAAAGTGTTTGAAGGAAAGGCGCCACGGCCGGCGCCGCGACATTGGTGACCAAGTTGAATGCCTGTCCCGGCGGAGACTTTTCGCCTTCAGTAAAATGCCGCCACAGCCCGCGCGCGTGAACAAACGGGGCCGCGCCGGGATGCGCGCGAGCCAAGGCCAGGCGCGCCGGCAGGTCTTTGGCGGCCAATGCCCTCAATGCGTTTTGCGCGGAGACAGCAAACGATCCCTTCGCGCCAAAGGCCACGATCGGCTCAATCTGATCATCCGCCGCCACCAGCACAAAACCGCCGCGCGCAAAATGGACTGCATAGTAAAGGTTTTGCCTCCGGGCATCCTTGACCGTCTCGGTGTCTCTGACAATCGGCCCGAGCTTTTCCGAAAAAGGCGCGGAGTCGCTGGCCAGCCAAGCGGCGACGAAATTGGTGGCGGAAGACAATCCGATCGGCGCCGCGGCGGCCGTCCCGGCGGCGCAGGCCAGAATGGCCATCCATGCGAGCTTTGGCCATTTGGTTGTTGGACGGGCCTTCATTGATCCTTTTGCCAGAATATCTCACGCAATCGAGCCAACAAGCCGCTTTTTGGAAAAAGAAAGATTTTTACACAATCGGCGCCTCGATTAACATCGCGATAACAATTTAAAATGAAGGCCGCTGTCTTATGGACTCTTTTGCTCCTGCCCTTCCAAGGCTGGGCGGAAGCGCCTTGCAAAACTCACCCGTCATTGGAGGCGCGGCATTTGGACGCCTGCAAATGAAGCCGTCCCCCCCGCTGCGGATACTGCAAGCTTCCGCCGAGCCGATTGCCAACCTCGGAGGAGTCGGCAAAATTGTCCAATGGGTGTCGGGCGAACTTGTCAAACATCATCGCGTCAGCCTGGCCGCGCCGGATGCCTGTTCGTCAGAGATTCCCGCGGTCCTGGCCGAACGATTGGAGAACAGGATCACCATTCCCGCCGCCAAATGGGATGCCGCGTCGCGCCGCCAGTTCGTTCAACAAATCAAATCGGGGAACTACGACCTGGTTCACTTTCACGGAGGGACATTTAGTTTTGACTCGCATTTGCCCTGGCGCAGCCCGCTCCACCGGCTGGGACGGCAGCCTTGGATTCTGTCCAATCACTACGTGCAATCGTTGACAGCGGGCCTGTTTCCGGCGAAGTATCCGCGCGCGGGCAAGCTGCTGAAATCCGCCCTGGCGTGGACATCCAAGGCGTATTTGCTTGCTCGCTCCCGCCAGGAGGTTTTTGACTCCGACGAAAACCGGGGATTGATCGGCAAATGGTTTCCCTGGGCAAAATCAAAAATGCGAACGATCTACCACTCCGGCCTGGAAGGATCGCCGCCCGGCCCGGCGCTGGCGCCAGAGGTGGTGACCATCGCCAATCTGGGGCACATCGCGTGGCGAAAAGGGCAGCCTGATTTGCTCACGGCCTTCAGTCTCGTGCGGCCAAAATTTCCGCGGCTGAAGCTGGTGCTGGCCGGCCCCCTCGTGGACGAGGATTGCACTCAGTGGATGCGAAATGAAATCCGGCGGCTGAATCTGGGAGGCGCCGTGCTGCTGCCCGGAGGACTGAACGACAAAGCGGCCTTCTGGCCGGCGGTGGATATTTACGTGCAGCCTTCGCGATTCGAGGGCGCGCCGATCGCATTAATGGAGGCGCTCTGGATGGGCAAGCCGGCCATCGGCACGAGAGTTTCCGGCATTCCCGAAATCATCGAGGATGAGATGAGCGGACTGCTGGTTGAATCCGGCCGGCCGGAGGCGATGGCGGCAGCCATTGAACGGCTAATCTTTGAGTTTGATACCCGCCGCCGCTTCAGTGAGCATGGCCCCCGGCGCATCCAGGCCCAGGGCATGACCCGCGCGCAGATGTCCCGAAATTACGCCGAATTATACGACGCCGTTTTGAGCCGTTGAACACAACCACCTTCAGCCCGGAAAGTTTTGCGGCCGCGTCGTGGGCGCGTTGCGGGCACGATTATTTTGCCAGGGCGCTGGAGAGGCGCGGGTTGCTCGCGTTTTACGCGCTGGCCACCCGCCGGGGAACCGAGGGAGTTTTGCCTCAGCACACCCGGCTCAAACCCGGCTTGGGGCTGCTGAGTTACGCCGCGAGCCGATGCTTTCCCGTCTTCCAGGCGGAATCGTTTCGCTTTCGCCTTTATCCGCATTTTGATCGCTGGGTGCGGTCGCTCATGCGGCCCGGCCAGCATCTGGTGACGAGTTTCGCCTTCGCCAACTCAGCCATGCGATGGTCGAAAGAGCACGGGGGGAAAACTTTTATTGACGCCGAAAATTCCCATCCCCGCTGCTTCTGGAAGCTTTTGACCGAGGAACAGAAGGCATGGGATTCGCCCTATCCGCCGGTCGCGCGGCATTTCAATGAACGCGGCCTGGAGAGCCTTGAACATTGTGATTACGTCTTCACGTGCAGCCCTTTCGTAAGGGATTCGTTTTTGGAGCAGGGCTGGGACCCGGGACGGTTGCTGCCCTACGATTTGCCGTTGAATCTGGATTGGTTCAAGCCCTCTGGCGCGGAACGGCCACCCTCGCGGCCTTTAACTCTTCTCAACACCGGCGCGTTGTGCCTGCGGAAAGGAACGCCCTATTTGCTGGAAGCCTTTCGCTTGATTCGCAAGGAGGAGCCGGAGGCCATTTTGCGTTTGACAGAGTCAGTGCGCGATGACGCCCGCCCGATTCTGCGCCGTTACGCGGATTTGCCGATCGATTGGGCGCCGCCATTCAATCTTCGGTTCGAGGATCAGCGCGCGCGCTATGTGGAGCGGTATCAGACTTCGGACATTTTTGTCTTTCCCACCATTGAAGAAGGCTTCGCGTTCGTAGTGAAGGAGGCGATGGCGTGCGGCCTGCCGGTCATCACGACCAGAAACAGCGGAGCTTCAGACCTCATTGTGCCGGGAGCGAATGGCGAGATTGTGCCCATTCGGAATCCCGCGGCGGTGGCGGAAGCGGTGTTGAAGTGGTGGGCCAAAATCCGCGCGGGAGACAGGACTCAAAACGTTCAGCAGCTTCGCGCGGCGATCAGTTTTGAGTCCTTTGAAAAAACCGTCATGGGCCATCTGGCGTCGATTGGGACTCTGCCTTAGTGTTTTCAACTCACGTTTCTGGATGAGCCGCGCCCATGCGAGTGAGGAGCGGCTTGGCCCAATTCGGCGCTTGCCGGCAAGCATCGGCCCGAACGGATGAAGCCAGGCCGTGGCGCAAAAACATTAAAGCCGTCCACAGTCCCACGACCCCGCCCCGCAAGACAAGCTGCTCCAAAGCCGGGAGATTCCTGGTAAACAGCCACACCGCCGCGGCCACGGGCGCCACCGTGGCGGCCAGCAAAAACGTGCTCTTGTGCCATGCCGCCAATTGTTTCCATGTCAAATGAAAATAGTCGCGGCTTCTCCAAAGCCCGTAGGGCGTCGTGCAGCAAAGACTGCACACAATTGAAGTCAGCAGCATTACCGTGATGCCGCCATAGCCGTGAAAGAGAATCGTCACGCCAATAAACGCAATCCCCTCGACGAAATATAGATAGCGCAGCCCGTGAAGATTTTTGGTTTGCCCAACAAGCCCAGTGTGCAATTTGACAGTCACGGTGATGATCAGCCAGAAGGCCAGCAGCACGTCATTGATAACCCGCCAATGGATTTCCCCCTTGGTCCAAATATGGACAAAAGGGGCATTGGTGACGGCGAAAATCGCTCCGGCCGCCACGGCCAAATTAATGGACAGGATGGTGACATCGCGAAAGCGTTTCAACAATTGCGCGCGCTCGCCGCGCACCATCATTTCCGCCAGAGCGGAGGTGGAATAATCGAAAACCCGGCCAATGACCTGCACCGGAATGGCGAAGGCGCGGGTGCAGACGGTCCAAATCACAGACGCTTCCAGGCCAATCAGCGGAGTCAGGAGGAGCACCTGGCTGAAATTGACAAATTGAGCGCCAAGCATGTAAAGAAAAATGTCCTGGCCAAAGGCGAACAGCTCGCGGAATTTCTCCCAGGACGCCTCTCCCCATTGGCCCTCGCGCGGCAGCAGTTTCAATTTCCCACAATAGATCACGCACAAAATCAGGATGGTCAGGACGCCCGCCGCCTGCCCCCATATCAGGCTGAACACGCCGACTCCGTGCGCGAAGCCCCACCAGACAACCGCGCCGTTCGCGGCCAATCCCGCCGAACCGCTGTAATTGCCGACGTCGAACCGCTGATTCGCGGTCAGGATCAGCGACACAATGCGCGTGGCGAACATTCCCGCCGTAACGCAGCACTGGCCGATCACCAGCCAAAAGAATTTCCCACGCAAAGGCGGTGATATGCGCTCCAGCGGCCCCAGCACAAACGCCAGCCCAATGCCAACCACCACAATCAACGCCGCCTGGGCCAGGCCAACCAAGGCGCTGGTCTTGATGATGCCGCCGTATTCCTCCGGTTTCTGGTGGTCTTTGTAGTCGATGAGAATCCGCGCCGCCGCGCCGCTCATCCCCAAGTCCAACAACGCGACATAGCCGGCGATCGTGGCTACGGGCATCGACAGCCCATACTCGTCTGTGGACAAGTAATGCAACGCCAGCCGCACCGTGATCAGCGTGAACAGGGTGTTCACTCCCAACTGCGCGTAGCCAGACAGCAGCGAATGAGTGAATCTTCGGACTCGCGACATATTAAAAACGCCTGGAACACGCGGCGCTGCCATTTCGTGCCGCGCCATCAACCCTGCTGGAGATGCCTTTTCGCATTTGATTTATTGTGTTCAATATCTTCCTTCAAAACCAGCTTTCTGTGGCGCTGAACCGGCAGCGGGAGGAAAGCCGGCCTTAAGGTTCCGATGGCTTTAGACCGGCCAGCCGCCCGTCTGTTCGGCTGTATTTGAAAAAATGTTGAACGATTTCGGAAACACCCGGTCATCTACTTTGTGCTACAAAGTAAAGTCGATTTCGGGCGGCTGGATATTCCCGCCGATGAACCATTTCGCAGAAAGCTTCCGGCCCGCTGGCGGCCCAAGGCGATGATTTCTCCGCCGGCTTTGTCCTCGGAGCCGCCGGTGGGACCTTGCGAGCCGCGATTCGCGCTGCTCGTCAACCCGTTTTATCCGAAAGACCCGCACGCCAGTTTCGGCAAGCATGTGCTGACGCCGACCCTGGCCTTAACGAGCGTCGCGGCAGCCACGCCTTCTCACTGGCGCGTCGCCTGCTGGGACGAGAACCTGTTGCAAGGGCCGCCGCCGTCCGAGCCGGCTCCGCAAGTCGTTGGAATTACAGTGCATTTGACATTCGCGCGGCGCGCCTATGAGCTGGCGGCGTGGTTTCGGACGCGCGGGGCTGCCGTCGTGCTGGGCGGTCTGCACGCGCTATCCTGCCCGGATGAAGTCGCGCCGCACACGGATGCCGTGGCCATTGGCGATGGCGTTCAGCTTTGGCCGAAAATTCTGGCGGATTTCGAAGCCGGCCGTCTGAAGAAAATCTATCGGGCCGATTACACCACCGAATACCGACTGGACCCGCCCGCGCGGCGCGACCTCGTGCCTCGGCGCAGTTTTCTGACCACGGCCAGCCTCATTGCCACGCGCGGCTGCCACAATCGCTGCGGCTTTTGTTACCTGGCCACGGACGGGCTGCGGATGCCTTACCGGATGCGCGATCCCGAACAAGTCGCGAGCGAATTTCGTGACACCAATGAACCGTACGCGGTCTTCATTGACAACAACCTGGGTTCAAAGCCGGAATACTTGCGCCAATTGTGCCGCGCTCTGCGTCCACTGGAGAAAATCTGGAGCGCCGCCGTGACGCTGGATGTTTCCGATGATCCGTCGCTGATTCGCGAGATGGCGCTGGCAGGTTGCACCGGCGTTTTCATCGGCTTCGAGTCGCTGTCCGATTCCAATCTCAGCGCGGCGCAAAAGAGGACTCCCCGCACCGATGATTATGCGCGGCGCGTCGGCATTTTTCATGCGAATGGAATTCAGGTCAACGGAAGCTTCGTCCTCGGCTTCGACGATGATCGCAAGGAGTGTTTTTCCCGGTTCGCGCAATGGATCGAAGAGAACCGGCTCGAATGCGCGACCTTTCACATTCTCACGCCCTATCCGGGGACACCGCTTTTTCATGACATGGAACGGCAGGGCCGGCTGCTGCACAAGAACTGGTCTTTTTACGATACGGCGCATGTTGTTTTTCAGCCCCGGCACATGACGCCGGACGAGTTGCAGCAGGGTTATCAATGGCTGTATCACCGGCTGTTTTCCCATGCGTCCATATGGAGAAGGCGCCCGCACGACCCGCGCGCCATTTTGCCCTATCTTGCGATGAGCTATTTGTACAAGAAATCCAATTTCCTTTGGCACACACTTATTCGGAGCAACCTCACTCACGCGGTCTGGCGACCCATTGTGGAGTGGACTCGGCGGCGCCACATCAAATTCCGCGCGAGGCTCGCAGTTTCGAATCTGGCCGGCGCGGTTCCGGTTCGCGTGCAAAGCATCGTCACCGCCGGCGTGTAGCTGCCAGCCCAGCCGCCATGAAGAATTTTGCCCCACCCACCGCCCCCCGCCTCATTTTTGAATGGCTTGACTTCGCGAATTCCCCCATAAAATATTGGGTAATTGATTGGCCATTTTGTCTTACAGTCGAATTCGATTTGAACTTCGGCGGGCGCCCTTGATTCATTGGCCTTTGCAATGGATGAATCGACGGTTCATTCCGAAGGTGATCGAATGGGGATCGGATATTCTCCGCTTCCTAACCAGCGCGAGCCGCCGTTTTGGCCCCGTGTCGGGCTGCTATTCGGACCTGGAAGAACTGCGGCGTGGCGGCGAGGGCGTCGAGGGCCGGATCATTTTGCTGGATCAGGGCGCGCCGGCGGTCAAACCCGGCTCCCCGATGCTGCTATGCAAACGCGACCAACATGCCCAGCAACCATTCCCATCTTTTTGGATACGGCGCCAGAAGCGCCGGCTGATCGGTCCCGGCCTGGCGCATGTCAATGACCGGAAACAAGTGTCGATGGAGTCCGTTTACGGGGCCCGCTACGCCAAGTCCGATCCAGCTTATCGATTCTGCCCGACCGGAAAGCCGCTTCGCCTTGAAGGACCGTGGATGAGCCTTGTCTCGACCTGGATGCCAGTTCATTCGCCGCAGCCGTACGCGCATTGGGTGTATGACGCCCTGCCGCGTTTGGCGGTGTTGAAAGAACTGCCGCCTGAGACGCGCATCATTGTTCCAGCCCACAAAACGCGTTATCAAGTGGACAGCCTTGAAATGCTGGGCCTATCGCAGCGCTGCCGTTGGACGACGGAAACGCATATTGAGATCGAGGATTATTATTTTGTTTCGCCGCCGGCCATGATTGTTTGCTACAGCCCGTACACAATCGAGGTGATGCGGGCCATGTTTCTGCCGCTGGCCGATTTTCGCAAACCAACTCCCCGCCGTTTCTTCGTCCGCAGATCTGGCGCGGTCCGAAATATGACCAACGAAGCTGAGGTCATTGGATTTTTCGAGAAGGCCGGCTGGACCATCGTTGATTTGGCGAACGTGCCGTTTGCCGAGCAAATTGCCTGGTTCGCGGGCGCCGAAGCCATCGCCGCTATCCATGGTTCGGGATTGGCCAACACGGTTTGGGCGCCGCACGGCTGCAAAATCCTCGAACTATTCTGCGATCAATATCTTGCCGGCGATACAGAATGGACGGCCCAATGCGTGGGAGCGGAATATCATTCGCTAATTTTTCCGTCCGACCATCGGATGAGTGCCATAGTGGACCTTGATCGCGTCCGCGCCACCCTCCTCGCCGCCCGTTTGCTGTAACATGAGCGCCGTCAACCAGTCCCAGTCGAGTTCCAGGCCGCGGCGCAGCGTTGGCAAATTATTGGAGAAGGCCAGGCAATACCAGGATGCTTTCGGCTCCCGCGGGTTATGGCTGGCGCTCCGCACCAAATTGACGCGCGCGGAGCGCGTTGAGCCGGCGCTTCTGCCCGGCGATCAACGGGGCGTCAACGTCCGCCTTAACGGCACCGATCTCGACACTTACGCGAAGATTTTCCTGCAACGCGAGTACGACATTCCGCTGGCCAAGGAACCCAAAGCCATCATCGATGCCGGGGCCAATGTCGGTTACGCCTCCATTTTCTTTGCCATTAAGTTTCCAAAGGCCAAGATTATCGCCATTGAGCCTGAAACGGCCAACTTCGATCGCCTAAAGGAAAACACCGCCGCGTTCCCGAACGTCTCGCTCATCAAAGGCGCGCTCTGGCCAAAATCCGGCTTCGTGGACCTCCTGGACCCTGGCATCGGTTCCTGGGGATTTGAGGCGGCCGAGGCGGCCGGGGGCCATGCGGATGTTCCCACGGTGGAGAAAGTCCGCGCGCTCACGGTCGATGAGGTCATGGAGCAAGCGGGGCTGTCATACGTGGATGTTTTGAAAGTGGATATCGAAGGCGGCGAGAAGGCGGTTTTCGCCGATTCTCCGGCGTGGCTTAAGCGAGTCGGGGTCGTCATGATCGAATTGCACGACCATCGGATGCCGGGCTGCTCGCGCAACTTTTTTGTAGCCACCCGCGAATTCAACCAGGAAATTCGCCTCGGCGAAAATGTGATCATGCTGCGACAGGAGTATATGGCCGCGACGGGCTGATTAGCCTGGCTGGTCCGCCGCCGTCATTCCAATTACAATCACCATGAGAACTAAAACGATTTTTCCAATTGCGGTCATTCTGGCATTCGGAATTTTTCCGGAACTTCGAGCGAGCGATGCTGTCCCTATATTTGACGGCATGACGCTGGCCGGCTGGGAAGGCGATACGAATTTCTGGCGCGTGGAGGACGGCTCCATTGTGGCCGGCCGGCTTGACCGCAAACAGCCGCACAACGACTTTTTGGCCACGAAACGGGAATTCGGGAATTTCGATCTGCGCCTGCAATACAAAGTGACGGGCAGCAACGGATTCGTGAACGGCGGAGTGCAATTTTGGTCCCAGCGCGTGCCCCACAATTTCGAGGTTTCCGGCTGCCAAGCCGACCTCGGCGCGGACACCGATGGAAACCTGTACGACGAAAGCCGGCGGAATCGCAATCTCGCTGCGTTCGACAAGGAGGCGCGCGACAAGGCCCTGCACCCAGGCGATTGGAACGACTATCGGATTCTCGCCGAAGGCTCGCACATCCAGCTTTGGCTCAACGGTGTCAAGACTGTTGATTACACGGAGAGCGATGCCGCCATTCCGCATCACGGAATCATTGCCTTGCAAATCCACGGCGGCGCCTTCACGCGAGTCGAGTACAGGAACCTCGTCCTGCGCGAGTTGCCCGCCGGCCAATAAACTTTTTTGTGGAAACACACAACGGCATCAATCTGACGAAGGAACCCAAGACGGTGTTATGGCCGGAAACCCATTACGTCTATATTGAGAAATTCGGGCCCATCATGGAGATTGCCCAAAATGCCTGGCAGGAGATCACGCAACTTCTGCCATCGCTTTTAAGCCAGGGATGCAACATCGCCGGGGCGATGTCCCTTTATAAAAGCAATGATGACAAATCCGCATATCGGGCGGGCTTCTCGCTCACGTCCCAGCCGCCGCAATTGCCGCCGGGCCTTAAATACGAGCGGCTCAAAGGCGGCAGCTATGCGTGCTTTGTCCTGACCGGGCCTTACAGCAATCTGCCCGCGGCGTGCGGCATGGTTTTTGAAATCGTTGACAAGATGAAAATGAAACGCCGCGATGATTTCTTCATCGAACATTATGCCAATGATCCAAAAACAACGCCGCCGGAACAACTGATTACGGAAATTCTGATTCCCATCCCTTAGCGGCGCCTTTGGCATCCTCAGTTTTGGCGATAGGGGCGCGAGGGGCGGCCTCCGTATAATGTGTCCGATCAAATGACAACAAGCGCCCGCACTTTGGCAGCGATGACGGCATGGCTCGCGCTCGCCCTCTTGAGTCCCGCCGGGCGCGCGGATGAGCCGCCCTTGGAGTGGATCGATCACGACACAGAGCATCGCGTCATCCGGCTCTCGCGCGAAGGCGGAAGCGAAAGTCTTTATTTTACTCAAAATGCTTTCACGCCCCAAGGCGACAAAATGGTCATGTTGACACCCGAAGGCGTTTCGACCGTCGATTTGAAGACGCGCCAGATCGATCTCATCGTTCCCGGCATTCCGCGTTCGAGCAATTCGGTCGGCAGCGTGATCCTCGGACGCAAGACGAGGACGGTCTATTATTCCCGCTGGAACGGCTCCAACAGCGTTGCTTGCGCGACGGATTTGGACACGCGCGCGACGCGGGAGATCGGTGTGCTGCCTGGCGGCGGGCGCTTCGGATCGTTCGCGACGGTCAACGCGGATGAGACGTGGCTGGCCGGAAGTTTCGTGACCGGGGGGCCTGTCAACACCAACGGCCTGCGCCAGGGAAATCGCAGCAAAGGCGAGTGGATGGAGGAACGTGTCAAAATGCGCGTGCCGATGGCGCTTTTCACCATGAACACTCGCACCGGCGCAGTCCGCGCGTTCAATCCGTCCACCGATTGGCTCAATCACGTCCAGGCCTCGCCAACGGACCCGGACATGCTGATGTTTTGCCACGAGGGGCCGTGGCATTGGGTGGATCGAATCTGGGCCGCGCGCCCGAGCGGCGGCGCGCTCCTCGTCCACCACCGGACGATGGCCATGGAAATCGCCGGGCACGAATTTTTTGGCGCCGACGGCAAAACGATGTGGTACGATTTGCAAACGCCGCGCGGGGAGGATTTCTGGGTTGCCGGTTATGAAATCGCGAGCGGCCGGCGCACCCGGTATCATTTGCAGCGCGACGAATGGTCCGTTCACTTCAACGTGTCGCCGGATGGTTCGCTGTTCGCCGGTGACGGCGGCTCTTCGGGAATGGTGGCCCACGCCAAAAATGGCCAATGGATTTATTTATTCCGCCCCGAACTGGAAACCGTCTCCGGCGAGACGAACGGGCTGATCAGGCCCGGCGTTTTCCACGCGGAGAAGCTGATCAATATGGCCAAGCACGATTACAAACTGGAGCCAAACGTCATGTTCACGCCGGACGGCAAATGGATCGTTTTCCGTTCCAATATGTTCGGCCCCACCCAGGTCTTCGCCGTCGAAGCCGCCAAAGAGCCTTGAAAAAGAACGCCGTCATTTTCGCCATTTTCGCCGCGATGATTTTTCCGGCCGCGTCCGAAGTCCTTCCTTTTGACAGCAATTGGCGTTTTTTCAAAGGCGACGCGCCAGGAGCGGAGGTTCCCAATTTCAATGCCGCCGATTGGCAGGCTGTCCGCGTCCCGCACGATTGGGCCATAGCGGGGCCGTTCAACAAAGACAACCCGGCGGGCGGCGCGGGAGCGTTTCTTCCCGCGGGCGCCGGCTGGTATCGGAAGGAATTCACGCCGGCGCAAAGCATCAATGGCCGGAGGCTGTATATCGAATTCGATGGCGTGATGGCCAACAGCGATGTTTGGATCAACGGCCATTTGTTGGGCCATCGGCCTAATGGCTATGCCAGTTTCTGTTACGACATGACCCCGTATTTGCGCGGCGCCGGCCAGCGGAATGTGCTGGCCGTGAGGGCCGATGATGCGCCGCAACCGGCCTCGCGCTGGTATGCTGGCGCCGGCATTTATCGGCACACGCACCTCATGGTCTTCGACCCCGTTCACATCGAGCCTTGGAGCGAATTCATCACGACGCCGCAGGTGACGGCCACACAGGCGCTCGTGCGCGCGCGGGCCACTGTCACCAACCAGTCCGATTCCCCGCGCGACGTCTCGCTGACTTTGCACGTCGCGGGCCAAACTGCCGCGAGCAAACCGCAAACCGTGCCGCCCGGCGGTTCGGCGGACTTTAGCGTGGACGTCCGCCTTCCCGATCCCCGGCGCTGGGACATCGCCGGCCCTTTCGTTTACAGCGCCGCCCTCGCCATCGACGGCGCCAATGCGGACGCTGACAACGTTCGCTTCGGGATCCGTGAGTTCCGCTTCGATCCCGCGACCGGCTTCTGGCTCAATGGGCGGAATTTTAAGCTGCACGGCGTCTGCCTGCATGGCGATGGCAGTTGCTTTGGCACGGCCGTTCCGATGAGTGTATGGCGGCGGCGGTTGTCGGCGCTGCGCGAACTGGGCGCCAACGCCATCCGCACCGCGCACAACCCGCCTGACCCGGCCTTTCTGGATTTGTGCGACGCCATGGGATTCTTGGTCATGGACGAATTTTTCGATTGCTGGACGGTTGGCAAAAATAAATATGACTACCATCTTTATTTTAACGATTGGTCGAAAATCGACGCGCGCGGCGCCATCCGGCGCGACCGCAATCATCCCAGCATTATTCTTTACAGTGTTGGCAACGAGATTCACGACACGCCCAAGGCCGCGCTGGCCAAGGGCATTTTGGCGGCGCTGGTGGAAGTCTGCCACCAGAACGATCCCACGCGCCCGGCCACTCAAGCCCTGTTCCGACCCAATGTCAGCGGCGATTTTACCAACGGCCTGGCGGATTTGCTGGACGTGATCGGCGTCAACTATCGCGACAACGAATTGATCGCGGCTCATCGCGCGAAGCCGTCGCGCAAGATCATCGGCACCGAGCAGCGGCAGGACCGGGCCACGTGGCTGGAATGCCGCGATCATCCGCAGGAAGCGGGCCAGTTTCTTTGGACGGGCGTGGATTACCTGGGGGAATCGCGCCGCTGGCCGATTGTGGCCGCCGGTTCCGGCCTGCTGGATCGATGCGGGCAGCCGCGCCCGATGGCCTTCCAGCGCCAGTCCTGGTGGTCGGACAAGCCGATGGTATTTGCCGCGCGCCGCCTGAGCGCGGAACGCACGGAGGCCGGCGATCCGGGTTTTGCGCCGCTGGACCGAAGTCAAACATTGTTTGCGGATTGGACGCCGCGCGATCTTTCACCCCATGAGGAAACAGTGGAGGTTTATAGCAATTGCAAGAAAGTGGAATTGTTCCTTAACGGCCATTCGATGGGCGCCCGGCCGATGCCTGAAGACGCGTCGCCGCTCGAGTGGAAAGTTCCCTTCGAGCCCGGTACGCTGGAAGCCGCGGGCTTCAATGAAGGCATGGCCGCGGCACAGCACACGTTGCGCACAGCCGGGCCGCCGGCGAAAATCCGCCTGGCGGCCGGCGATGCCATCCATCCCGGATGGGAAAGCGCGGCGTCCGTGCGCGCTGAAGTGGAAGATGCCAATGGCGTTCGAGCGCCCAGCGCCACCAATTTGATCACATTCGCGGTCGAAGGGCCGGCCGCCATTGTTGCGGTGGACAGCGCGGACAACGCCAGCCATGAGCCGTTCCAAAGCCATCAGCGGCGGGCTTTCCAAGGGGAATGTTTCGCCATGATTGAGGCGCTGTTGAAGAGCGGATCGATTCGCGTGACAGCTTCGGCGCCGGGCTTGCCGGAGGCGTCGCTGATCTTGATGGCCCAGCCCGAAGCGCCATGAGTGTTGCGCGAATTGCTTTTGGCCTTGCCTTGCTTGCATTGGGCGCGCGCGCGTTCGGCGCGGATGTGACGGTGTCGGAAGACCCATCCGCTTACACGCTGGCGAACGGCGTGCTCATGGCCCGCGTCAACAAACGTTCCGGTGATCTTGTCTCGCTGCAATATCAAGGGCTGGAACTGATGGGCCGCGTCTCCGGCCATCCTGCCGGTTATTGGGAGCAATCGCCAGCCCGCCTGCGCGAGACCAACGCGGTCACCATCAATCCGGCCCGCAATGGCGGCGAGCGCGGGGAAGTTTCCATCAAGGGCTTTTACACCAATTCACGTTCCAGTTTCGGCCTGGGCAGCGCGGCGGCGGACATTGAAATCCGCTACGCGCTGGCGCGGGGAGATTCGGGCCTTTACGCCTATGCCATTTTTTCGCACGGCTCGAACCAGCCGCGCGCGTCCATTGGCGAATCGCGCTTCGCGGCCAAGCTCAATCCGCGGGTGTTCGATTACATGATTATTGACAGCCGCCGCCAGCGCCTGATGCCGGCAGCCGAGGACTGGGACAGCGGCGCGCAATTGAATATGAAGGAGGCCCGCCGCATGACGACGGGACGCTACATCGGGCAGGTCGAACACAAGTATGATTATTCCGCGATTCAATTCGACATTCCGGCTTTCGGCTGGGCGGGCACGAAGAATCGCGTCGGTTTTTGGTTCATCAATCCCTCCACGGAATATCTCAGCGGCGGCGCGACCAAAGTGGAGTTGACAGGGCACCTGGATGACAACGAAGGCGCGGCCCCGACGCTGCTCAATTACTGGCGCGGGAGCCATTATGGCGGCAGCGTTTGCTCCATCGGCGCCGATGAATCGTGGAGCAAGGTCATCGGCCCGTTTATGATTTACTGCAATGGCGGGGCGGAACCCGCGGCCCTGTGGAAAGAGGCTCTGGCCCGCGCCGCGAAGGAAGCGGCCAAGTGGCCCTATGGCTGGGTGGAAGGCGTCGATTATCCGCACAAGTCCGAACGCGGCAGCGCCACCGGGCAAATCCTCTTGACGGACAAGGAGGTTCCCGATTTGGCGATGTCGAACATTCTGGCTGGCTTGGCCGCGCCGGATTACGCGCCATCTGGCGGGCGCGGTTTTGGCGGCGCCGGGCCGCGCTTGGTCGATTGGCAGACGGACGCCAAGTATTATCAATTCTGGACGCGGGGCGACGCGCGGGGCCGTTTCAAAATCGAGAACGTCCGCCCCGGAACCTACACCCTGCACGTCATCGCCGACGGCGTGGCCGGGGAACTGGCTCGCACGAACGTGAGCGTGGCGGCGGGGCAAACTCTGGACCTCGGCCAACTTGACTGGCAGCCGGTTCACTTCGGCCGGCCGTTGTGGCAGATCGGCATCCCCAACCGGTCGGCCGAGGAATTTCTGCACGGGGACCATTACTGGCAATGGGGATTGTATTACCAGTACACAAACGATTTCCCCAAGGACGTCAATTATACCATTGGCAGGAGCGACTTTCACAAGGACTGGAACTACGCGGAAGTGCCCCGCGGCAGGGGTCGGGGAACAACTTGGACGGTTCACTTCAGCTTTGCCGGAATGCCTCGCGGGAAAGCGACGCTGCGCCTGGGATTGGCGGCCGCATCCGTGCGCGGCGGCATCGAAGTCACCGTCAATGATAAATCCGCCGGCTCGACCGGCCCGCTCCTCGACACCGCGACCGTCCGGCGCGATGGCATTCGCGGCTATTGGACGGAGCGGGACGTGGCATTTGACGGCGCGCTGCTCAAGGACGGCGGCAACACGCTCCAGCTTTCCATTCCCGGCGGCGATCCGATGAATGGCGTGGAATACGATTTTGTCCGGCTGGAATTGGGCGAGTGAGATCGCTTGTTTGACTGGACGAAGCATTTCGCGCCGCATATAAAAGCTCCATGAAATCGACCCTTTGCCTGCTGGGCGCTCTCTGTCTCGCAGAGATCGCAGCGCTGGGGCAGGCCGCGGACGCGCCGCTCAACGCCACCCTGCTTGTCAATACTCGCCAGCCCGGCGCGATTATCAATCGCAACATTTACGGGCAGTTCTCCGAACACCTCGGCCATTGCATTTACGGAGGCGTCTGGGTGGGCGAGGACAGCCCGATTCCCAACACGCGCGGCATCCGCAATGATGTCGTGGGCGCCCTCAAGGCATTGAAGGTGCCGGTCTTGCGCTGGCCGGGCGGATGTTTCGCCGACGAATATCATTGGAAGGACGGCATCGGCCCGCGCGATCAGCGGCCTTCCATGATTAACACTCACTGGGGCGGCGTGACCGAGAACAACGCTTTCGGCACGCATGAGTTCATGGATTTTTGCGAACAGATCGGCGCGCAGCCCTACGTGTGCGGCAACCTCGGCAGCGGCACGGTGCAGGAAATGATGGAATGGGTCGAATACATGACCTCTGACGCCCAATCGCCCATGGCCAATCTCCGCCGCAAAAATGGCCGGGCCGAGCCGTGGAAGGTGGCCTTTTTCGGCGTGGGCAATGAGAGCTGGGGCTGCGGAGGCGACATGCCGCCGGATTTCTACGCGGAGAATTTTCTTCGCTACAACACCTTTGTCAAAGATTATTCCGGCAACCGCGTCTATCGCATCGCCTGCGGAGCCAATGGCGCGGATTACAAGTGGACCGAGTCGGTCATGTCCATCGCCGGGCGGCATCTGAACGGATTGTCGCTCCATTATTATTGCGGCACGGGGCGCGACAGCCATTCGGCCACGGAATTCGGCGAGGGCGACTGGATTTATCTGCTCAACCGGGCGTCGCACATGGAGGAACTCATCAGCCGCCACTCGCAAATCATGGACCGTTACGACCCGGACAAGAAGGCCGGCCTCATGGTCGATGAATGGGGCGCGTGGCACAACGTGGAACCGGGGACCAACCCCGGATTTCTTTACCAGCAAAATACATTGCGTGACGCCTTGGTCGCGGGCCTGACGCTGAACATTTTCAACCGCCACAGCGACCGCGTCAAAATGGCCAACATCGCGCAATTGGTGAACGTTCTCCAGGCCATGATCCTGACGGACAATGAGAAAATGGTCTTGACGCCAACTTATTACGTTTTCCAAATGTATGCCGTTCACCAGGACGCCATTCTCCTGCCTTCCGAGGTCGCCTCGCCGCGGTACACACTGGGAGACGACTCGATTCCCGCCGTCACCGTTTCGGCTTCGCGCGATAACGGAGGCAAAGTCCACATCTCGTTGACGAACGCCGATCCGCATCACTCAATCAATCTCTCGGGCGTGCTGGACGGAATGGCGGCTTCGTCGGTATCCGGGCGGATGCTGACGGCGCCCGCGATCAATTCCTACAATTCCTTCACGGCTCCCAATACGGTGCAAATGACCACGCTGGAAGACGCGAAAATCGACGGCGGCAAACTGGCCGTCACGCTGCCGCCGAAGTCGGTTGTGATGCTGGAAATTCAGTGAACACTTGGCCAAACTATGAACCTCAAACGCTGGAGCATGATCGGAATCGCCATTGCAACATTATCGGCCGGGTTGAATCTTTCGGCGCAGGAGGAGGACGCCAAATTGGAGTCGTTCTTCAAGCAGTACCTCGAACAGCAATTCCGCCAGCAGCCCACGAGCGCGACCAGCCTTGGCGACCACCGCTTCGACGGGATGCTGGATGACGTTTCGCCAGCCGCGCGCCGGGACTGGCTCAAACGCGACCGCGACACTCTCTCGCGCCTGCCCAAGGAAGTCGATTACGCCAAGTTGACCCGCGACGGCCAGATCGACTTCGAGATTTTTCAGCATGAGTTGACAACGTCGCTATGGCTGACAAAGAACACGCACCCATTCGAGGAGGACCCGCGCGCGTACGGCGCATATATTAGTGACAGCATTTACGGACTCTTGACGCAATCGACGCTGCCCAAGGAAACCAACATCACGCATTGCCTGGAGCGCATGGCAAAAATTCCATGCGTGATCGCCACCGCCCGGCAAACGTTGACTCATCCGCCCAAGGCGATTCTGCAAACGGCCATCCATCAAAATCGCGGCGCGATTTCCTTTTACGAGACGGACCTTTTCCAATTCGCCGGGGACACGCCGCAATTGCCCCAGCTCAAAACGGCGGCGGCGCGCATCGCATCGGACTTGAAGGATTACCAGAAATTTCTGGAAGGCGATTTAACCGCGCGCGCGAGCGGGGGGTGGCGGCTGGGCCGCAAGAAGTTCACCCGCAAGCTCGATCTTGTGCTTGACGCTGGCATGACGGCCAGCCAGGTGCTTTCGGACGCGGAGACGGAATTCGCCCGCGTGCAGCGGGATATGTATGTCATCGCCCGCCAGCTTTGGAGCCGCTACTTCCCCGGGCAGCCGCTTCCGCCCGATGACCCCGCGGGCCGCCGCGAGACGATCACCAAAGTCATTGACTCCATCAATAAGGAGCACGGCAAGCCGGAAGACTTGGTGGCCGACGCGCGCGCCACAGTCGAGAACATCAAGAAATTCATCCGCGAAAACGACGTGCTGCGCTTGCCGGACCCGGACCGCTGCCAGGTGATTGAAATGCCCGAATTCAATCGCGGCAATTCGGCCGCCTACATGCAGAACGCGCCGCCGCTGGACCCGGACGCGCCGAGCTTTTACGCGGTCAGCCCGCCGCCGGCGGATTGGGACGCAAAACGAGTCGAGAGTTTTCTGGAGGAATACAACCACCACATGCTGCAAATCCTGACCATTCACGAAGCGTATCCCGGGCACTACGTGCAATTGGCTTATGCCGCGCGCGTCCCCTCGCTGATTCGGAAGGTTTACGGATCGGGCGCGTATATCGAAGGCTGGGCCGTCTATGGGGAGCAAAACATGCTTGACATGGGATATGGCAATGGCGATTTGCGCCTGCGCATGATGCAACTGAAATTTTATCTGCGCGCCGTGGCCAACGCCATCCTGGACCACAAAATGCATTGCGACAACATGACCGACGGCGAGGCCATGAAAATGCTGGTGAACGATTGCTTTCAATCCGAAGGCGAAGCAAAGCTGAAGATCATTCGCGCCAAGCAAAGTTCGACGCAACTAAGCACCTATTTTGTCGGCCGCATGGGCCATTACCGCCTGCGCCAGAAAACGGAGCGGGAGTCAGGCCCCAACTTTAGCATTGGCCGCTACCACGAGGCCGTCATCTCCTGCGGCTCTGTCCCGTTGAAATACCTGCCCGAACTAGTCAAGACGAGATTGAGCCAGCCGCGCTAAGCCCGTTGCAAAAGCGGCGGGAGGCGGTTGCGGGGGCGGGCAAAGGCTGCTATTCTCGGCGCCGAAATGACCCTTCTGTTTCGATTTGCGCTGGCAGTTTGGCTGGCGGGAGCCGCAATGGGCGGCGCCGCGGCCGCGGCGGGGGATGACGCCCTGGCATGGCCTCCCATCACCCGGATGCAGAAGCCGTGGACTTATTGGTGGTGGATGGGCAGTGCTGTCGATACTAATAACATCGCTCTTTCCCTGAAGCGCTTCCAGCAGGCGGGACTGGGCGGGGTTCATATTATTCCGATCTATGGCGCGAAAGGCTGGGAGTCAAACTATATTCAATATCTCTCCCCGCGCTGGATGGACATGCTCGCCTTTACCGCGGCCGAGGCGGGGCGGCTTGACATGGGCGTCGATATGACCACCGGCACCGGATGGTGCCTGGGCGGGCCAGCCGTGACGGACGAAGACGCGGACGCCAGCCCTGTTGTCAAGTTGTTGGAAATCCAGGATGGCGGCGTCATTTCTGACAAATTTGAGAAGGGCAAATGGCAGGCGCTGATGGCCTTCAGCGAATCGGGCGATGGCAAAATCGACCTGCTGCCGAAAGTGGAGGACGACGGCACGGTTCGCTGGACGGCCGCGGGAGGGGCCTGGCGTGTATTCGCCATTGGGCAAAAACCTTCGGGCCAAAAGGTCAAGCGCGCCGCGCCGGGCGGCGAAGGCTGGATGCTCAATCCGTTTTACGGGCCAGCGGTGAGCCATTACATGCAGTGGTTCGAGCAGGCCTTCCAATCTTACACCGGCCCCAAGCCGCGCGCCCTTTACCAGGATTCCTACGAGTACCGCTCGAGTTGGTCGCCAGATTTGTTCGCGCAATTCGAGCGCCGCCGCGGCTACCGTTTGCAGGATCAATTGCCGGCGCTCTTCGGCGAGGCTGCCAACCCCATCCGCGCGCGCGTCAAGAGTGATTACCGCGAAACGCTTTCCGACATGATGGTCGAGGACGCCATGCCGGTTTGGGTGCGCTGGGCGCACGAGCACGGTTGCGACGTCCGCTACCAGGCCCACGGGGCGCCGGGCAATTTGCTTGATCTTTACGCGCTGGCCGACACGCCGGAAACGGAGATGTTTCATCTTGACCGCGACAAGCTGGTTTCCAAATTCGCCTCTTCGGCCGGGCACGTGGCCGGGCGGGCGCGGATTTCCAGCGAGACCGGCACCTGGCTGGCGGAGCATTTCACCGAAACGCTGGCGGAGATGAAGTTTCTGCAGGACGACCTGTTTCTGAGCGGAGTCAACAATATTTATTATCATGGCTGCTGTTATTCTCCGGAAGAGGCCGGCTGGCCGGGCTGGCATTTTTACGCCTCCTTCGAAATGAATCCCGCCAACTCCATCTGGCGCGACACCCCGGCCCTGAACGCTTACGCCGCGCGCTGCCAAGCGCTCCTGCAATCCGGCCGGCCCGACAGCGACATTCTTCTTTACTGGCCCGTCCACGATTATTGGAACAATTCCGCCGGCCGCGTCCAGCCCTTCACCGTTCATGCCCGCGAGTGGCTGGAAGACCAGCCGGTCGGAAAGACCGCAGCCTGGCTTTGGGATCATGGCTGGCAATTTGACTACGTGTCCGGCCGGCAATTGGCCGGCATGGAAGCGGCGGGCGGGATGGCCAAGCCGCCGGGCGGCAGCTACCGGGCGATTGTCATCCCCTCCTGCGAACTGATGCCGCTGGACACGTTGAGCAATCTCATCCGCCTGGCAGCCGGCGGAGTCAATGTGATATTTGACAAGCAATTTCCTTCGGATGTTCCCGGCTTGGGGCATCTGGAAACGCGGCGCGGCCAATTGCGCGCGCTGCTGGCCCGCGCCAAAAACACGCCCGGCCTGCGCGCCGGAGACCTGGGGGCAGAACTGGCCGCGAGCGGAATCGCGCGCGAGACGCTGGCGGATCATCCCGGTTTGATGTGCATCCGCCGCGCGGATGACGAGGGCCGGATTTATTTCGCGGCTAATCGCGGCACGAATGATTTCGACGGCGCGCTGGACCTGGCGGCTCAAGCCGTGACGATCGTCATGCTTGACCCGATGACGGGCGCCAGCGGGGTGGTGATGCCGGTTGGGGGATCGCATGTGCGCGTTCAATTGGCGGCCGGCCAATCGCTTTTTCTGCGCGCGCTGGCCAAAGAGAAGATCACCGCGCCCGCCTGGAAGTATTGGGACGCTGCTGGCGGCGCGGTTCCATTGGACGGGGTGTGGCAGGTCGTTTTTATCGAGGGCGGCCCGGAAATGCCGGCCCCGTTTGCCGCGGACCATCTGGCTTCCTGGACGCAGCTCAGCGACACCAACGCGCAGCGCTTCGCCGGGGCGGCCCGTTACACGCTGCATTTTGACGCGCCGCGGCCCAGTCAAGAAGATTGGCGGCTGGACCTCGGCCGGGTTTGCCAGAGCGCCCGCGTCCGTTTGAACGGCCAGGAAATCGGCACGCTGATCGCCCCGCCATTCCGGACCGTTGTGAGCCATCTCAAAGCCAAAGACAATGTGCTGGAGGTGGAAGTCTGCAATGTTTCCGCCAATCGCATTCGCGATTTGGACCGGCGCGGCGTCAAGTGGAAAAGTTACCATGACATCAATTTTGTCAATCTCGACTACCGGCCGTTCGACGCCTCGAACTGGCCCTTGACGGACTCCGGCTTGCTCGGACCGGTGACGCTGACGCCGCTGCGGTGATCTCCTGCCCGCGGGCGAAGACTCGAACCTTTGAAGAATCGTCTGAAACCAAACAGAAATCAGCGGGCCGGCCGGCCGCCAATCCAAAGCGCAATCCCATAAAGCGCGCGGGCTGCCCGGACATCGCGGGCCACAATTCCCGCCAACTTTTTCCAAGCATGGCGGCCGCGCGAAAAATGCCATCGACCGGGCGCAGCGCGGAGCCGGCAAAATTGCTCCGGCCAGGCTGGCGCGCGATGCCGTCCGGCCCGGCTTCGAGCGCCAGAGCGCCCAGCGTGTAACGCCCGGGCGGCGCGCCCGCGGCGGCCGTCGCATCAGTCACATAAAATCTTCGGCCTGGCGGGAGCAGCCGGTGCGCCAAACGGAAAAGGGCGGGCGAGATGTGGGTGCCATCGGGAATCAAACTGGCCGTGAGGACTGAATTATCCAGCGCGCGCCAGAGGATATTGTCGTGGCGGTCCAATTCTTGCGGGCAGGCGTTGCCAAGATGAGTGAAGCCGGTCGCGCCGGCGCGCACAGCCGCCTGGATGATTTCCGCGGAAGCATCGGTGTGGCCCAGGCTGACTTTGATGCCGAGGGAAACGGCCAGGGCGATGGCTTCCAGCGCGCCGGGCCGTTCCGGGGCGATTGTCAGTAATAGCGCATCGCGCCCGGCCAGCGCGCGCAGTTCGCGGATTTTTTCCGGCGCCGGGTTCAGGGTCAGGGCCGGATTGTGCGCGCCGTGAAAGCCGGGTTTGTCCGAGATAAACGGCCCCTCGATATGCCAGCCGGCGATGGCGGAACGCAAATCGTCCGAGGCCGCGCGCAAGGCGGCCGCGCGCCGCAACCGCTCCGTCATCCGGGGCCACTCGTCCGTGATCAACGTGAAAAGAAAGCGGCCGCAACCGGCCTGCCGCAGGGCGAGAACGGCCCGTTCCAAATCGCGCGCGCTGAGATCATCGCGCTGAAAATCGACGCCGGCAAAACCATTGACCTGCAAATCAAAAAGCGGCGGGGCCAGCCATATATTTTTCGGCGCGGAGCGGGCTGGCCGCACATGCTCAATCAATCCGTTTTTCCACGCGAGCCGCACGGGCTTCCCTGAATCCCAATGGCGGCCGCAGACGTTGCCGCTAGACATGAGACGAAGATGTTTCAGCGCGATAGGCCTCGGCCAGCAGCGTAATTGGATGGACGAGGCGGACGGGAACATTGTCCCGGCGGATTCCGTTGGCGATGTGAGCGAGGCAGCCGGGGTTGCCGGCGGCCACGACGGAGGCTCCGGTTGAAACAATATGTTTGACTTTGCGGTTCAGCAGTTCGCCCGCCATTTCCGGCTGGATTAAATTGTAAATGCCGGCGCTGCCGCAGCACCAGGCGCTTTCCGGCAATTCGATCAATGACAAATTGGGGATCGCCCGCAGAAGCTGGCGCGGCTGGGCGGTGATTTTCTGGCCGTGGCACAAATGACAGGCCTCGTGATAGGTAACGCTCTGGGGAGGCGCGCCCGGCTTGGGCGGAGTGAGGCCGATTTGCCCCAGCCACTCGTGGATGTCCTTCAGTTTCGCGTCCCACTGCGCGGCGCTTTTTTGATAGGCTGGGTCATCCGCCAGGAGGCTCGCGTAATGTTTTAAGTGCGACCCGCAGCCGGCGGCATTGCTGATAATGGCGTCGAATTCCGAGGGTGGAAATTGATCGATGTTTTTTCGCGCGAGGCGCCGGGCCATCTCCAATTCGCCATTGTGCGCGTGAAGGGAGCCGCAGCATGATTGACAGGCTGGGGTGGCGACTTCGCAGCCGTTGCGGGCCAGCACTTCGGCGGTGTCGCGGTTGACATCGCTGTACATAAGATCCTGCGCGCAGCCAGTCAGGAGGGCGACGCGATATTTCTTTGGCCCGGCCGCTGGAAGGACGGGTGGAATCATCGCGGAGGAAAACTTCGGCTGGATGGCCGGGGTCATCGCTTCCAATTCCCGCAGGCGCCGCGGCAGCAGCCGCAAAACTCCGGAACCGCGCACCAGCCCTTGCAGGCCCAGCCGTTGATAAAGCCGGATGAGCGCGCCGGCGAAACGGAGCCGCGCCAAATCCATGAAAAGCCAGTTGAGTGTCAGCCCGCGGATGAAACCGCGTTTGGGCGAGCGCAGGACGCCGCTCTGTTCCGCCTCCGCGCGCGCGTGCTCGAACAATTCCGCGTAGTTGACACCGGCGGGGCAGGCCGTCATGCAGGCCAGGCAGCCAAGGCAAAAATACATTTCGTCGGCGAAGCCCCGGGTGGCTTCGAGCCGCCCGTCCGCGATGGCGCGCATGAGAGCGATGCGGCCGCGGGGGCTGTTGCGCTCGAGTTTGGTGGCGTCGTAAGTGGGGCACGCGGGCAGGCACAGGCCGCAATGCATGCACTGCTGGATGACGGAATAATCCAGCGCGCGCAACGGCGAGGGCCGGAGGGCGGACGCGGGAGGAGCGGCTTCGTGATGAGTGGAGGACATTAAATCTCAATTGCGGACATTAAAAATAAGCTAAGATTTCGGCGCCAGTTCGGCGGTTTTGTCGGGGGCGTGTTCATTGTGGAAGGAGCATATCACAATGGTGCCGCCGCCCGCGCCCCGGCGGATGTCCAGGGAGGCGCCGATCATTTTGGCGCGATAGTTCATGATGTGCAGGCCCATGCCGGAATTGTATTCGCGGCCGTCGGGAAACCCAATGCCATCGTCCTTGACAGTCAAGATGATATTTTCTTCCATCGCGCCCAGGCCGATGGATATATTTTTGCAATGGCCATGTTTGAGCGCGTTGTTGATCGATTCCTGGGCGATGCGGTAGAGGTTGTTGCCGGCCACGGTGTCATGAATAAGAATTTGCTCCTCGCACCAGAATTGGCAGCGGACCCGGTCGCGGGCTTCGGTCGTTTCGGCCAGTTCCTCCAGGGCGGAAGCCAGCCCCTCGACTTCGAGCCGCACCGGGTAAAATCCGCGGGCCAGATGCCGCGCCTGGGAAATTCCGTCGTTGACCATTTCGGCGATGTGGCCGGCCTGGACGGCTTCGGGGACTTTGCCGCGCTCGAGTTTTTCGCGCAACAATTCAGTCGCGAAGGAAATGCTGACCAGTTGCTGGCAGAGGGTATCGTGCAAATCCTGGCCGATGCGGCGCTGTTCGCGGTCGCTGATTTCCGCGACCTGGCGTTCCATGAGCTTGCGCGCGCTCACGTCGGTGTAAACAACAACGCCGCCCTGGAGTCGCGCCTGTTCGTCAATGAGCGGGCGCCCGGTGGCCGTCAGCCAAATGCCTTCGGAGGCGCCGGACTTGCGCAAAAAGATTTCCGCGCCATCGATGTTTTCCCCGCGCATGGCGCGCAACAGGGGGTGCTCGTTGGTCGGATAGGCGGTCAGCGCGGTTGAAAGATAGGTTTGGAATTGCTCCGCCGAATCGCCCTGGGCGACGGTGCCGAGGCCGGCGCGGATGAGGCGCTCGGCGGCGGGGTTGTAAAGAAGAAGTTTTCCGCTGGCATCGGCCACGATCACGCCATCGCCCATGCTGTTCAGAATGGATTGCAGAATGCTCGTCTGGCGGCGCAAGGCGGCTTCCGATTGGGCCAATTCCAGCGCGCGCTGTTCGGCGGCGGCGCTGCGCTCGGCCACGCGCTGCTCCAGGGTTTCATTGAGTGCGTTGAGGGCGGCCTGGGCCTGGGTGCGCTCGGCCACCTCTGCCTGCAAGGCTTCGTTCGCGATGCCCAGGTCGCGCGTGCGCTCCTGCACGCGGGTTTCGAGGCCTTCCTGGGAGCGGCGCAGGGCCTGCTCCACGCGTTTGCGTTCGGCCACTTCGGAAGTCAGCCCCGCCACGACGATGAATAAGCCCATTCGCTGCACGGTGTTCCAAAAAAGCCCCAATCGATTCTCGATGGAGCCGGGGTCCCAAAATTTGGCCACGAACCAAATCGCGCTGCACACCATCGCGATAAGGATCCCCGGCCAGCGCCCGGCGTACCAGGCCGCGAAACAAATCGGGATGAGATAAAAGGCCATCAAGGCGACCTGCGGGCCGATGACGTAGTCCAACTGGCCGATGAAAATGGCGACAATCAACCAGAGCAAAATCAAAGTCGTGGCTGATTTTCGGTTTAAATATTCGTTTAGATATTCGATGTTTCTCAACGACTGGATCAGGAGAATCGCAAAATTCCGGGCGCAATGCAAGCCGGGGCTGAGGCCGTCGTGCGGCGAGCAGCGGGGGGCAAGTTTTAATTCAAAACGCGCCTTGTTCCACCTTGTTTTGAATTGTTTTACGTAGCGGGAGCGCAGTTCTGCGACGATTTGGAATAATGGGACTCGCGGCGCTCGCCGTCCCGATCGAGGGAGGGAGCGCCTTTGTATTCTGGACGGTTTATAATCCTCATGGCGGTATTGGCTTGTTGTGCCTTGTTTTGGGTTGTTTTGCCTCGGCGGGTTAGTCAACGCCGAGGATTCGATTGATGCGTTCCTGGCGTTCTTCTTCGGTCATGTTGTCTTGCGCTTCTTGTTTGCGGCGCTTGCGTCCGTTTTCGTATTCGTCGTAAAGGCTGAGGCGGTATTGCTGTTCGTCCAACCGAGATTTGGCGCCTTCCCGGTCGGCGCGGCGCAGCAGGCAGAGATTTTTGATCATGGCGGCATGGATGGCCGCTTTCTCCGGGCCAGACGGAACATCATCCATGCGGGTGAGTTCGAGCGCCATTTGCAAAACCAGAAACGACGAGAGGCGGCTGGCCAGGCTTGGGCTGCCGTCCGCTTTGGCGGCTTCTTCCGTTTCCGCGACTTCGTCGAGCCGTTCCAGCGCGATCTGCTGCTGCTCCCAAGCCACATAGCCGCCATTTTTCCAGAGCGAGAGATTCTGCTGGGAAATGGGGAGGCCGTTGAAATCCTTTTGCAGCATGGCCTGGACTTCCGGCAGAGCGTTGAGCCAT
>DASXZY010000027.1:0-8452 GCA_036501625.1 Verrucomicrobiia bacterium
AGATAAAGATTGTTCGCGGCATCAAGCGCGGCTCCTCCAATCTGCACATTGGAGAGTTCTGGCAGGGGAGATTGGCTTGCTTTCCAGACTTGATTGCCATTGGAATCATACTTTATGGTGGTAAGCTGGACAAAGGGGCCATATCGCATGTTGTTGTTTGTATAGGCGAAATATGTGTCAAGACCGGAAACATAGACGTTATTCGAGGCGTCCACCAGAACAGACTGCGAAAGAGTCGGGCCATACGGATCGACATACGTCGTCAGCCACACGTTGCTGCCTTGCGGGGAGAGTTTGACTGTGCCGAAGTTCGTGGAAAATCTGCCCACATAAACATTGGCTTGGCTGTCCGTGGCCAGCACGGCTCCCGCATACGGGGCGGTCCAAAGCTGATGGCCCCCGGCATCGTATTTGATGGTCGTCACATTTCCGGTCACGATGACATTGTTGCTGGCATCGACCACCATGGAAATTGCGGCGGCATTGGGATAACTAGGCGAATCCAACCGGCTTTCCCAAAGCGGCTGGCCATTGGGCGCGTATTTGATGGTGATATAGCCCGTTGTATAACTGCCAAGAGCGTTTCGGGACCAGCCGGTGATGCAAATGTCGCCGGCAGAATCAACCGCTATTTTGTTGGGGTAGTTGAATCCGTTTGCGTCGCCATTGTTGTAACGGGCGACCCACGCTTGCTGGATTTGCGCATCCGCGGAGCCGGCTATCAAAGCTGTTAGGATGAGGCATAGGAGGCATATCCATCGAAAATTGGTTTGTTTTGGCTGGGCGGCGGCTCGGCGCGAGCCTCGCTCTACCGGGGTCATTGAGTCGTTAAATGCAGATGTTTTCATAGAGTTATTGGACTTGGTGAACGGGCGCGGCAGCGGGGTCAAAAAATGGAGGGACGATATTTGTATGGGTATCCACGCAAGTATTCTGCCTCAAAAACCAGCCGAACCCCTCGTTAATGCCAGTCTGCACGTAGCCGGCGTAGCCGGTGTAGTCCTCACTTTTGCACTTCCTGGCTTTCTCAACAGGTCTGATACGGTCAAAAAGGTCAAACCGTGCCTTTGCACAATCAGTCCGTGGTTCAATTGGTTTTCCTCCATCCACAGAGGCGCCCGTTCGGCTTGGCGGGCGGCCAAGAATCGGTTGATGCCCGATGCGGAATTCATGCGGCATGCGTTGATCCTGCCGGATTTCGCCGCCTAAGTCGATAGAAGAGCGGCCGTCGTCCGAATCATAATCTCAAAACTAGCCTCTTGCATTACCACTAAATAATGGTATTGTTTAAGTTGTGTCGCGCTTGGGCGCATGTTCTTTTGGGCTTTCCAGAGGATTTTATCGAAGAAAATTAGAAAAAACTCAAACAGATCAAGGCAAGTAACGGGAAAACAAGGCGAAACAAGCCAAATCACGGGTGTTCCGGATAAAATGGCCGCCCGGCGCACTGTTGCATTCCCTTGGCTCGTTTCCACTGCTGGCAGCTAAACGCATGGAGAGCAAACGCTGTTGGCCACCCCGATCTTGACAGGTGGCCAGCGCGTCGGCGACCGCCTTGATTCGATCGGGTTGATGGAGATGAAACCTTTTCGGCGTGGCCACTGATTATACAACCCGCTACAATGGTGCAATTACGACATGGAAATGGTATTAAGGCCCCTCAAATCGGCTCAACGCGATGACGGGCGGTTTCCTGCAAAATGCCTGGGCCAAACGGACGGCTTTGGCCGCGAGCTGGCTTGGCGCGACCGCTGGGCCCGCTGCGCAGTTGTCTCCCCGCCAGTTTCGGCGCTTCTCGGAAATGGATCCCAATGGCCTTCTCGGCCAGATTTCTGTTTGCCGCCGCAGTCTTATCAAACATAATGAAACGTGTGATCGACGTGACCCGATTGCTCGATGCCAGCGGCAACGGCTCCAAAGCCGCCGAGGAGCTTCTGCCGCTTGTTTACGAGGAGTTGCGCCGTTTGGCGGCATCGAGGATGGTCCAGGAGAAGCCGGGACAAACTCTCCAGGCAACGGCTTTGGTGCATGAGGCTTGGTTGCGGCTGGCCGGTTCCGATCGTCAGCGGTGGCGAGGGCGTTCTCATTTTTTTGGAGCGGCCACGGAGGCGATGCGGCGCATCCTAATTGACAAAGCCCGCCGCAAGGCCAGCCTGAAAGGCGGCGGAGGCTCCGCGCCCGAGGAACTCCACGAATCGAGAATCGAATCGGGCGCCCCATCAGAGGAGATGCTGGCGGTGCATGAAGCGTTGGACGGACTTGCCGCGGAGGATTCATTGGCGGCGGACGTCGTTAAGCTGCGTTATTTCGTTGGGATGACCATTCCAGAGATCGCCGAGGCGCTGGAGATCTCGCCCCGCAGCGCGGATCGGCATTGGGTTTTTGCAAGGGCCTGGCTTAGGACGGCGCTCAAGACCGGGTAGGCGTTGGCAGCCAAATTGAGATGGTTTTCGGATGTTCCAACAAAAGCCGGTGGCGGTGGCGTGTTTTGATGTTCGATTACGCCATTCATAGCAACAGGACATTATTATGAGCGAGCCAAAGACATTTCAAAACCGGCCGGAGAAGGAGATTTTCTTGGAGGCGCTGGAGAAGAGGACGCCGGAGGAGCGGAGCGCATTTTTGGACGGCGCCTGCGGCAAAAATCCGGCGCTCCGGGCGCGGGTGGAAGCATTGCTGGCGAATCACTTTCAATCGGTCCCGTTTATGGAAAAGCCGGTCGTGGAAGGGGAGCGTCCAACGGCAAGGGTGGCGGTGGCCGAGGAGGCGATTGGAACGGTGATTGGACGCTACAAGGTGTTACAGAAGATTGGCGAGGGCGGTTGCGGAGTTGTGTATATGGCTGAACAGGCGGAGCCAGTCCGGCGGCGCGTGGCGCTGAAGGTGATCAAATTGGGCATGGACACCAAGGAAGTGATCGCCCGCTTCGAGGCGGAACGCCAGGCGCTGGCGATGATGGATCATCCCAACATCGCCAAAGTTCTGGACGCCGGGGCGACGGAAAAGGGACGCCCGTTTTTTGTGATGGAACTGGTTCGCGGAATCAAGATCACCGATTACTGCGACCAGAACAACGTGACGACCCAGGAGCGTTTGCGTTTGTTCACGCAAGTGTGCCGGGCGGTGCAACATGCGCACCAGAAGGGGATCATCCATCGCGACATCAAGCCCTCAAACATCCTGGTCACGATGAACGACGGCGTCCCAATGCCGAAAGTGATCGACTTTGGCATCGCCAAGGCGACGCAAGGCAAGCTGACGGATGAAACGCTATTCACGGCGTTTGAGCAATTCATCGGGACGCCCGCGTATATGAGCCCCGAGCAGGCGGAGATGAGCGCCATGGATATTGACACGCGGAGCGACATTTATTCGCTGGGAGTTCTTCTTTACGAATTGCTGACCGGGAAGACGCCTTTTGACCCGAACGACCTAATTGAAGCGGGGCTGGACGAAATGCGGCGGACGATTCGCGAGGAAGAGCCGGCTCGGCCTTCGACGCGGTTGAGCACGATGTTGGCAGCGGAATTGACTTCGGCGGCCAGGCATCGCCAGACCGAAGCCCCCCAGCTCGTCAACTTCATCCGCGGCGATCTGGATTGGATTGTGATGAAGTGCCTGGAGAAGGATCGCACGCGGCGCTACGAAACGGCCAACGGCCTCGCGCTGGACATCCAACGGCATTTGCAGGACGAACCGGTCACAGCATGTCCGCCAAGCCGATTCTACCTTTGCCAAAAATTGGCGCGCCGGCACAAGCTGGCCATAGCGGCGGGCGGCGCGGTGGCTGCGTCGTTGATACTGGGTTTGGCGATTTCTTCGTGGCTGTTCGTGCAAGAGAAGAAGGCCAGCGCCAGCGAGGCGGCGATGCGCGGGCGCGCGCAGGATTTGCAAAAGCAAGCCGAGGCTGAGGCGGCGCGGGCAAAAATAGCGTCGGCCCAGGCTAACGCCTCCGAGCAAAAGGCGAGGAAAGCGCTGTCGGCTTCGGAATTTCTGCAAGGCTGCCGGCTGATAGCGGACAAAAAACCGGGGGCGGCGCTGGCGTACCTGGCCCGATGTTTCACCGATGACCCGGACAACCGCGCGGCCGCCGCAAGCATGGCCAATTTGCTGGCATCCCACTCCTGGTTGGTTCCGACACTCCTGATTAAGCCGGCCAATTCCGCGGAGTTCAGCCCGGACGGAACCCGCATCGCCACAGCGGCTATCGACGGAACTGCGAGCGTTTGGGACGCGCACAGCGGGCGGGAGATTTGCCGCGTGACGGCTTGGACGCCGCCGCCGAGTCCGCCGTTCTTGGGGAAGCACGAAGCGGCTTCGGCACGTTTCAGCCGGGATGGGAAACGGTTTGCGACGGCGTCATGGGACCAGGCCCGTGTCTGGAACGCGGAAACCGGGCAGCCCGTGACCGGACCGTTGCAGCACAACGCGATGGTGACCATGGCGGAATTCAGCCCGGACCAATCGCGGCTTGCCACGGTGGCCGGGCCGGCCGTGTGGATTTGGGACGCGGAAAGCGGGCAGCAGTTGATGGTTTTCTCCAATGAATTCGCGAAGGTGGATTTCGCGCAATTCAGCCCGGACGGAAAACGGCTGCTGGGAACTTCGTGGGACGGGGTGCGCGTCTGGGACACAGCCGATGGCCGCCAAGTGGCCAAGTTGAAACATGCCAACTGGGTTTCCGTTAGATCGGGTTCGTTCAATCCGGACGCTTCCGCTCCAATTAGATCGGCGCGCTTCAGTCCGGACGGAAAACGCATCGTCACTGGGAGCAGCGACGGCGTTTCGCAGGTGTGGGACGCGGAAACCGGTGAGCCGGCGGGCAACCCGTGGCAGCATTTGACAGAGATCATTTCGGCGCAGTTCACTCCGGACGGAAAGAGCATCGTCACGGCGACCGTTGGCGGAGCCATCAGCATGTGCGACGCGCTGACGGGCAAATCGCTGCCCGGTTTGCCGGGGCAGAAGGAACGGCCGAATGTCGTGCAGTTTAGCGCCGATGGAAAGAGAATCGTTACCGCCGCAGGGACGATTGCGCTGGTGTGGGACGTGCGGACACGGCAACCGATCACAGAGCCATTGCAACACGGCGCCATTCTCCGCTCCGCTCAATTCAGCCCGGATGGCCAGCGCCTTCTCACTGCGGCGCGAGATGGGACGGCGCTGGTGTGGGAATTCCAAAATGTGCCGCCGCAAACGCCTGCGCTGTTGAAACATGGCGGCGCCATGAAGGCGGCCGAGTTCAATCGGGATGGACGCCTCGTATTGACAGTATCGGATTCGGAGGTTCGAGTTTGGGACGCCCAGACGGGCAGGCCGCTCACAAAGCTGCGTCACTCGTCAAACATTACTTCGGCGCAATGGAGTCCGGACGGACGGAGGATTCTCACGGCGTCGGTGGACAAGACAGCCATGATTTGGGAGGCCCGCACCGGGGCGGCTTTGACGAAACCAATGGAACACGCGGCTGGGCTCAATGACGCGGCCTTCAGCCCGGATGGCCGGCGGATTGTCACGGCGTCGCTGGATGGGACCGCATGGCTGTGGGACGCAGAGAGCGGACGACGGTTGCTGGCGAATCCTTTGAAACAAGGAGGCTGGCTCGCATCCGCGCGATTTAGCCCGGACGGCAAGCGAGTGGTCACCGCCTCGCAGGACGGAAGCGCCGGGGTGTGGGATTCGGAAAGCGGCCGGTCGATTTGCGTGCTGAGAAAAGAAAACTTCGGTCCGCCGGTGGTCTCGGCGGAATTTAGCGCGGATTCCAAACACGTCCTGACCGTGTCAAAGAATGGATCGGCCTTGGTATGGGACGCCAGAACCGGCGAACTGGCAGTCGAATTGGGCGGTGAAGTGACGGCAGCGCAGTTCAGCCCAGATGGCCGGCGCATTGTCACGATCTCCGCGGCTACCGTTCGGGTGTGGGACGCCGAGAACGGCCAGCCATTGGCGGACCCGATGCAACTCAGCGGCGCCGCCAACTCCGCGCAGTTCAGCCCGGACGGGCTTCGAATCGTCACAGCTGAGACCGGCGGAGCGCAGATTTGGGACGCGGTCAGCGGACAGAGGCTGATGGAAAATTTTTATCACGGGCGCTACTTTCCGCCGGGGGAATTCAGGAAGTCGTCCGATGGCGCCCCCGTGATAGGACTAATATGGCCCGTGAATTCCGCGCGATTCAGTCCCGATGGCCAACGGGTGGTCACGACGGCCGACGACGGATGCGCGCGGATTTGGGACGTTGCGCCTTCCCAACCAAAAGCGCCGGTCTGGCTGGCCGAAGCGGCGGAGGCGATTTCCGGCCAACGGCTTAACGAGCGGGGACTGTTGGAGGCCACGCCGATGAACCGCGCGGAGGTGATGGGCCGGCTCCGCCAGGAATTGAGCAGCGGAGCGAACGGCGATGATTGGGTTGAGTGGGGCAGATGGTTTTTTGGAGATCAAGCCTCGCGTGGCATTTCGCCTTTTTCAAAACAGACCGTGGCGGAGTACGTCGATGCGCGGATTGCGGAAGGCGCCGATGACTCGCTTTGGGAAGCCGAACGCCTGGCCGGCGGCGACGACGCGCTCACCAAGCGTGTCGCGCAAGCGCGCGCCACTGCCAAACGCACAGAGGAGATGGCGGCCCTGCGCGAGCGAGCCGATGCGGCCTATTCCGAAGGCCACGCTCACGAGGCGATTTCTCTTCTGGCGCAATTCTGCGAGGCCAATCCCAGCGACACCGATGCCTCGCTGACGCTGGCCGTTTGGCAGGCGTGGTTCGGCCGGGATGGCGATTACGAGAGTCTGCGGCGCCGGCTTGTCAATCAAGCGATGGGCACCGGCGTGGCCGGGACAGCGGAGCGCGCCGCCAAAGCCTGGTGCTTGCGGCCCTCGGCGGACACCGCGATGCTTTCGAACGCGCTCGCCCTTGCGCAAAGCGCGGTCGAGTTCGGCAAGAGCAATTCGTTGCTGCCTTGGTATTCGTTGGGATTGGGCCTGGCTCAATATCGCAACGGCTTATATGCCGCCGCCGAGAAATCGCTGGCTGCGGCGGAGCAGACGGTGGGCAACGACAACCCCGACATCCAGGGGATCGCGCGCTTTTTCCGCGCCATGAGTTTGTTCAAACAAGGGCGGACCGCGGAAGCCCGGACCCTCTTTAGTCAAGAAGAACAGAGCATGCGACCCTTCCCCAAAGACGAAAGCAACCCCGCGGCCGGCGGGGGTCCCATGTCGCATGACGTGCTGATTTGGTGGCTGTCCTACAAAGAGGCGAAATCCACTCTCAGCGCACCTGCCGCCGGCGCGCCGCCTTAACCTCCGGCAAGACGGAAGCATGGGCTGAAATTTTTCATATAAAAAGCCTGAAATTTCATTCCGCGACTTTGTCAATAACACGGAGCATCAGTTCGTTTTAAATTCTTGCCCTCAAAAATGCCTGGATAGAGTTTATCACCGGGTATCGAGCTGCATTGACCGATGGACGCGTGACCGGCCAGAGCGGCGTGTCCTCGTAAATATTATGAACGATTTCGCTGACAGCCTCGTTGAACGGTAAACAGCAATGATATCAAACGGCTCCTTGGCAGTCCTCGCACATAGTGCGTTCATTTCGTTTGGAGTCATGGCGCGGCTCGGGCGTCTGGGCAGGTTTGAGCAAGGAATCCTGTCCCTCCGTTTCGGAGTCAGGGAGAGACAGGAACTGATGATCACTTCTTTTTGTTGGCTGCCTGCTTCTCGATCACCGCCTGTCTTTTCTTTTGGCCGGCATTGGCGCTTTTCGATTGGTTTTGCTTGGATTTCTTCTGGTTCGATTTCGGAGATTTGTCACCCATAATATTGATTTCTTCTTCGCGTTGACTCGCCTGTGGCATAAGTAGTTTCTCCCCAGGCGGCTCGATTATGATGCCCATGAGAGCCTTTGTAAAGCAGCGAAGACCGAATCAGCGTGTTCCCGCCACGATTGAGATGGGTCATGACCAATTCCGCAAGGCGGATCGTCTGCGGTTACCGTGCTCAAGCAGCAAGCCGGCAGAACAAGGCGGAGCAAAATAAGGGTGGAAAATTCCCAGCCCATCTCCTGGGGCTATATTAAACCTTTCCGTCAGCATCTGGTTGGCCCGCTTCAACTCGTCGCTCTGATTCGATTTTTCAGGGAAATCAATGTCCATCAAGACAAGCGCCCGGCGGGAGTGATGGACGAATTCGGACGAAGCCAAGACCTGACCCTGCAACTCGGCACAGGTTGGCCACCAGTCTGATCCAGGAAAAAAAGCAGGATAAAATTCCCTTCCGCTTTGGCCCTGGCTTAGCTTTTACGCCCGAATACTCTGCGCCTTCGTTGAGCTACTTTTACACCCATTTCCGGCCGCACTTGTGGACCTCCTGCGGCTTTTACGACGCATTTAATCTTGGCAAGCAATGGTACGATTCTGATGAATTGGGAATCGATCAGGGACCCATGGTGATTATG
>DASXZY010000028.1:0-4756 GCA_036501625.1 Verrucomicrobiia bacterium
TGAGAAGTGGCTTTTGCAAAGCACAGCTTTGCTTTGCAAAAGCCTAGAGGCAAAGGAGCGGCAAGGGTTTTTGCTGTCAAGAAACGGAGCGAAGCGCAGTGGTGGACCGCAGCGAAGCGAGGAATATCTTGACAGCAAAAATCCTTGCCGCTACGGACACGCTCGATTGACGCGCAGCCGCGCAGCCGTATCTTTTTTCAAATTTGAAATTTTGGAAAACGAATGATCCCGGTGCGGACACCCGGAAACGTTTTCCCCATTATGGCGGATGAACAATCCGCGCAGCCTGCTATCCGCGCGTCATTTGACGCGCAACATGTCATATTCGTGACGAATTGGGGAAACGTGCGCGCCCATCCTAAGGAGACGGTCGGCATAGCCGGACCAGATTTCACGCCGGGCGCGCTCCGTTTCCAAAAGTGTTTCATCGGTCTGTGGGCGAAAAACTGTGTGCCTGACGATTTAAGCGGCCATTCTCCAGGCTAATTCCTTGGGCTTGATGCGGTCGGTCTGCCATCGCCACAGGTCAATCATGAGTTGGCGTGCCACGGCCACTATCGCCCGTTTTTTGGATGAACTGCCTTTGCGCGGCGTCAATAGAACATGCTTCCATTTTTGCAGCAGACGCGACTGCGGTTGATACTGTAGAAAACGCCAGGCAGCCACGACCAGCGCGGAGCGCAATCGTGGATTGCCACATTTGTTGATGGAGAGTGTGCGACGTTTATTGCCGCTGCTCAAAACGCCCGAACAGAGGCCGGTAAAGCTGCCGACCTGCCGCCGATTGTTGAATCGTTTCCAGTCGCCGATCTCGCGGCGGATGACTTTAAAGCTTAATGGGCCAAGGCCGTAGGGCAGCCCGGATGGAGCGGCCGTTTCTAGTTGCGCCGTCAACGTGTTGACCTGTTTGTCCAATACCAACAGCACGGCTCGAAAGACCTCCAGCCGTTGCACGAGCCATTCGGGCAACCGCCGGGATAGCTCAGGCCATTGTCTGCGCCACCACACTCCGATCACTCGGAATCCCTGATAGAGCATTAAACTGCGGCCCTGGGCCGCGAGTTGTTTGGTGGTGCGAACCAATTGCTCGCGCTGGCGGCTTAGAGCGCGCTCCTGCTCCTCCTTTTCGGATGGGACGCGAATTACGGCCAGGGCGGTGCGATTGCCTTGGACGTAAAAATCCAGCCGTTTGGCTAGACCGAGGGCGTCGATCTTGTCGGTTTTCATCCGCGCCATAAAATCGTCCAGGCACTGCGGCCGCACGACGATATTGCGCACACCCATCGCGATCAACTGGCGATGCAAACCCAATCCCATCGGGCCTGCTTCGTAGCAACTGTAAACCTCGTCGGCCAGGGTAAGTTGCTTTTTAACCCACTTGAGAAAATCCGGCTGGGTCATTTTTTGTGCCGGTTGCGGCGTCGCGGCATCCAACATGCGGACCACGCGAATGCTTTCGGCGTGAACGTCCAAACCAAGTTTGATGCTGCAATGCGGTTTAGCGGTGGGCTGAGTGACAGCCGTTTTGTTGAGACAAAGATTATTTTTCATAGTGCCTATAATTTACCACTGGCGCTCAATGCGCCCTTGTCTCAACCCATTTTCATTGTGAATGACTTTTTTGAAATTTCCATTTGCAAGCCAGCGAACTTCTTGAACTTTCCGACAGAGCCATACAATCGCCTGCCCATTTCACGCGCTCAGGATGATAGGTGGCGTTTAGGTCATGCGGAGACTGCATTGATGAAACAGAGCTTTTCAGTAATAAACAAAACTGTGTTGACGGCGGCGCAAAATTCGGCGCCCCGATGGCAAAGTTACCCGACCTGCTGGCCGATTTCTGGCCTCCGTTCAACTCGGTATCGGGCGTTTTGCGCCGCCCGGCTGAGTAATCGCGTCTGCTTCGGTTCGACCCCTGGCGCGCGGGAGTGGACTGAAGGCGGAGCGGAGGAATGCTCGGAGCAGAGCCGTAAGGGAACGACGCGCGGCAAGGGGCGGACGGAAGCCCTGTGCCACTGCACACCATGCGAACGGCGACGAGCGTGCGCGCAGGGAGGCGACGAGGCCCGAAGCGTGATGAGCGCAGGCACGGTCGCCGACCAGAGTGCATGTTGGTCGCGGCGCTGACCTTTAGTTCACACCCGAACGGCTCCCCGCTTCGCGTGGCGCATAGTCTCCGATTGTGTTTCGACAGCCTTTTCCTGAATTTCGTCGGCGGTTGCGTCCACTTGGCTGGGAGCCTGGTTTTTCGTAAGGTCGAATTTTTCTTCGATCTCACTCTGGCGACGGGTCAGTTCTTGAAATCGGTCTTCGCGCTCAAACTTGGCGCCGACTTTTTCGCCAAGTTCTTTGACGCGCTTACTGGCATCAGTGATGTCCAGTTCCAATCTTTCGGCGCGTTCTTCAAATCCCTGAACCGTCGCTTCCAGCGAGCGAATAGTGCCGAGGGCTGTATCGGTGACGCGCGCGCCGTAACTGTTTTTCCCGCGCAAGACCATTTCGGTGGTGTTATTGAAACCCGGACGCAGGAACAAATCAAAACCGGCGAAATGCCCAATGCGGATGTCATCGCCAAACCGCGCCATAAGCTTTTCGGCGCGCCGAATAATCAATTCACCCGCGACCCCCCGGTTGGTAGATTCCTGCCCATCAAGCTCGATGCGAAATTTATCGCCGGAGGTGTCTTGGCGAATTCCCAAATCCTGCCGCAGGTTGGTCAGGCGCGTGGCAAATATTTCCCCATCCTCGTGAGAGCGGCGGAGATTGGAGCGGATGCGATATTGCTCCTCGGCATGGGCGGAACGCAATCGTGTGAGCCGGATCAACTCCGCGTCCACTTGGGCCTTTTCGATCACCAAGGGGTTTCCTGACGCGATGGCCTTCACCTCAGCGTAAGTCAGCGCCGCTGAATCCAAATCTTCAAGCCGCCGAATCGTCATGTCGCCGCTCATCACTTGGGAGATGAACTTCGCCTTCGTTTCCAATGTCTGCCACATATAGGCGTCGAAGCTGCCCTCTGTGACGTAGCGGAAAATCTGCACGACGGAATTCTTATTCCCTTGCCGTAGTATCCGCCCTTCCCGCTGCTCCACGTCCGCAGGCCGCCACGGCGCGTCGAGATGATGCAGGGCAATCAATCGTTCCTGCACGTTCGTGCCCGAACCCATCTTCTGCGTGCTGCCAAACAATACGCGGACCTTGCCTGCTCGCACATCACGGAACAGCGTCAACTTGGAAGCATCGGAATCGTAATCCTGAATGAAGGCAATATCGCTGCCGGGAACACCAAGCCGTTCCAACTTTCGCGCCATGTCATTATAGACGGAGAAACCCCGGTCTTTCGGCGTGGAGAGATCGCAAAAGACAAGTTGCGCCGAACGCTCGGGCTTGGATTCCTGCCAGATGTGAAAAATCTTTTCAACCGCCAGATTCACTTTTCCCTGCGGTTCATCCGGCGCGGTTGGCTTCATCAGGCGAAGATCCAAAGCCGCCTTCCGCCCCTCGGACGTGATTTTGAGCATGTTATCTTCGCTGGGGTCAACGCGCCCGGTTTTCAATCTCTCGGCACGGGGCAGAAAGCAGGGCATCAAGCCGTGTTTGCATCCGATTTTGGGCGTGCTGGCCGAGGCCAAGGTGGTGATCAATTTCTGGTTGCGGGCCAGCAACAGCGCCACGATCAATAATGCCCTGGGGTTCATGGCCGAGTTGTTGAGGCGCCTGCCCCGTCACATCCGCTTGCGCCTGGTGCGGGCCGACAGCGGCTTTTGCGCCACTTCCTTCTTCGAGTTCCTGGAGGAGCGCAAGCTGCCCTACGTCGTGGCCGCCCGTTTATTGCGGCCCATCAAATCGCTCATCACCCGGGGATTGGTCTGGCCGGAGACCGAAATTGCGGGTACGACCGTGGCGCAGATGGAATACCAGGAGGCAGGCTGGCCGCATTCGCGCCGCCTGATTTTGATCCGGCATCAAATCCAGGAGAAGCGGCGGGTGGGCGGCAAACGTTTGATTGACTGTCTGGGCTTCCTCTTCCAAGGGTTGGTCACCAGTTTGCCCCAGAGCGTGAGTCCTTTGGATGTGTGGCGACAATACAACGGACGAGCCGGCATCGAGGGCGTCATCAAAGAACTGCGCCACGGCTACGGCCTGCACCGGTTTTGCTGCCAGGACTTTTGGGCGACGGAAGCCGCGCTGTCGATGGTGGTCATGGCCCACAACCTGGTTGAACTCTTCGAACGCTTCATGGGTTGGAGCCAACGCTATGCCGCCAGCACGTTGCGCTTTCACCTTTTCCATTGCGCTGGAGTCATTAGCCGGACGGGCGGAGTGACCACCATCAAACTGGCCCAGCCCCCGCGCAAAAGAGCTTAGTGGCGGCGGCTTTGGGAACGCCTTTCCAGTCCATTTCCCAACTGCCATGCAGTTGAACCTCTCAGCGCATAAACCACGTCGCTCACCCACAAAATGAATCAAAAATCAGACTTCAACTGAATGGATACGGCTTAAGGCAAAATTCTCCGGCGGTGGCGGGTCGGTGGAAGTGAGGCGGCACGAAAAAGATGCCTGACATTTGTGTCTTCGGCATCCTCGAAAGGGAGAGATGGGACGCCGGGTAGCCAGCGCGGCAAACTCTCCGCCTATTCCTTCCAAGAGCGTGTCGGGGGCGGCCCTTACCATAAGCTCCAACATTGGCAGGAGGGCAAGAATCGGACCCGGTATGTTCCGTCCGACGAGGTGGCCGAGGTGGAGGCCGCCCTGG
>DASXZY010000029.1:0-117412 GCA_036501625.1 Verrucomicrobiia bacterium
AACGGCGTCAGCAAGAAACCGTTGTACCAGAACGAATCGTTAAAAGAGCGGGTAGCAGCCGGCTTGGAAGCTATCCGGGGAAACCGCCTTCTAGTAAAATCATTTTTTTGCGCCGCAAGCGTAGCCTATGCTAAGGACTAGGCAGTAATTCTGCTTGCAGGAATGAGGGGTCAGTGGGCATTTGGGGTATTACAGCATCACGGTTGATGTAAGAGCTTGTCGGCGTAGATACAGTAAATCAAAAAATGTCTCTTTTAGCAAGAGTAAAATACTCTTCTTCGGAGACGCCAACTGCGAGAACGATTGGAAGGGACCGTGCGCGAACAGGTGGGAAAGAAACCTGACATACTCCTCGTCTCTTCCGCGATCGCTTCTCCACTCTGTAGTACTCTTATGTTCCGAAAAAAACCGCATTTCGCGAGTCATCTGTTGGATAGGATGGTGGTTCAGGCATGTCGCCGTTCCCAAAGGCACCGGATGGATTAACAATCGCGACTCCGCTTACGCATGCCACCTGCTGCACCGTTGTCGCATTCGCGATTGATGAGGTTTGCTGAGTGTAGAATTGCTCCAATAGCCCCTTGATGCCGCTCAGTAATGCCCCTTGTTCACGTTGCTCGGTCTTTAGCTCGTCAATGGCCTCGTTGAGTTGGCTGGACGGTGAATCTTGAAAGCGCCTCTCGCAAATTTCATACCAAAAATCGCGCATTTGCGCTATCTGTTTCCGCTTGTCCGGGTTGCCTCCGAATAGATCGTGGCAGCCTGCACAAAGTGGGGCGGCGTTTTCGAGATCGTCACTACCTCCATGAGCCTGCGGGAGTATGTGATGCACCTCAACGAAGGGGGCCTTACACACCACACATGCGAAATGCGCTTTCCGCTTTGCTTCGACCTTTGTGACTTCGTTAAACGGCATATTGGCAAGAGGGAAATAGAATCCCCGGTGCCAACTGAACCACCTTTGCTGTTCGATGTCAACCGCGATAGTGGCCACATCAATCGTCGTTTGCGTGGCCGACTTCTGACCGGCCCTCAGGTTCGGGACCCACTGGTGACCGTCTTTTGGCGTCGGGAAATCACCTGGGCAATGGCTTTGCTGACTTCGCGTAAGGCGCAGGGGGACTTGGAGCAAACACACTCGGAGTCTGCGGCCCGGACGTGCTCCCCTAAGCCAAAGGCTTGGGATGTTGTGAGCGGGAAGGGCGTCCCGCCGAAAGGGGTAAAGGGGGTAAGGTGCGACTCCCGACGACGAACAAGCTCACAAGTCTTTGGCGCTCCCGCGATAGCGGGTTCTCAAACACGTTTAACCTGTTTGAACTCGTCCAGAACCGTAAAGAACATCTTTGTCCTTTATCGTTAAACCCGTCCGAGGTGAACCCGTATCACTCGCGTGAGCGATGAGGGAGGTTTTGGCGAGCACCGCACAGCGGAGCACACTAAAGTGCGAGCCAAAATCGACCGTGGTCGGGGATGCTCGCGGGTGGCTAAATCGCAATGAAATCATTGCGTATCAAGGGGTTTATGCATTTGGACGGTATCCCCGCTGTGGGGACAGGTGTGGGGGATACCCTAAAAGGGTTCAACTCCCATGGCCTCCAGGCGCTGAACTGACGGTCTGTCCTTGAAAAAACATTCGAGCCGAGGCGAAGAGAGGCACCAGCATGTAACTTCGCCCCCTCGCATTTATTTTTGTGGTTGGACTGCGGATGTCCAACATGGATTGCTAAAATCCTTCCATGAAAAATATCCTAAATATTGTGCTGGCGGGGATGCCGGGGCTTGATCCGAAGCAGTTTCCGCCTGAATCGTTGTTGTATTGGATCGCGCTTCCTCGCAATCCGATGCTGGTGTCCAAGGACCCGCTGGCCGGCATGTTCATCAAGGCGATGCTGACTGGGCAGGCGGCCCGGTTCATTTATATCGGCGGGCGCACGCCGGGCGCGCCCCGGACGGTGAATGTCTCGCTGGTTTTTCAGCACGAACCGCACGGGCGCATCTATGTTTCGGGCTTTTGCCAGGAGCGCCGGGAGAATCGAATCTTCGCGCTGGATTTGATCATGGTCATCTACGGGTGGAATTGATTTGGCCCGGATAAAAGGCGGTTTTCGGCATGGACGGCGGCAGTTTTTGCCGATAATATCAATGAAATTGATTCCCGATGAATCGGAATGCCCGGCACAGCGTCTATTACGTTGCCCGGTTCCGTTTCATGTCAACGATGACGCATTGCGCCAAAACGCTTTCCGCCGTCCTGCTGGCTTTGCTGGCGGGCGCGGCGTCTTCATTGGCGGGCGGCAATCCAGGCGCGGCGGAGTTCCATGCCAAAATCCGCCCGCTCCTGGAGAATTACTGCTTTGATTGCCATGGGGACGGCGCTCACAAGGGGAACATCGCCTTCGACGAACTGAAGACCGACCAGTCGATCCTGACCAACCGGGATTTGTGGTGGAAAGCCATGAAGAACCTTCGCGCCGGCATGATGCCGCCGGCCAAAAAGCCCCGTCCGACGGCTGAGCAGGAGCAGGAAATCACCCAGTGGATCAAGACGGCGGTCTTTAACGCCAACCCGCAAAATCCCGATCCGGGCCGCATCACCCTGCGCCGCCTAAACCGCGCTGAATACCACAACACGATCCGCGATTTAATGGGCGTCGATTTCGACACCCAGCAGCAATTCCCGCCCGATGACACGGGCTTCGGCTTCGACACGATTGCCGACGTGTTGACCCTGCCGCCGATGCTGCTGGAAAAGTACATGAACGCGGCGCAGAAAATCGTGGCCCAAGCCGTGCCGCAATCCAAGGACGACAAGCATAAGAATTACCGGCGCTTTTTTCCAAAGGACGTGCCGGCGGGTTCCTCCGAACGGCGCATGTATGCGCGCGAGCTTTTGTCCAAATTCGCCGGCAAGGCCTTTCGCCGCCCGGTTGATAAAACCACGGTGAGCCGTTTGGCCGATTTGGCGGAAGACATTTACACGAAGAAAGACAAGACGTTTGAAACAGGCATTGCGGAGGGCATGGTCGCGGTGCTGTCCTCGTCGCGATTTCTCTTCCGCGAAGAATCCACGGAACCGAAGAGCGCCCATGGCGGCTATGCGCTGGTGGACGAGTATTCGCTGGCCTCGCGCATGTCTTATTTCTTGTGGTCCACCATGCCGGACGACGAGTTGATGAGCCTGGCGGCAGCGGGGCAATTGCGCCAAAACCTGTCACAGCAGACGGACCGGATGCTGGATGATCGGCGTTCGAAGGAATTCGTTCGCAACTTCACCGGCCAATGGCTGCGGGCGAGGGACATCGATAATGTGCAGATCGACAGCCGAGCGGTCATGCAGCGCGAACGCGGATCGGACCCGGAAATGGAGCATTTGCGGCGGCGGTTCCATGAGTTGGAAGACAAAGGGGAGGAACAATTCACCGCGGCGGAGAAGGTGGAATTCGCCAACATTCGGACCAACTTTTTTAAGAAATTCAACCGCACGCTGCGGCCGACTTTGACCCCCGAATTGCGCAGGTCCATGCGCGACGAAACGGAAGATGTCTTCAGCTACGTCATCCACCAAAACCGCAGTTTGCTGGAACTGATTGACAGTGATTACACCTTCCTCAATGAGCGCCTGGCCCATCAGTACGGCATTACGAACGTCACGGGGGAAGAAATGCGCCGGGTCGTTCTGCCGCCGGGCAGCCCGCGCGGCGGCATCTTGACGGAGGGCACCGTCCTGGCCGTCACCTCCAATCCCACGCGCACGTCGCCGGTCAAGCGGGGGCTGTTTATTTTGGATAACATTTTGGGCACGCCACCGGCGCCGCCGCCCGCGAATCTGCCGCCGCTGGAAGATGCGGCCAAAGGGTTGAGCCACTCAGACCCCAGCCTGCGCGAAATCCTGGCGGCGCACCGAGCCAGCCCATTATGTGCTTCCTGCCATAACCGCATGGACCCGCTGGGCCTGGCGATGGAGAATTTCAACGCCTTGGGCCTCTGGCGCGACTCCGAGTTCAAAAAAACGATTGCTGTCGAGGGAACGCTGCTGACCGGCGAGAGCTTCACCAACTTCACGCAGGTCAAACAAATCCTGGTCAAGAATCACGCGGAAGATTTTTACCGCACGCTGACCGAAAAGATGCTAACTTACGCGCTGGGGCGCGGATTGGATTATTATGACGTTGAAACGGTTGATGAAATCGTGAGCCGCATTGAAAAATCGAACGGGCGGCCGTCCGCGCTGCTTGCGGGGATCATGGAATCGGCTCCGTTCGAAAAATGCCGCTTGCGCGGGGAGGCGCCCCGCTCCACGATGCCAGTTAAATTCGCGCCGCCACCTGTGAATTGATTATGACTAGAAAACATAGCTCCAATAAAGAGCCGGCCGCGATGCCGGCTGGATTAAACCGCCGCCATTTCCTGCGCGGGCTGGGCGCCTGCGTGGCGTTGCCCGCTTTCGCGTCGCTCCTGCCGACGCGCCTCATTGCCGCTTCAGAGGTCCGCAAGGCGGCTGTGACGGCCACTGGCGCCCCGTTGCGCTCGGCCTTTCTTTACTTTCCCAACGGCTCGATTCCGTCCGCATGGTGGCCCAAGCAAAAGGGAACCGATTTTGAGTTAAGCAAAACCCTCCAGCCTTTGGAAGAGTGCCGGCAACATCTCCAAATCATGGGCGGATTGGACGACCACAGCGCGGAGCCTGAGGAGGACGGCGCGGGCGATCATGCGCGCGCCAACGGCACTTTCCTTACGGGAGTCCGATTGAAAAAGAGCGCCACGGACTTGCGGGCGGGCGTTTCGATTGACCAGGTTTTTGCCCGCGAGATTGGGCATTTGACGCGCTTCCCGTCCCTCGAATTGACGTGCGAAACGGAGCGCCCCAGCGGGAGCTGCGATTCCGGCTACGCCTGCGCCTACCAGTTCAATCTTTCGTGGAGTTCGCCCTCGACGCCGATGGCGGCAGAATCCAATCCGCGCCTGGTCTTCGAAAGGCTGTTCGGAGCCGGAGCGCCGGGGCAGCGGGCCGCGAGCCTCCGCCTTCGCCGTTCTGAGGAACGCTCCATCCTGGATTTCGTCCTGCAGGACGCGCACGCGATGGAGCGCCGCCTGAGCGCCAACGACCAGGACAAGCTGGATCAATATTTGACAGGCGTGCGCGAATTGGAACAGCGCATTCACGCCGCCGAGAAATTGGGCGATCCCAAAGACCCGATGACGCCGGCGCCCGCCGGCGTGCCGCCGACTTACGCGGAGCACATGGATATTATGTTTGATATGCTCACGCTGGCCTTTCAGACCGATTCGACCCGCGTGGCGACCTTGCTGCTGGCCCATGACGGGAGCAACCGTTCGTTCTCGGACATCGGCATCCCCGAAGGGCACCACGATCTCTCCCATCACTTTGGCGACCAGGAAAAGATCCACAAGGTGTCGGAGATTGACAAATGGTATGTCAAACAGCTCGCCACTTTCCTGAGGAAAATGGAGCAAGTCAAAGACGTGGATGGAAAGTCGCTGCTGCACAATTCGATGATCGTCTATGGCAGCGGCAACGCCGACGGCAACCGGCATTCGCACGTCAATCTTCCCATGGTCCTGGCCGGCTCGGGCGGCGGGACGCTGACGCCTGGCCGGCACATTCATCAGTCGTCGGTCCCGGCCTCGAATTTGTTTTTGAGCATGGCCGACCGCATGGGTTTGCAAAACCTGCCGCGCTTCGGCGAATCCACCGGAAGGCTCTCGGATGTATAAGGCGGCGCTGGCAACATTCATGTTCGCGGCGATGGGCGCCGCGGCGGCGGAACCGCTGGTGGTCCCGCTTTGGCCCAACGGCGCGCCCGGCTTTGAGAGCCGCCGCGACGAACCGGAACGCATCCGCAACGGCTCGGTGGAGAATATTAACAATCCTTCATTGACAGTCTTCCTGCCGCCCGCGGGCAAGGCCAACGGAGCGGCTGTTTTGATCTTTCCCGGCGGCGGCTTCCGGCAAGTGGTGTTCAATTCGGAAGGAGTCGAACCAGCGCATTATTGGAACGACTTGGGTGTGGCGGCGTTCGTGCTGAAGTACCGCCTTCCTCGCGAGACCAACTCGCCCTACAGCCTGCAAGTCCAGCCGCGCCAGGATGGCCAGCGCGCCATGCGCCTGATTCGCAGCCGCGCCGAGGAATGGAAGATCGATCCAAAGCGGATCGGCATCATGGGTTTTTCCGCCGGCGGCGAAATGGCCTCCATTCTTGTTTACAGCCCGCCAGCGGGCGATTCCGCCGGGCCGGACCCGATTGACCGGCTGGACGCTTCGGCCGCGTTTCAAATTGTTATTTACCCCGGCCCGCTGGGAATTCCCGCCAGCGTTGGCCCGGATGCTCCGCCCGCCTTTTTCGCCATCGCCAATGATGACACCGGGCACATGGATGCCGTTCTTTCGCTGATGAAGATTTATCACCAGGCCAAGCGGCCGATGGAAGTTCATATTTTCGAACACGGCGGCCACGGATTCAACATGGGCCAGCGCTCCAAGCTGGCGTCCATTCATTACTGGCCCAAACGGCTGACTGACTGGCTCGACGACAATCATATTCTCGAAACCCCGCGGTAAACCCCCAGTGATTTGATTTGCTTTGCGGGCGGATTCTGGCTTTATGTGACGCTGCAAGTCCGAAGCGTCCATGAACGTTCCGAACAAATTAACTATCTCCCGCTTTGTCCTGACTGCCGCGTTTCTGGTGGTCATTTTTGCGCGATGGCCCTATTACGAGACCATCGCGCTGGGATTATTCAGCGTGGCGAGCTTGACGGATTATTTTGACGGCAAGATCGCGCGGCGCGACCACTTGATCACCAATTTCGGAATCCTCATGGACCCGCTGGCCGACAAGATTTTGGTATGCTCGGCCTTCATCGCGTTTGTCGGCCTTGGCTGGGTGCCTGCCTGGATGGCTGTCATCATCGTCGCGCGGGAACTGGCCATCACGGGCTTGCGTTTGCTGGCGGCGTCCAAGAACCTCGTGCTCGCGGCCGAGGGATTCGGCAAACACAAGACGATCTCGCAAATCGTGGCCATCATCGCGCTGCTGGTGCTCAATGGCTATCAGCGCTGGGGCTGCGCGGGGAACATCTTCAGTTTTCATATTGACCGCAGGCCGTGGGTGGTTTGGTTCGCGCCGCTCTCGCTTTGGGTGGCCGTGATTCTGACGTTTACGTCCGGCGCCATTTATCTTTGGCGCAACCGCCGGCTCTATCTGGCCGATCTATGAAGTTGTGGATTGCGCAGGGCTTCGGCGCGGGCCGCATTCCGTTCGCGCCGGGCACCTTTGGCTCCGTGGTTGGGTTGGGCTGGCTGGCGGCGCTAATGTGCTTGAAGTCATGGCCGCTGTTCATCGCGGGCAACGTCGCGGCCGTGGCGCTATCGGTTTGGCTGTGCGGAGAGGGTGAACGGCTGCTGGGACGGAAAGACCCCGGTTCGGTCGTGCTGGATGAGATCGTGGCGATTCCAATTTGCTTCGCCGCCTGGCTGGTGTCCGCCTGGGCGCCGCACCATGCCTGGCCAGGCGCCGCGTTTCTTTGGCAGCATTGGGCGTCAAGCATTGGCATTTTCGCGCTCTTTCGTTTTTTTGACATCCTCAAGCCCTGGCCCGTGCGCCAAAGCCAAAACCTGCCGGGCGGATGGGGAGTCACGGTCGATGACGTTCTGGCGGCCGTGTATGTCAATGCGGTTGTCTTAGCCGTGATCGCCGTTCGCCGGTAAGCGGACTCACACGCGCTTGGGCGCGCCGAGTCCGAAACGATGCGAAGCCTGCCAGTGCGCGATCGCGGCGGCCAGGGCATCGGCGGCGTCCGGCGCGGGCGGTTCGGGCAGTTGCAGGAGGCGCTGCACCATTTTGCCGACAGCCGGCTTTTGGGCCGCGCCGTAACCAACCACGGATTGCTTGATCTTGCGCGGGGCGATTTCAAAAATCTCCAGGCCCGCCTCCGCCAGCGCGAAGAGGGCCGCGCCGCGAGCCTCGCCCATGATGAGGGCGGTTTGCAGGTTCTGCGCGTAAAACAATCCTTCGATGGCGCACACAGTGGGCCGGTGGCGGGCCACGATTTCTCTCAACGTCTGCGCGATCTTGACCAGGCAGCGGGAACGCTCCCAACCGGCGGGACACACGATGGTGCCATGCGCCAGCGCGCGCGCGGCGGGCCGGCCTGTTTGGATCACGCCATAGCCGGTGCCGCGCAACGAGGGATCGACGCCAATGATGATCTGGTTTTTATTGGTGACGGAACGCACGGATGCTTCAAAAACAGCCGCGGGCTGGCGTTTGGCGCCTCCGAGGCGGGCCTGCATCTGCTCAAATTCTTTGGGCGTGATCGACATGACGCAGTTTGCGCTTAACCGCCGCGCGATTCAATGCGGGGCCAAAACTTCCGCGCCATCCACGCGACCAGCAGCGTGATCAAGCAGCCGATCATCGTGTACCACGGGAAATAAATGGCGAACTTCGCGCCGGGGCGCGTGATCCAGGCCATCACCGCCAGCGAACAAAACATTCCCAGAACAACTGGCCCCGGGCGGCCTCGTTTCCAAGTTATCGCCAGAATCAATCCGCCCAGCAGCGCGCCGCTGGTTAATCCACGCAATGAAAAAGCCGTCTCCACGACCAACTGGCGCTGGCGGCTGGCGGATGCCACGAGGATGAGCGCCGCACCCCACAGCACGGTGGAGATTTTGCTCAGCCGCAAAAAGAATTCGTCCGGTTTGTCCGGCAGCATTTTCCGGGCGAAATCCATGGTCGAGACCGAGGCCAGCGAAGTCAGCGCGGAACTGACCGAGGACATGGCGGCGGCCAGGATGGCCACGATAAGAAGCCCTTTCAAAACGTGGGGCACAGCGGTCAAGATGAAGATGGGGAAGATGAAATCGTTGGCCTTGATGCCGCTGCCGGGGCGGATTTCCGGCACGGGAATGGCGAGCGGGAACTTTTGGTAATAGACCCAAAGCATCGCGCCCACGAGCAGGAAGATAAGAAAGAGCGGCAGGATGACGACGGCGCTCAAGATCAAGGCCCGGCGGCCGTCGCGCACGTTTTTGCAGGCCAGCACGCGCTGCACGATCAGTTGTTCCGCGCCGTGGGACGACATGACCATGAACGTGCCGCCGATGACGCCCATCCAGATGTTCATTGGCTCATGCCAGAGCGAAGACCAGGTGACTGAGGCGTTGAGCCAATGCAGTTTGCCGCCCGCTGAAGCGGCATGGAGAACCTCGCCCGCGCCGCCCGCGAAAAAGTGGGGAATGAAACAGAGGGCGAACGCGCCGCCAAAAAGGAACAGGCCGAATTGAACCGCATCGGTCCAAATCACCGCCTTGACACCGCCCACGCAAGTGTAAAGAAGAGATAGAATGACAAACAACAGAATCGCGCCCAGGATGGGATCGCCGCCCGTGAAGCTGCCCAGGGACTTGCTTCCCAGCATCAATGTGACGGGGATGCACGCGACATACACGCGCACACCCGCCGAGAGTGTCTCGCTCAGGAGAAAGAAACCGCCGGCGGTGCGGCGCGCGCTTTCGCCAAAAGCGCCGGAAAAGAGCTGGTAGGGCGAATAGATTTCGCCTTTGAAATAATGCGGCACCATCACAGCCGCAAGAATGACGCGGGCCACCACGTAGCCGATGATCAATTGGACAAAGGTCAAATCGCCATGAGCGGCGTAGGCCATGGCCGGCACGCCAATGATTGTCAGCGCGCTGGTTTCCGCCGCGACAATGGAGAAGCCAATGCCCCACCAGGGAATGTCCCTGCCGCCGAGGAAATAGTCCCGCGTATTGCGCTGATCTTTGCCGAACCATATTCCCAGCGCGATAATGCCCGCCAGATAAAGCACGATGACGGTCCAATCCGCGCCGTTTAACAAATCCGCCGGAGACGTCGCCATAGCGAATGCCATTCTACTTCGCCCTCAGCAGAAGAACGGGCACGCTGATGCTGTGCTGCACCCGGCTGGCCGTTTGCCCAAGAAATATATCGGCCAGGAAGCGGTGACCGTGCGTGCTCATCGCCACCAGGTCGCAGCCTTTCTGCCTGACCCACTTGACGATCTCCCGAACCGGGTCGCCATAAGCCAGCTCGGCGTCGGCGTGAATCCCGGCCGTTTCAAATTCCTGGCGGAGCTTTTTCAAATAGGCTGTGTCCTCGGTGATTTCCTGGCTGACGGCGTCGCGCCCGTGGGTCCGGGCGGCCCAGCCATCGGCCACATGCAGCAAGACCACGCGGCTGCCGGCCAGCCTGGCCAGCGGTTTGACGTGTTCGATGATGGCCCGGTCCGTCCGAGTGCCATCCAGCGTCAGGAGTATGGTTTTGTACATGGTCGCAATCTCAATGGCCGGCGATCACGTGCCAGGCCGATTTGAGCGAGTCGGGCAATCCCCAAACATCCATGATTGTAATCACCGCGGCGCTGCCCCAGCCAGCGATGAGCAGAAACCAGCCGATTTTCCATGCGCCCATCCTCTTCCGGGAACTGGCGAAATGCAAGAGCGGGAACATGGCAAAGGGCAGTTGCAGCGCCAGCACAACCTGGCTGAGAGTGAGCAGGTCATTGACACTGCTGTCGCCGCGAATGCCGATAATCAGCACGGCCGGGATGATGGCCAGCAGGCGGGTCAACAACCGCCGCAACCACGGCTGAATCCTCCAGCGCATGAAACCTTCCATGACCACCTGCCCGGCCAGTGTGCCGGTGATGGTGCTGCTCTGGCCGCTGGCGAACAGGGCCGTGACGAACAACGCGCTCGCGGTGAACGTTCCCAGCAACGGCGCCAGGGTGAGGTAGGCGATGCGAATCCAATCGCTGTCGGGCGTGAACCGGACTGCCTGCCCGCCCGCGACCGTCACGCTCGTCTTGCCGTAAAAGACCAGCGCCGCCAGCACCATGATGGCAGTATTGACAAGGAAGGCCAGCGAGAGGGCGGCAGTGGAATCAATGGCGTTGAATCGAATGGCGTTGCGGATGGAGGCTTCGTCCTTTTGAAATCTGCGGCTCTGCACGAGGGCGGAGTGCAGGTAAAGATTATGCGGCATGACGGTCGCCCCGATGATGCCGATGGTCACATAAATCATCCCCGCCTGGCGCAGGCTTGGCACGAAGAGTCCGCGGCCGATCAGGAGAAGGTCGGGCCGCATCCGCGGCAAAACAAAGATCTCGACGAAATAGCACACGCCGATCGTCACGACCAAGAGCAGGACGATGGCTTCGATGGTGCGCATGCCAAACCGCTGCAAGGCCAGCAGGAGCAGCACATCCAACCCGGTGATCATCACCGCCCACAGCAGCGGCAGATGGAACATGATATTGAGGGCGACGGCGCTGCCGAGCACTTCGGCCATATCGCATGCGCCGATGGCCAGTTCACAGAACAGCCAGTTGGGCCATCGGGTCCAGCGCGGATACCAATCGTGGCAGCATTGGGCCAGGTCTTTGCCCGTCACGACGCCCAGGCGCGAGGAGATGACCTGCATGAAAATCGCCATCAAGCTGGCCACGCCGACGACCCAGAGGAGTTTGTATTGGAATTGCGCGCCGCCCGCGAGGTCCGTTCCCCAATTGCCGGGGTCCATGTAGCCTACGCTGACCAGAACGGCCGGGCCCGCGAACGCGCGCCATTGGCGCCAGAAGCCGGCTTCCCGGCCGGGCACCTCCACCGAGCCGTGCATTCCTTCCAGCGACACATGGGGCGCGCCGGTTTCGCGGCGGTCAGCCGGCTTCATTGCATATTCTCCGGTTGCGCATAAGTTATTAACGCAATAAAAAGTTTTACACAGAAAACATTTGCGGTCAAGTCCCTGAAATATTGATTTGCCGAGGCAAAGCGATTGCCGAATGATTCGCTTATGAGAATCACCAAGCCCTGCCTGTTCATTTTTCTGGCGCTGTGCGGCGCGCCCGCGGCGCCGGCCCAATCGACGAATCATATTTCCATCCAGGACCTGCGCGGCCTGCGCCTGCCGGATGTGATGTTGAAGACGGTCATTCAAATTCCGGCCGATCTTCAAAAGAAACCGCACGTGGAGGCGCACATGGATGTCAAAGGGGTCATCGGCGGAACGATTGAGTTCGAGTTGCTGCTGCCGGATTCGTGGAATGGCAGATTTGTCATGGGCGGCGGCGGCGGGTTCGTGGGCAGCATACAAAACAGCGCGCAGTACGCGGTCAATCTCGGCTACGCGACCGCCGGCACGGATACCGGGCACGAGGCCCAGGGCGTGACGGCGGACTGGGCTTACAACAATCTGGAGGCGCAGATTAATTTTGGCTATCTGGCCGTGCATCGAACGGCTGAGGTGGCCAAGGCCCTGATCCGCGGCTATTACGGCGCGGACGCCAATTACTCCTACTTCACGGGCTGCTCGCGCGGAGGAGGCCAGGCCATGATGGAGGCGCAGAGGTTTCCAAAGGATTTCGATGGCATCGTGGCGGGCGCGCCGGCGTTCGATTGGACCGGCTTCTCGGCCAACGCGGTAGCCATCCAAAAAGCGCTTTACCCGGACCCGAATCATCTCGACCACACAGTTCTTGACAAAGCAGCCCTGGAAAAACTGGCGAACGGCATTCTCGAACAGTGCGACGCGCAGGACGGGCTGAAGGATGGCGTTGTGCAGGACCCGCCTTCGGCGCATTTCGACTTGACGAAAGTTGAGGGATTGACGGACGAACAGCGCAAAGCCATCGAGGCGATCTACGCGGGAGTTTCCAACGCGCAAGGGCTGATCTATCCCAGTTACACGCCGGGAGCCGAATGCGATCCCAACCAATGGCTGCTCTGGATTGTCGGCCCCACGCCGTGGACGGGCAACAAACTCGCGCCGGATTTGATGTTTGCCTTCGGCACGCAGGTTTTCAAATACCTGATTTTCAATGACCCGGATTGGAACTACGCGGCCTACAATTTCTCGAACTTCGCGAACGACACCCATACGGCCGCGTCGTATCTTGACGCCACCAATTTCAATCTGGGGGGCCTGAAATCCCGGCATGGCAAGCTCATTATTTGGCACGGCTGGGCCGATCCAGCGCTGCCGGCGCAGGGCACTGTCAATTATTACCGTCAAGTGCAGGCTTGCGATCCCGATGCGGGCGCGTATTGCCGGCTGTTCATGGTGCCCGGCTGCCTTCACTGCGGAGGCGGCCCCGGCGCCAGCGACGTGGACTGGCTCAGGATCATTCGAGATTGGGTGGAATCCGGCACGGCTCCGGACAAAGTCATCGCCTCAAAAGCCACGGCGGGAAAGCCCGTGATGACCCGCCCGCTGCCCGAATATCCGGGAACCGCCGTTTACAACGGAAGCGGCGATACCAACAGCGCCGGCAGTTTTGTCATCAAGCGGCCTTAGCTCAATTGAACTTGATCACCGTGAATGAATGCGGCGCAAAATCATGCTTGACGGCGCCATTCTCAAAACGCGCGGGCCATTGTTGCGGCGCTGGCTGAACGCGGCCTGGCTCGCCCGCGGGGTTGGACGCGTTGAGGGGAGCGGACAGTTCCTCAACTTCGGCGGAGGATGCCGCCGCTGAATAACCGCCAATGGCAATTGTTGACAAAGCGGGCTTTTCGCCGGGATTGACAACAGTCAATACTAATGATTTTCCGTCTTCGCTTCGCGTGGCGATTGCGTCCAGGCCGCCAGTTGCCTCGCACTCCACGAGCAGCGGCTCGTAATGGCGCGACAGCATGCGCGTGACCCAGCCCGGCGGCTGGAGCCAAACCTGGGACGGGTTCAGAAACAGCAAACCCTGGTCCCAGCCGTTGTCGTTCTGGCGGTCCGGTTGCAGGCCATTGGCGGACGTGACGATGGGGAATCGGCCGTCGCGCGCGGCGGCATTGATGGCGAGGGCGTTGGCGAGCGCGCGGCGCTGGGCGTGGTTTTGGGCGTTCAGTTCAAAGATCACCACCTTGTAATCCGCTCCGTCCGCAAGCTGCCCCAAAGCGTTGTCAAACGAAAACGCGCCCGCCAGCGAGGGGCCGGGCGCGGGGCCGTCCGTCCAAACGTGGACATCGAACCACACCGCGCGGTTGTGCTGCTTGGCCAGTTGGAGAATTTGCCGTTGCGCGGCCAGGGTATTGATGCCGGAGGCGGCGCCGGTGAAATTGAGCGGGTCTTTGATGATCCGCTCATAAGCGAAGTCGCCGACGACCAGGATCATATTCGGGTCTTTGGCCCAAATGGCCTCGGCCAGCGCGCGGAATTTCTCGAAATAATTCGCATCCACCCTCTCTTCATTTCCCAACTCCATATATTTGAGGCCGTATGGCCGCGGATGGCCGCCGGCGGCTCGTTTCGCGCCCCACACGCCATCGGCCGGGCCGTTTACGCAATCGATAAAATCAGCCATGTCTTGCGGCGTCTCGTTGACATTCAAATCCGGGACGCCGAGAAACCCGGCCGCCTCGCAGAAGTCCAAGAAGTCAAGAATGCCCCACCCATTCGAGGAATGCGGATACCAAGCGCCCTTGTAGGGCGGGCGGCGTTCGCGCGGCCCGATCATTTTTTTCCAGCGGTACGCGGGCGCGTTGACCATCGAGCCGCCGTAACGCAAAACGGTGATGCCCTGGTCCACCAACCCTTCCGCGACGTCGCGGCGCACGGGCAACCCTTTGAAACGGCCCCATTCGCCCGGTTGCAGAAACGCATAACCGATATCGACGGAGCCGGGCTGTTTGAGCTTGATGGAAAAACGGCCGCGGCTGTCCGAGGCGGATGATGTCAAGACGAAATCGAGATGCTGCCAGCCGGGGCCGGACACGGAAAGGTTTTGCTCCGCGCAAACCCTGGCCCCATCCGCGCTCTCCAAAGCGACGGTTATGACCGCTGGCACGTCCGCGCGCGCATCCACACATCCTTCGTATTGACGGCCTTGGACAAAGGACATTCCCCAGCGGTTCAGGCCCTGGTTCTCGATCCCCGCCTCGCCCGCGCCGCCCATGAAGGCCATCCGCTGGCATTGCGCGCCGACAAAGGGCTGATTGGTTTCGACGGAGAATTGCCCGCTGGCGGAACCGCTTCGCGCGGCGCGCCACATTTTGCTGACGCCGTCTGGCCCGGGCGGTTCCTGGAAACTTTCGCCAAATACCATCTGGCTGTAAAGCCCGCCATAGATTTCATGATTGACGTCCTCAATGCACGCTCCTGTCAAATAGCGCGAGACCGGATGAAGAACCTTGTCCTCGTGAACGGTGATGACCGCGTCCTCGCTGGCGGCGGCCGCCAGGGAGGCGCTCAAAATCCCAGCCAAACAAGCGGCCTTGGAAATGTTCATTTCAATTTGTGCCAGCGGTTACTTGCCCGCTTCCAGCGCGGCCACTTTGGCCAGCCGCCGGAGATGGCGCGGCTCGGCGCTGTATTGGGCCGCGAGATAGGTTTGCACCAGGTCCCATGCGACCGCCGGGCCGACCGTGCGGCCGCCCATGCAAAGGATGTTCATATGATCGTCCTCCACGCCTTGTTTTGCTGAGAAATGGTCGTGAATCAGGCACGCCTTCGCGCCGGCAATTTTGTTGGCGCAAACCGCCGCGCCGACGCCGCTGCCGCAAATGGCGATCCCGCGCTCGACCTGCCCGCCTGCGACCGCCTTGGCCAGAGGAATGACGTAGTCGGGGTAATCATCGCTGGCGGCCAGCGTGGACGCGCCAAAGTCAATGACCTCGTGGCCGGCCGCCTTGAGTTGGGCGTGGATTTCCTGCTTCAGAGCGAAACCGCCGTGGTCGGTGCAAATTCCTATGCGCATGAGCCTCCTTTGCCCGTCGCGGTCCGCAGTTTATTCATGGCCGCGGCGACACCCTCGGCGCCGCCAAACACCGAAGTTCCAGCGACCAAAACATTCGCACCCGCCTCGACACCGAGCTTGGCCGTGGCGGCGTCGATGCCGCCGTCGAGTTCCAATTCGCAACCCGGGCGCGCTTTGTCAATCATTTGGCGGACGCGCTGGATTTTGGGCAGCATGGAATGGATGAAGCTCTGGTGGCCAAAACCAGGATTGACCGTCATCACCAGCACCAGGTCCAAGTCCGGAAGAATCTCCTCCAGCACAGAAGCGGGCGTGGCGGGGTTGATGGCCAGGCAGGCGCGTTTGCCCAGGCTCTTTATTCGCTGGATGGTCCGATGCAAATTGTTGTTGCCCTCCCAGTGGACGATGAATGAATCGGAGCCGGCCGCGGCAAATTCGTCCACGAACCCGTCTGGATCGGAAATCATCAAATGCGTCTCCAGCGGCAGGCGCGTGATCGGCCGCAACGATTTGACGATGGGCGGGCCCATGCTCAGATTGGGCACGAAATGCCCATCCATGATATCGACGTGGATGCGGCTGGCGCCGGCCGCCTCGGCCTGGGCGACTTGCTCCCCCAAGCGCGCGAAATCGGCCGCCAAGATCGAAGGGGCCAGTTTGACCGCGCCTTGCTGCAAAGGGCTTGTCATGAGGATTTGCGGCCTTTCTTCTTCGATTGCTTAAACGCGCGGCAGCGGTGAATCAAATTGTTGGTTGAGCTATCGTGATGGAGCTTGTTTTCGTCTTTGCTTTCCAGCTCCGGGATGATTTTTTGGGCCAGCACTTTGCCCAACTCCACGCCCCATTGGTCGAACGAATCAATTTGCCAGATGACGCCCTGGGTGAAGACGCTGTGTTCGTAAAGCGCGACCAATTTGCCGAGCGCGGCCGGCGTGAGCCGCTCCGCCAGGATGACGTTGGAGGGCCGGTTGCCCTCGAAGACCTTGTGCGGCACGAGGCTGGCGTCCTTGACCTCCGCCGCGACCTCCTCCTTGGTTTTGCCAAAGGCGAGAGCCTCCGCCTGGGCCAAAACGTTGGCCAGCAGGATGTCATGATGCTGGCCCAGTGGAACCAGGGGATGGCCAAAGGCGATGAAATCGCATGGGATAAGCCGGGTGCCCTGATGGATCAGTTGATAGAACGAATGCTGGCCGTTGGTGCCCGGTTCGCCCCAATAGATGGGGCCGGTATCGTAATCCACCGTAATTCCCCGCAATGTGACGTGTTTGCCGTTGCTCTCCATCGTCAACTGCTGCAAGTAGGCGGGAAACCGTTTCAAATACTGTTCGTATGGCAGCACGGCCACGGTCTGCGCGCCGAAAAAGTCATTATACCAGAGGGAAAGCAGCCCCATCAGCACCGGCAGATTGCGCTCGAACGGGGCCGTGCGGAAGTGTTCGTCCATTTCATGAAAACCGTCCAGCATGGCCTGAAAGTTTTTGGGGCCGATGGCGATCATGGTCGAAAGGCCGATGGCGGAATCCATCGAATAACGCCCGCCGACCCAATCCCAAAAGCCGATCATATTGGATGTGTCGATGCCAAACTCGGACACCTTTTCGGCGTTCGTCGAAACGGCCACAAAATGTTTGGCGATGGCATTTTCCGCGCCGCCGAGGCCTTTGAGCAGCCATTTGCGGGCGCTGCGGGCGTTGGTCATTGTTTCCAGTGTCGTGAAGGTTTTTGAGGAGACAATGAAAAGCGTCTCAGCCGGATTGAGGTCGCGCACGGCCTCGACAAAGTCCATGCCATCCACGTTGGAGACGAACCGGCACTGCAAATCGCGGTCGCTGTAATGTTTGAGCGCCTCATACGCCATGACCGGGCCGAGGTCCGAGCCGCCAATGCCAATGTTGACGATGTTGCGAATGCGCCTGCCCGTATGGCCCTTCCACGCGCCCGTGCGGATGCGATTGGACAGCGCGGCCATCTTTTTAAGTTCGGCATGAACGCCGGGCACGACGTTTTCGTGATCGACCATGATCTTGGCGCTCTTGGGCGCGCGCAGGGCCACGTGAAGCACGGCCCGATTTTCCGTCACGTTGATTTTTTCGCCCGCGAACATGGCGTCGATGTGGCCGCGCAAATCGGATTCGCGGGCCAATTGGAAAAGAAGCTCGAGCGTTTCGCTCGTGACGCGGTTCTTGGAGTAGTCAAGAAAAAGACCCGCCGCCTCGACCGTCAGGCGCTTGCCGCGCGCTGGGTCTTGCGCGAAGAGGTCCCGCAGGTGAAGCGGTTTCACTTTGGCGATATGCCGGCCGAGGGCCTGCCAGGCGCTCAGGGACGTCAAGGGCTGGTTCTGTTTTGTCATAACAATCATCGTCTTGCTAATTGCATCGCGGCCGATCGAGCGGCCGCCCGAAAACCGGTGCCAGTCCCGGAGAGGGCAGGAACAAATTAACACCCCGGAACGCCCTTTCAAGCGCATTCCCGCCGCCCCTGACGCTCTTTCGCGCCAGTCTCACCTGGATAACGAAAAATCCTGTTTGTTCGGCCAGGGCGGTTTGAATCGCACATCATATAATGATGGGCAGGCGTGATCGCGCGGCCGCCATTTTCGCCGAAATTGCCGAAATCAACCGCAACCAGCCTTGTTAAACCTTGTTTTGCTTGTTGTTGCTTTGTTTCGTTGAGTTTTTCCCTAATATTTTTTTGTGAAAAATCCTGCCAAAATGACCGAAAGAACATGCGCCCAAGCGCGACATGGCCAAGACTATACCATTATTTGATGGTAATGCAAGCAATGAAATTTAAGCAAGATTCCCCACTGTTTGCTGGCCATTAGCCAGGGGTTGCGCGGGCACGAGCGCCGCCTGCGAATGACAAATGGAAGCATCCCAATTCCGGTCCGGGGTCGCAGCGAAGAACCGAAGAGCATCCGAAGAATTCTGGCCCGCCCGCGTTGCAATCCTCGGTTTCCGCCCGTAGTATCGGGGATGATTCGTTTGGTTCTCTTTGATATCGATGGCACGCTGGTTCACACGGGCGGCGTGGGCATCCAGGCATTTGCCCGCGCGTTTGCCAGCGAGTTCGGGGCGGCGAGCGGGACGGAGCGTCTCAAGTTCGCCGGGCGCACTGATGTCTCGCTGGTGCGCGAGTTTTTTTCCCTTCACCAAATCGAACCGTCGCCGGCCAACTTCGACCGATTTTTTGCCGCGTATTTGGGCTGGCTGGAGCAACTCATCCCGGATTGCCAGGGCGGGGCCTGTCATGGCGTGCTGGAATTTCATCAGCAATTGGCCGCCCAGCCGGACCCGCCCGCGACCGGACTGCTGACCGGCAACATTAAAAAAGGCGCGCGCATCAAACTGCAACGATTCAATCTGTGGGACAAATTCCCGTTCGGCGGCTTTGCCGATGATCACGAAGAACGGCCGCGCATCGCCGCCGCCGCCTTGCGCCGGGGCATCGAGCATCTGGGACGCGGACTGCGCGGCGAGGAAGTGCTGGTCATTGGCGACACACCGCTGGATATCGATTGCGGGCGCGCGATCGGAGCGAGAGTGCTGGCAGTCGCCACGGGCGGCGCGCCGCTGGAAGAACTGCGGCGGCATAACCCTGATTGGGCCGTGCCGGATTTGACGCACGTTTCCGCCGCGCAATTTTTGGACTAAGAACGGTTCTAGTGCGAATGCGGCCGCCCCGTGCCGCACATGCCGCAGGAACTGGGCTGGCCGCTGCAAGACGCGCCCGCCGCGGCGGAACTCTCCCCGCCGTTGGAAGCAAAGACAGACAGCTTCTTGGCCAAACGTCTGGACCCGCACTTCGGACAGGCAGTGCCCTCCCATCGGCTGGAGCGCACCAGGACTTCGGAATCTTTTCCGCATTTCCCGCAATGAAATTCATAGATCGGCATGAGTTCATCATACCGCTTCCGGCCGCGCCGTCAAAGTATTCGCAGTTGACATCACGGGAACACGGTGGCTCATTTGCAGTATGAGATTTCTACAGCTTTTCGTCGTCTGGTGCGTCTTGCTGGCGCTGTGCTGGCCAGTCGCGTTGCTGGCCATGATTTTGTTTCCGATTGTGTGGCTGATCTCGCTGCCGTTGCGCTTGATCGGCATTACGGTGGGAGCGGTTTTCGCGCTGCTGGAGTCGTTGTTGTTTCTCCCCGCCCGCCTGCTGGGATGGAGAAAATGCCACGGCCATAGCTGGTGAAAAAAGGAATTTTTGGTAGGGAAAAAAGGGGGTTGACGCAAGGTCAAACCGTGCTACGTTCTTAAAGTATGAGCGCAAGAAAAATAGAAAACGTCGCCCTCGCTTTGTCTCCTTCCACCCAATGCCTGACATTGCCCGCCACGGCGGTGCGAGTTCGTAAAAATGGCATTGAATTTCGCAACGACGAGCCTTTTGCGCCGTGGACTGAAATGACCGTTACATTGCAAGGTTCAGGCTTGGCCAGGAAGGTCAACTTCACGGGCGTCATTGTTGCCTGCACGGGCAATCCGCGCGAAGGTTACGAAGTCTCCATGTTGTTCACGCACGTGACGCCCCTGTCGCGCGCCCGCTTGCTGGCGTATTGCTAGTGTGTTAATTTGCAAATTGCGGGCTGGATTTTTCCGGTTGATTCCCTAGAATCGCGGCAATGGATACTTTTCGCCGTATATTAACGACGGCTGTGCAAGGAGGAGCTTCCGATGTCCACTTGAAAATCGGCGCGCCTATCGTTTTTCGCATCAACCGCAAATTGGTCATCGTGGAGGGGCCGCTCCCGACCGATGAATGGATGAACACCGTGGTGGAGAACATCATCCCGCGCCACGCCAAGCAGCAACTCGAACGCGATCACGAGTGCGATTTTTCCTACTACCTCCCCGATGTCGGGCGTTTTCGCACGAATTGCTTCTACCAGCGAGGCACGCCGTGCCTTGCCATGCGCTATGTCAAGACGCAAGTGCCCACGTTCGAGGATTTGGGGCTGCTGCCCGTCCTGCGGCAAATTGCCGAGTCCCCGCGCGGCATCGTGCTGCTGGCCGGTTCGACTGGATGCGGAAAATCCACCACGCTGGCGGCGATGATTGAGCATATCAATGCCAACAGCCGCAAACATATCATCACTTTGGAGGACCCCATTGAGTTCGTGTTTGAAGACAACCAATCGGTGGTCGAGCAGCGCGAAATTGGCCTGGACACGGCGTCGTTTGAGAAGGGGTTAAAGTACGTTCTGCGGCAGGACCCCGATGTCATTATGATCGGGGAAATGCGCGACGCGACCAGTTTCACCGCCGCCATGAGCGCGGCCGACACCGGGCACTTGGTGCTGTCCACACTTCACACTACCAACGCCGCGCAAGCGGTGGGGCGCATCCTGGATTTCTTCAAGGCCGACGAGCGCGATCAGGTGCGGCGGCAATTGGCCGGCACGCTTCAAGCGGTGATCTGCCAGCGCATGGTGCCGTTGATTGCTGGCGGAATGATTCCCGCGCAGGAAATCCTCATCAATTCCGGCACGGTGCGAAAACTGATGGAAGAGAATCGCCTGGAAAAACTTCCCGCCGCCATTGAAACGGGCAGCGAAGAAGGCATGATTAATTTTAATCAATCGCTGTTCCAATTGGTCAAGGACGGCAGAATCACGCAGAAAGAAGCCCTCGCCAAAGCCACCAATGCCCAAGCCTTGGAAATGAACTTCCAAGGGATATTTTTGACAGAAGGCAAGCGCATCCTCGGTTGATCTGCGTAAAAAAATTGCTTGCCGCCGCGGGGCTGTTTGCTAAAATGGCCCCCGTCCAAGCGAATTGAAGCGACGACATCAAAATTATAACTTATCAAAAACGGGTTTCAAACAATTCCCCAAATACTATGAACGCTATTGCTAAACTCTCTGCCTTAATGGTGGCCGCCGCCGTCTGCGTGGCGATGCCCGCCCATGCCCAAACAAACACATCCACAAACGCTCCCGCCGGAGCCCGGACTCGCAATCCGCGCTACTCAGGCGTCATCGCCAGCGTCGATGCTACCAATATGGTCGTGACCTTGAAGGCGACCACCCGCCGCCCGGAAAGCAAAATCAAAGTGACTTCCGCCACCAAGATCAAGAAAGAAGGCGAGCCGGCGGAATTCTCGGCGGCTGTCGCAGGCATGTATGTGACCGGTTCGGCCAAGAAGGATGGCGAAGGCGTCTTGACGGCCACGACCATGAACATTAGCGCCAAGGCTCCAGCCAGGGCCAAAAAAGCTCCGGCCACAACGCCGCCCGCGGCTGGCCAATAAGGGCCGTTCTCCGTGAAGCGCGGCACGGCGGGCGCACGGGCTTGACTCGCCAGGTCTTTGGACGCATTTAGACGAATGATCTCGAAATGCCGCCATTTGGCGTTGCTGGCTCCGCTTTTACTCGCTGGCTGCGTGTGTCATCCGCCGGGAGGCCGCGAGAAGAGGAAAGGCGATGAAATCGTGGTGGCGGGCCAGTTTTTTCACATCGGCACCCCAGTCGTCTTGTGGATGGACCCAGGCGGCTATGATGCCTATCGGGTCGAGCGCCGTTTTGCGCCTTATGACGAGTCGAGTTTCGCGGCGTCGCTGCCTTCCATGACTTCGCCCGCGACGCCCCATCCAACTCCCAACCGATATGACGTGCGCGACCACGGCCTGACGCCGCAAGAGATTGAACGGGTTCGCGGCGGTGGCTGGGATCTGCCTACGCTTCAATCGAAGGTCGATCAGTTCGTGGTCCACTTCGACGTGGCGGGCATCTCGCGGACGTGTTTCAAAGTCTTGCAGGACTCGCGCGATTTAAGCGTTCACTTCATGCTGGACCTGGACGGAACGATTTATCAGACCCTCGATTTGAAGGAGCGCGCGCGGCATGCGACCATTGCCAACAGCCGCTCGGTTGGAATTGAAATCGCCAACATGGGCGCTTACAGCTCAAGGGAAAAAAACTCGCTCACGAATTGGTACAAAAAGGACGGCCGCGGGCGAACGATTATCACCATTCCCACCGCCGCCGGGCCATCGCCGGAACGCACGCCGAATTTTGCCGGACGCCCCGCGCGCCGGGAAATGATCGCGGGAGAGGTGCAGGGCACGAATCTCAAGCAATACGATTTCACGCCGCAGCAATATCGCGCGCTGGCCAAATTGACGGCTGCCCTTTGCACGGTCTTTCCGCGCATCACCTGCGATTACCCGCGCGATGCCAGCGGGAAATTGATTACCCATAAACTTTCAGCGGACCAATACGACCAATATCACGGGGTCCTGGGGCATTATCACGTCCAGAGCAACAAGACCGACCCCGGCCCGGCCCTGCAGTGGGATTATGTCATCGGAGAAGCGCGGCATTTGATGAAATTGCCGCCGCAACGCACCGTTGATGGCAAGCCGTCCGAACGCCGGCCCAAATTGAAGATCGACAACTGACTCAATACGGAGTCGCCGGGCGCCAGTGATCCAGATTGGGGTCGCCTGGGTCCATCTGCAGAGGAAAGCCCTCGTTTCGCTTGGCCATCGCGCTTTGGCGGATAATCAGCTCGTTCATCAGGGAGACCGGCGAGGCGTATTTCATGAAGCCATCCGGCGGCGTGAACAATTGGGGCGGCGGCAATTCCAAGCGAAGGTCGAAAAAGTTAAGCGTAAACTGCTCCGGCCCCGCGGGCGACTGAATGCGAACAGGAAAATGCCTGGCGTCCTCGGCTTCCCAAATCGTGTAGCGCGAGGAGGAGCCGTCGGAAGATTGCACCACGGCCTCCATCCGCCGGCAAGGGTGGCCGTTGGCGGATTCCTCGATCGCGCCTGTCTTGTTGACCGTCACCTGGACTGGGTGGCTGCTCGTTGAGGCCGGTGCAAAGGCCTGCAAAGGATCGCTCAATACGAATCCGGCATGATCGGTTGCGTTCCAGATAAAAAACATGCCGCCTTCGCTGCGCGCCCGTTTGCCTTTGACGGGATTGGCGGGCTGATAGATCAGCGAGCCTTGGCGTTCCAGAAGGTCGCCGGAGATCGGATGCCGGCTGCCATCGGCCAAGCTCATCGAACCGGACACCTTGGCGCTAAAGCCGTCAAGATTGGTCAGCAAGAGGCTCGCGCCGCCAGCGAGGAATTCGGGCGGCGCTTCATCACCAGCGTGATAGAAAACCTTGGGTTGCGTGGAGCATCCGGCGATCAAGGCCGCCGCCAAAGCCGCCAAACTCCCGCGAAACAACGTACTCATAGCATCGCCAGAATGGCCGGGAGCGCGCGTGACCGCAAGCATGATTCGCAGTGCCAGAACGCGCTTGCAAACCGCCCGGCTGGCGCGTAGGATTTCGGGCGGACGGAATAAAGGTGGTTATGAGAATTGAAACACATTCGCCAAAACCGATTTTGCGATGGGCCAGGGTTCTGCCGTGGCTCTTTTCTGTTGCGCTTCTCGCAGGCTGCGCCCGGCATTACGACATGACCCTGGCCAATGGTGTGAGGATTACCAACGTGACCAAGCCGGTTTTTGACCGCGAAGCCGGCGCGTTTTATTACAGGGACGTCACGGGCAAAGTCCATCACGTCAGTTCCGGGCGCGTGCTGACCATCGAGCCGCATTCCAGGAAGAACACTACGGCGGGGAGTATACAGCCCTTGCAGCAATAAACTTTTCCACGAATTTGCCGAGAAGGTCGGTCTCCAGATTGACGGCGCCGCCTTTCTTGCGCTCGGCCAGGGCCGTTTTCTCGCGCGTGTGTGGAATGATCCAAATGTCGAAACTCCCGCGCCGCACCGCCGCCACCGTGAGGCTGATTCCATCGACGGCAATCGATCCTTTGAAGACGACGCAGCGCATGATGTCCGCCGGGGCCGCGATTTCCAAAATGTAATCCTGGCCGGATTGCTCCCAGCGCCGGATGCGGCCCAAGCCGTCGATGTGGCCGCTGACGAAGTGCCCGCCAAGCCGGCCGCCGACGCGCAACGCGCGCTCTAAATTGACGCCCGCTCCCGCGGTGGCGAATTGCAGGTTTGTGCGCCGCCAGCTTTCCTGGAGAAGGGAGAATAGCAGCAGCTTGTCTTTTCCGCGGGGGCTGATGTGTTCGACCGTCAGGCAGCAGCCGTTGACGGCCAGGCTGTCGCCCGTTTTGAGTCCGCGCCCGCACACGCGGGCTTGCACCGCAAGCTCGATCGCCGTTTTACCGGGCCGGATTGAAACGACGCGCCCCGTTTCCTCAACAATTCCTGTAAACATAGTTATCCTGCGTTTTCGGCAATGCGGGCTGACAAGAATAGTTCGCTGCCCATCCGGCGCCATCGGGCGCCCTGCAACGCGGCGGCCTCGCCGAGGCTGTCCGCGCCCCGGCCGGCGACGGCTTTGGGCGCGCCGCGCCCGCCGAGAACCATCGGCGCGTAAAAAAAGGCCGCCCGGCTGGCCAAACCCGCGGATAGAAAGGCGGCATTCGTTTCGCCGCCGCCCTCCACCAACAGCGATGTCACATCCTCCTGGCCGAGTTTTCGGAGCAGCCATTTTAACTTGATGCCATCCGCCTGCGACGGAGCGAGGAGCAAACGCACCCGGCGGCCCAGCGCGGCGGCGCGCGCGGGCGGAGCCGCCTTAGTAACTACCAGGATGGTGGAAGCGGCATGCGCATCGCAAACGACTTTGGCCGCCAGCGGAGTGCGGGCGCGCGGATCGAGGACGATTCTCAGCCAGCATTTTCGCGCGAAACCGGGCCGGCGCACGGTCAGGCTCGGATCGTCGGCCAAAATTGTTTTGACGCCGACGAGAATCGCATCGGCCCCCGCGCGAAGTCTCATGCCAGCGACGCGAGCTTTTTCGCCGGTAATCCAGCGCGATTGCCCCGCGGCCGTCGCGATTTTTCCATCCAGAGACATCCCGGCTTTGATCGTGACCAGCGGCGTCCCGCGAGTGATCCAGTGGCAGAAGGCTTCGTTCATTTCCTCAGCCGCCTCGGCGAGCAAACCCACGCTGACCTCGATGCCGGCTCGTTTCAGAACCGTAAATCCGCGCCCCCTGTGGGCCGGATTGGGGTCGGGCATGGCGGCGACGACGCGCCGGACGCCTGCCGCGATAATGGCGCCCGTGCAGGGAGGAGTGCGCCCCTGGGTGCTGCACGGTTCCAGCGTCACATATAAAGCCGCGCCCTTGGCGGAATGGCCTCGCCGCCGCGCGTCCTCCAGGGCTTCAACCTCCGCGTGAGGGCAACCGGCCCGCCGATGCCAGCCTTGGCCGATGACGGCGCCATCGCGCGCCAAAACGGCGCCGACCATGGGGTTGGGAGAGGTTCGTCCAAAGCCTCGCCGGGCGAGGCGCAAGGCGAGCCGCATGAAATGACTGTCCGACGAGGATTTAAGCGGGCGCCGCAATGTCACATGTCCATCAACTCGGCCACGGCGCGTTGCAACTCCATCGGTTCGTAGGGTTTGCCCAAAAAGCGATGCACTTTGGCCGCGTGAGTCAGCATGATCGAGCCATCAACCGTGCCGCTCAGCATGAGAGTCTTGAGGGAAGGATGAACCTCGTGCGAAGACTGGATCAGTTCGAGGCCATTCATGTCTCCCATCTCATAATCTGTCACAAGCACGGCCGGCTTTGGATTGGCTTCGTGCATGGCGCTGAGGGCGGCTTTCGGGTCCGAGAAGTGCCGGACAGTGTAGCCAGCGCCCTTGAGCACCGTAGCCGCGAATTCAACAAGCATTGCGTTATCGTCCACAACAAAGACTGATGCTGCAGCCGGCGCCCCCGGCTTGCCTGAATCTTTCTTTTTCATAACGTGGTTTTGGTCTTGCCGAACATTTACCAGTAACCTCTCACGCTTGGCAAGTCAAATCCAATTGGCGAATTGGCAAAATTGGCAAAATTCAGCGGGTGAGCGGCGGGGCTTCTTGCCAAAGCTAAAACTTTGAACCTATTCTGTCGATAAGAGCAGCGGAACAAATATGTACTTAGGCAAAAAAGTTGTGGTGGTCATGCCGGCTTACAACGCGGCCAAGACGCTGGTGCAGACCTTCGACGAGGTCATGGCGCAGGATGTAGTGGACCTCGTTATTGTCGTCGATGACGCGAGCCGCGACGAAACGACCGCGCTGGCCAAAACGCTGCCCAACGCGATTGTGTTCACTCACGAAAAGAACCTCGGCTACGGAGGAAACCAAAAAAGCTGCTACCGCCTGGCCATCCAGGAAGGGGCGGATATCATCATCATGGTGCATCCGGATTCGCAATATACGCCGAAGCTGATTCCGGCCATGGCCTCCATGATCGCGAGCGGACTTTACCCGTGCGTGCTGGGCAGCCGGATTCTCGGCGGCTACGCCTTGCGGGGCGGGATGCCGTTGTGGAAGTACGTGGCCAATCGCATTCTGACGGCCTTGGAAAATCTGATGCTGGGGGCCAAGCTTTCGGAGTATCATACCGGTTACCGGGCGTTCTCGCGCGGCATTCTGGAGCGGCTTCCGCTCACGGCCAATTCCAATGATTTCGTATTTGACAACCAGATGCTGGCGCAAATCCTGTGGTTCGACTACACCATCGCGGAAGTGTCCTGCCCGACGAAGTATTTCGCCGAGGCGTCGTCCATCAATTTCCGGCGCAGCGTCAAATATGGTTTTGGATGCCTCGGCACGGCGCTTTCGTTCCGGCTGGCCAAATGGAAATTCCGCTCCTGCCCGCTTTTTCCGCCGTCGCAGTGAGTTTCCCGATTCACACGAAATATTGGAACGTCTTGGTTTGCGCGGCCCTGGCGGCGGCCACGTTGGCGGTGTTCTGGGGAGCGCTCAACTGCCAATTTGTCAATTACGACGATCCAACCTACATCACCTCCAACGCGGAGCTGGGGCAAGGGCTGACCCTCGCCAGCGTGCGCTGGGCCTTCACGACCGGCGCGGCCAGCAATTGGCATCCGCTGACGTGGCTCTCGCACCTGGCAGACGTGCAGCTTTACGGGATGAAACCGGCCGGGCACCACTTCACGAGCGTCCTGATTCACGCGGTCAACGGCGTGCTGCTGTTCCTGCTTTTGCGGAGCATGACCGGCGCGTTTTGGCGCTGCGCGGTGGTGGCGGGGCTGTTCGCGCTCCATCCGTTGCGGGTGGAATCGGTGGCCTGGGTTTCGGAGCGCAAGGACGTGTTGAGCACGATGTTTTGGATGCTGACGGTTTGGGCTTATGTCCGCTACGCGCGAACGGGCGCCAAATGGTGGCACGCCGGGAGCATTTTCTGTTTCGCGCTGGGGCTGATGTCCAAACCGATGCTGGTGACGCTGCCGGTTATTTTGCTGTTGCTGGATTATTGGCCGCTGGCTCGGCTGGAGCCTCGCCCTGGCAAGGCAGCCCCGGCAGGGCGAGGCTCCAGCCGAGCCAAACTGCTGGTGGAGAAAATCCCATTCCTGCTTTTGGCGATAGCATCAAGCGTAGTGACGTTTGTGGCGCAGCGGCAAGGCGGGGCGGTTTCGACGCTGACGGGCGTGCCGCTGGCGGCGCGGATTGAGAACGCCTTTGTTTCCTGCGCGCGCTATCTGTCAAAAATGTTTTGGCCGTCGCGGCTTTCGCCGTTGTATCCGCACCCCGGTTACTGGCCGTGGTGGGAAGTGGCGGGATCGGTCCTTTTGCTGGCGGCGATTACGGTGTGGGTTGTTCGGCGCGCGTCCCGGCAGCCGTACCTGGCCGTGGGCTGGTTTTGGTTCCTCGTGATGCTGGCGCCAGTGATCGGGCTGGTGCAGGTGGGCATCCAATCGATGGCTGACCGTTACAGTTACACGGCCAGCATCGGAGTGCTGATCGCGCTGGTTTGGGGAGCGAACGAATGGATCACCTCGCAGCGGTGGATTTTATGGGTCGCGGCCATCGCGGCGGTGGGAGCGTGCCTGGCATTGACGCCGCGCCAGGTGGCCTATTGGCGCACGAGCGAAACGCTTTTTGAGCACGCGGCAGCGGTCACGGACAACAATTATCTGGCGTACAACAACCTGGGTTTCGACTTGTCGAATCGCGGGGAAACGGAAAAGGCCATGGCCGATTATCGAAAGTCGCTGGCGATCAATCCCAATTACGACGAGGCGCACAACAACCTCGGCTTCACGCTGGCGGCTGAGGGGCGCTACCAGGAAGCCACCAATGAATACATCAAAGCACTGAGCCTCAATCCGAATTTGACAGAAGCGCATAACAATCTCGGCATCGCTTTGGGGCATCTCGGATTCCCGGAGGCGGGCATGCATGAGTATCAAATCGCGCTGGAGGAAAATCCGCGCCATGCCAGCGCGCGCAACAACTATGGCGTGGCGCTGGCGATGGCCGGCAAGCTGGACGAGGCCATCGCGCAATTCCGGCTCTCGCTGGATTGCCAGCCGGATTATCTGAGCGCGCACAGCGATTTGGGGAACGCGCTGGCGCTGAAGGGCGACCCGGAAGGGGCGGCGCGGGAGTACGAGATTTGCCTCAAGCTGGATCCCAAGGATGCGCAAGTACACAACAATTTTGGCAACGCCCTGGCCCAGATGGGGAAACTGCCTGAAGCCGCCGCGCAATACCGGCTGGCGCTGGAACTGATGCCGGAAAATCCCCAGGCGCACTTCAACCTGGGTTATTGTTTGGCGCGGCAGGGCCGGCGCCCGGAGGCGGAGGAACAGTACGTCCTCGCGCTCAAGCAAAGGCCCGATTACCCGGATGCCCTGAAGCAGTTGGCGGCTTTGAGAAACCTCAAATAGACCAGCCGGCGCGATATTCGCGCTTCACGACACGGGCGGCTTCCGGCGCGTTTTTCGCCATCATGCCCGGGCCGTCCCATTCCAGTTTTTTGCCAGTGCGCAAGGCCACGCAGCCGAGCAGAATGATTTCTGTCAAATAGGCCGCGATGTCGAAGTTGGAGTAAGGCACGTCGTGTTTGCCGTCTTTGCATGCCTGCAGCCATTCCATGTGCTGCGCGACATCGGGCGGGCGCTTCGTGCCGTCCGGCCCGTGGATGTGAGCATTGCGGGGAATGGACTGCGGAATATTCTTGGCGGCTGGATGCTTGGCCAAACCGACCATGTCCTCATCGCCCTTGAGCTTGATGTAAGTGGCCAATTCCTGGTCGCCGTCGTCGGGCGAAAAGATAACGCCGTTCTCGCCGATCATGATGCAACCGCTGTTGGAAATGCGGCCCGCGCCCATCATGGCTTCGACATCACCGGTGATTTCTTTCGGCGGTTTGTTGCCGCCGTCGGACCAATGCAAAGTGACGGGAGGCATGCCTTCGCGGGCGGGGAACTCGAAACGGATTTTGGACTTGGAGGGGTACATCTCCGTGTTGATGCCCGAAGAACTGGCTTCGATTTCCGTGGGATAGCCGAGCTTGAGCGCGCGGAAAGGCCAATTGACGGTGTGGCAGGCCATGTCGCCCAAGGCGCCGGTGCCAAAGTCCTGCCAGCCGCGCCAAACGAACGGCTCATAGACATTGCCCTCGCTCTGGCCGGGCCAATGCAATTTGAAAGGCCGGTCGGGCGCGGTGCCGAGCCACAAATTCCAATCCAGCCAAGCCGGCGGCTGGTCATTGCCGGGCGGGCGGTCCATGCCTTGGGGCCAGATGGGGCGGTTGGTCCAGACGTAAGCTTCTTTGACAGGGCCGATCACGCCAGCGTGCATGACTTCGACGGCCCGGCGCAAGGAATCCGAGGCGCTGCCCTGGTTGCCCATTTGCGTGGCCACATTGTGTTTGCGGGCCAGCTCGCGCAATGTGCGCGCTTCAAAAACATCATGGGTCAACGGTTTCTGGCAATAGACATTCTTGCCCAGCTTGATGGCCGTGGCGGCAATGACCGCGTGCATGTGGTCAGGCGTGGCGACATCGACGGCATCGAAATTCTTTTCTTTGTCAAATAACTCGCGGAAGTCGGTGTAGGTGTTGGCGTCGATGGACATCTTTTCCTTCAGGAACTTCTTCATGCGGTCGGCCATGTGGGACTGAACGTCGCAACACGCCACGACGCTGGCTTCGCCGCTGCCGATAATGCACTGGAAGTCGCTGCTGCCTTTGCCGCCGCAGCCGAACTGGGCCACGTTAATTTTGCTGTTCAGATTCTGGCCGCGCACGGGATAAGGGCCGGCCACAGCCACCGCGCCGGCCGCCATGGCGCCGTATTTGATGAATTGACGGCGGGACGCCCGGGAAAAAGTTACTTGTTTATTCATGGCAAAAAATTGAAGGAGCCATCGCGCAATTGCAAGCGGCAAATAATGTCAGCGCGCGGCCGGCAACGGGAGCGTCTCGCCCGTGTTGGCCGGAACTTGATAAAGCCCGGCGCCAAGGCCGGCGGTTGGGTCGCCGTTCCGGTGGTGGCTCCACAATATATAACTGCCCACAATAATCAGCACCACCGCCGCCGTCCCCGCCGCCGGCCAAACCATGCGCCCGCTGAATTTGGACAACTGAAACATCGCGGCATCCAGCACTCCCCGGCGGCGCGGGGCCAGCATAGGATCGATCTGGCCGGAATCCGCCAATTCGCGGCCGAGTTGTTCCAGAATTTTCGCCGTGTCCAATTTCAACAGCGAGGCATACGTTCGGACGAACCCGCGAATATAGACGGGCGCGGAAAAGATGCCGAAGTTGCCTTCCTCCAGCGCGCCAAGGTGGTCGCTGCGGATTTTGGTCATGTCGGCGACCTCGCGCAGGCCCAATTTTTGGGCCTCCCGCGCCTTGCGCAATTGCTCGCCTACGGTGGACATGACGAATGGAATATTACATGAGGCGGCAGGCAAAGCCGAGGAAAATTTTGGCGCGCCGTTCTGGCTGGTCGCCGGGGCGTTTCTTTGGTATGGTGAGAATGTGACAGGCCACGATCTGTTTTCCGATGCGCCCGCGCCGGCGGCGGCCAAGGAAGAAGTGAAATCCTTCGCCTCCCAGCCGCTGGCGGCGCGCATGAGACCGCGCAATCTCGATGAGTTCGCCGGACAGAAGCACGTCCTCGGAACGGGACAATTGCTGCGGCGCGCCATCGAGGCGGACCGCATTCAGTCGCTCATATTTTTCGGGCCGCCGGGCACGGGCAAGACTTCCCTCGCGCAAATCATCGCGCGCCAGACGCGCAGCAAATTCGAGCGCCTCAGCGGCGTGGAATCCAATGTGGCCGACATGCGGCGGGTGCTGGCGGCAGCGGCCAACCGCCAGGAAAACACGGGGCAATCGACCATCCTGTTCATTGACGAAATCCATCGGTTCAACAAATCGCAGCAAGACGTTCTGCTGCCCGATGTCGAGAGCGGCGTGGTGCGCCTGATCGGGGCGACCACGCACAATCCCTTTTTTTTTGTCAATTCGCCGCTGGTCTCGCGCTCACAGATTTTTGAGCTGCGGCCGCTGACGGAGGAGGACTTGCTGGAATTGCTGCGCCGCGCCCTGGGCGACGCCGAGCGCGGCCTTGGGCACGTCCGCATTAAAGCGGACGAGGATGCGCTGCGGCACTTGGCCAAGATGTCCGACGGCGACGGGCGCAAGGCGCTCAATTCGCTGGAAATCGCCGCGCTGACGACGCCGCCCGGAGCCGATGGAGCAATCCACGTCGATCTGGCCGCGGCTGAACAGTGCATTCAGAAGAAGGCGGTTGTTTACGACGCCGATGGCGACGCGCATTACGACACCATCTCGGCATTCATCAAGTCGATGCGCGGGAGCGACGTGGACGCGGCGCTTTACTGGCTGGCCAAGATGATTCACGCTGGCGAAGACCCGCGGTTCATCACGCGGCGCATCCTCATTTGCGCGGCGGAGGACATCGGCCTGGCGGACCCGATGGCTCTGGTGCTGGCTTCGGCGGCGAACCAGGCGGCGGAATTTGTGGGCTGGCCGGAGGCGCGCATCCCGATCGCGGAAGCGACGGTTTATCTGGCGACCGCGCACAAAAGCAACAGCGCCTGCATGGCCATTGACGCGGCCTTGGAGGATGTTCGTTCGGGCCGCACCATTCCCGTTCCGCAACACTTGCGCGACACCCACTACGCGGGGTCAAAGCGATTGGGGCACGGGGAGGATTACAAATACGCGCACGATTTCGAGGGGCATTTCACGCCGCAGGACCATCTGGGAGCGGCCCGGCGTTATTACGAAGCGACGGATCAGGGCGCGGAAAAGAAGATCAAGGAGCGGCTGGAAAAATGGCGCGCGCAAATCGAGGCCCTTCGCCCATGAGCCAGGACGCCGCGGCGGACAAGGCCAGATGGCGCCGGCGTTTGCGGACCATTTTGAACGGCATCTCACCGGCGGAACAGGACGAAGCTTCGGCGCACGCGCGGGAATTGCTGCGCCGCCAGCCAGCCTGGCAGGGCGCCGCGGTCATATTATTCTACGCCCCGCTGGCGGGGGAATTGGACTTGACGCCATTGATGGCGGAGGCGCTCGAGGCGGGCAAAACGGTGGCGCTGCCTCGATTCTCCCGCGAAACGGGAACCTATCTGGCCTGTGAAGTCTCTGACTTTGCGGGCGATTGCGCGCCGGGCAAGTTCGGCATAGGCGAGCCGGGCGCGCATTGCGCGGAATTATCATTAAAGCGTCTGGACTTGGCGCTCGTGCCGGGTTTAGGATTTGATGTGTTTGGACGCCGGTTGGGACGGGGCCGCGGATTCTACGATCGATTGCTGGCCGGAATCGCTGGAATCAAATGCGGGGCGGCCTTCGACCAGCAAGTGGTGGAGCAAATTCCGTCGGAGAGACACGATGCAAGCATGAACTTTATTTTGACGCCGACACGATGGCTCACAGCTTCCGAGGATTTTTCAACGCAGTCATGAATTTGACTTTCGATTATCGCACGGCCATTTTCCTCATTGTTGGCATCGGGGTGGGTTATGTGTTGCGCGCGTGGCGGGACTACAGCCTGCGCTCGGGCATCAAGCAACAGAGGAGGGACATGGTGGAAAAGGCCCGGCTCGAAGCCGAGGCGCTGATCCGCGACGCCCGGATTGCGGCCAACGACGACAGCCTCAAAGCGCGCGCGGAAATCGAGCAAACCGCCGCCACCCGCCAGAAGGAGCTGGCTGTCAATGAACAGCGCCTTACTACCCGCGAAGAATTGGTCAACCGCCAATTGGAGAACCTGGTCAAGGAGGAGAAGGTGCAGCGCTTAGACCGCGAGGCGCTGGCGGCCAAGATGGCCGAAGCGGAGGCCGAGCGGAAATTGGCCGCGCAATTGGTGCTGGATCGCCGCGCCGAGCTGGCCGATGTCGCCAAGATGAGCGCCCAGGAGGTTCGGGCCGCTTTCCTCAAGCAGACAGAGCAGGAAAGCATGCGCGACGCCATGCAGCTTTCCCAGCACATCCTCGATGACGCCAAAGTCCGGGCCGAAGAGCAGGCGCGCAAGATTATCAGCCTGGCCATCCAGCGTTACGCGGGGCACCACAGCTTTGAAACCTCCACCGCCACCGTCAACATTAAAGGCGAGGAGATGAAGGGCCGCATCATCGGCCGCGAGGGGCGCAACATCCGCGCCTTTGAATCCGCCACCGGCGTGACCGTGCTGATCGACGACACGCCGGGCGCGGTCGTGCTCTCCGGCTTTGATCCCGTGCGCCGCCAGATCGCGCGCGAGGCGATGGAGCGGCTTATTCTTGACGGCCGCATCCATCCGTCCCGCATCGAGGAGGTGGTGGCCAACGTCTCGCAGGAAATGGACCAGTCCATTCAAACCGCCGGCGAAGAAGCCATCATGAAATTGGGCCTGGCCCCGATGCACGGCGAATTGATCAAGCTCCTGGGCCGCCTCCATTACCGCCATAGCTTCGCGCAGAACATTCTCCAGCATTCAGTCGAGGTCGCGCAACTGATGGCGCTGATGGCGGCTGAATTGCGCCTGGATGTGGCCACGGCCAAACGCTCCGGCTTGCTGCATGACATCGGCAAGGCTGTCAATCATGAGATCGAGGGCGCGCACGCCATTGTGGGCGCGGATCTTGTTAAGCGTTACGGCGAATCCGAGGAGGTCATCAATGCGGTTGCCTCTCATCACGGAGAAGTCCCGCACATTGGCCCCTATGGCATCCTGGTCAGCGCGGCGGATGCGATCAGCGCCTCGCGGCCAGGGGCGCGTTCGGAGACGGTGATGACCTACATCAAGCGGGTCGAGGACCTCGAACGCATCGGCCTCAGCTTTCCCGGCGTGGAACGGTGCTTCGCGCTGCAAGCGGGGCGGGAGCTGCGCGTGATGGTGACACCGAGCCGGATCACGGACGAGCAATGTTATCAACTGGCGCGGAACATCGCCCGGAAGATCGAGGAGGAGTTGCAATACCCCGGGCAGATACGGGTCACGATGGTTCGAGAAACCCGTTGCGTGGAGTTTGCCAAATAGGCAGGCTTTGGCTTAGCTTAACGGCCCTGATTGATGGTGGACGGGAACGGGCCTTCCCACCCTGCCGGCTGGTCCCACGGCAGCGTCGAGACGTCCGAATCCGTGGCGCAGCCTGTCAATGAAGCAGCCAGCGCGGCCAGAATCAAGGCGCAAACAATATTGCGCAACGCTTTCATTAGATCAGTAAAGAACTTCGTCGCCTTCCATGACTTCGCCGCGCTTCCAATCCGGGAGGATGTTGGCCACGCATTCGTCTTTGGAGACGCTCTGGATGCGAATCTTGCCCAGGAGCTTGCCATTGCGGTCCACCATCATTTCTCCGCGGGTCTTGGCCCCTTGTTCCTCGCCGATATTGAGCACAACGAAATTGAACTTCGGATCGACGGCCACGATTTTGCCGCGCAAGCCGGTCGGCAGCACCACGGGGGCGTCTGAGGGGAACATGGCATTGTACTTGTTCTGCCACAAATCCCGGTCGGTCGCGATCAGCTTGTTCTCGCCGGTGAGGGCTTTATTGGCAGTGATCTCCTTATTCAAATTGGAAATGGTTTCACGCACCTGTTGAGGGGTGAGGCCGATCTGGCGCCAGACTTCCAGTTTATCAAGCGCGTCGTCGCGCTCGGTGGAGGCTTTCTCCAACTTGGCGGTCAGGTCCGTTTTGTCCTTGGCCAAGGCATCCCGCTCGCTGTTGGCGGCGGCCAATTCGCCCTGGGTCTGTTCCAGAGTCTTTTGGGTCTTGTCCAGCGTGGCCTTGGTGTCCGCAAGAGTCTTCTTGGTTTTGTTGTGGGCGGAAACCTCGTCGGTGTCTTTCTTGTGCCAACTGTCCCGATCGGCGCGAGTGGTGACAATAATGGTCTGCACCTTGGTCATGGTCACAACGCCAGCCGCTATTCCGGCAACAATGGCGACAATTAGAAAAATTCGCAGCATGTTTTACTTGTCCTTCTTTTCTTTCAACAAACTTTACGGCAAACCCTGAATCATGTCAACGCTGTGTTTTTCACTCATCTGGGAGCGGGCGGGCGATGGCGGATGAACCATGCCAGCGCCCCCAATAGGAAGATCAACAGCAGCGCTGCCAGGACGGTTCCGGCCACTTTTAACGCGCCCGCCCATCGCAGAAATTTCTCGCGCCTGGACCGTTCGGCTTCGCGGAAAAGGTTGAATTGCGCTTCGAGCAGGGCGGGATCGGCGCTTTCGTCTTTGAGGCGGAGGGCCAGCCAGGGGCCGCGCGCCCCGGCGAAGGCTTCTGGGGCCGGGATGGCGGCCGCGGAAAAGCCGGCGTCCTTTTTCCAGAACAGCGCCGTCTCTTCCGTCCAAAGCCGGAACAAACCGTGGTTGCGCGCCACGGCTTGCAGGCGCTCCCACAACAGGGGCCGCAGAGTGTCGCTGAGGGCGAAGTCAACAAAAACTTCGGAGTGAATCCGGCCGTCCGAACCGGCCAATTGCATGGCGACGGCGCCCGCGACGACGCCCTCGGGGCTTTGCGCGACCTGGAAATCAGTGAATTGTTTTTCCAACTCCTCTTGCGGCAAAGCCGAGGCCGCCCACAGCGCCTTCAACTGGTCGAGGTCGTCGGTGGTGGCCCGCCGGACGCGGTAACCAGGGGCGCTCACGGCCTAGTCTCCGTTGGGATAGGACCCGAGCACCTTGGCGAAATGGCAGGCCGCCTCCAGGCCGGCGATGGCCTTGGCCACTTTCGGATCGGTGTAATGGCCGTCGCAGTCAACAAAAAAGAAATACTCCCACGCCTTGCGCTTGCTGGGGCGCGATTCGATTTTGGTCATGTTCAGCTTGTTGCGCCAGAACAGGGCCAGGACGTGGTAGAGCGCGCCCACTTCGTCGGCGATGCTGACCATCAGGCTGGTGCGGTCGCGCCCGGTGGCAGGGCCGCATTGGCGGCCGAGGACCAGGAAGCGGGTGGCATTGTCGGTGAAATCCTGGATGTGGCGCTCGATGATTTTAAGATTGTATTTCTCGGCGGCCAGAAAGCCGGTGATGGCGGCCGATGGCCCCGGACGGGCCGGGTCCGGATGGCTGGCGCGCTCGGCCGAGCGGGCGTTGGAAGAGGTTTCCAGGATTTCAGCGCGCGGCAAATGGCGCTGCACCCAGAGGCGGCATTGGGCCAGGGCCTGGGGATGAACGAAAAGACGGCGCACTTCCTTCAGAGGCCCCTCGCCTGCCAGGCAATACTGAATGGGCAGAACGATTTGGGCCACGATGCGCAAATCACTGTCAACAAACATATCCAGCGTGTGCGTGACCACTCCTTCGGTCGTGTTCTCGACCGGCACGACCCCGTAATCGGCGCGGCCCTGGGAAACAGCGGTGAAAATGTCGGCAATGGTATTCTGCGGCGCGTAGAGGAGGCTGGAACCGAACCGCTGGATGGCGGCCTGGTGGGTGAAGGTCGCCTCCGGCCCCAGGTAGGCGATGGTCATCGACTTCTCCAGCGACAATGCGCTTGACATGATTTCCCGGTAAATGGCGCGCAGCGATTCGTCCTTGATCGGGCCCTGGTTGAGCTTGCAGATGCGCTGCAAAATCACGCGCTCGCGGTGCGGGGCGTAGATGGCATCGCCGGCCTTGACCTTCAGTTCGCCGATGCTCAGGACGTGCCCGGTGCGCTCGTTCAGCAGCCGAACGATTTTGGCGTCCAGCTTGTCAATGGCCTTGCGATGTTCGGGAATAGTCATGCCGCCGGGGGTGGTTCTGACGGGGGAACGGGCGCCTCGGCCGGCGGAGCGGAGGGCGCGGCTTCGCCAGCGATGCCTTCCACTTCGGAAAGGGCGAGCTGTTCCGGCGGGGCGGTGGCCAGGCCGGGGTCGGCTGTCAGCAATTGTTCAGGTTTCGTCACGGGTACGCGGCGCAATTCGTCGGCGGCCGGCAAATCCTCCAGAGCGCGCAGGCCAAAATACTCCAGAAACGACGGGGTCGTTCCGTAGGTCATCGGGCGGCCAATGACTTCCGCGCGGCCCGCCTGCTCGACCAGGCCGCGTTCAAGGAGCGTTTGCATGACGCCATCGACGGCGACGCCGCGAATCTGCTCAATCTCCGCCCGCGTCAACGGCTGGCGGTAAGCAATAATGGCCAGCGTTTCCAAGGCCGGCTGGGAAAGCCGCGGGGGACGGGCTTTGACGCCGACCAGCGCAATAATCCAAGGCGCGAATTCCGGCTGGCTGGCGAATTGCCAGGAGCCGGCCACGCAGGCCAGGCGATAACTGCGCCCGGCGGTTTCGTGATCCTTTTGCAATTCCTCCAAGGCCGCCACGAGAGCGTCTTCCTTGGTTTTCTTAAATGGCTTGGCTTCGCCGCCATGCTCGGCGGCGGCGGCCAGCAAATCGCGCAGTTCCTTTGGGTTGAGCGGTTTTTGGGCCGAAAATAAAATGGATTCCAATATAAATTTCAGTTCCATCAGGATTCATTGGTTTGGCTGGGCGCGGCGGGCGGCGGCGGCGGGTTTTCCGGGGCCGGGGCGCGCGTGATCTCAATTTCATCAAAATCGGCCGACTGCAGGCAAACCAATTGCTTGAGCCGGATGAGTTCGAGCAGGGCCAGGAAAGTGCAGATAACTTCGGGGCGGCTGGCGGCAGTGCTGAACAGTTCGGAAAATCTGGCCGAGCCTTTCTCCGCGATCCACTGGAGCAGGAACTCGATTTTTTCGCTGACGGACCATTTGTCCTCGAAGATTTCCCGCAGGCCGCCGCGCTGGTTGAGGCGCTTGAGCACCTCCGAAACGGCGTTGAGAAGATCGAAAATGGAGGCCTCGGCGCGGGATGGAGTCGATGGAGCGGGCGTCTCGGCGCGAACGGGCAGGCGGGGGAAGGAATTTTCCCGCGACCATTCGCGCTCCTGCAATTGGGCGGCGGCGTCCTTGAATTTTTTGTACTCGACCAGTTGGCGGATCAACTCCCAGCGCGGGTCCTCGCCTTCTTCCTCCTCGGCGCTTTGCACCTGCTGGTCTTTGGGCAGCAATTCGCGGCTCTTGATGTACATGAGGGTCGAGGCCATGACGAGAAACTCCCCCGCGACATCGAGGTCGAGCATCCGCATCAGTTCGACATATTGGATGAACTGGGTGGCCAACTGGGTCAGGTTGACCTCATAAATATCGACTTCCTCCTTTTTAATCAGGTAAAGGAGCAAATCCAGAGGCCCCTCAAACACCTCAAATTGGACTTTATAATCGGCCATGAGCAGTCAACGCGCCGGGGATGTTAAGACCAGGGCTGCGCGTTTGGCAACGTTTTTGCGGCGGCGGGCGCGCGGGTTGTTTTTCTCATTCGAAAATATTGCAATCCACCGTAATTGACTGGAATTGACCGCGCTTCATTACTATTACGACAGGCCATATGATGGGTTTTTCGTCGAAAATGCCTTGTGCCACCTTGTTTTGTTGAGTTTTGGGCATGGCCGCACAAGGCTCCTCCACGCCGTTTGGGTGCGCGAAGGCGGAGTGACGCGACGTTCTCAGATAAATGGAGGCTCGCGGCGGTCGCCCGTCCCAACGATGGCGAGCGCGCCTTTGCTTTTGAACATATTTGATGTTCATGGGGGAATGTGCCATAAACGCCAAGATGCGCAACGGAAATCCATGAAAAAGTGAAAAATGCGTCGCGAAAGCGGCGTCTTCTTCGGCCGGAACCCCTGATTTTCCGCAAGAACGCGCCGCTTGTGGACAGCCACTTTCACGAGTGGCTTTCGTTGTGCGATTTACCGCATCGGTTTTTGGTGCAGGCGGGTGTGGGCGGCGGCGATGAAACCCCGGAATAACGGGTGCGGTTGGTCGGGCTTGCTCTGGAATTCCGGGTGGTATTGGCAGGCGATGAAGAATGGGTGGCTCGGCAATTCAATGACTTCGACCAGCTTGCCGTCGGGCGAGGCGCCGCTGAAGGAAAAGCCTGCCTGGCAGAAAGCTTCGTAATAGTCGTTGTTGAACTCGTAGCGGTGGCGGTGGCGCTCATTGATGACGAACGCCCCGTAAAGCTTGTTGGCCAGGCTGCCCATCGCCAATTGGCAGGGCTGCCGTCCCAGGCGCATGGTGCCGCCTTTGTCGGTGATTTTCTTTTGCCCGTCGAGCAGCGCGATGACCGGATGCGGGGTGGCGCTATTGAATTCCGTTGAGTGAGCGTCTTTCAGTTTGAGAACGTCGCGGGCGAATTCAATCGTCGCCACCTGCATGCCCAGGCAAAGGCCGAGATAGGGCACATTTTGTTCGCGAGCATAACGGGCGGCCTCGATCTTGCCTTCGATTCCGCGCTCGCCAAAACCGCCCGGCACAAGGATGCCTCCCAGCCCTTTGAGCATTTTCTCGGCCCCGAATTTTTCAATGGACTCCGCCTCGACTTTTTCGATTTCCACCCCGCAATCGTTGGCGACGCCGCCGTGGGTGATGGCTTCATAGACCGATTTGTAAGCGTCGTGCAGTTCGATGTATTTGCCGACGACGCCGATGCGGACGCGGTGGCGCGGGGCGAGGAGTTTGCGGATGATTTCCTGCCAGTGGAGCATGTTGGCGGGCGAGGCGTCCAGGTGGAGGAGGCGGCAAACCAGATCATCGACGCGTTCGCGCTGGAGCATCAGAGGCAGCTCGTAAATGGTATGTTCGACATCCGTCTCTTCAATGACGGCTTCGTATGGGACATTGCAAAAGAGGGAAATTTTTTCGCGCAATTCCCGGCCCAGCGGGCGCTCGCAACGGCAGACCAGGATATGCGGAGTGATGCCGATTTCGCGCAGCTTGGCCACCGATTGCTGGGTCGGCTTGGTCTTCAATTCGCCGGCCGCCTTGATGAAGGGGACCAGCGTGACGTGCATGAAAATGGCGTTGTTATAGCCGACGCGCAGGGCGAATTCGCGGATGGCTTCCAGAAACGGCAAACCTTCGATGTCCCCGGTCGTCCCGCCGATTTCCGTGATAATGACGTCGGCTTTGCTCTGTTCGGCCAGCAGGTGGATGCGATGCTGGATTTCATCGGTGATATGCGGGATGACCTGGACGGTTTTGCCGAGGTAATCGCCGTGCCGCTCTTTGTCCAGAACGGTTTGATAGACCTGCCCGCTGGTGAGGTTGTTCATGCGGGTCAGCTTGACGTTGGTGAACCGCTCGTAATGGCCGAGGTCAAGATCGGTCTCCGCGCCATCATCCAGCACATACACCTCGCCGTGCTGGTAAGGGTTCATGGTGCCGGGATCGACGTTGAGGTAGGGGTCGAACTTTTGGAGGGAGACCTTTAGCCCGCGATTCTCCAGCAGCGTGCCGAGCGCGGCCGCCGTCAGGCCCTTGCCGAGGGAACTGACCACTCCGCCAGTGACAAATATAAATTTCATCGTAAGTCCTGCCCGCTGCCTTTCTTGAGCATCAGTTCGACCCGTTTGATGTCCGCCGGGACATCGACGCCCACGCAGTCATAGCTGACCCGCACCACCGCGATGGAGATGCCATTTTCCAAGGCGCGCAATTGCTCCAGCTTCTCGGCCTTCTCCAAGGGCGAGACTGGGAATTTCACCAGGCGCAACAGCGTCTGGCGGCGGTATCCATAGATGCCCACGTGCTTCAAAAACGGAAACGCCGCCAACTGCTCTGCGCCCGTGGCGGCGTCGCGGACATACGGTATGGTGCGCCGGGAGAAGTATAAGGCACGCCCGGCTGCATTGACAACGACTTTTACAACATTGGCGCTGGCCCACTCAGGCTCGCTGTCGATGACTGTGGCGGCGGTGGCCATTTCGTCCGCGGCGAGCGCGCCCGCGACGGCATCAATAACGCGCGGATCGATCAGCGGCTCATCGCCTTGGATATTGATGACGGCATCGCACTGGCAATTGCGGGCCACCTCGGCGATGCGGTCGGTGCCGCTGGGATGGTCAGGACCGGTCATTTCGACACGGCAAAAATCGTGCGCGACCTCCCAGATGCGGGTGTCATCGGTGGCGACGATGACCTCGCATAGGGAACGGGCTTTCTGGCATTGCTCGACGACGTGCTGAATGAGGGGTTTGCCGGCGATTAGAGCCAGCGGCTTGCCGGGAAAGCGCGAGGAGCCGTAGCGGGCGGGGATAATGCCGAAGATTTTCATGGTTGGTTTTTTGGAATGGGCTGGCCGTTCAAAATCCACTGCGCCGCCGCGGGCAAGTCATCGACGATCACCGCGGCGGACAGGCGGGCGGGATGTTCTTGTTCGAGTTTCCGGCCGTAACCGGTGCGGACCAAAATGCTCCGCTTGACGCCAGCGTTCCAGCCGCATTCAAGGTCGCTCATTTTATCACCAATGATGTAACTGGCGGCGAGGTCAATGCCGAATTCATCGCGGGCATCCAGGAGAAATTGCGGCGAGGGCTTGCGTCCGCGACTCGGCTGGCCAGGCGCTTCCGGGGCGATATAAATCTTTTCAAAATGAACGCCTTTTTGGGCGAAATACTCCGTCACGCGGTCGTTGACGAGCTGGACATCCCGCATCGTAAAAAGTTTCCGGCCCACGCCGGATTGATTCGACACAATGAACAATTTGAAGCCCGCTTCTTGCAAGGATGCCGCCGCCACCGCCGCGCCCGTGAAAGGGACGGCGTGCTCCGGGACGGAGAGATAATCCTTGTCCTCAATAAGCGTCCCGTCCCGATCCAAAAAGACTGCGCGGCACAAATTCAACGGCCCGCATTAAAGCTAAATTAGGCCAGGAGTTCAAATTGTTTGCGAAAGCGTTCCTCCTTGCCGCTGGGCGGGGGCGTGGTATCGTGAATTGGCTATGTCAAACGAAGAGCGAAAGAAGATCAACCTGCGCCGGCCCGATGTCATGGAGGCGGTCCAGGCGCAAGTGCTGTCGCATTACCGGAGCGGGCTGGTCAACCGCATCCGTGAAAAGGGGCATGTCCTTTCCGCGGACGGGCTGCTGACGATCAAATTGGCCAAGGAGTTCGGCTTCTGTTACGGCGTCGAGCGCGCCATTGATCTGGCTTACGCGGCCCGGCGGGTGTTTCCGCCGCCGCAATCGATTTATCTGCTGGGAGAGATTATTCATAATCCCGAAGTCAACGACCAGATTCGCAACATGGGCATCCACATTATTTCGCCCAAGCCCACGGAGGAAGAATTGGGGCGGTTGAAAGCGGGGGATGTGGTCATCATTCCCGCGTTCGGCACGGAAGTGGAGACCAAGCAAAAGCTGATCGCCAAAGGATGCGAATTGGTGGATACGACATGCGGGGACGTCATGAGCGTGTGGAAACGGGTGCGCCAATACTCCAAGGAGAGCGTTACCAGCATCATTCACGGGAAGGCCAAGCACGAGGAAACCAAGGCGACCACGTCGCAGGCGACCGCGCACGGGCCGGGGCATTACCTGGTGGTCTATACGCTGGCCGATACCGATTACGTGTGCGACTACATCATGCACGGAGGCAACAAGCAGGAGTTTTTGGACCGGTTCAAGGGCGCGCATTCGCCGGGATTCGATCCCGACGTGCATCTGCACGCCGTGGGCGTGGCCAACCAAACGACGATGTTGCGCGGGGAAACGGAAGACGTGCAGCGCCGCATCAAGAAGGCGATGATCGCGCGGTTTGGCGAGGGCGAACTGGATCGGCATTTCCGATTTTTCGACACCATTTGCGGCGCGACGCAGGACCGGCAGGATGCGCTGGAAAAATTGCTGCGCGAGCCAATGGATTTGCTGCTGGTCATCGGCGGCTACAATTCCTCCAACACGTCGCATCTGGCCGAAATGGGCGAGGCGCGCCTTTCGACGTTTTTTGTCAAGAACGCGGCCATGATGGTTTCGGATCGGCTGATCCGGCATTATAGTTTGCAGCAGCAAAAGGAAGTGGAAACGATGGGCTGGCTGCCGCCGGGCAAGATCACGGTAGGCATTACCGCGGGCGCTTCGTGTCCCAACAACCTGATCGAAGACGCGATCAAGCGCCTGTTCGAGTTGCGGGGCATTTCCGTGCAGGAATTGCTGGCCAACTGAAGCTGTTCCATGCCGTGTTCCAAGGCAGAATTGGAGGCGCGAGAGAAACAAGCGCTCGCTCCCTACGCGCAATTCAGCGGCGAAACGCGCGGGCGCCTTCATCGGGAAACGCCGCCTCCCTGGCGCACCGAATACCAGCGCGACCGCGACCGGGTCATCCACTCGCGCGCGTTCCGGCGGCTGGAATACAAAACGCAGGTTTTCCTCAACGGCACGGGCGACCATTTGCGCACGCGGCTGACCCACACCATCGAAGTGGCGGCCATGGCCCGCAGCCTCGCGCGAGCCCTGCGGCTGAATGAGGACCTGGCGGAGACCATCGCGCTGGCGCATGACTTAGGCCATTCCCCTTTTGGACATCGCGGGGAGGGCGTTCTGAACAAATTGATGCGAGATTATGGAGGCTTTGAGCACAATCGGCAAAGCTTGCGCATTGTTGAGGAACTGGAAGAGAAGTATCCCGATTTTCGCGGATTAAATTTGACGTATGAAGTGCGGGAGGGGTTGATGAAGCACGAAACTTCCTACGACCGGCCCGGCCCGCGCAAGGATTTTTCCTCCAAGTCACCTAGCCTGGAGGGGCAGATCGGCAACCTGGCCGATGAATTGATCTACAACAGCCACGACCTCGATGACGGCCTGGACTCCGGGCTGCTTTCGGAAGCAGCTTTGCGGCGCGACGTGCGGGTTTTCGCGCAAGCGTTTGAGACCGTGCGCGAGGAGTACGGCGACCTTTCGGCCGAGGCCCGGCGTTACTTCATCATCCGCTGCATTATTGACGACCAAGTGCGAGACGTCGTGGAGACGAGCGAGGCGGCCATCGCGAAGTCGGAGGTGAAAAGCGCGGATGATGTGCGGCGGCAGCCCCGGCCCCTGGTGCGATTCAGCCCGGAGCGGAGGAAGCTCAATGCGGAATTAAGCCGGTATTTGTATAAAAATCTTTATTCAAATCCGGCTGTGGCGGAGCCGAATAACCGCGCGGGGGAGATGTTGGAGGATTTGTTCCAGTATTTCATGTCGCATCCGGAAGAAATTGGGAAAGCCTCGCAAAAACGAGCGCGAAAGGCAGGGTGGCCGCGGGCAATTTGTGATTATCTTTCCGGAATGACGGACCGCTATACGATTCTGGAACATCAGCGGCTTTTTGGAGGAAGGCAGGCGTGAATGGGGCGAGATTGGCAGGGATGCTTTGCGGGTGCTTGTTAGGCGGCTTGGGAGTCTGGTTTTTCGACCGATACGCCATGATTAATACCGTGGAGCGGGAAAATGAGGCGTTGCGGTCGGAGGTGAAACACGCGGAATCGGATCGCCAAGCCGCTCTCAAGAAGGCCGCGGGCAACGACCTCGAAATGGAAAACCTGCGCCAGGATTCGCTCGCGCTGGCGGTGTTGCGCGAACAAATGAAATCCAACGCCCCTTCCCTCAACGCCCCGCCCGGTTTTTTCGCGGATTCGAATCGGCTGGTCTATTTGACTTATGACACACCGGATCCAGTCCTGCGCTCCTTTCTGCGATGGGTCATGGGGGCCAACGGCGATTCCAAGTCCAAGGGCCGCGCCATATTCCAGAAGATTTGCTCCGCCTGCCATCAGCCGGACGGCGCGGGCAAGGAGGGCGTCGGGCCGCCGCTGGCGGATTCGGAATGGGTGCAGGCGCCTGGCGGCGAACGCCTGGTGCGGATTGTTTTGAACGGCCTCAATGGCCCGATTCAAGTGAAGGGCAAAACATGGAACCTCGCCATGCCGCCCTGGCGGGAAAATCTCGACGACGAGCAAATAGCCCTCGTGCTCAATTATATACGGTCGGAATGGGGCGGGCCATCGGCGGCGCCGATTAAGGCCGAGGTGGCTGCCGCAGCCCGCCAGCAATCGCACACCAAGCCGGAAACGTGGGAGGAACTGCTGCAAATCGTTGTGAAGAAGCCTTGAACAGGCTGGACGCCGCCCGGCCATTCCACTACGTTTGCGATTATGTCTAACCCGAAAGACACCGAAAAAATCCCGGCTGGCTTGCAGGACCTGCCGTTTGAGGAGGCGCTGAAACGGCTCGAAACGATTGTCGAGTCGATGGAAGCCCAGGATTTGCCTTTGGAGACCCTGCTGGCGCGCTATGAAGAGGGCGCGCGGCTGACCGCCCTGTGCCAGAGCAAACTGACGGAGGCGGAATCGAAAATTCAACAGTTGGAGAAAAATGCCAAAGGCGGCCTGGCCGTCAAGCCGCTGGCGCTTCCGGAGGAAACGGCATGAATCGTTATTTGGACATGGTTGATCATCCCTCGCACGTCAAAAAACTGACGCCCGAACAGCTTCACTATCTGGCCGAGGAAATCCGGCACGAACTCATCAATAAACTGGCCAAGAACGGAGGCCATCTCGGCCCCAATTTGGGCGTGGTCGAGCTGACCATCGCCCTGCACCGCGTCTTCGCCACCCCGCACGACAAATTCGTCTGGGACGTCAGCCACCAAAGCTACGTCCATAAGCTGCTGACGGGCCGGAAAAACCGTTTCGACACCATCCGCACCACAGACGGACTCAACGGCTTTTCGCTGCGGACGGAGAGCGAGCACGATTGCTACGGCGCGGGCCATGCCGGGACGGCTCTTTCCGCCGCGCTGGGCATGTGCGCGGCGCGCGACCAGCGCGGTTCGAGCGAGCACGTGGTGTGCGTCTTTGGCGATGCCGCGTTGACCAATGGCATTTCGTTTGAGGCGCTCAATAATATTTCCCATACCACCAAACGTTTCATCGGCATTCTCAATGACAACGAATGGAGCATCGCCAAAAACGTCGGGGCCATTTCCAATTATCTCAACAAGCTCATCACCAATCCGCGTTACAACCAGTTGCATCGCGACGTGCAGCGGCTCGTTTCGCGCATCCCCAAGGGTTCGCTGGCCCTGAAGCTGGGCCACAAGGCGGAGGAGGCTCTCAAGAGCGCATTCACCGAAGCCGCCTTGGAGCAAAACGCCGACCGGCCGGAAGGCGATGGCCGCGGTGGCCACGGCAGCAGCCTGATTTTTGAGGAGATGGGCCTGCGATATGTTGGGCCGATTGACGGCCATGACTTGCCGCTGTTGATTACTTCGTTGGAATACGCCAAGGCGAGCGATGTCCCCATCGTCCTCCACGTTTTGACCAAAAAAGGCAAAGGCTACGACGCCGCGTTGAATTTTCCCGAAAAATTCCACGGCTTAGGCCCTTACGACCCGGTGACCGGCAACACCCCCGCAGCCAAGCCGGGCACGCCGCCCAATTACCAGGATGTTTTCGGCCAAACGATGGTCAAACTTTGCCAGAAGGATAATTCCATCGTTGGCATCACGGCCGCCATGCCCAGCGGCACGGGACTCAAGGCGCTCGAAAAAGCCATGCCCCAACGGTACTACGATGTCGGCATCGCCGAGGAGCACGCGGTCATTTTTGCGGCCGGCATGGCGACCATGGGCTTTCATCCCGTCATCGCGATTTACTCGACCTTTTTGCAGCGCGCCTACGACTGCATTGTGCATGACGTGGCTTTGCAGGACTTGCCGGTGATTTTTTGCATGGACCGGGCCGGGCTTTCCGCCAACGACGGGCCGACCCACCACGGGTTGTTTGACATCGCCTATCTGCGATGCGTGCCGAACATTATCGCCATGGCCCCGCGCCACGAGGACGAACTTGCGGACATGATGTTCACGGCCACGCACCAGAAACACCCCGTGTTCATCCGTTATCCGCGCGGCGCGGGGGAAGGCGCGGCCATCAAAGAGCAGCCGGCGTTGATTGAGATCGGCAAAGCCGAAGTGACGCGAAATTTCAGCGGCCAGGGGGGCCGCAAAGTGGCGTTGTTCGGCCTGGGAAACATGCACAAAGTTGCCGAAGAAACGGCCGAGCGGCTGGCGGCGGAGGGATTTGATTGCGCCGTCATCAACCCGCGCTTTACCAAGCCGATGGACGCGGGAACGACGGAGTTTTTCGCGCGCGCGGCCGAACTGGTGGTCACGCTCGAAGACCACGTTCTGCCCGGCGGTTATGGGGCCAGCGTGCTGGAATTATTGAGTGAAAAGCGCATCGCCACCCCGGTGGAGCGAGTCGGCTGGCCCGATCAATTTATCGAGCACGCCTCGACGGTTGATCATTTGCGCCAGAAATACGGGCTGACGTTCAACCAAGTGACCGAGCGCGTCAAAACGCTGCTTGCGGAAGCGCCGCCGCCGCGCGCGACGGCGGCCGCATAGCCTCCTGTTCTGGAATTTGTGGAAAACTTTACGGCCATTCCGGGCCAAACCGTGCGGCTGGCCATCGAGGACATCGCATTTGGCGGCGAGGGCGTTGGGCGGGTGAATGATTTCGTGGTCTTCGTGCCATTCGTGGCGATTGGGGAAACGATCGAAGCCGAATTGGTCGAAGTCAAAAAGCGGTTTGGCCGCGCGCGCCTGCTCAAAGTGCTGGAGCCTTCGCCCGAGCGCGCCGAGGCGCCGTGCCAGTATTTCGGCCAGTGCGGAGGCTGCCAATATCAGCATTTGGCATATCCCGCCCAATTGCGAGTCAAACACAAGCAGGCGCGCGATTTGTTCCAAAGAATTGGCGGCATCGACCCGGCGCGGGTTGATCCCGTCATCCCTTGTCCAAGTCCTTTCGGCTACCGCAACCGGATCATGATTCGCAGCCAATGGGACAAGTTCAAACAGGGGCTGAACATCGGATTTCTGAGGGCGGACAACCGGCTGGTGGTCGATATCGAGGAGTGCAAGATTGCCGAGCCGGCGCTCAACGAGCAAATTCGCGTGGTGCGGCAGAATCCGCCGCCCAAAGGTGGAATCAAAGTGGTCCTGCGGGCCGAGGCCGAAGGCTGGGAAGTGCCGCGCGACTCGTTTTTTCAGAACAATTTTTTCCTGCTGCCCAAGTTGGTGGAAACCGTCCGCGCCCGGCTGGCCGAGAGCGGCTCGCGCTTCCTGGTGGACGCTTATTGCGGGGTCGGTTTTTTCAGCATTGAACTCGGCGGCGCTGTGGAGGAGTTCGCGGGTGTGGAGGTTGATGCCGCGGCGATTCAGGCCGCCCGGCGCAACGCCCGCGCGCATGGGCGCGAGAACGGCCAGTTTTTGGCGGGCCGCACGGAGGAATTTTTGCCGCGAATGCTGCGGCGGTTCGACCCGAACGCGACCACGGTCATCCTCGACCCGCCGCGCACGGGCTGTCCGCCGGAGATGCTGCAGGTCCTGCGCGAGGCGCGGCCGCGGCAGATTCTCTACGTCTCCTGCCATCCGGCGACACTGGCGCGAGACTTGAACGTTTTGAGCGCGGGGGATGTCTTTGAAGTGACGAAGATTATCCCATTAGATATGTTTCCGCAGACCCAGCATTTGGAATGCGTGGCGGACGTTCGGCTTCGGCGTGACGCCACGCAGTCATGCATAAGGCTTGCCAAAAACCCTCCGATTCCCCCAAACTAAGCCACACATGACAGCGGAAGAAAGAAACAATCCCACACAAACACGGCCCCTCAATCTTTCGCCATGGCTGGCCGTCCTTGGCGGCCTGATTTTGTACGGCCTGACCCTCAACCATTGGGTATCCCTTAAAAGCCTCACCCTGATGTCGCAAGTCACCGGCTGGGACTGGCACCCTTACTCATTTCCGTGGCGCCTGGAGACGGCAAGCCCGCTGTTCATTTTGTTGACATTCCCGCTGCGCATCCTGCCGGCTGGCTGGCTGCCGCCGGCTTTGAATATTTTCACGGCCTTATGCGCGGCCTTGACCCTCGGCCTGCTGGCCCGTTCGGTTTCCATATTTCCCCACGACCGGACGCGGGAGCAGCGCCAGCGCGAACTGGCGCCCAACGCGCTGCTGGCCAATCGGGCCGCCTTTCTGCCGGCCGTTTTCGCGGTGGCGCTGATGGCCACGCATTTGCTCTTCTGGCAGCACGCCGTGGTGGCCACAGGGGAGATGGTCAACATTCTGGTTTTCGCTTTTATCATCAACTGCATCGCGGAATTTCGGATTTCGCACAAGGACAGCTGGCTGTTCATGTCGGCCTTGGCCTATGGCTTGGGGACGACCAATAATTGGGCGCTCATGGGCTATTTTCCGATCTATCTTTTCGCGATTTTTCGGAGCAGAGGGTTGATCGGGTTTTTCAACGTCCGGTTTTTGCTGAAGATGCTGCTGTGCGGGCTGGCGGGCCTCACGCTCTATTTGCTGGTTCCGTTCATGGGCGCCTCCAGCAGCGGCGAGGGCGGCTTTGCGTATCTTTTTCACCGGGAGCTGGGCACGCAATGGTACGACCTCAGGTTGCTCCCGAGCATGATCTGGCTGCTGGCCGCGCTGCCGACGGTCGTGCCGCTCATCTTTGCCTGCATTCGCTGGCCTTCCTTTGAAGGGGAGCTTAGCCCGACCGGGTTCTGGCTCTCGCGCAGCATGTTCTACTTTTTGCACATCGCTTTTCTAGCGCTGGTGCTGGCGACCTTCTTTGATTTCAAATACAGCCCGAGCGTGCGGATGCGCGAGGTTTCGAGCGTCACGGACTTCATGACCTTTTATTACGCGGCCGCATTGTGCGCGGGCTATCTGGCCGGCTATATGCTGCTGGTCTTCAGCCCCAGCCGCGCCCCGGTTTGGGAGCAGCGCCGGCACCAGATTCAACTCGGCATCAACCGCGTTATGTACGGGCTGACCTGGGCCATTTCGCTGGGCGTTCCGGCCGCGCTCTTTTGGCAAAGCTACCCGCACATCAGCGCCGGCAATCAACACCTCCTTCAGCAATATGCCGATCAAACGCTGGAAAGCTTGCCGCAAAAGCCGGCCATTCTTTTGAGCGACGACCCGGCCCGCTTGTACATGGTGGAAGCCGACTGCCAGCGCCTCGGCGTCAAGAACAATCATATCCTTATCGACACCGCATGCTTTCCACACCGGGAATATCTTTCCTATCTGATTGCGAAGTATCCGGCCGTGGCGGCCGAGATGACCACCGCATTGACCACCAATATGGCCCTGTTGCCGGACGTAATCGGCAGCGGGTACCTGGTCAGATTCATCTATCGATCCACGCAAAATATTCCAGTTTACTACCTGCACCCGAGTTTCGGATATTATTTCGAGGCCCTTCACCTCAAGCCGCACGGGCTGGTCTATGAGCTTGTTCCCAGCACCAACCGGATCGTGGCGCCGCCCTTGCCGCCGGAGTCAGAGATCAGCCAGATTGAAACGTTTTGGGAGAAATTGGAAAACGGCACTCTCAAGCCGCTGCCCGAATTAGCCAGGGAGAACATGGACGCCGACGCCGTTTGCAGCGATTATGGCGTGGCGCTGGATTATTGGGGAACCGAACTGCAGAGGGCGGCCACTGAAATGCAAAAGCCCGCCTACCTCAAAGATGCCCACCGGCAATTCGCCCAGGCATTGCGGCTCAATACCAATAACTTCATCGCGGAAATAAACCTTCAATACAATGAACGCCTGCAGAAAGGCGACCACAGGCCTATTGACTCCACGGATACTTTCGGCAAAGCGCTTGAAATGTATGGGCTGGCGCCTCTTCTGCGCCGCGACGGGCCTCCGGACGAGCCGAACCTCGACACCGAAGTCGGCGAGGCGCTTTCCAAGGGCGGGAATTTGGGGCAAGGCGCCGCGCTCTTCGAGCGCCGGCTCCAACTGCTGCCTGGAGACTCCTCCGCAAAACTGGACATGGCCAAAACTTACGTGGACATGCGCCTGCCAGAAAAAGCAATGGAAATTGTGCGCGACCTGCGAAAGACTTCCAAAATCAGCGCCTGGCAGCTGACTCGATGCGAGGCCCTGGCTTACCTGGCTTCCGGCGATTATCCCACCGCCGAAAAAGTGCTGCTCCGGGCCATTCAGGAGGACCCCCGTGACGAGAATCGCGTCGCCACGCTGGGTGACTACTACCGGGTGCGCGGAATGACGTTTTCCAGGGAGAGAAAATACAGCGAAGCGGGCGTCTTCTATACCAATGCTCTGACCAACATTGAGAGTTCCATGCGCCTCCTCCAAGCCGACACCCGAGATTCCGCGCCTGACTTCGATCTCGGTGACGCGCTTATGAAAAAAGCCCAGGTGCTCATCGCTCTCAACCGCCACGCGGAAGCCATTTCCACTCTCGGCCAGGTTCTGCTGCTTCAACCCGGCAATTACAACGCCGTCGTCAACCGCGCCTTGTCCGAAATCCAGCTCAAACAATTCAAGTCGGCCGAAAGCGATTTCAGGTCCCTCACCAAGCTGCTTCCCGACCAGCCTTATCTGCTTGAATATGGCTTGGCCGACGTGGCCTCGGCCCAGACCAACAAGGTCCAGGAGATTTACCATTTGAAGCGATGCATCCGGTTCGCTCCGGATTCCAGCAGCGAATACCAAACAGCCACCAACCGGCTCGCCAAGTTGCAGACCAAATAACGCGGGGCCGGATGCGGGTCACCCATGTCATTACCCGGTTAATTATTGGCGGCGCGCAGGAGAACACCATTGCCACGGTTTTGGGCCTCCAGCAATGCCCCGGCCTCCAGGTTAATCTTGTCAGCGGGCTTTCGACCGGGCCGGAAGGCTCTCTGGAATCGTGTTTTGCCGCGAAGCCGGAATTGTTGACCGTTCTTCCTTCCCTGGTCCGCCCCGTCCACCCCTGGCTTGATGCCATGGCCTGGCGGCAATTGACACGGATGTTTCGGGCCGAGGCGCCGCGCATCGTTCACACTCACAGCGGCAAGGCGGGTGTGCTGGCCCGCCTGGCAGCCAGGCGCGCGGGAGTGCCGGTGATCATTCACACGGTTCACGGCCCCTCCTTCGGCCCTTTTCAAGGCGCCATTTCCAACCTGGTTTTCCGCGCGGCCGAACGGCACACCGCCAAAGCCACGACCCATTTCATCAGCGTGGCCGACGCCATGACGCGCCAGTACCTGGCCGCGGGAATCGGCCGCCCGGAACAATTCACCCGCATCTTCAGCGGCTTCGCGCTCGAACCCTTTTTGGCCGCGCGCCCGGACCCGGCCTTGCGCGCGAGCCTGGGCATCGCGCCCGATGACTTTGTCGTGGGCAAAATCGCACGGCTGTTCAAGCTCAAGGGGCACGGCGGCCTTATCTCCGCCGCTCCGGAAATCATCCGGCGCCATCCGCGCTCCAAATTTCTTCTTGTCGGCGGCGGAGCCTGGCAGGAGCGCCTGCGCGAGCGGGCGCGAGCGGAGGGCCTGGAGAACAATTTTATTTTCGCCGGCCTGATTCCTCCCGCGGAAATCCCCCGCTACATCGGAATCATGGACGTGGTGGCCCATCTTTCGCGCCGTGAAGGATTGCCGCGCGCCTTGTCGCAGGCGCTGGCCGCGGGAAAGCCGGTCGTCGCTTTCGACAGTGATGGCGCGAATGAAGTTTGTTTTTCCGGCCAGACCGGCTTTCTTATTCCTGTGGGCGATATTCAATCACTGGCGGGGCGCCTCGCGCAATTGGCGGCAGACCCGGCCCTGCGCGAGCGGCTGGGGCGCCAAGGCCAGGAATTAGCGCGCGCGAATTTTTCCGTGGAAAGCATGGTGGAAAAAATCCGCGCGCTCTACGAAAAGCTCACGGAGCCGAAGTGAACGTCATTGCTGTTTATCCCGCAGCTTGCCTTTCCGCCGCGCTGGCCACGGCGGTTTCGATGCCTTTTTGGCGGCGCTGGTGCGTCAAACGGGGAGTTATCGACGATCCGGGCCATCGCAAAATACACACCAGCCCGATTCCGCTGGCAGGCGGAATGGCGGTCATGACAGGGTTGCTGGCGCCGCTGGCTGGCGGCATGATATTGGCGCTTTTATCATCGCGCGCCAGCGTGACTGGCCTCTTCGAATACGGTTTGAGCGTGCGCGCGGTGCAATTGCTTGGTTTGACAGCGGGCGCTTTCGGAATGCTGTTGCTGGGGCTGTACGACGACACGGCTGAACTTTCGCCCGCCGCCAAATTTGGCGGGCAGCTCATCGTGGCGCTGATGGTCGCGGCGGCGGGGATGCGCGTCACCCTGTTTGTGCATAACCGGGTCTTTAGTTACGGGGTCACGTGCCTGTGGATTCTCACGGTGGTCAATGCGTTCAACTTCATGGACAACATGAATGGGCTGTGCGCGGGCGTGGGCGCCATCGGCGCGGGCTGGCTCGGTTTCTTCGCGGCCCTGCATGGGCAATACCTCGTGGCCGCCACGGCTTTCCTTGCAGCCGGCGCGCTTTTGGGATTTCTGCCCTTCAATTATCCGCGCGCGGTCGCATTCCTCGGCGATGCCGGAAGCCATTTGACAGGCTATCTCCTGGCCGTGCTGGCCATTCTGCCGCATTTTTACACGCGCAAAAATCCGCATCCCCTGGCCGTCCTGACGCCTCTGCTCGTGCTGGCAGTGCCGCTGGGCGATTTGATCTGGGTCGTCCTGCTGCGCTGGAAAATCGGGAAGCCGTTTTACGTTGGCGACAACAATCATCTTTCGCACCGGCTGGTCCGGCGAGGCTTCACTCCGGCGCGGACGGCGGTTCTGATTTGGGCAATGGCGGCAGCGGCGGGGGCGTTAGGGTTTCTTTTGCAATAAACTCCGTCGAGGATGTGGTGGTGTTGCTGGCGGCGATGACTTCCGAGAGGGCGGAAAGCGCCTCGGCCCGCGGCATCGCCCCGATCAGGCGCTTCTCCTCGGAGGTGTTGATGACGGGCACGTTTCGCTGCTCGCTTGACAGCAGGACGGGAAGGGCATCCAGCAATTTTTGGCCTGGCAGCAGACACGGCGGCACGCCGCGCATCACGTCAGCCGCGATGACCGCGGTCAATTCGCTGCTCGCGCCCAGGTATTCCTTCAAGTCTTGCAGCGCCACCAGGCCCATCAGGCGGAACTGCGCATCGACCACCGGCAGATAATTGTTGGGACTGCTCAGAAATCGCTCGGCGATTTCCGGGAGCGTCGCCGTTTCGCGCACGGGCGTGACGGGCGCTCTCATCAAATCGCCAATGGTTTGTTCGATGCCGGCGCCGATGCGGAAGTTCTCCACTTCCAGGCTCCGCAATTTGAGCGGCTCGGTGTAAATTGAACTGGGGTGCAAGCCGCGCGAGACCAGGGCGGAAATCGCGCAGCCAATCATCAGCGGAGGCATCAGCGAATAGTTTTGGGAAATCTCCAGCACCATCACGATGGCCAGCAATGGCGAGCGGGTCGTCGCGGCGAAAACGCTGCCCATCCCGACCAGCGCGAAAATGCCCAGGGGCAGGTTGGCCGGGGCCCACCCGGCGAGTTGCAGCGTCATCCCCAACAAACTGCCCAGGCCCGCTCCCAAAAACAGCGTTGGCGTGATGACTCCGCCCACCGCGCCCGATCCTACCGTGATGACTGTCGCCACCAGCTTGGCCAGGAAAATGCCGGCCAGGCCCTCGATGCCCATGTCTTTCGGGTCCTGCATGATTTGGGTCGTGACCTCGTGGCCGTTGCCCCAGACTTCAGGAAAGGCCAGGGTGATCGCTCCGACCAGCAGCCCTCCCGCCGCCATGCGGATGTAAAGAAGAGGAATGCGCTGAAAGATTGCCTTGCTTAATTGAAGCAGTTTTAGAAAGCCCGCGCCCAGCCCGCCCGCGAAGAATCCCAAAATCACGAACCACGGCAATTGCGCGATGCTGGTAAAATCGAAATTCGGCGCTTCATACCAGGGGTTGGTGCCAAAGAATCCGCGCGAGAGCATCGACGAGACGACGGCCGAGCAGAGGAGCGGCGCGAACAGGTTCATGGAGAAATTGCCCAGCACAATGTGCGCGGCAAAGACCGCCCCGGTGATGGGCGCGTTGTAGGCGCCGGCGATTCCCGCCGAGGCTCCGCAAGCCACCAGCAGCCGCAGGCGGTAGGGCTGCCAATTCGCCCACTGGCCCCACTTGGAGGCCATGGTGGCGGAGAGTTGCGTGATGCCGCCTTCGCGCCCGATGGACGCGCCAGTGCCAATGCTCACGAGCGAGCCGGCTGTGCGGATAAGCCCGGCGCGAAAGGGCAGCCGGCCATCGCCCGCCACCACGACTTCGAGCAGATTGGTCGAGCGTTGATGCTTGCCAAAGAGGCGCAGGCCCCAATACAAAACGGCGCCAGCCGCCAATCCGCCCAACGTGGGCGTCAACAATCGCCAGGGCCTGGACAAGAGGCGGGCGACTTGGACGATGTTCTGGCCCGGATGCCGCAGAAAAATATCCTGGGCGCCTTCGATGGAGAAATAATATAATATATTGATAACACCGCCCATCAGCCCGACGACGGCGGCCATGAGGAGGTGCAGGGCCTCCTCGCTCAGCCAGATGCGCTCCCGCACCCGCAAGGCCTTCCGCCAATGTTGGCGCACGAACTGCCGGGCAGCGGCAAAGAAGCGCTCAAATGTCATTGGCCAGGAACCCATGTGTTCCTTTATGATTGTTCTTGCCGCAAGAGGCAATTCATAATCTCGCCGTTGCTCGTAATCCTTATCGCGCGAAATGCAATCAACACCACGGCCAATCCGTTTTCTGCTGCTCTATCTGACAGTGGTGTTCCTGGGCGGCGCTTTGCTCGCGCCGTGCCTTTATTGGGGGACGCAATGGGCGGCGGGGCATTGGCCTGCCTTGTCTCATTTGGCGGCCAGCCCATTCCATCGGTTCCTGGACCGCGCGCTGCTCGGGTTGGCGCTTCTTTGCCTCTGGCCGCTTTTGCGCGGCGGCGGAATGCGAAGCTGGCGGGACCTTGGCTTTGGCCGGCAGGATGGCATGGGAGGGCAGGCCGCGCGCGGGTTCGCGCTGGGATGGGTTTCGCTGGCGGTGGTCGCGCTGCTGGCATTTGTCTGCGGCGCGCGCGCGCTGGCGCCGAACCATTCGGCGGCGGACATCTTGCGATGCCTGCTCGGAGCGGCCTCGGCTGCGGCGATCGTGGCTGTCTTGGAGGAATTGGTTTTTCGAGCCGCGCTTTTTGGATTGCTGCGGCAATCCATGTCATGGCCGGCCGCGTTGGTTTTGAGCAGCGCGGTTTACGCGGCGGTTCACTTCATTCATTCAAACGACGCGGGCGCGCCCGTGCGATGGAACTCCGGCTTGGAGCTTTTGTGGCGCATGGCCAGCCATCCGCCGCCGATGATTCCCGCGTTTCTCACGCTTTTCGCGGCCGGCTCGATTCTGGCGCTGTCTTATCAACGCCGGGGCGCGCTTTACTTTTCCATCGGCCTGCACGCGGGCTGGATTTTCTGGCTGAAGTCCTATCGCTTTTTCCTGCGCCCGTCCGGCGCAAGCTCCGCTTTCTGGGGCACGGATAATTTGATTGACGGCTGGTTCGCGTTCCTGGTTTTGGCGGCGCTCTTCGTGGTTCTCCTTTACACCCGGCCAGAAAACGAGTAATTCCTTTGCCCATCATGAACACCGTCACCGCCCTGAAAATTGTCAAAAAGAAAGTCGCGCCGCTGGTGGAAGCCGCCCTGGCGGAAAGCGGCGGATTGCTGCGGCTGGCCCCTTGCTGGGTGCCGCGCTCTTTCCTCCAGCCTGGCAAACGGCTCAAGCTCCATCCCGATGACCTGTATGCTTTTGGCCTGAACCGCGGCGGGATCGATGAACGATGGTTTGCCTCCACCACTCCGGCCGCCAACGAAAATCGCACGCCCGATGAAGGATTGAGCTACGTCGTGGCCGGCGGGCGGCAGAGGTTCACCTTGCAACAAGCAGTGGCCGAATGCGGCGAGTTGCTGATCGGCAGCCGCCTCTGGCGCAAATACAAAAAGTGGCCGGTCTATTCGAAGTTCTTCGACAACATGGGGCCGATTCCGCACCATTTGCATCAGAGTGCCAGGCAGGCGGCGCTGGTGGGGCTGGAAGGAAAACCGGAGTCCTACTATTTTCCGCCCCAGCACAACAATGTCGGCAATAATTTTCCCTGCACTTTCATGGGCCTGGAGCCGGGCACAACCAAAAGCGATGTCCGGCGCTGTTTGGAAAATTGGAACAAAGGCGACAACGGCATTCTCGACCTGAGCCGCGCCTACCGCCTCAAGCCCGGCACCGGCTGGCTCATTCCGCCCTGCATCCTGCATGCGCCGGGTTCGCTCTGCACTTACGAGCCACAGTGGGGCAGCGACGTTTTTGCCATGTATCAATCGCTGGTTGAAGGCCGCGAAGTCCCCTGGTCGCTCCTGGTCAAGGACGTCCCGAAAAAGCATCATCACGACCTCGATTACCTGGTCGAGCAACTGGATTGGAAAGGCAACACAGACGAACATTTCAAAGACAATCATTTCTTGGAGCCCATTGTGGCAGAAGGCTCGGACAGCGAAGCCGTCACGGACCGCTGGATCGTTTACGGGAAAGTGGATGGGGAACAATTGTTCACCGCGAAGGAGTTGACAGTCCAGCCGGGCGCCCGTTGCGTGATCAAAGACAATGGCGCCTACGGTTTGATCACCGTGCAAGGCAAAGGCCGGATGAACCGGCTCAATCTGGATTGCCCCAAACTCATCCGATTCCACGAGTTGACCGAAGACGAAGTATTTTGCACGGAAAGCACGGCCAAAGCCGGCGTCACTTTCGAAAACACCAGCGACGTGGAGCCACTGGTCGTGCTGCGTTACTTCGGCCCCGAGGCCAATCCCAGCGCGCCCTCGTTGCGCCGATAAGCGCTGTGCCCGCGTGGACTGAAGTCAACGGCCGGCAAACGGCCGCGCATTATGGCGATTGGCTGGCCGAATACGCGGCGTTGCGCGAAGGAGCGGGCATCCTGGATTTGAGTTTTCGAGGGCGTTTGTGCCTGCTGGGAGCGGATGCCCGGCGTTTCCTCAACGGCCAGGTCACCAATAATGTCAAAGACCTCCGCCCTGGCGAGGGCTGCTACGCGGCCCTGGTTTCCGCCAAGGGCAAACTGCACAGCGATCTCAACATTTACCGCCTGGAAAATGAATTGTTGCTGGACTTCGAGCCGGGTTTAACCGCCGCCGTGGCGCAACGCCTGGAAAAATTCGTTATCGCGGAGGACGTGCAGGTCATCGACGCCTCATCCGCTTACGGGCTGCTGAGTGTGCAGGGGCCAAAGGCGGCGGAAGTTGCCGCGAGCCTGGCGCCGGGCCTGGCCGTGCCGGCTAAGCCGATGGCGGTGGTGAAAATTGTGGATGCGGCGCTGGGGGAAATATATGTGACGTCGCTATCGCGAACGCGGAGGCCGGGATTGGACCTGTTCGTGCCGGCGGGCGCGATGGCGCCGGCGTCCGAGCGGCTGCTGGCCGGCGGCGGCCGCTTGTGCGGCTGGCAGGCGCTGGAAACGGCGCGCATCGAGGCGGGACGGCCCCGTTTCGGCGCGGACATGGACCAAACCAACCTGGCGCCGGAGGCTCTCGACACGCGGGCCATCAGTTACGCGAAAGGATGCTATATCGGCCAGGAGGTTATAGCGCGCATTCGGACTTATGGGCAGGTGGCCAAATCATTGCGCGGGCTGCGCCTGCCTGCGGCCAGCGAAGCGCCCGCGCGCGGCGCCAAGCTATATTTAGGCGCGAAGGAAGTTGGCCATATCACCAGCGTCGCAAGATCGCCGGCGCTGGGAGAAGTCATCGCGCTGGCGTACGTGCGCCGCGAGGCCAGCCAAACGGGAACAGAACTGGAAGTGGAAATGCCCGGCGGGAAAATTCCCGCGCACGTAGCCGATGTGCCTTTCGAACCTTAAATTATCCACCACACAAATAGGCTGCTCGGTTGGTCCGACCCATGCAATCTCCACTCGCGAGTCACGGTCGCAGGGCCGCGACACCTTCAATGATCCTGCATTCTCAATTCGGCGCTTGGGCGATGCGCAGGAAGACGCTTGGGCCGCAAATATCGTCCAGGCGATCAAATGTCGTAAAGTTTGTGCCGTTCCCAGGATAGCTGTTGGTGTAGCCCGGCACGGCCAGCCAATCCACCAAATTGGAACTGTATTGCGGAATCAATTGAATCGTATTGGTCCCGCCCGAAAAGGTGAGGACGATGTTCGACGAAACAGTCGTTTGCGCAATCAAGGCGCTTGGCGGCGCAACCGGCGGCAGCACCGTTATGACGCCATAAAATTTGTGAACCGCGCAAATGTAGTACAGCGTCGGCGGATAGTTTGTCGGCGGAATGGTGAGTGTGACGGTCGTGTTGGGGCTGTCGGAAGTGACCATTTGCGCGCTGGCGCCGGAATAAAGGTTGCTGGTGGTCGCCGTCGTAGAAATATCCACCGGGTGGGCGCTTGAACCCAGCATGCTGAAGACGTAGGTGGCTCCCGCGTTGATGGAGAAATTGGGGCTGTTGTTCGAATTGGCGCTGATGGGGCCAAGCCCCGAAACGCCGCCATTGATATCAAATATAAATCCGCTCGGCATCTGAACCGTCGGCGGTGTGGTGATGACGAAATTGGGCAGCGAGGAAATGACCGCCGGCGCATTGGTCGTCAGCAGGGGATCAGCCACAAAAACACCCACCGGCGCCGACGTCCCAGCCGCGCCTTCCGCCGTTGCCACAGCGGTCAAGTTGTATTGCCCGAATGCCAGGTTGGAGACGGTCAATAGAAACGGCGCAACGGTCGCCGACCCGATGGCAACATCGTTGGAAAAATACTGCACGTTCGTGACCGTGCCGATGGAACTCGATGCGCTCGCCGATAGCGCCAGGGTCGCCGGATCGCTGAGAACCATGCCGCTGCCCGGGCTGGTGATGGAAACGGTGACGTTCGTTGGATTGACAACCTCGATGGTGACAGAATTGGTGGCCGTGCGATTGTTGGCATCGGTGGCCACCGCGGAAAACGTGTAACTGCCGGCGGCGAGGTTGGAGGCGGTGGTTCCGTAGGGAGCTTGCGTGTCCGTCACGAGCGGCGTGCTGCCCTCAAAAAATTGCACGGACGGAGCGGTGCCGTCGGAGTTGGTGGCGCCGGCTGCGATGTCAATCGTTGCCGGAGCGAGAAATACGCTGCCGTTGGTTGGGGTGGTGATGGCGACAGTGGGCGGAGCGACTGCCCCCACCACGTCGATCTGGCCGTAAAAATAGTGAACCGTGCAGTAGTAATTAAAAGTGCCTATGCTGGTAAACGTGTGGCTGTAACTGTAGCCCGTGTTATTAACGTCGGAATCCCACAAACCGTCCTCGCTCGTGGTGGAATGGTAATCGCTTGCCCAAACCCAATTTACGGTGTCGTCAACATGAATCGTAACGGGATCGGGCGCATAGGCATAATCGACGATATCCACCGTGAAGGTGTCAGCGCAGGCAGGGTTTGTGCCGATCAGCACACACGCGGCGCCGGCCAGCAAGGTCAACACAGGGGAAGAATATTTGAATCGCTTCATACAAAAGCCAGAGCGGCCAGAAAGAGAATTGTTCCCGCGCCTCCGGCGGTAATTGGCTGGAACCGAATCCCGCCTCGCTGCTCTTAACCATTGTGAGTTCGAGCCGTTTTATGCTGTTTCCAACCAGTCCCCGCCGCGGAGGTGAAATTGACAACATTATGGCGCCCGCCAACCCGCACCCTGCCCGGCGGAACTCCGCGATTGATGCCGTCCTATGCGGCATTTTGTCCCTGGCCTTTTATTGTTTGCCATCCGCTCAAGGGCAAAGCAAAGCCGCGCCGGCGCCAAAACGCAATCCGCTCCGCGATTACAAATTCACCAATGAACTCGGCCAGCCCGTCAGCCTCACCGATTTTCACGGCCAGGCGCTGGCCGTAACGTTCTTCTTTACGCGGTGTCCCATGCCGCAGTTTTGCCCGCGCCTCTCGCAGAACTTTCAAGAGGCATCGAAAGCGCTGGGCTCAGACACGGCGCTGGCCACCAACTGGCATTTTCTCTCCGTGACATTCGATCCCGCCTTCGATACGCCCGCTGTTCTGAAAGCCTACGGCGAGCGTTATCAATACGATCCGCGCCATTGGAGTTTCTTGACCGGACCTGAGGATAAAATCAAGGAATTCGCCCGGCTCTCCGGCGTGCAAGCGGATCCTGAAAGCGGCACGATCAACCACAATTTCCGCACCCTGATCATAGACCCTGCCAATCGGCTGCAAAAAATCTATCCCATTGCCGGCGATCTTTCGGAAGACATCGCCGCCGAGATGCGAAAAGCGCTGGCCGCAACCAACAGCAGCCATCCGCACCCGGCCCCTTCGAACGCAACCTCTGCCAGCCTTTTAAAGTAGCAAAGCTGCGGCGCGAACAGGCCGCAAATTTGATTGCCCTTGTCAGGCCGCGGCCTCCTTCGTAAGTTTGCCGCGTGGAAGCCATCATACGTCCTGACGCTGATAGCGCCGCGCTGCTGGTGGCGCGGCTGATCGCACGGGAACTGAGGGCCGAACCTGAATTGGTGCTCGGCCTGGCCACCGGGCGAACGATGGAATCGGTCTATCGCATCCTGGTGCGCATGCATCGCGAAGAGGGCCTGAGTTTTTCCCGCTGCCGCACGTTCAATCTCGATGAATACGTGGGCCTGGCCCCGGATGACGCGCGTTCCTACCGCTATTACATGAACGACCGGCTGTTCAGCCATGTCAATATTGATCCGCGCGACACGCATTTGCCCAATGGATTGGCGGCTGACCTCGACGCGGAATCCCGCGAATACGAACAGAAAATCAAGCGTTGCGGCGGGATCGGCCTGCAATTGCTCGGACTCGGCCAGGCCGGGCACATTGGGTTCAACGAACCGCTGTCGGCTTTGCGTTCCCGCACGCGCGTCAAGGCGCTCAGCCCGACGACCGTCGAGCAGAACGCCGCGCTTTTTGGCGGAGCCACGAACGTCCCGCGCCGCGCCATCACGATGGGTGTGGGCACGATACTGGAATGCCGGCGGTGCCTGTTGCTGGCCACCGGAGCAAGCAAGGCCGGGATCATCGCCAAAGCGCTCGAAGGCCCGATCACCTCGATGATTTCCGCCACGGCCTTGCAACTGCACGCCCGTTGCACGGTGGTGCTGGACGAAGCGGCTGCCAGCCAACTGCAAGCGGCCGGTTATTACCGGTGGATTTTTGCCAACGAACCTGAGTGGGAGGAATTCCGCCCGTAAGAAATTGCCATTGGCAGGCCCATCCGCTATCTTCCGCCCTTGAAGAAGAGTTTCCGACCCGAAATCCCGCGCAAAGTTGTATACCGTCTTTCGGTCTATTTTCGCGGGCTGCAACGCCTGCGCGCCAACGGGCGCCATACCGTCTCCAGCGAAGCCCTGGCGCGCGCGGCGGGTGTCAAGCCGACCCAGTTGCGCAAGGACCTCGCTTACTTCGGGCAATTCGGCACGCGCGGCCTTGGTTACGACGTGAACGAATTGGCGGACATGATTTCCGGAGCCCTGGGCACGACCAGCCTGCAACCGGTCGTGCTGGCGGGCGTGGGCAACCTGGGACTGGCGCTGCTTTCCTACCGCGGTTTCGAGAAAGAAGGCTTCGAGATCATCGCGGCATTTGACATCGATCCCAGCCGCGATCGTGAGAAGCCCAACGCCATTCCCATTTACGGGATGGACAAACTGGAGCCGGTCACGCGCGAACGCGGCGTGAAGATGGCCATCCTGTCCGTGCCGGCTCCGGCGGCGCAGCAAGTGACCAACAGGCTGGTTGAATGCGGCATCACCGGCATCATGAACTTCGCCGCGCTGGTGCTGGAAGTGCCGGAGACGGTGGTTGTCAATAACGTTAATCTCGCCATTGAATTGGAAAATCTAAGCTACTTCGTTCAGCGATAGCCCGCTTTCCCCTCCGAAAAAATTCTTTGCGACAGCCAATTTTCTTCTTTTCTTTTTCCGCCTGGGGGCCTAAGTTGCTCGTCCTTGAACAATCACAGGGCATGAAAAGGGGTAACTTTACTGTCAAACTATGAAAAAAGGAAAAACGAAAAAGCAGACTGAATACACACGCAAGAAAATCGTAGATGAGTTTACAGAACTGCCGATCTCGCGGCAGCAAAAATGGCAGCTTCGCCGTGCCAAGGAAGGGCGCTGTGTCATTTGCGGAGAGCCTAAAGTGACGGCCTGGCATTGCTTGAAACACGCCGTCGCCAATCGCGAATGGGCGCGGAAGTATTCCGGCTCGGTACGCCGCAACAAGACCTTGACCTACAGGCTCGCCACCGAAGCCAAAGGCAAAGGCAAGACCGCCAAAGCAAAATAGCCTCCCCTGGCGCCTGTCATGGAATTGCTCTCAGAAGGCGGCCCTTCTGAGAGCCGGACAATCCCGCAAGCCCCCCAAGCCTCAAGGCGCCTTAAGGACAAAGCACCGCGCTCCGCCGCCGATGGCGTTAGTCTCGGAAAAAGCGCACCGGCAAAAATGTTGGTCGAAACCGCGGTCCACGGGCTTGACGGCGGCGCAAGATTGGCCGAAGAAACATCGCGATACGATGTTTGTTCCGCCATGCCGTTGGCGGCGGCGAAGAGCGGATTGCGGCCGCCGCTTAAACTTGCTTCAAGCAGCCGCGCGCCGCGAATCAGGCTCTCTTTGAGCCGGTTAAAAGCCCCGCCAGGCCGGCGATGGTTCCTGCAATGCCGCCAATCAGAAGCCAAAGCGTTTTGTCCGTGGAAGTGCCGGTGAACGCCCGCGACACGCCGGAGGCCGCGGAATGGTAAGAGTTAAAGGCCAGGCAAAGAAGAACGATTCCGGCCGCCAGCAATGCAATTCCAATTATTTGTTTCATGCAACAAACATTTAGCTACATCCGTGCCAAACTATTTTCCCCCGGCGGTCCGTTGAAGCCATTGTGGATTGCAACAAAAACCAGAGTGGAGTTTGGCAAAAGGCACGGTTGCGTTACCGGGCGTCCTTTAAATCGTCCAGTGTGCCAAGAATGGCCTTCTGCACGTCCGGATCGGCCAGGTTGCCCAAATGGCCGCCCTTTGGAAAAACGGCCAGCCGATCTCCAAATGCAGCGCGGAGCCAGTCCAGGTCGCCGTCGGAGAGCAGAAAATCGTTTTGATTGACGATAACGTGAATCTTATGGTTGGCGCGCAGGCCCCCTTCGTAGGTGCGCAAATCGCCTGCTTTGGCCAGCGCCTGGCCGGTCCGCGCGGCAATGCCCAAGGATTCATAATAAGGAATGGCGAATTTCTCAAAATAGTCGTCGTAGGAATATTGAAGAATTTCCTGATAGAGCGGCTCCCGCCTCAGCCCGCGGATAGGTTGGTGCAAAACGCCGAGATTGTGCCGCCGCTGGCTGTCATAAATAATATCGCGCAGCATGAACCGGAACGCCAGCCCGACCAGGAATTTCGACTCCACCCCGCTGAAGGGCAGCGCGGCATGAGGGTCGGGTTTGTGCTGGCCCACTGCGGCCACTTTCAGAAACGCGTTTTCGATGTCCGCGGTCCGTTCCGCCAGCGGCCAGGCCAGGGGCGCCCGGTAAAATTCGTCCAGTTTGGAAATGCCGCGCAGCAGTTCCACCGGCGTGTCGATGGCCACGTAGCGGTCAAATTCGATGGGCGGCCGATTCGCGGCTTCGCTGGACGCGGCGTAAAGAGCGTCCACCGCGCCCATCGAATAACCCATCAAAGCTTTGCCGGCCAGCCGGCCCGGATACTCGGCGTTCAAGCGGCGGTCGATGGCCGCCAGCGCGTTCTGCACATCGCGGCCGTCCACGGGCAGGTAAGCGGGCAGCGCGGCCGTGGAAGCGTGGTCCATGAATTCGGAGTTGAACGGGCTGCTAATATTGACAGCCGAAAAGCCGTGGTTGTAAACCAATTCGGCCAGGACGACCGAGGTTTCCTCCAGGCGGTGAGAACCCAGCCCCGGCACGATATAGACCACGGGCGCCCGGCCCGGACGAAGCCAATAGGTGAACTTTAATTTCCGGTGCGTCGCCGGAATCAAGACCGAGCGCGTTTTGGCGCGGCCGAGAAAATTGGGGTCTTGCGGCGTGAGAAAGATTGACAGGAGCGTTTCCAACGAAGCCTCGTCCCGCGGCCCCTTCAATTTGAGATCGGGCTTCCGCGTCATATGCACGAACGTCGAGGTGTATTGAAGCTCGGCGTAGGGGTCCATTTCCGCCTGGCTGAAGCGCACGAGTTCATTGACGCTGTCCGAGAGGTCGTTGTACATGACAAAATAGGTGAAATAAGCGTAGGGGCTGAGATAGGTGGCTGGCGCGTTGACGTCGAATTTGTAAGGGGAGACGTAAAGGAGCGGATTGGACGCGGAATCCAAGGCCAGGCCGAGGGTGTCCCGTTCGTCGCTTGGCCCATAAATCGGCAGCATCAGGAAGAGATGCGGGTTCCAGCCCCACAAGCCGAAGGTTTGGCCAAAATTCGCGTCTGATCTTGGAATTCTCTTGGCGACATCGAAAAAGCCGATCCCGCCGGCGAAGGTATTGTACAGGAACCGGTAAGTTTCATCGCGCGCGCCGGTCCACCTCCCCTGGAGCAGGTTATTGAACAGGCGGTCCGGGTAGTTGAGATTGTAGCCCACGTTGGCCAGCCCGGTTCGCACCGGCTTGACCACCACCGAGCGATAAACTTTGGCGGTCGGTTTGATGACCCCAGTCATCAGGCCCTTGTCAAAACCCCACAAAACACGGTTGACCGGTTCGATAGGGTCGGGCACCGATGCGGGCAAGACGATGGTCCCATTCGCCGCCGCCGGCTGGCCGCGAACGGCGGTGGAAAAACACAGGAACGCAACGATAATGGCTAGAAGCACCCGGTCCCCGGCAGATTCGGTTTTCAAATCGCGCACTTTTTTTAATTTGGCGGGCAAGACGTGCGGGCGCAACCGTTTTCAGGACGCCGCCGGGTCGGGCACATCGATGCCCAGGGCGCTCGCGAGGTCGATTTCGTGCTCCTGCTCCTGAATGATGATCTCCCGCAAGGCTTCGCTTAGCGCGAATTCCCCCATGGCCTCGGCCTGGCGGATGCGCTGGCGGTAATTGGCCACGGTTGCGCGTTCATTTTCCAGATCGGCCCGCAGCATCACTTCCGGATCGTCCGATGTTTTGACAGGCTGCGGGGTGACGACTGGAGCGCCGCCCAGATAATCAATCTGCTTGGCGATGGCGATGGCATGGGCCAATTCTTCTCCGGCATGAGTTTCCAATTCGCGGGCGATGTCCGTGTATTCGGCGCCCTTGATGACCTGGCTGTAAACGACGTAGGCGATGATGGCTTGATATTCGCGGGATAGGTCCTCGTTGAGCAATTCCACCATGCGTTTGCGGCTGATATTAAGTTCTTCGGTCATGCGATAATTCAAGCAGCAACGGTGCCAATTCTTCCACTCTCAGGAGTCAATTAAACTCGGCGTTTTCGTGCAAAATGCGGCACATGCAAAATGCACTTTGCATAGCCGCTTATTTGACGGGATGGCCGGTTAACAGCCCATGCAAGATAATGGCCGCGCCGATCAATGGCAGCGGGATGAACGCGATGCGAATGCGCACGCCAGTCACATACTGGGTCATGGTCGCTCCGATTTGCGCGCCAATGGCCGCCCCTGTGTGCATGACAAGCGCCAGCAGGATATCGACATTGCCCTTCAACGCATGCGAGAGCGTGCCGTAACTGGCTGAAATGATGATTTCAAAAAGGTCCGTGCCGATGGCGACGTGGGTCGGCACGCCCAGCAAGTAAACCATCGCGGGCATGCGGATGTAGCCGGCGCCGCCTCCCAGAAATCCGCTGAAGAACCCGCCCACCAGCGAGACCATGATAATTGTCCAGACCGATACGCGCTTCAAACCCGACACCGGCAGATCAATATAAGGAGGCGGGCCGAACCGCTGGATAACCACGGCCACGTGCCGGAAGGCGGAAACATCACGGCCCGATGCGGGTTTGCCGGCAGGCATTCGCACCGTCCGCCAGCATTCCCAACTCATGAAAGCAGAAATGCCCACCAAAAGGAGCATGAAGCTGCCCCCGACCACGATGTCGATGTGCGCGGTTCTCTTCAAGGCCTGGATCAATTGCGCTCCGATCTCCACGCCGAAAATGGTGCCGGCCACCATGAAGCCGGCCAGCTTGAGATCGATGTTCCCCAGGGTTCCATGCTTGCGCGCGGCCACAATCGATTTGCCGACGATGTGGGCGAGGTCTGTGCCTACCACGAAATTCATGGGCACGCCAAATCCGAACAGCGCCGGCCCAGCCAGAAAGCTTCCGCCCACGCCAAAAAAACCGCCAAATAGCCCCACAATAAAGCCCATCGTAACCAGCCAGACCGGACTTATGTGGACATGCGAGATCGGGAAATCCATTCAATGCTCCTGTTTGCCCCGGATTAGGCCCAGCAGGGAACGCACGCACAAGTCCAACAAGAAGCCCTGGCCCAGCATCAGCCCCAGAGAGACAACCGCATAAACGTTTCGATCCCGGGTGAATAGATGAAAAAGCCAGTGGCGCAGGAAATGAAGAACGCAGACAACGTAAACGATTACCAGCAGCGCATAGACTGGCAATTCGACCGAAAACTCTCCCAAGACACTTTTTAACCTCGGCTTCATCAACTTGGCGACGGACAATTGCTTGGCTCGCCGCCAAATCGCTGAACGGCAGGATTCGGAGGCAAAGCCCCGAATCAAGTATCACTTGCCGAGAAGTTTGGCCACGATAAAAATCAGAATTGCGCCGCCAAGCCCTCCGCCCGCCAGCAAATACACCAGCGCATAGCCAGCCGCGGCGAACATCGGCGCCATTCCAAACATGGGTAATATAGTCATAATGGTTATTTTTCTGAAGCCGCGTTTTGTATCCCGTCCTCCTCCACTAAAGTCCAGCCCTCGCCCGGATTATACTCTTTCATTCTCCGGGCGTCTCGGGAAGTCCTGTCGCCGAAATTGTGCTCATACACCTTGCCATCCTGGTTCACAATGAATGTCATAATTCCGGACTTATCCCAATGCTCCGGATATGCCACCAGTGCGAATCCGCCGGCCAGCATCCCCTGGCTCATATAATCTCTCTTCCCGCCGGGCGCGGCTTCGCCCTGGCGCGTCAGGATGCGGAAGAAATATCCGTGAAACGGCCGCGCGCCGCGCTCGCCGGAAAGCGCCTTCGCCGCCAGCGGCCCAAAAAGGCTGGCCGAGTCGTTGTCTCCGGATGCCCAGCAAAGCCCGTCTTTCTTGCCGGGGGCGCTCATGAACTTGACCGCGTAGGAGCCGTTGGGTCCGGAGTCCGCGCTCGCATATTTCTGCTGGGCCTTGACATAATCGCGGCAGACCCCGACTGCCTCCAACTCGTCCTGACCGATATGCCGCGTAATAATCTCTTCCTTGCCAGCCTCCGTGTCGAAATGCCATTGGCCATCGACTTTGACCAGCGGAATGGGCATCGGCCATTCGTTGGTGCCGATTTCCAGCTGGATCATATTATCGCCTTCAGGGACCTGTTTGCACGACTGCGCCATCGCCGCCGCGAAACGTTCCCGGTGGCGGGCGTCCTCCGCTTTGTCGCCTGTTTGGAGTTTATCGAAGTCCGGCCCGAAAATCTCCGCCAAACTCCCTTTATCCTGGGCCTGCGCGGCCGTCTGCAAGGCTTTGATGGCTTCGTCCGAAGAGGAAAATACTCTTTGCGCGCGCGCGTTCAGCGCCGACAGGCTCCAAGCGCAAGCCAGCACAGCCGCCGCTCTTGTCCATTGTTTTGCAGAATTCATCATCGTCTCCTCCCGCCGCCGAAGTGGCCTGGATGGGCAACCCCCCGGCTGTGAAATCCCCGGTCATGAAAAGCATGCACGTCGCGCCCCGGGCCCTCGAAGCCGCCGTAAAAAACCGGCCCCGGCGCCACCACATCCACCCCGCCGCCGTCGCCGTCAACGTAACCTACGCATCCCGCAAGGCCAGCGACCAGCACGGCCGCCACCAGAGCCGCGGCGCGCTTCACGCCGCCCCCCTCCGGGCGGAAGTTTGCAAATAAACCCGCCGCCCGCGGAAGACGATCAAACGCGCCTTGATGGCCAGGCGCAACATTTTCGCGGCCAAACGGTCGCCCCAAACTTGATAGGCCGCCGCCACCAAATCTCCGAATGGCAGCTCCTCTTTTTTTCTTGTTTTCATGGAGTCAAGTTAATCCCGAAACCCTCGCGGCCATATAAGGTGTTCGCCTCCTTTATGACCCTATGCCTGCCCCGGTGATTCAATCGTCTGCGGCCAGCTATGTCCTTGAGCCAGCAAGCCCTGGGCGTCTTCAGGCCCCCACGTGCCGGCGGCGTAATTGGGAAAATCGCTCGGCGGCGCCGCCCAGGCCTCCAGCACGGGCATCAAGATTTGCCACGCCGCTTCCACCTGGTCGGCGCGCATGAAGAGCGTCGCGTCGTTCATCATGACGTCCCAGAGGAGCGTTTCATAGGCGTCGGGCGAGCGGGCGGCGAAGGTGTCCCGGTAATTGAATTTCATCTCGACTGAGCGCAGGTGCATTTTGGGGCCGGGGTGCTTGGCCTGAAAGCGCAGCACAATGCCTTCAACCGGCTGGATGGAAATGGTCAGGCGCGATGGCTGCCAGTCCAGGGCCGCTTCGCTCGGAAACGAATGATGCGGCACGCCGCGAAATTGGATGGTGATTTCCGAAGTCTGCCGCGGGAGCCGCTTGCCGGTGCGAAGGTAAAACGGCACATCCTGCCAGCGCCAGTTGTCCAAAAAAAGTTTCAACGCGGCGAACGTCTCGGTCCGCGAGGCGGGGTCCACATCTTCTTCCTGCCGGTAGCCGGGCGCTTTCTTGCCATTGATCCAGCCAGCGCCGTATTGCCCGCGCACCGCGCATTCATGGACCGTTCCCGGCAGAATGGGCCGCACCGCGTGCAGCACATCAACTTTTTTATTGCGAATCTCATCGGCATTGAACGAGACCATCGGCTCCATCGCGACCAGGCACAGCAGTTGCATGAGATGATTTTGCACCATGTCGCGCAACGCTCCCGCGTGGTCGTAATAGCCGCCGCGGTGCTCCACCCCAACCTGCTCGGCAGCGGTGATCGTGACGTAATCGACGTAGCGCCGGTTCCAAATTGGTTCAAAAAGCGGGTTGGCAAAGCGGAAGGCCAGAATGTTTTGCACCGTTTCCTTGCCCAGATAATGGTCGATGCGAAAGATTTGGGATTCCTCAAAATTCTCACCCAGGACACGATTCAACTCGCGGGCTGAATCCAAGTCGTAGCCAATGGGCTTCTCCACCACGATCCGCGCCAGGTCAACGTCGCGAGCCAGGCCGGCGCGCCCGAGGAATTTCGGTATTTCGCCGAACATGCTGGGCGGTGTGGCCATGTAAAAAATGCGATGGGTCGAGGCGCCCCACTCCTTCTCCAGCTTGGCGCATTGCTGGCCGAGGGCCGCATAAGTGGGCAGCTTCTTGAAATCGCCCTGCTGATAGCTCACGTGCCTGGCAAAATCAGACCACGCGGCGGCGCTGATGGTCTTCTGGCGGGAAAAATTCTTGACGCCGTCGTGAAGCCGCTGGCGGAACTGATTGTCGCTTGTGTTCGTGCGGTCCACCGCGATGACGGCGAAGTGTTCAGGCATGCTTCGGTCGTGGCAAAGATCAAACAATGCGGGCCCGAGTTTTCGCCAGGCCAGATCGCCCGCCCCCCCAAAAATGACGAAGATGGTCGGCGGAAGTTGTTCGCCATTCTTCACGGCTTTTCCCATTCCGTGTGAAAGGAGCCTTTGGCATCGATGCGATCGTACGTATGGGAGCCGAAATAGTCGCGCTGGGCCTGGATGAGATTGGCTGGCAGCCATGCGCCGCGGAAGGCGTCAAAATAGCCCAGAGAAGACATCAGCCCGGGAGCCGGCACGCCGAGCTTGGCCGCCTGGCACACAACATGGCGCAAATCTTCCTGGCGCTCCGAAACTTTGCGCGACAAGCCTGGGTCCAGCAGCAGGTTCGGCAAATCGCGGCGCGCGCGATAGGCCGCGCGGATGTCTTCCAGCAAAGCCGCGCGAATAATGCAACCGCCGCGCCAGATGCGGGCAATGGCTTCCAAGTCCAATTGGTATTGATGTTTGACTGAGGCCGCGCCCAGCACGGCCATGCCTTGGGCGTAAGTGATGACGGCGGCCGCGTAAAAGCCCCCGCCAAGCTGCGCGAGGAATGCCTTTCGGTCCCCCTCAAAGGGCGGAACGGGCCGCTTGAAAACCTCGGACGCCCGCGCCCGGTCCTGCTCAAGCACAGACATATCGCGCATCGACACCGCGATGTCGATGGTTGGGGCGGGCACTTGCAGTTCCATCGCGCTTTGCGAGGTCCACATGCCGGTGCCGTTTTGTTTGGCCACGTCGAGGATCACATCGATCAGCCGCTTGCCGGTTTTCGGGTCCTGCTTGGCGAAAATGCGGCTGGTGATTTCGACCAGATAACCGCCGGCATCGCCCTTGTTCCACGACGAAAAAACTTCGCCGATCTGGTCGTCGTTCATCTCCAAGCCGCGTTTCATGATGTCATAACATTCGGCCAGCAATTGCATCAATCCGTACTCGATGCCGTTGTGGACCATCTTGATGAAATGGCCGGAGGACCCGGGTCCCAGCCAAGTCACACACGGTTCGCCGTTGACCTTGGCCGCCGCGCCTTCCAGCACCGCGCGCACTCTTTCGTAAGCTTCTTTTGGCCCTCCGGGCATGATGCTTGGCCCGTGCCGCGCGCCTTCTTCGCCACCAGAGACGCCCACGCCCAGGAAATGAATGCCTTTGGCTTCCAGCGTCTTGGCGCGCAGGTTGGTGTCTTTGAAGTAGGAGTTGCCGGCGTCAATAATCAGGTCTCCTTTTTCCAGGTGCGGCAGCAAATCTTTGATGACCGCATCGACGGCCGGCCCGGCCGGCACCAGCATCAGGGCGGCGCGCGGTTTGCGAAGCATGCCAATGAAATCGCCTACATTGGATGCCGGATTGGCCGGGCTTTTGCCCGCCTCCTGGCGCAAGGCGCCAGCCTTGCCCTGGTCTTTGTCGTATCCAGCCACCGCGAAGCCATGATCGGCGATGTTGAGCGCGAGGTTGCGCCCCATGACGCCCAAACCAACAATGCCTATTTCACATTGCGAATTCATATGGGTAACAATTCCTTGGCAAGTTTGAATTGTATATCGGGCAAAAGCTGGCGCGGCACTGAGGCGGCTGCCTACCAGTCCAATTGCGATTTGCCATTGGCAAATTGCAAAACGCGGGCCGAAAGCAGGATCGAGGACCGCTCTTTCCATGCGGGCCGCGCTTGGCACATCAATAGCTTGGTTATGCAATTATGGAATCGCGCGGACGAAGGTGGCGGCCATCTCCCGCCGTTTACTGGACAGCGATCATCGTGGCCGCTGTGCTAATAGCGGGCCGCTTGATCATGCCCGTTGAGGTGCAGCGATACGTCAACGGCCAGCTCAATCGCTCCAAGGACTATGGCGGCCGCATCGGCAACGTGCATATCCAATTGTGGCGGGGACAGTATAGGATTGACAACACGGCCATTTTTCAGCGGAACGGTGAAGTTCACACGCCTTTGTTCAATGCGGATCAAATTTTCCTCTCGGTCGAATGGAAGGAGCTGTTTCACGGTTCGGTCGTGGGACAGGTTTCATTGGAGCGGCCCCGGCTCAACTTCGCGGTTACCCCCACCGGGCAGGAGGCGCAAAACGGCAAGGGCGAAGATTGGGGCCAAATGCTGGAGAGCCTTTTTCCTTTTAAATTGAATCGCCTGCAAATCAATGACGGGGAGATTCATTTTCAAAATGAGCATTCCACTCCGCCGGTGGATATTTATGTCAGCAAATGCTCCGTGACGGCCACCAATCTGACCAATTCCCGCCAAGTCCATAATGAACTCCCGGCCGGAATCACGGCCCACGGCACCAGCCTGGGCGGCGGCAATTTTGATTTCCACGTCCAACTCAATCCGATGGCGGCTCAGCCGACTTTTCAAGTGACGGCCCAGATTACGAACGTCAACCTCCCGGCCCTGAATGACTTCCTCAAAGCTTACGGCAAATTCGATGTTGCCAGCGGCGAGTTTGCTTTCTTCACTTCCATCGCATCCAAGGACGGAAACTTCGACGGCTACGGCAAGGTGTTCTTTGAAAAGTTGAAAGTCTTCGCCTGGGACAAGGAGCGCAAAAAGAATATCCTGGAGATTTTCTGGCAGGCCGTCGTTGGCACGGTCACTACGGCTTTGAAGAATCAGCCGCACGATTATCTGGCTGCGCGCTTTCCCATCTCCGGCGCCTATGGCAAGGAGAAGATCGGCGTCTGGCCGGCCATCGTCTCGCTGTTGCGCAACGCCTTTATCAAAGCGCTGGTGCCCAAATTGGACACACCCGTGACCCTTCGCGCCTTTGAGGACAAAGAGAAGAACGAAGAAAAGCCGGATAAATAGCCGATGCAATTTCGCGATTTGAAATCGACCGCCGTCCTGTTCAAAGAGACCGCCACAGCCTGGGCGAACGGGAATTCCTCCCGGGTGGGCGCGGCCTTGGCTTATTACACCATTTTCGCGATCGCGCCGCTTTTTGTCATTGCGCTGTCCATGTCCAGTTTTTTCTTTGGCGAAAAGGCGGCGCGCAAGGAGTTATTTGGGCAGATCAATGGCCTGGTCGGGAGCAAGGGCGGAGAGGCGATTCAATCGCTGGTCATCGCCGCCACCAGCCAGCCGCGCACGAGCTATTGGGCGACGCTGGGCGCGGTGGTCACATTGGGCGCGGGCGCCACGGCGGTGTTCGTGGAACTGCAAGACGCGCTCAACAACATCTGGGGTGTCCAACGCAAGCCGGGCGGCGGGTTGCGCCATTTCATCGTGGACCGGCTGCTCTCGTTTGCGATGATGCTGGGCATTGGCTTTTTATTGCTGGTGGCCCTCGTGCTGAACGCCGCCCTGGCCGGGGTGGGCCATTTCGCGACCGGTTTTCTGCAAGGAGAAAAGTTCTGGCTCAGCCCGCTTAATTTTCTGGTTTCTCTGGGCGTCATCACCCTGCTTTTCGCCATGATTTTCAAATTGCTGCCTGATGTCGCCATCAACTGGAAGGATGTCTGGCTGGGAGCCTTTGTGACGGGGCTGCTTTTCAATTTTGGCAAATTCCTGATTGGATATTATCTGGGGCGCAGCAGCACCCTTTCCATTTACGGGGCGGCCGGTTCACTGGTCATCGTGCTGGTGTGGGTTTATTACTCCGCGCAGATTGTGTTCTTTGGCGCGCACTTCACCCATATTCATGCCGGCAAACGCGCCGCGCGGCATCACTTTAAGTCGAGCTTGGAACCGGACGAGGGCAAGTTGGCCGCGGGAGCCTGACCGGACAATTGAAGCGGGATGGACGGGTTCCAATCCTTCCACGCCTCTTTGGGTTTTTCATTTATATCAAAGACCGCGCCATTCTCGGCCGCGACGCCCGGTTGGGGCGGCGTGGCAAATTCAATGCCTCCGCTCAACAGAGTTTGGGCGGATTGCGCGCTGATCTGCGCTCCTTTGAACAAGCCGATGTGAACATCGATGCCGCCCGCGTTCCAAAAAACAGAATTCATCCGCACCAGCGGCGCGTATTGGCGGCGCACCCGCGCCCGGATGTCCACTCCCCGCGCGTCATCGGACAACTGGTAGCCGAGCACCTCGCCCACCTCGATGCCGCGATAGAAAATCGGCGAACGTTCCTGCATGGAATCCAGCGCTGCCGCATGAATGGTGATGAGGAGCGCGTTAGGCTCCGGTTCGGGCGGCGGTTTTTCCGCGCCGACGAAAACGTTGGTGGCCGGGCCCTGGCCGGGCTGGACGGTCACGTATTCGCCGGAGACAATCGTGTTTAACCCGCTGATGGCGCCGACCTTCAGCTCAGGCCGCACAATCCAAAAGAGCGAGCCTGTTCGCGCCAGGTTCTTGGCGGGGCCGATCAGGCGGGCGGTGACTTTGACCCGTTTGCCATCTTCGGTCACGCTGATGGATTTGACCTGGCCGATCTGAGATCCGCGGTAATTGACCATCGTATTGCCCGCCTCAAGCCCGGCTGTGTCATCAAAATAAACGGTGATGAGGGGTCCGCTGGCCACGAAATCGCGATAAATGAACCAGACGCAAAGGGCGATCGCTCCCAGCGGAATCAGCCACAACACCCAGACGGGCTTCGCTTTTTTAATCACGGCCCGGGGCAATGGTTTTTCCGCTGCCCGCCCCTCATGGAGTCTGTTCATGAAGTTCCATTTCTTCCGCCCTTTCCCACAACGGGCGCCAGTCAAAACTGACCGTGGCGAGCAGCATCAGGGCAACGACTGCCGTCAAAAAGAATGCGCCGCGCCCCGGATGCACGGAGGCCACCTGCTCCATCTCGATCATGGCTACAAAAACCGCCAGCAGGATCACTTCCAGCATGTTCCACGGGTCCACCACGCGGACGATCCGGCACGCCCAGGCCCGCGCGCGCATGGCCCGGGGCCAGTTCAGCGTCCAAGAGAGAAAGACCAACCCCAGAATTTTGACGCCGGGCGAAAAGATGCCCGTGATAAAAACAAACGCGGCGATGACATATTGCCCTTTTCCGAACAGCGCGCTGACGCCTTGGAAAATGGTCGTGGTGGAGTGCATCCCGTAGTAATCGGCCGTCACAAGCGGATAGAAATTCGATGGCAAGTAAAGGATCAGCGCCGCCAGCGCGAAGGCCAGCGTGCGCGCGCGGCTGTTGGCCCGGTGATGAGACAGGTGAAAACCGCACCGCGCGCAATGGGCGGCAGAGCCGGGCGGCATCTCCTCAATTCGCTGCACAAGGCCGCACTTGTCGCAGCCCGCGACAGCGGCTGGCGGAGCGAAATTCTCCCGTGAATGGCGCAACAACATGGCGGCACTGTAAGGCAGGCCCCCGGTCTGGCATATAGAGGTATTCACCTACTTAGCGATGCGGCCCTGACTGGTCTAGGTTACGTGCGTCATGCCGGGAAAACGATTATGAACGCAACCGCAAACAGAATGAGTTGGATGGCCGCTCCGCGCTGGAGCGCCGGACGGTTTTATGAAACGGTTGTCGTCATCTGGCTTACACTTTCCGTGGCCAGCGTGGTGCTGGCAGCCGCCACCTGGGCCAGGCTTTCGCGCCAGTTGAACGACGCCAACCAGTCCATAGCCATCCGCCTGGAGGTCAATTCCGTTTTCCAATCTCTCCTGGAGGCCGAAAGCAGCCAGCGCGCCTTCGCGCTAACTGGCAACCCGGCTTTCGCGGAGACGCTTCAGTCTGGCGCGCGGCAATTGTCCGCCCGTTTTGACCATCTCTCCGGCCTGGCCCGCAATGATCCCGCCATGCTCCGGCAAATCCTCAATTTCCGCGGCGGCGTTCTGGCCAGCTTCCGTCACTTGCAACAAGTGGCGCTGGCCCGCCAGGACGGCGTCGCCATGGCTTCCGACAGCGAAGGGCCGCGGCTCATGGACACGGTCCGCCAAAATGTGGCGGGCTTTGAACGCTCGCCTTCGGCGCTCGTTTTTGACCAGGGCGCGGGGGCGCGCGCCCAATTGACCCGGGCCAGCCTGACCAGCTTGGTGGCCGGCATCCTGGGGCTGGGCGCCGGATTGTTCGCCTTCGCCTTGTCGCGCCTGACGGTCAAGCATCAGCAGCGCGAACGCGAATTGATTGAAGCCAAGCTGCAAGCCGACCGCCGCAGCCAGGAGAAAACCGTGTTCCTGGCCAACATGAGCCATGAAATCCGCACGCCCATGAACGCCATCCTCGGTTTTGGCGAATTGCTGGAGAACGATCTGCGCAATTCCAAACAATTCCATTATCTGCAATCCATCCGCCGAAGCGCCTCCTCGCTCCTGCAACTCATTAATGACATGCTTGACATGTCGAAGATCGAAGCCGGCGTGCTGGCCTTGCGCCCCGAACCAAGCGACCCCAAGGACATTTGCCAGTTTGTCCAAACCATGTTTTCGGAACACGCCGCCCGCAAGAAATTGCGCCTTTCCTGGCGGACGGCCCCCGGCCTGCCGCGCTCCTTGATGCTCGACCGCATCCGGCTGCGCCAATTGCTGGTCAATCTGGTCGGCAACGCCATCAAATTCACAGACCGGGGCAGCGTCGAAACGAGCATTCAATGGGAGGAACAAATTCCCGGCCAGCTTCTGACCCTGCTGATTGAAGTCAGGGACACCGGCGTCGGCATCCCGGCGGACCGGACGGAGGCGGTCTTCAAGCCATTCGTACAGGCGGGCGCGCATCCTGAAATGGAGCGCTCCGGCACCGGCCTCGGGCTGGCCATTGTCAAACGATTGACGGAAACGATGGGAGGCTCGGTCACGGTCACGAGCGGATTGGGGCACGGCTCGGTCTTTCAACTCCGCTTTCCAGACGTGGTTGTTTCCGCCTGCCAGCCCGCCGCCGAGCCATCGCTCGCCCCGGCCGCGGCCAATTTCAATTTGCTCCGCCCGTCCACCGTGCTGGGCGTCGACGACAACGAAACCAACCGCCAGCTTCTGCGCGCCATTTTCAGCGAATCGCACCACACCCTGCTCCTGGCCGGGAGCGGCCCCGAAGCCGTCGCCCTGGCCCGGCAAACGCGCCCGGACATTATTCTGCTCGACATCCGCATGCCTGGAATGGAAGGCCACGAAGTGCTGCGCTCTCTGCGGGAAATTCCGGCCTTGAAATCGACGCCGGTCATCGCGGTCACCGCCTCGAGCGTCAGGGCGGAGGAAAACGACGGTGAAGCGCGGTTTGACGGCTGCATGGGCAAGCCATTTTCGCGGCAGGAATTGTTCGACGAACTGGCGCGTTTTCTGCCCAAGGCCCCACCCCCGGCGCCCCCGATGGCGGCCGCATGCGCGCCGGCCGATTTGACGTGGGCGGAGGAATTGCCGGCGCTGAGGCACGATCTCAGAAGTTCACTGGCGGGCGTGGTGATGAGCGCCGAGCTGCTGGCCGAACAAGTCAACCGCTTTCACGACGAAACCTCAGCCCGCCTGGTGTCAGACATTTTGGACCCCGGCCGGCACATGTTGCAATTGGCCCGCCGTTCTGCCACAAGCGGAGCGCCAATGCTCTCGCTGCTGGAGCACGATTCCAGAACCCACGTGGGCCGCATGAGGGCCAACGCCCGGCGCCTTTGCCGCCGCATGCGGCGGCGGGCTGAAGCGCCCTCCATGCAGTTGTCAGAAAATATTTTCCGCTCATGCACAGAACTTGTTGTTTTCGTGGATAAATTCACGGCTCGCCAGCCGGGCGCCGCATAAACCATGGACTTTCTAGTTATTGACGACGACAAAACGTTCCGCGACGCCGCTTCCCTGATCGTGGAGGGCGCAGGGCATTATGCGGAAGCCTCCGCCAACGGCATGGACGGCCTGGCGGCGCTTAAACGCCAAAAATTCGAGGCCGTCCTGCTCGACGTTCATCTTGACGGCGAAAGCGGGCTGGATCTGCTGCCGCGCATCCAGGACCAAAATCCCGGCCTGCCCGTCATCATCGTGACGGCGGAAGGCAACGTGAAAATGGCTGTCGAAGCCATGCGGCGGGGCGCGATGGATTTTCTGGAGAAACCGTTCCAGCGCGAACAATTTCTGGCCGTGCTGGCTCGGTTGCAGCGGTGGCGCCAAATGGGCCAAACCATTGAGCATTTGAAGCATGAGGTGGTGGAATCCAAATCACGAAATCCCGCGCCGGTTTTCAACTCCATGTGCCCAGCCATGCAAGAGGCGATGAGTGTGCTGCTTCGCGCGGCCAAGACGCCCGCCTCCATTCTGATCCTGGGCGAAAGCGGGACCGGCAAAACGGTCGCAGCCCGCTCCCTTCATGAAAACAGCCACCTCGCGGAAAAGCCTTTTGTGACCGTCAGTTGTCCGAGCCTTTCCAAGGAATTGCTGGAAAGCGAACTCTTTGGCCATGTGCGGGGCGCGTTTACCGGAGCCGTCAAAGACCGGTGGGGGAAAGTGCGCGCGGCCGAGGGGGGAACGCTGTTCCTGGATGAAATCGGCGATCTGCCGCCGGAGATTCAGCCCAAGCTGCTGCGACTGCTGCAAGAGCGCGAGTATGAGCGCCTGGGCGAGAACGCCGTTTATAGCGCCAACGTGCGCGTCATCGCCGCCACCAACCGGTTGCTCAAAGAACGCGTGGCGGCAGGCGCCTTTCGCGAGGACCTCTACTTCAGGCTCAACGTTATTTCTGTCGAAGTTCCGCCCTTGCGCGACCGCACGGCCGATTTGGACAGCTTGGCCGGCCATTTTCTTGACCATTTCGCGCGGCAATGCGGACGGCGTGTTGACGGTTTTTCATCGCCGGCATTGGAGCGGATTCGGTCGTATCATTGGCCCGGCAATTTGCGCGAGCTGTGCAACGCCGTCGAAAGGGCGGTCATCCTCGCGCGCGGCGACAATATCGACCTGGCTGATCTGCCCACCGAGTTTCAGCACGATCACCATAACGGCGCCACTTCGGCCGATGATGTCAAAGTCGGCTCATTTGTTTCCCTGGAAAAGCTGGAGGAGGCGCATATCCGGCGCATTCTGGAAAAGACGGCGAGCCTGGCTCAGGCGTCCGACGTGCTGGGGATTGATCAGGCCACGCTCTATCGGAAACGCAAACGCATCGGCCTGCAATGAGCGGCGTCAGGCCGCCAGGAATTCTCCGAACAGCGCGAAGGCCGGGACCCGGCTGCACACCACGTTCAGGGTAACCAGCAACGGCATCGCCAGAAGCGCGCCGAGCACTCCCCACAACCACGCGCAGAACATCAGCATGACGAAGATGACAAATGGATTCATTCTGAAGCGCCGGCCCAACAGCAAAGGCGTGAGGCAATCCGCCTCCAGCACGTGGCAAATCAGGTAAATTCCCGCCGGCAACAGGCCGCGGGTCACAGTGTCGAACGATATTAGTCCAGCCAAGGCCACCACCATGATTCCCGCGACCGGCCCGAAGTAAGGCACAAAGTTGGCCAGCGTGGCCAGCGCGCCCCACATCGCGGCATTGGGCATCCCGGCCAGCGCCAAACCTCCGCCAACCGCCAAGCCCAACACAATGTTGATCAAGCTGACGGAAAACAAATACTTGGAAATATTATGTTGAATTTGACGGCAAACCTCCATCGCATCCGCCTCATCCCCCAGCGTCTGGAGAATGCGCGCCATTCTGTACAGCATCGGATCGCCGGAAACCATCATCAAGAACATCAAGACGCCCGTCTCCGCCACTCCGGCCACGATGGCTCCAGTCCAGGAAAACAACGTTCCCGCGATTTGCCCGCCTCCGACGGCCGGCAGCGGGGCCGGGGCCGGCTGGGCTTTGCCAGGATTGTTTTGCGGCTTAGGCACGCCATTCAGGGCGTCAGTGACTCGCGTGATGGGCGCGAACAAACTGTGATATTTTTGGCGCAAACGCGGGAGGGTTTCAGGAGCCGTTTTTATCCAATTGGCCACCGGCCGGCCGAATTCCATCAACCCGAAACCGAGCGCGGCTGTCAAAATAATCATTACCACGCCAGCCCCAAGCGGCGCCGGAATATGATGCTGGCGCAGCCACGTGACCGGCACTCTCAGAACCATCGATCCCATCCAGGCCAGCATTACCGGCAGCACGACCGAGCGGGCGCAATAAAAAAGAAGCAGCACGCCCGCGATGCTGATGATCAATCGCGACATCTGGGCCAGGATTTCTTTGCGGGGGGCCGCCCTCGCCGATCTTCCTGGCTTGGCGTGGCCTTCTTGACGATTCATGTCACGCGCCGATCTCTGTGGCATAGGGAACTAAATTTTCCGGCCCTGGATGACCCGGACCAGAATGAGCACAATCGCGACTATCAGCAGGATGTGGATGAATCCGCCTATTGTGTAGGACGACACCATCCCCAAGAGCCAGGCGATGATGAGAATTAATGCAAGTGTATAGAGCATAAGAACTTTATTGTTGCTTCCATCCTATTCTTTAAGCATCTCCAGCGCCGCTCTTCCCGGCTCGGAAGGCGCATCGCGCGCCGGTGCGAAATGCAACCTGCCCCTTCTTCGCCGTGCAATTTGCGATTGAGGAAATCCCTGAGAGCCAATTGCAACGGCCATTCAAGCCGCGAAAAGCCCCTCGGAAAACCCGTTTCCCGCCGCTTTGGCGCCCGGCCCGAAGGGTGGCCCTTCTCCTGCTATATGAATTGTCAATCATGTTAATCATGAACGGCGGGCGAACCGCCGAGTTAGCCAACATAGCAAAAGGAATCAATATGAATTCGCTTCATGTCAAAGGCGACTGGAACATCGCCAAAGGAAAACTTAAACAGAAATACGCGCAGTTGACTGAAAACGACCTGCAATACCGCGAAGGCTGCGAAGATGAACTGGTGGGCCGCATCCAGAAACGGACCGGCGACACCAAGGAAGCCGTCCAGCAATTCGTTGATGAGTGCTTCAAGAGTTGAAGCCTCGGCCGCCCCGTTGCGAGCGCGAACCGTTTGCTTCCAACGGCGGCCAGAAAGGATTCCATGAATTCAAAATCTTGCTTAATGATCATCGCGGCGGCCGGCATGCTGACCGCTTGCAACCGCCAGGAGACGCCGCCTCCAGCCAGCCCGCAGACCACTGTGGATGCCACTGCCAAAGCCCAGGATTCCGCGGCTCAAAACCGCGACGCCTATCTCGCGTCCATGGACAAAAAAATGGCTGAACTGGACGCCAAGATCGACAAGTTCTCCGAAAAGGCGGCCAATGCCAGCGGCGACGCCAAAGCCCGCTACGATCAAGCGGTGGCGGACCTGCAAAGCCAAAGGAACGCGGTGCGAAAGGATTATGACCAGATGAAGTCCAGCGGCGCGGACACTTGGGACAAGACGAAGGCCGCATTTCAATCCGCCTGGGAGAGCCTTCAGAACTCGTATAGCAACACGGTAGCGAAGGTCTCTACGAGCTAACACACATTCACTCGCTGCAAGCCGGCGCGCGCCATGGAAATCCATGACCCGCGCCGGTTGCGCTTTAAAGAAGACCCTCTGTTTATGAGCAAAAGCCATGCGGCGCGTGGCTTTTGCTCATAAACCCGTAGTGCGGGATGGTTTTGGCAGCAGGCTGCGTTGTCCCGACGCTTGCAGCCCTCTGCGGGGATGCGCGCGGCGGGGGCCGCCTTGCCTGCCGCCAAAATCCATTGCCGCAGAGGGCCTGCGTATTCAAGGATAAGCTCCTAGTGTGCCAGCGCGCCCGGCTGCACTTCTTCCAGGGCCTCTTCGTTTTTCGAGGTGGCCAGATCGGTCAGGGTTTCGTCGGCGGCCTTTTCCTCGTCCAGAATTCCTTCGAGAATGGAGGCGGCGTCGCTCTTGCCGAGCATTCCGGCCCAAGTCTTCAGGCACCCGTAGGAAGCGATTTCGTAATGCTCGACTTTCTGCCCGGCGCAGATGATGGCGGCATTGATGTTGGTGGACTTTTTGTTCTTTTTGACAAGGGTCTCACCCTCATCCAGGATGCCGACGATGGCCTCGCATTTGGTTCCGCTGGCCGTGGCTTCGAAGGCCGCGAAGACTTGCTCGAGTTTCTGGGCGTGCTCTTTGGTTTCCTCAAGATGGTTGTCCAAGGCCGACTTCAATTCGTTGCATGTGGCCGCTTCGATCATCTTGGGGAGGGCCTTGGCAATGCGCTGCTCGGCGTCGTACATGTCTTCCAGTTCCTCCAGAAACAGGCTTTTCAATGTGGTATTCATAATGATTTGTTCTTTTCGTTTTTCGATTTCAGGGCCGCGATTCCCGGCGGCGTTTCTTCCCCGGAAAAGTAGAAAGAGCAAGTCATATACCGTGAGGCCGCACTAGGCGGAGCGCACGCCCGCGCCTCGCAATTTGCAAACTTTCGCGCGGGCGCGGTTGCAATTTGCGGCGGAGTCGGCCTACTTCAGCCACATGACTTTGAAGGTGTCCTCACGTTTCGCGAGTTCGTTTACGAAAGCCGGAGGCAGCACGTCGCCCGGCCTGGCGCGCCATTGCACCATGCAATGAATTTCCCGCAGCGAGCCGCCCGTTTCATAGACAACCGACACCGATGACACTTTGCCGCCGGCCGCCGCCGCGCATCGGAGGATGTCCTGTTCGTTCGGCCCCTGGTTCCCCACCACGAGTGTCAGCTTGGCCTGCTGAGTCTGCTTTAACAAATGTTCGATCGGTTTCAGCGCCCAAAGAACGCCCAATCCCACCGCCAGCGCGACAATGCCCAAGCCAAGCTGCCCTCCGCCAAAGCACAAACCGAGGACGGTCATAAACCACATTGTGGCCGCCGTCGTGACGCCCACCACCATGTTATCCTTGCGCAGGATCGCCCCGGCGCCGATGAAGCCCATGCCGGACAAAATTCCCAGCGGCAAACGCATCAGGTCCATGACCACAAACGAATCCGGCGCTTTGCCGTGAACGGCAAGCAGGAGGTTTGCCTGGATCATGCTCAGAGCCGCCGCCAAGCCCACCAGCAGGATCGTGCGCAAGCCAGCCGGGCGGCCAGCTTCTTCCCGATTTGCCCCAATCAGCGCCCCCGCCACCACTGTCAAAAACAGGCGAAGGAGAATATCATCCCATCCAATGCGCACAGGCATGCTTCATTCTTAGCAACGAACATGCCAATTTGGCGCCCGGCGAAAAACTAACGGGCGGTGGTTTCCCGGAGTTTGGCGAGCAGAGAGTCGATGGTAAAGGGCCTGGTCAAATGCGCGCGGAGATGCGGCTGGGCTTCCTGTTCTGAGTTATCCCGCGGGCCTTCTCCGCTGATGCCGATAACCCGCACATCGGGATTGATGCGCCTCAGGCGGGTGATCAATTCCACCCCGCTCATGCCGGGCATCTGCAAATCCAGCAGGACGGCTTTAATGTCGCGCCGGCGCCGGCCATAGGCGGTGATCGCCTCGTTGCATTCCTTGGCGGTCAACACGGAGTAATCCCGCGCTTCCAGGTTCAGCTTGGTGATTTCCAGAATGCCGATGTCGTCATCGACAATGAGCACCAGGTCCCCCTCGGCGCTGGAAGCCAGCATTGTCGAGCCAGGAATGGGCGCGGCCGGAAGATAAACGCGGAAGGCCGTGCCCTGCCCGACCTGGCTTGTGAAATTGATGAAGCCTTGATGCGTTTTGACGATGCTTATGACAGTCGAAAGCCCGATCCCCGTCCCGCGCCCTTCTCCCTTGGTCGTGAAAAACGGCTCGAAAATGCGCGCCTGCACTTCCGGCGGCATGCCAGACCCGGTGTCCGAAACGGCCAGCAACACATGAGACCCGCGCGCTTTTTGTTCCGCCAGCCAGGGGTCGTGCTCGGTGTTGGAGGCCTCGATCCGCAGCGTGCCGCCATCGGGCATGGCATCGCGCGCGTTAACGCACAGGTTCAAGAGAACCTGGTGCAGTTGCGTGGCGTCGCCCACGACCGGCCGCAGGTTCGGGTCCACGTGCATCGTGATGGCCAGCGAAGACGGAAAAGTGCTCCGAATGAAGCTTTCCAATTCGTCCACCAAACGGTTGAGTTGCAGCGTCTGCCGCGCGCCAGCCGTGCCGCGGGCAAAGGAAAGTATTTGTTTGACCATCTCCGCCCCGTGCCCGGCGCTGCGCTTGATGGTTTCCATCAGCTTCCGGCCCGTTGCGCTCGTGATTTCCCGCTGAAGCACGTCCGCGGCCATGACGATCGGCGTCAGTGTATTATTGAGATCGTGCGCGATGCCTCCGGCCAGGGCGCCGATGCTTTCCATCCGTTGCGTGCGGAGCAGGCGGGCTTCCGTTTGCTTTTTCTCGGTGACGTCCGTGTTGATGACCAGGATGGATTTGGCCCGCCCGAGGTCGTCGCGCAGCAACGTCCAGCGGCTCTCGGCGATTAGTTCGCGCCCCTGGCGGTCCACCTGGTGCAGTTCGCCTTGCCATTGGCCGTGGCGGATAAGCTCGCGCAACGCGGGCATGGCCTGGGCCGCATCGCCCGCAAGGAGAAGATCGTTGGCGCTGCGCCCGATTGCTTCCTGCGCGTTCCAGCCGTAAAGCCGCTCCGCGCTTTTGTTCCAATAAAGAATGTGCTGGGAGAGATCTTTCAGGCAAATGGCGTCGCGCGCCTTGTCCAAAAGTTCCGCTTGTTCCTGGATGCGTTCGTTGGCCTGTTTGCGGCTCGTGATGTCGCGCGAGACCAGCAGCACATGGTTGATCCGCCCCGCATGATCGCGCATCGCGCTGCCTTGGGATTCGATATGGCGGACTTCGCCATTTTCGAGCACGACCCGGTATTCGGCGCGCTGGGATTGGCCGGTGTTGGCGATGCCGCGGAAGAATTGAAGAATTCGGGGAAGGTCTTCGGCGCGCACCTCGCCAAAAGCGTCCGTGCCCACCAACGATTCATGGCTGGGGAACAATCGCTGGCAGGACGAGCTGCAAAAGACCCGCTTCCCTTGGAGATCGGCCACCGTGACCATGTCTTCCAGGTTCTCCATGATGTTCTGGAAGAGCGCCTCGACTTTATGGCGCTGGGCGATGGCCTCGGCCTCCTGCAACGCGCGCCGCACGGCGGCCGGCAGGCGCGCCAAGCGGCCTTTGAGCACGTAATCGGTCGCGCCGCTTTTGAGGCAATCCACCGCTTCGTCTTCGCCGACCGTGCCGGAAACCAGAATGAAAGGGACTTCCGGGCAGGTTTGGCGGGCCTGGGCAAGGGCGGAAAGGCCATCGTAGCCGGGCAGTGAAAAATCGGAAAGGACGAGGTCGAATTTGTCTTCGGAAAGGGCTTCCTCGAAGCCTTCCTTATTATTGACAGTTTTTGTTTCGCAAAAAATGCCATTCTGTTCCAGCATGACCTGAACCAGTTCGGCGTCCCGCGGATTATCTTCCAAGTGCAGTAATCGGAGCCGCAAGCTCATATTTCACCAAGGCCACTTGTTCAATTCCAACCGCTTGATTGCTCTTTTCCATTATGGCACATCTATCCTATTCTGCAAGAAGCAAATCGAGCTTTGCCGCAATCGCTTGACAGCTATTGCCCCATTGCCGAAGCAGCCCGTTAAAAAACCATGCTCTTCGTCGCGCCTGGTCTGCGGGCCATTTTTTGGCAAAGCAGCAATCCATAGTCTTTAACGGGCTGCCAAGGTTCGCCCACGCGGAAGAAGCGGGCGGCGTTGAGGTCCAGCCGGAATGGCGCGGGTGATGTTGATCGAGGAAGCGAAGACCAGTCCAGCGCGGCGGGCGCGCGCGCATGCCGCCGCCTTCTTCATCGAAAACGCCGTGTTTTGGCTTGTTCAACCTTGTTTTCCCGTTAATGGCTTTGTTTCTGAGTTTTGTTTTTCAAAAATTCCTTCCCGAAAGATCGAAAGAACACGCGCCTAAAGCGCGACAATGGTTGGAATATGCCATTATTTGATGGTAATGCAATATATAAACGAAGAAGAGGTTCTTCGCCATTTTCGGTTGAATAGAGTGTCTTCATGCCATTCCGCGGAAAGCATGTTCTACAATAGAACATGCATCTTTCTCTTGCCACGGGGTGCCGAATAGCCATAATCGGCACGCAATCCGCGTTGTCAGTTGAACCGGAGCGGTGTGTTGAGCCAATGGGTTTATAGGGTATTCCCTGGGGCTTGCATCATCGCGTAAACCTAATTCTGAACTTATGCGCAAATATCTGATTCGTTACGGTCTGCCCAGCCTCCTGTCCTTGTCCCTGTTTATTGCCACCTCGGCCAAAGCCCAGCACGGGGCTTTCTTTAACGCCGTCCAGGCTTATAACCCGGTGCTTTACTACCCGCTGACCGAGACGGTCGCGCCGCCGGGAGCCAAACCCGCCGGGGCCAACCTTGGAAGCCTGGGCGCCGCCGACAACGGCGCTTATACTGACGGCGCGTTTCCAGGCGTGCCGGGTGCGCTGGCTGGCGACGCCGACACGGGCGGATTGTTTAGCGGAGCTACAGGCGTAAACCCGCGCATGGCTGCCTCTTACGACGCGGCCTACGCTTCCGTGACGAATTTCACGGTGGAAATCTGGGTCAAGACACCCACCAACGACCCCGGCGAAGAATGCATCGTCAACTGCCTTGATGCCGGGGCCACGCGCAACGGATGGCTTATTTACACGGACCCAAGCGGGCCGGGGACTTTTAACTTCAGGACCTATTACGGCAACGGCGGCACGACGTCCGTCAATTACAACATGACCGTCCCGGGCGGACACATCCTGGCCAACACATGGTATCATGTGGTGGTCAGCTACACTGGCGCCACGGAGACGGCGCAAGGTTATATCAATGGCGTGGCCCAGAACCCGACCAATTCCAGCCTGGGTTACACAGGGAGCACGGCCGGCCCCTTCTGCATCGGCGCGCGCAGCGATTCCTCGTTTGCTTTCCCCGGATATATTGACGAGGTTGCGTTTTATCCCGCGGTTCTGTCCAGCGCCGATGTTGCCAACCACTATACCGTTGGCACGACCGGCCCTTCCGGCGCCTACAAGACTTTGGTGCAAACTGACAATCCGTTGCTGTATTACCGCTTGGATGAAGCCGCCGCTCCTGTGGCGGTGAACTACGGAACCGCAGGCGCCTCGGCCAATGGTTATTACGAAACTGGCACGACCCCTGGGCAAGCAGGCCCGAATTATCCGGGCTTGGGCGGGGGCAGCAGCCTGGCTTGCTTGTTTAACAACCCTGAGTCCTCGGATATTGGGCCGAGCATCCCCGTTGTTGGCGCCGTTGGTTTGTCCGTCGGCACCGCGACCAATGATCCCATTACGGTGACCGCGTGGGTGCAGGCTTCCCTTCCGGGCTTTTTCACTACTGTGTTGGGCAAGGGCGACCAGGCTTATCGCTTTGACATCAACCAGGGTTCGGGCGCCCCTCACTGGAACGTGGGCAACAATGCGGAGGTCGTCGGCGGCGACAACTCGGCCGACGGCAACTGGCACTTTTGGGCCGCTACATGGGACGGCGCCAGCAGTGTTTATCTTTATATTGACGGCGCGCTTGTGGCCTCTTCCACCAACGGCAATAACAAGCCGAATGGCAATCTCCAGCCTCTGGAGTTGGGCACCGCGCCTGACGACACTGGGCGCAATTTCATCGGCAGCCTTTGCCAGGTGGCTGTTATCCCGTCGGCCCTGTCGGTTGGCCAGGTTCAACAGCTTTATTTTTCGGCCGGGTCGCTGCCGCCGGAACTCCTCACGCAACCGCAGCCCACAGTGGCCATCGCCGGATCCAACGCGACTTTTACTGTGTCAGCCATAGGCGCGCTGCCGCTCACTTATCAGTGGTTTAGCAACTCGGTCGCCATCGCGGGCGCGACCAACGCCTCGTTCACGGTGTCAAACGCCACTGCCGACGCGTCTGGAAGCGAATTCTCCGTCACTGTGGCAGACACGAACAACTTGCAAACCCCAAGCGGCCAGGCCGCTCTTACGGTCGTCACCAGCCCTCTGCCGGGGAGTTACTTCTCGTCTGTGATCGCGCTGAACCCGCTGGCCTATTATCCGCTTAACGAAACCAACGCGCCCGCGCCGCTCACCGAGGCGACCAACATCGGTTCCTTGGGCCAGTCCGAAAATGCCCCGTTCACCGACGTGCTGGTTTTTCAAACTCCCGGCTTGCTGGCGGACTCTAATCCTGCTGACACCAATTTCAGCATCACGACCTCCGGCAGCATCGTGGAGGCCCCGTATTCGCAGGCCCTCTCGAATCAGCCTCCATTCACAATTGAGCTGTGGGCGCAATCCGGCTCGCCGGCCACCGAGCAATGCCCGATTTCCCTGGTCGATGTGGGGGCCAACCGCGCTGGCTGGCTCATCTACATGGACGCAACCGCGCCGGGTGTTTACCAATTCCGCGCATTTAACAAGAACGGCGCCAATACATCCATTGCCCTGGCTGCCGCCACCGCTGTCAACGGAGGTGAGAACCATTATCTGGCGGTGGTCGTGACGACCAATGCCGGCAACGTGGTTCCCAATGCCAACGGCATTTATCCTGCCAATTCCCTCTCCGCTTATTTCTACCTGGATGGCTCTTTGTCCGCATCCATCACCAACGGCTCCTACGCCGCGGATGACGGAGGCGACTTCGGCGGTTTCGCGATGGGCGCCCGGAGCGACAATGCCTTCAACTTCACCGGCGCGCTTTCGGAAGTGGCCTATTACACCAACGCGCTTTCCTCAACCGTCATTGCCAGCCATTATGCCGCGGGAACCAGCGCTGCTCCCTCGCCTCCGTATTATCAAGTCGTTCAGCAAAGTGCTCCGGTCCTTTTCTACCAGTTGGATGAAATTCCCAACTATCCCTCTGAAAGCAGCGAACCCGTGGCCACCAACTACGGGATCAACGGCGCCAATGACAACGGGTTTTATTTGCCCGGCTCGGCCCCAGGCGGGGTTGCAGGCCCCGGTGTCGGCAATTTCCCCGGCCAAGGCGCCGGCAATACGGCTGTGCTGTTTAACCACTTCACGGAAAGCCTCAACGGCACCGGCTTTGTCGATGTTCTCTCGGGCGGCGGCGATCTCAATGACCGCGGTCCCATCACGATGGCTGCCTGGATCAAGCCCGTGCCCAACGACGGACGGTTCCAGACCTTTGCCGGCCATAGCGACAGCAGCTACCGCATGGACGTGGACACCACCATGAACGTGCATTTCGCGGATGCCAACTCGGCTGGGGATTTGACCGGCGCGGCCCTCAACGATGGCAATTGGCATTTCGTCGTTGGCACTTGGGATGGAGCGAACGAGTTCCTTTACGTTGACGGCGTTCAGAACGGCACTCAGGCCGCCACCGGGCTGGCCACGGGCAGCGGCGACGACTTCACTATCGGCGTCGATCCGCAATATGAGAACAGCCGCATGTTCGACGGCGGTGTTTCGGAATTGGCGCTCTTTAATTACGCGCTGTCCGGGCCGCAGGTGCTGTCGCTCTTCTATTCCGCCGGCGTTCCGCCGATCATCACCAACCAGCCAGTCGCCAATCAGGTGATCGGCAATGGCAGCACCGGCTCCATTATTTCCGGCGCTTACGGCACGCCAAATCTCCACTACTCATGGCTCAAAGGCGGCGTGCCGGTCAGCGGCGCTGAATTCTCGGGCGCCAACACCTCGACGTTGACCATCACCGCGGCCGCGCCCGGCGACGCCGGCAACTATAGCCTGGTTGTCTCCAACAACTACGGCGCTGTCACAAGCTCCGTCGATGCAGTCGCCATTTCACAAAGCCCCGTCATTATCCCTGCCTTGCCGGCTTCGCTGCATGTTTTGGCCGGGACCACGCTCATTTTGAATGTGGGAGAAGTCGGCAGCTCGCCGTTCACCAACGCCTGGTATCTTAACGGCGTTCTCGTGACCAACGGCGGCTCGATCAGCGGCGCCACGACGACCAATCTGATGATTGCCAATGTCGGCCCCGCCGCCAATGGCGCCTACGTCTTCTGGGTCACCAACGCCTTCGGCAATGCCAGCAGCGCCACAACCGTTTTCGTCGATTCCGGCGTCACATTGGATGACAACGGACTTGGCTGGACGGCCCTGAACAACGGCGTGAGCAGCGGCCAGGGAGCCGTTGTCAACAACGTGCTGACCACGACCGACGGAAAGAACGGCGAAATCACCAGCTTCTTCTACAACTCGCCCATGTGGATCCATGCGTTTAAGGCGTCGTGGATTTACACCGATGTCGGCGCCACCGGCGTGACGAACGGCACCGCGGACGGTTTTGCCTTCGTCATTCAAACTGAGGGCACGAATGTGTTGCAGACCGGCGGCGGCGGAAGCGGCCTGGGCTACTATCAACTCTCCAACAGCGTCGAGCTGGCCGCGGAACTTTACAACAACAATGGCAATGACGCCCCCGGCATTGACGTCGCCACCAACGGCGAAGGTTCGGCTGGCGTTGTGGCCGGCGCTGGCTTCAACTACGGCGACACTGGCCCGGTTTCGCTCATCAGCGGCGACCCGATCAGCTTCAACGTCTATTATGACGGCAGCAATTACGACGTCACTCTGACGGACGTGACCACCGGCGCCACCTACAGCACGAATTATGGCGTTGGCCCAATCTGGGGAAGCGACATTCTGAACAGCGACACGGCCTATGTCGGATTCACCTCCGCCACTGGTGGCGTGAATGCAACCCAAACGTTCTCAAGTTTCTACTTTGTGCCGATCATATCGCTCTCGGTGGCCTCCAGCGCGGGCCATGTGACACTGTCGTGGCCCGAGGCGGTCGGCGGGTATGTCTTGCAGCAATCCCCCGATTTGTTGCACTGGACGACGATACCCGCTCCTTACACCGCCGTTAACAACCAGTTTCAATACACGCCGGCGCCGAGTGGGACACAGTTCTACCGGCTGACTATTACGCCGTAACCGCCGCAAAAAGCGGCCGTCGCGACGCGCGAGTGGGGGCAGGCGCCTCCCTCGCGTGTTGTGTTTTTTTCGGGCGGCGTTTTTAGCAGCGGGGCGGAGGATTGCCTATTGATAAAGGCGGCGATTGGGCGTATCCATTTTAGGACATGCCGAATTGTCTCTTCTCGTTGAAGGATTCTTGCTGGCAGCCGCCGGCCCGATGGCTGGCGGCGGGAGTTTCACTTCTTCTCGGCTTCGCGGCGGCGGCCCAATCCGTCGATGACACCCAAAAGGATTATTTGCACGGGGATTACGAGAAAGTCATTCGCGTTGCGCAAAAAAGAGTCGAGGCCGGCACTTACCAGGATGAGTGGCGGATCATGCTCGTCCAATCGCTCCTGGCCGCGGGCCGCTATGACGAGGCTTACACCAACGCCACGCGGGAGGCGCGGGATACGGACAGTCTCGCGCTGCGCCTGCTGGCCCGGAAAACGGCGCTTTACCATAACGACGACGCCGGCGCCCGCCGCCAATTGGCGGAAATGAAGGATTTGATCGAGCGCCGTTTCGCCGATTATCAAAATGAGCAAGCGCCCGCCCTCGGCCAGGCCCTGCTCCTGTTTGGCGTCGAACCGCGCCTGGTGCTGGACAATTGTTTTCGCCACGCCGAAAAAATGGACTCTCCCCCGCGTGAAGCCTTTTTGGACACGGGGCAATTGGCTCTGGACAAGCACGATTTCGCGCTGGCGGCCGATGCCTTCCGCGCCGGGTTGAAAAAATTTCCGGGCGATCCTGAAATGGAAAGCGGCCTGGCGCGCGCGTTTGAATCAAGCGATCAAAAGGCCATGCTCGCGGCCATCGAGGAGGCGCTGGCGGGCAACCCGCGCCATGTCCCGGCCCTTTTGCTGCTGGCCAATCATTTGATTGACGCTGAACAATATGACCTGGCTGATGAGCAACTGGCGCTGGCGCTGAAAGTCAATCCGCACAGCCCCGAAGCGCTGGCTTATCGCGCGGCGCTGGCCACCTTGCGGAACGATCCCGATGGCGCGAAAAAGGACCGCGCGCACGCCTTGCAATTTTGGCGCGCCAATCCAGAAGTCGATTGCATCATCGGGCAAAAATTGGCGCAGAAATACCGTTTTGAAGAAGGGGCGGCGGAGCAAAAACTCGCGCTGGAAATGGACCCGGCCTATTTGCCGGCGCGGAGGGAATTGGCGGAGGATTTGCTCCGGCTGGGGCGCGAATCAGAAGGATGGGAATTGGCCCAGGACGCCCACGCGCAGGACGGTTACGATGTGACGCTCTACAACCTCGTCACGCTGCACGATCAAATGGCGAAATACCGCACGCTGACCAACGCGGACTTCATCGTGGAGATGACGCCGCGCGAGGCGGATTTGTACGGCGCGCGCGCGCTGGATTTGCTGGGCCGGGCTAAGGCGGCCCTGTGCCGGAAGTACGGCGTCACATTGACCCATCCCACGCGCGTGGAAATATTTCCCGAACAAAAAGATTTCGCGGTGCGGACATTTGGCATGCCGGGCAACCCCGGCTATCTCGGTGTTTGTTTTGGCTCAGTTATCACGGCCAACAGCCCGGCTTCGCAGGCGCCCAACCCCGCCAATTGGGAGGACGTGCTGTGGCACGAGTTCTGCCACGTCGTGACCCTCAATGACACGCGCAATCGCATGCCGCGCTGGTTGAGCGAAGGGATTTCTGTGTACGAGGAGCGGCAGGCCAACCCGGCCTGGGGCGAGCGAATGGACTTGTCGTATCGCGACATAATTTTAGACGGCAAGATGACACCGCTGGATGAATTGAGCGGGGCCTTTCTCGCGCCCAAGACTTCGGAAGATCTTCTCTTTGCCTATTACGAATCCTCGCTGGTGGTGGAGTTTCTGGTGAAGGAGCACGGCATGGACGCTTTGAAGGCGGTTTTAAGTGATTTGCGCGACGGCAAGGAAATCAATGACGCGATGGCCGCCCGCACTGTTCCCATGAAGGACCTTGTCAAACAATTCACGGCCTTCGCCCGCGCCCAGGCAGAGGCGCTGGCGCCGGGAGCGGACTTGACCAAGCCGCCCAAGAATGCCGATGACGCGGAAGCGCCATTCGCGTTTTCGAATTTCAGGACGAACTCTCCAGGACGGGCCGCCCCTGCCATGAGGGACACAAATAAAGCCGTTGCCTGGAACAAAGCGCACTCGAACAACTATTACGCCAAAATGCGCGCGGCCCGGCAATTTATGGAGGACACCAATTGGTCCGCCGCCAAGCCCGTGCTCGAATCGGCGGCCGCTTTGTACGCGGGAGAGCGCCGGGCCGATAATCCGCTCTGGCTGCTGGCCGTTGCGGAGCGCAATCTGCGCCAGACCAACGCCGAATTGGCGTCGCTGAAAAAATTGGCCGAACGGGAATCCGATTTTCAAGATTTGTACGCGCGCCTGATTGAATTGTCGGTCGCGGGGAAAAATTGGGAGGACGCGGCCAAATACGCGAATCTCCTGCTTGCTGTCAACCCGCTGATTCCCGCGCCCTACACGGCGCTGGCGCGGGCGGGCGGCGCCTTGGGCGACAAGGATGAGGCCATCTCGGCCTGGCGCCGATTGCTTTTGCTTGACCCAGCCGACCCCGCGGAGGCGCATTATGAATTGGCGCGCCTGCTGCACGAGCGGGGCAACGCGGAGGCCGAAGCCAAGCGGCACGTGCTCCAGGCGCTGGAGGAGGCGCCGCGTTTTCAGGCGGCGCAACGGCTGTTGTTGCAGATTGAGGGTCATGCATGAGAGCGCCGCCCAAATGGCTGTGGACGGGCGGCTTGATTATCCTGCTGGCAGGCATTTGTGCCGCGCAGGATTGGGGCGGCGGCGGCCGGCGGTGGCGCGGCTGGCGCGGGGCCAACAACCCGGAAGCTCCCTTCGTGCGGACGGAAGGCCGGGATTTGGTAAACGAAGACACCGTGCGCACGGCTCGCGAAACGGCTTCGCACAGCACCGGCACGCCCAATTGGACCAATGAGGCGGGCTTTGGGGGCGATGTGTTTACATTCGCCCGCGTTATTTACAAATTCGACCGGGCTTCCGTGCCCAGCCAGATGGCCTGGATCAATGATTATCCCGACAGCGACCTGAATCTTTCTTTCCGCCTGCAACAATTGACGTCCATCAAGGTCGATCCCGACGCCCGCACGATCAAGCTGACCGATGAGGACCTTTTCAATTACCCATTCATCTACATGGTCAAACCGGGGCGGATGGAATTGCGCGACGAGGAAGTGCCCATTTTGCGCAAGTATTTGAACTCCGGCGGCGCGCTGATGGCGGATGATTTTTGGGGAGACGACGATTGGGCCAATTTTGAAACGCAAATGAAGCGAGTGTTTCCCGATCGCCAGTGGGTCGAGTTGCCGATGAATCATCCCATTTTTCAGGCGCCTTTCCCGCTCCATCTCAAGAAAGACAAGAACAGCCTGCAGGTGCCTTCGATCCACGTTTGGGAGAGGCGCGGCGTCTCTCACCGCGGCGGCCAGGACACCGAGCAAATGCACGTCCGCGCCTGGCTCGATGACAAGCAGCGCGTCATGATCATCGCCACCCACAACACCGACAACGGCGACGGCTGGGAGCGCGAAGGCGAGGACGAGGAGTATTTCCGGCAATTTTCTGAAACCCGCGCTTATCCGCTCGGAATCAACATTATTGTTTACCTAATGACTCATTGAATGAACGCACCAGCCGAAAACCCATCCACCGAATCCGCCCCCAGCCTGTTGCAGCAGCAGCGCGAAGCCGTCGAGCGCCTGGCAGCAGGCCGCGCCCGCATTGAAACTGAGCTGGGCAAAGCCATCGTCGGCCAGCGGGAAGTCATCGAACAAATTCTGCTCGCGCTTTTTGCCGGCGGGCATTGTTTGATCACCGGCGCGCCCGGACTGGCCAAAACGCTGCTGGTCAAATCCATCGCGCAGATTTTCCACCTCAAGTTTCAGCGCATCCAATTCACGCCGGACCTTATGCCGGCGGACATCACCGGCACGGAGATTTTGCAGGAATCGTCCGACGGGCGGAAAATGACGTTCGTGCCCGGCCCCGTCTTTGCCAACATGATTCTGGCGGACGAAATCAACCGCACGCCGCCCAAGACCCAGGCCGCGCTGCTCGAAGCCATGCAGGAACACCAGGTCACCGCGGCCGGTTTGCGCCACGCCTTGCCGGAGCCGTTCTACGTGCTGGCCACGCAGAACCCCATCGAAATGGAGGGCACCTACCCGCTGCCCGAAGCGCAATTGGACCGCTTTATGTTCAACGTAATCATCAATTATCTGCCGGAGGATGATGAGGTCGCGGTCGTCGAGCGCACGACCTCGCGGCGACCCGAGGCCATCGAGCCGATTTTCGCGGGAGAGGACATCTTGCGGTTTCACGAATTGGTGCGGCAGGTGCCCATCGCGCAAAACCTGATGCGTTACGCGGTGCGGCTGGCGGCTTCATCCCGCCCGCAGCAAGCCGGGTCGCCTGCGTTTGTCAATGATTGGGTAAGCTGGGGCGCGGGCACGCGCGCGGCGCAATTTCTCGCGCTGGGAGCCAAGGCGCGCGCATTGTTGCATGGCCGCACGCACGCCTCCGCGGAAGATATCCGCGCGCTGGCAGCTCCGGTCCTGCGCCATCGCATTCTGGTCAATTATCGCGCCGAGGCCGAAGGCGCCAGCGTCGATGCGGTCATCAAGCGTTTGCTGGAAACCGTCGCGGAGCCGGGCGCATCCTGATTCTTGACGTTATGCCGGAGACCCTGCCAACTCGGGAAGCGGGCTTTGTCGATCCCAAAGCCTTGATGGCCATTCGCAGTCTCGAATTGCGCGCGCGCGTGGTCGTCGAGGGTTTCTGGAGCGGCCTGCATCGCAGCCCTTATCACGGATTTTCCGTCGAGTTCACCGAATACCGCCCGTATTCCCAAGGCGAAGACACCCGCTACCTGGACTGGCGCCTCTACGCGCGCTCGGACCGCTTTTACATCAAGAAATTCGAGGACGAAACCAATCTGCGCTGCCATCTGGTGGTCGATCTGAGCCGCTCGATGGGCTATAAGTCGCTGGCCTATTCCAAAGCCGATTACGCGCGCACTTTCGCGGCGACGCTCGCATGGTTTTTGCACGGGCAGGGCGACGCCGTCGGGCTGTTTTCCTTCGATGAGCGCGTGCGGGATTATCTGCCCGCGCGGCACCGCCACGGCCACTTGCGCCAACTGATGCTCGCGTTGGAAAGCGAACCGGCCGGCCGCGCGACCCATCTGGCCGAGCCGCTGCGCCGCGTGGCCGAACTGTCGCGCAAACGGGGATTGATCGTGCTCATTTCCGATTTGCTCGCGCCGGTGGATGAACTGGAACAGCATCTGGCCCGCCTGACCGCGGCCGGCCACGAGATGGTCGTTTTCCAGGTGCTGGACCCCAACGAGCTGGCGTTCCAGTTTCAGAACGCGATGCTTTTCCACGACATCGAAAGCGAACGGGACGTGTATATCGACCCGGACGCCGCCCGCGTTTCCTACCAGCGCCGATTGCGGGAGCACGGCGAAGGCGTGCAGGCCATCTGCCGCAAATTGGGCTTTGCCTTTAATCAAATCACGACCGACCGGCCGATGGATCTGGCCCTGCTTGATTTTCTCCGCGGGCGCGCCCGCCGGGGCAAGCTGGTGCGCCGCCGCTCGCAACGGGCGTCAACATGAACTTTCTCTCGCCATGGTTTTTGCTCGGCGCGGCGGCGGTGGCCGGGCCGATTGTCTTTCATCTCATCCGCCGCGCGGCCCGGGAACGGGTCACGTTCAGTTCGCTCATGTTCCTGCGCCCGACCCCGCCCCGGGCCGTGCGCCGCAGCAAGCTGGAGCATATTGTGCTGCTGCTTTTGCGATGCATTTGCCTCCTGCTGCTGGCGGCCGGCTTCGCCCGGCCTTTTTTTGCGCGCGACCTTTTGCCGCCCGCGCAGGCCCAGGAGCGCCGCATCATTCTCCTGGTCGATGCCAGCGCGAGCATGCGCCGCGAGGGTCTTTGGCAAGCGGCCGCGGCCAAGGCGCAGGATTATTTGGACAAGGCGGCTGCCTCCGATCAAATCGCGGTCATGGCGTTCGATTTGCAGCCGCGCGTGCTGGTGAGCTTTGCGGATTGGAATGCATGGCCCGAAAGCCAGCGCGCAGGGCTGGCCCGCCAGCGCCTCGCCACCGCATCGCCGGGCTGGATGGGCACCCACCTGGGCGCGGCGCTGACAGGCGCGGCCGAGCAATTCCGCGAAAATTCCATCACCCGCCGCGAGATTGTCTTGATCACGGATTTGCAGGAGGGGGCCAAAATGGACGGCTTGCAAGGATACTCATGGCCAGCGGGGACGCTCGTCAAAGTCGAGCGGGTCGAAGCCAAACCACAATCCGATGCGGGATTGGAAATCCTCGAACCCGCCGCTGTGGCCGCGGGCATGGAGGACGCCATCCACGTCCGCGTGGCCAACGCGGGCGATTCGCGGAAGGAAAAATTCCGCCTGGGTTGGGATGGCGCGAAGGACAGCATGGAGGTTTATTTGACACCTGGCCAAACCCGCACCTTCACCGCGCCCAAGCCGCCGGCGGGTTTGAAATCCGGCGCGCTGAAATTGGCGGGCGGCGATCTTTCCTATGGCGGCGTTTCCTATTACGCCGCGCCGGAAATTCAGCGCGTGGCGATTTGCTGCGAGGGCCTGGGGCTGCCGATTGACCCGTCTGGGATGCTCTATTATTTGCAGCGCGTTTTCCCCGGCACGCCGCGGCGGCAGATCGCGTTCACGCCGCGCCTGGATCCGTCCGCCAACTTTGCCGTCATCGCCAGCAACCTGCCGCCGGATGAAATCGCTTCGTGGCACACTTGGCTGGAGAATGGAAAGACGGCATTGCTGGTATTGACAGGCGCGGATTCAGGGCCAACGCTGGCCGGATTGCTCGGCTGGCCGGACGCCCAAGTGACCGAGGCTGGCGGCGATTTCGGCCTGCTGGGGTCAATTGATTTTCAGCATCCCATCTTTGCGCCGTTCGACGATCCGCGTTTCAGCGATTTCAGCCAGATTCATTTTTGGAAGCGCCGGCGGTGGGAGATTCCGGCCTCCGCCCAGGCGCGCGTGCTGGCCCGGTTCGATGACGGCTCGCCCGCGCTGGCCCAAGCGCCGGTGAAAAAGGGAAATCTTCTCGTGCTGGCTTCCGGATGGTCCCCAGCCGACAGCCAGCTCGCCGTGTCAAGCAAGTTTCCGCCGCTGATGGAGACGATGCTGGATTGGAGCGGCGCGGGCGCGCCGGCACGGTTTCAATTTCGCACGGGCGACGCGATTCCTTCACCGGTGTTGACAGGAGAACCGGTGCATTGGCAAAGGCCGGACGGGCGGCGAAGTACGCTGGCCGCGGGCGCGGCGTTTACAGAGACCGATGCGCCTGGCGTTTACAAGGCGGATTTCCTGGGCCAGCAGCGGCTCTTCGCCGTAAACGTCCCGTTGGAAGAAAGCCGCACCGCTCCCATTTCGCCCGATGAACTTGCACGCCTGGGCGTCCCGTTGAAATGGGATTCCGAACAGGCCGCCGCCAGCGCGCGGATTCAGCAGCGGCGCCTTCAGGACACGGAGTTGGAAAACCGCCAAAAGCTGTGGCGGTGGTTGATCGCGGCGGCATTGGCGATTACGTTTGTGGATATTGTGCTGGGCGGGTGGCTGGCCCGGCGCCCGGCGGCGGCGGACGCGAAAACATAATGGAACCACGCCTTCAAATCGAATTGGCCGCCGCGGAGCTGGCGCTGCGCCGGACGCGGCTCTGGCGCGAACTGGCCCTGGGCTGGCTGGGCGCGGGCGTTTTTGCGATCTTGTGCCTCGCGGTGCAAGGCGCCTCCGGCTGGACCTCGCCGGCGCTCTGGATCGTGCCGCTGCTGGGCGGACTGGCGGCGACGGCGGTCGTTTTGCGCAGGCACAGCCAGCGTCAAGTCGATTTTTTAAAAGTAGTCGCCGCCATCGAAGCCGAGCATCCCGAATTGCGCCATCTTCTCTCGGCGGCGGCGGAACAGCAGCCGGGCGAAAACGGATTCGGCTTCCTGCAATTGCGCGTGGTGGACGAAGTGCTGGCCCATCCGCGCCGGGCCGCATGGAATGAGCGCCTGCGACAAAGGCTCGCTTCCGCCAAAATCTGGGGCCTTTGCGCGCTGGCGGCCACGCTCGTCGCGCTGCTGGTGGTCGCTTACGGTTCAAGCCGCGAGCATCCGGTTCTTGCGTCCATTCTGGGCGGTGTGCAAGTCACTCCCGGCGACGTGCAAGTGGAGCGCGGATCGAGCCTGGTCATTTCCGCGCGCTTTGGCGGCGATCCGCCCGCCGAAGCCGCGTTAGTGATTGTGGCCGCTGCGGGGAAATCGCGCCGCCTGCCGCTGGAACGGCATTTGGCGGACCCGATTTTCGGCGCCAGTTTGAGCGAGGTCAACGAGGATGCTCATTATCATGTCGAATATGCCGGCAGCCAGACGGCGGATTATAAAATCACCGTGTTCGATTACCCGTCGCTGGTGAGAGCGGACGCGGCGCTGGCGTATCCCGCCTATACGGGCCTGGCCAACAAAACGATTCCCGACACGCGCCGCATCAGCGCGATCGAAGGCACGCGGCTGACCTACAATTTGCAATTGAACAAGGCGGTCAAATCAGCGCGATTTGTCAGCCCGGAACAGACGCTGGACCTTGAATTGCGAAGCAACGCGGTGGCCGTGCTGCCGGCGTATCCGCTGACCAACAGCGCCCGGTTCGTCCTCGCGCTGGAAGACGCCGAGGGGCGCACGAATAAATTTCCGGCCGATTTTGTTCTGCAAGTCCTAACCAATCGCGCGCCGATCGTGAAGCTGGATTTTCCGCGCGGCGACCAGCGGGTTTCGCGCCTGGAAGAAATTCAATTGCAGGCGGAAGCCGCCGGAGATTTTGGCCTGGAGAAATACGGCATCGGCTTCGGCGTCGCGGGCGAAAATCCGCAACTGGTGGAATTGGGCGGACGGACTCCCGGCAAGGACAAACGCACGTTTGATTATCTTCTGGCCCTGGAAAAGCTGGGTGTGCAGGAGGACCAGGTCATTGGTTATTTCGCGTGGGCCGAAGATCATGGCCCGGACGGCAAGCCGCGTCGGACATTCAGCGACATTTTTTTTGCCGAAGTGCGTCCGTTTGAGGAAATTTTCCGGCCCGATCAATCGGGCGAAGGCGGCAGCCAGGGGGGCCAGCAGGGCGGCCAAGGGCAGCAAAACCAACAGACCAAGCTGGCGGATTTGCAAAAGGAAATTGTCATTGCCACTTGGAAACTTCAACAGAACATCATTCAATGAAAACCCGGCCCATTATTTTTTTGCTGGCCGCGCTGTTATGCGCGCGCCCGGGCATGGCGCAGCGGCAGCCTGCCGCTCCCCGTGCAACCGCGTCCGGCGATTACGCCACGGACCTCGCCACGGTGGATGAGTCCCAGCAGCAGGCGCTCGGTGAAGCCAGACAAATGCTCCAAGACGCGGACAATCCGGCTGCGCGCGCCGCTCTCAAAACGGCCATCACGGCCATGGAATCGGCGGACAAGGCGCTCAAGGCTGCCAAGAAGAATAAGTCCGGCCTGGCCTCCGCCGTCACCGCGGAACAGGCCGCTTACCAGGCGCTGCTCAAATTGACGCCCCATGAGTACCGCGTGAACCGCTCCCGCCGGAACCCCAGCCAGGGCGGGGCCGGGCGGCCCAACCAGCGCCAAATGGAACAGCTCGACACGGGCAATAATGAGGATCGTTACGAAACGGAGCGCCAAGCTTCTTCGCAACCGAATGAACAGCAGCGCCAGCAATTGGAGGCGGCCGACAAATTGAAACAAATGTCCCAGCGCCAGCAGGATTTGAACGGCCGCCTGCGCGAATTGCAAACGGCCCTCCAGCAAGCGCGCACCGAACAGGAGAAAGAGGAAATCAACCGCGAACTCAAACACTTGGCGGACGAGGAGCGCCAGATGCTTTCGGACATTGATGATTTGCGCCAAAAGCTTGACCAGGCCCCCAGTTCCAGTTCGCTTTCGCAGACCTCGCGCGACCTTGACCAGACGCGCACGGACACGGAGAAGGCGGCGCGGGAGCTGGCCAATCAATCCGTTTCGCAGGCGCTGGCGGCCGGCACGCGCGCGCAGCAGAGCCTGCAAAACTCGCGCGAAAACCTGAGAAACCGCACGTCCAGCCAGTTCTCGAATCAAATGCGCCAATTGCAAAGCCAGGCGCGCGACCTGGCCAAAAAAGAGGATGACATCGGGCGCAGCCTGGAATCGATGGACAACTCCGATCACAAGACGCTGGATGATTCGCGGCAGCGCCAGCAATTGGCTCAGCAAATCTCCGCGCAGCAAGGCGCGTTGACCAATCTGCTGTCAACCGTGCAGGACGTGACGGAGAAGGCCGAGAGCGCCGAGCCGCTCCTCTCCGAACAGCTTTACGACACCTTGCGCCGCAACAGCCAGAAGCACACGGACAGCCTTCTCGAAGCCAGCAGTGAATTGCTGGACCGCGGTTTCCTGGCCAAATCGGCCGAGGCCGAACGCGCGGCCCGCACGAACATCAATGAATTGCGCGACCGGATCGACCGCGCCGCCGAGAGCGTCCTGGGCAGCCAATCCGAAGCCCTGCGTTACGCGCAATCTGAATTGAATGACCTGGCCAAAGGCGTCGAGCGCGACGTCGCCAAAATAACGACCAATAATTCCGCGGCCGCCTCCGGGGCAGGCACAAATGATCCCCAGCGCAAAGCGCAAGCGGGGGCCGGCTCGGGCAATCAATCTTTGGAAAGCAGGCTCCGCCAGGGGCAGAATGGGCAGCGCGCCGGGGAGCCTTCGCAATCGGCCGAACAGGCGAGCCGCAATCGCCAGCAGGGCAATCGCGAGGGGCAGCAGGGCGGGCAAGCTAATAGGAACGGCCAGCAAGGAGCACGCCAAGGGGAGCAACCCAGTCGTGATGGCCAGCAAGGAGAACGCCAAGGGGAACAAGCCAGCCGCAATGGCCAGCAAGGCGATCAACCGGGCAATCAACAAAACGGCTCTGGCAATCAACAAAACGATGCAAACAATCAAGCCGCCCGCGGCGGCGCGGGGCGCTTGAGCGAATTGGTGCGGCAAATGGGCGGCGCGCATGGCGCTTCGGGGACGGCTGGCCCCATTCTCGGCGATGACTTTGCCAATTGGGCGGACCGGATGCGCGACGTCGAGCAAGTGGTCGATTCAACTGATCTGCGCAACCGCCTGGCTGCCATCCGCGAACGCGCGGCGGCGTTCCGCGCCGATTACAGGTTTCACGACCGCCGCCCGGCCGCCGAGGCCGTCAAGAAACAAATCCTGCAGCCGATGACGGACGTGATCGCCGAGCTTCAGGAGGACCTCGCGCGGATGGAAAACGCGCACAGCCTGGTGCCGCTGGACCATGATCCGGTGCCGGACAATTACACCGAACTGGTGCGCAAGTACTACGAAAAGTTGGGAGGAGGTCAGTGATTGTTTTTTCCGCCCGCGGGTGGATTTTTCCCATTCTGGCCCTGTTGATTGTCCTGGCGGCCGCCCTGGCCTGGGCCGGGCATCGCGGCGCCGTCGAACGCCGGATTCGCATTGCCTGCGGCCTGCTCAAGCTGGCTGGCATCCTCACGCTCGCCCTTTGCTTGCTGGAGCCAACGCGCGTCGGCCAGCGCGCGCGGCCCGGCGCGAACATTTTCGCGCTCATGGCCGACCAAAGCCAAAGTTTGCGGGTTAAAGATGCCGGGCAGGCGGAGTCGCGCGGCGCTCTGCTTCGCCGGCAATTGACGAACGACCCGGACGGGTGGCAATCCGCCCTGGAGCAATCGTTTCAGGTGCGCCGGTACACTTTCGATTCCCATTTGCAGGATGTCCACGATTTCGGCGGATTGGATTTCAACGGCAATGCCACCGCGCTGGAACACACCTTGCGCACGGCCGCCCAAAGATGGCGCGGCCAGCCGGTCGCGGGCGTGCTTCTGTTCACCGATGGCAATGCCACCGACGCGTCCGCGGACCTTGGTTCGCTTGACAATTGCCCGCCCATTTATCCGGTCATCGCGGGCAGCGACACGGGTTTGAGCGACATCGCGCTGGACAAAGTGGCTGTCAGCCAGACGGCTTTTGAAGACGCGCCAGTGACAGTGCAGGCGGAAGTGAGCGCGCACGGTTTCTCCGGCTCCAGCGTGAACGCGCGGCTGGTCGAGGTGACTGGCGGGCTTTCCAACACGGTGGCGCAGGAGTCCAAATCGGCGCGGGACGGCGACAGCCGGCTGAGCTTTCGCTTTCAAATTCAGCCCGACAAACCAGGGTTGCATTTTTACCAGGTGGAAACGCGGGCGCGCGATGAGTTAAGCGCCGCCCCCGGCCAAACGCGCGAAGCGACCCTGGCCAACAACCGCCAGACGGTGGCCGTGGACCGCGGCCAGGAGCCGTTCCGGGTTCTTTATGTCGGCGGGCGGCCGAATTGGGAATTCAAATTCCTCAATCGCGCCGTGCAGGACGACCCGCAAGTGCGAATGGTGGCGCTCATTCGCATCGCCAAGCGGGAGCCGAAATTTCAATTCATCGGCCGCGGGAGCGAGGCGGATAATCCGCTGTTCACCGGCTTCGGCCAGACCGATGACGAAACGGCCCGCTACGATCAGCCCGTTATGAATCGTTTCAATGTCACCAATGAATTTGAATTGCGCGGGGGATTTCCCAAAACGGCCGGGGAATTGTTCCACTATGACGCCGTCATTGTGGGCGACATGGAGGCGGATTTCTTCACGCATGACCAGATGGTGCTGTTGCAGCGTTTTGTTTCCGAGCGCGGCGGCGGCTTTTTGATGATGGGCGGCGCGGAGAGTTTTCGCCAGGGCAATTACGCGGGGACGGTCATGGCTTCGATGATGCCGGTTTATCTCGACCGGCCGGCCGCCGCCAAGCTGCCGTCCCAGTGGAAGCTCAATCTCACGCGTGAAGGCTGGCTCCAGCCGTGGACACGCTTGCGCTCGACCGAGTCCGAGGAAAAAGACCGCCTGGCGGCCATGCCTTCGCTGGACGTGCTGAATACAGTCAGCGGCGTCAAGCCGGGCGCGAGCGTGCTGGCGACTGTGACCGACGAGGACAATGAAAACTTTCCGGCGCTGGCGGTGCAGCGATTTGGCCTGGGCCGCACGGCCGCGATGATGATCGGCGATTTGTGGCGCTGGGGCATGCGCAATGAAGCGGCGCAAAAGGACCTGGCCAAGTCATGGCGCCAATTGGTGCGCTGGCTCGTCTCCGATGTGCCCGAACGCGTGGCCGTCACCGCCCAAACCGGCGCTGATGGCGACCCGGCCCTGGTGCGAATCACAGCCAAAGTGCGCGACGCGGAATACAAACCGCTTGACAACGTTAATGTGCAATTGACGATTCATAAAGTTTCGGCATCCACCAACTCGGCCGCCAGCGATCTGCAATTGGCGGCTGACGCCTCTCCCACCCAGGCGGGCGCTTATGTTCGAGATTACGTGGCTGCCGAAGGCGCATTCACCGTCGAGGCGGTGGCCGCGCAATTTGACGGGCAGATCATTGGCCGTTCCTCAGCCGGGTGGGCCTCGGACCCGGCGGCGGAGGAATTCCGCTCCCTCAAACCCAATCGCGCCTATCTGGAGGCGCTGGCCAAGCGCACCGGCGGGGAAGTATTGACAATAGACGGCTTGCGGGATTTTGTCCGCCAGCTTCCGCGGCGGCAGGCGCCGGTCATGGAGCCCTGGAGCAAACCTTTGTGGCAGGAGCCGGTTGTTTATCTTTTCGCGCTGGCGTGCTTCGTGGCCGAGTGGGGCATCCGGCGCTGGAAGGGCCTGCCGTGAGGCTCGCGCTGGCCGCCATGCTGGGACTGTTGCTGGGCGCGCCGCCGGCGCGCGCGCAAACCAACGCGGAGCGAACGTTAGTTTTGACAATAGGCGCGCCCGGCGAATCTCTTTACGGCGAACTTTTCACGTCCTGGGCCGGCTTATGGAAAAAAGCAGCCGAACAAGGCGGCATGAACGTGCGCGTCATCGGCCAGGACGATGCGGCCGGTTCGGCGGACGACCGCGCGCGCTTGATGAGCGTCCTGGCGGAGGAGTCCGACCGGCCGGCAGGGGAACTTTGGCTGGTCTTTATCGGACATGGGACATACGACGGGAAAACGGCCAAATTCAATTTGCGCGGGCCGGACCTTGCCGCGCCGGACTTGGCGGCCGCGTTGAAACCGTGCCGGCGCCCGCTGGTCATTGTTCAATGCGCTTCCGCCAGCGGCCCGTTCCTTCCGGCCCTGTCGGCGCCGGGCCGCGTCATCATCACCTCCACGCGGAGCGGCTACGAAGTTAACTTTGCGCGCTTCGGCGGCTGCCTGGCGCGCGCCTTGGCCGATCCCGCCGCGGATTTGGACCATGACGGCCAAATCTCGCTCCTGGAAGCGTTCCTGCTTGCCTCGCATCAAGTCGATCAATTTTACCGCGAACAGGGCCGGCTCATGACCGAACACGCGTTGCTCGACGACAACGGCGACGGCCTGGGCACGCCGCCGGAATGGTTCCGCGGCGTGCGCGCGGCCAAGACGCCGGAAAAAGGAAAATCCGCCGATGGCCTCCGCGCGCACCAAATGATACTGGCCCGCGGCACCACTGAGGCCGCGCTCAGCCCCGAGTCGCGCGCCCGCCGCGACGCGTTGGAAGATCAACTGAGCGTGTTGCGGACCAGGAAATCGCAAATGGCCGAGGACGATTACTACGCGCAGCTTGAAAAGATCATGGTGGAAACCGCCCGCCTTTATCAGGGCAAATAACTTCGTATTGACTCGCTGGGCGCGGCGGGCGGCAGTTGACGTTGACGGGCATCACGTGCAAAGTTTTGAGGCCGAACGCATCCGTAGCTCAATTGGATAGAGCTTCTGACTTCGGATCAGAAGGTTGGGGGTTCAAGTCCCTCCGGATGCACCATTCATTATCAATCACTTACATTTCGATTTTACGCGCGAAGAAATCATCGTGCGCGGCGATCCGGACGAAGGCGCCAAAAACAGCGAAATCCGCCGCGTTCCCATCATCGCGGAAATGCGCGAACTCCTCGAACGGTTGCGCCAGGAGCGTCCCGATGAACCGGCAGATGCCCGCGTGATGCGGGTAACACAGTCCGAGTTGGCGATGAAAGCGGCGGAAAAAAAGGCCGGTATCGCTCATCTGACCCATCACGATTTGCGCCATTTATTCGCCACCCGCTGCATTGAGAGCGGCGTTGACATCCCGACCGTCTCCCGCTGGCTCGGCCACAAAGACGGCGGCGCGCTTGCCATGAAAGTCTATGGCCATCTCCGCAACCAGCATTCCGCCAGCATGGCCAAGCTCGTCAATTTCGCGCCAACTGAGTCGAATATTATTCCGCTGATGGAACCAAAGGCAGACCCGCCGAAACACGGCAGGAATGCGCGTAGGGCATAGATCCTTTTGTATTTCAATAAACGAACCGGCGGTTGTATAATGAAACGGAAGTTTTAAGATGCGTAAGCGCCTCATCATCGTCGCCATCGTTTTAGGCACAATAACCGTGTTGGTGAGCGGCGGGACGATCCATTATAAGTGGAAATACCCTTATGGTTGGAGTCATTGCTGCATTATCTCGATGATGAGCTCGCTGGAACAGTATGCGGCAGAACATGGCGGGCGCTATCCTGCTGGGGAATCGTCGCCGGAGGCCTCTCTCAGTTTGCTCTGCCGGTCCAATTACATGGATGCATATACGATTCGCGGGATGACGGTTTCCGAGAACACAGTCCGTCGAATACTTGAGGGCGGCGGCCTTCTTGGACCTGATAGTTGTGGCTGGCAATATGTGGAAGGCCTAACCGAGGCAGATGATCCTCACATAGCGCTCTTGTATTGCAAGCAGGCGCTCGGACACAACGGGCAGCGAATGAAGGACGGAGGCCGGCAGGTCGTGTTTGTTGGGAGCGGGGGGATAAATTGGATTTCCGGTGATAGGTGGTCATCCTTCCTGAAAGAGCAGAAGGAGTTGCTGCTGTCACGGGGCGAAAGAGCGAAGACTGGTGCGCCGCTGGTGACGGGTGTCATTGAGCTGCCAGTCGGCACTCACCTCGACATGGTCGAAGGCGAATACACCATGACGGAGCAATCGGGAGGCCCCAATGGCTCCGGTAGCGGCAGGTCATCGGGAAGTGCTTTGAGCCACTCCGACCTCGTCTGGTATCAGGCTCCGCTAAAAGACGGTTACGTGACCCGCACACTTTCCTTCTCCAACCTAATTTCGGACCCGGTCACCATTACATTCACCAACGGTCTCCCCGACGTGACCAACTTCGTGTTCAGGATGAAGACCGCACGATAAAAAGCAGAAATTGAAATACTCCCTTATTTGCATCAAGAAACCTGATATAAAAAAAGCACCTCGGGGTGGCCAGTTATGAAGTGCCCACGAGTGGCCGGTTTTCAACCGCCCGGTGACACTACGGCCAGATTGCCAAAAGTGAGAGGCTAAAAAGCGACTTTTTGGGTACGACACTTACCCCGCCTTGGGCCGGTGACGAATCTGCTCGAAGCCAAGCGCAACATCTGCTCGACGAAAAAAGCGTGGCGTAAATCAATCGCTGTCCGCGCAAATGTCGGTCAAATTGCTCGAAGCGGGCCGCGCAAATGCGCTGAAAGGAATGCCCATGAAAAAGGAAGGGACGCCTTACCTCTAACGTTCGTTAGCAGTTGGTCAACGACGCCCGCCGCAGGCTTCGACGATGTTTTGCCGCACGAACGCCGCAGCCATCAACGACCGTTGCCGCAAATGATGCCGAGAGGTCCAACGATGTTTGCCGCAGCAATGCCGCAGGTGCCAACGACCGCCGCCGCAAGAAATGACGCAACGGCCAACGACCGGGCCAACGACGGGCCGTTGAGTGTTCACCGACTGCCCCAAAACTCACCCGGAAAAGACCGGCTTTTAGGGGTGGGTTGCTGGCTTCGTCGGGAGCATGTGCGAACCTTGCTGCGAACGGGCGTCGCTGGCCAAGTCAGTTGCTTCTGCGCTCTCAGGGTCCGCGCGGCCCATCGTGATTGATTGCCCCGAAACAGCCCCCACTCAATCGCCTTTCCAGCCGTACGCGCGGGGTTGTCCAAGTGCGCCTTTTCCGCGCTTGTTGTCCCGCAGACTATGAAGTAGTTTAAGGCCGTGAAACGCGAAGACATCATTCGGGATATTCATGGGTTGGATACGGAATTGGCGGCGTTGGAGGAGCAGTATGGCCTCCTGTCTGACGACTTTTACCATTTTTATCGGGCCGGGGAATTGGAGCAGACGCGCGATTTCATCCGCTGGGCGGGCTTTTATGAGGCAAAACAGGAACGTGAGATTTCTTATCGCCAACTCATCTATGAGCATTTGCGCGAGTTGCGGAGGCGGTCGGGCCTCGGCGCTTTGGCCCTCGATCCGGCGGGCGCATGAGCGCGCCGCTGGATGACATCGCCAGCTATAGCTCTTTCGTTTATGCGCTGGCTGCGCGGCATCCGTTTGTCACGAGTTCCACATTGGCGCTCGTTCCCATAGGCGCCACGCTCGCCAAATTGGAGGGACGCATCGAATGCCGGGGCGGGATTCATTTGGAAGTTTGGGAGTTGATTGATTTCGCGGCGAAACGGATTCGGACTTACAGTTACGAGGCATACCGAGGCGGCGAGAAAATCTGCTGGTATGATTCCTGGGAGCATCCAGAGATTCCGACGTTGGCAACCACATTTCCGCACCACAAGCACATCCAGCCGAACCTGCGCGACAATCGTGTGCCCGCGCCGGGCATCAGCTTCGAATCGCCGAATTTGGATGTCGTCTTGGAGGACATCCGCCGGGACTGGCTGCACTGAAATAAGGAATTCGCCTATTTCAGTTTTTGCCTTCAAAATGAAATAAGCGCATTTTCTATTTTAGCGGATTGAGCGATTTTCGCCCGCCGGAAAATTCTGATTGTCGCGTCGCGGATTTGATGCTGACATTGGATGCTGTTTCCATTTTTGAAACAAATTACAGTCAACAATAGCAAAAGCGGAAATGCGAAAACGCCAATGTTTACGGGCATTTCGTGGCGATGGCCAAAGAAATCAAAACGGCGCAAAAGGTGGTTTTATGACTTCGAATCAGAAGGCGAATTGCGCCAAAAGTTTTGTGACCCGGAAGGGGGGTAGAATGGGTTAAAAGGATACGTTGCGCCAGAAGTGGGTGTTACCGTGGGCGGAATGGATAAAACAATGAGTCAACCGACTCGGAAAGAGGTTTTGGAAAAATTACGGCGGCGCTATGAACGCGCTGGTTTGGAACACAAAAGCAAGCTGTTGGATCAAGCACAGGAACTGCTGGGTTATCATCGCAAAGCGGCCATCCGGGCGTTGAAAGCGCCGGTGGCGGCGCCCGGTCCGCGGATCATCACGGGTCGTCCCCGAGACTATGAGCCGGGAGTGTTGCTGCCGTTTCTGCGGCCCATTTGGCAGGCCGCCGATTACGCCTGCGGGCGGCGTCTGGTGGCCATGCTGCCGGAGTGGATTCCGGCCTGCGAGCAGCACGAGCGGCGCCTCCCCGGGGAGGTGCGGGAGAAACTCTTGAGCGCCAGTGGGCGGACGTTGGATCGGTTGCTGGAGCCGTTGCGCGTGCAAGGAGCCGGGCGGTGCCTGACGCGGCCGGGGACGTTGTTGCGCCGCCAGATTCCGATTCGAGGCAGCGTGTGGGATGACCAGCATCCCGGCTGGCTGGAAGTGGACACGGTGGCGCTGTGCGGCGGGAGCGTGGCGGGGGAGTTTGTGTGGATGGTCGACGGGGTGGATTACGCCACCGCCTGGGTGGAAGTGCGGGCCATGTGGGGCGGGGGCGGGCCGGGACGCTGGCGGCCTTGCAGGACGTGGAAGAGAGCCTGCCCTTTGCGCTCTTGGGATTGAACAGCGACAACGGCGGGGAATTTATCAATTATCACGTCCTGAGTTGGCTGCAGAAGCGAACGCGGCCGGTGTTCATGACGCGGAGCCGGCCCTATAAGAAAGACGACAACGCGCACGTGGAGCAGAAGAACTGGACGCACATCCGGCAATGGTTTGGCTATGAGCGGCACGACAATCCGGCGGTGGCGGAGTTAATCAACCGTTTGACCAAAGGGCCGTATGGGCAATTGCTCAACTTCTTTCACGCCAGTCTGAAAGTGGAGCGCAAGGAAAAAAAGGACAGGCAGGTGCGGCGGATTTACGGGGACGCGCAAACGCCGCTAGCGCGGGTGCTGGCCAGCGCGCAAGTGAGTGCATGGACCAAATGCGCTTGCGGGCGGAGAAAGGGCGTCTGAACCCCTTCGCGCTCAAGCAGGAGGTATCGCTGGGTCTGAAGGCCATCGCGGCCCTGCGCCAGGAGCGGCCGTGAGAAAATGAAACGGGGGCGAAAAATCGGAGGCCCTTCCTGGCTGGCGGTTCCGCTCCACCGCCAGCCAGGAAGGCCGGGTTCGCGAGGGACTGATTTGACAACTGGAATAGGATTAGAAAACGAAGAACTATTAACAAAAAACAAGAGCCAACGGGTAACACCCCTTTTGGCACAACGAATCACCCTCACGGGTAACAGTTACTTTTGGCGCACGGCGTCAGGCAGGGATGCGCCTCCGCGATTTTAGCAGCGGATTTTTAGTTGAAAATGGGGCGAACTTTGGTAAGAAGAATCGCGCCAATTTGTCGCGATATGCCAACCACTCATGTTCCCCCGCCCGCAGCCGTTCGGCTTCTGGTCGATGGCCAATCCGTTTCAGTCGCGGCCGGGACCGTGGTCGCGGCGGCGGTCGCGCAGGCGGGCCGCGCGCGGTTTCGGCGCTCCATTCACGGCCAGGTGCGCGGGCCTTTGTGCGGGATGGGCATCTGCATGGAGTGCCGCGTAACCATCAACGGCCGCGCTCATTGCCGCAGCTGCCAAACTCTTTGCGAGGAAGGCATGGAGGTGCAAACCGATGAGTGAGGAGCGGCTCCATTTTGAAGTCGTGGTCGTTGGCGCGGGGCCGGCGGGATTGGCGGCGGCCTGCGTCGCGGCGGAGAGCGGCTGCCGCACGGCTTTGATCGATGACACGCCTTGGCTCGGCGGGCAAATCTGGCGCGGACAACAGGCCCATCCGGCCATTCCCCAGGCGGCGCAATGGGTGGAGCGATTTCAACGCGGCAAGGCCGCGCTCCTGAGCGAGTGCGCGATTATCGGGACGGCCGGGCCGCGCGTTTTGCTGGCGGAACATCCCGGCGGGCCGCGGCAGATTGAATGGGAGCGGCTGATCCTGGCGACGGGCGCGCGGGAATTATTTCTTCCGTTTCCAGGATGGACTTTGCCCGGCAATTTCGGCCCCGGCGGTTTGCAATCTTTGGCCAAGCACGGCTGGCCTGTCGCGGGCAAACGGGTCGTGCTGGCGGGCAGCGGGCCGCTTCTGCTGGCCGTCGGCGCCGGGCTGCGCAAAATGGGCGCCGCCATCGTTTCCATCAACGAGCAGGCGCCCTGGCCGCGCATGATTTCCTTTGGCGCGGGCTTGCTGCGCTGGCCGGACAAAGTGGCGCAGGGCGCGCGCTTGAAATGGGCCCTGCGCGGGATTCCATTCCGCTGCGGCGCCTGGCCGGTGAGCGCGGATGGAACGGAGCAAGTGAGCGCCGTCACCTTAACCGACGGCAGCCGCCAATGGACGGAAGCCTGTGATTTGCTGGCGTGCGGTTTTGGGCTGGCGCCGAATGTCGAATTGCCGCTGGCCCTGGGATGTCAACTAAACGATGGATTCGTCCGCGCCGATGAATGGCAGGATAGCAGCGTCCCTGGTGTCTATTGCGCGGGAGAATTGACCGGCATCGGCGGCGCGGATGCCGCGCTGATCGAGGGCCAGATCGCGGGATTTGCGGCTGGCGGACGCCAAAACGAAGCCCGCGCGCTGATCTCGAAGCGCGCATCGTGGCGGCAATTCAGCGCGGCCTTGGCGAAAGCCTTTTCATTGCGCCCGGAATTGGCGGCTCTGGCCAAACCGGAAACCATCGTGTGCCGGTGCGAAGATGTTGTGTTTGACAGAATGAAGCAATTTTCCTGCTGGCGTGACGCGAAGCTGCAGACCCGGTGCGGAATGGGCGCCTGCCAGGGGCGGGTGTGCGGCGCGGCGGCGCGGGTGCTTTTTGGCTGGGGAATGGAATCGGTGCGCCCGCCAGTGTTGCCCGCGCGTGTCGAAAGTCTTTGCAAAGGATGAAAAACCCGGCTCGGCTGGAGCCATCTTCAAACCTCACAGCCTCTTGGCCAGATTTCGCGCGAGCCGGTGCAGCGCGGGCGAACGATCCAACGGATGCAAATGCACATCCAGCACCGTGAAGGTGTCCGTCTCCCGCTCCGCCAGGCGAAGCCCGGTTTCCAATTGCTCCTCCGTCTCCACCGAATAGCCGGCGCCGCTGCCGATCAAATCCGGCAGCAAATGATAATTCCATGGCGGCACGTCGTTGTAAGGGCCGTCGTGAATGTGGCGTTCCGTGCCGTAGCCGCAATTGTTGAGGACGATGACAATAGGATTCAATCTGTGCCGCGCGGCCGTGGTCAATTCCATGCCGGTCATCTGAAACGCGCCGTCGCCCACCAGCACCAACGGGCGGCGCTCGGGGCGGGCGAGTTGGGCTCCGATGGCGGCCGGAACCGCGAAGCCCATTGAAGCATAGTAGGCTGTCCCCAAAAATTCCGTGCGCTCGTGAATGACCAGGTCAGCCGCTCCAAAAAGCGCGTCGCCCACGTCCGAGATGACGATGGTGTTATCGCGCAGGAATGAGTTGAGCCGCAGGAACAGCCGGCGAATGGTGATTTTCTTTCCCGGCAAGGCGCGGAAGGCCGGCAGCGGCGGAGGGCGCGGGATTTTGGCGCGGCCGCGCCGGCGCAACGGCGCTTTGAGCAGCCCGCGCAGAAAATCCTTGAAGCGCACGCCTTCGTAATTGTGGTAGCGGACGGCCAATTTCTCGCTTGTCGCTGAAATGCAGGAACCCGGATTGAGCCTGGCCGTAAAAATGCCCAGATTGATGTCTGTCATAAATACGCCCAGCATCAGCAGGCAATCGCTCCGCTCGACATACCGGCGCACGTCCTCGCGTCCCATCGCCCCTTCATAAACTCCGAGGCAAAGCGGGTGGTTTTCGCCCAGGACGGATTTCCCCATGATGGTGGTCGCAAAGGGAATGTTTGACTTTTCGATCAATTGCAACAGTTCCTTTTGCAATCCAAAACGATGGACCTCCACGTCCGCCAAAATGACCGGCTGTTTGGCGCGGTTGGCCAGGGCGGCGACTTCGGCCACGGATTCGCGCAATGTGACAGGGTCGCTGGCCTCGTGAAAATCGGCCGGCTTGTGATGCGCCTTGCCCGCGGCATCGGCCATGTCGCGCGGCAATTCGATATAGACCGGCCTTTTATAACGCACGGCAGCGTGCAGGACGCGGTCAATTTCCTGGAAGGCCGCCGGCGCGTCGTCCAGGACGGTTGAGGCGGCTGTCAACTGTTCGAAGACGCATTTTTGCGTGTTGAACTCGCGCACCTTGTGATGAAGGAGCGGATTCTTTTCCCGTTCGCCCATGCCCGGCGCGCCGCTGATGACAACGACCGGCGATTTTTCGGCGTAGGCCTGGGCGGTGGTGTTGGCCACCTTGAGGCCGCCGACGCAATAAGTGACGCACACCGCCCCGAGGCCGCGCACGCGGGCATACGCATCGGCGGCAAAACCCGCGCCCTGCTCGTCGCAAGTATTGACAACTTTGAGCGGGCTTTTCTGGAGCCTGTCGTAGAACCCCAGCACATAATCGCCGGGGACGCCAAAGACATGCCGGACGCCGAGCTGTCGCAGGCGCTCAATCAAGTAATCAGCAATAAGCCGGGCCGACATACCGCATTAACCTCGCATGAAAACGGGTGAAGGACAACAAATGCCCGGCCTGCTTACAGTAAATCCATCGGCAGCATCGTTTTTCCTCACAACCGGTTCATTCTCGCTAAGTTCGAGTTTTGGAGTCCTTGGAAAGGGCACTTTTCAGGAGTTCGCCGGCATTGACCTGGAGCGCGTCGGCCAACCGCAATAGTTCAGTGTCGGCGACCCATCAAATTTGAAATTCAATTTTCGCAAGGGTTTCGCGGCCTGCTGGAGGAGTTTGATCGCGGCGGCTTGAGCGCCAAGAAATTTGCAGGGCTAACCGGCTTAAAGTATCAAACCTTGGCCACTTGGTTGCAGAAACGGAGGCGAGCGGGCCAGCCTGCCGGCAAAGCTGCGGACGCCGTGCGCTGGCTGGAGGCGGTGGTGGAGCAGGCGCAAGTTTCCGGGGGCAAGAATTCCACGGCGCTGGCGCTGCTATTGCCTGGCGGGGCCAGGGTGGAGATCAGCGATGTGAAACAGGTGTCGCTGACGGCCTCTTTGCTGCGGGCGCTGGAAAAGCCATGCTGAGTTTTTCCGGCAGCCTCAAGGTGTTTGTGGCAGTGGAGGCGTGCGACCTGCGCAAAGGCTTCAACGGTCTGCACGCGCTGGTGACGGAACGGCTGGGGGAGGACCCTCGCCAGGGGGCGTTGTTCGTCTTCACCAACCGGCTTCATACGCGGATCAAGATACTCTGCTGGGACGGCGCCGGTTTGCGGGTGTTGACCAAGCGATTGGAAGAAGGAACCTTTTCCTGGCCCAAGCACTTGGAGCCGCAAACCGCCAAGATGAGCCTGACGCCACCGGCGCTGGCCCTGTTGACCGGCGGGGTGGATTTGCGCGGAGGCAAATTGCGGCCGTGGTATGAGCGGGCTGAATAAAATGTGTCAAATATATTGAACATTTTGGGCCTCTGTGGGCCAGAGTTTGCAACTTGATGACTCCGCGTGAAAACGAACTGGCCCGCCAGTTGGAGCAATGCCAGCAGGCGTTGCTGGAGTCCCGCCGGGAGAATGCGCTTCTGCGGCAGAAGATTGATCTGTTGGTCAAGCGGGTGTTTGGCTCGAGCAGCGAGCAACTCCATCCGGCTCAACTGGAGTTGCTCATGCAACTGCCGGAGAGTTCCACCGTCGTAGCGGCCGCCGTCGGGCCGGAGAAGGAATGTTCCAGAAGTTCGCGCAAGGAGCGGGCGGCCCGTTTGCCGGAGAACCTGCCGGTGGTGGAGGAAGTGATGGATCCCGAACCGGTGAAGGCCCAGCCCGAAGCGTGGCGTTGCATCGGCCAGGAAGTCAGCGAGCAACTGGATTGTGAACCGGGCCGTTTTCTGCGCCGCCGGGTCGTGCGCCGAAAGCATGTTCCCCAGATCAACCCTGATGGCGCGCCCCTCATCGCCGCCCTGCCGGAACGGTTGCTGGATCGCAGCCTGCCCGCGCCGGGGTTGCTGGCGCATATCGTGGTGGGAAAGCATTGCGACCATCTTCCCCTTTACCGGCAGGAAAAAGATTTACGCCCAGCGCCACGGAGTTCACCTGCCACGACAGAGCTTGACCCAGTGGGTGGAACTGACGGCCGAATGGTTGAAACCCATTTATGAACAGATCCGCACCGGAGTCATGGGCGGTGGCTATGTGCAGGTGGATGAAACGCCGGTGGATTATCTGGCGCCCGGTCATGGGAAAACCAAGCAGGGCTATCTGTGGACGTGCAGCCGTCCTGGGAGCGATGTGTTTTACCGCTGGGAAACCAGCCGGGCCGCCGAGTGCCTGCACCACATCATCCCGGTTGATTTTAAGGGCGCGGCGCAGTGCGACGGTTACTCCGCTTACCGTGCCTTTGCCAGCCAACGAAACGGAACGATTGCACTGGCCGGGTGCTGGGCGCATGTGAGGCGGAAGTTCCACGAAGCCCTGGAACAATCGCCCAAGACGGCCGGTTGGATCATGCGGCAAATCCAACACCTCTACCGGGTGGAAGCCCGGCTGCGGGAACAACGGGCCGGCTCCCGCTTGCGCGAAGCGGTTCGTGCCCACCAAAGCAAGCCCATCGTGGAACGCATCGAACACGCCCTGGTTCGACTCAAGGCCAGCGGACGACATCTGCCGCAGAGCCTGCCGGGCATGGCCATGGATTACGCACTGGGCCAGTGGCGGACGTTGGACGTTTATCTGGGCGACGGCCGAGTGGAGATCGACAAAACCTGGTCGAGAACGCCATCCGGCCGTAAGCGGTAAAGGAGCGACCGCCTATGCGGCGGCGGGCAGTCGTGATAGAAACGGCGCCGATGAAGAGCCTGACTGTTTCTCCCCGGCGTCGCGCGCGGCGCACCGATGCCGTCCAGCGCGCGCAAGTTCTGGCGGCG
>DASXZY010000030.1:0-50310 GCA_036501625.1 Verrucomicrobiia bacterium
TCTTCGCGTTGCATCGAATTAAGCCACATACTCCACCGCTTGTGCAGGCCCCCGTCAATTTCTTTGAGTTTTAACCTTGCGGCCGTACTTCCCAGGCGGCGCATTTAACGCGTTAGCTTCGCCACGAGCGGGGTCGATTCCGCTCACAGCAAATGCGCACCGTTTAAGGCCAGGACTACCGGGGTATCTAATCCCGTTTGCTCCCCTGGCTTTCGTGCCTGAGCGTCAGGAAATGTCCAGAGACTCGCCTTCGCCACTGGTGTTCCTCTCGATATCTACGCATTTCACTGCTACACCGAGAATTCCAGTCTCCCCTCCATTCCTCGAGCCAGATAGTATTCAATGCAGTTCCGCAGTTGAGCTGCGGGATTTCACATCAAACTTACCTGGCCGCCTACGCACCCTTTACGCCCAGTGAATCCGAACAACGCTTGGGACCTCTGTATTACCGCGGCTGCTGGCACAGAGTTAGCCGTCCCTTCCTCTTCCGCTACAATCAATGCTTCACGTGTTAGGTGAATCAATTTGTTCGCAAATGACAGGGGTTTACGGGCCGAAGCCAGTCATCCCCCACGCGGCGTCGCTCCATCAGGGTTTCCCCCATTGTGAAAAATTCTCGACTGCTGCCACCCGTAGGTGTCTGGACCGTCTCTCAGTTCCAGTGTGGCTGGTCGTCCTCTCAGACCAGCTACCCGTCTTAGCCTTGGTGGGCCGTTACCCCGCCAACTAGCTGATAGGCCGCGGGTTCATCATAAAGCGTCAGGCCTTGCGGTCCCCAACTTTAGCCAAACAGAGATGCCTCCATCGGGCCACATTCGGTATTAGCTCGCCTTTCAGCAAGTTATCCCCAACTTTATGGCAAATTACCCACGTGTTACGCACCCTTGCGCCGCTCCGATCACGAGATATTGCTACCCCGTAACCAGCGCTCGACTTGCATGTCTTATCCACGCCGCCAGCGTTCGTTCTGAGCCAGAATCAAACTCTCCGTTAAAAACGTTAGCTTGAATCTTGTCCGGGGGTTAGCCGGACTGATTTTGCAATTAAAACTCTCCGAATCACGCCACTAACAGGCGTAACTCAAAGGGGCTCTCACTATTCGCACAATTCAATTTTCAATGAGCAATCGAGTGGTTTTATCCACCCCTTTTTGTTTCCATAAAGGAGACAAAAATACTGAGCACCGAATTTTTATTCAACTCGGCATCTCAGATACCTTAGTTAACCTGCGACAATTTACATCATCACAGCGGACCGTCAACTGATTTCGTTGACCGTCCTCTTATTTTCTAAAGAACGTGATCAAATTATCATGCCCCAAGACCTGTGCAAGAGTTTTTTTCAAATATTTTGCATTTTCTTCCACTTTTTTTGCTTTTGAGGCCCCGCGACCAAGATTTGGGACGCAAAGAATCGGTATTCCCGGCAATTTTTGCCGGATAATGCAAGGATTGCCGCAGGCCGACAGTCCCGGTCTCGCCGCACTCATCATGACAATCGTAAATTCCTTTATGCCAGCATGTTGCAATGATTCAGCAGTCAATAAAACATGGTTGATGACTCCCAATTTATTAACGCAAACCACCATAGTTTTGCATTTCAGGCGCGAAATAATGTCGCGCGCCGTGTAATTCCGCCCCAAAGGCGCCAGCAACCCGCCCGCGCCCTCCACCACCAGCGCATCGCAGCGGCGGGCCAAAAGGCGGATTTTCTTTAGGACAGCGGCCAAAGGCGGCGCTGGCCCGGCCGCGGCGGGAGCCAGCGGCTTGTCAAAATAAAAAGGATTGACCTCCTCGAGTGTCAAACATTTCCCCTGCAAAACATGCAACAGCCGCGCGTCGCCCCTCGATCCGGAGCAGAATGGCTTCATGCCCAGCGCGTTGCCGCCGCCGCTCCGCAGAAACACCAGCAGCATGGCCGTCAACACAGTTTTTCCAGCGCCCGTGTCGGTGCCCGTGACAAATATAATGTTTCCCATGCGTGGGGAGCCGTGCGGCGCGCTAATCGCCGAACAGCTTTTTCAACTGGTCTCGCGCCGCATTTTCGCGCGGGTTGGCATCGCCCTTGGGCGTGAAGGGGCGGCGGGCCAGCTCAAAGTATTCGCAAAAATTTCCCGCGGCCTTCTCCTGCACCGGGTCGGCCCGGCGGTCGCGGCACTGATGAGCCACGCGCGGATCGTAGCTGGTGCAATTGAGGCAGACGCGCAAGTCCGCGTTGCAGCGGTGGCATGAATCCCCCCGCCCCGGCTGTCCGGCCAAAGCCCATTCCCAGCCGCATTGATGGCAATGTCGAGTCGCGTTCATGCCGTCACTGTATCGGTTTTCGGCGCCCGAGACAACTCAGTCTCATGGGAATTGCAACTTAAATATTTTCCCAAATCGGGTTTTACGGCTGGACTGAGCGATGCTCACATGTAGTTTGCAACGTGAAATGAGGACCAGTGAGAAAAGTTTGCGGGCGGCAGCGGGGCCGCAACTGGTGCAAGGCAAAGCGGAGGATTTCCTAAAAGGATTCCGCGCCCTGTGGCAGCAAGTCGGCGCGCCGGAAGCCCCCGCCGCGTTTTGGGCCGGCGGCTTTGACGCGCCCGCCGGCTTGGGCCGGTTTTTGGAAGATTATTTGACAGAATTGCTCATGCCGCGCGAACTGCCCGCCATCGTAACGGCCTGGGGCCACGCCCGCCGCGGCGAATTGCGCGAACTTCTGGCACACGACAGCCAATTGGCCGAGCCATTGCGATCGACCCCCTTTGCCGCGCCGAGCCGCCGCATGGGCCGCCTGCAACTGGCCCGCCTTCGCCCCTTGCGCGAAGACCGTCTCGTGCAACGGTATTTGGCCGCCGTGGAATCCGGCCAGGCGCACGGCTGGCACACGGTCGTTTACGGCGTGACTCTCGCGGTCTATTCGCTCCCATTGCGCCAAGGGCTGGCTCACTATTCGCAAGAAGCTCTCTCCGCGCTCGCCGCCGCCGCGGGCCGATCAAAGAATTTCCCCCAATCAGAAATCGACGGGCTGGTCGCCGATTTATTGCCTCGAGTGCCCCCAGCCATCGAAACCGCCCTGGCTGAAAGTGTCCATTAAAGCACGGTTCCGCTGGAGCCGCGCCCTTTAGCGTTCCGCCTCCAACTCCACGCTGGTCGCGTTGAAAAATTTCACGCACTGCGCCACTTCTGGCATCGAAGTCTCCCAGTGATACTCGTACTCCACGCAAAATGCGCCGTGGAACCCCTGTCGCTTCATTTCCTCCATCATCGCCTTGCATTGGCCGGCGCCAGTGCCCCACGGCACGTCATGGGCTTTGCGCTCCTTCGCGTTGAGATCTTTGAAATGCAGGCAGAAAACGTGGCCGCGCAACGTCTTCAGGCACTCAACCGGGTCCAGCCCCGAACGAATCCAGTGCCCCGTGTCCGCGCACGCGCCCAGCCACGGGCGACCTTTGATCGCGTCCAGCACCGCCTGCGGATCCCAGTATTGCGAAGGCTGCGGATGATCGTGAATGGCGGCCTTGACCTTATACTCCTCGCAAAGTTTCTCGACCGTATCCAACGCCTCCGGACCCGGCTCGCCCACCAGAATATCCAATCCCATTTTGCGCGCGAACTCGAACGATTTCCGGCAGCGCGCCTCGTTTGCCGGCAGCGGAACGTAAGCATTGACGAACGTGATGCCCAACTCCCCCGCCCGCTTTTTGATGGCCTGAATTTGCTCGTCGGACAGTTTCAGCACGGAAACCGAATTCGTTTTATCCAACTTAATCTCAGCGGAAAAACTCATGTATTTAAGCCCCAGCTCCGCCGTTTTATCCATGCATTCAAAGATCGTATAATCTTTGAACGTCCGCGCGTGAATGGCCATTTGCCACCCAAGCTCAGCCGCCGCGCCGCGCGATGCCGGCATCAGCCCCGCGCATATCAATGCCAGAAAATATTTCACGACAGCTTCCAAGGATGCCGATACGGCCGCGTCAACAATTGCGACGCCTCCGCATCATTCAATATGACTTCCTTCTCCGAATCCCATTGCAGCCTCCGCCCCACCAGCATCGAGATCAGCCCCAAATGCCCTGGGATGGCCGAGTGATGCGCCGTCTCCACCGGCGCGATTGCCGGCTGGCGCGATTTGACCGAATCCAGAAAATTGCGATAGTGATCGTTGGAAAGGGTCAATTTGATTTTGCGCAGATTTTCCGGCAACTGCTTCATATCGCCCCAATCCTCATTCGAGGCCTCGAAGTTCGAGCGGTCCACCCAAACCCAGCCGTCGGTGCCGATCCATTTGATCCCGCTGCGAATTTCCGGGTAACCGCCGGCTATCGTCATCGCGATGTCCAGGGGATACTTCAATTCAATCCGATATTTGGTGCTGGTGTTCCAGACGGCGTGGGGCGGCGGAAATTCTCCCGTGCCCTCAAGCTCCAGCGGCCCCGAACGGTCAAATCCAAGGCCCCAATGCGCGATGTCGCAATGGTGCCCGACCCAATCCATCAACTGTCCGCCGCCGGTGTTGTAATTCCAGCGCCAATTTTTATGAATGCGCGCGCGCACGTAGAGCATCTTGCGCGAAGGGCCGCTCCAAGTGTCGTAATCCAATTCCGGCGGCGGCTCCGTCACCATCTTGAACTGGCCGGTGTGGCCCGAATCGTTGTTGCCGCCGGGCAAGCCGACTTCGACGTGTGTGACTTTGCCGATCAATCCATTGCGCACAATTTCCGCCGCCTTGTGGAACTTGGGCACGGAACGCTGCCACGACCCAGTTTGCCAGATGCAATGGTTCTGCTGCACCGCGCGGACAATCGCCTGCTGCTCCGCGACCGTGCGCGCCAGCGGTTTCTCGCCGTAAATATCCTTCTTGTGCCGCGCGGCAGCCGTCGCCACCAGCGCGTGCCAATGATCGGGCGTGGCAATCAGGACGGCGTCAATATCATGGCGGCCCACTACGTCGCGAAAATCGTGGTAAGCCTTGCAATCCTTGTTTTTAAAGTGGTTGTTGACGACATCGACCGCTCCTTTCAGATGGTTCTTATCCACGTCACACACCGCGACGATTCGGCAATCCTTCTGCCGCATGAAATCCTTGGCGTCGCTCACGCCCTGCGTGCCGCAACCTACGACCCCCATCACGATTTGCTCCGAAGGCCGTTTGCGCGCCGTCGCGCAACCCGTAATCAAATACGGCATGGCCAGCGCCGCCCCACTTGAAAAAAGGAAACTTCGGCGCGAAATGGAAGGGCTATATTTTGAATTCGTCATAACTGAAAGAATGCCCAACCCCCGCCTCGTAACCAAGAAAAAATCATATCGCGGCGAACACTCTCACCGGCAGCGCGAGGCTCCAGCCGAGCGAGGCCAAGTGTGTTGTCCGATTCGCCCTCCACTTCGAACGGCTGGGAGACCGTCTCAGAGATCGCGCCCGCAAAGGCCCCATGGCCCAGATCCATTCAGGCCCGGTGTCAAACAACAGCGGCCAACCCAGCCAGCTCCGGCCATTCACATGAGCAACACCCGCCAAAGCGAGCAATTCAAGCCACAGCGGCGCCGGCGCCAAGTGGGCGCGCGACCAGTCCACGCGATGATCGCAGCCGGCCAGCAAAAAGGACACTGCCCCCAGCGTCTTCCAAAGCGCAATGATCAGTTTTTGCGCGCCCAGCTTCTCCTTTCTCAACATCCGGCGTTCCAGGAGTTGTGGATCGCGCTTGTAGAAATAAATGCAAGTCCAGATGGTGGCCGCCAGCGTCACCCCCATGAATGCCCACGCCTGCCAGAAGTCAAACGATCCCGCCGATCCAAACAATAACGCCGCCAGAGCGAGCTGGCCAAAGACGCCGAGCCGAATCAGTCGCGCGAGGAGCTTCTTATCGCGGGGCAATGGTATTGTGTCGGAGGGGCCAACGCATGGATTGGTTCGTTATTGCATGGTTCCCCAATCATTTTCCCGGGCTGACGCGCTCAAATCCGCCACGGAGGGCGTTTGGCGTAGGAGCAGAATCGGTTCGCTTCCACGTCATTGACAAACTCCGCCTTGACCGGATCAAAGGTCACTGGGCGTTGCAGCGCCAGCGCCATGCCGCCGGTGAACAGCGCCCGCATCGTATAGACCGCCACGTCCGGATTGCAGATCGTCGGCTGCCGCGTGCGAATGCACTCCAGGAAGTTGCCCGAATGGCTGCTGCTGTGATAAACCCGAAGATCGTTCGGGTGGATCGGCTCCTTCAATATGCGCTCCGGATACGAAACGATGCTATCCCGATCCACCGCGATCCGCCCTTCCGTCCCCACGAAGCATGCGCCCCCGTCTGAGCCGACGGATTCACCGGGGTAAGCTTCGGACTTAACAACCACGCCGTTGCTGTAACGGTAGCGAACCTGGCCGTTCTCGTAATGCGCTTCAATCGGCGCGGTCACATCGGGGTTGACCGTCCATTGAATGATGTCGTAATGGTGCGGCCCCCAATTGACGTCGCCCGTGAACAATCCTGGCACCGTCTGCACCGGCATGCCGTTAAACGAACGCCACGGCAGCGGCCCAACCCATAAATCCCAATCCAATCCATCCGGGATCGGCTTCGATTCAGTCGTCGTCAAGGCCTGCGGAAAAAAGACGCCGGGCTGGCGGTAGGCGTACACTTCCTTCAATTCGCCAATGCGCTTGTTGAGGACGAGCTCGCAGGCCAGGCGAAACCGCCCGGCGTATTCCGACCGCTGCTGCGTGCCCGCTTGGTAAATGCGCCCCCAGCGCTTCGCCGTCGCCGCCAGTTCCACGGTCTCGCTCACCGTGGTTGCCATCGGCTTCTCGCAATAAACATCCTTGCCCGCGCGCATGGCCGCGCAGGCGATCACCGGCGCCCAGTGATACGGCACGGCCACCAGCACCGCGTCGATGTCCGGCCGGGCCAGCACTTCGCGAAAATCGTTATAAGCCTGGATGCCGTCGTAGGCGGCTTGGTTAAGCCTTTGGGCATAGACTTCGTTGCAATGCGCGCGCGCCCGCTCGCGCCGTTCCCGAAACACATCGCAAACCGCCAACACCTGCACATCCTTGCGCGCGACATAGCCCCCCGGCACATACGTCCACGCCCCGCCCATCAAATGCCCGGAGCCTTGCCCGCCCAGCCCAATAAAGCCCATCGCGACGCGCTCGCTCGGCGCCTTCGCGCCGCCCCGCCCCAAAACGGAAGCCGGCACAAACATCGGCCCCGCCGCCACCACTGCGGCAGCCCCACCCGCTCGTCTCAAAAAACTTCTGCGTGAAATGCTGCGGGCGGAGGCCTTTGACGGTTGACGACTTATTTTCATGCGACGAACCATGTTCACCCGGCGCGTGCGCCAAGCAAGAATAATCGACGCTTTTTGATTTTCCGTCGGCAAAGTTAAATCAGTTGTGCAAAAAGGCGAGCTAGGTCCGCCGTGCTCTGCCAGTCTCGATTTGACTTGGAATGAGCGGGTCAAATTTTACTGCCGGAATAGGCGCGTTTACGCGAGGTGAATAGGTAGTGATGGTTTTCGTCACAAGCGGGCCGGAACTCATGACGACACAGTGAAATTTGGGACCTGCTTGGAGCCCCATTGAAGTCTCCTCCCCGGCCCTAAGGATTCGCATCATGGGCTGGACGTTTCAATCTTGCTCGCATAGTCCAATCCTGAAGTTGCTATTCCTTCGGCCCGGCCAAAAACCACCGGCCCCACGCAGCCCACTCGTCGCTTTCCGAAGCTTTGCTCACTTGCTGGCGGATGTTATCGATAGCATCAGAGCAGTTGGTCTGCGATAGCTCCAAGAGACCTTGCTTGTTGAGCGTCTGGCCCGCGATAGCTTCGGCCAGGCGCGGCAGCCAGTCGGGATGGCGGTCGGAGGGCGGCGCCACATCCCAGACGCGCGCGATCTGGTCGCCGGATGCCGTCACAAACCGCCGGCCATCGGGACTGAATTGCGCCGAAGCCAATGCTTCATGTTGCTTCCACGGATCGGAAAGCGGCTGGGCCGTGCGGGCGTCCCACAAACGCGCGGCATGGTCCCATGACGCCGTCAAAATGTAGCGGCCATCCGGGCTGAATTGCGCCGAGACAACAATATCTTCATGCGTCATCAAACCTGTCAACGGCTGCCCCGTCTCCGCGTCCCAAACTCGCGCGCTGCCGCCCGAAGCCGTCACGATGCGCGTCCCATCCGGGCTGAATTGCGCCAGCACGACGATATCGTTGTGCTGCAACGGCGCCGTCATCGGCTGCCCGTTCAGCCCGTTCCAAACCCGCGCCGTATGATCCTCTGAAGCCGTGACGATGCGCGCGCCGTCGGGACTGAATTGCGCGGAACCCACCGCGTCGCCATGCCGCAAAGGCGCGCCCGCCGGCTTCCCGCTTTGCGCGTCCCAGATTCGCGCCGTCCCATCCATCGAGGATGTCAAGACCAATTTCCCATCCGGGCTGAATTGCGCCGAAGTCACGTCCCCGTCATGTTTCAAAGGGCCGGCCAGCGCCTCGCCACTTTGCGAGTTCCACACCCGCGCCGTGTGATCCTTGGAAGCGGTCACGACGCGCGTCCCGTCCGGGCTAAATTGCGCCGAAACGACGTTGTCGCCATGCTTGAGCGGCCCCGTCAGCGCCTCGCCGGTTTGCGCGTCCCAAACTCGCGCGGTATGGTCCCATGATGCTGTCAAGACACGTTTTCCGTCTGGGCTGAATCGCGCGGAAACGACGCTGCCCTGGTGCGCCAGCGGCTTGGAAAGCGGCTGCCCGCTCCGCGCGTCCCACACCTGCGCGGTCTGGTCCACGGAGGCCGTGGCGATCCACTTTCCATCGGGGCTGAATTGCGCGGAGGTGACCGCGTTATCGTGCGGCAGCGACAATACGTGCGGCTTGCCGTGAACAGTCTCGAACAATCGCACCGTCCCATCGCGGGACGCCGTCACAATCCGCTTTCCGTCGGAACTGAATTGCGCGGAATAAATAAGATCATCGTGCCGAATGGATTCCGACCAGGGCGCGCCTGTCAAAGCACTCCAGACCCGCATCGTCCTATCCTCCGATGCAGTGACGATCAACAGGCCGTCCGGGCTGAATTGCGCGGATTCCACAACGTCATCGTGCTTGAGAGGCTCGCCCTGCGGCTGGCCAGTCAGCGCGTCCCAGACTCGCGCCGTGCCGTCGGCCGAAGCCGTCAAGACGAATGTCCCGCCGGGGCTGAATTGCGCGGAGATCACCGCGTCGGCATGTTTGAGCGGCTCGGCCAGAGGCTGGCCCGTTCGCGCGTCCCAGATCCGCGCGCTGTCCCCGGAAACAGTCACGATGCGCGCTCCATCCGGGCTGAATTGCGCCGCTGCAACCGGCCCGTCGTGCTTCAATGGCGCCACAAGCGCCTCGCCGCTCTGCGCATCCCAAATCCGCGCCGTATGATCGGCGGAGGCCGTGACAACCCGCAACCCATCCGGGCTGAACCGCGCTGAAAAAACCTGATCATCATGCGCGAGGGCCGGTGTGGCCGGCTGGCCGCTCGATGCGTCCCAAACCCGCGCGGAATGGTCCCACGACGCCGTCACAATCCTTGTGCCGTCCGGGCTGAATCGCGCCGAGCAAACATTGCTCCCGTGGCGCAACGGTTCCGTCAACGGCTTCCCGCTCGAAGCATCCCACACTCGCGCGGTCCCGTCCGCCGAGGCCGTGACGACCCGCTTTCCATCCGTGCTGAATTGCACCGAGTTCACCTCGCCGCCATGCAGCAATGGCTCGGTCAACGGCTCGCCGCAGGTCGCGTCCCAAATCCGGGCCGTATGGTCCTTGGAAGCAGTCGCGACGCGCAGGCCATCGGGGCTGAATTGCGCGGTGAATACAGCGCCCGCATGTTTCATGGTGGAGGCGGGCACGGCCCAATAACGCTCGCCCAGCAATGTTGCGAGCCGGGTTGAGGCCGCGTCGTTGGTCGGGTTGTCGAACAAACTGCGCGCCAGGCAGGCCAGTGCCGCGCTTTCGTGCTTTTCCGCCAACAGCCCGGCTCCTTGCAAGAATTCCGAAGCGGACAACGTCGTCTTCGCCTCGCGCTCCATTTCCTGCGCGGCGCGTTCCGCCGTCTTGGCCTCCTGCTGGTCCATTTGCGAGATTCGCGCCTGGTTGCGCGCCACCGAAGATTGAAAAATCGCCCACACTGCCAGCGCGGCCATGAGCAGAACGATGATCGAGGCAGCCGTCGTAATCAGGATGAGCTTCTTGCGCTGGACCCCCTTCATTTCCGCGGCAATTTTTGCTTCGATCCGCGAAAATTCTGACCGCCGCTCCGCCATCGTGCGCAGCCGCTGCGACAATTCGCGCGCGTTGGCAAATCGTTCCTGCGGATTGCCGGCCAGGCATTTCGCCAAGTCCTCGCGCATGAGCGGATTTTCAACGTCCCTCGCCCAGTCCATCGTCGAAGGCCGCGCCAAATCTCCGGCCAGCAATTGATAATAAACGACGCCCAGCGAATAAATATCCGACTGCACGGAAGCCGGCTTGCCCGCCAGAAGTTCCGGCGCCATGTACATGGGCGTGCCGGTGTCCGAACTGCCGGAGATGGTCTGCGTGAAACCCATTTGGGTCACCCGCGCCAGAACGTCCTGCGAAATCACCTGCCCAATCCCGAAATCCGTTAGTTTGACTCGCAGCACGCCCGGAAATGAGCCAGACACGATGATATTCGATGGCTTGATATCGCGATGAATGATCCCCGCGTCATGCGCCGCCTGAAGCGCGTCGGCCACCTGCGCCACGATTTCCATCCGGGCCGCCACCAGCACTTTGTCCACTCCGCCCTGCTTCGCCACCCATTTGACGAGGTCCTCGCCATCGGCGTACTCCATCATGATGTAAAAGGGCGGCTCGTCGAAAAAGACATCCTGGATGCCGACGATGTTCGGGTGATGTCCGCGCTGTTTGAGCAGCCGGAACATGGTCACTTCCCGTTTCAAGGAGCGCACGCGCCCGGCATGGAAGCAAAACTTGAACACCCGCTGGTCCCCCAATTTCTCATGCCGCCCCAGCCAGACTTCGCCGAAGCCGCCCGAACCCAACTGCCGCACCAGCACCCAACCGGTATTCGGCACGGGCTGCCCGGCGGCCGGCCGCCAGCCCAGCACCGGCTCGCTCTCGGCGGTGATGTGCCGATGCGCCTTCTCTGAATCCGCCGGGCGCGCAAGATGCGAGAGGCCGGCCTCGCCCACTTCGCAAATCTCCATCGCTTCCTCGACGCCTTTCATCAGGTAAGGCCCATGGTTCAGCCACGAAAGGGCGCCAACATTTTCTATCTCCTCGCCTTTGAGCAATTGCCGCGCGTTGTCAAATACAAAACGAGTCAGCAATATCTGGTTCCCCTGCGCCAGCGACATTACACGCGAACTGCTATCGACCTGGATGCCGTACAAATCCATCGGCTTGCGCGATTGTTCGTGGTCTTCCATGAACACTTCCCCCGCGTGGATGCCAATGCGCAGTGAAATTTGATGCCCCACCGTTTCCACGAATTGGCGCATCGCCGCCTGCAACAGCAGCGCAAACTTCACCCCGTCGGAGGGCTTGACGAAGACGATAAAAAAAGAATCGCCGGCGGTGTCAATTTCCTTGCCGTCGGGAAATCCTTTGAGCACCTGGCGGATGGTGGCGTGATGTTGCCGGACGATGGCCACGGCCTGCTGATCGCCGAGGTCCTGCTTGAGTTTGGTCGAGCCGACCATGTCCGTGAACAACAGCACCAGAATGCCTGAGCGCTGCTGCCGGCGAAACTCCTCCATGCTGGCACGATGCTCGTCGGTAAGTGAAAAAGGCACGGGGCGACCTGTATCATTTCCGCGGCGGAATCACAACGCTGGACTTACGGCGCCACGAAGGCCCGGTAAAGAACGTATAACACCGCCGCCTCCGCCACCACGAACAGTCCGAATGATGCGGGTGGAATCACGTAATGGCGAATATAGAACATGACACGCATAACCGAATTCGGGTGTTACATAGCAGAACGAATGCCAGTTTCAATTCGGAGTTACCCGAACTGCCTCCCCTCTTCATCATAATCTTAAATCCTGCCCTTAATCCCAACCGTAATCGCACTCATAATTTTAATCTTCGGCCGGAGAGATTAAAGACAACTCCGCGACCATCTGTCCCCTTTTAAGGCGTTGTCCTTATGGCGTTTGGACACTTTTTCGCCGAACGTTCACCGCCAAAAAAAACGCGCTCAAACCACAGCAACTCCACGCGAACCAATCCCCGCAGCGATTATATATGGTGCGCTCCCTCACCCCGCCCACCGGAATTTCCGGCGTAATGAACCCCGATCCATAAATGTTCCCCTCCGCGTTCTCAACCTGGCGAATCCGTCCCTGCGCGTCGATCCAGCACGTCAGCCCGTTATTGGCACAGCGCACCAGCGGCACGCCGTTTTCAACGGCCCGGAAAACCGCGCAAACCGCCTGCTGCTTTTGCTCCGGGCCATCGCCGAACCAGCCGTCGTTGGTCAGGTTGATCAGGAAATCCGTATCCGCCGCCACGTGCTCGCGCGCTTCCCGCGGGAACATGTCCTCAAAACAGATCAGCACCGATGTTTTGACCGAGAGATCGGACAAGTTGAACGGCACCGGACGCTCGCCGGCCGTGTAACCGCTGCCGATGGGCGTCAGCCATTTCAAAAACGGCAGCCATCGCAGCAGCGGAACGTATTCGCCAAAAATAACCAGCCGCCGTTTGTGGTAAATGGCGTCGGTCGCCCCCGCCGGGCTGACAAGAAAGGCGCTGTTGAAGTCCTCCGTCTGCCCCGAAACCGCTGGCTCCAAATCATCCGCGCAGAACATCAGCCAAACATGATAGGTGGCCAGCAGGCGCGCGATGGCCTGGTTGATTTCGGGCGTGAAGTCAGGCACGGACGATTCGGGCCAGAGCAGAAGCGCCGGTTTGGCGGCCATCGCTTTTTCGGAGAGCGCGATGACCTTCTGAAAACGGCTCAAGTCTTCCTTGGGGTCCCATAGCAAAGTTTGCGGGATGCTTGGCTGGATGAGCGCCACTTTAATCTGCCGGGTCGGCGCCGGAATTTTGGCAATCCTGCCCATGCCGAATGCGACCAGGACGGCGACCGCCAACAACGGCAGCGCGGCCTGTCCCCAAATCCCAGCCGGGGATGGCCTCCGCGCCAATACCAATAGAGCGCCTGCCACCGCCGCCGAAAACCAAACCACCACGAACGAAACCCCGAACACTCCCGTGATCGAGGCGATTTGAATCAACGGCAGCATGGCGTATTGCGATGCGCCCAGGATATTCCAGGGGAATCCGCTCAGAATCCGGCCCCGCCCGAATTCCAAGGCCGTCCACGCCGCCGCGCAAACGACGGCCCAGCCCGCCCGTTTCCACCCGCCTACCGCCAGGAAGCGGTCCATGGAAGCAACCAGCGGAAACTCCCTGGCGCCGCCTGGAAAAATCTTCCAGCAGAACCACACCCACAGCCCGCAGTAAAACCCGCAGTAGGCGCTCAAGCCAATCCACGCCAGCCCCGGCGCGATGGGAATTCCGAGCCAGGTAAATGGCATCGCCAGCAGCCAGTAAAGGGAACTGAGAAAATGGGTGAACCCCGCCACGAAACCCAGCCGGAAGGTCCGTTTTCCAGGCTGGCCCAACCCGCAAAACAGCATCAGCCCCGGCGCGGCCCAAGCGGCCCCGGCCAGCTCCCACGGCGCGAAAGCCGCGCTTAGGAGCAATCCCGCCAGCGCCGCCATCCCATAATGCCCCAAGGCGGCTGTTTTTGTTGCGGATATTTTCAACAACCCAGAATATCCAGAATCCCGGTAGGTGCGCCAGCGTTCCTCACATGCGGTTGTCGAATCACAGATTAGTCCGCCTGCTTGATTTCATTAGGATTTGTGAAATCGTTCAAAGCTTGATAATATTTCCCGACGATATGCTATAATCGGGGCATGACAATAAGATATTGTCCAAGTTTGCGCCGGCTTTCCCGAAGCCCGGAAGGACACGCCTCCCGGCGTTTGAGTCCCGTTGAGATCAAATCGACCTGAGAATATAAGCCAAGTTTAGGTTAATCGCGGTAAATTACGGTAGATTGCGCTATTTTTTTGAAAAAACGCGCTTCCGTTCTGGCTTTTCCCGAGCCAGCCGAGGGCTAATCCTTTCCCATGAACAACAACAGCCAAACACCAAAGGCGCTCGGCTTTCACATGCCCGCCGAATGGGCGGCTCACACCGCCACTTGGCTGACCTGGCCCCGGCCGGAAGGCATTAGCTTTCCCGGCAAATACGAAACTGTCCCGCCCGTTTATGCGGAACTGATCCGCCACCTCGTCCAAGATGAGGAAGTGCATATCAATGTTTGGCATCAGGAAATGGAGGATTGGGTGCGCGGCCTCTTGCTGGCGGAGAAAACGCCGCTTGATCGCGTTCGCTTTCACCGCTTCCCTTCCTACGAGCCATGGTGCCGCGATCACGGCCCCATTTTCCTCGCCCGCGATACAAACGGCCAGCGCCAGCGCGCCATCGTGGATTGGGGCTATAACGCGTGGGGCGGAAAATATCCGCCTTTCGAACTGGACGATGCTATCCCGCAACGTGTCGCCGCCTTTCGCCAATTACGGTTATTTTCGCCAGATATGATTTTGGAAGGCGGCTCGATCGAGGTCAACGGTTGCGGCACAGTCCTCACCACGACCTCCTGCCTCTTGAATCCTAATCGCAACCCCAATTTAAACCAAAGCCAGATCGCGCAGTATCTTTGCGATTACCTCGGCGCCAGCCAGGTGTTGTGGCTGAACGAAGGCATTGTTGGCGACGATACCGACGGCCATATTGATGACCTGGCGCGATTTCTCAACCCGGCCACCATCGCCATCGTGACAGAACAAGACCCCGCCGATGAAAATTACGAACTTTTGCGCGACAACCTCGAACGCCTGCGCCGCATGACCGATCCGGCGGGCCGGCCATTTCGCATTGTCGAACTGCCCACGCCCGGCTTGATTGAATACAAGGGCCAGCGCCTGCCAGCGAGCTACGCCAACTTTTATATCGCCAACGGCAAGGTGCTGATGCCCACGTTTCGGCACGCCAATGACCGTGTAGCGGTGAATTTGTTGCAGCGCGAATTTCCCGACCGGCGCGTCATTGGGATTGATTCAATGGAATTGATTTGGGGCTTGGGCTCGTTTCATTGCATTTCGCAACAAGAACCCGCATAAGAGGAGATTCCCTTGATTTTCAGTGACATTTTAAATTTTGAGTTGAATTTTAAAAGCCCGCCGGTAAGATGCGCCCCGTTGCTTTCGAGTCTTTGCCCGCAAAGACGAAGTGTATCAGGATGAGTACCATGAATCCAGAGGAACAGACAGAGCGATTGGCCGCCTTCCCCATGACTAATCCCAATCCGGTCCTGGAATTCTCGGCCGATGCCTCCATGACCTATTGCAACGAAGCGGGACGGAAATTGGCCGCCTCCCTCGGCGCCGCTTCCCCCGCCTCCATCATGCCTCCGGACCTCAAGGCCATCATCCTGGAATGCCTCAGCACGGAGGAAGGCGCTCTCAACATGCAGACCACCGGGCAGGGACGCACGGTGTCGTGGTCTTTCATTCCCGTGCCGGGACGCCAGCTTGTGCATTGTTACGGCCTCGACATCACCGAACGGCTTAATTTGGAGGCGCAGTTGCGGCACTCTGTCAAGATGGAGGCGGTCGGCCAGCTTGCGGCCGGCGTGGCCCATGATTTCAACAACATTCTCACTATTATACAAGGGCACGCGGAATTGTTGATGCAAACGCCCAACCTGACCCCGCGCGGCGAGAATTCCGCGAGGCAGGTCGCCGCCGCTGCCGAGCGCGCCAGCCAGTTGATCAACCAATTGCTCATGTTCAGCCGCAAGCAGGTCATGCAGCAGCGCCAGGTCAATATCAATGAGATCATTCGAAACATCAGCCCCATGCTCCATGGCCTGGTTGGCGAACACGTCGTTTTTGAATTTGACGCCGCGCCGGACCTGCCCGCCCTAAGCGTCGATGTCGGCATGATGGAGCAGGTGCTGGTCAACCTGGTCATCAACGCGCGCGATGCCATGCGCGGCGGAGGCAGATTGAATCTTGCCACTTCCCAGCAAACGCTTGAACCGGTCGCGACGGTGCTGAACCCGGAAGCGCGGCCGGGAAACTTCTTATGCTTGACAGTGGCCGACACAGGCTGCGGCATGGATGCCGGCACGCTCAGCCACATGTTCGAGCCGTTTTTCACGACCAAGGAGCCGGGCAAAGGCACCGGCCTCGGATTGGCCACAGTCTATGGCATTGTCAAGCAGCATCAAGGCTGGGTCGTCGTCGAAAGCCAGTTGGGCCAAGGCTCCATCTTCACGCTTTTCCTGCCCGGCGGCCCCAAACCGGCTCCCGCCGCTCCGCCTGCCCAAGCGCAGTCTTCCGCGTCCGTCCAGCCCGCCATGTCTCTCGGCGACGAAACAATTCTGGTGGTCGAGGACGAGCCGGCTTTGCGCGAACTCGTGGTCAATGTGCTCGAATTATGCGGCTACCGCATTCTCCAGGCCTGCACGGGCGTGGAGGCGCTGAAGGTGTGGGAAAAACACAAGAGCGAGATAGATTTATTATTGACAGACATGGTCATGCCCGAAGGCATGTCCGGCCGGCAATTGGCCGAGAGATTGCAGGCCGAGGACCCGGCCCTCAAAGTCATTTACACCAGCGGCTACAGCCCCGGCATGGCCGGCAAGGACATTGCCCTGCTCGAAGGTTTTAATTTCCTGGCCAAGCCGTATCCCCCCAGCCGCCTGGCCACAGTCGTGCGCGAATGCCTCGACGGCAAGCGCGGCGGGAGCAAGCCCCAAACTTAGCGGGGTTTTAAACCCTCAGTCATCTCAGTCATGTTACAATCCAGCCAGGGTGGCTGCGGGATAAGTCCAAATCTCCGCCAGCGTGGGATGATAATGCGGCATCAGCGCCAATTCGCGCGCCGTCATCCGATGGCGCATGGCGGCCACGATCTCGTGGATGAGTTCTCCGCCCGACGGCCCCGCGCAGGCGCCTCCGAGGATCTCGCCGGACTTCGGGTCGGCCAGCAATTTCACGAAGCCATCCTTGGCTTCCATGATCAGGGACTTTCCGTGATCCGCGAAAGGATGGCTGGCGGCCTTGTAGGAAATGCCGCGCGCGCGCGCCACCTTTTCTGTCAAACCCACAGTCGCGGCCTGCGGGTCGGAATACACCACCGTGATCAGCAAACGGTTGTCCAGCTTTCGCCGCTGGCCCGGATGCGCGATGTTGTGCGCCGCGATTTCCCCCTGCTCCACCGCGATATGCACGATCTCGTGCGGCCCCGTGCAATCGCCCGCCGCGTAAATGTGCGGCGCGCTGGTTTGCATGGAGGCATTGGTGAGAATGCGGCCGTCCTCAGTCTTGACACCCGCTTTGCCGAGAGCCAGCGCGCTCGTATCCGGCACGCGTCCCAGTGCGAAAAGAATTTCTTCCGCCATCACGCGCCGCGTCCGGCCCTCATGCAGGAACGCGACGCCTTTGCGCCCGTTCCGCCCAAAAGCTTCGATCACATTGGAGCCTGTCCAAAGGCGGATGCCCTCGCGTTGCAAGACTCGCTCAACCACTCCGGCGGCGTCCGGGTCCAGGTCCCGCAAGATGTGCTGGCCGCGCTGGATCAGGGTCACTTTGACATCGAAGCGTGCCAGGCATTGCGCCAATTCCACCCCAACCGGCCCTCCGCCCAGAACAATGAGCGAACGCGGAAGCGCGCGCGGCGAGAGCGCGTCGTCGCTGGTCCAATATCCGGCCTCCGCCAGGCCCGGCAGCGCGGCCGGCGCCACGGACGACCCGGTGCAGATGATGAAATGCTTCGCCCGCACTATCCGGGGCGCGCCCGCCTCCGCATCTGTCAACTCAACGGCATGCGGGTCCGTGAATGCCGCCCGCGCGCGGATGAATCGGAATTTGCCCCCGGCCAGGCTGGCTTGTCGATCCTGCGCGAAGTCGGCAATCATGGCGTTTTTGCGGGTCATGACGGCTTTGAAATCGAATCCCGCTTTCGGAATGCGGAGTCCCCAAGTCTTGGCGGAGCGCGCCAGATGAAGGACTTCGGCCGCGTAGAGGAGCGTCTTGCTCGGCATGCAGCCGCGCAGGATGCACAACCCGCCCACCTCCGCGCCGCCCTCGATCACGACAGTTTTCAATCCCCGCGCGGTGCGCGCCGCCGCGTAACCGGCGCTCCCTCCGCCCAGAATGGCGAGGTCGTAGATCGGCGGATTTTTTTGGAGCCGGGATTTCTTGGGAGGATGCAATGAGCTTAATTCGCCGGCGGCTGGCTGAGCGGCACGACCCGGTAAAAACGGGCCGAAGCCCCGGGCGCGCCGGGGTCTGTGAAATCAATCGAGCCGTTGACCACTTGGTTTGTGCAGACCGGTGTCCAGTTGAGGCCGTCACCGGTATCATCGACGCGGAACCAGGCGCCGTCCGGCCCCGCCATGCTCAGATGAAAGGAATGGTCGCCCAGAATGGCTCCCGCCAAAGCCGGGCGTGGAGGCTCACTGTCAACTATAATCGCTTCCGCCCGCGCGAGGCCCAGGGCGTAACTGGGCGGAGTATTGGCGGATGGCGTCAAGTCGATAATCACCGTTTCGATGGCCGCGTTCGTCTGGCCGTCCATGGGCACGATCGTGATGTCCGCTTCCATCTGCCCGGCCGGGATGGTCGCAGCGCCGGGAATTTGCGCGTAGTCCACCCCGTTGGAGGCAGTGCCGCCCACGGAATAACTGACAGTCAGGCTGTTGTTCGTCGCGCCGCGGCGGTGGACGGCGAACACGGCGTCGTCGGGCCCGCAGTTGGTGAACCATCGAAAGAGAGCGGCCGGAGAAACCCAATTGCTCCAGGCCGGCGGCCCATTGGTGTCCGCCAAGCCAAGCCGCCGCCAGCAGTTCGTGCCCGAAATGGCAATGGGATCGGCCGCGACGATGCTGACCACATTGAGTTCGTTCGAGGGCGGCGGAGGCGGAAGCGCAATAATGATATTGACAGGAGTCGAAGCGCCGGACAGGCCCGCGTTGTTGACAGCGACGGCAGTGATGGCGTTGGAGCCAGCCGGAGCGTTGCTCCAGATCAGTTCGAACATGTTCGTTTGAAAGATGGGCGTTGGCAGCGGCTCCGCCCCGCCCAGCGGCGCGCCGAAGCCAAGGCTGTTGGAGCCGGCGAAAAACTGCACGGTCGCCACGTATCCGGACGGATCGTGCGCGTAAGCCAGCAGCGGAATATTGACCGGCCCGCGAAAGAAAGAGTTGTCGGGCGGGCTGGCGATTCGCACGGCCGGGGGCGAATTAGAATTGACATAAATAGTCACCGGCGCCGAATAAACCGGCGGATTGGACGGATTCAAGGCCTCCGCCGCCAAGACATGAACGCCGGCCGGGACATTCGTCCACTCCAGGAGGCAAGCCAGACTGCCGGGAGTCACGCCGCCAAAACCGGGCGGGTCCACCACCGCGAAGTTGCTGGACACGCCGATGCTCCTGGAGTTGTCAAAGAATTCCACCGTGTCCGGCGAGGCGCCATTGGCCAGACGGACTCCCGCTATCAACTGAATGCTGGCAGGAGCGGCAAACGTCTCGCCATTGGTCGGGCTTCCGAGAACCACCGAGGCGCGGGGGCTGCCGTTTTGAACCGTGATCGTCACTCGCTGCGAAACATAGAGGGCGGCGCCGTTGCCTTGCGCGGTGATGACCCACGTTCCCGGCGGCGCGTTGGTCCAGGTAAATTCAAAAAGTTTTTGCGCCGTCCCGGTGGCAACCCCGTTGAAAACTGTTCCCAGGTAGATTCCAAACTGCGGCAGCACGGCGCTTCCGCCCGGCGTGGCGATCAACGTCACGGCCAGGACATCCCGCGGCGTCTGTGCGTCAATTTGAACATTAACCGGATTTGTAAAGACTTGGCCATCGGCCGGCTCCGTAATCGTGATTTGAAGATTTGTTGGAAAAGTCTGGGCGCGGGCCGAAAAGCCCACTGTCAAACAAACACAAATGCCAGCCATCCAGCCCACCCACCCCCGGGGAAGAAAGGAAGTTTTCATATTAATAACTCCTTCAAAAATCTTCGTTGCGAACACCGCCAATGAAGCACAACCCCCGCCCCAAAGCAAGCTTTAAGCGCTTCAGCGCCGGAAAGTGCTGTGCTGTTGCAGCCAGACCAAATCCAAGTCGTTCGGAGCCGCAATATATCCCGATTCGACGGCCATCACATAAGGCCGCACGGGCGGTTCCGTTCGGGGGTCTGTCCATTTATGCGACTCGGCATGCCCGTCCGCGAACGAAATGGTGGCGCATCCCAAATGATAATTCGCCGGGATGTTGGCAATATCCTGGCCGACCATGTCAACACCAAAATAGCCATCGTCTATGCTGTCATCTCTTTCATCGATGAAGGCAAAGGCATTCGCGGGACTGGGATGGATGATCGCCGAAAGCCTGTTAGGATTGTTGAACTCAGTGGTTGGCGACAAATCCCATTCGCCGCCGTTGAGCCTGCCGTTCAGCGTGACTGACCGCACGCGCGGAACCGGGGAGCCATTTTGGAATTTTGCCATGCTAAGATCGGAAGGGCACTTGTAAATGCCCAAAGATTGAGTGTAAGGCCAAAGAATGCCTGCGGGAGCTTTTAGGTTGTAAATATTGGTGTTATCAGCGTCGTTGGGACTGGACCAATCCATCCAACCCGCCACCCAGCTATTGGTGTTGGCCAGGATCACATTGGTGACTAGCATGTCGCTGGAGTCGCCCGTGTAGGTCACCCAGGCGGCGGTCAACTGTTTCTTGTTGCTGAGGCACTCGATGCACCGGGCCTGCTCTTTGGCCCGTGAAAGCACTGGCAATAGGATCGACGCAAGAATCGCGATAATGGCAATGACGACCAGAAGTTCAATCAGTGTAAACGCGCCCCTTGAAATGGCTGCGCAACGACACGCCATGCTTGCGAGGGGCGCGCGCAGTTGCAGTTTCATAGTTGCTAGTAATAATGGCCTAATTCTGATTTGTCAATCCCGCAATGAAACACATTATATGCCGCGATTTGCAATCGACTCCTTTAATTGCGGGTTGTTAGCGTAAGGCGTATCCACCATATCAATGGTGACAGGCTCATCCTTTTTGCAGGCCTTGAGCATGTGGTATCCGTAGCGGCCCAGCATGAGTTCACGAGAAGAGATTTGCCCTTTGCGCAACGGAATGGCCATGTAAACGTCCTCCGCAAGCAACTGCTGGCCTTCTTTCAAATCGACATTGGCGTAAACACCGCGGACGTAGGAATCGAGATACTTTGTCTCCTTCTCCATCGGCACCTTTCGGTGCGCATCGGAATAGCCGATCATTTCCTTGGCCTTGTAGAACGATTTGAACCAAGTGTCGATTTGCGCGGGCAGCGAAGAATACTTCGCCACCGGAGCGCCTCCGTCTTCAATATCAATGTGGCGCTCAAAAGTTCGCGCCCCTTTCGCGTAGGCTATGAGCATGGAGGAGTGCCAATCCCGATACTCGTGGCAGGAATATCCAATCGTATGGTTCGGATACCTGCTCTTGAGGAAATCAATCTGGCTCAACTCGCATTCCGAATCTTCGTGCGGATAGGCCGCCACGCAATGATTGATGGCCATCGGGATGTTTCGGTTTTCAAAGAAAGTAACCATGTCATCCATGTCCTTGAGGGACAGGCCCCCGACTGAAACAATGACAGGCTTCTTGGTTTTGGCGATCCGTTCCAGAAGAAGCCAATCATTGCTGTCGGCGCTGGCCACTTTGATGATGGGCAAGTCGAACTCCACGCACCAATCCACAGACTTCTCATCGAACGGCGTAGCCATCGGCATGCACCCATATTTGCGAATGGCGTTGACCAGGGTCCCATAATCCGCCTTGCTCATCTTGGTCTCGGTCACGCGGCGAATATAATAAATGTCCGACCGATCTCGATAATCCTTGTGGATGAAGCTGTCAACATCACGGAATTGCAGCTTGATGGCGGCGACCATATTGTTGAATCGCACGATGCGAGCGTGCTGTTCGGCAATCTTGAGGCCGCGTTCAAGCTTGCCGAGATGGTTGTTGGTCATCTCCAGAACGAACAGATCTTCAAATATATCACGGTTCATAACATGTGCTCCGCCACAGCCTGCTTTTACAACAATTCCTCCAAGTCCGCCAGCCTGTTTATCACGGCGAGGGACTCCTGCCCTTCTTCGAGGCGCCCGTATCCGTAGGAAGCCCAGACAAATCCGATCCCGCAGGCTTTGGCGGCCGCGGCATCTTCGGCGGTATCTCCTACATAGATGGTTCGGTCCAAGTTTGCCCGATTGAGGTTGAGCAAATGCCGCATGATATCGGTCTTGCTGGCAAAAGGCGGCTGAATGGAATCCACAGCCATGACCGAACGGAAGAAGCGGGCGACTTCCAAATGCGAGAGCACAGCCGAGGTTACGCGCCACGGTTTGTTTGTGGCCACGTCCACCGCTCTTCCGCTCTCAGCACATTTGCTCAGGAGAATCCTGGCTCCTTCGTAGAGGCGCGTGTTCATGCAGCCTGTCGAATCATAGTTGCCGCGGTAAGCCTTCACCAACAACTCCATCTCTGCCTCGGAAATCCATGGAAACACGCTTCGGCACATGCCCCGGATTGGAGGGCCGATGGGAACCTTGGCCATATCCAAATTCCGTTCCGGGAAAACCGATTTTACCGCGGCGCTGAAGCTTTCCAGAATGCCTTGCTTGGAATCGATCAGCGTGCCATCCAAATCAAGTATAAAAACATCCGCGCGGAGTTTCATTCAGAGGCGCCCAGCATGTTTTCCGCCAGTTCCTCTCGGCTCAAAAACGGAGCCATGTCCTCATACGAGGCAGTGACAATGCGGCCGTCGGGCAACTGCCTGGAACTGAGCTTAGGCTCAAATCCATGTTCTTTGTCAAGCATAACATCGCACAGGCCGGAGCCGGGCGCGGCTAAAAACTGATCCAGTTCGGCGGCAAAATCCGTTTTCTCAATCCGCGCCGCCGCCAATCCGTAAGCGCATGCCACTTTGACAAAATCCGGAAATGAAATGCCACTGCGGGCGCTTTCACCGATGAAATTGCCTTTGAAAAACCCTCCTTGTGTCAAACGCATGGAAACATAGCCGCCGTTGTTCAGAATAAAAATTTTGATGGGCAACTGATGGTGCTTGATCGTCTGCAATTCCTGGATGTTCAAATGGCCGCTGCCGTCCCCGGCCAAACAGATGACCCGGCGGCCATCCCCGGCAAAAGCCGCCCCGATGGCAGCCGGAATGTCATACCCCATCGAGGCATCGCCGGAATTGGTGAACAGCCTCATTCCACGCTTGAGGGAGGCCGCTTGAAATGCCGCCACACAGGCCGTGCCATCCCCGCACACAATAATATCGTCCGAGTTCAACTTCCGAATCAGGACATCCAGAAAGTGATACGGATTGAGAGGGCCTTTGGGAGAACGTTGCTTTTCGGTAACGACAGGATAACGGCCCAGAACTTTGCGAGAAAACGAAAGCCACTCAGCATGGGCTTGGCCATCGAAGCCTTCGCTGGAAATCTGATGATCCATCTCTGCCAAGAAATCCTTCAAATCCGCGACCACGGGCAAATCCGGCTTGACAGTGGGTTTGTCCATCTCGGCTGGATCGATATCGACCTGAATTTTAAAGGCGTTCCGCGCGAAGTCCTTCCAATTATAACTGACTTGGCGGATATTCAAACGGCACCCAAGCACCAACAACACGTCCGCGTTCTGGACCGTGATATTGCCGGGCCTGTCTCCCACGCTCGAAGGCCGGCCGCAAAAGTACGGGCTGTCGCTGGCCATCAAATCATGCGCCGTCCATGCGGTTAGCACTGGAATTTTCAGCTTGGCGATGACCTCTTCAAAAAGTTCCACTGCGTGGGCCAGCCGTATCCCGCTCCCGACAAGGATGGCCGGACGGCGCCCTTCCTTGATTCGCCGCAGGATGTCTTTGCAGAGAGCGGGCAGCATCGCCCGGTTGCATGGGCCTGCGTCCTCCTTCGGATCGTACCCAAGCAACGCGTCCGGATCAACCATCGCCGACTGCACATCGACAGGAATGTCGAGCCAGCAGGGGCCGGGTCGCCCGGCGGATGCCAGGTGGAGCGCGCGTTCAAGATGATACCGAATAGTCTTGGGATCGCGCACCATCACCGCGTATTTGGTGATGCCTTTGACCATGCGGATGATGTCCACTTCTTGATCGCCCAGTTGCCGCAAATTTGGAAGATCATATGAGGCGAGGCACGTTTCCAATTTTACCTGCCCGGATATGACCAGCATCGGAATGGAATCCGTGTATGCGCCGAAAACGCCGTTCAGCGCGTTGATGCCGCCGGGGCCGGTCGTCACGCTAACGATTCCAGTCCGGCCGCTGACTCGGGCATAGCCCTCCGCCGCGATGGCACAGGCCTGCTCGTGATGGCAGCAGACATATTGAAGGCGCGAACAGCGCCCGAGAGCGTCATTAAGAAACATCGCGCCCCCGCCAGTCAATACGAAAACGTGGCGCGCTCCCCGATCGGCCAGGCACTCGAAGACATAATCAGCAACACGTTTCATCGGTTCATTGTGAAATCACCCCCGCCGCAGCGTCAATTGGAAACCGTCCGCATGACAATTTTCCTTGCCCGACCCATAGCGGCGGGTAATTTATGCGACCATGATCAGAGCCGCCGCCCGTCCGTGTCCCGTGTGTCTTCATGCCTCGGTTTCGCCCCTGCACATTCAACGCTTCCTTCTCCCCGAAAATCATCCCCTGGCGGATGGGTATGAAGTGGTTTGTTGTGAGCGGTGCGGGTTTGTTTACGCGGACTCGGCAGTGACGCAGGAGGATTATGACCGGTTTTATGCTTCGCTGTCCAAATATGAGGACAACAAGACTGCCACCGGCGGCGGGGAGTCGCCTTCGGATGCGCAACGGTTGAAGGTGACGGCGGAATGCATCGCGGCGGCGCTGCCTGATAAATCCGGACGTATTCTTGACGTTGGGTGTGCCAACGGCGGGCTTTTGTTGCGGCTTAAACAATTGGGTTATCCGAATGTCTGCGGATACGATTTGCCAGCGCGATGCGTGGAGAATACACGGGCGCTCGGCATTGAGGCGCATGTGGGGTCGGTTACGAAGCATCCGGCGAACGCGGGCCAGTTTGATCTCATTATTCTCTCGCACGTGATGGAGCACTTGCATGAACCGCGGCGCTCGATCCAGAGCCTGGAGCCGCTGCTGCGCGCGGGGGGCCAGATTTACATCGAGGTGCCGGACGCCTCCGAATATGTTTCGCACATCGCGGCGCCTTTCCAGGATTTCAACACAGAACATATCAACCATTTCTCGCTGCAGGCCATGGCCAATCTGATGGGGCAATTGGGATTTTCCGGGCACGGCATCGGCCAAAAGATTTTTGACTCCAGTCCGGGCATGCCTTATCCGGCCCTCTACGGGTTCTGGCGCAAAACGCCGAATCCCGGCTTTGCCATTCAGCGCGATCCCACGCTTGTCAATCGAATCCGCGATTACATCACCCGTTCTCGCGCCATGATGGATGACATGGACGGACGCCTGAAAAAAGCCCTTGCGAAGTCCCCTGAAGTGATCGTCTGGGGCACCGGCCAGCTCGCCATGAAACTTTTGGTCGAAACCTGCCTGGCACGAGCCAAAATCGTCATGTTTATTGACGGCAACCCCATCAACGTCGGCAAGAAACTCAACGGCATTGAAATCCAATCGCCCAGCCATTTGGCCGGGAAGACGCAGCCCATCGTTATTACGACGACTCTTCATCAGCAAGCCATCGCGAACCGCATCCGCAATGAACTGAAGCTGCCCAACGAAATTATTTTTCTGGCCGGCGCCTGATTCATTTTCTTTGGTGCCATTGGGCGGTGCGGCGGACGGATTCCTCCAGCGGCGTCCACTCGCGCAAGCCAAGTTCCTGCTCAGCCCGCGCGGTTTCGGGAACGTACCGCGATGGCAGCAGGCCGGGCGGCGGTTTGCGGGCGATTTCGACCGGCACATTTCCAGGGAGCGCGCGGCTTACGGTTTCCGCAACTTGCGCGATGCTCAATCCGCCGCGCGATCCGACGTTGTACGGGCGGTTGCTCACGCCGCGCGCGAGGATGGTCCAGAGCCAAACGGCCAAATCGGCGGCGTAAAGATAGGAGCGGAAAGGCGTGCCGTCACCGTTGACTCTGATAGGGCCGCCTGCCATGGCGTCGCGGACGAAATTGCCGATGGCGAAGTGCTCGCCCAGCGGCAGATACGGGCCGACGAAGGCGAAGCAGCGCGCGACTTTGACTTCGAGGCCATGCTCGCGCGCGTGGAGGGCGCACAGGTATTCGCTCACACGCTTGCCTTCTCCGTAGGCGGAGCGCGGGTCGGAAACATTGGGGGAGCCGAGATAATCCTCGCTGACGCGCTCAAGGGCGGAAGGCTGCGAGCCATAAACAGCCCCAGAGCTTGTCAATAAGAACTGCTTAGCCTCGCACAATCGCGCGAAATAAAGCGCGCGCCGGGTTCCGCGCAAAATCGTGTCAAACATCACTTCCGGCTGCTGGTCATTGAGTCTTGCGCTGGCCTCGGTCGCGGCGTGAATGACGTGCGAAAATTGGCCCGGTGGAAAGGCGAAGTCCCGCACGTCGCCGATTTGAAAACGAATATCAGCGCGGCGGGCCAGGTGCGGGGCTTTGCGGGCGAAGGCCTCGAAATTCCTAGTCAAGACTAACATTTCCGCGCCCAAATCCAGCCGTTCGTTGGCCCAGGCGAACGTTTCCAGCAGCCAGCAGCCGATGAACCCCGTTCCGCCGGTGACGAAGACGCGCGCCCCAGCCAGGGCCTCGCGCAGGGGGCGAAGATATTCCACCGCCGCATCCAGGTCGCCGGAGAGCGGGTTGGGCGTCATGGCCGGCCTTTGCCCGCGCAAAACTTCTGAATGATGTCAATCACATAGTCGAGCATTGGGCGGGTCAGGCCGGGATACGCGCCCAGAAACACGACTTCGTTCATGATCTTGTCTGCCCCCTCCAGCTTGCCGGTTGCGCGGAAGGCTTCGGGCCGGTCCTTGTTAAGCTGCACCATGACCGGCTGCCGCAGAAGGTTGCCGCCAAAAAGCATGCGGTTGCCAATTTTATTGTTGTCAAGATGCCGGGCGAAAGCGACTTTGGAAAATGGCCCGCCCGGCTTGACGCGGAGCATGAAGCCGAACCAGGAGCAAACGGTGCGGTGCCCGGAATTGTCCCACGTGAAGCCGTCCGGCGTCCAACCGGTGGCGTGGGTCGGGAGCATGAAATCAAAATATGGCTCGCAATCACGCAGACCGCGGCGCAGGTATTCCCAATTGTCAATGCGGGCCTGGATGAAGTGCGGCAGCTTGTTTAATTGCACGCGGCCGATGGCAGCCTGGATGTCGAGGGGCTTCAAATTGTAGCCCAGGTGCGAGTAAATATACTTGTGATCATAGCCTTTGGGCAATTCGCCCAACTGCCAGTCAAACCGTTTTCCGCACGTGTTATCCATGCCGCTGGCGCACCAGCAATCACGGCCCCAATCACGGAAGCTCTCGACGATGGCTTTGAACTTGAGGCTGGCCACGATGTTGACGGCGCCGCCTTCTCCCAAGGTCAGGTGATGCGGCGGGTAAAACGATTGCGTGGAAAGATCACCAAAGGCGCCGGTCAGTTTGCCGTCGTAAGTGCAGCCGAGGGCGTCGCAATTGTCCTCGATCAGCCACAATTCGTGCTGGCGGCAAAAACTGGTGACGGCGTCCAAATTGAACGGGTTGCCCAGCGTGTGGGCCATGATGACGGCCTTGGTTTTGCCCGGTGAAAAAGCCTCCTCCAGCATTTCAACTTTTCCGTTGAGAGTGGCGGGATCGTTGTCAATAAAAACGGGCACAAATCCGTTCTGCAAAATGGGCGCGACCGTCGTGGGAAAACCGGCCGCGACAGTGATAATTTCATCGCCTGGTTTGAGGCGGCGCGAGCCGAGCTTGGGGCTGGAAAGAGCGGACACGGCCAGGAGATTGGCCGAGGAGCCGGAATTGCACAGAACACTCTTCTTGACGCCGAGGAACGCGGCCAGCCCTTCCTCGAAAGCCTCCCCTTCCCGGCCCAGCGTCAGCCAAAAATCGAGCGTCGAACCAATGGCGGCGGCGACTTCCTCCTCGTCAAATACACGGCCTGCATAGGGCACCGTTGTCTGGCCGGCCACGAAAGGGCGGGCGCTTCCGGCCGCGCCGTAGCCCGGCAAGTTGGCCTGGTGGGCCTGGCGCGAGTATTCGCGGGTTAGGCGGAGGATTTCGGCGCGGATTTCTTCGGGCGAATTCATGGAGAAACGGCGGGCAGCGTCCAGGGCTGGTGGGAAACCCGCGCTTGGCGGACATATTGCGAGATTTGGTTGCGAGTCAATTTTTGAAAATCGCGCGCGCTCTTGAACGGCACGGTTTCACGATACCACCGCACCGTTTGCTCAACCGCCTGGGAAAATGTCCAAACCGGAAACCACCGCAACATGGCGGCCGCCTTATCGGTGGACAATTGCAGGAGGCCCGCTTCGTGCGGCGCCTTGGGATCGGTTTTGTCCTGCCAGCGGCCCGGCCAGTAGCGCAACACTTCCTCGACCAAATCCTCCACGGCGCGGTTGGCATCGCGGTTGGGGCCGAAATTGAAGGCGGAGGCCAAGGCCGACTCATCGAAGCGGCGCAAACGGGGCGCGGCCAGAGAGGCGGCCAGCCAGAGATAACCGCTAAGGGGTTCCAAAACATGCTGCCACGGGCGGGTGGCATGGCGGTTGCGCACGAGGATTGGCTGTTTTTTGCGCAAGGCGTGAATGCAATCGGGAATAATTCTGTCCGCGGCCCAATCGCCGCCGCCGATGACGTTGCCGGCGCGGCAACTGGCGATTTTAACCGGATGCTTCTGAAAAAACGAGGAGCGATAGGATGCTATGATAATTTCCGCCGCCGCCTTGCTGGCGCTGTAAGGATCGCGCCCGCCAAGGGGATCGGTTTCGCGATAGCCGTGAGTCCATTCGCGGTTTTCGTAGCATTTGTCCGTGGTGATGAAGACGGCGGCGCAAGGTTTGTCGATTTCACGGAGAGCCTCGAGCACGTGCAGGGAACCAATGGCGTTGATGTTAAAAGTATCGCGCGGGCGCTGATATGATTCCCGGACGAGCGGTTGCGCGGCGAGGTGAAAAACAAATTCCGGACGGGCGTCCAGGACAGCTTTGCGAATGGCCTGCTGGTCCCGAATGTCCCCCACGATATGGCGCAGCCGGCCCGCCAGGCCCAGGTTCTCAAAAAGCGATGGCTCCGTATTCGGCGCCAGGCTGAAGCCCGCCACGTCCGCGCCGAGTGAGAGCAGCCATTCGCAGAGCCACGCGCCCTTGAAACCGGTATGGCCGGTGACAAGAACGCGGCGGTTGTTATATGCGGAGCCGAAGAGCATTTATGGTGTCCAGGTTTTCCAGGGCGCCTTTCCCTCGGCCCAGAGGCGGTTCAACAGGCTGGACTCCGAGAACGTGTCCATCGGCTGCCAAAATCCGTCGTGGGGAAAGGCCATCAACTGGCCCTCCCGCGCGATGGTTTGCACCGGCTTTTGCTCGAACATAACTTGATCGGCATCCTCTCCAAGGTAATCGAAAACCGAGCGGGACGCGACGAAGAATCCGCCATTGATGCGGCCTTCAGTGGCCTGCGGTTTTTCATTGAATCCGAGGACCTGGCCTTGCTGGGAGATTTCCAATTCACCGAACCGCCCCGGCGGGCGCACAGCCGTGACGGTTAGCTTTTTGCCGTGTTTGCGGTGAAAGGCCAGGGAGCCGGCGATGTCGATATTGCCCACGCCATCACCGTAAGTGAGGAAGAATTCGGGATCGTTGCCGATGTAGGGAAGGATGCGCTTGATGCGGCCGGCGGTGAGGGTTTCCTCGCCGGTATCGGCCAGGGTGACGGTCCAATCTTCCTCGGCGTGGTGATTGTGAAATTTGACGTTAGCCTGGCGGCCGAGGCGCAGCGTGACGTGGCTCGTCAGCCAAAGGTAATTGCGGAAGAAATCCTTGATCATCTCGCCCTTATAGCCGAGGCACAGGACGAAATCGGTGAACCCATGCTTGGCGTAAATCTTCATGATATGCCACAAAATGGGGCGGTTGCCGATGGGCACCATCGGTTTGGGGCGATATTCCGTTTCTTCGCGCAAGCGGGTGCCTTTGCCGCCGCACAGGATGACAACTTTCATAAGTGCCGTATCAAAAAAAGTGCCATAAAGTATTCCGAAGAACGGGCGAGGCGCCACTTTTTCCTGAAAAAATTCAAAAAATAACGCAATCCACCGTAATTAGCCGTATTTGGCCATGACATCGGAGGCGATCGCGCGGATCCCGAAATCGCGCATCCGCGAAATTCCGTGCAACCGTCACTTAATGAACAGTTTATAATTCTCACCGCAAGGATTATGTCATAAACGCCAAAAACCAAAAAACCTACGGTAGGTATTTGGGCACGATTTTTTTGGCAGAGCCGCATGATTCGTAAATTTTTGAGGGACAATGAGTTACAAACTAAGTATCAGCGAAAATTACGAAAATCGCTTGCGAAAGCTGCATTTTTCTTAGCCGGGACCTCTGTTTTTCTGCAAAACGACGCGTTTGTTTGAGGGTTATTGGCGTAATATGTTTATTATGAACGACATGCATTTGCATGGCGAGGCTCCAGCCGAGCCGGCCACCCATTCCGCGGAATGGTTCAACTGGAGCTTCTCCCTGCCGGGGCGTTAAAATAGGCGGTCGAAAGGGGTTTTTGGCCGGGCCTCCGACCAATACGTGCTGGCGTTGGGGGGGCGGCGCAGGCGCAAGGGGTCCTGGCCAAACATCCGCAGAATCAGTCCAAGCGGCGTGACAATGATAAAGAAGAAGAAAGCCAGGATGACGCATCCGGCAATCCGGGTGATGGCGAAGCCCAGCCGCGCCGTGAATCGGTAGTAGCCTCGGAACCATCGCGGACGCATCCAGGCGGTCGCGGCCACGACGGCGAGCACGCACAAAATCGCGATCCATATGGGGGCTGGCAGCACGCGGCGCCATCGCAGGAGGCTGCTGGCTGCGGCAAAGCCAAGCGCGCCCAGGCAGCCGGCTTTGCGCCATTCACGCGGTGACTCTTTGAGTTTCAAATCCATATTCGCTTAATCTGCCTGCGGGGCGACCCGCCGGGCGGCCTGGCTCATCGGCTGGGCCGCGCGTTCCAGCACGCAATTTCCCATGACCAAATAATCCATTTCCGTGTGAACAAAACACCGGTAGGCATCCTCCGGCGTGCAGACGACTGGCTCCCCGCGCACGTTAAACGAAGTATTGACAAGCACGCCGCAGCCAGTGGCGTTCTCGAAGCGCAGCAAAAGTTCATAAAGCAGCGCATTGTCCTCCCGCGAGACCGTCTGGATGCGCGCCGAATAATCGACGTGGGTGATGGCCGGAAGCGTGGAACGGGGCTGCTTGAGCAGCTCCAAGCCCGTGACGCCCGCCGGCAGCGGCAGGCGCAAGCCTGGCTGTATCGGCGCGACCAGCAGCATGTAGGGCGATGCTTCTGTCAATTCAAAATAATCCGCAACCCGCTCGCGCCGCACAATAGGTGCGAAAGGCCGGAACGATTCGCGGAACTTCACCTTCAGGTTCATGACCGATTGCATCCGGGGCGAGCGGGCGTCGCCCAGAATCGAGCGGTTGCCCAGCGCGCGCGGGCCGAATTCCATCCGCCCCTGGAACCAGCCGATGACCTTTTCCTCCTGCAGGAGGCGCACGACGGCATCGAGCATCTCCGCCGTGGAGAAACGCTGAAAGACGGCGCCGTGCTGGCGCAGCGCGGCTTCGATTTCATCGTCCGAAAAGTCAGGCCCCAACAATGCGCCTTGCATCGCATCCGTTTTGGCGGCGGCGGGGGCGGATTGGCCTCGTTGCGCGTGCCAAGCGGCCAGGGCCGCGCCGAGCGCGCCGCCCGCGTCACTGGCGGCGGGCTGAATCCAAAGCTTGTCAAATATATGCTCGCGCAGAAGGCGGCCATTGGCCACGCAATTGAGGGCCACCCCGCCCGCCAGGCACAGATGTTTTTCCCCGGTCAATTCCCGCGCGTGCCGAGCCAGGCGCAGCACGGCTTCCTCCGTCACAACCTGAATGGAACGGGCGGCGTCCATGTGGCGGCGCTCGATGGGCTGTTCCGGCCCGCGCGGAGGCCCGCCCAGCAAGCGGTGAAAACGGCTGTTGGTCATGGTTATGCCGCGCAGGAAATTAAAGCAATCCAGGTTCAGCCAGAACGAGCCGTCCGGCTTGAGGTCCAGCAATTCGCGCAGGATGGCCTCCGCGTAAACCGGCTCGCCGTAGGGGGCCAGGCCCATAAGCTTGTATTCGCCGGAATTGATGCGGAAACCGCAGTAATCGGTGAAGGCGGAGTAAAGCATTCCGAGCGAATGCGGAAAGCGCATTTCCTTCAGCAATTCCAGCGAGTCTCCGCGGCCGCGGCCGATGGTCGTGGTGGCCCATTCCCCGACGGCGTCAATGGTCAGAATGGCCGCCTCGTTGAAGGGCGACGGATAGAAGGCGCTGGCCGCGTGGGCTTGGTGATGCGCTGTAAACAATATCGGGCGCTCGGCGCGCAGCCCCGGCAATTCTTCACGGATGGTCTTGCGCAAATCCAGCTTGCCGCCGAGCCAGTTGGAAATCACTTCCGGGAAGGTCCGCCATCCGCCCGGCGCGACCGCCAGGTAGGTTTCGAGGAGGCGGGCGAATTTTAATCCTGGTTTGTCATAGAAAACGACGCAGGACAAATCCGCGGCCGCCAGCCCGGCGCGGCGGAGGCAAAACTCGATGGCGCGGGCGGGAAAGCGGGGGTCATTCTTGACACGCGTGAAACGCTCCTCTTGAGCGGCGGCGAAGATTTGGCCATCACGCAGGAGCGCGGCGGCGGAATCGTGGTAATAGGCGGAAATGCCTAAAGTCCAGTTCACATGAAGGGATAGAGCGCCCAGGCGATGCCCGAAGTGGCCGTGAAAATGAGAACCGCGCCGATCACCAGCAAGAGAACGATCAGCGGGACCAGCCACCACTTTTTCTCTTGCCGGCAGAACTTAAGAAATTCTTTAAACAAGGCCCACATGCTCAGCCAACATGCTACAGGAGGCGCGAAGAGCGCGTCAAGGCGGGCCTTTCGCCACATCTAAACAGGCGCTGATTTGGGCCTGCCTTTTTTCGCGGATTACGCGAGCGAAGCGAGTATTGCGTTGGCCATGGCTTGGGCTCCCGCGACTTTTGGATGGCCTAGTGAAGCAAGGCGGCAAATTTCGTTGGGGAAAAAATCAACCGGCAACGGGAATTGAATATCGCATGATGCGCCGCGTTGGGCCGAAACCTCGTCTTCCGGCCCCAAGTCCGTCCCGAAACCCCACAATAAACTGTTCGGCGTAAAGAGGGAGTTGTCTGGCGTGAACGGGTTGGCGACGAAAGCCAATCGCGGAGCCGCCAGTTCGCTGACGGCTTGCTTGATGCAGTTTGTGGAATCAGTCCAAAACCGCATGGCGCGGTCGCTGAGCGATTTGACGACGAGGTCGCGGTCCACTGTTTGCAGAAAGCCCAGGTTGAAATTCGCGAAAAGATGAATCAGCGGGTCTCCGTCCGGCACGGCCAGCGGATTGGAAGCCGGGCTGACTATCGGATAATAGCCAACGACCCGAATTTGCACTCCGGGCTTGGTGAAGGTGTTGAGGATTTTGCCCAGCAGCGTTTTCATGTCCGCATGGCAGAATCGCCGCGTGAGTTGATCGATGCGAGCCAGCGAAGTGAATGGGTCGAAGATCGTTCGAATGTTGACGTCGTTGATGCCGGCGGTGAGCAGCACCAGATCGACCGTCTCGGGCGAAGCGACGCTGATGATTTGATCGACGATCATCGGCGAGGAGGCGGGAATTTCCGGGTTGACCGAAGTGGCCGCGTCGGGATCCGTGATTCCGATAATCGCGCCCGAGTGGGCCTGCATGAAGCCAGCGCTCGCGGTGGAAACACCATATGCGCCGGCGACAAGGTTGGCGAATTTATGCCGCGGCAGCAGGCCCTGGCCCCATGCAACGGAATCGCCCAGCGTCACTATCCGAGAATTTGCATCCATATCCGGCATCCTTTCTTCCAATCGTTTTTAGATATTTTCTGTAAAGAATAATGTTTCAGCGGCCTTGTTCGACGAGTCGATCTGGTAATAGTCAACCATACCATTTGTGCTCTTGGAATCGAGCCGCAATACGGCGAAACAATGGTAAAGTTCCTTGTCCGAATTAGATTTTAATTTGAGCGGAGTTCCGGGAGCGGCTGGGTCATCCACCAACACCGGCATGTCGAGCGGCGGGCCGCCGGCGACTTGCCCGGGGCTGAGCGGAGGCGAGGTTGGAACGGAATAGCCGGGCGCCATTTCCGGAACGCCGCTGGCCCCGACGCATCGCCCCCTTTGCAGGCCATTGCAGGGCTTGAATATGTTGCAGCTATGCTCGTGACCGAAGAGCCACAGCGCGATGTTTTTCATAACAGGGCCAAATGTCGCAAACAGGTTCACGTTGTTCGCCAGCAGGTTGCCAGCGCCCGGCACTTCTCCGACGCCGGTGTCAAAAGGCGAAAACAACTGGTGATGGGAGAGCAGAATCGTTTTGCGGCCGCCGGCGTTGTTGATTTTATCGAGGTGCCACGGCCCTTCGTTGGGGCCAACGTCCGTAAGATTCGTATTGACGGTAAAGACGTCGGAATCGTTATAGCCGGTGTCCATGCCGAGAATCTGCCAAAAATCATTGCGCAGACAGAAGTAACTGGCCGGCTGGTTGAGGAGCGCGATGAGTTTGTAATAGCCGGCGCCGCCCGCATACATGTCGTGATTTCCGGCCAGCGTGTAAATGGGAACCTTCACATTCGCCGCGTTCATGATGTTCATGAAGTTTTCGCTCACCTCCGGCACCGTCCCGGAATAATAGATGTCGCCGAGGTGAATGATCAGGTCCACGTTTTGGGTTAGCAACCGGTCCAGCAGAAAGCTGGCGTCCTCCATGCCCGTGCCCCAGTCGCCAATAATTCCAACCACCAGACGGCCATCGGCCGCTTTTGGCGCGGGCAGATTGACTGCGAAATCCGAAAGTTTCTTGTAGGCAATGTACGGAATTTGCGTGGCGCTTTCCTTCCAGGACAGGTAGGTCGTCCAACATTCGAGCCAGAGCGGGTCAACCGTGCTGTATCGCAACTCATTCTCCAACACCTGGCGCCGGGCCGTGTTGCCGGTGATTTCGGCCCAGGCCAATTCCGCGTACAATTTGGCGCCGTCCAGAACCGAAGAGGCCGCGAACGTCGGCGGCAAGGCGGCAGGAGGAGAAGCGGAGGCGGCGGCGGCAAAACGCGATGCGGTTGGGGCGGAAGCGGCGGCCGCCGAGATTTTTCCCTGGATGGCCTCGCAAAACGCAATCATCTCAGGATGGTCCGCGCTCATCCGCACGGCGGTCATGGCGCGGCGTTTCAATGTTTGATGCAAGGCGGACTGCATGAGCGAAATGACCGGGCTGCGGTGAGTGCGCAGACGCGCGCGTTTGCGGCCCGGCAATGCCAGGGCGGCGCGCGAGGGAACGGTCCGCACGGGCTGGCTGGGCAGCCAATGGTCGCGCACGACACGGCGGCGTTCCCGGCGGCTGCCGACGCGGGCGCGCATGTCGTAAGTTGGCTTGGATGCTTGCGCGCTGATTTGCGTCCAGCCGTTTGAGGAATCCGTGTCGTAAATGCCTATATACCCTCCCGGCAACAACTGGAACGGCGCGCCAATTTTTTTCTGAAAATCAAATTGAGCGCTGTTCGCGGGGCGATTGGATTCAAACCAGGAGGGAAAGACGAAGTCTGAGACGAGAACGCCGTCAATCAAATAGCCGTATTGGTCGGCTTCACAGGCGTCGGCTACTTCGTAAGCATAAAGTCGCAACGCGCCGTTGGATTTTTGCTGCGTGGCACAAAGGTTGATGTCCGGATCGCCAAGCATTTCCAGCAGTTCGTGGCTGGCGGTGACGGTCCATTGGTAGCCCAACTGTTTGTCGGACCCGGCGAAGACTTTCCCCAGCGGCAGAAAATTTGGAGTCAGGTCGTGATACCCCAACGCGCCAGCCTGGTCGGAATTGTCCAGAATAACCAGCCACCAGGCATCGGCCGCCGGTTGGGAGCCGTTGGGAACGAACGTCAATTGCGCGTCAACACTCCAAACGGGCGCGAAATCGCGGCTGACCTGGGTTTGCAATGCTGGAATGGCTGCCTGGACTTCGCCGTCCGCGATTGACGTGCTTTGATTGATAACTGCAACTTGAATATTAGCCATAATTCCCTTCCCCGCCATTTAGGCGGCGAATTGTTTTGATTAAGATTGCTTCCTGGCGCCCCGTTGACCCCCGCATTATGAAGACCCGGGTGACTGGAAAACACGCCACGTATTTGTCACGCGAGTAAGAAACACAAATGGATTAAATTAGTCAAGAGAAAAATACAGCCGCAGGCGGCGCTTGCATGGGAACGGAATTTGATTTAGGCATAGCTGATGGAAAACTACGGCGGGCTGATGCTCGCTACTGCGATTTTTTTGATGGCGGGCGCGGCCCAGGGACAGATCGATCCTGAATTGCGGGAATTGATCCAAGGCGGCATCAGCCAGGCCGTCCAAGGCGCATCGCCCCTGGCCGGCTACGGCTACTATTATTTGAACGAGCCGAATTTCGCGCGCACCAACGTCACCTTGCGCCTGGCCGTGGCGCCGGTTTATCTGGATTCCGAATTGGGCTTCACTGGATTGCTGGGGCCGCATACCGATCTGGCCGTCGGGCTGGCCGGGGGGGGATTCGCGGACAATTACTATGAGTTTGACGGCGGCAAATATCAACCGCGACAGTCGTTTGTCGGCTACGGCGCGGAGGGATCAGTCTCGCTGTATCATTTGTTCAATCCCGACCAGCGCATCCCGCTCAACGGCGTGCTGCGCCTGACGGAGCATTATTCCATGTACGGCCGGACGGATGAATTGGCGTCCGGTTACCGCCTGCCGCCAGACCATTCGTCCTTCAATTGGCGCGCGGGACTGCGCTTTGGCGGGCGCGAACCGCTCTTCACGCCAGCCGTGGCGATGGAACTCTCGGCTTGGGCCGAAGGGCAGTTTCGCCCGGAGAACGGCTCCTACGGATTCGACGGCGACCGCCAATTGAATGCGGTTTCGGATTTATTTTGGGCGCGCGCGTTGTTGATTTATACGTTCCCAAATTCCAACAGCATGGAGATCGGCTTTACCGCGGGAACGAGCGACGACGCCGACCGATTCAGCGCCTACCGCTTGGGCGGATTGCTGCCGCTGGCGTCGGAATTTCCGCTTTCGATTCCCGGCTATTTCTACCAGGAATTGAGCGCGCGCAATTTTGTGGCCATCAACGCGAACTACTCAATTCCACTGACGGCGGATCAAACGTGGCGCATCACCCCCTTGGGCGGGCTGGCGCTGGTGGATTATTTGCCCGGCACGGGGCAATCTGGCGCCTTCAATTCCGGCATTGGGCTGGGCGTGGGCTACCGCGCGCGATCAAGGCACTGGCAGGCGCTGGCGACCTTTGGATACGGATTCGAGGCGGAACGCTCCCACGGACGCGGGGCGGAAGCGGTCGGCATTTTGTTTGAAATGAATCTGCGTGGCAAGAACTCCGGCGAGCCGACTCGCCTGGACCGGGCGTTCGGGTTTCTCTCCGGCTTTTTCTAACGGGGCGCCGGAGGGCACACTTCCCGGCACCACGCTTCGACGCGGGTTTTAATCGCGTCCCGCACTTCGCGTGTTCGGGCCAGTTTTTCGTCATGCGCGCCCTGAAACGCCGACGGATCGGGAAAGCCCCAATGCAAACGCGCGGACGCGCCGGGAAAAACCGGGCATCGCTCCGCGCTGGTTTCGTCGCAAACCGTGATGACATGGGAGAACGCCCGGCCGGACTTCAAAAAATCCGAGGCAGACTTGGTCGCATTCCCAGAAATATCAATGCCCGTTTCCCGCATCGCTTCCACAACGATTGGATTGAGCCGCCCCGGTTCAATGCCAGCGCTGTGCGCCTCAAACCGCTCCCCGCACATTTGGTTCAGGAACGCCTCCGCCATTTGGCTGCGGGCGCTATTGTGGATGCAAATAAATAAAACGCGCTTTTTCATATCGGGGAACAACAACCGGGTTCGCGAAAAGCGCAACAGGCCGGCACGGCCAGAATCGCGCCGCAGAAGGGAGCAATAATATAAAGCCAGAGAAATTCCGCGTGGCCGCTCACAACGGCTGGCGCGATTGAACGGGCCGGGTTCATGGACGCCCCGCAAATTGGACCGGCGAACATGGCCTCAAGTCCGATGACCGCGCCGATGGCGATTCCCGCCGTAATCCCCTTTTCCTTCGCGCCCGTGGAAACGCTTAGAATGACCAGCATCAAAAGAAAGGTTAGAACAACTTCAAGAACGAAACTTTGGACGGCAGGCCCGGCCGGCAGCGTCGCGCCCAAGGTCTCATCCGCCGGAAACAAGAAGCGAAGCAGCGCGCTGGCGGCAAAAGCGCCGGCCAGTTGGGCGGTTATGTAGCCAGGCGCGTCTTTCCAGGCAAAGCGCTGCGCGGCCGCGAAACCCGCCGTCACAGCAGGATTAAAGTGCGCCCCGCTGACGTCGCCAAACGTATAAATCATCGACAAAACGATCAGGCCGAAAGTTAGCGCGATGCCGCCGTGAGTGATCGTGCCATGGCTGGCGTTGTCAATAACAATCGCGCCCGTGCCCGCGAAAACCAGGCCGAACGTGCCGAAAAACTCCGCAATTAATCGTTTCATATATTCCTGGCTCAATCCGCCTTCAAACGGAAAACCAGAATCAGGATCGCGATAAGAAAAAAACCGAGGGTAAAACTGATGAGCACAATCTTTTTTTCGTGCTTCATGATTTCTCCCAGGACCGCGTGGGCAGCCAGGAAGATGAATCCGCCGCCCGCATTGGCCAAGGCTAGGTTGACCCACAGTTGCGAAACGTTGTTGAACACAAACCAGCCCAGCACGCCGCCAAGAACGGTTGTCAACTCCACCGCCGCGACCAGCCAAAGCATCCGGCCCCGATGGTAGCCCGCGCCCAGCAGCAGCGCGCCCAGGGCCAATCCTTCGGGCGCCTTATGCACGCAGATGGCCATGGTGACCGACATTTCGAGCCAGTGCGGCTGAGCCGGCACGCGCGGCTCCCGCGATCCGGCCGCCAGCGCGAGGCCGTCGATGGTGCAATGAATGGCCAGGGCGACCATCATGGCCACCGCGATCTCGCCAAACCGGTGCGTGGCCGCCTCGTCAAAATGGCTGGCCGCGCAGGCCGGGCAAACGTGAAAAACGTATTTGCTGATGATCGCGAAAAGCAGATAGCCCGAAGCCCCCCCTGCCAGAAATTGCCAGGGCGAGAGGGAGTTCCAACATTCCGGCCCGATGGCGCAGATGGTCACTCCCAAAAGCGTTCCCGCGCCCAGGCTGATGAGGGCGCACAATTGTTTATGGGTTCTGGCCAGCAGCGCGCTAAACACCGCGCCCCCCAGCGCCACGATGAAGGCGATGAGGGTGCGAATCAAAATCGGCATTGCTACGTTCAAATCAAACTTTCGTCCATGCCAACATGCCCATAGATGCCGCTGGTCATCAAGTTGATTTGGCGCGCCTATTCGCGGTCGCTCCGCTTTTGCGCGCGGCGCCTGGCGTCGAGAAGGCGGCTGGTGACGGAGGTTTGCTCCTTGGGCGGCGGTTTGTCCGGGGGTGCGGAGGGTTCTCCGCCGGACATGGGAGCGGGCTGGCGGTGTTCGGAAACCTGCACTTGCTTGGCCGGTTCGAACAAAGCCGGGCTTGGAGCCACCGCCGTGCGTTCGGAACGCACCTGGCCGCGCCGGGTCAGCAACGCGGAGAGCGATTCGTCCGATTCCTTCGGCCGCGTGACGCCGCGCCATGGCATGATCCACCGCCGCAACAATTGCATCCCGCGCAGCCATTCGGCGCGGTCGATCTGAATCCGCCGCACGGCCACATCCAGCGGAAACAGCAGGATGGCCAGCCTCAAAAGCCAGTCGCGCAAGTCCAAAGGCTGGAAGGTCTCGATGCGGTCATGCGAAAATGGGTTGTCGATTTGCGGATCGAGCACTTTGCCGCCGCCCAATTCGGCCAGCCGGCGCAGCAGTGATGTGTTCGGGCCGGAGTCGTCAAATTCCGGTGAATAGTTGACACTCAAGCCAAGGGCCTGCGACTGGCCGTTGGCGCGGTCGGTCAGATTCATCAGGTAGGCGCCGACTTCCTTGGTCGGGAACGTGGCATCGTAATGGCCGGGGCCGGTTTGTTCCAAACTCAGCATCTGCTTCTCGCCCTTGGGGCTGACGACCAGCATTTGCAGGTTCAGGAAATTGCGGTAATGCCCATCGGTGTCGATGGCCTCGACGCTGACATGGCCCTCGCCTTTTTCGACGGCGATTTCAGTGTTGAAATCAGCCGCATCGACGCGCCGCAGGCTCCATTGCGTGACTTGCTGCCAGAATTGCTGGTACTTGCCCCAGGTCAGCCATTGCGCAGCCCATTTGGCGCGGGCGTCGCTCGTGAAAGCGACGGCGCGGCCCAATCCATATTGCCAATGGGCCAGCAACGGATCGCCCTTGGGCGTGACCAGCGGGACTTCGGCGCGGCCCTTGGGAGTGGTGCAAACGTAACCGAGAAGCTGCGGATATTCGGACGCATCAATGCCCTTGACGGGTTCGGTGATGGACTTCAATTGCGGCTTGAACGGCTCCTCGAAGATGGCCGATTTCAAGATGACGGAGGCTTCCTTGATGAAAATTTGCGGCAAATCGGAGGCGGAATCGACAGCCCAGAAACGGCCGTTCCCCTGCGCGGCCAGCCAGGACATCGTGTCCGGCGCGACGTGCCCGCCGATCATGACGGTGCTGATGGTAATTTTATGTGTGACAATGTCGCTCACGAGCGTTTTGCTGGGCGCGCCCGGATCGCCGTCGCTGAAGACGATGAGGTGTTTGAGGCTGGCCGTGGATTTGACTAGTTCATCGTAAGCCGCCTGCATGGGAGCTTCGAAGCTGGGCATGTCGCCGGGGTTCATGCCGGAAATGAGGCGCCCCATCTTGGTTTTGTCGCCTACTTTGGCCACGTCGAACAGCCAGTGATTGTTGCCGTCCCAAAGAACAATGCCCATCTCATCCTGCGGCCCCAAAGCCTCGAGCGCGGCAAACGCGATGTCGCGCGCCCAGCCGTTGCCGCCGGGAAATTCCGTCGCGTGGCAGACAATGGCCAGCGCGCCGTTGGGCAGGACCTTTTTGCTGCTCAATTCCATCTCCACCGGCAGCGCCGTTTCCAGCGGCGTGCCGCGATAGCCGCCCGCCGCGTAAGTCTGGTCGCCGCCGACGCACACCAGGCCGCAGCCGAAATCCCGCACCGCGCTTTCCAGCAGGCGCATCGAATCCAGTCCCAGGTCGCCCGCGGAAATATTGCACAGGAAAATTGTGTCGTAGCTTTGCAGTTCTGCCAGCGTCTGCGGAAATTTATCCGTTAATTTGACATCCAATTTTCCGGATTGCAGGGCGGCGGCCAAATCGCCATCGCGCGGCGGCTCGCTGGAAACAATCAGCACGCGCGGATTGCCGCGAACGGTGGCAAACGAGGTCGCGTGGTTGTTTTGCGGAATGGTGTCGCCGGGCGCGTCAAGCTGAACGTCGTATTTGTAAAAGCCGGGCTGGGAGAGCGTTTGGGGGAATGTGAACAGGTTTTTGCCGGCGTTCAACTGGACCTTTTGTTCGCCCAGCGTGGTGTCGTTGAGATAAAGGCGGAGCGTGGCTTCTTGCGCCTGGTCAGCCTGGGCGAAAATTTTCACGTCGAACGTTTGCCCTTTCTTGACACTGGCCGGCAGGGTCAATTTGCGAACGGAAACGTCGTTGCCGCGGCTGGCGCCCAGCGGCACGACATCCAGGCTGACTCCCAGCGGAAGCGCGGCGGCCAGGGCGGACATGGCGTCGCCGACGTTCTCGTTCCCATCGGACAGCAGCACGAGGCGTTTTTGGCCATCTTCGGGAAAAGCGGCCGTGCCGAGGCGGATCGCGCTGGCGATGTCCGTGCGCTCGGGGCCGACCACGGCTTGGACCTGGCGCAAGTCCACGTTGACGTTGGGGCGGGATTCGATGGCGGCGTCGGCGCCAAAAACCAGGACGCCCACGGTGTCATTATTCTTCTTGGACTTCGATGCCTGGTTGACAAACGCGCGAGCGGCATCCTGCTGCGGAGAAGGGACGCTTTGCGAACGGTCGAGCATGTAATAAACGACCATGCCCTGCTGGGGCTTGCGCCATCGCAACCCGGCCATCGCGAAACACAACGCCAGCACGACCAGCAGGCGCAAAATGAGCGCGAGCCGGCGGCGCCACGCGCCAATCTGCACATCCGATTTCCAGAAGAGCCACGCCACCCACGCCACAGCCGGGGGCAGCACGCACAACCACATTGGATTGGAAAATTGGAAGCTCATTTGCGAATGAACTTTTGCACGCGGTTGTTCATGGCGTCCGTGACATACAGATCGCCTTTCGAGTCAAACGCGATGCTCCACGGATTGCTGAATTGCCCCGGCCCACCGCCCGGCCCGCCCAGCATTTCCACGGTCTGGTCATGCGAGTCAAGAATTTGAATGCGGCTGTTCCCGAATTCGCAGACGAATTGCAACCCGGTTGAGTCAATGCGAATGTCGTAGGGGTAGCTGAATTCGCCGGGGCCAGAGCCGGCATGGCCGTACTGGCGCAGGAATTTGCCATCCGGCGTGAAAACCTGGATGCGGTGATTGCAGGAATCGGCCACATAGATGTTGTCATGCGCGTCGATGCCGAGGCCCTCCGCGCGGCTGAACTCGCCCGGCTTGTCTCCCAAATGACCCCAACTGCCAAGGCATTTTTCGCCGTGCGCGGTGAAATATTGAACGCGCTCGGAATCAGTGTATTCGCAGATATAAAGCTGGCCCTTGGAATTGGAGACCGCGGCGCGCGGCATGCCGAGCTGGCCGAAGTTAGTGCCCTTATCGCCGAACTGGGCGGCCAATTTGCCCTCCTCCGAAAAAAAGTTGACCCGCGAATAGTGCGGCTCCACCAGCACGATTTCCCCCGCCTTGTCGCGGCACATGCCTTTGGGTTTGCCTTTCGTGATTTGCGGCATTTGCCAATCCATGAGGAATTTTCCCTCGGGCGAAAATTTCTGAACACGCCCGGTCATGTCGATGACATAGAGGTTGTCGCGGGCGTCCAGCGCGACTGAGCGCGGCTTGTTCAATTCCCCCACCCCGGCGCCGCGCGACCCAATGATTTCGACGCGGCTGAAGAACTTGCTATTGACAGGTGCGCTTTTCCGGCCGTCCACGGAGCAGCCCGCCAGGAGGCCCGGAATGAAGGCACAGCAAAGGAGGCACGCCGCCCATTTGGAGCGCCAGCCCAGCCATGCCCAGCGCAGGCCCGACCACGCGAGCCACGGCAGCAGGCCCAGCGCCAGCAGCAAAAGGCAGAGCGCGTTGACCTGGGAATTGTGGCCGTAATGGAGCAGATTGAAAATCCGCAGCGACAGGCTTTCGCCGCCGGGCGGCACGATCAGGACGAGCGTCTCCACGTCCCAAAGGCACAACAGGTAGGTCACATACCAAGCCGCGCCAACTTGCGGAGAGGCTTGCGGCCACTGGATATGCCGCAGCGTCTGCCAGAAACCGGCCCCTTCCAATTTGGCCATCGCGTACAGGCTCGGATCGCCCGCGCGGATGGCCCGCGCCACGATGTTCCATCCCAGGGCCGCGTAGCGGATGACGTAGGCCAGAATGACGATGGCGCCGCTTTGATAAATGCCGTTGACACCCGGGCGGTTGAAAATCCAGATCAACGCGATGCCCAGCAAAACGCCCGGAATGAAAAACGGCAGCCACAACGTTGAATCCAACCGCGCCCGCCATGTCAACAACGCCAGCGCGATGACCAGCACGGCCGAGATGGTGGCGTATTCGAGCGAATGGGTGATGGCGAATTGCCCCGCCATGGTCGCGGGCCAGAATTCGATCCACGTTTTTTTACTGCCCGCCAATTGGTAGAGAGGAACGCCAAGCGAAAAACCGACAAGCAAAACCGCCGTCATCGCCCCGCCTCGATGCCAGGCGGGGCCTAATTGGCGGCGCAGCGCGCGGGCGTCGGCAGGGCGTGATTGCCACGTCCACGTATTGTCGCCTCCGCGCAGGCATAGCACCAGGATCAACGGCGCGAGCACCAGCGGCCAGCTTAACATGATGGCGGCTTTGTAATTGAAGGTGGTGTTGAAAAGCACCCAGACCTCGGCTGGGAACACCTTGACCTGCAAAATGGCGGGCACGGCGAAATTGTTCAAGGCCAGCACGACCGTCAGGATCGCGCTTTGCGCGAGGGCGGTGCGGGCCATCGGGAGCAAAAGCCAGCGCAGCAAAAAGCGTCCTTCCAGCCGCGGATCGGCCTCCAAATGGGCCGCCTGAACCCGGCGCCAGGCGGCGGTCACGAAGAGAAAGGCGATGGGCCAGTTCAACAGGGCGAGATTCCAAATTGTGCCGCCGAGGGTGTAAATATTGACAGGCAGCCAGTGGCGCCAGCTTCCGTTTTCGCCCAGCAGCTCAATCCAGCAGTTGACAACGAGAAATGGCGGCAGCACGAGCGCGACGATGGAGGCGGCCAAAAAGAAAACGCGCCCCCGGCTTTCGCAACCGGCGAACCAAAGCGCGGCCAATGTGCCGCCGGCCACGGCCAGGGCCGCCGCCGCCCCGCTGACAATCAGGCTGTTGCAAACCAGCGGCCAGTTCAAACGGTCCTCCGATGGTAATACCACCATTCGAACATCAACACGCCCAGCGCGCCCGCTGCAATCCAGCGCCAGATTTCCACGCTGGCCTGCTTCACTTCCACCGCGCCCACCTTGTTGAATTTGCCCAATTGCAGCTCGTCGCGCGGCTTGGTGTTGCTTTCCGCGGCGTCAAGCACATTGACGCAGAACGCGATCTCGTTGGTGCCGGCGCGCAGATGATATGTCCCCTGCTTCGCGGTGTGCCCAAAAACGATTTCGCGGTTTCCACCGGCGGCGATGGTTTCCTTCGTCCCGCCGGGCAGCGTGACTTCGGCCGAAATGACCGTCTGATTGAACGCGAACCGGAACGGCTCGCCCGCGTGGAGCATCAATTGCTGCGATTTGGCCGCGGCCGGGTTGAGCCAATCCATCGCGTTGGCGATGAACATCGGGAAGGAAATCCGCAGCGGCCAGGTGCTTTGCAGCGTGTCGAACCCGATCCAAATGATTTTTTGATGCGACAGTTCGCCCGCCACGATCAGCGGCGTCTGCTGGGCGTCCACCAGCGGGATGGCCCAGCCCGGCGTCTTGACGCCCAGCGTCTCGCTGATCTGGACGTTGTCCAAATTGATGTAGCGAAGCAGCGGGTGCGTGTTCTTCCAATCGACAATGGCCGGGTTCTCAACATTGGTGTAGCCGCTGTCAAACCAATTGGTGTTGGTGATGTGGATGGCGAACACGTTCGGCTTGGGCCAGGCGGCAGGCGTGACGTCATCCAGCACGACCACGTCCTTGTCCGGCGCGCCGTCGACCGTGTCCTGGGCGATGCTTAAATCGACGTTGGCGGCGGCGTGGAGAGCTTTTTCCATGAAGCGATTGCCGCGCGTGACAAGCAAAACCTTGGTCGGCTGCGGGAGCAGGCTGACCATCGAGGCCTGGTTGTCGGCGGCCAAATCATCCTTGGCGTCGATGCGCACCGTGAAGATGCCGTCGCGTTCCTGCGTGGTGGAAAAAACCTGCGCGGCGGTGTCGCCGGCGGGGATCGTCAGCGGGCGCGTGTCCACGACCTGGTTGTCGAAGAGCAATTCCAGGATCGTCGTCTGCTTGTTGGTCGAATAATTGACAATGCTGGTGTAGATGGCGCGCTCCTTGTGGTTCTCCGGGTTCTCGCGGATGTCGAGGGTCGTGACGCCGACGTTTTCGCAGCGCTGGCCGATGCGATGGTAGATGACGTGCAGGCCTTTGTTCTCAAATTCGCTCAAGTCACCGGCCGCGCCGTCACTGTAGAGATGAATTTCCGGGTCATGCTTGTCGCGCACGAGCGTGTCGGCCAGTTTGAGGGCCTCGGTCAGCCGCGTGGAGGAATCGGTCACCTGGCACGTTTGGAGCGCGTGGCGCAGGGCCGATTTGTCGGCGGTGGCCGACTGTTTGACTTCCGTGTTTCCGGCCGCCAGCAGGATAAGCATCTGCTCCTGATCCTTCATCGCATCCACCATTTTGAGGGCATCGGCGCGGGCCTTTTCAAACCGGCTGGGGGATTCATCCGTGCTTTGCATTGAGGCGGAGGCGTCAAGAATGACAACGCGCAATCCGCTGGACGTGACGTGCCCCGCGAAAAAGGGCCGGCTCAAGGCCAGAATGGCCAGCGCGAGCAACAACAACTGGAGGATGAGAAGCCAGTTGTGGCGGAGTTTTTGAAAAGGGGCGTTGGCCTGGGTTTCGGCCAGGAATTTCTGCCACAGGAGCGTGCTGGAAATCAATTTGACAACCCGGCGCCGTTTCAACAAGTAAAACACCACCACTACCGGCAATGTAGCGGCGAACCAAAACGCGGCTGGCGACAAAAACCTCACTGATAGGGCCAGAGACTATGCCGGGCCGGGCCGCGTGGAAAGTTTATTAGCGCGCCCCTCCCAGCCAGAGCAAGGCGTCCAGGATGAGGCGGTTTTGCGGCTCGCTTGAGAAGGTGGACGATAGCTGCTTGTTGGTCTTGTGATTGTAATCCATGTCGTTATGCCCCATGTTGAAATAGATCATCCGATAGCGCTTGTTCGTCCAGGCGACGGGATAATAACCCTGATGCCAGATCTCATACGGCTTCGGACCGGTGCCGAGCGGGAAGCTGGCGGGATCGATGGAGAGCAGAATTTTGATGTCCGCGTTGGCGCGCAAATCGTTGCTCCATTTGTACCATTCGTTGGGGGCGGATTGGAACGTCTCAGGCAAGCCGCGCGTGGCCGGATGCTTGTGATCCTCGACGCGCAGAATGGCCGAAGTGGGCCGCCAGGTGTTGCCTGCCCAGGAACCGGCGCCGAGAAATTCGTTGTGATACCAATCCCAGTTTTGCGGAAATTCGGAGGGCGTCAGCGCGAATCCGGAGAAATGAAAACCCATCCATCCGCCGCCGTTTTCCATGAATTTGCGGAACGCCTCGCGCTGAGCAGGCTTGTCTGGCCGGGTGTCCAGGAACATCACCACTTGATAGCGGGCCAGGACGGCGCTGTTGAGACCATCCCAATTGGTGGTGGCGTCAAATGTAAAATTCCCGCGCGCGGCCTGGGCGGCGAACCACGGCTTGGCTTCGTTGACAAAGCTGATGTGCGCCAGATCGCTTTTGCCGGTGTAAAACGCGATCACTTTGAACGCGGGTGAAGCGGCGCCCGCCCGCAGGCTCAAGGCGAAGACGAGGAGCAGCGCGCGAATTTTCATTTTGATGCGGGTTTTGTTTGGGCGGCCCATAAGATTGAGTTGCGCAAAAGCGTGGTGTAGGCGGCGTTGTCAAACAGCCAGGGGCCGTGCCCCATGAAGATATAGACGTTGCGCGCGGCCATGCGTTCGTTGGTCCAAACGACGGGATGATCGCCCATGCGAACGGCCGACGGGTCGGAATAGGTGGATTCGTCCACGCTTGCCAGCACGCGGACATTGGGGCGCGGACTGCGGTCGTAAGTGTACCATTCCTCCCGCGAAATGACGAACGAGCGCGGCACGCCTTTCATGCATGGATGGGCCGGGTCTTCGACGCGAACCGTGCCGCCGGAAAAATTGGGGATGTAATTCTTAAACTTGATCGAACCCATGAAATCGAAAAACCAGGGCCACATCGGATAGCCGTCGAATTTTCCCAGGAGCGTCGCGTGATGAAGGCCGACCCAGCCTCCCCTGCCCTTTTCGATGTAATCCCGGAATGCTTCCCTCGATTCGGGCGTCCACCCATAAGGGACGAAATCCAATTGGAGAATGAGCTGGTATTTCGCCAGAAAGGCCTTTGTGACCGGCTCCGTGTTGGTGATAAAATCCACGTCAAACCTATTTTCTTCGCCGCATTTCTTCAGCCACGGTTTCGCCGCCTTGGTAAACGCGATGTGATGCCCGCCCGCCTCCGCCAGCGCCAGCACGCGAAATCTCGGCGCCGGCGTGGATTGGGCGGCCGCCGCGCCCGCCATCAGCGCCCAGCACGCGATGAAAAGTGTTGCCACGCTGCCAAAATGCCCTTTCCGATTCCATCCACCAGCACATTTCGCATTAGCATCGGGTTGTTTCACTTCGTGTTTAGATATTTCACACTTTCTTTGGAGCCGGCATTGTATTTCGCGCGATCAATTTCCGGCGCCTTCGATATCGCGCAGTTTCATTGCGCGGCGGGCGGTTGGCCCCTAAGTTACACGCGATGAAATCGAAAGGCATCGTTTATCTGGTTGGCGCCGGCCCCGGCGACGCCGGATTGCTGACAGTGCGCGGGGCGGAATTGCTGGCTCGCGCGGGCGTGGTAGTCTATGACGCGCTCGTCAACCAAGAGTTGCTGCGACTTGCGCCCAAGGAGGCGGAACTGATTTACGCCGGCAAACGCTCTGGCGATCACGCCATTCCGCAGACGGAGTTGAATCAACTCCTGGTGGAAAAAGCCCGCGCCGGCCAATGCGTGGTCCGTCTTAAAGGCGGCGATCCCTATGTCTTTGGACGCGGCGGCGAGGAAGCGGAGGAATTGGCCGCTGAGGGCGTTGCCTTTGAAGTGGTGCCGGGCGTCACCTCCAGCATCGCCGGCCCCAATTGCGCCGGCATCCCGTTGACGCATCGCGATTTTTCCTCCAGCTTTACCGTCGTCACGGGCCATGAAGACCCGGACAAGGAAGGGCCGGAGATCGATTGGTCTGCGCTGGCCAAAACTCCCGGCACCAAGGTCATCCTGATGGGTGTCAATCGTGTCAAACATATCGCGGAGGCGCTCGTCAAACATGGGATGGGCGAAAACACGCCCGCGGCCATGATCCGCTGGGCCACGACCGGCCGGCAGCAATCAATTGTTGGAACCTTGCGCGATATCGCGGAGATCGCGGACAAGGCGGGGTTCAAGCCGCCGGGGCTGACGGTCATCGGCGATGTGGTGCGGTTGCGGAGCAAACTCAATTGGTTCGAGCGCCGCCCGCTCTTTGGCCAGCGCATCGTCGTCACGCGCACGCGCGCCCAAGCCGGCCAATTGACGCGCATGTTGCTGGAGCGAGGCGCCGATGTTTTGGAAATTCCGACCATTCGCATCCTGCCGCCCGCCAGCCGGCACGAATTTGCCGAGGTGCTCCTCGAACTTAACTCTTATGACTGGCTTGTCTTCACCAGCCCCAATGGAGTGACCTCGTTCTTTGAACTTTTTTTCAAGGTGTTTGAAGATTTGCGCGATATTGGAGGAGTTCGCATCGCGGCCGTCGGGCCGGTCACGGCGGATAAACTGCGCGAATTGCATTTAAAGGTGGACGCCATTCCCAAGGAATTCATCGCATCCAAAGTGGCGGCGGCGATGGCCGAGCAAGGCAGCCTGGACAATTTGAAGGTGCTGCTCCTGCGCGCCGAAGTGGCCAATCCCGAGTTGCCCAAACACTTGGAGCAATTGGGCGCGATTGTCGATGACGTGGCCTGTTACCAAACGGTCCCCGAAACGGACGACCGCAACGGCGCGGTGGCGCGCCTGCTGGAAGAGGGCGCGGACTGGATCATGTTCACAAGCAGTTCGACCGTGGAGCATTTCCACGCACGAGTTGATTTGAAGTCACTGCTGGCGCGGCATCCTAAGATCAAGCTGGCATCGATCGGCCCCGAAACGAGCAAGGCGATTGTGGCGCTGGGCCTCCCGCCGGCCTTAGAAGCAAAAACACATACAACCGAAGGCCTGGCCAAAGCCATCGAAGCCAGCACGTAAGTCGGCCCGCACCCAAACAAAAAACCGCGTCATGCGGGCGGCCCCCTCGCTCCAATAAGCAAAACGGTTCCGGGCAAAATGGTTCTTGTCAGGCGAGCGGGAAGGGATAATATGGGAGGCGGAACGCGGGTGTGGTTCAATGGTAGAATGCGGGCTTCCCAAGCCTGAGACGAGGGTTC
>DASXZY010000031.1:0-43051 GCA_036501625.1 Verrucomicrobiia bacterium
TCCTTGCTCCGCCTCGTCAGCGCTCTGCTGGCCGAGTATAGCGACGAATGGGAAACCGGAAAAACTTACCTCAACATGCAACCCCTAACCTAGCCCTTTGTTTGACAAGCCGCGAATTTACAGAAAAAAAGTTGCGCCGCCGAACGAAACGGCGCCGTGGCATAAGGCGTGCTGAAAAGGAGGGCGAAGTGTATGAGTGATGTCAAGCAAACCGATTCCAGCCAGGCTGCGTTGCATCGCAACGAAGGCCTGAGAGTGCTCCTGGTGGAGGACTCGGAACTTGATGCGATCTTGCTGTTGCGGCATTTGCAGACCAACGGCTGCAAAACGCAGCATTGCCGCGTCGCTAGTTTGACAGCGATGGAAAAGGCCTTGGACGACCAATCCTGGGACGTCGTCCTCTGCGATTACCAAATGCCCCAATTCGGCGTCCGCCCGGCGCTGGCTTTGTTAAAGAGCCGTGGTCTCGATTTGCCGTTCATCATCGTATCCGGCGCCATCGGGGAGGAATTGGCGGTCGAATTAATGAGGGCGGGCGCGCATGATTTCATCGTCAAGGGCAGGCTCAGCCGCCTGCTGCCAGCCATCGAGCGTGAGTTGCGTGAAGCCCAAGGCCGACGCGAGCGCACCTTGGCCGTCGAAAACCTGGCGTATCTGGCCGCAATCGTCGATTCGGCGGAAGAAGCCATCGTCGGCCAAAACATGGAAGGCATCATAACCACTTGGAACGCCGGCGCGGCGCGGTTGTATGGTTATGCGGCTGCGGAAGCCATCGGCCAGCCTTTCATGCTGATTGTGCCCTCCGGCCTGCGCCAGGAAGCCGGGGAATGGATTCAGAAGCTGCGGATGGGAGAGGGGATGGAACCAGTCGAAACATTGCGCATGCGCAAGGACGGTTGCCTTGTCAATGTAGGTGTGACGTTGTCGTCAATCAAGGACTCCGGGGGCCGGGTCATCGGCACCTCATCCATCGCCTACGACATCACGGAACGCAAGAAGATCGAAGCGGAGCGCACCGAGTTGATCGCGCATTTAAACGAGACGCTCTCCAAGGTCAAAACGCTCAGCGGCCTGCTTCCCATCTGCGCCTCCTGCAAGAAAATCCGCGACGACCGCGGCTATTGGCAGAAGCTGGAGATTTTCGTGCGCGACCACTCCGAAGCGGAATTCTCGCACTCCATCTGCCCTGATTGCATGAAGCAGCTTTACCCGCAATTCACGCCACCCGCCGGCGGCGCGCCGCCTCGGTCCTAACGTCCGCGCGATTATGGGGCCTTATGGGCCAGTCCGTAAATCAGCGAGATCAGGAAGAATATCACGAAAATCATAAACAGGATTCTCGCGATGCCCGCCGCCGCTCCAGCGATGCCGCCGAAGCCAAGAAACGCCGCGATCAGAGCGATGACTAGAAATATTAATGTCCATCTTAACATGGTTCACCTTCCTTCGGTTTGACAAATCTCGCTAGGGCAGAAATGCCTTAACGCGGCATGCGGGAATTGCCCGATGCAAATCCCTGCTCGCCACCAAATGGGAAAAGCGGTTAGATGGCGCCCATGCAATCGCCGTTGACGGCCCAGGATTTAGACTTCATGCGCGCGGCCATTGAATTGGCAACCCAGCACATGCGCCGCAAGGATGGCGGCCCTTTTGGCGCCTTGGTCACGCGCGGCGGCGAGATTCTGGCCCAGGGCTGGAATAAAGTCACTTCGACCAACGACCCCACCGCGCACGCTGAGATCATTGCCATTCGCGCCGCCGCGTCGGCCGTTGGAACGCATGAGTTGCGCGGCTGCGTGCTTTACACGAGTTGCGAACCGTGCCCGATGTGCCTGGGGGCCGCCTGGTGGTCGCGCCTCGACCGGATCGTTTACGCCGGCGCCCGCGCTGATGCCGCCGCTGCCGGCTTCGACGACGCGGAGATTTACCAGGAATTGGCGCGCCCGCTGGCCGCCCGCAAGCTGCCCATGCGGCAGGCCCTGCGCGACGAAGCCGTGAGCGTTTTTTCCGAGTGGATACGGATGCCGGACAAAACGCCGTATTGAACCCGCGAGGCCGCGTATTGCAATTTGGAATCGCATTGGTTATTTCTTGCAACGTGCCTCACGCGAGGTTGATCTAGAGAAATAATGCCATGAACAGTATTGCCCCGTCGCTCCAGCAGAATGGCTTCCAGAACGCCAGCCTTCCAGAACAGCATCCCAAGCTGGGCGTGATTTTTCTGGGACGCCGTCGTCCGGGCTTCGACATGGAATGGGGCCGCCGCATGGAGGAAAAAGTGCGGGCTTGGCTCAAACAATCTGAGTTCACAGTCTTCGAACCTGCTGAAAAGGCAGTTGATGACCGGTCGCTGCGCCGGGCCGTGTCCGCTTGCGAGTCTCAAAACGCCGAGGCAATTGTCCTTCTGCAAACGACCATGAGCGATGGGCGCCTCTGCCCGACCATGGCCCAACTTTGGCCCGATCCAGTTGTGCTTTGGGCGACGCCCGAAAAACAAGAGGGCGACATGATCAGCTCGTGCTCGCTGGTTGGCGCGCACTGCTGGGCCTCAGTCTTCCGGCAACTGGGGCATTCCTTCGACTTGGTTTATGGCGATCCCGGCGCCGCCGAGACACGCCAAAGATTCGGCGAAGCAGTGCGATTGGCGGCTGCGCTGCGGCGGTTGCGCACCGTGCGGCTGGGGTCCATCGGCGGCCAGGCGCCCGGTTACTTTGCGATGGGCGCCGACCCGTTTGCCGTCCAGCGCGGATTGGGCGCGCAAGTGCAGACGTTCAGCCTGGTTGAGTTTGGCAGCGTGCTCAATGACCTGTCCGGCGCGGCCGTGGAGGAGGACGTGGCCAAAGTCAAAGCCATGGGCATTCCTTACAAGGACACGACCGAAGAAGATTTGCCGATGGCGTCAAGAATGTATCTGACCATGCAATCATTCATGGACAACGAAAACCTGGACGCCCTGACCATCCGCTGCTGGCCGGAGATGCCCAACACCTTTGGCCAATGGCCTTACCTGGGTGTGGCCCGCCTGGCTGATGAAGGCCGCGCCATTGCCATGGAAGGTGACGCGGACGGAGTGCTGACCGCCTGGATCGGGCGGAGCCTCGGCTTCGGGCGCTGTTACCTCTCCGACTGGCTCGAGCATGACGAGCACACCATTACCACCTGGCACGTCGGTGCTGCTCCGATGTCCATGTGCCCGCCGCCGGGAAGTCCGGGCGGCCCGCGCCTGGCGCGCCATTTCAACATTAAAAAGCCCCTCGTGGTCGAGTCCACATTGCGGAGCGACATGCCGGCCACCCTCGCGCGGTTCTGGCGGTGCGATGGGAAATATCTATTGACCGCCCGCGAGGGCCGCACTATTCCGCCCCGGCGCCATCTCATGGCCACCAACTCTCTAATGGAATTAGCCAGCCAGGACCCGCGCTCCTGGTTCGAGGAGCTTTGCCACGAAGGCATGCCGCATCACGTGGCGCTCTTTGAAGGGTTGCATGAGACCGCGTTGCGCCGGATGGCGCGCGTAATGGGCATAAAATTCATTTGACGGCCACCACTTCTTCATGGGCACCCACAAAGCCATCGCCCTCGGGCTGATAATTTACGCCGCGCTGATGCTCGCGGTATCGCTGTATTGGATGCGCAAGGTCAAGAAGCCGGCAGACTACCTGGTCGGCGGGCGCAATCTTCCATTTTGGGTGCTGGCCGGCAATATCACGGCAGGCTGCATCGGCACCGGAGTCATCATCGGAGCGTCCGGGCTGGCCTACGAACACGGCTGGGCCGGCAGCGCGTGGCCCATCGGTCTGGGAATTGGCACGATCGTGGCGGGATGGATGTTCGCGTCCATGCGCCGGTTTAAATTCATGACGCTGAGCGAAGAGATCGCCTCGTATTACGGCGGCAATCGCGCCGTGGTCGAGTTTTCCAACATTACATTGTTCCTTTCGCAATTGTGCTGGCTGACGGTGCAAATCATGGGCGGCGCCAGTGTGATTGCCACAGTGACCGGGTTATCCCACGGCTGGAGCGTGCTGGCAGCCGGTCTCATCACCGCGAGCATTGCCATTCCCGGCGGTTTCAAAAGTGTCGTTTACACGGATTTCTTGCAATGCGTCATTCTGTTGATTGGCTTCGGCGTGGCCGCCTGGTCGGCCTTGAGCCATACGGGCGGTTTCACCGGCTTGGGCGAGGCCGTGCCGCTGGATTACTATTCGTTTTTGGGCATGGATTCCTACGGGAAGCGGAAACTCATCAGCTTGATGGCCGCGCTGGCGATTAGCATCATGGCGGACCCGGGCCGGCGATTGAGCATGTACAGCGCGCGCACCGAGAGCGGCGCGAAGTGGGCCATGGTGGCGGCTGGATTGATTGTCATTGCGTTCTCGGTCGTGGTCAGCGTGACGGGCATGTACGCGTTCACCCTCAATCCGCATTTGCCTGACCGCGACCAGGCCATGCTCTGGCTGGTCATGAATATTCTGCCGGCGTGGCTGGCGGCTTTCGTCGTGGTCTCGGTGGCGTCGGGCATTTTTTCTTGCGCCAACAGCAACGCCATGTCCGTCAGCACTTTTTTCGTGCGCCACATTTTTCCGCTCGCCACTGGGCGCTATCCCCAACGCTCGCTGCTGGTGGCGCGGGTGTCGCTGGCGGGAGCCTTTGTTCTTTGCACGCTGGTGGCGCTGCGGGCGGGCACAATTGTCGATTTTGTCAGCAAGTTTCTGCCGGTTGTCATGAGTGGGCTGGCCATTGTCGTGGTGCTGGGGCGCTTTTGGCCGCGCTCGACCTGGCAGGGCGCGATGACGGCCCTGACCGTCACGCCGGTGGTCTCCCTGGCGGCCATTTTTTCCAAGTCCCGCCTGGACAACGCCGTCATTCTCCTGGCGCCGGGCTTCATCGGGCATGTAGTGGTCAGCCTGCTGACGCCGCCGAACACCCGCCCCGCTGAAGATGTTGCCGTGTCCCTGGCCCGCGAGCGCGCGCACATCGAGGGCGAACCGGAAGCCAAAATCGGCGCGACTCCGTAAATATGAAATTCATCAATGCCAAACAAATGTGCGATCGGGCAGCCGAAAGAGGCTTCGGCGTCCCCGCGCTTAATAACAACGGCGGCACTTACGACATCGGCCGGGCCATCATTGAGGCCGCTGAGGAATTGCAATCGCCGCTCATCATCCAATGCTACGAACCCAATCTGGAATATCGCGGCTATGATTACGCGGGCCAATTGATCCGTTTTCTGGCCGCCGATGCCACGATTCCCATCGCGCTGGCCTTGGACCACGGTAAAAGCCCTCAATCCATTTTCCGCGCCATGCGGGCGGGCTTCACCAGCGTCATGATCGACTATGCCGACAAACCGCTGGCGGAAAATGTGCGCGGCACCCAGGAAATCATCGATCTTGTCCGGCCTCTGGGCGTGAGTGTCGAGGCGGAGATCGGCCACATTATCAAAAGTTCCGACGCCTCCAGCCAGCGCGCGGCCACCGTTAGCGTGGAGGAAGCGAAGGACTTCACGTCCAAGGTGGATGTCGATTTGCTGGCGGTGGCCGTCGGCACGACCCACGGCATTTTCAAGGAGCAATACGGGATTGATTTCGGGCTGATCTCCAAACTGCGCTCCGCCGTCAAGCCGCCCCTGGTGCTGCACGGCACCTGCGGCGTTTCGATGGAGGACATTTCCAAAAGCGTCAAAGCCGGCATGACCAAGATCAATTTCGGCGAGGGCCTGCGCATAAATTACATCCGCTACTTCAACGAATTGAGCCAGGCCCTCAACCACGAGCATCACGTCTGGCGTATCGCGCGCGCCGCCAAGGACAAGCTGAAGGAAGACATCAAGGAAATCATCCGCGCCGTCGGTTCCGATGGCAAGGCGGCGGCTTTTAAATAAAGGTTGGGCGGAGATGCGCGCATCCGTTTGCTTTCTTGCGGCGTTGCTGGCGGTGAGTTTGGGCCGCGCGGAAGCGGACTCCAATCTCATTTCGCGGCTGGAGCCAGTCGCGCCGTTTCCCGCCTTGAGCGCCGCCGCCCAGGCGGATGGGATTCCATTGATGGGTATTGATGCGCCGTCTGATGGAAAAGCGCTTTCTCCCGGCGACACCGTCGCGGCGCTGGTGACGTTGAACGAGAAAGGCGCCCGCCGCTCTCAATGGCTCGTTCATATCGAAGTGGCAAAAAGCACGAACGCGCCATCGGCGGAAGACCTCGCTCCCTGCGTCATGCACACCTCGACCGGCCACAAATACGAATTCTCCTCGGCCCCGGCGGAATTGCTCGTGCGCACCATCGGGCCGTTCGCGGACCCAAAGGCCGGCCGGAAACGCTCCGCCGCCAAAGACAAAAGCGCGACTATTGACGTCAATAAGGATTTTCTCGCCATCGGCCTGGACAGCGGGGCCGCGGCCGCCTGGCGCTGGGGCGCCTTCGACCGCGAGAAAAAGCAAACCAGCGGCACGTTTGCGTTTTCGGTTGCCAACGAGCCGTTTCCCAGCGCGGAAGTCGAACGCGTGCGCCTCCAGGATGCTCCTTTGCAGTTGACAGCCCGGGAGGAACGGGCCTTGGCCGGATGGATTCCGGCTTTGACCTCCTATTTTGGCATCATCGAAGAAACGCCCAATTTGAGCGGCATCCTATACAAAGTTCTGGACTTGCCATCGGTGTGGTCCATGGCGCGAAACATGGGCGTCAAGGCGGACATTGGCCTCAAGCATGGAGAGGTCACCCCGGTCTCCGTCCCCGGCTGGGGTCTCCCCGATGAAGGCGCCCTGTATGCCCTGCCAATCACCGTCAAGCTCAACGGCCGTCCCGCGCTCATCTTGACGCTCATCGCGACAGCGCCGCGCCCGCCATTGCTGGCCTGCGGCGGCATCGTTGGCATGGTCGCGGAGAATCCGGCGGACGAGGAAAATTATTTGACATTGCGGGTCGTCAGTGCGCGGGGCGCGCCGGCGCGTTGAAGATTTGCCAATCTGCCCCATATTGCGCCGTAAAGATGAAGATTCCAAACATCTGCCAGGGAGCCAGGGCAATCGCAGTCGCGCCGGTGCTGCTTGACGAGCCTCCGGCGGCTGAGGCATTCGCCGCGCCCATCGTCCAGGACGAGGAATTGCTGGATGCCTATTCGCAATCCATTTCCGGCGCCGCCGCGAAAGCGGGGCAGGCGGTGGTCAACATCCGCGTCCAGCGCGAGCGGGAATCGCGCCAGCAGGAGTCGGGCGGATCGGGATTCATCATCGCGCCAGATGGCTATATCGTGACCAACAGCCACGTCGTCCACGGCGCCAGCCGCATCGAAGTCACGCTGGCCGACGCCCGCGTTTATCCGGCCCGCCTGGCCGGGGACGACCCGGAATCGGATCTGGCGGTCATTCGCATCCATGCGTCCGGTTTGGCCTATGTGCGCTTCGGCGATTCGAGCAAATTGCGCCCCGGCCAAATCGCCGTCGCTATCGGCAGCCCGTTCGGTTTTCAAAGGACGGTGACGGCAGGAGTCGTGAGCGCGCTGGGGCGTTCCATGCGTTCGCAATCGGGCCGTCTTATTGACAATGTCATCCAGACCGACGCGTCGCTCAACCCCGGCAATTCCGGCGGGCCGCTCGTCAATTCGCGCGGCGAAGTCATCGGCGTCAATACTGCTGTTATTTTGCCCGCGCAGGGAATCTGTTTCGCGATTGCCAGCAACACGGCGGAATTTGTCGCCGCCTGGTTGATCAAGGAAGGCTGCGTGCGCCGCAGTTGGATTGGCGTGATGGGCCAAACAGCTCCGATCCATGCGCGCATTGCCCGCTATCACAAGCTCGCTCCGGCGCAGGGCATCCTGGTGCTGGGAGTCGAACCGGGCAGCCCGGCCGCTGCCGCCGGCGTGCGCGAGGGCGACCTGCTGGTGGCCTTCAAAAATGCGCCGCTGGCGAGCCTCGACGATTTGCAGCGGCGATTGGCGGGCGGAGAGATCGGAGTGGAGTCTCCGGTGGTTGTGTTGCGCGGGGCCGCCCGCTTGGAACTGGCAATTAGGCCGGCGGAAACGCCGCGCCGCGATCCCGAGGGCTGATCGCGCCTTCCGGGAAACGCCGCATTCATTTCCCGGTTGACCTTTGGCCCAACTGACCGCAACGTTTCGTTGCTTAACGCAGGAATGAAAACCGTTTTGTTTGTTTGCACCGGGAATATTTGCCGCAGTCCCATGGCCGAAGGGCTATTCCGCCACGCCACGCGCGGCCGGACGGACGTTCGCGTACTCTCGGCCGGAGTGGGTGCGCTGGAAGGCCAGGCGCCCAGTTCTCACGCCGTGCGCGCGCTCAAGGAGTTGGGCATCGAGATCGGACAATTGCGCAGCCGCATGCTCACCTCCCAACTGGTGGATGAGGCCGATTATATTTTCGGCATGACCCACAGCCACGTCGATTCGGTCAACCTGCTTTTTCCTCAGGCTGCGGAAAAGACGTTTTTGCTGCGGGAGTTTGACGAAACGCTGGATGAATTCGAGAAGGACATCAGCGACCCCATCGGCGGCTCTTACGAAACCTACGCCTATTGCCGCGACCAAATCGAACAAGGCATCTTTGCCATGCTCAATTTTATAGAACAAACAGACCAGAGCCAGGCGGCGTCGGTTGGGCCTGCCAAGTGCCGGGTGGCCCTCGGCAGCGACCACGCCGGGTTCCAATTGAAGGAGGCGCTCAAGGGTTATTTGCAAAGCACCCAGGCTGCCGTGACCGATCTCGGCGCCAGTTCCGCCGAAGTCTGCGATTACACGGACGCCGCCCAGGCGGTGGGCGAAGCGGTCGCCGCGGGCCGCGTGGATTTCGGGGTGCTCGTATGTTCGACGGGCATCGGCATGAGCATGGCGGCCAATAAAGTGCCCGGCATTCGCGCTGCGCTGGCTGGCGACGAGCAAACCGCTGCCCTGGCCCGACAGCACAACAACGCCAACGTCCTCTGCCTGGGAGCATCGGTCTTGCTGCCGGACGAGGCACGCCGAATACTTGACGTGTTCCTCGTTTCCCAATTTGAGGGCGGGCGCCATGAAAGGTGTGTCAGCAAAATGGAACCTGCCGCCACCCCGCTTTCCCGCCGCCTGCAGTCCATTGATCCGGAGGTTGCCAGCGCGATTTTCCTGGAGCGCCAGCGGCAGCAGGAGAACATCGAATTGATTGCCAGCGAGAACTTTGTCAGCCCCGCCGTGATGGAAGCGCAAGGCTCGGTTCTCACGAACAAGTACGCCGAAGGCTATCCCGGCAAACGCTGGTACGGCGGCTGTGAGTGCGTGGACGTGGTCGAGCGTTTGGCCATCGAGCGCGCCAAGCAGATTTTCGGGGCCGATCATGCCAACGTCCAGCCTCATTCCGGCAGCCAGGCCAACATGGCCGTCTATTTTTCCGTGCTCAAACCGGGCGACAAGATGCTGACCATGGATCTTGCGCACGGAGGTCATTTGACTCACGGGCACAAGGCCAACTTCTCCGGGCGTTTTTTTGAAATCGTTCATTATGGCGTCCGCAAAGAGGATGAATTGATTGACTACGATCAATTGCAGAAAATGGCCGAAGAGCATCGCCCGCGCATGATCACCGTCGGCGCCAGCGCCTATTCGCGCATTATTGATTTTAAGCGCATGGGCGAGATCGCCCGCTCGGTCGGCGCTTTCCTGCTGGCGGACATCGCCCATATCGCGGGCATGGTCGCGGTTGGGTTGCATCCCAGCCCCATTGAGCATGCGGATTTCGTGACCAGCACGACCCACAAGACGTTGCGCGGACCGCGTGGCGGGTTAATCCTGTGCAAGGAAAAATACGCCAAAGAGATTGATTCGCAGGCCTTTCCGGGAATCCAGGGCGGGCCGCTTATGCACGTCATCGCGGCCAAGGCCGTGTGCTTCCTTGAGGCATTGCAGCCGGCTTTCCGGGCCTACCAGCAGCAGATATTGGACAACGCCAAGGCTCTGGCGGCGGGCATGATCCATAACCGCTTCCGCCTGGTCAGTGGCGGGACGGACAATCATTTGATGATGGTGGACGTCGGCAGCCGCGGGATGACTGGCAAGGAATGCCAGGCCGCGCTGGATGAAGCCGGCATCACCGTCAATAAGAACACTATTCCTTTTGAGACGCTTTCGCCCTTTTTGGGCAGCGGCATCCGCCTGGGCACCCCCGCCGTCACCACTCGCGGCATGAAGGAGCCGGAGATGGCCGCCGTCGCTGACATGATCAGCGAGGTTCTGCTCGATATTAAGAACCTTGACACCGCTCATCAGGTGAGGAAACGTGTGAGAGAATTGACGGCGCGGTATCCGCTGCCGTATTGACAACAATAGTTGGGTCATCCCCCGAAATTGGCCGCCCGGTTTGAACATTTTCAAATCTTCCGCATCCAATGGGTTAGAGAGAGGGGCGAGACCAATCCTCAATTTGAATTTACATTTTGCTTATGCCAAAAGCCGCTGTCAAAAAAGCCGCCCGAAAGAACGCCAGGAGCGCCGCTCCCAAAACGGCGGACACCGGAGCGCCGCCGGAAGCCGTTGAAGCCCCCGCCGAATCCGCGCCGCCCCCCGCCGCGCCGGAGGCCCCGCCGCCTCCGTCGGAGATGAAGCTGGAACCGCCGACCAAAGCCGTCGAAACTCGCGAAGAGGCCGAACCAGCCAGCGCCCCTCCCATCCCGTCCGGCGGATCGGTCAACATTGCCAAGCTCCAGGCCATGGCCATGCCGGATCTCAATCACATGGCGCGCGAGATGGGAATCGAGAATTTCGGCACCATGCGCAAGCACGAGATCATCTTCCAAATCCTCCAGAAGAATGCCGAGCGCGCCGGGGTGCTCTTTTCTGAAGGCGTGCTGGAAATTCTGCCCGAGGGCTTTGGCTTTCTGCGCTCCCGCAGTTTCAATTACCTTCCGTGCCCGGAGGACATTTACGTTTCCCCTTCGCAAATCCGCCGGTTCGATTTGCAGACTGGCAACCTGATCGCTGGCCAAATTCGGCCGCCCAAGGACAAGGAGCGCTTTTTCGCCCTGCTCAAGGTCGAAGCCGTCGATACTGAAGACCCGGATCGGGCCAAGGACAAAACTCATTTTGACAACCTGACGCCGCTCTTCCCGACCCGCCGCTTCCTGCTGGAGACGGCCCAGGACGAGCTTTCCACTCGCGTGCTGGACCTGGTCTGCCCGATTGGCAAGGGCACGCGCGGATTGATTGTGGCGCCGCCGCGCACGGGCAAGACCGTGCTGATGCAGAAACTGGCCAATGCCATTCTCAAGAACAATCCCGAGGCGTATCTGTTCATCCTCCTCATCGACGAGCGGCCGGAGGAAGTGACGGACATGGAGCGCTCCTGCCGCGGGGCGGAGGTCATCAGTTCCACCTTTGACGAGCCGCCGGAACGCCACGTGCAGGTGGCGGAAATGGTCATCGAAAAGGCCAAGCGCATGATCGAGCACAAGCGCGACGCCGTGATTCTGCTTGACTCCATTACTCGCCTGGCGCGCGCCTACAACACCATCCAGCCGCACTCCGGCAAAATCCTCTCCGGCGGCGTGGACGCCAACGCGCTCCACAAACCGAAGCGCTTTTTCGGCGCGGCGCGCAACATTGAGGAAGGCGGCTCGCTGACCATCATCGCCACAGCTTTGATTGACACTGGCTCGCGCATGGATGAAGTGATTTTTGAAGAGTTCAAGGGCACGGGCAACATGGAAGTTCATCTGGACCGCCATCTGGTGGACCGGCGCATCTTCCCCTCGATCAATGTCGAGCTGTCAGGCACGCGCAAAGAGGAGCTTCTCTACCACCCGGACGAATACAACAAAGTCGTCATCCTGCGCCGCGCGCTCACGGGTGTCCCGCCGGTGGAAGCGATGGAATTGCTCCTGGGCAAGCTCAAAAAGACGCGCAGCAACATCGAATTTCTCCTGGGCATGGCGGTTGGATAGCCGTCAAATCGATTTTTCATAGATGCGCGCAAAGACCTCTCCCGCGCCGCTGCCAGCGCGATTGGGGTCGATGATGGTGATGCCCTGATCGCTGAAGCGCGCGGTCACGGGCGCGCCGAGGCCTTCTTGCGCGTATTGAAAATTCAGGTCGCGCACCCGCGCGGCCGCATCCACGATCGCCACCGTCATCCGCGCGTCCTCGGCCGTCGGATAAACGGAGGCCAATTCCTCGCGGCTGGTTTTGAAAAACTTCCTCCGGCATATCGCTGCAAGGCCCGCTGTCAAACTATCGATGCCATAGCCCACGCATCCCTGGCTGCCGTCCGGCCGCGCGACGCTTCGTGTGAAGTGCGTATTGACAGTCCGAGTGCCGCCGCCTTTGTGCCAAAAGCGCAGCCCGCGGTATTGCTGGTCGCTCTCCACCTTGCCGTGCGCGCCGACAATTTCGTGGCCCTGGTTGACCGGCCCCTCGAAATCCGGAGGAGTGATCCAGTGGTTGTGGTAGTGGATGCTCATGCCGTTCGCATAATCGACCCGCACCTGCACCGCGTCGTAAGCCTGGATGCCCTGGCGAACCAGCCGCTTCTTTTGGCCGACCGCTGTGAGCGAAACGGGCTTGCTGTGGTAGTAGTGCCAGATTAAATCGACCCAATGCGGCCCAACATAAGTGAACGGGTCGCTCCGCTCCGCCCACTTGAATGTGCTGGTGGAAACCTCCAGCGGCTCCTCCAAATAAGCCACGCCGTAAAGAGGCTCCCCAATAAGCCCCTTAATCTCGCCGGCGATTCTCAAGTGGTCCGGGTCGTAGCGCTTGTGCATATCGACCGAGACAATAAGATTTTTCTCCCGCGCCAATTCCGTGATCTCATCCGCTTCGTGGATGGACAGGCACATGGGCTTTTCCGTGACCACATGCGCGCCATGCTTTAGCGCCGCCAGAATGACCGGGGTGTGCAGATGATCGGGCGTTGCCACCGCCATGACATCGAGGGCCGGATTGTCACGCAATATCTCCAGCCATGGCGTTTTGCCAAAGTAGGGCTTGGGCCGATGGACGGTCCATTTGTGAAAATTGTCGCAGGCGCGATGCGCGGAGGCTTCCGTCCGGGCCGCCACCGCTGTCAAGTTGAACGAAATCGGCGCGAGTTCCCGCGCCCACAGGTCCAGGCCGATGCGCCCCAATTGCGGCGCGATGCCCGCGCGATGGAGATCCGCGCAGGCGCGGAGATGCACATCCGCGCCGAACATGCCGGCTCCGATGAGCGCGATTTTGATTTGCCCGCCCACGGAGTTGAGGCCCGGCGATCAGCGGCCCACTGCCAGGACATCCAAGAAGCCCGGGCCATTGTTGCGCCGTCCGCGCCGCCCGCCATCGGCAGGCTGCTCCGCCGCGCCGGCAGGGGGCGTGGCGCGTTCGATCGTGGCCAAAATGATGTGATTGTCCTTCGTGTCAAGCGAGCACGTCTTCGCGCCTGCCTTGGTCGCGACGGTTTGCTCAACTTCAAAACTTGTCGGGCTGTTTTCCTTGATGATCGTCAGCGTGCCGTCGCGCTGGGAACTGAAGGCTTCCATCGTGTTCGGGTTGAACCCGCCGCCGTCGGTGCCGCTGCCGATGGGAAGCGTGGCCAGGATTTTTCCATCGTCGGCGTTCAGCACCACGCAGGTGGCCGGCTCATGGCACATGGCGAAGAGGATGTGGTTTTTCGCGTCGAAGCCCAATCCGCCCGGCCCGCCGCCTTTTCCGTCCAGCGAATAATGCCCGGTTGTTTTAAGCGTGTTGGCGTCCACAACGGCGATGCTGTCCTTGTCCTCCAGGTCGATGTACACGTGGCCCTGGCCGTCGCTGGCGCCCTGTTCAGGCCCGCCGCCGAGATCAATCGTGCCCGCGATGGAGCCGTCCTTGGGGTCGATCACTGTGACGTTGGGCGCGCTGTGGCTCAATACGTAAATCTTGCCGGTAGCCGGCTCGGACATGATGCCGTCCGGGCGGCCCTCCGTTGGGATGGTCTTGATGACTTCCAGGGTCTGGGTGTCAAACATCGTGACAGGGCTGCTGCTGCTGAAGCCGTGATGGGACTTCGAGTCAACGGCCACGCCGTGCCCGCCGCTGTTGCTGACGGCGCCGACGGACTTCAGCGTGTCGAGATCGAAAACCAGAATCTGTTTGCCGCGCGGAATGTAAATGCGGCGCGCGTCATTGTCCGCATAGACATAATCGATGCCGCCCGTGCCCATCGTCTGGGACGAGTTGACAATTTTGTAAGGTTCCTCAGCCCGGGCCGATTGGCACACGCTGAGGGCGGCGGTGAAGCCAGCCAGCATACAAACGCGAGAGAGCATATTTTGGATTTTCATAAGCGAATCTCTAATAGGTCATGCAATCGGCGTCAATCCTTTTCCAGCAGGAAGGCTTTGGCGCTTTTGCGGCCCAGATCGGATTCCAACTTCAGCAAGCTGGCGTAATCCGAGGGCTGGATGATGGCGGGCGATGTTTCAAACTCGTGCGTGATGGTAAATTTGCCGGCGTCATCCGTGGCCGTGATGTGCGCCTTGCCGCTGCCATCGGGCGCGTCGAGCGTCTCGCTGCCGGGCGCCATGACCACGCGCCGGAAGCCGGGCGGCAGGGCGATCTCCGTGCGCACCGAGTAATCATTGCGGCTGGCGATGAAAAGCGGCAGCGCGCGGTGATCGGCGCCAACCGGCATCAGCGACGGCGTGAAGGGAAGATCAAAATAAAAATAGTTCCCGTCCAGCACGCTGTAGTTGTCAACATCAGCGGTGAATTGTTCCAAACCCGGATACGTGTCGAAATGGGTGGTCAAATCGCCGACGGCGTGCGCACCTTGCGCGAGGCCGGAAACGACTTCCTGAAAGTAGCGGCGGCGCTCCTCCGGCGGCAATTCGGAGAAATAGCGGTTCCGGCTATTGTAATCCGCGCCATAATAACGGCGCGTCACACTGACCCTGGTGCGGCCGTCATTGTCCGGCGCCAGCGTGTAAACGGTTTCCATTTTGTTCTCGCAGCCGGCTGCGGCGCGAATCACTTCCGGCGCCTGCGTGCCAAGTACCAGGCCCATGCGGCCGTCAAATGCGGTCGAACCAAGCTTGGCGTATTGGTCTGTGTCATTGAGATAATAGTCCGTGCCATCGACGTTCACCCGCACCAGTGGATCATCAAATGAGTCCGGCAATGGAAAAGCCAGGGCGACGTTGGTGATGCCGGCAATGGGCGGCAAACCCGATGCCAGCACGAACTCCGGCTTGAACCCGGCCGCCGAAAGCATCGCGTGCAGCAAAATGGCGCGGTCGGCCGCGTGGCCGTAGCCATCGGCCAGCGTGGTATCGGCGGCGGACAATTCGCTCAGCGGCAAATCCGTGAAGGACGGCCCGGCCTCGCGGATAGATTTGGCCAGGAAATCGCGCACAGCCGCCAGCGCCTCCAATTTGCCATGAGCCTTCGCGGCCAGCGGCGCGGCTTGGGCGGCAGCGGCTGAACATTGCCCGGCCCGGTTGAGCATGGTTTCGTTGAGCGTTTTCAAATAGGCGGACATATTACCGGCAAAGTAGCTGACACCCGAATTGTAGGCCCACGCCGGCGGCAGCGACGGCTCCTGCGGCAGCGCCTCGACATGTTCGGCCTCCCAACGCCAAGTCTGGATGCCATCCTTGACCGAATGCTCCTCCTTGATGCGCCCCGCCGGGCCGCTCACCAAATGGCGCAATTCCAAATCAGCGGGCGCGGTCAGCGTGAAGGATTTGCTCTCCAATTCATCCGGGAATTGGAAGGTTTCGTAACCGGCCACAAACGGGCGGTTGGTGGTCGTAATCTCAACAGCCACTTCGATGGTCGAGCCGATCTCGACACCCGGCAAATTAGCCACCAGGATTTTCTCCCCGGTATAGCGCTTGGCGGAGGCGTTCCAACCGGCATCCATTACGTTGATTTCGCCGGCGGAAATTTCCTGCGACTGGCCGGATTTCGATTTGACGAGGCCGCGGGTCAGCCGGACGTTCTGGCATGAGGGATTGTAGGCTATCTTGACTTCCGACTCCGATTTCTTGCCCTCGTAGGTCAGAATGCGCTTGGAATAATGGACCTTCAGCGTGGAGGAATGCGCGTCGGTAATGACCAGTTCCTTCTGGCTTTGCAGAATCTCCGCGTTGGATTGCACCGGCGGCATCGCGCCGGTGTCGGCGGCCGGCGCGGCGGCGGCGGCGGAATCCGAGCAGGCCAGGATCGGGGCCTTGCGCTGGTCGTATTCCAGGGACTTCAAGGTTTTTTTCAGCGTGGCATACTGCGCGGGCGGAAATTCAACGACCTTCAACTCCAGTTCGCGCGATCCAGTCAGGACGCCGTCTTTGTCCGTGACGTGCTCCTGAAAACTCAAACTGGGATCGTTGATCGCGCTGTAAGAGGGCAGGGAAATGGCGTGGCCGAAGCCGGGAGCCAGCTTGATGGAAAGTCCTTCCTGCAAACCGCACGCGAAATACGTTTGCAGCGGATACTTCCGCTTGTCCAGGCCCGCGCCGTTGAGAATGAAGTTGACAATGCCGAAGTCCTTTCCAATCCACGGCAGGCTGACAATCGCGTCGCCGTGGCCGGTGGCCGTCATGCCACCGACGGAAAATTCCAACTGCGCGTGGAGAGAAGAACTCATGTCCAGCATGTCCGCTGGGGTAATCGAGAGCGAGCGAAGGCGCGCGCCGGGCATGGAGCGTTTGAGGCCGCTCTCGAAGAAACGGCGGCGATCGTCCTCTTTCATGTGGGCGAAGGCGTTTCGATATTCGTCGTCGTTGACGCCGTCGAAATACAAATCCGACTTGGCCTCCAGCGCGCCTCCGGGCGTGAGTGTGCCGGTGGTCACGATGCGCATCAAATGATCCTCGGCCGGCTGGACGGCGCTGGTTTTAAGGTCTTCGCCTTCGGGCCGGCAAACCAGGAAGCTTTGGTCGCAATCGCTGGCGGGCAGCAGCGCGCGGGTGTTCTCATCGGTCGGGTCCATAAGGAGGTAATCGCCCTTCTTAAGCTGAACGCTGACAATGGCGTGGTTGAAATCCGGGTCCGGCACTTCCGCATCGCGTTTGACGCCCACGCTGACCAGCACCGGGTAGGCCTGAAGGCCGGCCTCGCGCAACATGGACACCAACAGGGCCGCCTTGTCGCGGCAGACGCCGTATTTTTTGTTGAAGGTCAATTCCACGTCGTGCGGTTCGAAGCCGGGCCGGTCTTTTTCCGGCGTCAGGCCCATGTAACGGACTTTCTTGGAGACATAGTAGAAGACCGATTTGATCCGGTCCATTTCCGTGGTGTCATTGGCGGTGAGGGTGTCCACCTGCTGCTTCATTTCCGGCGTGGTGGCGTCGAGATGGGATTTGCTCAAGGCCCAATACCATTTGGAGACCGTCTGCCAATCAGGCATCGTGCTGACGTAGAGGCGTTGCAGCGTCATTTCGTAGGGAGGCATGGCCGGTTCGTCGAACATGCGCGGAACATTCTTGATTTCCCAATGGTGAATCACCTCGCCGTCCGCCGCTGTTTCCTTGGAGTAGGTAACGGTGCCCGCCACTTCGTCACGCAAGGCGATGCGCACCAACGGGCGGTCCGCCGGCGCGTGGACTTCGTAGGAGGAATGCAGAATGTATCCCGGCTCTTCCAAAACCGTCTCGTCCGAATATTGCCCCGGAATGAAGGATCTCTCAATGGTCATGCGCGTGACGGAATGGATCAGGTCGCCAATTTCGACTCCTGGGATGTTGACCTCAAGAACGCGGCTGTTCGGGTCGGAGATGTTCATCTGCATTTGGCTCGCGTCGATGGATTCCTTGGAATTAGCGGCGATGTCCACCGGGACGACTTTGCCATCGGCCTTGATCAATTCCAGCTTGACGACCGCGACGGTGGCGTACGGGAGCATGAAACCCAGCGAAAGCGTGCGGTTATTGCGGCGGCCTTTTTCAGTCAGCACCTTGGTGTAGGTTTCATCCTGGGACTCGCCTGTGCCGTCGGCATGATAAACCCGCATCATTTTCCGCTCGACGGTCGCGTCGTCGCAATCGGGATATTTGGCCTGCGTGATGCCGGCGGCGGCGGCGAGGATTTTTGGCGCATCCACGAGCGGCCAATTTGGGCCTGCATAACGATTGGTCTCGGCCGCGGCGGCGGATGCCAGGACGGCTGAGGCAAACCAGACCAAGGCATGGCGGAAGGAAAAGATTTTCATAGTAATTTAGAGCCGATTATTACTTTACATGATTGCGCCAGTCCCGCCAGCCCATTTCCGCGCCGTCCAGCGGGCAAAATGCAAAATTTGGTTTTTCGCCTCGCCGGAGCGGCGGGAGGATTATATTTTCGGCAGATGAGACAAAGCGCGATTTTAGGAGGATTGATTTTATGGGCGGCGGCGGGGCTGGGCAGGGGAGCCGGGCTTGATTGGCCGGAGAGCCGGTTGCTGCCGCGTTTTGCCGGGCCGGCGGCAGCGCTGGATTGCATCGACTTCAGGAACGCCAGCGGGGCGGAGGAGGACTTGTTCGTTTCGGCTGAAGGCATTGTGAACCGGACCCAGCCGCGCATCGCCTGTGCGAACCGGCGGGAGGAGGAGGGGAAATTCACCTGGCTCAAGGTTCACCAGGTTGAGTACAACGTGGTCAGCGGCTATGACGCCATTGTCAAATATCGGACGAATTTCACCGGCCTGGTCGTGACCGATCCCGAGCAACCGCATACGCTCAATCTGGCCACCACGATGGCGGGCGTCAACAATGAGCTTATTTGCGATCCGAGCCTGCTGCCAAGGTTAACCAACGCCCCCTATAACCTCGCCATCGTGGATGATTTGCGCGGCAAGTTCGCGGATAAATATGCCGTCTATGGCTATCTTTATTCCAATTATTGGCCGCGCTGCACGCATCGCATTTTTGCCGGCATGGGGCCGACTTTGCACGGACATCTGCGCGACTATCTCATCGCGGTCAAATCCGCCACCGTCTGGCTGGGGCCGGGAAGAAGCGCGGATGCCGAATTGCTCAAATCGTTCGTCTCCGGCATGAGGCCCGCGCACGGCGTCTATATGGGCTGGTGGCCGGGCGAAGGCGACGGCCTGGAGTGGATCGCGAAATACGGCATTCCCGTGCTTGCGAGCGACTTTTTTTGCAATGGGACGGTTTACAGCGGAGTCGGGCACGCCATCGACATTCCCGAAATTCCGCCGCCGCCGCCGCTGGAAAATAAAGTGTATGTCGCGCTGATTCTGAGCGATGGCGACAACGTGCAATACATGCAACACACTATGAAAAGGAATTGGGAGGAAGCCAATCGCGGCGCGATTCCCATTGGCTGGACGGCCTCGCCGCTGGCGGTCGATTTGGACCCGGCCATGCTCGATTATTATTGGCTGACGGCCACCACCAACGACTGCCTGGTCTCAGGGCCGTCCGGGGCCGGTTACGCGCATGTCAATCATTGGAGTTCTGAGTTTCTGGCAGACTTCAGCCAGATTTCCGCGCCGTATTTGCAAAGCAGCGGCCTGCGTGTCATCACGATTTGGGACAGGGTCACAAGCGCGGTGGCGCGGTCGTTCGCGACCAACTGTCCGAGTTTGTTAGGATTGACCGATCAAAGCGGAAAATACAACAAGACCAACCTGGGCCTGCGCACCATTGGTTTGACACCGACGTACACCTCGACTACCAACGAAATGCTGGCCGCGATCACCAACGCCGCCGCGGGCTGGGACGGCCGCTCGCCCTTGTTCCTGGCGGCTCAGGCGAACGTGTGGCATTTGGGGCCGGCGGGCCTGCGCGTCGTGGCCCGCGCGCTCGATGCCGGCAAATACAAATTGGTGCGGCCCGATCAATTATTCATGCTGGCCAAAGAGGCGGAAACTAATCGTCCCCCCGCACGCTGACTTTCTGAAAATTCATTTTCCGCGGCGGAGGCAGCGTGTTGGGAGGGACAACGCCGCAGCGTTTCGCCCAATCGTCGTACATCGCGGCCATGCGCTCGGCTTGCGGCCGGTGCGCGCGGGCGAGGTTGGTCAGCTCGGTGCGGTCGGCCTCCGTGTCGTAGAGTTCCCAAGGATTAGGATAGCGCGAGACAAGTTTCCATTGGCCCAGCCGGACGGCGCGATTCCCCTCATGTTCCCAGAAAAGCGGCCGGGCCTCGCGCGTGCCGCCCTGGAAAATGGGAATCAGGCTCCGCCCTTCCACAGGCAAAATCGCGCGCCCTTTGAACGTTTTCGGATAATCGGCGCCCGCGACGTCCAGGCAGGTGGCCATGACATCCGTGATGTGGCCAATCTGGCCGGTCAGGCTGCCTCCAGCGTGAATCATGGCCGGCCAATGCACGATGAACGGCGTCGAGATGCCACCCTCGTGGGTAAAATGTTTGTAAAGGCGGAACGGCGTGTCGCTCACGTTGGCCCAAGGCACGCCGTAGCTTTGCCACACGATTTCCGGCCCGGCCCGGAGTGAAGGGTTGTTGCCAGTCCGGATGGCGCGGCCGTCGCGGGTTTTGCTGGGAATATCGTAAAAATTCGGCTGGATGACCTCCGCGCACGCGCCGTTGTCAGAGAGAAACATGACCAGCGTGTTCTGCTCGATCCGGCGTTCCTTCAACGCGTCCATAATCCGCCCGACCCCGGCATCCAAATGCTCTACCATCGCGGCGTAAGTAGCCATCCGGTTGGCTTCCCATTCTTTATTGGTGACGCTTTGCCACGGGCGCACGCGGCTGTCGCGCGGGGAGAGCCGCCAATTCCGCGCGATGATGCCGGATTGGATTTGCCGTTCGTAGCGGTTGGAGCGGATGGCGTCCCAGCCGATTTCGTAAACAGCCTTATTGCGTGCAATGTCCTCCGGCGGCGCCTGCAACGGCCAATGCGGCGCGGTGAACGCCACGTACAAAAAGAACGGCTTGCCGCCGCCGCCGTATTTCGCGATTTCCGCCATCGCATGGGAGGCGATGGCGTCTGTATAGTAGAAATTAGATCCCTCCGGCTTGACGGGCGTGTTGTTGCTCACCAGAGAAAAAGGATCGTAGTAACTGTCCACCCCGTGAATGGTGCCGTAGTATTCGTCGAAACCGCGCTGCAATGGCCAGCCGTTGTTGTTTTCCCAGAAGGGTTCATCCGTTTCGAAGTTCAATTGCTTTTTGCCATCGAAAAAAACGTGGGCAATATGCCACTTGCCGGCCATGAGTGTGGCATAACCGGCCGGCCGCAATGCTTCGGCAATCGTCACGCAGTTGCTGTTTAATTCGCCGCGATAGCCGGGAAGGCCCTGGTCGTCCATCATCGCGCCGATCCCCGCCTCCTGCGGATACAAGCCGGTCATCAAGGCCGCGCGCGAGGGGCAGCACCGGGGCGTATTGTAAAATTGGGTGAAACGCAATCCACCCGCCGCCAGTTTGTCGAGGTTGGGCGTGGGAATCTCCGAGCCGTAGCAGCCTAAATCTGAAAAACCGAGATCGTCCGCCAAAATGACAATGATATTGGGCTTGGGCGATTGCGCGAAGGCGGCGGGCGCGGCGCACGAAAACGCCATCGTCAAATGCAAAAAAACTCGCAGCGGATTTGGCCTCATAGATTTCCAAAATTCAAAAGGCCAGAAGAGGCGGCGGCGCGCAATGGAAAATTGAACCGCTCCGGCAAAAAAATTGAAACAGAAAGTCGTCAACTCGTTTGCTGTCTGTCATTTTGAAGATTTTATAACCTATAATACGCCCGTTGCAACTCAATGTAGCCGTCCCGATGCACCGTTCGCGGTGCCTCTTCAAACACTGGGAACAAACTTGATGGCGGCGGCAATAGTTTGGCGCGTTCCACTTCATTGAACATCTTGCCGACCTGTTGCCGGATGGCGCCATGAATGCGCGTATCAGCCACGCCGCTTTCCCAATCCGAAAGATAAATGTTTTGCGCCGACAGGCTCTCAAAACTCCGACCCTTGAGCGCGTTCTCCTGACCATAATTTATCCCCGACTCGATTTTTCCCTTGTGACGCGGCATGGCCGGGCGGTTTGGGAGCATCACGGTGCCGTAGTGGCGGCAGAACTCTTCCGTCTTTGGGTTAAGTTCGGGATCAAACCAGTCGGCCCGCGTGACGGCAGCCCGGAGGTTGTCTGTGATAAGCGTGCGGGGAACACCACCAAAGTATCGGAACGAGTTTTCCAGGCACCGGATGAAATTCTCAGTGGTCTGCCGCCAGACCGCCTCACTGTAGCCTTTGCGCGAATGGCTCACCCATGCGCCCTGGCCAAAATCCATCTGCGCTTCGGCTCCTGGCTCCGCCTCCATCCGCACAAATGGCACTGGCTGGGTCTGTCGCAACTGCCGCACGAACCGTTTGACCGCCTGGTAACTGCCAACGAACCCGTGGTCGCGGACCAGATCCTGATAAGTGCGTTGGGCACTTAACCCGACCACAACAGTCGCTTCGATCTGGGGCAATGCGGCTGGCAAAGGCTCTGGCGACCGGGCAGTTGAGCCGGGGGGCGAAATGGCTGGTTCTGGTGCCGGGTCAGACTCCGGGCCGCGAGGGTCGAAATGGCCGGTTTTGAATTTACCAGCCGGAGATACTTGCCAACCGTCTTCCGGTTGATGTCCAGTTCACGCGCTCCGCCGGTGCGCCGCCAAAGTCAAAATCGAATGCTGTAAGCTCACGTTGAGTTCGTTCATCGTGTCCTAATGCGGCATCTGCCGAAATCGACGCAATGCGGCCCTCAAAGTGGCTGGTTTTCATTCGACCCCCTGGCTGGTTTTGACCGTCCGCTGACATTATCCAACCGATGCGTCCGGGCGCGCGGAGGGAATGGGCGCGCTACTGACGTCATGACCGATGCGGAACCGCGCATTCACCGTCGACTTGCAGACTGCACGAAGCGCGGATTGAGGCGTTGCAATTTGCTCTGGCCATCACCCCAGCCGCGCCAGACATGCGCGCTGGCATTGCGATTGCTATTCAGCGGTTTATGAAACGAGACGCGCATGAAATCGCGGGTGGGCCGCGCACCAGGAAAATCCGTTACGCCGTTATCGGCTTGGGACATATCGCGCAGAACGCGATCCTGCCTTGTTTCACGCATGCCCATGAGAACTCCGAGTTGACGGCGCTCGTATCGGACGACCCGCAAAAACTTCACGCTATGCGGAAGGAGTATTCCGTCAATCATACTTGCGGTTACGAAGACTACGACGCTCTTCTGCGCAGCGGCGAAATTGACGCGGTCTATGTTGCGTTGCCGAACAATCTTCATCGCGATTATTCCGTCCGCGCCGCCAAAGCGGGCATCCATGTGCTCTGTGAGAAGCCGCTGGCGCCCACCGAAGATGACTGCCGGAAAATCATCCAGGCTTGCGCCTCAGCCGGGGTGAAGCTGATGACTGCATACCGTCTTCATTTCGAAAAAGGAAATCTGGAGGCCATCGAATCGGTGCGATCCGGCGAGATTGGCGACCCGCGCATTTTCAATTCAATCTTCACGCAGCAGGTTGCCTCGGGAAATATTCGTGTCAATGACGGCTATGCCAACGGGACGCTTTACGACGTTGGCGTGTATTGCGTCAATGCGGCGCGTTATATGTTTCGCGGCGAACCCATTGAGGCGTCTTGTTTTCTTGCCGCCGGCGACGACCCTCGGTTCGCGCGCGTGGAGGAAATGGCGTCGGCGATTCTCCGTTTTCCAGATGAGCGGCTGGCTTCGTTCACCGTCAGTTTCGGCGCGGCCAGCATCGCATCTTTTGAAGTGGTTGGCACACGCGGAAGAATCCGCGTCTCGCAGGCCTACGACTACAGCGAGCCTGTCATTGTCGAAGTCACCAAAGATGGAAAGACCCGCTCCAAGACCTTCGGCTTGCGGGACCAATTCGCGCCGGAGGTGCTCTACTTCTCGAATTGCATTCTGAAAGACACGGAGCCTGAGCCGTCCGGCATGGAAGGGCTGGCCGATGTGAAAGTGATTCGCGCGCTGTATCAGTCGGCCAAACAGCGCAAGGCCGTTCGTTTGAGCGGGACCGCACGGCGCAAACGGCCAACCGCGAAGCAGGAGATTCATCGGCCCGCTGTCGCCAAGCCGCGTTTGATTAAGGTTCAAGCTCCCTCAAGGTGAACCAGGATTGAACATCGCGGCGTTTACAAACTGAAAGCGTCTCATATCAAATCGCACAGAACTGCGTTGAGCCGGACGCGGGCCGCCGGCCAAGTTCTTTCCAACGCCGCGCTTCAGAAAGCGAATCAGCAGGAGGACATTTACCAATACCGCAACACAGTCCCGACGGCGATGCGAGAGGCGGAGGATGCCTTGGCGGCTTATGGCGCCGAACAGACGCGGCACGGTTCGATCGCTGAAGCCTTTAAGCAGGACAAGGAAGCGTTGCGCGTCGCGGCCGGCCAATATAAGCACGGGCTGGTTAACTATTTGGAAGTGCTCGACGCGCAACGCAGCCTTTTTTCCGCCCAGAACGAACTGGCCGAATCCGGCCAAGCCGCGGCCGTCGATGTGGTTTCGTTATACAATGCCCTTGGCGGCAGCTGGAATAAATGAGATGCCGGAAAAAATATATGACGCGGTTGTTGTTGGGTCCGGCGCAAACGGTTTGGCCTCGGCGATCCGCCTGGCCCAGCGCGGACTGTCCGTCGTTGTCCTGGAAGCCAATGACACCGTGGGCGGGTGCGTTCGTTCCGCTGAACTGACGCTTCCCGGATTTGTCCACGATATTTGTTCCGCTGTCCATCCCCTGGCCATTGCCTCGCCCTTTTTCAAAACGCTGCCCTTGCAAGCGCACGGACTCGACTGGATTCATCCAACGGCGCCGCTGGCCCATCCGCTTGATGGAGGCGAGGCCGTGTTTCTCCGCCAATCATTGCAGGACACGGCCCGTGATTTGCAAGAGGATGCCAGCGCTTACGAAGAGCTGTTTGCGCCATTGGTTCGCAGGTGGGAAGCGCTGAAATATGAAATTCTGCAACCGGCGATTCATATCCCAAAACATCCCATCGCGGCAACCCGGTTCGCTCTGCGAGCATTGCAATCGGCTAAATCTCTCGCGACGCGCCATTTCAAAAGCGCGCGAGCACGCGCTCTGTTCGCGGGCCTGGCGGCCCATTCATTCCTGCCTTTGGAATCCGCGGGTTCGGCTGCGTTTGGCCTCGTGCTGGGAATGGCAGGGCATGCCGAAGGCTGGCCGAGTCCCCAGGGCGGCGCGCAACAATTGACAAATGCGCTTGCGTCTTATTTCCGCTCGCTCGGCGGTGAGATTCAAGTCGGGCGCCGGATTCGAGGAGTCGGCGAATTGCCGCCAGCAAAAGCAATTCTTCTCGATTTGACCGTCTGGCAGGCAGCCGCCATCTGCAAGGACAGATTTCCAGTGCGATACCGGAGTCATTTGGAACAATTCCCTGCCGGGCCCGCGGTTTTCAAAATTGATTACGCCTTGAGCCAGCCTATTCCGTGGCGCGCGCCGGAATGTCTTCGAGCAGGCACTGTGCATCTCGGCGGAACATTCGAGGAGGTTCAAGCCTCGGAGCATCAAGTGGCCAAAGGCGCGATTCCGGCGCAGCCATTTGTGCTGCTGGCGCAACCGAGCTTATTTGACACCTGCCGCGCCCCGCCCGGAAAACATACGGCCTGGGCCTATTGCCATGTTCCGCTTCGATCCACAGTGGATATGACGGGTTGGATTGAGCGGCAAATCGAGCGTTTCGCCCCTGGTTTCCGCGACTGCGTGCTGGCGAGGGCGACGGCCAATTGCGCAAAGTTGGAATTCAAGAATGCCAATTTGGCGGGAGGCTCCATCAATGGGGGCGCCATGGACCTTTGGCATTTATTGGCGCGTCCCGTATTGAGCCGCTGCCCGTATCGAACCCCCGCGAGAGGAATTTATCTCTGCTCTTCATCGACTCCGCCTGGCGGGGGCGTTCACGGCATGTGCGGCTTCCATGCGGCCGAGGCCGCCCTTGACGATATTTTTTCTTAAGCTAAACAAACGCGGCGCACGCTTTGATTATTCTATCTTTGACTCAGCACTGAGGTCAATCAAGGCCAGCCCGACATTTGGATCGAGACGGCGCTTAAGATGTGTTGGCGATTCCACCAAAATGACTTCCAGGGTGGGCCGCACGATGGCGTTGATCAGATGTCCGCCGCGCGTCGTAGCGTCCGCCAGGCCAACCACGGCGTGGGCATGGATCTGGGGTTCCGAGTCTTTGAGACAAATGTCGCCAATCAAAGAAAGCGCCTCAACCTGTTCGCCCACGACGGTTTTCCGATAGTCCTTTTTTGCCAGATCGAAGAATCCCAGAGTTACGCTTTGAAAAGCGCCGATGGCGGTGAATTGGCTGGCGGCGAGTTTGTATTCACAGGCCGCTTTGGCCAGCCCCGCCATAACTTCGTCGCCGGCATCAAAGACGATGGCAAGCGTTCTGGGATTTTGGCTGATCCATTTTGTTTTCATTGGCGCCTCAACGTCGGATGAGTGTGGAGCAGCAAGACAATGCCAACCGCAACCGCGATGAGCACGCAAGCCGAAACAGCCCCGAGCCAGCGATGCTTGTTCCACCAGAACTGCCAGCTAAACGGGCGCGCCCGGGAATCGAATGAGCCGTGCGCGGCGAACTTTCCTGGCACAGATTCCCACAAGTTGTCCGGTTGGTTCGGGTCTTTCGGCTCGTTTGTTTGCTGGCTTTTAAAACAAGTTCGCGCGAGATAGCGGTCAAGAATTCCCGGAGCGATCTTGTTGCCAATGATGGCTTCGACCGTCGGAAATCCCACATAAATTTCGCGGCGGCGGTGCGTCGCGGCGAACACGATGGCATCCGCCGCGACTTCCGGTTGAAAGATAGGAGGGACGGGCTGCGCTTTTTTTGGCAGCCGGCTTTTTACCCAGGCGAATTGCGGCGTGTTCACGGCCGGCATTTCGACAATGCAAACGTGAATATTCTTCTTGTCGTGAATCAGTTCGCAGCGGAGTGAGTCCGTAAAGCCTTCAATCGCATGTTTGGCCGCGCAGTAAGCCGACTGCAGCGGTATGCCGCGGTAAGCGAGAGCCGAGCCGACCTGCACGATGACGCCGTGATCACGCGGCCGCATTCGGCGCAAGGCGGCCAATGTCCCCCAGACGTAACCCAGATAGGTCACTTCCGTAACGCGGCGATATTCCGACGGCTCCATTTCCGCGATGGGCGAAAAGACCGAAGCCATAGCGTTATTGATCCAAATGTCAATTGGCCCGAATTCCATTTCCAAGCGCTCCGCCGCCGCTTCCACAGCCTTATCGTCGGCCACATCCGCGGGCAGAGCCAAGGCGCGCCCGCCCAATGATTCGACCTCTCCGCGGGCCGCCTCCAATCTTTCCTCGTTCCGCGCCAGCAATCCAATCCAGGCGCCACGGCGGGCAAATGCCTGCGCGGTCGCGCGCCCGATGCCGGCGCTCGCTCCGGTGATCATGACGACTTCGTGTTTTCCGTTCAGAGGCTTCATTTTTTCCCTATGGCTGTCCATGGCCGCCATTTGATCCGTATATTTGGCCGTTCGCGTAGCTGGCATCGCAGTCCGCGAGCTGAACGTAAATGGACGCCAGTTCCGCGGGCTGGCCCGGACGGCCCAGAGGGGTCTGGCTTCCAAATTCCTCAATCTTCGGCTGGGTTGCGCCTCCGCTGACTTGGAGGGGAGTCCAGATTGGGCCAGGCGCGACGCCGTTGACCCGGATCCCTTTCGGCCCAAGCTGCTTGGCCAGCGATTTTACAAAATTCATGGTGGCCGCTTTTGTCTGCGCGTAGTCATAGAGATCAGCGGAGGGATCATACGCTTGCACCGAGGTTGTCGCGATGATGGCTGAGCCTGGTGGAAGATGAGGCAGGGCCGCTTTGATAATCCAGAAAGGCGCGTAAATATTTGTTTTCATCGTCCAGTCAAACTGCTCGGTCGTGATGTCAAGAATTGACGCGTGACTCTGCTGGCGCCCGGCGTTGCTCACGAGAATGTCGAGGCCTCCGAGAGCCTGGACCGCTTGTTGAACGAGCTGCTGGCAAAACTCCTCGTTTCTGATATCGCCTGGTATTGGCGCCGCCTTGCGTCCCGCTTCCTGAATGAGACGCACGACTTCTTTGGCGTCGGGCTCTTCATCCGGGTGATAATTGATCGCCACGTCGGCCCCTTCGCGCGCATAAGCGATGGCCGCCGCGCGTCCCATTCCCGAGTCGCCCCCTGTGATCAACGCTTTCCTTCCCGCCAGCCTCCCTGAACCTTTGTAACTTTTTTCTCCGTGGTCAGGCGGCGGATTCATTTTGCTGGCAAGACCCGGCCATGGTTGAACTTGCGATTCAAACGGAGGCTTTGGGTATTTGGTGATAGGATTTTCCAGGGCTTTCGCGTGATTATTTGCAGAGCCTTGAGTTTCGCCGGCGAAACTCCGGGCCGCGGCAATGGTCGCGGCCGCCGCGCCGATGCCGCCAAGGGCGGCCCTGCGAGAGATTTTATTTTCAGCATTCATATGACTTTTTTGCTGTTTGGGATTTCGTTTATTTTTCCTCCAGCACGGTGACGCTGTTTCGCCGTCCCAACGCGGACTGCTCTTGCATCTCCGGGACGGTCATTTTGACGTGAATTTCTTTTCCTACGGGGTTGGCGTGATTTCCCTCGCGCAGAACCATCAAGAGCAGTTCCGCCGTGTGCATTGGGAGCCGATGGGCCAATTGCTCAACCTGCTCGTGGCAACTGAAACCATCCATGATGAGCAGAATATCGCTTTTCGCTTCGCGGACCGAGGGAAGCAGGACGCGCTCGCCGCACCGGACGGAAACGTCATAATGCTCGGACTCGAAACCAAAAGACCCGGCCATGCCACAGCAACCCGAATCGAGGATTTCAAACTCCAAGCCGATGCGTTTATACAACTCCCGCTCCGCTTTCATTTTCAGCACCGCGTGCTGATGGCAGTGCCCATGCACCAAAGCTTTGCGGGCCAGGCGCGGAAATGGGAAATTTGATTCGACGAGAAATTCACTCAGGGTTTTGGTCAAGGCGCCAAGGCGGATCGCGTCTTCATCGAAGGGAAAGAGGCGTTTTAATTCATCCCGAAAGACGGTGACGCAACTGGGTTCGAGTCCGACCACGGAAATGCCGTCGCGAATTTCCTGCCGCATCGAAAGCAAAATGTCCGCCAGCATCTTGCGGGCGGTTTGCAACATCCCGAAATCATAGAGAGCGCGCCCGCAACACAGTCCTTCCTGGGGCAAAAGAACGCGATGCCCCGCGGCTTCCAAGACCTCGACGGCCGCCTTCAAAACGTGCGGGTGAAAATGGTTGTTGAACGTGTCCACCCAAAGAATAACAGGGGGCTTGCTTTGATTGACGGGCGCGCGTTTTTTCCACCAGGCGTGAAAGGTTTCCGAAGCAAATTGTGGCAATTTTCTTTTCTGCGAAATGCCGCCGAGCCATTTCATCGCGTTTCCGACGGCCGGCATCCGGCCCAGCGCATTCACAAGGCCGGGCATGATCGAAGCGATGCGCGCCCACCGGTGGATCAATCCCATCGAGTAAGCGTGGCGCGGCCGCAACCGCCCTTGATAATAATGCGCCAAAAACTCCGCCTTGTAAGTGGCCATATCGACATGCATGGGGCAATCCGATTGACAGCCTTTGCACGCCAGGCACAACTCCAGGCCCTCCTTGACTTCACGGCTGCGCCAGCCATCCCGGATGATTTCCCCCTGCAACATTTCAAATAGGAGATGCGCGCGGCCGCGCGTGGAATGGCGCTCTTCGCGCGTCACCATGTAGCTCGGGCACATGGTGCCGGTGTCGCCGCGCCGGCAGGTTCCGACGCCAACACAACGCAACATCGATTCGGGAAAACTGTTTCCATCTTCGCCATAATGAAAATGCGTCTTGGGCTGCCACGGATTATAATTGACGCCCAGCCTGAGATTTTCGTTGTTGTGAAAGGCGTTGACGATTTTGCCGGGGTTCATCCTGTTTTGAGGGTCCCAAATCGCCTTGAACTCACGGAAAGCCTGCACCAGCTCCTCGCCGAACATAATGGGCAGAAGATCGGCCTTGGATTGGCCATCCCCATGTTCGCCAGAAATCGAGCCGCCCAGGCTGGCCACCAGCTCCGCCGCCTCTTTGACAAACTGGCGGTACTTCTCGATTCCTTTCTTGTTCTTCAGGCCGAAATCGATGCGTGTGTGAATGCAGCCATCGCCGAAATGCCCATATAGCGAGCATTCGTATCCGAATTTTTGGAAAAGTTTTCGCAACGCTCGCAGATAGATCCCCACTTTTTCTGGCGGCACCGCGCTATCCTCCCATCCCTCCCATGTCACCGGCTCGCCTGGAACGCGGGCGGTCACCCCCAACCCCGCTTCTCGCACTTTCCAAATTTTCTCTTCCTCCAGCGGATCATCATAGATTTTCATGCTGGGCGGGTTGGGCAGCTTCTTGAGGGTGTCCGTCAAAGCGCGGGCTTTGGCGTCCGCTTCTTCCCGAGTTTCGCCGCCGAATTCCGCGATGAGCCAGCTATTGCCTTCGGGCATTAATTTCAAATCCTTGTCGTGCATCTTCAGAATCTTCATGTTCCGCTCAAGCACATCATCAACGCCCTCCAGGCCGATGGGTTTGCCGGCCAAGACTTCCATGACATGGTCGCCTGCCGAATAAATGTCTGGATAACCCAATGCCATCACGCAACGAATCGGCGGGCTGTAAACAAGCCTGGCTTTGGCTTCCAATATCACGACGCACGTTCCTTCGGAGCCAACCAGCGCGCGCGCGACATTAAAGCCGTTTTCCGGCAGCAATTGGTCAAGATTGTAACCGGAGATACGGCGAGGAATGCGGGGATACCGCTTGCGGATTAATCCGGCGCATTTGTCGCGCAGATTTTTCAAACCGAGATAAATTTGGCCGCGGCGCCCTCCTTCGCGAATGATCGTTTGCAATTCCTCGCCGCTGGTCTGGCCGACCCTCATGCGCAATCCGTCGTAGGTGAGGATTTCCAGTTCGTCGATATTATCGACCGTCTTGCCTCCCATGACAGAATGAACGCCGCAGGAATTATTGCCAATCATTCCGCCCAAAGTGCAGTGGTTATGCGTGGACGGATCGGGCGCAAACGTCAAATGATGCTTCTCCGCTTCAGCTCGCAAATCATCCAAAACAATTCCAGGCTGGATGCGCGCGAATTTTTCCTCGGGCTTGAATTCAACGAATTTGTGCAAGTATTTCGAGAAATCAAGAACTACCGCCACATTGCATGTTTGTCCGGCCAGGCTCGTCCCGCCGCCACGCGATAAAATCGGCGCGTTGAATTCCCGGCAAACGGAAACCGTGTGTTCAATGTCTTCAATCGTCTTGGGAACTACGACGCCAATGGGAATCTGCCGGTAGTTCGAGGAATCCGTGGCATAGAGGGCGCGCGAACCGGTGTCAAAGCGCACTTCGCCTTCGATTTTCTCTTTTAGGCGCGCGGCCAATCCGTTCGAGTCGCCCGGCCAGGAATTGCCCGGTTCACGGCGTGAATGCGACGGCGGGGGTTTGTGCGTGCTCATATATTGACCTTAAATTTCTCGGCGTCTTTGGATTTGAAATCCAAACCGAAACCAGGCCGGCCGAGATCGGGGCGCAAACAGCCTGAATCATGATCAGTTGTGGGACCGTCAAGAAGCATCTGCTCGATTCGCACATGGTCGAAAAAATATTCCACGTGGCGCGCGCGGCGGGTCGCGCAGCAAAGATGCGCGTGCAGCGCGGGCGCCGTATGGGCGGAAAGCGGCGTTTCGAAGGCCTCGCATAGCTCCGCCATTTGGAGGAAGCCGGTGATTCCGCATCGGGTGGCATCAGCCTGCAATACATCGACGGCCTGCTCCTCCAGCATCGCGCGGGCCTGCCGCAAGTCGTAATTATATTCGCCGGCGGCGATGTCCATATCGGAGTCATTTCTGCCAACATGAAAAACGCTCAACAGCGGAGTGCGTTCGCGCACGAAGCGCAAGCCCGGCAGATTGTCAGAACTGACGGGTTCCTCAAACCATCGGACATTTTGCTCCGAGAACGCGGCCGCCAGCCGGAGAGATTGCTTGGCCGAATAAGCGCCATTGGCATCTACGAACAGTTGCGCGGAACCGCCAATGGCCCGGCGGGCGGCGGCGGCGCGTTCCGGATCGAGATCAGGCGAGCGGCCAACCTTCATCTTGACCATGGTAATTCCCTCAGAAACCCATTGTGATAGCTGCCGGCAAAGCTGCTGTTCAGAATAGGAGGTGAATCCGCCGCTGCCATAGACGGGGATGCTTTCACGCACGGCGCCGAGCAATTGCACCAGCGGCAGCTTGAGAAGCCTGGCCTTGAGGTCCCAGAGGGCCATTTCTACGGCGGCGATGGCTGAGGAGGCAACGCCGTTCCTTCCGAAATTGCGGACGGCCGTGTTCATTTCGTTCCACAGCGTTGCGATGGAAAGTGGATTTTTACGGAGGACAATCGGAAAAAGGGTCGCGCGCATCAATGGAACACAACATTCGTGGGCATAGGTGTAACCCAAACCGATCTGCCCTTGAGCCTCCAGGCGCACCAGGATAAGCGTGGTCGATGACCATTCGGCCGTGCCGTCGGATTCGGGCGCTTCGGCAGGTATCGTGAAAGCGGCTGCTTCGGCGCGTTGAATGTTGTCATCCACCTCCATGCCTCCATCATGAATGATGCGGCAAAAGACTCTCAGCCATGTCTTTAATTGACTGGCTCAGCATGCGGCCCCGCGCCGGATCGCTGGCGAGCGCCCCCATGAAATGACGCGCCTGCGTCAGCGTAATATGCGGCGGCAGCGGCGGAACCTCTGGGTCGGTCCGGGCTTCGATTACGACAGGACGATCCGCGGCCAATGCTTCCTTCCACGCGGCAGAGGCGTTTTCCGGTTTATCCAGGCGAATTCCTTTGAGCCCGAGCGATTCAGCGTAGGCCGCATACCGAAACTCGGGCAGTTCCTGGGAGGAGATGTATTTCGCGTCTCCATTCATGACGCGCTGCTCCCATGTGACTTGATTCAAATCGCCGTTGTTTAAGACGAGGATAATCAAACGCGGATCACTCCACTGTTTCCAATATTTTTCAATGGTCACCAGTTCTCCGTTGCCATTCATTTGCATGGCCCCGTCTCCGACAAACGCGAAAACGGCGCGATTCGGAAAGGCAAATTTCGCCGCGATGGCGTAAGGCACGCCCGGCCCCATCGTCGCAAGATTTCCCGAAAGCGATGCCATCATGCCGGGGCGGATTTTCAAATCGCGCGCGAACCAATTGGCGGCCGAACCGGAATCGGAGGTGAGGATGCAATGGTCCGGCAATAATGGTGAAAGCTCCCAGAAGACACGCTGGGGATTTAGCGGATGAGCATCCTTCATGGCGCGCCCTTCGAGGGTTTCCCACCATGCGGCGACTTCCTTTTCAATTTTTTCACGCCACGAGCGGTCCTCCTTGTGCGTCAATAAAGGATTCAGCGTTTCGAGTGTTTCCCTGGCATCGCCTCCCAGGCAAATGTCAGCCGGATAACGAAGGCTCAACATTCGCTGGTCAATGTCGATTTGCACACAGCGCGCCTGTCCTTCTTTGGGGAGAAACTCCGAATATGGGAAGCTGGTGCCGATCATCAGAAGCGTGTCGCAATCCTGCATCATTTCCCAACTGGGTTTGGTGCCGAGCAATCCGATGGAGCCGGTCACAAACGGCAAGCCATCCGGCAGCACGGCGCGGCCCAGCAGCGCCTTGGCCACGCCCGCGCCCAGAATATTGGCGGTTTTGACGAGGCTTTCACTGGCTCCAAGAGCGCCCGCCCCGGCCAATATGGCCACGCGTTTGCCTTCATTCAAAATGTCCGCTGCCTTGCGAAGATCAGCTTGGGCGGGAAGAATTCGCACCGACGCGTGACCGACGCCGGAGTGAACGGTGCTGTGCCGATGCTCTGGCTGTTTGACTGCCTTTTCCTCCTGCAAATCGGCTGGAATGATGATGCAGGTGACCGTCCGCTCCGCCTTGGCAATGCGAATCGCGCGATCCACCAGATGCCGGATTTGCGCGGGATGCGAGGCCTGCTGGACGAATTCGCCAGCGACGTCTTTGAAGAGTGAAACCAAGTCCACTTCCTGCTGGTAACTGCCTCCGATCGCCTGCCGGGACGATTGGCCGACAATTCCGACCACCGAAGCATGATCCATTTTGGCATCGTAAAGCCCGTTCAACAGATGAATGGCGCCGGGGCCGGATGTGGCGAGGCATACGCCCACTTCGCGCGTAAATTTCGCATGGGCGCAGGCCATGAAGGCGGCCATTTCCTCGTGCCTGGCCTGGATAAATTCTATTCGGGCAGAGTTTTTTTCCGCGCGTTGGAGGGCGCCCATGATGCCGTTGATTCCATCACCAGGATACCCGAAGATTCGTTTGATACCCCACTGGTGAAGCCGTTCGACTAAAAAATCCGCGCACGTGTCGCTCATACCCCATTCCTTTAGCTAAAGTCCTGCCAAAGCATTTCACTCCTTGCGATGTTGGAACGATATTGCGAATTGCGCAACTTCTCTGGGTCAAGCCTTGCAAAACGCGGCATTTGCAGCCGCCTTACGGCTGGGCTGCCCATTGGGAGTGTTAAGGGAATGCTTGATGCTAATGGGAGGGTGTCCGCAGGCGCTGGTGTGAAAGGTTAAGTCGTATGGCAACTGGAGAGGTGTTTATCGGCACAAGCGGTTGGGAATATAAAGAATGGGCGGGTGATTTCTATCGCGATGCAAAAGCGAAAGATCATTTCTCTGTTTACACGCGAGAGTTTCGCACTGTCGAAATCAATGCGACATTCTACCGGCTTCCCAGCCTTGGCGCCGTTCATGGCTGGCGGAAAAAAGCTCCGAAAAGCTTTGTTTTTGCCATCAAAGGCAGCCGGTTTATCACGCACATCAAGCGGCTGAATAAGCTTCAGGGCAGCGTCAATAAGTTTTTTCGCCGCATCCGCCCGCTGGGTCCCCGCATTGGCCCGTTTCTATGGCAATTGCCGCCGAATTTTCAAAAGGATTTGCCCCGGCTTAATAAATTTCTCCGCCGATCGCCAAAGGAGTTTCCCCATGCTTTTGAATTTCGTCATGTTTCGTGGCTGGACTCGGAAACGAAGGAATTGCTGAGGGATTTCAATGTTGCGCTGGTTTGGGTTAGTTCCATGAAGATGCCGGAAGACTTATCCGTGACCGCGGACTTCGCCTACATTCGGTTTCATGGGCTGTCCGGAGGTCCTCGTCACGATTATACGGCAGCGGAACTTGCGCCCTGGGCCGCGCGCATTCAGGTAGAGGCCGCCGCCGGCCATCGCGTTTTCGCCTACTTCAATAATGATTTGAATGTGCGTGCTCCGAAGAATGCCAAACTGTTGATGGATTTGTGCGGGAATTTATCCCCTTCACCTGAATTGAAAGGCTCATGAAATCTGTAATCGTGATCGGCGGAGGCATGGCCGGACTGGGCGCGGCCTGGGAATTGGCGCGCAAGGGCGTTCCGGTCACGGTCCTTGAAGCCAAGTCTCGCTGGGGAGGCCGCATTCTCACCATCGGTGGCGGCACGCCGATTGAACTGGGCGCCGAGTTTGTTCACGGTCGAAATCAAAATCTCCTCGGACTCATTGCCGAGGCGGGATTGACGACGTGCCGTGCGTCCAATCAAATCGAGGTGTTTGAAGGCGGCTCGCTAAAGCAGGTGAAGTTTTGGGACAAGGTGGATCGTGTTCTTGACCTCATCGATCCTCGTCAATCGGATGCGCCCTTTGCGAAAATTCTTGAAACGCAGGGCTTGGATTCACACGCCCAAGCATGGACGAGAGGATACGTCGAGGGTTTTAACGCGGCCGATTCCGAGCGAATCAGCGCCCATTCCATTCTGCGCCTGACTTATTCCTCCGAGCATATGGACGGCTCTTGGCAGGCCCGCATCGAACAGGGATATGGCGCACTGATCGATTTCATGGCTAAGCAAATCAAACAAGCCAATGGAAACTTGTTTCTTGATACCAAAGCCAGCCACATCGAGTGGCAACCGGGCAAGATCAACATCGCGGCCATGCAACAAGGACGCAATATCAACCTCCACGCGGATGCGGTTGTTTTGACACTGCCCCTCGGAGCCTGGAAAGCCGGAACTGTGTCATTTCGACCTGGTCTCGTGGGCAAAGCCGATGCGATTCGACAACTCGAATTTGGCAATGTTGTAAAACTGATCTTTGAATTCCGCGAAAGGTGTTGGGACAAATCCTTTGGTTTTCTGCACGACTTTGATGAGCCGTTTCCAACGTGGTGGGAGACTTCGGACACAATTCTCACAGCTTGGGCGGGCGGCCCCAAGGCTGACAAACTTCTGCATCTGAACAAAGAGCAACTGATTTCGCAGGCGCTCGCCGGGCTTGGCCGCATGATGTCCGCGGAGCCTGCTTCGTTGCAAGCGAGACTCGCAAACTGCCATTGCCACAATTGGGCGGCGGACGCGGACATCCGCGGCGCCTACAGTTACATTCCCGTCAACGGTTTGGAACTCCCAAAACTGCTGGCCGAGCCGCTGAAGGAAACGTTGTTCTTTGCGGGCGAAGCCACGATTTCAGACGCGCAAACCGGAACAACCTTCGGCGCTTTGGAAAGTGGATTGCGCGCGGCCAGGCAAATCCTGGGAGGCAAAACGTGAAACGATAACAAGCCCAGGCGAAATTCCCGGCACCTCGAAGCCTTGCACCTTTCCACACTGTGAAGCGCGGCCGCGAACTGCCAAGCCTGTCCCCTCTGGCGAAACGGAACGCAAACTGTATTTGGCGAAGGGCCGATCGGCGCGAGTGTTGTGCTGGTCTTTTCTCAGACAGACTTTAAAAGTGAGCCAGCAACACGGCAATGGATTGAATCAAATCTGCTTGGCCGTGTTGATGGCGACCGTGCATCCCTCCGCGGTTCTCCGCGCCCCAGATGAAGAGGCGCGCCATGCGCTCATGGGCCGGCATCCGTCTCAATGACCATCGCGGTCGCCGGCGACCAGTTCTCTTTCCCTTGTTTCTTCGCGGACTCGGCCGGAGCGTTTTTGGCTGCCAGGGTGCAGAATGACTTTCGTCCATCCCTCTGTGCGTTTGTCAAATTCCTCGTAAGCTTCGGGCGCTTCATCCAGGGAAATTTCATGCGAGACAATCCAGGAAGGTTTGGCCCGCCCGGCATGGATTAAATTGGAAAGGTAACGATTGTACGCCTTCACATTCGCCTGGCCCGATCCCATGTGCAGGCCCTTCTCGAAGAAAGCGCCGATGTCGAAGGCGATCTGCCCTTTTTTTGCCAGCTTGTCCGCTCCTTTGGGGTCCGCCGGCACAAAAACCCCGACTATGCCGAGACCCGCCGCGGGCCGAACGGATTTCACAAGGTCGTTCATGGTCTGATTGGGGACTTCGTGCCCGGCTGGATCGTGGCATTGATAGCCCACACACTCGCATCCGCGGCAGGCGCCTTGGCCATTCGTAAGTTCCAGGATTTTTTCCACATGGGAGCCTTCAGAATCATCCACCGCAATGGCGCCAATCTCCTCCGCCAATCGAAGCCGGTCCGGGTGGCGATCCACGACCATGACCTGGCTGGCTCCTTTAATCAGCGCCGAGTGCGCGGCCATCAGTCCGACCGGACCGCAACCGTAGATGACAACGGATTCTCCGGGCTTCAATCCGGCCAGTTCCGTGGCGTGCCATCCGGTCGGGAAAATATCGGACAGCATAACATAATCAGCCTGCCGGTCGCGCGCGTCCTCGGGAAGTTTGAGGCAATTAAAGTCCGCGTAAGGCACGCGCAAGTATTCGGCCTGTCCGCCGTTATAAGGGCCCATGTTCGCGTATCCATAGGCCGCTCCGGCGCTGCCGGGATTGGCGGTCAAACAGAACCCGGTAAGCCCGCGCTCGCAATTCGGGCATGAACCGCAACTGATATTGAATGGCAAACAAACAAGATCGCCGGCCTTAATCTGTTTGACTGCATTGCCAGTCTCAATGACCTCGCCCAAATTTTCATGGCCGAGCACCTTTCCGTCTTCAACATTGGTGCGGCCCTCGTACATGTGCAGGTCAGAGCCGCAGATGTTGGTGGTCGTGATTTTTACGATTACGTCCGTCGGCTCTTCAACCTGCGGATCTGAAACATCTTCGATCCGCACATTTCGCGGACCTCTGTAAACAAGCGCTTTCATAAATATTAATTTTTTCTTTGAATTTAATAACGTGCTAAAATGCCGTTTCAGGAATGATGCGCGGCTCGGCCGCCTTTTCGCGCGGGAGCATGGTTCTCCGTCCGTCCTCGCCCCGAACCGCTCTTCTTTCCGCCAGGGGTCGTTTTATTTACAGTTGCCCAAGCCCGGCGTTTTGCTTCCTTGGGCTTTACGCCGCGATGCTCATAACCCGCTTCAATGTGTTCGGCTTGGCGTTTTTGTTTGTCCGAGTAACTTGATTTATCGCCGCGAGGCATGCCATTCCTTTTGTTTGTGATTTGCGTTGATGAAGCGGGCAATTTATCCGGGCACATCCGCCGCCGTTTTTTCGAGCACGTGCTTGTTGATTAATTCTCCCAGCGACCCCAAGGCTAGCGCTACTCCCGTCAGCAATTCATCGGCCGTTTTCTCTTGTTGAAGCGTCGAGACCAATAACGCCAATTCCGAAGTGTGCCCCAATTCTTTGGCCCATGCGCACAGCGTTCCATAAGCCGCGATTTCGTAATGCTCGATTTTCTGCGCGGCCGCGATCAACGCGAGGTCTCGGATCGGGGAGACGGCATTCTTGGCCAAAGTCGTCACGGTTTCCGCGATCAGTTTTCTCATCGCCTTGCACGTTCGCTTGGGCAGTTCCTCTCCCAACGACTCGGCCACCATCTTGATGGTCTCCGCGTGACCCTGAGTCTCCTTCAAATGGACCTCCACCAATTTTTTCAAATCCGGGGCCCGCGCGGCCTTTTCCACGACTCGAAGCGCCAACGCGAGATTCTTCTCGGCGTCGTACATCTCAGCCAGTTCCTTCAGGAAAAGGTCACGAAGACTTTCGTTCGTTGGACGTGACGTGGTAATTTCAAGCTCAACTTCTTTGGCAATATTCATAACAAATCGTCTCTTCGGGCAGCTTAAGCCATACCAGCCATTCGATTGAGCGCCGCTGGCCGTGTGTCCGGGCGTTATGCAATAGAATCTTCTCTGCATATTGCATGAGCCTTCCGTTTAATCGTTGCAGGGTGCAACAGAAAATGACGGCTTGGCCGCGCCACCCATGCGAGGTGGTTGCGGGAGCCGCTGAACATGCCGAAGGAGGAACGCTTCGTGCTGGACTGAACCGGATCGGAGACCGATTAACATTATGAAAAATAGAACTCAAAATTCAGAAAATGAAGAACAGGAAGGCCAGGAAATGAACTCGGAACTTCACGAATTGTTCCTGGACGAATTGGCGGATCTGCTCGATGCGGAAACCCAACTTACCAAAGCGTTGCCCAAGATGGCCAAGGCCGCGCAATCGGAAGAATTGCGCGAAGCCATCACCTCGCACCTTGAGGAAACCGAAGGGCACGTGGACCGGTTGAAGGAGGTATTTGAATCCGTTGGCGAAAAATCCAAGAGCAAGACCTGCAAGGCCATGAAAGGCTTGATTGAGGAGGGGGCGGAACTCCTGCAGGAGCTGAAGGGCAAGAGCTCGATTGATGCCGGCATTATCGCCGCCGCGCAAAAGGTCGAACACTACGAGATCGCCTCCTACGGGACGGTGCGAGCCTGGGCCGAACAAATGGGACATTCGGAAGCCGTCGAACTTCTTGAGGAAACGTTGGACGAAGAAAAAGAAGCCGACGAGAAACTCACCAAGATCGCCGAAACTGTGGCCAACGAGCAGAACGCCTAAAGCGTCCCGCGGATGGGATTCATCGGCTCGGAGCGCAATCGCGTTCCGAGCCATCTTTTTTGGTTCCCACCACGGGCAAATATTCCAATTGCCACCCCTGTCAAAAGGCTTGAGCAGAATCTTCCCTTCGATTTTCGCAACGCACTCGTCAACAAGCGATGACGAGAACCCGGCATAACGTGCCAATCGAATTGGCCGTCCGCGCAAGGATTCTCAATGACAGATATTGGTTTGGCCGTTTTGCCGCGCAATCTCGTATATGCCAGTGTTAGGCTGAACTATGAAAGTCTTAATAATTTATGACGCCGTGGATTCCGCCCTTAAGGCAATCGCATTGCTGCGAAACGCCGATTCCGCCGCCGGCGCGCAAATGTCGTGGAACATCAAACTTTGGCGCATGGGGCTGTTGCGTTTTCCATCGATGGCGAATGAGGCGTTGTGCGAGGCCGCCGATGCCGATCTGATTTTGTGCGCCGTGTGCCAGACTCAAGTGCTGCCGCCGTGGATAAAGCGATGGTTTGAGCGTTGGGCGGCGAGCCGCCAGATCGCGGATGCCGCGATGGCATTGGTGGCTGGCGACGGCCATCACGCGGGCGCAGCGGGCCTGGCGAGTGAGATGTGCCAGCTTGCGGCACAGCACAATCTGACTTTTATTGCCAACCGCGGTCTCAGCCCGGCAGTCGAGGGGCCGTTTGCTGATTGCGGCGCATCCGAACACGCTCCGATAGCTGTGCCGCTGCCGTCCAATCACGCGGAAGAGCTGAACAAGGCCAGCCAAATCGTTCGTTCGTCCTCCACGCCGGCGTTGCGATCTTCTCAGTTGCGCCGCCTGCCGTTTCCACGCATCTGGATTCGTAGTTGGAACCGAAGGCGCCTGGACAGATTTAGACCTCGCGCAATTCCGTCATTTTCTGAGTCTTCGTCATCTCGCGCCGTCGGACGACGAGCTGAATGAGAGTCTCGCGCGGGCGAAAGAAGAATATTTGTTCGGGAAAAATCGCATGTTCTTGTGCAAGGCCCATCCTTGTTGCAACGCCTGCCGATTCGATGCTTCCGAAAATGCTTTGGCCGCGGCGGCGCGGATGGCCAATTTTGGTATGGCAACGGAAGAAAGAACAGGCGCAATCGCCGCCGGTTCGTCACGACATCGATGTTCAAGCAGTGGAAGTCGGCAACACACCGCCCGCTGGACATCTGGTGGAGCTACCACCGCCGCCGCCAACCGGAACAGCCGTTGAAAGCCGGTTGAAATCACTCGCCGAGTTGCGCGACAAAAACCTGATCTCCCAAGCCGAATATGAGTCCAAACGCCAGCAGCTTTGGCCGAGCTTTGAAGTGCATCCTCGACGCGAAGGACGCAAGCGCGCCTCACTCCGCGCTTGCCAACGCGTCTTCGATTGTCTTCACCGGCAGGAATAATTCAAAATCGTTCGGAGGAATCGGCATGAAACCAAATTTTTCGTAAAATTGCCTGGCGTTTGCGTCCTTCGCATCGACAAAAAGTCCAATCCCGCCCGCCGTGCGGAAAATCTCCATGAACTTTCGCATGGCGCCCAGCACCAACATCTTGCCCAATCCTAGCCCTTGATGTTCAAGATCAACCGCCAGGCGTCCGAGCCGAACGGCCCCCGCGTCGCGGGGAAGACGCTTCGCTTCAGCCGGGGGCAGCGTCTCGGACTTAATTTGACAGAGATTGAGGGAGAAAAATCCCAAAACGGGTATCGGCTGCGGACTCTCCTCATCGACGAGGACGAATGTCCGGGAAATTCCCCGCTCGCCATGTTGCCGGGCCGTCTGCTTGAGAAATACATTGAGCGGCTCGCTGCCGCAGTCGAAGCCGTCCCGGTCGTGCGATTTCGCCAGCGGTTCGAGCTTAAGCACGGACGGTGTTTTTGAATGCCTTGGCGGCGTCTCTCAGCCGCTTGTTGGGTTTCGGCGGATGGTCGATCAGCGCCAGCACTTTTCTTGCGCCCTCTTGCGAGAGCCGGATGACCGACTCGCGCTCGACGAGGCGCTGCGCCTCCTGATAGGCCGATTGCACCAGGAACTGGTTGACGGTGGAGCCGGTTAGCTCCGCCGCCTGTTCGAGCGTCACCCGGACGCGTTTCGACACGCGGGCCGTAATGCGTTCACGGGATTCTTCTGCGACATGTTCCATCCATCCATAGTGCCATTTTGGCACCGGCTTGTCAATGGGCTTGAAAGACGCGGGTTTGGCGGAACGGGCATCATTTCGTCTCCGTAAAATCCGTTTCCGGTCACGCCACGCGGCCTATTTGATGGGCTTGGCTTAAAGTCCCCGCCGGTTCGCGCAAGCGGAAAATCGGTTCCCCCGAACGGTATCCCCCAATTTTGCAGCTTGCGCAGGTATCGCTACGCCCCGGCTCAAGGGACTTTAGTCGCTCTAGCCATCGAGGCCGCGATGGTCGCAGCCCGATAAACTTAAAAAGGAGACTGCCAATGACTGATACCGATAACACCCAACCCGCCAAATTCAAGGCCCCAAGCCATCTAGCTTACCAGGTTCGGGACCGCGAAGGCGGCGACAGCTTCTGGACGCTCATCGGCAGCGCCTGGGCGCATAAGGATGGCAAGGGCCTCAACGTGCAGCTTCACGCCATGCCCTTCGACGGACGTATCACTCTCCGCGTCATCGCCGAGAAAAAGGCGTAATCGTTCAACCGGGCGGGCTTCGCGGCCCGCCCTCAACCTCACAGGAGTTTCACCATGACGAAATCACGCAAACCCGATTGCTCCAATATCGACATCGACAAATTGCTCAAATCACGCGGCCAAGTGGCCGATTGCTTATCCGGCGTCAAATCCGCCGCTCACGTCTCTGTTTTACGATGCCCAGCATCGGTTCGATTTCACAGTTCGTTGGCGGCGCCAACTACAATTATGTCGTGGAAGCAGCGGGAGTCATTATTTTATCAGGTTGTTCCGGAATTTTCCGGTGTTTTTTAATTGGAGATTTTAAGAGCCTTTAGAAAGGAAAGGATTTGGAAGCAGAGCCACAAAGCGGTCCTCTGGGGCGGGCAAAGGATCAACCGCTTCGGGCCGGTTCTCGCTCCGCTCCGCTGCGCTGGCCCGGCAGAGGCGTTGGAGAGGTTCGCCGGCAAAGTTGCCCCAACGAAGGCGCCCTGGCTAAAATCCGGCATGAAAGATTTTCAACTTTATCAGCAAATTTCAGGTTGGGTCGAACCGCGGGCGGCGGAGAGTGTGACCCTCAAACC
>DASXZY010000032.1:0-51535 GCA_036501625.1 Verrucomicrobiia bacterium
CCTGCCCGGCAGAAAAATCACGCCCCAACAAATGGCCAGCATCAGTTTGAAACCGGGGCGCTTTCATGGCGAATGGAATTACGTCATCTACCCCAATCAAAACAGGAACTTGTAAATGTTATTTATTGACGCCGCCTAACACCGCGCCAGTGATGGCGGCTGTGCCAGTGAAGAAAAAAAGGTAGCTTCTGGTTGATAACCCGCCTATAGTCGAATCCAACAAAAGAAACGGAACTATGCCAGCGCAAGCCAAAGCTATCCTGGAAGAAATCCTCAAAACGATGGGGTTCGAAGCCACCGTCGAAGCGCACGATTTGGACGATGGAGTTTTTCTGGATGTCAAAACCGCCGACTCCGGCCGCCTCATTGGCCGCCAAGGCCAGACTTTATCCGACTTGCAGTACATCACCAACCGCATCCTTTTCCAGCAGGACCCGAGCACGCCCAAGGCGCTCATTGACGTAGGCGGCTACCGGGCCAAGGCGCGCGAGACGCTCGTGCAAAAGGCGCAAGCCGCCGCCGAAAAAGTGCGCCGCTGGGGGGACATCGTTGAGATGGAGCCGATGAGCGCTTTCGACCGGCGCGTTATTTATAATTCATTGAAGGACGATCCCGGCATCGAAGCGGCCAGTGTGGAAGTGGAAGGCACCACCAAAAAAGCCATCCTCCTGCGCCCCAAGCATAGCTAAGACCCCGGGGCGGCTAACCTGAAAAACTCCTGGGAGTTCGTTGGGGAAATCAGAATCTGATACTGCGCGTTTGTTGTCACGACATCCGTCCAATTTGTGCTCGTGAGGTCTGAGTTCTGTTGCAAAACAAAACTGGCGGGAACATTTGCCGGCCACGTGATAAGCAGGTTTCCACCCGAAAGCGTGGCCGCGAGTGTCACCGGCGCGGCCGTAATGAACAGGGTGGGGCCGGGCGCGACCGAGCGGGCGTTGAACAGCCAGCTAATGTTTGTGTCCGCCGGATAAAGGCGCAGAGTTAAGTTGCTTCCCCCCATCACATCGGACGCCAGTCCCGAGGCTGTGGGCAATTCATACGTATTGGTGCCGGTAATTCCGCCGGGAAATTGATTCGTGCCCAGCGCCACGTCCGTGGCGTCATTGATAAACGAGGTTTCCAGAGTGTCGTCGGTTATCCCGTTGGCGGTTGGCGCTCCGCCCGTGCCCGTGCCTTCGACCCATGAGTTGTTCCGCATCAAAGAAACGCCGAACTGCCCCGCCGCCACCGCATTAAACATGGCGTTGGGATGAGTCTGGGTGGAGGAGAGTTGCAGCGAAATCGATTGGACGGCCCATGCGCCCGCGCCGTACTCGGCGGTGAAGTAGGCCAGCGCCGCCGAAAGGTCGAATTTGATGACCGTTTGGAATCTGCCCTTGGGCAAGCTGCCGGATTCAACCGTCAGCGCCCCGGCCGCGCCAAAATTTTCTCCGCTCAGATTATTCGCGCCGATTCCGGTGGCCACGAAAGCGTCGGCCGTGGGAACCAGGCTGCAAGTGTCGGCCTGGCAGCGAACAAAACTCCCCAGGCACCAGGCAGCCAGGGCGATTCGGAACGGAAACTTTATTGATAACACTGGAATGAGAGGCGGAATCGCCGCCGTTGGTTCCCGATAATTCTGCGGCGGCGAGGAAATTTCAATGCTCTTGGAACATCTTGCGTTCTCTTTCCTCCCAAAACAAATGAAGCAACACAAACGCATTTCTCTTTTGGCCGGTCTGATGATCGCCGCCGCATCCTCGGCGCATGGTCAAACCCTGTGGTCCGGCCCGAACACCAGTTTCAATAAGACCGCCAGCGGGCAGTCCGATACGATTCTTGCTGGCTCAGTGGTGCTGACCAGAGGAGGCAATCAGGTCCTTTATAATACGGCGGCCAAAGAGACCTCCGCCGGCGCGACCAGCCCAAAAGGGACCGAGTGGGCTTTTGGCGATTTGAGCGGGTATAACACCCTGACCTACTCCAGCATGGAGGCGTTGCGCAACAACGGGGGCGGCGACTTCTCCGCCTACATTACGAACAAGCCAATGGTGCTGCATCTCATGAGTTCCAATATTTATTTGTCCATTACCTTTGTCTCCTGGCAGATGCAGGGCGGCGACTTCCATTACATCCGTTCCACGCCGTCTGTCAGCCTCCCGACGCCAACCGTGAGCATCACAAACCCGGTCAGCGGCTCGATTCTCGTGGCGCCCGCCAGCGTGAATATTCAGGCCGCCGCCGCCGTCAGCAGCGGGACGGTCACCAATGTCAGCTTTTACAGCGCGGGGAGTTTGCTTGGCTCATCCCCGGCGAATCCATTCAGTTTTACGGTCAATAATCTGGGCGCCGGCCCTTATCAATTGACGGCGGTTGCGACCGCGTCTGGTGTCTCCGCCACGTCCGCGGTGGTGAGCATCACGGTCATCCCGCCGGCTCCGTCCGTGACTATTACCAACCCGGTCACGGGCGCTGCTTTCACCGCGCCAGCGAATCTCTCGCTGGGCGCTTCCGCGTCAGTGGCCAGCGGCACGGTGACCAACGTCACCTTTTTTGCTGGCACGACTCCATTGGGAACGGCTCTGGCCAGCCCGTTTGCTCTCACCAGCGGCGTCGGGTTGGGCGCGGGCAGTTATGGGCTGACGGCGGTGGCGACAGCAGGCGGAGTTTCGACCACCTCCGCGGTGGTGAATATTACCGTCACTCCACCGGCTCCGACAGTTGCATTGACCGCCCCGGCTGCCAACGCGGTCTTCGCGGCGCCCGTCAACCTGTCCGTGGCGGCGGCGGCCTCGGTCCCCGGCGGCGGCACGGTGACCAACGTCAGCTTTTTCGCGAACTCGATTCTGCTTGGCACGGCTTTGGGCAGCCCGTTTAGCCTGACGAGCGGGCCGAGCCTTGGCGCGGGCAATTACGGCCTGACGGCGGTGGCCACGGCTGGCGGAGTCTCGGCCACGTCTGCGGTTGTGAACGTGTTTGTTGTGACTCCGGTTGTCGTGACGAATTCCGCGCCGTCCGTGGCCGGAGGCCATTTCTCGTTCAACTACGCGGCCAACATGGGCCTGGTTTACGTCATCAAAGGATCCTCCGATCTCATCCACTGGACTCCGCTGGCGACCAACACCGCCTCCGGCGGATCGGTCACGTTTACGGATCCCAGCGCCCTTGGCAGCCAGCAATTCTACGAAGTCGTTCTGCAAGCCAATCCATAGCCGGCCGGTCGCTGTCATTCATGCGTTTGTTCGATTCGAGATTGCGAAAAGCAGCCGCCGCGCTCGCGCTGTGCGCCTTGGCCACCGCCTTGGCGATGCTGGTGGAATCCTGTTCCACCATGAACCGAACCTCGGTCGCGCCGCCGCCGCAAATCGAGGGCGCGACCTTTGTCGGTGACAAGGTTTGCGCCGATTGCCATGAGCGAATTACTCGCGCGTTTCCGGCCAGCCCTCACGCGCGATTGCGCCTGGCCGGCGCGGACCGGGCCGGGCAGACCGGCTGCGAATCCTGCCATGGGCCGGGCAGCCGGCATGTCGCGGCTGGGGGCGGGGGAGTCAAACTAATCGTCAATCCCGGCAAAGACCCTGCTGCCTGCTTTCAATGCCATCTGGATGCCGATGCGGAATTTCATCTGCCGCAGCATCATCCGGTTATTGAAGGCAAAATGAACTGCGTCCAATGCCACGACCCGCATGGGATGGACATTATGAAACCGGCGGGCGGGCTGGCCATGAGCCGCTTGAATGAAAATTGCGCCCAATGCCATCGCGAGCAAACCCGGCCCTTCATTTTCGAGCACGCGGCCATGCGGGAAGGCTGCACCGTCTGCCACAACCCGCACGGATCGGTCAACCAGCAATTATTGACAGTGCGCGACGACAATATGTGCCTGCGCTGCCACGCCCAGGTGCAGAGCACGCCTGGCAACGGCGCGATTTTCATCGGCAACGTGAACCATACCCCCTTCCTGCGTTACGGCACCTGCTGGACCGCTGGCTGCCACACTGCTGTCCACGGCTCCAACACCCAGCCGTTCCTCTTTTACTGAGATGAACCGCCGCCTCCCACTTCGGCCTCTCATTCCGGTCTGGAGCGCGGGCTGCGGCCTGGCTGTATTCTGGTGTTTGGCGGCGGCCGGGGCCGACACCGTCGATTTGTCCAAACTGCCGCCGGCGGCCAGCCGCCAGGTCGATTTTTCCAAGGACATCAAACCCATTTTTGATGCCTCCTGCATTCGCTGCCACGGCCCCATTCGGCCCAAGAGCGCGTTCCGCCTCGACACGCGCGCCAACTCACTTAAAGGCGGCGATCATGGCGTGGATATCGTTCCTGGCCGGAGCGCCGGCAGCCCGCTCATTCACTACGTGGCCAACCTGGTCGCGGATATGCAAATGCCGCCCGACGGCAAAGGGGAGCCGCTGACTCCCGCGCAAGTGGGGCTTTTGCGGGCCTGGATCGACCAGGGGGCGGCGTGGGAAAAGAACGCGGCAACAAATGAGTTTTCCTTTTCCGCCACGCCTGCGGTTGGCGGCACGACCGTCAGCGGCAACAAACAAAAATTCAGCGAATTGACCTGGCAGCCCGCGGGCGTCAATGGCGGCTATGATCATTTTGAGATGATCGAAAAGACCAGCCCCGGCGCCACCTTCGCCATGGCCGGCCACATGCTGCGGGACGACTACAAACTGAACTTGTCGGTGGATCGAACGGACCTGGGATTCATTCACGCGGGCTGGGACCAGTTCAGAAAATATTATTCTGACACGGGCGGCTACGCGCCTTCGGTGGCCTCGTCCGCTTTGGACTACGGCCGGGACATCCACCTTGACATTGGCAAGGCGTGGGTTGATTTCGGGCTGGAACTCCCGCATTGGCCGCGCATGACGCTGGGTTACGAATACGACTATCGGCAAGGGGACGAGGCGATGACCGATTGGGGCCTGGCTAAGACGGGCAATCAGCGCGGCGTTGCTCCGACGGAGGAACATTTGAACGAGACCGTGAATGTGCTCAAATTCAGCCTCGACGATGAGCGGGCGGGCGTCGCCATTGAGGAGCGTTTTCGCGGAGAATTTTACAACCTGCAAACGCATTACACCAACACCGACTTGCGCGGCAACGGCCGCGAGAATGTGAGCGAAGGCAACTCCTATTTTCAAGGGGCCAATACGATCCGCCTGGAGAAAAAGGTGACAAGCTGGTTCTTTGCCTCCGGCGGCTATCTGTTCAGCCAATTGAACTCCGATGGCAATTTCACGGATTCCGTCAATCATATTGCTGACTTGATGGACCGCGTCCCGTCGATCACGCTCCAAAGGCAATCGCATGTCTTCAACGCCAATGGCCTGATGGGGCCGTTTCATGGGCTGACGCTTTCAGCGGGGGTGCAGGCGGAATGGACGTCCCAGCACGGTTTCGGCGGCGATAATGCCTTTCTCAATCCGCTCTTCACCAACGGCAATATCGCATCGGTCACCCTCACTCCCGTGGACCCGGCCATGCTCTCGTCGGATTACGATGAATTCCAAACCACCGAAACCGTCGGCCTGCGTTACAACACCATCCCCTATACGGCACTCTTCGCGGACGCGAAGTTGCAGCAGGAAACCCTCGGACAATTCGATCAGGATTTGCAACCAGGCGCCGGTTTCACGCAAAACACCCAATTCGCAAACCACTTGGGAGACGTTCGCGCCGGCTTTAACACTTCTCCCTGGCAAAGCGTTTCTTTCACTGCCCATTATCGCCGCTATGAAGACGACAGCCGCTATCAAAATGACCCCGGCCTCGCGCCGCCAGCCGGTTATCCCGGCTTTATCGAAGCCCGCAATATGGACACGGATGAAATCGAGGCCAAACTGGCATGGCATCCCTGGACTTGGTTGAGAACGTCGTTCACGTATCAACGTCTCTTTACGAGGACATGGGTCGAGACGGACGCGTCTCCCGGCGCTTCGCCGGGCGGCGGCTTGGTGGCGGGTGAAAACAATATGGAGGTTTATTCGTTGAACACGACGTTCGTTCCGCGTCCCCGGCTTTTTCTTTCCACGACCGTTTCCTTCGAGCCAACCACCGCTATAACGGCCGACAATTCCGCCCCGGAAGTGGCCGTTTATTCCGGCAACACTTACAGCATCCTCGCCAATGCCACTTACGCGCTAAACCGCCAAACGGACTTGTTCGCCACTTACTCGTTTTCCGAGGCCAATTTTGGGCAGCACAATGCGGCAGTCGGATTGCCCGTCGGAATTGAATATGACCAGCACGCGCTGCAAGCCGGCGTGAATCGGCGCATTGGCAAAAACGTGACGCTTACCGTCAAGTATGGTTTTTACACATACGCCGAACCCACCAGCGCCGGGGCCAACAATTTCACCGCCAATTCTATCTTCGCCCTGCTGACCTACAAGTGGCGGTAGAGTTATTACTGCTGGCCACCGGTGACAATCACGCTGCTGCCAGTTGCACCCGGCACCACGACCGTCGTCGTCGAACCGCCCGTCACGATGACCGGCGCTCCAGGCGCCTGCACGCCCGAAGGCGTTGAAACAACGACGCCTGTCCCTGCCGCTGCGCCAGCCGCTTGCACCGCCCCAACCGCCCCGCCTGTGGTGATGACACCACTGGCAACGGTCCCTCCGGTTTGCACGCCTCCGGTTACGATGACGTTTCCGGGGGTTGCGGTGAAGACCGTGTCCGGATTAAAAATTCCGCCGAAGCTGCTCACGCCAATCGGATTGCCAGCCAGGAATAATCCCGTGTCGATTCCATTGACCCGCCCGGGGACCGTGCCAGGAGAAACCGTGCCTGGGAAAACAGTTCCACCGGGCGACGTCAAAGGTCGCAGTGAGAATGGCGTGGCCGGATTAAATACGGCGGCAGCCTGCCCTGTGCTCGTTGCGGTCGTCGCAGCAGGTGTGAGGATAGCGCCTCCGGGCAATACTGTTTGCGCGGCGACCGGCTGGGTTACTGTCGGAACGCCGGACGGCGCCACGGGCTGCGGTGTGGCCACCGGTGCGGTTATCGTCTGCACTTGGCCAATGAGCGGCGCCGGATTGGCTCTCGGCGGAGCGGCCAGCACCCCGCCAGCCATTCCCAATGCGGCGCCCGCCGCCAGGATGCGTCTTAAAGTTTTCATACCCTAATTTCGTCCCATTCCGCCGCTTGCGCAAATGGCCGCGCATAGGGAAATCACCCAGGCTTCGTCAGCACATGCCGCAAGTAGAGGTACATGATTGGCGCATTGAACAGCAGGCTGTCCAACAAATCCAGAATGCCGCCGATGCCTGGAAATAATTGGCCGGAATCCTTTAACTTGGCCTCCCGTTTGAAGAGAGACTCGATCAAATCGCCGACCACCGCCGAGATGCTCAGGATAACGCCCAAAATAATCGAGTGCGCCAGGGTCATCCCTGCCAGGTGGGAACCCGCCAGCTTCGCAAAGATGACACTGGCGGCAGTCGACACGGCAACCGCCCCGCCAAAGCCTTCCCATGTTTTGCCAGGGCTGATGCGCGGGATCATCTTGTGTTTGCCGATGAGGGAGCCGACCGCGTAGGCGCCGCAATCGCTGAATTTGGTCACCAGAACAAAATAAAGGACGTAGTACTCGCCCTGCACGCCTGCCTGTCCGAAGAAGTTGATTTTCTGGATAAAATTCAGCAGCCACGGCACGTACATCAAACCAAACAACGTCGTGGAGATGGCCATGATGCCGCTCGCGGCTTGGCGCGACATAAATTGCCGCACGCACACGCCCAGCACGAATGGAATGATGAACATCGTTTCCCGGTCGTTGACACGCGAGGGCGACGCGGCTTGCCCGAATTGCCCGGATATCCAGGCAAACGTGAACAGGATCATCAGGACGCCTCCGCACAACCCCAGTTTGTCGTAACAAACACAGCCGATTCTTCGGACCATGCCGTAAAACTCGATCATGCCGGCCACCGCCAGCAGCAGGATGATCAGCAGAAACACATAAGCCGAGAGCGCCTTGTGCCCGGAGAAAAGCGCGCCAATGACCACCGTCCACAAAACAACGAAGCTGCTTAAGCGCCGGAAAAAAATGACCGCCTTGGACTGCGGCGCGGGCGCGGGAGTGATGGATTCGGCCATAGGCTTCAGACTAATCCAAACCGCCGATGGCGCCGCGTGTATTCTTCCAGCGCCTCGAAAAACTGGGGCTTGCGAAAATCCGGCCACAGCGTCTGCGTGACCACCAGTTCCGCGTAGGAAATCTGCCACAGCAGAAAATTGCTGATCCGCATTTCCCCGCTTGTTCGGATGAGCAAATCCGGGTCCGGATAATGGCTGGTGTAAAGATGCTGTGAAATCACCTGTTCGTTGATTTCCGCCGGCTCCAGCTTGCCCTCTTTGGCCTGCCGCGCCAGGCTGCGCGCCGCTTCGACCAGCTCCGTGCGCCCGCCGTAGCTCAACGCCAGGATCAGCGTCAGCCCGTTGTTTCGCGACAGGGCGGTTTTGGTTTTGGCCAGTTGCTCCTGCACGAATTCCGGCAGCCGGTAAATCTGGCCAATAGCCTCAAGCCGGACGTTGTTGCGATTCAATTCCCCAATTTCTCCCTTCAGGAATCGCGCCAGGTATTTCATCAATGTATCCACCTCGTCCTTGGGCCGGTTCCAGTTTTCAACCGAGAAAGCGTAAAGCGTCAAATACTTGACGCCAATCTCCCCAGCCGCGCGCACGACGGCGCGGACCGATTCGACGCCGTTGCGATGCCCCTCCACGCGGGGCAGGCGGCGCTGCTTGGCCCAGCGCCCGTTTCCATCCATGATGATGGCGACGTGGGTGGGAACTGCCGCCTGAGCCTGGGGACTTAATGTGCCGCGCGGGTTCAAAGGTCAGGCCAGCCGATCATTGCTCGCCCTTGTCCTTTTGCTGGTTTTCGCCGGGCGGATGGCGGCGCAGGCCGACGTCATGGGCGATTTCCTCGAATTCCTCGCGGCTGACCTCCTCCAGTTTTTTGCCTTTGGCGGCCAGCTTCTCGTTGATCTTGATGGCCTTTTCGGTCATCGCTTCGTGGGTGTCCTGGGTGCCGCCGACCAGGGCGAAATTCGGGCCGGTCGTCAGGCGTTTATGCCCGTCAGAATCCAAACCGAGGCCGAGCATGATGGCCGCTTTTTTCTTTTTGTGCTTGTCCGCCACGGCTGCATCCTAATGGCTGCCCCTCGATTTCCAAGCGGAAAAACCATTCAGGCCGGGTCTTTGCCAAACAGATTCAAGGTCAAGTTCTGCTTCGCTCCCAGTGAATCTTCGGATTGACTGGCGCGCTCGGCGCAAATGTCGGAAAATCGGCGCAGAATTAATTCGCGCAACGTTTCCGGGTCCTGGCCAGCGTCCAAATGATACAAATACGGCTTCTTGATGCTGTTGAAAATCTCCCTCGCCTTTTTCAGGGTATCCGTTCTCTCAAAATGATTGGCCCGGTCTCCGCGCGTCCTAATCCGTTGCAGGCCAAGTTTTGGGTCAAGATCAAGAATCACCAGCAAATCCGGCTCCGGGGCGAACTGTTCATTCCGGCGCATCAATTCCTCCGGGTCCATCCCCCTGGCGCCTTGGTAAGCCATGGTGGAAAAATAATAACGATCCACGATCACCACATGGCCATCGCGCAAAGCCGGGTTGATCACCGTTTCGACGTGCTCCCGCCTGTCCTTCAGGAACATCTCGACTTCCTCCTCCAGCGAAAGCCGGCCAGTCACCGCCGAATCCCGCAGAATCTGGCCGTAAGGGCCGGTGGTGGGTTCCTTGGTCCTGATGACGCAAAGTTTTTTCTCCTGCAACCGTTCCTGCAAAAAGTGGGCCTGGGTCGTTTTGCCCGCCCCGTCAATTCCTTCAATGGCGATAAAATACCCGGCAAAAGGATGTGATCGATTCATGGGTTGCACTGTGAATTCCGCGTTAAATAAAATCAAGACGTTCGGCGAAAATCTTGCCCACAGTATTCACAAGCCGGCCCGGCCAAATGTTGTTCACAAAGTTATGCGCGCCTTATTAACGGCATCGTTCACATATTATTAACCGAAAAAATCGCTTGACGCACCGGGGCGTTGTGTGCTTGAGTGAAGGCCGCTTCATCGGGAAGCATTGAACTAAGGCAATGTTTGACCGTTTGTCAGCCAAAAGTTGCGCGCACAAAACGCGAGTCGAAAGGATACGCTTAAAAATATGAAAAGACCGTTCGGTTCCCTCAATTCCCGCTCAAAGAAGATCGCCTGCACTGTGTCGGCGTCCGCCCTCATGCTGGGCGTCAGTTCAGCGGCCACCATTGGCTTGCATTTCCAGGAGAATTACTGCGGCGCGCCCGCCTATTCCGGTTTTCTGGTCACATTAACCGCTTTCGGCATTGCTCCCAGCAGTTGGGAGAATCTGGCGCAGATGAACACAGGCTACGGCAGTTGCGGCGGCCCGCTTGGCTATAATTTCACCCAGGTCCTCGACACCACCACCTCGACAACAAACGGTTTGAATCCTCTCCCCAACGGTTCCATTACGGTGAACTGGTTCGGGCCGACGGCTAATTACAACCCGTTCGGCGGCTATACGGCGGGCACCCCTCCAAATTATTACCACCCTGGCGGATCATCTGGCGCTTCGGCGATCAGCAATGCTCCGGTCACTGGTGAGGAACAGATTTACGCGACGTTTATTCGCGATGGGATCAATTTTGGCCCTCCCGGCGGCCCGGATAATCATCAGCCCGGTTGGTCAATCGATATTACCGGCTTGAAAAGCCTTTTCCCGAATTCCTCGTTTGTCGTGGAAACCATGGCCTCGGGCGACTCCATTGAAACGCTGACCAACGTGATGGTCATCGATCTGGCCAATTCACTCACCAATCTGATCGCCTATCCGAACATCCCTCCAGTCGTTAACTCCGAAGGCACGTCGTTCTATCAAGGCACCGGCGGCGGGCTTAGCACCGGCAGTGCCGCGGTCAATGCCGATCATGTCCAGATTATGAGTGTTCAGCCCGTGCATGTCGCAGGGGAGTACAACCATGCGGGCACCATTTCAGGGTTTATTCTTACGGATAAACCGCTGGTTTCGATGTTCCCTCAATCAATTCCCCTGGCCGGGCCGGGTGACGTGATTACTCTCAATCCTTACGCCATCGGCGTGCCGCCTCTTTCTTTCCAGTGGCAGCTAAATGGCCAGAACATTCCCGGCGCGACCAGCATGACCTACATGTTTACCAACACGTCCCTTGCCGATAGCGGCAGTTACGCATTGGTCGTGACCAATATTTACGGTTCCACCACCAGCATCGTTTCGACCGTGAGCGGGGACAGCCTCGTGCAGACCCCCACCAACAGCGTCGTCTATGATTCCAATCCCAACGGGATTCAGCATAACGGCCAGAACATGGGAACGGCGCCGGGTTGGGTCGCCTCGGAATCCGATGGCACCCTGACCGAAACCGGTGTCATGGATTTTCTTTACGCGGACACCAACGGCATCACCGTTGAGGATGCGCCCGCCTTCGATGCCCCCGCGGCCACCATTGCCTTCTGGATGCGCTCCGCCGGAACGCCAGGCACGCTTGGGTTGTCGGCCTCTATCTTTTGCCGGCCCTCCACCAACGATCTCGACTTCATACTCTTCCAGAATCTCAATGGCACTTTGGGCGCGCTCTCTCCCTCCGCCATCGTTAACTTCGATTCCAGCCGCAACGTTTCTGATAACAAATGGCATTTCGTGGCCTTGGCCGTGGACCAAACGGCCGCCGGCGGATCTTCGTTGTACATTGACGGCGTATTGGATACGACCAACACCAACTTCGGCGCTTCGTGGGTATGGCCTTCGGGAAACCAGCCGCTCCAAATCGGCTATTCATCGGACCCCCAATGGATATCCTACCAGGGGGCGTTGCACGATGTTATGTACTTCAACACCGCCCTGAGCACGAGCCAGATCAACACGCTCTTCCACGGCACAGACCCGGACGCCGCCGCCCTGCAATTGCAGCTTGATTTTGCGGCTCCTCCGGGCACCGGCTACTCGCTGACGTGGCGGGAACGCTCGGCCGTCCTGCAGTCGGCTCCGACCCCGATTGGCCCGTGGGCCGACATCCAAGGCGTTACTTCGCCTTACACCATTGTCCCCGCGGCCACGCAGCAGTACTTCCGGTACCGCTACGTCCCGATCGCCCAGGTCAGCAATCCGTATCTGATGTAAGCCGGGCGGAGAATTAAAGGATAGTTTGCAGGCGCCCGGCGCTACTCGTGCCGGGCGCCTTCGTTTTGCCCGCTGGGTCTTGTCTTGCATTACCATCAAAGCATGGTATTGTTTGGCCGTGTGTTCTTTTCCAGCTTTTTGTCAGGGTTTTTCTCAAAAAAAATGCGGAAAAACTAATTGAGATCAAGGCAGCCAAACGGCAAAACAAGGCGGGACAAGCCCATTCGCGGTTTTTCCAATAAAAAACCTGTCCATAGCCCGCCCGCCACTCTTTCACCTTGCGCTTGAGCCCAGTTTTGCGGATTATCCTCGAATCGACAGGTCAACTAAAACTAAAATGAAACGCAACATCCTCCTCTCCATCTTCACCGTGCTGGCGTCCGCCGCTTTGGCCCCGGCCCATGGCGCTGGCATCACGGACCGCCCCAATGATTCGGCCGTGCTTCTCATGACTCCTCCCAAGCCCACAATCACCAAGGAGCCAGTGAGCCTGACCGTTTTCCCGGGCCGCTCCGCCACATTCTCCAGCGCTGCCACAAACGCCGCCAATTACCAGTGGACCCACAATGGCGTCATGCTCGCGAATATCGGCAATGTGTCCGGAGCCTATTCGAGCGTGCTGATGATCAATCCCGTCTCGACCTCGGACGCGGGCAGTTACCAGGTCACAGCCTACAACCCCTACGGCAGCGCCCCCAGTTCAGTTGTCAAATTAACAGTTCCGCTGGAGGCGTCCAAGCCCGTCGTGACCATCCTCAAGCCGGCCATCGGCACGCGCTCCAACAGCATCGCCTTCAGCGGCGCCGTTTCCGACAGCATCCGTGTGGCGGGAGTCAGTTATGTCATCAAAAACCTGAACAATCCCGCCTATGTCCTAACCGGCCAGGCGGCGCTGTCCTCGGGGCGCGGTTCGTCCAACTGGACTTTCGTGCCGGGCTTCCTATCCCCCGGCACGAACGTCCTCATGGTGCAAGGCTCCAACTTTTCGGGCAAGACAACCACGGTCACCCGCGATTTCTTCTTTCGGGATGCCGCTGCCGTTTCATTAAAAGTGAACAATTCGAGCTGGGGCTCCCTAGCGGGGCATGCGTCAGTTGCCGGAGACCCCGCGCCGGCCGATGGCGCCAGTCTCTACGTTGGCGAGGGCTACACCGTGACTGCCACCCCGGCCGCCCATTCGTTGTTCATGTTTTGGGTTACCAATAGTGTGATTGGCCCTACGAACCGGACTCTTTCGTTCACCATGGAAAATGGCCTGAGCGCGCTGGCGGTTTTCGAGACGAATCAATTTATAGGTATGGCCGGCCGCTACGACGGGATTTTTTCCGGCCACGGCGAAACGAATTCGGGCCTCATTGGAAATCTGCGGATTGGCACCAATGGTGTTTATTCGGGGACGCTCTACCTGGCTGGCGCCACCTATCTCCTCCACGGCGCATTTAACGGGACCGACATCGGGACCTACAACGCCGTGGAAACGGTCCCGCGTCCGAATATCATCGGCAGCAACATTACGCTAAATCTTATTCTGCTTCCGGGATCCTCTCCGCGCGCCATCATTGGCTCCGTGCGGAGCAAAGGCTGGGAGATTGACAATTTCCCGCTCATCGCCGCGCAGACCAAACCCCAGTCGAATTCCTACACCATGATGATTTTCCCCCCTGGGGGCCTCGGCAACCCTCAAGGTTGGGGCTATGCTCTCATCACCAACAAAAACGGCGTGCTGACCCTCGGCGGCGCGCTGGCCGATGGCAGCGCTTTCACGGAATCCACCGCTCTGGGCGAGGATGGCCAATTCTCCCTTTATGCGAATCTCTACAACAGGGCCGGTTTGGTGCTGGGCCGCGGCAACCCGTCGAACGGGCCGATCTTTCCCGTGCAATGGATCAGACCGCCGGCCAAATCCGGCCTTTTTTCCAGCGGATTTAACTTCATGATTGGCGGCCGGGGTTCAGTTTGGACTCCGTCGCCGGCCACCTACACCAACATTGTTACGTACGATCCCGACCTTGTCATTTCCGGGGCGGACCTGTTAAACCCAATCGATGTCACGTTCCAATTGCCAAACACCATCACCCACGGCGAGGGGACGAATTTGAGCAGTTTCTCGTTCAACCCCGCCAATGGACGGCTGTCGGTCGTTTTTACCAACGACCTCCATCAGCGGATCACCGGGTTCGGCGCGCTGCTGCAAAATGATTCTTTCGGCGGCGGTTATTATCTGGGCACGACCAATGACGGCCGGTTCACCCTGACGGGGCCGTGATTATTCGGCAGCCGTAACGAGGAGGGTTTGCTCCAGCGTGGAGTGGCCTTCCTTGACTTTTTCCAAGCCGACGATGCGCAGGGTTTTCATGCCTTGCAGGATGGCTTCCTTGCCTATGACCTGCGCGCTGGCCCGTTGAATGATCAACTTGCGAAGCTCATCGGTCATGCTCATCGCTTCAATGATCGCGAGACGCCCGGCGTAACCGGAATTCTTGCAGCGTTCGCAGCCGCGGCCGCGATAAACCGGCGCGCCTTTGAAATAGTCCGGGTCGATGCCCAGGTCTTTGTACATTTTGTCCGGGTAAGTGACCGGCTCCTTGCAACTGGGGCAGATTCGGCGCATCAACCGCTGCGCGCACGCCAGGATGACGGAGGAGGAAATCAAGAATGGCGCGATTTCCATGTCGTCCAATCGCGCGACGGCGCCGGGGGCGTCGTTGCAGTGCATCGTGCTTAAAACCTGGTGGCCGGTCAGGGCGGATTCCACCGCGATTTCCGCCGTTTCCGTGTCGCGGATTTCCCCGATCATGATGATGTCCGGGTCCTGGCGCAGGATGGAGCGCAAGGCATTGGCGAAGGTCAAGCCAATTTCCTTCTTGACAGGAACCTGGTTGACGCCCGGCAGTTGAAATTCGACCGGGTCCTCCACCGTGACGATGTTGAATTGCGGGCCATTGAGTTCGTTCAGCGCGGAATAAAGCGTGGTCGTTTTGCCGGAGCCGGTCGGGCCGGTCACGAGGATCAACCCGTGCGGCGCATCGACGGCCGCGCGGAATCGCACGTAGGTTTCCGCGTCGATGCCCAGCTTGTCCATGCTGGCGGAGAGGTTGGACTTGTCCAGCACGCGCAAGACGCACTTCTCGCCATGCACGGTCGGCAGGAAGGAGACGCGCAAATCGACGTCGCGCCCGCCGACGCGCACGCGCATGCGCCCGTCTTGCGGCAGCCGCCGCTCGGCGATGTTGAGGCTGCTCATCACCTTGATGCGCGAAGCCAGGGCGACCTGCAAATTCTTGGGCGGCGGCGGCATGTCAATCAGCCCGCCGTCGATGCGGTAGCGCAGGCGCACCACATTTTCAAAAGGCTCAATGTGGATGTCGCTCGCGCGGTCCTTGATGGCCTGGACGAGAATGAGATTGGCCAGCTTGATGACGGGCGCCTCCTCGCTTGACGCTGCCAACTGAGCCAGGTCGTTTGTCTCAGTCGTCGGCTGGGTGACTTCCAGGTTGTCGGCTTCCGCCTCGGCTTCGGCCTGCTTGGCCGCGTCCTGGATGATTTCCTCCATGCTGGTGGCGCGGGTCTCCAGATTGGCCAGCTTATCGACAATGGCCTTCTCCGAAGCGATCAGCGTGGAGACTTCCAGCTTGGTCGTGCGTTTGACATCATCGACCGCCAGCACGTTGAGCGGGTCGGCCATGGCCAGGTAAAGGCGATTGCCCAGCCGGGAGACCGGCAGCACTTTGTAATTGGTGGCCATATCCCGCGGCACCAATTCCGACACCTCCTGCGCGATGCCCAGGCGGGCCACGTTGACGGGCGGCGTGTTAAGCACCCGGCCCATCGAAACCACCAGGTCATTCTCCGTTATGTAAGCCTTTTCCACCACCAGTTTGATGAAGCGCGTGCCCTCCTTCTTTTGCTTCTCCATCAATTCTTCCACCTGCGCGCCCGTCAGCAGCCCATCCTCGACCAGGGCATCGGCGATGCGTTCTCCGAGAGTTTTGTTGAGAGGCGGCATGGAAATCAGCGGAAGGCTTTGCCCAAGACGCGGATGAGCTCGGCCGGCGTAGCCAGATACAAAAGCACCGAGTGGTGCAGGGATTCTTCCAGGGCGGCGGTGGCCTGTTTGTTGAAGGGGTTGGCGGTGGCAACCATGACGGATTTGCTCATCTTGTCAAAGGGCGCGACGCACCAGCGCTGGCACACCTCGCGCGAAGCCGAGCGCACAAGTTCGATGTCCAATTCATACCGGTCCAGCGGGATGTAGGCCAGGCGCGAACGGTCCGCCAGCACCTTGAGCGATTTGTCCACCGGCATGAGCTGCTTCTCGGCCAGCGTGTGGATGAACGGCTCGATGATCTTTTTGGGCGCCCCCGGGCTTGGAGCCGGCCAGCAGAGGTCAAAATCCGCCGCGTTCAGCAGCTTCGCATCGACAAAATATTTATGCATGGCCTGCCGGCCGTCATCGCCCTCCGCTTGCGCGGCGGGCTTGGCTCCCGGTTTTTGCACGGCGGCCAGGCCTGAACTTTTGGCTGGCGCCGGCGCGGGTTCCGGTTCGGGCGCGGGTTTGTGGAGATTGGTGGCCTTGCTTTCGATCTGCGCCATGGCCGCCATGGCATCCTTGTCATCCGGGTAGCGCTGGAGGATCGTTTCGTATTCGAGGATGGCGGAGGAAAGCTGGCCCAACTGCACATAAGCTTCGGCGATGCGCTTGGAAGTCAGGACGACTTCCATTTCCATGCCCAGCTTGAGATAAGCCTCCTTGAGAATCTCCAGCGATTGATAGTCCTGCGGCTGCGACTGCGTAATGACCTCGAACATCTCGATGGTCTGCCGCAATTGCGCCTCCTCGCCAGGATTTAACGTGCCTAACATGAATTATGGTGACGGTTATGTTGGCCGTGCAGCCATCACAAATCATTTCAGGTATCGGCCATTTCCGCCGAAACATTAGAACAATCCGGCGCGGGCAATGGCGACAGTTTTAGCTGCTTGCAACCCGCTTCCACTTGCACTAGTCTAATCCAGTGAAAGAGCCTCAGCCGCACACGCAGCCGGGCGACGGGGATGGCCCCTGTCCCCAGCCTTTTCTGTGCCCGTTAAGCCATGTGAATACGGGGGTAGCCGTGCGCATCAAGCAATTGTCCGCGCCGCCGGAGGTGACCCATCGCCTTCGCGAAATGGGCTTCTGCGAGGAACAAAAGATCAAGCTCCTCAGCCGCCAAAGCAATCTCATTTGCCAGGTCTGCAATGCCCGCCTGGGTATCAGCACCCGCCTGGCCGAAAAAATCCTGGTCGAGCCGCTTTCACGCCAGAAGGTCGCTTGATTTTATGACCGGCCAACCCCTGACCGCGCTCAAAGCTGGCGCTGCCGGCACGGTGAGCGAGATTAAATTGCGCCCCGATCAGCGCGGACGCCTCCTCGAAATGGGCCTGCTCGTCGGCACCAATGTCCAATTGGTTCGCTTCGCCCCCCTGGGCGACCCGGTCGAAATCAAAGTGCGCGGCTACCACTTGACCCTGCGCCGCCATGACGCCGACCAAATCTGGGTGCGGCCCGTCACTTGACGCCGCGCCGGCCGAACGATGGAATCGCCGACCAAACAGGCCGCGGACTCAACAGCCGCTGAGTCGCAATTAGCCGGGCCACCCGCTCTCAAGCCCGCCCGTCCAACGGAATCGGCGGTGGCGCCGTCCTTCGTCGTGCTGACCGGCAATCCCAACTGCGGCAAAACAACCGTCTTCAACGCGCTGACCGGATTGCGCGCGCGCGTGGGCAATTACGCCGGAGTCACGGTGGAGCGCAAGGAAGGCCGCTTTCAGGCCAGCCCGCCCAACCTGCCGTTGACTGTGCTGGACCTGCCGGGCGCTTACAGTTTGAGTCCGCAATCCTTGGACGAACAAATCGCTCGCGATGTTCTTTTCCAGCGCCTGCCCGAAGTCCCCGCGCCTGCGGCAGTTGTCGTGGTGGTCGATGCCTCCAATCTCGAACGCAATCTCTACTTCGCCACCCAAGTCATCGAGCTGGGCTATCCGGCGATCCTGGCTCTCAACATGATCGATGTGGCGGAGCAAAACGGCCAGGAAATCCGCGCCGAGGCTTTAGCCGCCGAATTGGGCGCGCCGGTCGTGCCGCTGGTGGCCAGCACAGGCGAAGGCATCCGCGAACTGCAACAAAAAATTATCGAGGTCGTCCGAGCCAAGGCGGTCCGGCCCAAGCCGAAGACGTTTGGCGAATTGCCCGCCGCTTTCCAGGCGGAGGCGTCCGTGCTCGCATTGATGCTGGCCAGCAACGACAGCCCCGCGTCGGCGCTGCCGCAAGCGGAGGCGCTCCTGATTTTGTCCGACGAAAAATTCACGGTCAACGCGCCGGGGCCATTCGCCGCGGAAGTCAACCGCGCGGCCATCGCAGCCCGGCAGCGATTGGAGGAGGCGGGAATCGACTGGCGCGGCGCGGCCGTCGAAGCCCGTTACGCGCGCATCGGCGCCATTCACCGGCGCGTGGCCACCGAGGACGGCGCGCCCGCTGAAACATTTAGTGACAAGCTCGACCGCGTGGTGACGCACCGGTTTTGGGGCATGGTCATCTTTCTCGCCATCATGGCCGTGATGTTCCTGAGCATTTTTACCTTTGCCCAATGGCCAATGGATTTGCTCAGCGGCATGTTCAGTTTGATCGGCCGCGGAGTGTCGCGCATCTTGCCGCCGGGCGATCTTGAATCTTTGCTGGAAATCGGCATCGTCAATGGCGTGGGGGCTGTGGTGGCTTTTCTGCCGCAAATCTGCCTTCTCTTCCTTTTCATCGGTTTGCTGGAGGACACTGGCTACATGGCCCGCGCCGCTTTCCTGATGGACCGGCTCATGAGCAAAGTCGGCCTGCACGGCAAGAGTTTTATTCCGATGCTGAGTTCATTCGCCTGCGCGATTCCAGGCATCATGGCCACGCGCACAATCGAATCGCCGAAGGACCGGCTGGTGACAATCTTGGTGGCGCCGCTGATGAGCTGCTCGGCGCGGCTGCCGGTTTACACGCTGTTGATCGGCGCCTGCATTACCGGCGGCGTGCTGGCAAAAAGTTTGACGATGCTGTGCATGTATCTGCTCGGCATCGTGGTGGCGCTGGGCATGGCGTGGCTTTTCAAAAACACGCTGCTCAAAGGCGAAACTCCCATGCTCGTGATGGAACTGCCGCCTTACCGGCGCCCGGTGGCGAGAGTCGTCGCCCGGCACGTGTGGGATCGGTCGAAATTGTTCCTCCAACGGGCGGGCACCGTCATTCTCGGCATCAACATTCTTCTTTGGTTCCTGACCAGTTATCCCAAACACCCGGAGATCGCCCGGCAGTACGATGCGGCCCGCGTTGCCGCGGCGGGCCAGCCGGCCGCGCTTGAACAATTGAAGGCCGACGAAGCCGCCGGCCATTTGCAGCACAGCTACGCCGGATATGCCGGCCGCATGCTGGAACCAGCCATCGCGCCCCTGGGATTTGATTGGAAAATGGGCATCGGCATTTTGTCGTCATTCGCGGCGCGGGAAGTGTTTGTCAGCACTATGTCCATAGTTTACAGCCAGGCCCATCCCGCCGGCGCGAGCGAGGACACGCTCAAGGAGCAATTGCAAACGATCCTGCGCGAACAGAAATCCCCCGAGGGCGCGCGGATTTACACGCCCTTGCGGGCCGTGACGCTGATGGTCTTCTATGTCCTCGCTCTGCAATGCGTCAGCACCGTCGCGGTGGTCCGCCGCGAAACCAATTCCTGGAAGTGGCCGCTTTTCCAATGGGTTTATATGGGCGCGCTGGCGTGGCTGCTGGCGTTCGCGACGTGGCAGGGCGGGCGTTTGCTCGGCTTCAAATAATGCGCTAGATTGGATTATGAATGCGCTAGCGCAAAAACAATGTGAGGCTTGCAAGGGCGGAACGCCGCCGCTGGCGGGAGATGAACTGAGCCGAATGAAGACGCAAATTGACCCGGCTTGGCATGTGATTTACGGACACCATCTCGAAAGGGAATACAAATTTTCCAACTTCCGCCAGGCGCTCCAATTCACCAACCGCGTTGGCGAACTGGCCGAGTCCCAAAACCATCATCCCGATATTTACCTGGCCTGGGGCAAAGTAAAGTTGACGCTCTGGACTCACAAGATTGATGGCCTGAGCGAAAGCGATTTCGTGTTTGCGGCCAAGGTGGACCAAATCCCCCAGGGCGCGTAAGCGGAAACATTTTATCCTGTAATTCCGGTGCGTCCTGCCTAAAAATTCCGGCGTGAATCATCTTGGCGCTGCCGGCAGCATGTTCTTGAGCATCGTCCTTCCTTGTTACAATGAGGAAGGCAATGTGCGCGCGTTGCTCAAAGCCGTGCATGAGGCCGTGGATCCCATGGGGCTGGAGTGCGAAATCATTGTAGTTGACGACGGCAGCACGGATGCTTCCTGGACCATCCTTAAGGAATGCTCGGCCGCCGACCCCGCGCTCCGAGCGGTCAGGCTCTCGCGCAATTGCGGGCAATCCGCCGCGCTCTGGGCGGGCATTCAGGCGGCGCGGGGACATTATGTCATCACGCTCGATGCTGACTTGCAAAATGACCCGCGCGACGCGCCAGCTTTTTTGAAGGCGCTTGAAAAATTCGATTGCGTGTGCGGTTCGCGCGTGGCGGCGCGGGCGCAGGGAGACAGTTGGGTGCGGGTCGCTTCTTCGCGCATCGCCAACTGGGTGCGCAACAAATTGTCCGGCGAGGAAATCCAGGACGCTGGCTGTTCCTATCGGGCCTTCAAACGGGAGTGCGTGGCGGACTTGAAGTTTTTCAAAGGGATGCACCGTTTCCTGCCGACCTTGATCAAAATGGAAGGCTTCACTGTCACTGAAATTCCCATCACGCATCATCCGCGCTTTGCCGGCCAGACCCACTACGGAGTGTGGAACCGGCTCTTCGCCTCTTTTTATGATTTACTGGCCGTGCGATGGATGAAAAAGCGCATGTTCCGGTGGGACATCTCCGACCGGATCAACTGACTTTGTTCCCGGCCAGAAACCACGGCGTGGCGGACAGCCCGCCCCACGAATCCGGCTCGTAATTGGCCAGGAAGACTTCACGCAGCTTGGCGTCGTGAAAAACGAGCGCTTCCCACAACAGGCCAGGCGAGTTCTTCCAGCGCGAATCCGGCTCCCCGCCGTCGATGCGCTGAAATTTGGCCCCATGAACTTGCTGGTTCCACATGAAATCGCGATTGGTCGCGATCAATTTGTCGATGTCCTCCCGCGTAAAGACTAATTTGTGCTCGAACGCTTCCACGATGGCTCCCACATCGACATCATAATAGCCGCCGTTGGGATGAACGCCGGCCCAGTGGCGCGCCGCGCCGTTGGGTTTGTAATCCCAGGGGCCGGCCGGCTCCCAATAATTCCAGACAAAGTATTTGCCATCTTCGCGGGTCTTCATGCGCGACCGCATGACGTTCCACCATTGGGCAGCGTGCTCGCGATAGATGGTTTTGCCGGTTGCGCCGTGCAGGGCCAGCAGCCAGCGAGCGATGAGGTTTTGTTTGTTGTCAGGCTCGGTGAAGCCATCGCTCGCGCGGCGCGCGTAGCCCTCCGTCCATCCGTTGGTTTGCTGGTCAATCCCAAAGGCTGGCACGGCCCATACGCCGCCGTTCTTGACTTCCCTCCAGCAGCCGCGCGCGGACCATTTGTCAAACGTGGCCTCCGCCAGCCGCAGCCAGGATTGCGCCTGCCCGCCAAAGCGTTCCTTCAGCGCCGGTTCGCGCGCAATGTCGCGCGCGGCCATTACAGCGGGACGCAGCGCCATCGCCTCGCCCAGCAAGCTATCGGTGTAGAATGTGTCCTCAATGAGTCCGCCCGTGCCCTTCTTTGGCCATCCGGTAAAGCCGTCAGGCTCGGTGATGCCGCGCGACGTCCAGGCGTGAGTCCAATCGGCCAGCCGCTCAAGCCATTGAGCGCCGCCCGTGGCGCGCCACCCATAATAGAAGCCATTGAGAAACGGGCTGACAAGCCACCCCAATTCCTCGCCCATTTCCGTGTCGCAATAGCGGCGTTTTGATTCCGCCAGAATTTCCTTTTGCCATCGCCCCAGCCAGTCTTTGGCCAAAGCCGGGTCCAGCGCATCCTCCGCCCAGGCCGCCGGCCGCCACGCGAGGAATGCTGCCGCGGCGGCGCTTCGCTTGATGAATTCACGCCGGTTGCGTTTCATATTAGTCAAACATTTTCCCAGGATTCAAAATGCCATTGGGGTCCAGCGCCTTCCGCAATTCGCGGGTCACCCGCATCTGCGCGCCGCCCAAAAATTTTGGCAGGAACGATTTCTTCGCCATGCCGATGCCATGTTCGCCCGTGATCGTCCCGCCCCGGCGGATGGCTTCGTCGAAAATCTCCTTGAACGCCTCTTCTACGCGGTGCATTTCCTCTTTGTTCCGCTCGTCGGTCAGGAAAGTTGGATGAAGATTGCCGTCGCCCATGTGGCCGAAGGTGCCGATGCGCAATTTGTATTTTTTGGCAATCGAATCGACAAAGCGGATCATGGCGGCGAGTTCGCTCCGGGGCACGGTTGCGTCCTCCAGAATGGTCGTGGGCGCGACGCGCGCCAGCGCGGAAAAGGCGCTGCGGCGGGCGCCGGCCAGTTTGTTCCCCTCGGCTTCGTCCCGCGCCACGCGGACTTCCAGGCAGCCTTGCTCGCGGCAAATTTGCTCCATGCGCCCGGCTTCCTCGGCCACGGCCGCCGGATGGCCGTCGGTCTCCATCAGGAGCAGCGCCTCGCAATCCAGTGGCAGGCCGATCTTGGCGTAGTCCTCCACGCAATGGATGGTCACGCGGTCCAAAAACTCCAGCGTGCAGGGAATGATTTGCGCGGCGATGATGGCCGAGACCGCCTGGGCCGCGAGGTCCATTTGCGCGAAGGTCGCCACCATCGTTTTCTTGGCTGCCGGCTTCGGGATTAGCTTGAGCAGCACCTTCGTGATGACGCCCAGCGTCCCCTCCGACCCGATGAAAAGGTCCTTCAGCGAATAGCCCGCGACGTCCTTCACGCATTTATTGCCTGTCCACATAATCTCCCCGTCCGCCAGTACGACCTCCAGGCCCATCACGTAATTGCGGGTGATGCCGTACTTAAGCCCGCGCAGCCCGCCGGAGTTTTCCGCCACGTTGCCGCCGATGGTCGAGATTTTCATCGAACCCGGATCGGGCGGATAAAAAAGCCCGGCCTCGGCTGCCGCCTCCGCGGCGCGCAGGGTCGTCACACCGGGTTCAACGAGCATCGTCAAATTGGCGCGGTCCAATTCCAGGATGCGGTCCATCTTGACGGTGCAAAGGACAATGCAATCCGCGCTGGGCAAACTGCCGCCGCTCAACCCCGTGCCGGAGCCGCGCGTGACGACGGCGGCTTTGCGTGACTGCGCCAGCCGCAGCACATCGCGCACCTGTTCGGTAGTGGAGGCAAAGGCGACGCATCCGGGCATTTGCCGCATGGCGGCGGTGCCATCGAAGGAGTAGGGGATCAAGTCTTCCTCCGCCGTGAGAACATTCTCCGCGCCAACCCGCTGCTTCAATTCGCCAATGATTTCTGGAGCCAGCATTTTAAGAAAGAATGGACGCCGCCATCGGAAAAGGAAAGGGGAAAGGCCGGCAGCCGGGGCAACCGAATGTGACGAAAATCCTCAAGAACGCTGTTCCAAATAGCGCTCGTGCCATAGTTGGAAAATAAAGAGGGTCCACAATTGTTTGCGATGGTCTTTGGCGCCGCGCAAGTGCTCGCCGATGAGGCGCGCGGTTTCAGCGGGGTTGAAAATTCCTTGTTTGCGGAGGCGCGATTCGGACAGCGCGTCGAGCAGGAGCGGGCGCAGTTTTCCCCGGAACCATTGGCTGATGGGGATGCCGAATCCTTTTTTGCTTCGGGCCGGAATCTCCGGGGGCAATTCATCGCGCATGGCTTTTTTTAAAATATATTTGCCAGTGAGGCCCTTGAGTTTGAGATTGAAGGGGATGGCATTGGCAAATTCGACCAGCGTGTAATCCAGGAACGGCGCCCGCACTTCCAGCGAACACGCCATGCTGGCGCGATCCACTTTCGTGAGGATGCAATCCTGCAAATAGAATTTGCAGTAGAGGTAAGCCAGCCCTTCCATGCCGCCGGCGAAGCCGCCGTTTGCTGCCGCTTCAATGACGTCCTCGTAATGGTCGATCGCGGGATTACCGCCCGCCAGCACGGCGCGCTGTTCGGCGGGCGCGAATGAACCCATCCAGATTTGATCGCGAATTTCCGGCGGCCAGCCCATGCCGCGCAGGAAACGCTTCACCTTGAAGTCAAAACTAATGTTTTCGTTCGAGACCGGCAGGCACTCAGCCAGCGGGCGGATGACCCGCTCGTGCAGGACGCGCGGCATTCGGTAAAACGCCGCCATGCGGTGCGCCTGAAAAGTCGGGTAGCCGGCGAAAAGCTCGTCCCCGCCGTCGCCGCCCAGCGCGACGGTTGCGTGCTGCCGCGTGAATTTGGAGAGCAAGTAAGTGGGAATGATCGAAGCGTCCGCCAGCGGTTCGTCGAGAAATGCCGCCACCTCAGGCAGAACGTCCAGCAACGCCTGACTGTGGAGAATTTGCTCGTGATGCTCGGCGCCAAAAAAATTCGCCACGCGGCGCGCGTGCGCGGATTCATCGAAGGATTTTTCCTCGAACCCGATGGCGAACGTTTTAATCCGCGAAGGCGGCATCAGCTTCGACATCATGGCCACAACTGAACTGGAATCCATTCCGCCGCTCAAAAAAACTCCGAGCGGGACATCGCTGATGAGGCGGCGGCGCACGGATTCCTTGAGGCGTTCTTTCAGCTCCGCCGCGATTTCATTTTCATCGCGCCGATCCGTGCCGCCGGGCGGTTTGATGTCCCAATAACGATGCAGCCGCGCAATCCCGTTCGTCCACGTGAGCCAATGCCCGGCAGGCAGTTTGCGAATCCCTTTGAAAATGCAATGCGGAGCGGGGACGTATTCGCAGGCGAGATATTTGGCCAGGTTTCGGGCGTCCAATTCGCGCGGGCAATCTGGGTGCATGAGCAGCGCCTTGACCTCCGAGCCAAAGAGCAATTGCGAGGGCGTCGCGCGATAGTAGAGCGGCTTTTTGCCCATGCGATCGCGCGCGAGAAAAAGCGTTTCGCTCTTCGCGTCCCACAGCGCGAGTGCGAACATTCCATTAGCCCGGGACACGCAATCCGGTCCGTGCTCCTCGTACAAATGGAGGAGAACTTCAACATCGCAGCGAGTGCGGAAGACGTGGCCTTTGGCTTCCAGTTCAACCCGCAATTCAGCGTGGTTGTAAATCTCGCCGTTGCAAACGATCCACAGCGAGCCGTCTTCGTTGGACATCGGCTGCCGGCCGCCGCTGAGGTCGATGATGGCCAGGCGGCGGAAACCCAGGCCGACGGCCATCCCGCCGGGTTTTGGCGGCGGGATAAAATAACCTTCATCGTCCGGGCCGCGATGCCGAATGGCGCCGGCCATGCGCGCGAGAATCTCGGGGCGGACAGGATTGTTCAAGTCCGCGATGCCGGTGATGCCGCACATGCCTAAAAATTCTTCAAGTCGCGCACATGGTAAATCGGCTTGCCTTGCGACTCGTGGTAAGTGCGGACGATCAATTCAGCCAGCAATCCCATCATAATGAAGTTGACACCGAGGGTGCCAAGAAAAACGGCGATTAAAATGACCGGATTATTGTGGACGTAAGTTCCGCGTGCGAACCGCTCCCAAATCGTTTCCACTCCTGCCAGCGTCGCCAGCATGAAGAGGGTGACGCCAATCCCGCCGAACATGTAAAGCGGCTTGGTCGAAAAATCCGCCAGGAATTTCACGGTGATCAAGTCCAGCAGCACTTTGACGATGCGCTTGAAGCCATATTTGCTCTTGCCGAATTCGCGCGGGTGATGCGTGACGGGCACTTCGCAAATCCGCGCGCCCATCAAATTGGCCAGCGCGGGAATAAAACGGTGCATCTCGCCATACAATCGCGTCCCTTTCAAAACCTCGGCCCGATACGCTTTGAGCGAGCACCCGGAATCGTGCAGGGTCACGCCGGTCAGCCGGCCGATCAGCCAATTGGCCAGGCGCGACGTGAAGATGCGGGCGGCTTCCTTGTCCTGGCGGTCTTTGCGCCAGCCGCTGGCCACGTCGTAGCCTTCGGCCAGCTTGTCAAGCAGGAGCGGAATATCGACCGGGTCATTCTGCAAATCCGCGTCCATCGGGATAATGATGCTTCCCCGCGCGTGATCGAAGCCCGCCGACATGGCGGCTGTCTGCCCAAAATTGCGGCGGAGGTTGATGACTTTGACGCGCGGATCGGCTTCGGCCAGGCGGCAGAGGACTTCATAGGAGCGGTCGGTGCTGCCGTCATTTATAAAAATAATCTCGAAGGTTTGGCCCAGCCGCGAGAGCACGGCATTGAGCCGCTCGCACAGCACGGCGAGGCTCTCTTCTTCGTTGAAGAGCGGAATGATGACCGAGAGTTGCGGCGTTCCGCGCGGCGCGGCAGCGGGCGGGCCGCCGTTCGACCTGGTGATTGTGGCCGCGGGAGCGCTCATGCGCTGGCCGCCCGTTGCGGGCAAAGATTCTCGCTTCCCGCGCGCGCGATAAAACGCAGAAGGATCGCCATGAATATGATGGTCATCAACGGATGCCAATTGAGCGCGAACGAATTGCCGAACCAAGGCCGCATCAAAGTCGGCAGCACGCTCATCCCCGCCACCATGAGCAGGATGCCCCAGCCCAGGCGCCGCGTGTCCATTTCGTCGTTGAACAGAAAGAAGACCGCCCAGGCGGCCAGGGCTGGCGCGAGAATCACGTAGCTGTTCGCTTCGGTCATTGGGTTGAAGAGCATTAAATACGCGACGGCCAGCGCGTAGAGCCACAGGGCGCGCGGGGTTTCGTTCAAACGCCGCGCGCCCCACAGCAGGGCAGCGGCTGTCAAACAGCCGGCCAGGAAGCGCGCCAGCGTCGAGGCGCGCCCCGCCAGCGGCGCGCCGATGGTGCGCAGGAGGCCGTTGATGTCCGCGAAGCGGTCATCGGTCACGGCCGCGCACGCGCCGAGGTTGTGCCACACGGCATGATACTGCGACCAAACGTATTCCGGGCGCCCGAAGAAAAATGGGAACACCGCCAAGCTCAAAATGGCTATCGGCAGCCGCCGGGCCAGTGGCGCGTAAGAAATCGACGCCAGCAGCAGCAGGACAATTCCCAGCGGTTTGAGCGCCGTCGCCAGCGCCATCCAACCAATCGCCAGCCACCAGCGTTTCTCCATCGCGGCCGCGATGGCCAGCAAAGTAACTCCGCCGAAGAGCGCGTTCGCGTTGCCATTGCGCAAAGCTCCGAGGGCCAGCGGCATAGTCGCGAGGCTCGCCCACAAAAAAGGCCGCTCCAGTTCCGCGCCGAACATGCCCCGCGCCAGCCGCCATAGCCCGCCAGCCAGGGCGCCGGCCGCGCACAACCGCCACAAGACTTCGCTTGCTGCGATGGGCAGAAAATGGAACGGGCTGTACAACACCGCGAAATGCGGCAGGTAATTCATGCCGGAAGGGCCGATATACAAATCTTTGCCCGCCCACCAACTAGCGGCCGAGGGATGGTAGCTGCCCAGGGTGACGGTGTGCTTGAGAGGATTGTGGATAACCATGGCCGCGATAACCGCCATCGGAACGAACCATGACAGCCAGGCTGCGGCGAGGGCGTGACGCCTGTCGCGAGGCCAGGGCATCTGCGCGCGGCCTGGGGTTTCGGCACAAAAAGCATCGTTGCCGGAAGCCGGTTCGCGCTTGGACAAGTTTCCGGGTTTTGCCACCGTGAAAGCTTGCTAAGTTTGTCCGATCTTGTCAATCGGCGATGCTTGCTCCGCGTCGCGGCTGGCCTCATTATTTTGATATGAAAACAGCCAGCTCGGTTCTCGCCATTTTGCTATTGGCGGTCATGGGCGCCCTGGCCGCGGGCGCGACATCCAAGCCCAATGTCGTCATTTTTCTGGCGGACGACATGGGGTATTCCGACCTTTCCTGCTACGGCGGCGAGATTGCTACGCCGAACCTGGATAAGCTGGCGCGCGAAGGATTGCGCTTCACGCAATTCTACAACACGACTCGCTGCTGGCCGTCGCGCGCATCCCTTCTCTCCGGCTACTACGCCCAGGAAGTTCGCCGAGACGAGGTCCCGGGAGTCATAAGCGGAAGCCGCGGCACGCGTCCCGGTTGGGCGCGCCTTCTGCCGGAGATGCTCAAGCCGGCGGGCTATCGATGCTATCATTCCGGCAAGTGGCACCTCGATGGAATGCCTTTGCAAAACGGGTTCGATCGATCCTATTATTTGCAAGACACGGACCGCCACTTCTCGCCGCGCGTGCATTACGAGGATGACCAGCGGCTTCCGGCCGTGCCCGCCAACAGCGGCTACTACAGCAGCTCCGCCATCGCGGATCACGCTGTAAAATATCTCAAAGAACACGCGGAGAAATGCTCCGGCCAGCCTTTCTTTGCCTATGTCGCCTTCATCGCGCCGCATTTTCCGCTGCAGGCTCCCGCGGCGGACATCGCGCGCTACAGCGGCGCCTATCTTCGCGGCTGGGATGTGATGCGGGAGGAGCGCTGGCGGCGGATGCAAAGCCTGGGCATCGGCGGGAGCGCCCTTTCTGCCATTGAGCGCGGCCTGGGTCCGCCCTACGCGTTCCCTAAGGACATCGCGAAGCTTGGTCCAGATGAAGTGAATCTTCCTTTGCCCTGGGACAGTCTGACTCCCGGACAGCAACGTTTCCAGGCGGGCAAAATGGCCGTCCATGCCGCGATGGTGGATCGAATGGACCAGGAGATCGGGCGCGTTCTGGAGCAATTGCGAACCATGAACGTTATGAATGACACGCTGATCTTTTTTCTATCCGACAATGGCGCCAGCGCTGAAATGATGGTTCGTGGCGATGGTCATGACCCAACGGCGCCCATTGGCTCGGCCGCGTCTTTCGTCTGCCTCGGCCCGGGGTGGTCGAGCATGGCTAACACGCCATTCCGCCGCCACAAAACCTGGGTTCACGAAGGCGGCATTTCCACGCCGCTCATTGTGCATTGGCCTAAGGGCATTTCTGCCAAAGGAGAGTTGCGCGATACTCCCGGCCATCTCATTGATCTTGTGCCTACGATTCTGGCGGCGGCTGGCGCGAAGCCCTTTGACACCTGGGCAGGCCGCCTCATCCCAACGCCGCCGGGAAAGAGCCTGCTTCCAGTGTTTGACAAGGATGGCACGGTCACGCACGAATCTTTTTGGTGGAAGCACGAGAAGAATCGCGCACTGCGGATGGGAGATTGGAAAATTGTCGCGGCTGGCGATGGCGCCCCCTGGGAGCTTTATGACATGCACACGGACCGTTCAGAGACGAAGAACCTTGCCGATCAATATCCGGACAAAGTGCGCGCGATGGCGGCTGAGTGGGACCGTCAAACAGAGCAATACAACGCCCTCGCCCATGCGGACCTGCCGCCAAAGCAAAATTAGATGCCTGATGAGTCCTGCCTGCCACTGAATTTAAAACACGCTCTGGGCGAGGAATCGAAGCATGATGCGTTTGACTTGCTGTTGTTGATTGCAATGGGCGGCCCTCGCGGCTGATGCCGGGGTCTTCCGGGATTTCCGCTGGCCAGCAGCCGGCAGCCGGTTCTTACAGGCGCCCCAAAGGCGATTCGTCCGAGATGGGACGTCCGGTCATTTAGCTGGAGTCACGCCGCCCTGGGCCACGATTTTCACTCCGGCGCCGGCTTTGAGTTTCTCCAAATAGGCTGGCAGGCCCGCTTTGGCTTTTTGCTCAATCAGGTAATCGCGGATGTCCGGTTCGGCCTTGGCGAAGTCCACTTTGGTGGCGGGAAATTTTTCCAGCAGCTTGATGATGTGATAGCCGAATTTTGTTTCGACCAGGTCGCTGATTTGGCCGGGCTTCATGGAAAACGCGGCCGCCTCAAACTCAGGCACCATTTGCCCCTTGCCGAACGTGTATTCGCCTCCCTTGTCCTTGGAGCCGGGATCATCCGAGTATTGCTTGACGAGCGCGGCGAAGTTCTCGCCCTTGTCCAATCGTGCCTTCAAATCCTGGGCCAGCTTCAGTTTTTCCCGCTTTTTGTCCGGGGGCAGGTTTTGCTTCGTGATGGGGTCCTGGGTGGAAACCAGTAAATGGGCGGCGCGCACGGTTTCGGGCTTTTCAAAACGGTCGGGATGGTCGTCATAAAACTTCTTGACGTCCGCGTCGGGCACCGTGATGCCATTGGTGAGCGCATTCACCAGAACGCGCTGGGAGAGCATCTTGTCAATCTCCTGGCTGCGCAACTTGTCCAGGGTCGTGTTGCGGGCCTTGATCTCGGCGTCGAAATCCTCCGGGCTGGGGGCGTTGGAGCGCGCGTGGGCGATCTCGGCATCCACCAGCTTGGCCACGGCGGCTTTGTCGTCGGCAGTGGCTTTTTGCAGCAGGATTTTGTTGATGATCAAGTTGTCCATCAGTTTGGAGCGAACCGTTTCGCGCTCGCCATCCGGGATGGAGCCGCCATTGGCCGTGACACTGGCGCTGTAATTGATAAAGGCGTCATCGACCTGGCTGCGCTTGATCTCAAAACCTTCGCCGGTCGCCACAACGGGATCGGCGAAAAGTGCGTTGGTCGCGGGCGGCGCTTGGGCGCGGAGCAAAGTGGGAAGCTGGAGCAGAATGCAAGCCAGCAGGGCGGGGAGCTTCGGAAATCGAATCATGTTCTTTTGGTTTGTTTTATATGTTACAATTTGACGATCCGCGCGTAGCTGATGTCGGGGTCCTTTTGGATTTCCTCCATCAAAGCGGGCGGGGGAACGCTGTCCAAATTTAAAACCGTCAGCGCCCGGCCGCCGGCTTTGTCGCGGCCCAGGCTCATGCTGGCGATGTTAACATTGTGCTTGCCCATCAAGGTTCCAATGTAACCAACAATGCCCGGCCGGTCTTTATTATTCATCAAAAATAAAACGCCTTCCGGCACGATCTCCACCGGCTGGCCATTGAGGCGGACGATGCGCGGATGGTTGCGCGCGCCGAACACGCTGCCGCCGGCCGAAATTTTTTCCCCGCCGGAATGAACCGCCACGTGCAGCCATTCGTTAAAATCGGTCGCCTCGCTCGATTTGATTTCCTTCACTTCCAAGCCAAGCGCGGCGGCCATGGAGAGGACATTGACCTGGTTGACTTCTTTGCCGCCGGCCAGTTCGAGGAACCCTTTGAGCACCGCACGGGTGATCGGGTCGGTCGGCCATTGCTGCGCCTTGCCGCCGTAGGTGACTTCGATGCGATCATTGCGCCGGGGCGCGAGTTGGGCGGCGAGACGGCCCAATTTTTCGCCCAGCGCCACGAAAGGACGCACGACCGCGAACGTTTGCGCGTCCAGATTGGGCAGGTTGACCGCGTTGCGGACTTCGCCGCTCAACAGAAAACTGGTGATGGCCTCCGCCACCTCAATGCCGACGTTTTCCTGGGCTTCCTCCGTGCTGGCGCCAAGGTGCGGAGTCATGATGACTTGCGGAAGGCCGCGCAGGGGGAAGTCAGCGGGCGGCGGCTCGGTTTCATAAACATCCAGGGCCGCGCCGCCGATGTGGCCGCTTTGGATCGCTGCGAAAAGATCGGCCTCATTGATGATGCCGCCCCGGGCGCAATTGAGCACCCGCGCCCCGCGTTTCATTTTGGCAAAGGCGGCGCCGTTGACCATGCCCTTGGTCTCGTCGGTCATCGGCATGTGGACGGTAATGAAATCGGCCTCGGCGTAAACATCCTCCACGTGCTCTTTCAAATCCACCTGAAGGGCCTTGGCGCGGGCGAGGGAAAGATAAGGGTCGTAAGCCGCGACCTTCATGCCGAAGGCGGCCGCCCGTTTGGCCACTTCGCCGCCGATGCGGCCCATGCCGAGTATGCCGAGGGTCTTTTGGAACAGCTCCGTTCCCTGAAAATCCTTCCGGCTCCACTTGCCTTCTTTCATGGAGATATTGGCCTGCGGAATCTTGCGGGCCAGCGCCATGAGCATCGAGAAAGTCAATTCGGCGGTCGAGATGGTATTGCCGCCGGGGGTGTTCATGACCACGATGCCCCGCTGCGTGGCGGCATCGACATCCACGTTATCGACCCCGACGCCCGCGCGGCCGACCACGCGGAGGTTGGGCGCGGCTTCCATGACCTTGCGGGTGATTTTGGTTTCGGAGCGCACGACCATGGCCTGGACATCCTTGACCATAGGCAGGAGATCGGCCTCGGATGTTTTTTGTTTCAGGACAGAGACTTTGAACTCCGGCCGTTGCTGGAGAAGCGCGATGCCCTTGGGCGAAATCGGATCACAAACCAATACGTTCATAAAATGAGCGGGCAATGTAGGCTAGGGGAATGCCGGGGTCAATATATTCAAAATCAAAAGCGGCAGTGTTCAGGCAATTCGCCGCATTTGGCCGGAACAGGGGGTTTGATCAAAACTCAAGGGGCAGGCGATGTGATGCCTTCATGGCGGGCGAAGCCAAGATAACGGTGCGCCGTATGCGTCTGCACCCGGCAACCGTGCGCGGGCGTGACGCTTCCGGCATAGAACTCGTGCGGAATGCGGTCTACGCCTGTCCCGGCGGTGGGAGTGGCTGGCGCGACCGGGGAGGGTGTCCCGCAATACTTGAACCAATTGTCCACAAAGGTGCCGTTTGTGTTCTGCCAGAATGGGACGGTGGTGATGCAGGCTGATGCGACCGCGCGAAGCCTGGCGATCGGCCCTTGCTGGACTGGCATTGATCTTGGGCGAAGGTATGCATCTTTCAACTCCCGGTTCCCTTGCGGCATCGTCGTCGCAATTGCTTAATTGCAGTTTTCTATTACAACAGACGGCAAGCCAAATTCAAAAAGTTTTGGAAATTCAACCGGTTCAATGCTATTGATCTCCTCATCAAACAGATTGATGGATTTCCGACGGGCGAGGGTGCATGGCTCTTCCAGAATATTTATGTGACGCGAACACTCACGCTCAGGAGCCAGTGGCGGGCCCTTGAGGAAAACACATTTCCCTCTTTTTTATGAAGTTTCATGCTTGCGCGAAAATCAAACTATGGCATATTGGTGTGTATGGCGCTTCGGGCGCTCTTGTTCTTTCCCATAACATTGGGTATTCTTTCGCAATGATAAGCCCGAGGTTAACGATAGCATTCGGCTAAATACGGTTAAATACGGCCAAACACGGTGTTTTTGGGAAAAACGCCCGAAAGTTCGCGGTTCAGCAATCGTTTTTGCGCATTTTGACCTTTTCGTGGCGGGGGCGGCAGTGGCGGAGCAGCTTGTGCGGGCTTGCTAAAAGCGGGCAAAACAAGCCAGAACAAGGCTGTTTTCGTGAACGGGATGGGCCGAAGGCGGCGCGGCCTTCAAATCGCCCGTCTCACACCTCCTTGACCACTCCCCAATAAACATCCAGCCGTTTAGTCAGATAAAGGCGGATCGCTTTGACCAGGACGGCCGACTCGAGGCGCTGGCCGGTGGCGATGATTTGTTTGAGGGTCGCGTTCGCGGGGATGGCGGCGCTGGCTTGGGCGATGATTGGGCCTTCGTCCAGCCTCATGCTTACAAAATGGGACGTCACCCCGATGATTTTGACGCCGTATTCGTAGGCTTGGCGGTAGGCTTGCGGGCCGGGGAAACTCGGCAGCAGCGAAGGGTGGATGTTGATGATCTTGTTTTTGTAGCGCCAGACGAAATTGGGTGACAGAATCTTCATGAAGCGCGCCAGCGCCACAAAGTCCGCCTCGTATTCCTCCAGGCAGCGCAAGGCCCGCTTTTCCGCCGCCGCGCGGTCGTTCCACGGGATGAACGTGAAGGGGATGCCAAACTCCTTCGCGAGCGGGCTCAATTCCCGCCGGTTGGAAATCATGACGCACGGATCGGCCTTGATGCGCCCGGACCGAACCGCCTCCAGCAGCGCCAGTCCGCAATGCGGCTCGCCCGTGACCATGACCGCCATGCGCTGGCGGCGGCGGGGATCGGTCCAGCGCAGTTTGATTTCCATGCCCAAGTCCATTGCCAATTGGCTGAGGCCGGTTGTCATGCGCCCCTTGTCGGCCATGCTGCCGGTCCACGAAGCCTGGAGCGTCATGCTGAACTGCCCGCGCGTGACCTGTTCCTCCAGCGCCTCGATATTAGCGCGGTGTTCAAAAAGGAAGTTGGTGATGCGCGCGATCACTCCGGTTTTGTCGCGGCCAATGACGGTCAATATCGCAAACTCTTTCATTCGCTAATCAGGGAGCGGCAGATGTAATGGAACGGAGCGCCGGAATCAAGATTCCAATAAAAGTCTTTTCCCGCGCCCACTCTTCGTGTTTAGTGGCGCGAATGACACAGCAAACGGCCTTGATGTTCGCGGGCCAGGGGGCCCAATACGCCGGCATGGGCAAGGATTTGGCCGGCCAATTTCCCCAAGCCAAGGCGTTGTTCGACCAAAGCGGGGAAATCCTCGGCCTCGATCTGGCGCGGGTTTGCTTTGACGGCCCGGAAGATGAATTGACCCGCACCGAAAACGCCCAGCCTGGCATCTTCGTGACAAGCTGGGCCGCCTTCCGATTGCTGAAGGAGCACGCCCCCGCGCTTGCCTTTCACGCGACGGCGGGGCTGTCTTTGGGAGAATTGACGGCGCTGGCGGCGGCGGGAGTTTTCAGTTTTGAGGACGGTGTGAAAATCGCCCGGCAACGCGGCCGTTTTATGCAGGAGGCGTGCGAATCCACGCGCGGCGCCATGGCCGCCGTGATCGGCCTCGACGCGGCGGCTGTGGCTGGCGTTTGCGCGGAGGCGGGTGTCGATATGGCCAATTTGAATTGTCCCGGCCAGATTGTCATTTCCGGCGAAACCGAAAAAATCGCTGCCGCCTGCGAATTGGCCAAGTCCAAGGGCGCCAAGCGCGCCATGATGCTCCCGGTCGCGGGCGCCTACCATTCCCGGTTGATGGCCGAAGCGCAACCCAAGGTCAGGGCCATGCTCGACGCCACCGCGCTGCAACCGCCCTCGGTGCCGGTCATTTCCAACGTGACCGCCCTGCCGCACGGCGGGTCGGAGGAAATCCGCCAGGCCCTGGCCGCTCAAGTCACGTCATCCGTGCGATGGGAGAATTCGATCCGCTATTTGCTGGGGCAGGGTTTCCGGCGGTTCATCGAACTGGGGCCGGGCACGGCCTTGAGCGGATTCCTCAAACGCATCGACAAAACAGCAATCATTCTGAACGTGGCCGACGCGCCCAGCCTTGAATCAACAGCGCGGGCCTTGTCAGACAACCCTTAACACCAACACCTTATGTCGCAACTTGCCAATCAAACGGCCGTCGTCACCGGCGCGGGCCGCGGAATCGGACGGGCCATCGCGCTCAAATTCGCCGGGGCCGGGGCGGATGTCGTCTGCGTATCGCGCACGATGGACAACGCGGCCAAAGCGGCCGAAGAAGTCCGGGCCTTGGGCCGCAAAGCCTGGGCGCACGCCGTCGATGTCGGGGATGCGGCCGCCGTGGGGGCGGCAGCGGAGAAAATCCTGGCCGAGCCGGGCAAAGTGGACATCCTTGTCAACAACGCGGGCATCACGCGCGATGGCTTGCTTATGCGGATGAGCGATGAAGATTGGGAAACCGTGCTCAATACCAATTTAAAGGGCGCTTTCTTGATGAGCCGCGCCTTCAGCCGGGCCTTCGCCAAACAAAGGTCAGGCCGCATTATCAATATTTCTTCCGTCATTGGCTTGATTGGAAATGCCGGGCAATGCAATTATGCCGCCAGCAAAGCCGGCCTGCTGGGGCTGACGATGTCGATGGCCCGGGAATTCGGCTCGCGCGGGATCACCGTCAACGCGCTGGCGCCCGGATTTATCGAGACGGACATGACGGCCGCGCTTTCGGCGGAACTGAAGTCGGAGCTGCTGAAACGGGTTCCGTTGCATAGTTTGGGGCAGGCGGAGGACGTGGCCGAAGGGGCCTTGTTCCTGGCCGGGCCGGGCGCCCGCTACATCACCGGACAGGTGCTCGCGATTGACGGCGGGATGGTTATGTGAAATAAGTAAAAAAGTCGATTCAAGGCTTGACGCAGCGGGCAGCGTCGGGCATAGACACAACTTAACAGTTAATAATGGAGTGCATCGATGGCTGAAAAATCTATAGAACAGAGAGTCAGGGAAATCATTGTGGAACAACTCGGCGTCAACCCCGATCAAGTGACGCCGGAGGCCAAGTTCATTGAAGACCTTGGCGCTGATTCCCTTGACACCGTGGAATTGGTCATGGCCCTGGAAGAGGAATTTGGCAACGAAATCCCGGACGAACAGGCCGAAAAGCTGCAAAGCGTCGGGGATGTCATCAAGTACGTTGAGGACAGCCAGAAAAAGTAATTCCCAAGGCAGTTTGCCAGGGCAGCGGGCGTAGGTTCGCTGCTCTTTTTTTATGGCCAGCAACTGGACAGATCGCAGAGTCGTCGTGACGGGAGTCGGCGTGGTGACTTCCCTGGGCGTTTCGATGGACGAGTTTTGGCAGAACATCGTCGCGGGCAAGTGCGGCATCGGTCCCATCACCTGTTTTGACGCCGCCGCCTACACGACCCGCATCGCCGCCGAAGTGCGCGATTTCGATCCTTCCCCGGCCTTTCCTTCCCCCAAGGAAATCCGGCGCACCGATCGCTACGCCCAATTGGGCCTCCTGGCCGCCTGCCGGGCGCTCATGGACAGCGGCCTGGACTTGAACAAGATCGACCGCGATCACGCGGGCGTTTTTCTTGGCTCCGGCATTGGCGGACTGCATACCATTGAGGAACAGCACACCATTTTGTTGAACAAGGGGCCGGGCCGCCTTTCCCCGTTCATGATTCCGATGCTGATTCTGAACATGGCTTCGGGTCTTTTCTCGATGTACAACGGATTGCGCGGGCCGAATGTGGCGACCTGCTCGGCTTGCGCCACTGGCACCCATGCCTTGGGCGAAGCCTGGCGCACCATCAAAATGGGAGATGCCACGATTATGTTCGCCGGCGGCAGCGAAGCCACCATCGTCCCCCTCGGCGTGGGCGGCTTTTGCGCCATGCGCGCCCTGAGCACCCGCAACGATGACCCTCAGCATTCTTCCCGGCCCTTCGACCGCGACCGCGACGGCTTCGTCATGGGCGAGGGCGGCGGCGTGGCCGTTTTGGAGGAACTCGAACACGCCAAGGCTCGCGGCGCGCGCATTTATGCGGAAATGGTGGGTTACGGCAACGCCGCTGACGCGCATCACTTGACAGCGCCGGCGCCCGGCGGGGAAGGCGCGGCCCGCTGCATGAGGATGGCCCTGCATTCGGCCGGCATGAACCCGGAGGAAATTTCCTACATCAACGCCCACGGCACATCCACGCCCCAGGGCGACGTCGCGGAGACCCAGGCCATCAAAACGGTCTTCGGCGATCACGCCAAAAAGCTGGCCGTGAGTTCAACCAAAGGGGCCACCGGCCATCTTTTGGGCGCCGCCGGGGGAGTCGAGATGGCCCTGTGCGTCAAAGCCATCCAGAGCGGCGTGGTCCCTCCCACGATCAACCTGGAAAATCCCGATCCTGAGTGCGATTTGGATTACGTCCCCAACACCGCCCGCGAAATGGACGTCAATGCGATCTTGAACAACTCCTTTGGATTTGGCGGCCACAACGCCTGCGTCGTGGCCCGCAAATTCAACGGATGAACCAGGAACTGCGCCAGAAGCACGAAGGTTTCAAAGGGCAGCGCATTGTAGTCGTGCCCAGAACCATTCTGGGCGGCGTCATGCGGCATCCATTGCTCCGCGACCTCCTTCCCACCGACGCCGGTTATTATCCCAAAGCCAGGGGCCACACTTGCGCGCGCGAAGTGGGATGCCCGGAGACGATTTTCATCTACTGCGCGGAAGGGGAGGGTTGGTGCGAGATCGCCGGACGCCGGCACACGATCGCCAGAAACCAATTGCTGGTCGTGACCTCTTCCACGCCGCACGCCTACGGCGCGTCCGCCGAAAACCCGTGGACGATCCACTGGTTTCACGCCGCCGGCGCGAATATGCCATTCTACCTGGAACGCCTCGGCGTGACCGCCGAAAGCCCGGTCGTGTCGCTCGGCGGCGATGTGTATCTTTTTTCCTTGTTCGAGGACGTGGTCGAGGCGCTGGAACATGGATTCACGCTCACTCATTTGATTTACGCCGCGCATGCGCTGGCCCATCTGATGGGATTGATTCTGCGCCACAAAGAGGAGCACGGCTACGGCCCCACCAGCGTCCGCGAACGAATCGACCGGAGCGTGGCCTTTATGAAAGGCCATCTAAGCGAACCTCTGAAAGTGGCGACGCTCGCCGCCGTGGCCAACTTGTCGCGCTCGCACTACACGAGCCTGTTCCAGAAGGTGACGGGTTACGGCCCGGTAAGCTACCTGAATCATTTGCGGATGCAGCAAGCCGTGCATCTGCTCAACACGACCGATTTCTCAGTCAAACAAATCAGCGGCCAGCTTGGCTTTTCCGACCAGTTTTATTTCAGCCGCTATTTCCGCAAAATCCACAACCACTCGCCTTCCGAGCACCGCCGCCGCTACAGCCCAAAAGGCCCTCCGTCGCAATCCTGATTTAATTGAAGAAGAAATTAAGGCGGGGGGCAGAAGACAGAACTTGCCGGTCAATAATCCATGCTCCGCGTCCAATCGTCCATTCCATCCCCAGCCCCATTGTGTCAGTTTGGAAGCCAATCATCTAAAGACTCGCACCTGACCATAAACATGAAGACCAAAACTGTCGTTCAAACCCTGTTCGCCGCGGCCCTTATTGTCATGGCGGCCCCTCTGGCGCGCGCCGATTACGATTTTTGGGCCGGCGTGCCCGGCACAAGCGCCACCACCAATTGGACCGACGCCGCCAACTGGACCGGCGCCGTGCAAACGTACTATAATGAGGTGGAGTTCAGAGGCCCCGGGGCGAACGCCAATACGGATTTCTCCATCAATAATGAACTGGACGGCACGTCCGGCGTGTCCCAAATGCCCATCTGGGAATTGGACTACATTGCCACCAACGGCAATTACACGACGCTGATTGATGCGGGCGTCACTTTGAATCTGGGCGCGGGCCGGGGCTTCCTGGTCATCGGCGCGGACCAGTTGAACACAGCCAATCCCGCTCCCGCCAATGCCTTTGAGACCATGACCCTCACCGGTCCAGGCGCGCTTTCCATGGCGGGCAATCTTTATGTCAATCAAGGTTCCGTCGCGCCCGCCGACACGCACAATATCACCCTCGATTTGTCCGGCCTGGCCAATTTCACCGACACCGGCAGCGAGATTTTCGTGGCCAGCAGCGGCGCGGCCCGCACCCACGGCACGCTCTATCTCGCGCAAACCAATAACATCTCCGTTGGCAATGACATTCAGCTTTGCAACCAGTCCGCCAGCAATTCCATGCTGTGTGCCATTTACTTGGGCTGGGCTAATTCAATATTGACCGGCAGCGGAAATTTAATCGTCGGCGGCACCGGCGCTTCGAGCGCGGGCGCGTTGCTCGCCTTCAATCCGGCCGTCGTCGGCGCTGGCACGGCGCCAACGGCCGCGCTGGCCGGCAATGGCGGCAGCGGACGCATCGCCAATCTCTGGATTTGCAACGAAAACGGCGGCCCGCAGATCGCGGGGAGCGCGGCGGCCAATTTCACGGGTGGCAGCGTCTCATTGATGGTCAACAATTTGCAATTGGGGCAGGGCGGCAACGTGGGGGCGAATGCCTCGGGCACATTGACGTTGGACAATGGCATCATTGATGTCAATAACGCCACTATCGGCAATCAGGAAGTCAGCGCAGGCGGCCAGGGCGTCGGAATCGTCAACCTCAACAGCAGCGGCGAGTTTTCTACTAACGCCACCATGCTCGTTCATGGCACGCTCACCTTGGGCGCCGTGGCCGGTACGGTTACTGCCGGCACCAGCGGAACGATCAATATTAACGGCGGGGCGCTTTCCGCGGGAAGCATCGTCAGCGGCGGCGGCGCATCCGTCCTCAACGTGACCAACGGCACTCTGACCATCACCGGCGCGGCCGGCACGGCATCAGCTCCTCTGTCGAGCGTTTCCATTGTCAATTCGAGTTTAGACCTGGCGCTGGGGATCGGCGCGACCAACATGGCTGCGGCCAATCTGGCGGTGGGTGGCGCGACCAATGTCATCAACATCACATCCGTGCAGCCCTCGGCGAGTTATCCTGCCCAATTTACCCTGATAAAATATGCCGCGGGCAACGCCGGGGCGGCCTTCAATTTTGGCCTGGGCACGGTGCCTTTGCTTTGCGCGGGTTATATTTCCAACAATACCGCCAATGGTTCGATTGATTTGGTCTTGACCAGCGGCCCGTTCATCGACACCTGGAGCGGCGCGGTCAATGGTGACTGGGACACCGCCACCTTGAATTGGCTCGCGGGCGGCGCGGTCGCTTATCACGATGGCGCGTTCGTGCGCTTTTTGGACGGAGCCGATACGGGCGTGATCAATTTAACAACGGCGCTCGCGCCCGGCGGCGTGACGGTCAGCAATAACGCGCTCAGTTACCTTTTCACTGGCAGCGGCGGCATCAGCGGCGCGGCGGCATTGTCCAAGCAAGGCCCCGGCGTGCTGACCTTGGATAATTCGGGCGGCAACACTTTCACCAGCGGCGTGACCATCGGCGGCGGCACTTTGCAACTCGGCAACGGCGACACCCTCGGCAGCCTGCCCTCCGGCAACATCGTGGACAACGGCGTCCTGTCCTTTGACCGCGCCGACGCAATCACCGTCAACAATGCGATTAGCGGGTCCGGCGCCGTGGCGGTCGTGGCGCCTTACGGCGTGGTGCAATTGGCCGGGGCCAATTCCTTCACCGGCTCGGCGCTTGTGACCAACGGCAGCACATTGCAACTCGGCGGCGCGTCCGCCCTCGGCGGCAATGGCGGCGCGCTCGTCATCGCCAATGGCTCTACCCTCGACGCGCACGGATACAACACGGCCAAGCCCATCATCGTTTCTGGCACCGGCGTCAACGGCAACGGCGCGATTATTGACACCGGCGGCGCCATTTACGACAACCCCGGCCCCGGGCTGGCCACGAGCATCACTCTGGCGGGAGACACCCTGTTCGCCATGCAGACGCGATGGGATTTGGGATCGGCCGCGGGCGGCAGCGTTTTGAGCACGGGCGGCCAGCCTTATAATCTGACGCTCAACGCCTCCGGTTATTTCGAGTGGAACAATCTTTCTTTGGACCCCGCTCTGGCCGGCATCACCATCGCTGCTGGAAATCTTGGCGCGGTCGGCTCGACTTCCTTCGGCAACCCCTCGGCCACGCTGACCCTGGATTCCGGCGCGGCCCTCACGTTCTACGGGCCCAGCGTTTCCTTGAATAAACAGGTGGATTTCCAGGCCGGCGCGACGATCAATAACGGCTACGGGGCGAACACGATGGCTGGCGCGATGACCCTGGAGCCGGGCGACTGCTACTTTAACGTTGGCTCCGGCACCACGTTGATCCTGAGCAATGTCATCAGCGGTTCGGGCGTGCTTTTTCAACTTTCTGGCGGCGGCACGACTGTCTTGTGGGGCGACAGCCCGGCCTTTACCGGCGGCATCGGTTTGTATAACGGCCAAATTACCCTCGACGGCGCCGTCGGCTGCGGCGTCACCAATGCCCAGGGCACAATTCTGGCCGGCAACGGCACGGCGGACGGCGTGGTGGACATTTCCGGGACATTGCTGCCAGGAGACGCGGGTGTCGCGGGAACTTTCACCGCCGCCGGCGGTTTGATTCTCGAAAGCAGCGCCAGCCTGACCTTGGATTTGGCGCCAACGCCCGGCCAGGGCGGCGCGAACGATTTGATTGCCGTGACCGGCGATTTGACAGTCAACGGCAACAATCTTACGATCAATCCCCTCAACGGAACTTTGGCCAGCGGCGCCTACACGATCGTCACCTACACCGGCAATCTCAATGGCTCTTTCGGCCTGGCCGCGACGGCCTCATCGTCGCGCTACACCTTCACGATCGCGACCAACGTGCCGCATGTCGTGCAACTGATCGTGGCCGGCAAGGGCGATCTGCTGGTTTGGAACAACGGCTCCGGCAACGGCCAATGGGATGTGCAAACTTCCTTCAATTGGAGCAACCTGACCTCACGCGTGGAAGACCAGTTCTTCACCGCCGACGCCGTTGTATTTGACGATTCGATCACGCACGCGGCCAATCCAACCACCAGCGTCGTCATCGGCTCCGGGCAAGTGGTCATCCCCAGCATCGTCACCAATAATTCCACCACCAATTACACCATTAGCGGATCGGGCAAAATCAGCGGAGGGGCGAGCATCGTCAAATCGGGCCCCAGCACGCTCAACATCGGCACCGAGAACGATTTCACGGGCAATCTCGCCATCGGCGCGGGCGCGGTGCAATTGAACGGGCAACTGTTGCTCTCCGGTCCCACTCCGGCGGGCGGGCCGGCTGGCACGTTGTTCGTCAGCAACGGCACATCGCTGATCATCAATTTGCAGGGCGGCTATCCGAACGGAGACAGCGGCTTTAACACCAAGCCGCTTGTCCTTTCCGGCGCCGGCGTGAACGGGCAGGGGGCCGTGCAAATCATCGGCAATCCTCTTTACAACGATTCCAGCACGCTCGGCCTGGGCCACAACGTCACCCTCTCGCCGGCGACACCACCATCACCGGCACGACCCGCTGGGACTGGGGTTATCCCGGCTACCACTCCACGTTGAGCACCGGCGGCAGCAACTACAGCCTCACGGCCATTGAATCAGGCTACTCGCAATGGGCGGCCCTGGCGATCGATACGAACCTCGGCAACTTTGATTTCTACTCGACAGCCTCCAGCCAGCAAACCTGGGCCGTCAGTGGCATGGGCGCCAGCCTGGGCAATCCCACCAATGTCCTCACGCTCCATTCCAATGTGCTGATGAACATCCAGCACGGCAGCAGCGGCGGCGACAGCGGCTACGCCAAGGTCATCCACGTCATGACCGCGGCGGGAGTGCAATTCCAGCCGAACGGCGGCGCGGGTGATTACCGATTGGACTCCAGTTTCATCGTTGAGAGCAACGGCCTGCTGGCCTTCTATAATGGCAATGGAGGAAGCGGTTCCGGCACTGTCATCACCGGCCCTGTCACGCTCAATGGCCTGGCACATTTTGAAATTGGCGACAGCACCGTGACGTTCAGCAATGTAATCAGCGGCTCCGGCGGTTTTTATTGGGACAACTATAACAATGAGATCGCCTTCGCCGCCTCCAATACTTATCAAGGCCCGACCGTGATCGAAAGCGGCCGCGATCTGGCCCTCGTGGGCAGCGGGTCGATTTCCGCCACCACCAACATCACCCTCGCGGCCAGCGCCACCTTGGATGCCAGCCAGCGGACCGATCACACGCTAACTCTTGCGGCGGGGCAAACTTTGCAGGGCAGCGGCACGGTCAATGGCAACCTTTCCGAAAGCGCGGGCGCGGTGGTTTCTCCCGGCGGCGCGGGTGTGATCGGCACGCTCACGGTCAACGGCGCCGTGACTCTTTCGGGCGCAACGGACATCCAAGTCAACGAAACAGCCAAAACGGGTTCCCAAATCAGCGGCGCGACGGCCATCACCTACGGCGGCACTTTGATTGTGTCCAATCTGGCCGGCACATTTGCGTCCGAGGACAGCTTCAAGCTCTTTACCGCTCTCAGTTACGGCGGCGCCTTCGCGACCATCGTGCCTGCAACGCCCGGCCCTGGTCTCGCTTGGAACCAGGCCACCCTGGCCAATGGAACTCTTAGTGTGATCGCCGCCTCCGTGCCTCCCGCAATTGGCACCGTCGTGCTTTCCGGTGGAAATCTTATCATCAGCGGACGCAACAACACCGGAACGGGCGGCGGCTCTTTCGACCTGCTGTCCTCGGCCAATCTCACGACGCCATTAACGAACTGGACCGTCTCCGCCAGTGGAACTTTTGACGGCAGCGGAAATTTCTCCGTCACCAATGCCATCGGCGCCGGCCCCAGCCAGTTCTACATTCTCAGAGAGCCGTGACGCGCCGAGAATCAGGCTCGACATCGCGGAGGCTCAGCCTTATTTGCAACGAACCCTGATGATCGCCGCCAACCCAGCCGCGGTTTCCCAAATCGAGGGCGCGCGCAATCCCGGCTATGTCTGGCTCATCTCCAGCATCGCGGCCATGGGCGGGCTGCTCTTCGGCTGGGATTGGGTCGTCATTGGCGGAGCCAAGCCGTTCTTCCAAAGATATTTCGAGTTGACGAGTGAAAAGCAAGTCGGCTGGGCCAACAGTTGCGCGCTGATCGGCTGCCTGATTGGCGCGTTGATGGCCGGCGCCTTGAGCGACAAACTCGGCCGCAAACGCCTTCTCATCGCCGCCGCCGCGCTCTTTGGCGTGACCTCCATCGGCAACGCCCTCGCCCACACCTTCACCACTTTCGTCGAGTGGCGCATTTTGGGCGGCATCGCCATTGGCCTCGCCTCCAATCTTTCCCCGATGTACATCGCCGAGGTCGCCCCGGCGGGAATTCGCGGGAAGCTCGTGGCCGTCAACCAATTGACGGTGGTGGTTGGCATTCTGCTCGCGCAATGCCTCGATTGGTTTCTCGTTCGCAACCTGCCGGCCGGGGCGAGCGACGAATTCATACGCACTTCCTGGTTCGGCCAGCAGGGCTGGCGCTGGATGTTCGGTTTGACCGCGGCTCCGGCCGCGCTCTTTTTCATCGGCATGTTCTTCGCGCCCGAAAGCCCCCGCTGGCTGGCCAAGAACGGCCAGGCCGCCCGCCGGCGGCATTCTCAAAAAAATCGGCGGCCCGCGCTACGCCGAGGCGGTCACGGCAGAAATTCAATCAACCTTGACGGCCGAGGAGAGCCAGCGCGTGCGCTTCTCCGAATTGCTGGCCCCAAAAATGCGCGCGGTCATCACATTGGGCGTCGTGCTGGCGGTCTTCCAGCAGTGGTGCGGCATCAACGTCATTTTTAATTACGCCGAGGATATTTTTCGGGACGCCGGCTACGATATTTCGGCCGTTCTCAAAAACATCGCCTGGACCGGCTCCGTGAATTTAGTCTTTACGGCAGCCGCGCTGGGCCTCGTCGATCGCCGCGGCCGCAGGCCCCTCATGCTGGCCGGCTCGGCCGCGCTGGCCGCGATTTACACGGTTATGGGCTGCTGTTACGCGGGTGGCGTCAAAGGGTGGCCCATGCTGGTGCTGGTGCTGGCGGCCATCGCCGCTTATGCCACCTCGCTTGCGCCGGTCACGTGGGTCGTGATTTCCGAGATTTTCCCCAATCGCATCCGCGGCGCGGCCATGGCCGTGGCCGTCTCGGCGCTGTGGATCGCCTGCTTCGCGTTGACGTTTTCGTTCCCCTTCGTCAAGGCGTCCTTCGGCCCCGCCGGCACGTTCTGGCTTTACGCCGTGATTTGCGCGGCCGGCTTCGTCTTTGTCAAATTAAAGCTGCCCGAAACCCGGGGCAAATCTCTCGAACAAATTGAGCGCGAATTGCTGGAGCCGCCCCGCCGCCAATGAAAGACAGCCATTCCGTCCAGGTCCGCGTCGAAATCGCGGAGCTTCCCACCTACATGCCCGCCGCGCCGGATAAAAATCCGATGTTCCTGGAAAAGCGCGTTTATCAGGGCAGCAGCGGCCGCGTTTATCCGCTCCCATTCACCGACCGCATTGCCGAAACACCTGTCAATCGAAAGTGGACGGCTCTCTGGATTGAAAACGAGTTTCTGCGCGCCATGATTCTGCCCGAACTCGGCGGCCGCATTCACGTCCTCCAGGACAAGACCAATGGTTACGATTTGATTTACAACCAGCCGGTGATTAAACCCGCGCTGGTCGGCCTGGCCGGCCCGTGGGCCTCCGGCGGCATCGAGTTTAATTGGCCCCAGCACCATCGCCCCGCCACCTTTCTGCCCGTCGATTACGAAATCGAGGAGCATCCCGGCGGCTCCAAGACCATCTGGTGCTCTGACCATGACCCGATGGCCCGCATGAAAGGCATGCACGGCGCCTGCCTGCATCCGGGCCGCGCCTGCCTCGAACTCAAAGTCCGCGCCTGCAATCGCACACCATTCACGCAAACGTTTCTTTGGTGGGCCAACGTCGCCACGCGCGTCCATGAGGCATATCAAAGTTTTTTCCCGCCGGACGTTTGCTGCGTCGCCGATCACGCCCGGCGCTCCATGACGGAATACCCGCTCGCCCGGGGATTTTACTACGGAGTCGATTACGCCCGGCGCGCGCGCGAAGGCGTTCCCGCCGAGGAAGCGCCGCGCCAATTCACGCCGCCCGCCGTTCCCAAATACGCGCCCAACGACCTCAGTTTCTACGCCAACATTCCCGTGCCTTGCAGCTACATGGCGCTGGGCAGCGAGCGCGATTTCTTTGGCGGCTACGATTACAAAGCGCGGGCCGGCCTCGTCCACGTCGCCAGCCATCATATTTCCCCCGGGAAAAAGCAATGGACCTGGGGCAACCACGAATTCGGCTATGCCTGGGACCGCCACCTGACCGATCCCGGAGCCGGCGGCCAATGCGCGCCCTACATTGAAATCATGGCCGGCGTCTATACCGACAACCAGCCCGACTTCAGTTTCCTCCAGCCCGGCGAAACAAAGACATGGAGTCAATACTGGTATCCGATTCAGAAAATCGGCCGCCCCTGCCACGCGAACCTCGAAGCCGCTGTTTCCCTGGACGACAAGAGCATCGGCATCTGTGTGACAAGAGAGCGCCTCGGCGCCGCCATCATCTTGACGGCCGGCGCCAAAACAATTTTTTCCGTAAAGCATGATCTAACCCCCGGCGCCCCTTTCGTCCACAATGTCCACCAAGTCCACAACTCCCGCCTCCGCCTCTTAGACAACACCGGCGCCGAACTCCTCTCCTTCCACTCCGAGGCGCGCCCCAAAGCCCCGCTTCCCGCCCCAGCCGATGAGCCTTCCGCTCCTGAATCCATCCCCAGCGCCGACGAGCTTTTCTTGACAGGCCTGCATCTGGAGCAATACCGCCATGCCACGCGCTGCCCAACTCTCTACTGGCGCGAGGCCCTCCGCCGCGACCCGCTCGACGCCCGCTGCAACAACGCCATGGGACTCTGGCATTTGAAGCGCGGCGAATTTCAGGACGCCGAAACCCATTTCCGCCGCGCCATCGAGCGCCTGACCCGCCGCAACGCCAATCCCTCTGACGGCGAACCCTTCTACAATCTCGGCCTCTGCCTTCGCTTCTTGGGCAAAACTGACGCCGCCTGCGCCGCATTCTACAAGGCGTGCTGGAACCAGGCTTGGCAGTCCTGCGGCTTCCACGCGCTGGCGGAAATGGATTGCGCCGCCGCCCGATGGCCCGCCGCGCTCGATCATCTCGACCGCTCCTTGCGCATGAATTCCGAAAACCTGCGCGCGCTCGATCTCAAAGCTCTCGTCCTGCGAAAATTAAATCGCGAGGCCGACGCCGACGCGCTTCTCCGGCAAACCGTGGCCCTCGACCGGCTCGATTGGTGGGCGCGCCATCTTCTTGGCGGGCCGGTTCGCTGCGACTGGCAGGCGCGCCTCGACATCGCCCACGACTGCGCCCGCGCTGGCTTTTTCGCGGAAGCCATCGCCTTGCTCAACACGCCCGCTCCGCCCGGCCGCGATTTGCCCGATCAAAACTGGGGCGCCTTGCCGCTGGTGCAATTCACCCTCGGCTGGCTCCACGAGAAAAACGGCGATTCGCGCCAGGCTCTGCGATGTTTCCGCCAAGCGGCCGCCTTGCCGCCCGATTATTGTTTTCCCGCGCGCCTTGAGGAAATCGCCATCCTCGAAGCCGCCATGCGCGCCCATCCCCGCGACGCCCGCGCGCCTTATTATTTGGGAAATCTTCTTTACGACCGCCGCCGCCACGAGGAAGCCATCAAGCTCTGGGAAAAATCCGCCCGGCTCGACCCAAATTTTCCCATCATCTGGCGCAACTTGGGCATCGGCTATTTCAATGTCCGCAAAAACGGCCGCAAAGCCCGCGCCGCGTACGACAAGGCCTTCCGGCGTGCGCCGGACGACGCCCGCCTCCTCTTCGAGCGCGATCAGCTTTGGCGCCGCCTCGGCGAGCAGCCGGAGCGCCGCCTGGCCGAACTCCAAAAGCATCCCCGGCTTGTCGAGCGGCGCGATGATTTAACTGTTGAGTTGTGCGCCCTGCTGAATCAAACCGGGCGCCCCGCCGAGGCCCGCGCCTTGCTTTCCGCCCGCAATTTCCAGCCTTGGGAAGGCGGGGAGGGGGGTGCGCTCGGCCAATACACTCGTGCGCTGGCCGCCTTGGGCCGCTCCGCGATGGCCGGGGGCGATTTCGCCGCCGCGCGCGCGCATTTCGATGCCGCCCTGGTTGCGCCGCCCAATCTCGGCGAGGCCCGGCACCTGCTTGTCAATCAAAGCGATATTCATTTCGGCCTTGGCTGCGCGCTCGCCGGGTTGCGCGACCGCGCCGCCGCGCGCGGCCACTGGCGCGCCGCCGCCGGCTTCAAGGGCGATTTTCAGGCCATGAGCGTCCGCGCGTTTTCCGAAATGACCTATTATTCCGCCCGCTCCCTGGAACGCCTCGGCCGCCGCGCCGAAGCCTGCCGGCTTTTCCGCCGCCTGCTGGATGACGCGCTCAAATTGGAAAAGGCCAAAGCGAAGATCGATTTCTTCGCCACTTCCCTGCCAACGATGCTGGTCTTCGACGACGATCTTCAGGCGCGCCAGAAAACCACCGCTCTTTTTCTGCAAGCCCAGGCGCGCTTGGGCCTCGGCCAAACCGCGCGGGCCCAAGCTCTGCTGCGAACCGTCCTCCGCCGCGACCCGAATCACGCCGCGGCCGCCGATTTGCTGGCCGAATCTGCGGCGTGACAAACCAGCGTCCGTTTGTCTAACTTGCTCCGATGAAAGTTTCAATCGGCACGCTCGTTTTTCTGGCCGCGTTCGTCAATAATTTTGTTCCGGCCTTTGCCGCCGCGCCGCCGCGTGAATTCAGCCTGAAAACCGCCACCTTCACCGTCAACTTGCGCATCGGAGATGATGGCCGCCTTTATCAGCGCCCGATTGGAATCGACGACGGAAAAAGCCGCCGCGACGACGAATTTTTTCCGCAAGCCGGCGACGGCTACATCTGGGAGCCGGCCCTTGAAGTCACCCATGCGGACGGAAACACTTCAACGGCCCTGCTCGCCGATGACGTGACACAAAGCAACGAAACAACGGACATGGCAGTCACGCGCGTTCACCTGCACGACCCGGCGTATCCGCTGGAAGTGACGCTTTGTTTCCGCGCGCATTTCAAGGACGACGTCATTGAGCAATGGGCCGAAATCCGCCACCAGGAACCCAAACCGATTGTGCTGGAACGGGTTGCTTCGGCTTCGCTGCTCTTTACGACCAACATCTGGCTGCGGCACTTTTATGGCGATTGGGCTGATGAAATGAACCCCGCGACCGAGTTGCTTACCTTCGGGATCAAATCGCTGGAGTCCAAGATCGGTGTGCGGGCTTCGCAGTTTGGCAATCCTTCCTTCGTGCTTTCGCTTGATGGCGCGCCCAGCGAAACCGGCGGGCGCGTGCTGGCTGGATCGCTGGAGTGGTCGGGCAGTTTTCGGTGCGCGTTCGAGAATTACGGCACGGCCATGCGCGCCTTGTGCGGCGTCAACCCGTTCGACTCCGCGTATCATCTGGAGCCGAACGAAACGTTCACCACGCCCGTGATGCTGTGGGTTTGGAGCGCGCACGGCCTCGGCGAAATGAGCCGGAAAATGCACGATTGGGCCAGGGACTTCGGCCTGCGCGGCGGCCATAAAATCCGCGAAGTCCTCCTGAACAATTGGGAGGCGACCGGTTTCGATTTTGATTTCAACCGCATCGCCGGCCTTTACGATCCGGCCAAGGCGCTGGGCGTGGAGTTGTTTTTGCTGGATGACGGCTGGTTTGGCAACAAGTATCCGCGTGTCAACGATAGCGCCGGCTTGGGCGATTGGGAGCCCAACCGCCAGCGGCTGCCCAACGGGCTGGCTCCATTGGCCGCCGAGGCTGTCAAACGCGGACTGCGCTTCGGCATTTGGATGGAACCGGAAATGGTGAACCCGAAAAGCGAATTGTACGACGAGCATCCCGATTGGGTCATCGAGCAGCCGAAACGCAAAATGGAATTGCAGCGCAACCAAATGACGCTCGACCTCACGCGCCCCGCCGTCCAGGACTTCGAGTGGAACACCATCAAAACGATTCTTGACACTCCCGGCATCACCTTCGCCAAGTGGGATTGCAACCGCTACCTGACCCAGCCCGGTTCCTCCTGGCTGGCCCCAGACCGCCAATCGCATCTGTGGATCGATTACGTTCGCGCACTCTACGCTCTGATGGACAAAACCGAGAAAGCGTTTCCGAACACGGAGTTGATGCTCTGTTCCGGCGGCGGCGGCCGCGCGGATTACGGCGCGCTCAAGCACTTCCACGAATTCTGGCCGAGCGACAATACCGACCCCGTCCGCCGCGTGGAAATGCAATGGGACTATTCCTACTTCTTCCCGTCGCTCGCGCTGGCCGGCCACGTCACGCATTGGGGAAATCGCCCGATGCACTTCGCGTGTTCCGTAGCCATGAGCGTGCGTTTCGGCATGGACCTGGACCTGGTCAAGCTGCCGCCCGCGGACAAGGAGATTTGCGCCGGCGCCATCCGCGCCTACAAACAAATCCGCGACGTGGTGCAGCTCGGCGATCTCTTCCGTTTGGAATCCCCACACGAAGGCCCCCGCTCCGCGCTGAATTACGCATCACAAGACCGCGCGCGCGCTGCCGTTTTCGTTTACCAGCTCCGAGCCGCCACCACACAGCCCGTCCACCCCCAAGGCTTGGACCCCTCCCGCTCCTACACCATCCACGAAATGAACCCCGCCCCCGGCCGCGCCCCAATCGCAGACGAAGGCAAAACCCTAACCGGCGAAGCTCTAATGCGCGACGGAATCCTCCCTTCTTGCGCCAACCCCATGGAAGCCTCCGTCATCGAATTGTCAGCAGGACAATGAATCAGGCCTGGATAAAAGCGCTTGCCGCTGGCTGTTCCCTCGGTAGCTCATGCCATATGAGCGCGGTTGAACTCGCCGCTAGAAAAGTTAGGAAATTGTCCGCTCCCCAGGCGCGGGAATTGTTGGGCTGGCTGGAGGCCAGGCGGTGATTTGCGGGTGTGATTAAAAATGCCGGTCAAAAAGGCAAAGATTTTTAGCGCTTTTTTCTAAAGTTTGCTCTAATTGGATTGGTTCATGAACAATGAACTGCCAAAGAACTCCAAATCGGAACGGTCATTGGACGAGCGTTTTGCC
>DASXZY010000033.1:0-13410 GCA_036501625.1 Verrucomicrobiia bacterium
CTCAAAAGGGTGGGCGATTTGTTCATAGAAGCACTGAAAGGCCAGCAGGCGGCCGGCCACTTGGGCGAGGCTGGAGAAGTCATTGGGGGTGAGGACCTTTCTTTGGATCACGGAGAAATAAATCTCCACTTGGTTGAGCCATTGAGCCAACTGGCGTGGACGGGCAAATGAACCAGGATCAGGTTGGGATAATCACCTTGGAGCCGCCGTACGGAAGCGGCTCCACGATGGGAGGAGCCATTATCCACGATCCAGAAGACCCGGTGCGCCTTCTAATTCGGCATCCAGCGCGGCGGCGCACTGGCTGACCTGAGTGGAACTGACCGAGTGACCGCAGAGTTGTTCCACGATGGCGGAGACTTTGCGAGTGGAAACGCCTTGGACATGCATTTCCGCCAGAGCCAGCTTGAGGGCCTGTTCGCCGCGGATGCCTTTTTCGAGGGCGCTGGGATAGAAGTCCAAATCGCCGCGCACTTGCGGGACCTTGAATTGGATCGGGCCGGCGCGCGTGGCGAGGGTCTTGGGTTTGAAGCCGTTGGCGTGGCCCTGGCGGGTCTCGGTGCGCTCGCAGGGCTGCGCTTGCGGAGCTTTGGATCGCTCCTGCTGCATGGCTTCATTAACCAGCAGACGGATGCCTTCGGCCAGGCCGTCGGCGCCCTCTTCGGTGAGCAGTTGCAGGACTGAGTTCAATAGTTCAGGCTTGTTTTGGCGGGTCATGTGAATTTTCTGTCGCAGTGTTTCGTTGACACCTCAACAGGAAACCACGTTGACCCGCCCCCGGCCAGTTTTCCGCGCGCGGCGCGCCTCCACCCCTCGGGGTTCGGCTGCGCTCGGCTCGCTGCGCTCGCCTCCGCTCCGCCTCACCCCGGAGGGGTGGAGGCGGAGGGAAGAAAGACAAATTACAGAAAGAGATTTACACCCCCCCAAATGGGTGCCATAGAACAATTGTAAGTTGTTTTTAGAAAACTATCTGCAATTTTTATAAGGTCGGCGAGATTGATCGTGGCAATCACGCCGCCCCATGAATGCGCAACTCTGGTTTCCAACCAACGGGGTCGATGGACTCCGATTCGCCTCCCATCTACGAAACGATTGCGAAAGCCGGGTGCGCGTGGTGGTTCTTGGCAGTTTCATGGGCAGTTATCCTAAGCGGATTGATGTGGCCGCCATTCTCCTGGATCATCGGGCGCTGGATTGGCACTTTCCATACGCTGGCACGCACCGTCCTTGTGACAGCAAGCTGGTATCTGTTCCCGAATCACCGCTTTGTTGCCGTTCCAGCGGTGATTGTGGCCGTTTGCGCAGTGACAATCGTTGTCCTCGAGGCACGCTGGTCGCACTCAATCATAGCAAATTCGAAAACTCGAATTCTTTCGCAATGACGCGGGCCGCTGCCCAAGGGAGCGGCGCGCGTGAGTCAACGGCGATAAATCACCGGCGATGCGATTGATTGCTCCGTTTTTCGAAAAAGGCTGAAACCCGCGTGCCGCGATTTTGCGCGAATTTTGGACTTTGGACTTGCGGATGCGGCGTGTATGTTGACCGGGCGTTTGATCTATGAGCAATTCACATAATTTATTCGATACTCTCAGGGACTTTGACCCCGGCAACGGCCGCGCGGGCAAGCTCTATTCTTTGCCAGCCCTGGAAAAAGCCGGACTTGGCCCCATTTCCAAGCTGCCTGTTTCCATCCGCATTGTCCTCGAATCCGTCCTGCGCAATTTCGACGGCAAAAAGGTTTCCGAAACGAACGTCCGCCAGCTTGCCCAATGGAAGCCCAACGCGCCGCGCACGGAAGAAATTCCGTTTACGGTCGCCCGCATCGTATTGCAGGATTTCACGGGAGTTCCCTTGCTGGTCGATTTGGCGGCGATGCGCTCGGCGGCAGTGGCCCTGGGCAAGAATCCCAAAATTATCGAGCCGCTCGTGCCGGTGGATTTGGTGGTGGACCATTCCGTGCAGGTGGATGTCGCCGGCACGGCCGACGCCCTCGCGCGAAACTTGGACATGGAATTCAAGCGCAACGCCGAGCGTTACACTTTCTTGAAATGGGGCATGCAGGCCTTTGACACTTTCAAAGTGGTCCCGCCCGGCATCGGCATTGTGCATCAGGTCAATTTGGAGTTTCTGGCCAAGGGCGTTTTGTGTTCGCGGCCGCCGGTCTATCATCCCGACACTCTCGTCGGCACTGATTCTCACACGACGATGATCAACGGCCTGGGAATCGTCGGATGGGGCGTGGGCGGCATCGAAGCCGAGGCGGGCATGCTCGGCCAGCCGGTTTATTTTCTGACGCCGGACGTGGTTGGGGTTTATTTGATAGGCGCGTTGAAAGCGGGCGTAACGGCCACCGACCTCGCCCTGACTGTGACGCAACTGCTGCGCAAGGCCAAGGTGGTGGGCAAATTCGTGGAGTTTTACGGGCCGGGGGCGGCGGCGCTGGCGGTCGTGGACCGAGCCACCATTGCCAATATGGCCCCGGAATACGGCGCGACCATGGGCTTCTTTCCCATCGACGGCGAATGCGTCCAGTACCTGCGCCAGACGGGCCGCAGCGACGAGCATTGCCGTCTTTATGAAAATTATTTTCGCACGCAGGGCCTTTTCGGCATGCCTGGCAAAGGCGACATCGAGTATTCCACCCATTTGGAATTAAACCTGGCCGACGTCTCGCCGAGCGTGGCCGGGCCAAAGCGCCCGCAAGACCGCATCGAGCTTGCGAAGATGAAAGAGGAATTCGTCCGCGCGTTTTCCAGGCCCGCCGCTGAAAACGGTTTTGGCAAACCGGCGGCCGACCTGGATCTCGCATTTCCCATCGGCGCGGACGGCCCGGCGGCGCCCGGAGGCGGCAGCCAGGAAGGCGTCTCGCGCGAACGCGCGCTCCGGCAAAACACGAATCCGATGACCGAGCTGGAAATGGCCAACAACCGCCCCACACCCGACCCGGTCAGCCACGAAACCAGCGAGCCGCACGGGCAGATTCGCCACGGCGACGTGCTGATCGCGGCCATCACCAGTTGCACCAATACCAGCAACCCTTCCGTCATGCTGGCGGCCGGGTTGCTGGCCAAAAAGGCGCTGGCGGCCGGCCTCAAACCCAATCCCATCGTCAAATCGTCCCTCGCGCCCGGCTCGCGCGTTGTCACGGATTACTTGACAAAAACCGGCCTGCAAACCTGCCTGGACCAGCTTGGGTTCAACCTGGTCGGCTACGGCTGCACGACCTGCATCGGCAATTCCGGGCCGCTGGCGGCGCCGGTTGAGGAAGGCGTGCTCAAGAATGACATCATCGCGGCAGCCGTTCTTTCGGGCAATCGCAACTTCGAGGCGCGCGTGCATCAAAACATCAAGGCCAATTTCCTGATGTCGCCGCCGCTGGTGGTGGCCTTCGCGCTGGCGGGCCGCGCAGCCATTGATTTGACAACCGAGCCGATCGGCCGCGGCACCGGCGGGCGCGCCGTTTTTCTCAAGGACATCTGGCCTTCCCTCGAGGAAATTCGCGAAGCCATGCGCTCCGCCCTCAAGCCGGAGGTCTTCCGCGATTTGTACCGCGATTTCGCGGCGCAAAATCCGAAGTGGAACGAGATCCCGGCCAGCACGGGCCAGGTTTACGAATGGGACGCCAGCAGCACCTACATTCAGCAACCGCCATTTTTTGATAACTTTAGTTTACAGCCAGGAAAGATCGAAGAGATCAAGGGCGCGCGGCCGCTGGGCATTTTTGGCGACAGCGTGACGACCGACCACATCTCGCCGGCGGGCAGCATCAAGAAAACGTCGCCAGCCGGCAAGTACCTGGCCGAGCACGGCGTCAATTTCTTCGACTTCAACAGTTACGGCTCGCGGCGCGGGAACGACCGCGTCATGACCCGCGGCACCTTCGCCAATGTGCGCATCAAGAACCTGATGGCGCCCGGCACGGAAGGAGGCGTGACCAAATTTCAGCCCGGCGGAGAGGCGATGAGCATTTTCGAGGCGGCCGAGAAGTACGCGCAAAGCGGCACGCCGTTGATCGTGCTGGCGGGCCAGGAATACGGGACGGGCAGTTCGCGGGATTGGGCGGCCAAGGGCACGCGGCTGCTGGGTGTCAAAGCGGTGGTGGCCCAAAGTTTCGAGCGCATTCACCGTTCCAACCTCGTTGGCATGGGCGTGCTGCCGTTGCAATTCAAGGAAGGCGTATCCGCGCAGACCCTGCGCCTCGACGGCACGGAAACGTTTGATGTGCTCGGTCTAAACGGCCAGCTTAAGCCGCAGCAGGACGTGGCGCTGGCCATCCATCGCGCTGATGGCCGGACGGAAAACGTGCCGGTGGCCTGCCGCATCGATACGCCGGTGGAAATTGACTACTATCAGCACGGCGGCATATTGCCGTGCGTACTGCGCCAACTCGCCAGCAAGAGCGCGTCTTAGGCCAGCCGTTGGGGCGCTTCTGTATTTGACAATTCCAGCAGCAGGGCGGCGGCGCTTTTGTTCACGCCGGGCAGGATGAATTCCGGCGCGATCTCAGCCAGCGGTTCCATCACGAAACGCCGTTGATGCGCGCGCGGGTGCGGCAAAATCAACCCGGGCGCATTCAGCGCAAGCGCGCCAAACGCGATCAAATCCAAATCCAGCAGGCGCGGCTCGTTGGCAACTCCGCTCCGCCGCCGGCCGAACTCCGCCTCCAAACGTTGCAGTTGACTCAAGAGCGATTCAGGAGTTTCACCAAGGCGGGGGCGAAGGCGGGCCACGGCATTGACAAATGGCGGCGAGCCAGGCGGGCAATCGACCGGGGCGGTGCGCCACAGCGAAGAGCGCAGCAGCGGGGCGTCCGAAATAGTTTGCAGTCTGTCAAATGCACGGCGAATAATGCCCGCCGAGTCCCCCAAATTGGAACCGAGCGCGACGATGGCGTCGTTCATCACTTGCGCAATCCCAGCACGTCTTGCATGTCGTAAAGGCCCGGCTTCCGGCCGATGACCCATTGCGCCGCTCGCAACGCACCCAGCGCGAAAGTGTCGCGGCTGGAGGCTTTATGCGTTAACTCCACCCGTTCGCCAGCCGCAGCAAAGATAACCGTATGATCCCCCACCACGTCGCCGCCGCGCAGAGAGTGGATGCCGATTTCCGAAGCCGTTCGTTCTCCGACCACGCCGCGCCGGCCGTAGCGGGCGGACCGCTCGATGGACTGGTTCCGCGCTTCAGCCAGGATTTTCGCCAGCGTGTCGGCCGTGCCGCTGGGCGCATCCTTTTTGAGCCGGTGGTGCATTTCCACAACTTCCAGATCGAAGCCCGGCCCAAGAATTTCCGCCGCCTTGCCAGCCAGCCAAAACAACGCATTGACTCCCGCGGAATAATTGGCGCTCCACACCATCGGGATTTTCTCGGACAAGGCCGCGACTTCTTTGCGCTCCGCTTCGGAATGCCCGGTCGTGCCGATCACGATCGCTTTGCCGCGCTGCGCGCATTGGCGGGCCAGCGCGAGCGTGCTGTCGTGAAAAGTGAAGTCAATCAGAACGTCAGCCGGGCCGAGCGCCGCGCCCGGATCATCGCCCAACTCAACCTGGCCGCTGACGGTGATGCCGGGCATCGCGGCCGCGCAACGCAAAAGGGCCAGGCCCATTCTCCCTTTCGCTCCGGCGATTACAATTTTAGTCATGACGCAAAGCTCCGCATTGGAGGAGGGTTGATTTGAGAATGGCGCGGTTGGCCGCGCTCATCGGCACGAGCGGCAGCCGGAATTCCTCCTTGATAACGCCCATCATGGCCAGCGCGGCCTTGACTGGCAGGGGATTCGACTCGATGAACAAATCCTTGAACAGCGGATAAAGCTGCTCGTGCAGTTTCAACGCGGCGGACGCTTTTCCCTCGCGAAACGCCGCGACCAGGCGCGAGACCTGCCGCGGCAGCACATTGGATGCGACGCTGACCACCCCGTGCGCGCCTAGCGCCATAAACGGCAGCGTGAGCGCGTCGTCGCCGGATAAAATGGAAAACTTCGGCCCCAGCGCGGCGCGCAATTGGCTCACGCGGTCCGCGTTGCCGCCGGCTTCCTTGATGGCTGCGATGCGCGGCGTCGCGCCCGCCAGCCTTCGCACCGTCTCCACGCCGATTTCCACGCCGCAGCGCGACGGCACGCTGTAAAGAATTACGGGCAGCTTCGAGGCGCGGCTGACTTCCAGGAAATGCTGGAACAATCCTTCCTGGGTCGGCTTGTTGTAATAGGGCGCCACTTGCAGCGTGGAATCAGCCCCGGCCTTTGCCGCCGCCTGCGTCAAATAAACGGCCTCGCTGGTCGAATTGCCGCCCGTGCCTGCCATGACGTGGATGCGTCCGGCCGCGCACTTGACCGCCTGCTCGATCACTTCGATGTGCTCCTCGTAATTGAGCGTGGGCGATTCGCCGGTCGTGCCAACGGGCACGATGCCATCCACGCCGCCCTTGATCTGCATCTCGATGAGCCGTTTGAAGGCGGGGGCGTCAAATCGGCCGTCGCGAAACGGCGTGACAATGGCGGTGTAGGTTCCAGTCAGCATAATTAACGAGGCCCGCGCTTAACGCCGAGGGCTGTTCTCGGCCGGAAAAGAAGGGTCCAGCCATCCAGGCAGGTCTTCCTCGCAGCCGATCTTGCGCAGATACTCCGCGTTCCAGTCTTCCAGCGCGAAGTTGTCCGGCGGCGCTTTGCGGGCGGCCAGATGATCAGCGACGTAAAGGGCGGAGGCGAGACAAAAACCGCCGCTTGGCTCCTTGTGCGGATTATCCTGCAACGAGATCGCGGTCACCACTTCCGACGGCATGCCCCATAGCTCCATGAGGTAGGCCGTCAATTGCGCGGGCGTGGTTTGAAAGGCCTCCAGCAGGCGCGGGGCCAGGGCGGTTTTCGTTTGGCGCGCGTGCTGGCAGGCGGCGGAAAATTGCTCCGGGAAATTATCCACCAGAATAAACCGGCCCGCTTCGTGGAGCAGCCCGGCCAGGAAAACCTCCTCAGCCGCGCGGCGGGGAAGCCTCTTTTGCCGGCAAATGTGCTGGCCCATGTAGGCCGTTTCCCAGCAATGGCTCCAAATGCGCGCCACATCCAAATCGCTGTGTTTCAAGGATTCGTAATGCCGGAACAAGCTCTGCGAAAGAACGATGGCCGCGATCATCTCGGTGCCCAGGCACATGACGGCGTCGCTCGGATTGGTGATGAGGTAGCCCTGGCCGAAGAGCGGGGAATTAGCCAGTTGCAGCACTTTGATAGACAGCCCGGCGTCTTCCGAGACCATGCGGGCGATGACGGAGTTGGCCGTGCGGTTGTCCTCCAGTTCCGCCAGCAGCGATTGATGCACCTGCGGCAAGGACGGAATGGAGCGCAAGGAGGTCGCGACGGTTTGCAAACCTTTGTTGATGATCCGCTCCTGGGCCGCGAAACTTCGCTGCACGATGTCGCGCAGCTTGCCGATGTCGAATGGCTTGGCGATGTATTGATGGGCCGAGGTGATGAGCGTCAGCTTGTTGAGCGACACGTAGCCGGACATGATGACGCGGATGGCGGCGGGCGCGACGCTCCTGACTTTCTCCAGCAACTGGCTGCCCAGAATTCCCGGCATGAGCTGATCGGATAAAATGAGATCCGGCGCCTGGGACATGACCGCGGCCAGCGCGGCCTGCGGATCGCTGAAGCCGGTCACTTGCCATTGGGCGTCAATGCCCCGCAGGATCAGGACGGCGGTGTCCAGCACGGCCGTCTGGTCATCCACCACATAAATGCATCTTTTCATTCGTATGCAAGAGCCTCAAAACGACCCGCTTGTTCCAGTATAGCACAACAGCTTTGCTTGACTAGTTTTTTCAAACCGCATCCGCCTCGGGATGCGCCCAGGGCTGGCGGTAAGGCCGGTGCAGCAGGGCGTTGGCTTCGGCATCCCCCGCCACCTGCCCGGCCTGGCTGTCCCAGCGCAACGAGCGCCCCAGTTTCATCGACAGATTGGCCAGGATGCACGAGGCCGTTGAAATGTACCCTTCCTCAATGTCCGCCACCGGCCGCCCGCGCGACGCCACGCACGACATGAAATCCCGCATCTGCCCGCGATTGGCGGAGGCGGCGAAGATTTCCAGGTCCTTCTCGGTGCGATCTTCGGGATATTTGTCCGTTTCATTGACGAAGTCGCGATGAATGGGTTCGCCGCCGCCTTTGGGAATGAAATCGTAATAATTGACGCTGGCTTTCAAAGTCCCTTTGTCGCCGTACATGGTCGCCGCCCACGGGTAGCGCGGGTCGGGCGGGTCGCCCCACATGCGGTGCTGCCAGACAATTTGCAGGTCCCCGTAATCGAAGACCGCCGTCTGCGTGTCGGAAATATTGGACTTGCCGCCTTTTTGCACCTGGATGCCGCCGGAGGAACTGACCGATCGCGGCCAGCCCAGCCCCAGCATCCAGCGCGTCTGGTCAAACATATGGACGCACATGTCGCCAATGATGCCGTTGCCGTATTCCATGAAATTGCGCCAGCCACGCGGATGAACCAGCCTGTTGTAAGGGCGCATCGGCGCGGGGCCGGTCCACATATCGTAATCCAAGTTTGCCGGCGGCTCGGTGTCGGGCGGGTTTTGCGTCGCGCGCATCGGGTAGTAACAGCAAATTTCCACCAAACCGACCGCGCCCAGCTTGCCGGCCTTTACGATGTCGTTGCGCGCCTCAATCAAATGGGGGGTGGAACGCCGTTCCAAACCAACTTGCACGACGCGCTGATGTTTGCGGGCCGCCGCCAGCATGGATTGCCCTTCGACAATGTCGGTGCTGATGGGCTTTTGCACATAAACGTCCGCGCCGCTCTGGACGGCGGCGATCATCGCCAGCGCGTGCCAGTGGTCGGGCGTGGCCACCAGCACGATGTCCAGGTCTTTTTCCGCCAGCATCTTCCGGTAATCGCTGTAAGCGCGTGGTTTCTTTTTGGACGATTGGCGTGTGGCAATCAAATCCGCCGCGTGCGATAACATGGCGCTGTCCACGTCGCAAAGCGAAACGACTTCCACGGGCGCCACCTGGATCAGGCGGCAAAGGTCGCTTTTGCCGTACCAGCCGCAACCGATCAGCCCAACGCGCTTGACTTCGCCCTCGGCTCTGGCAGCCAAAGGCCCGGCCGCGCACATAGCCAGGCTCGCCGCTGAGGACACTTTTAGGAATTCTCGACGATTCATATCCAGGCCATTGGAATTGAAAACGCGAAGTTATTCAATCCCGAAAGATGGCTTCGATCAATGGACGCGCGTCGAGTGGTATTGGAGCCAGAAGATGTCGGGGCTGTTAGGATCAGGCGTCACGGCGATTGCGGCCGGATGGATGATCTTCGGGTCCTTCCACTGGTGAATTTCGGAATGGCCATCGGCGAAGGCGAACCCGCCCGCGTTATTGTGATAGCTGGCGGGGAAATCGATGATTTGCTCCGTGGGGTTGGCCGAGCCGGTCCACCCGTCCATCTCCGTCACAAAATAGCCGTCGTTGATGCTGTCCTGGCGCTCATCCAGCAGCACAAAAGTCGTTGAAGGACCGGGCTGCCCCATGTCGGAAAACTTGCGAAAGACCTGAAAGTTCGCGTTCAAACCCCAGTAACCGCGGTAACCGTTGCCCGGGTCGTCGCCGTTGCCGCCGACCCAGTTGCTCATGGAATAGCTGCGCGGCCGCGGCACACGCTGGTTCTGCGGAGTGACCCCGTGGGATGTATCGGCGGGGCAGTGCCAGATGCCCGTGGATTTTCCGCAATAGGGCCAAATTGGGCTTTTCTCAATCGTATTGACATAATCCCAGTTGCCCTGCTGAGTCAGAGCGGTGTCGTCCTCGTCCAGAGTGGCGCCCGCCGGGCCAGACCACACGTAAGCCTCGTCCGTCGCCAGCGAGCCGTAGGAAAACAACAGCACATCCCGGTTGTCATCCGTGTACATGTGCCAAGCGACCATGAGTTGCTTGGAGTTGTTCATGCACCCGGTGCCCTGCGCCTGCGTTTTCGCCCGGGACAGCGCGGGAAGCAACATGGCCGCCAAAATGGCGATGATGGCGATGACAACCAGCAATTCGATAAGCGTGAACCCGCGGCCGCCTGGAAGTCCCGGCCCGCGCGCCTTCACTCGATTTGAACAGCGACTCACGTCTTCTGGTATTAGCGAAATGATTATGTACAGAGCCAGGCCCCGAGGCAAGCAAAAGAAGCAAAAAAGAGACGTGAAAACCGATCGGCGGAAAGTTGGCAAATGTGCATTGACGGGGGCGCGGGGTTCAGGTAATTTTTGCGGCTCTGATGAGCGGGGGTGTAGCTCAATTGGTTAGAGCGCTGCCCTGTCACGGCAGAGGTTACGGGTTCGAGCCCCGCCACTCCCGCCATTCCCCGCATTCTGACTACTCGCGTCAAGTTGTGCCAAACCGTGACAATCCCCAATGTTTACAAGGGTTTTGACGACTTCCGGCCCGCTGCTCGTTGTGACAGCCGATGACACGTTTTGGCTAGCCCGACTTTCGCAACTCAACCGGAAAAACGGCTATTTTTGACTGGGTTTGGTGCGTAAGTGGTTGACAGCGAGACGCGCGATTGGCGCAAAGCCGTTTGGTGCAGACCTGCCCTCTTCCACTGGATCTGGCGGTTCGGGTAAGATGCGGGCCGTGGTTATGCCCAAGCCTTTTTTGCAGTGTCATCGCCCTTGAGGCTTGGCGTGCAGGGTGGTTTCCAGGATCCTCCGGCTTAAACCCGGCTGAGGTTTGCGCCCCCGTCCCTGAGCAATTTCCCACAGCGCATCGGCGCCCTCCTTGGCAAAACGCTGCCGCCATAACCGGCAGGTGTGCCGGTTCAATCCCAACTCTTTGGCGATGCGCAGGTCTGACCAGCTCTGCTCATTGAGCAAGATGATTCGACAGCGTTTGGCGACCTGCTGCGGTGTGCCATGCGCGCGCGACCATTGCTCCAGAAGTTCGCGTTGATGGGATTCCACGGAGACGGATTCTTTGACAAATTGCATGTCCGCATCAAGAACAGAATCCAGAAGCATTGTCTAGTTACTTACGCAACAGAACACTAGCGGATTCGAGACAACTCGCCCATGTTTGACCATCCAGTTGAAAAGGCATCGCGCCGCTTCGAGATAATCGTTCTGAGTTTTTGCGGCCAAGTCTTTGTATTGAACGCCCCACCGTTGGAACGAATCCGCAGTAACATCCGTCGGCAAAGCCCAACCGCAAGCAGCAATGAGTGCAGTGACACGGAATTCGACGTTTGACAGGTATTTTTCGGACTTACCACGGCGCCGCATATCCGCGATGAACTCTGCCAAATGTTCCGCCAAGCCTCTTTGTGCCGAGTGGCGTACCGCTCTTGAGGGAATGTAACCGGCCCGCTCATGTTCGCGCTCGCGCAATAATTCGGCCTTCCGCTTTTCGGCGACCTATTTGTCAGACGTGCCAAGCGAAATGTCCTCAATCCGCACATCTTCCGGGCGCAGCCGGACGCGCTAACGCCATATACGCGAGCCTTTAGGTTTGAAAATTCTGTCAATCATGCTTTTTGCCTCCTTTACTTTTCTGTATGTAATTTTCTAAATCACTTTCCTCGATACACGAACAACCCCGGACGTGAACGAGTGTCAGCTTTCCATCCGCAATATCCCGATAAAGTGTGCGAACGCTCACCCCCAAACGGCCCGCAGCCGTTTTCAGCCGGATTAGTGCAGACCCCTTTTCCGTCGCTGTTCATTTCATCAATCCTCCCCTGAATCTGTCCATTTGCCCCGTTTTGCTTTGTTCTCCTTGGCCTTCTTGATTGACCGATCTGAAATCATCACGACGTAATGCCCGTCCCGGTCATAAACGCTCTTTTCCAGAATTCCACGCTCAGCAAGCTTGTCGATCATGCTCCGGTCACAATGCAACTCTGCGACCGCACCGCCGGGGGAAGGCCCCCACTTGCCCTCTTTGTGGACTTCATCCATCCAGTCTTGAAAGGCAAGCAGGCTCCTTTCGGTTTTGCTGAGACTCCGCAGCGACCTCATTTCAGAGCCGCAAACGGGACAAATTGGATTCTCCGGTGCACTATCCTCATGCGGTGAATGCGCCTGCCCGCAATCGTTGCACCAATATCTTTCCTGATCGATTTCGTCCATATTCAAATGTTTTGACTATTCAAAGCATAAGAATATTCAACGATTGTGAATTGTCAACCGCTAGATTTGCGGGGCAAGTCGAGGAGCTTCACCCTTGAACATTTACGCACTTCCGTCTAATTTCTAAATCCATGATCAATGCAAAACAAGTCGCCGACACTGCCGCCGTTTACAGGCTCATCAAAAGCCGGTTGCCACATCGAATTCTCAATCAATTGACATTCGCACCCCCTCGTCCGAATCCGCACCCAGGTTTGTCACACATATGCCGCGGTCGGATTTTCGGCCCAAGCCTCAAGCACATTTGGCCTCTTCAGGAAAGTTCCGGTGTTTTTTCATTGGGCGGGATAGAGGTCCAAGCCGCCCAAATGGAAGAAGATGTCGTTCTTGAACCGTTCTTTGTTCCGATAGCCAAATGCTTTTTTGATTAGCCCCTGGATTTTGTTGTTCAGACCCTCGATGGGACCGTTGGTTAAGCGATGCGCAAAAAAGGCCAGGATATTGCCCAGGCGCGCCTGGGCAATATCCGCGCCACTTTTTTGACAGGCTCCAGCCGGCTGCGGATGGCCCAGCCATACCATTTCTGGAAAGACCGTTGGGCGGCTTTGAGTCCAGGGCATAACCAAAAACTGCGGAACACCTCTTTGAGCATCCAAGCCCGCGAGGTTTGCAGATTGATTTCCTTGATCTCATCGAAGCGTTGGGCGTGCTGGGCCGGCACGTTCTCCATCCCGTAAAGCCAGAGCTGCCGCGTGCTCTTGAGGATGTCGCCCCCCCTGGGCTTGCAAACGCCGATGCCCGCTTTTGCGCACCTCATTGACCGCCTCGTTCATATATTTCACCAGATGAAAGGGATCATGCACAATCTTACTCGCCGCCCCGGGCACATGGCTCAGAGTCGATTGCACATAGGGTTCCCACATGTCCATGGCCACGGCTTCCACCCCCGCCAGTTGCTCCGCCGTCAGGCTCTCCCAAAAACCGTCCAAGCTCTCTTGTTGGCGCTCCTCTCCCGCATACTCCACCGTCGTCTGGCCCTCTCGCACCTGGGCCGCGATGGTCAAATAATTCTGCCCGTGCCCCATCCCTTTTTCATCCACGCACAGCCGCGCCATCACCTCCGGAGTCTTGCGCGCCAGTCCCCGCTTCACGGCCCGTTGTTTGATCCCGTCGGCTTCATCCCAACTCAGACGCAAGATCGCGCAGGCCCCGCTGATCGAACACTCCAACATCACATCAATGGCCAGCCGTTCCATGAGCCGGCTGAATCGGCTGTATTTCTCCGCCCACGGCACGGCCGCCGTTTGG
>DASXZY010000034.1:0-16555 GCA_036501625.1 Verrucomicrobiia bacterium
ACCTGCCCGGCAGAAAAATCACGCCCCAACAAATGGCCAGCATCAGTTTGAAACCGGGGCGCTTTCATGGCGAATGGAATTACGTCATCTACCCCAATCAAAACAGGAACTTGTAAATGTTATTTATTGACGCCGCCTAAATGTCCCACCGTCTCGACTCGCTGCACCCGCCGCAGGACGAAAGGCGAGGCCGCGAAGGCCGAACTGCAAACTAGGACGATCAACGCGCCCCAAGTGTGCCCGATGGCCATGTAGAAGACCACATACGCAATGCCAAAGACCGCACCCAGAAAGCCGAACCGCGCCGTCAAGTGCGCCCGCATGGCGACTTCCGTATCGGCCTCCATTCGTTTTGGAATGGGCGGGTCCAGGCGCCGGAGAAGCTTCCGCAGCCACACAAAAGACGGAGGGCGCTCACTCGCCGGCTTCGGGACGCAAGACGGCGCGGAAGCGGCAATATTTTGCTGGCGGTTGACCATTGGGTAATTCGAGCAAAACATATGCCGTTTGCAGCGTTGCGGCAAGTGTTTTCCCGAAATTCAAAAGGCTTGGCACGAATATCGCTAGTCAAAACCCTGATGTGTAATCGCGGGAAATTCTTGCTTATTAGTTGGTGCGCGGGCGCCTGCTTTGCTTTGGCCCCGGCCGTGCTGGCTAATGGCATCGAAATGAATGGCATTGGCGCGCGCTCAATGTCCTTGGGCGGAGCCGATGTCGCCTACGCCATCGATCCTCTCGGCGCGATGGGCGTTAATCCTGCCGGCCTTGGATTCATGACCAGACCCGGCGCCAACCTTGGCTTTGTCGGGGCCGTGGGAGAAGGAACGTTTACAAAAGGTTCCACGACATCCGGCAGCCTGAACTCCAGTCCCAACGGCCTTCCCGAAGGTGCTTTTGCCATGCCTTTGGCCCGGAATATCACGCTCGGATTATCCTCCGCTCCCGTTTACGCCGCGAATGCGGATTGGCATTACGTCGATCCGCTGGGCGGCTTGGACGGCAAAACCAGTTACGGCAACCAAACCGATCGTTCGGAAATCCTGCTCCTGCGCTCGGCCATCGGGCTGGGCATCGCACTGGACCCGAAGTTCTCCATCGGCGCCAGCTTCGGGGTGGATTACAACCAGAATCAGTTGCAAACTCCTTACATCTTCCAAACCCAGCCATCTCTCAAAGGCGCCAAAACGCTGCTCGATCTTCGCACGGACGGCTTCGGTTTCGATGGCCAGGGAGGCGTGCTTTACCGCCCGATGACCAACCTGGAATTTGGGCTTTCCTATCAATCCGAAACGCAAATCGAAACGCACGGCACAGCCGATGGAAATGCCGGCACACAATTTGACGCGCCAAGCGTTCCCTTTCAATACAGCGCCACCGTGCGCAACATCTTTCCACAGCAAATCAATGCGGGCGGGTCGTGGGGATTTACTCCGCAATGGAGGCTGGCTCTGCAATTGGATTGGGTCGATTGGCAGTCGGCCTTTAAGACGCTGCCAGTCAGCCTGAGCGGAGGAAGCAGCGCGGCCATCAACCACGTGGCAGGTTCCAGCTCCATTCAGGATAACATTCCTCTAAATTGGCGCAACGAGTTTGTCTATCGGGCCGGGCTCGAGTATCAGATCATTCACGATTTATATCTGCGGACGGGTTATTGCTACGGCTCCAGTCCCGTGCCGAACCAGACGCTGACGCCGCTGACGGCCGCCATTATGGAACACACTTTTACGGCGGGACTCGGATACCATTGGAAGCGGTGCCAAATCGATCTGGCCTATCAATATGACATTCCCGTCACGCGCAATGTCGGAACGAGCGGGCTGCTTTCCGGGGAATACTCCAACAGTTCCGTCACGGTGAGCATGCACTGGCTCGCGCTCACCATCGGGGTGACGTTCTAGACCAAATTTTGTCCCAGACTTGGACGCCGCAACGCTCGGAGCGTCACAAATGTGGATGACGGTTCACAGCGCCTTCACCTCCGTCACCAAATCCTGCAAAACTTTTTTAGCATCGCCAAAGAGCATGCGAGTCCTGGGATTGAAGAACAAACCGTTCTCGATTCCCGCGAAACCGGCGCCGCGGCCGCGCTTGATGACGATTACATTGCGGGCCTGGTCGGCGTCGAGGATCGGCATGCCGTAGATGGGGCTGGCGGGATCGGTGCGCGCGGCCGGATTGACGACGTCGTTCGCGCCGATGATGATGGCGACGTCGGCCTGGCTGAATTCGGGGTTGATCTCCTCCATGTCGAAAAGCTTGGTATAAGGAACGTCTGCCTCCGCCAGCAGGACGTTCATGTGGCCAGGCATGCGGCCCGCGACGGGATGAATGGCATACTTGACTTCGACACCGCGCTTCTCCAGCAACTCGTCCAATTCCTGCGCGAGATGCTGTCCTTGCGCCACGGCCAGGCCGTAACCAGGGATGATGATGACCTTGCGCGCGTAGCCCATCATGATGGCGCATTCCGAGGCCGCGATCTCGCGCATGACATGGTCGCCTTGCACGGCCGCCGCCGCTCCCGCCGGAGCGCCGAACGACCCAAAAATGACTTTGGCGAGCGAACGGTTCATCGCCTTGCACATGAGCACTGTCAATAATGAACCCGCCGCGCCCACGAGCGTGCCCGCGATGATCATCGACATGTTGCCCATGGCGAAGCCCGTCACCGCCGCCGCGAGGCCGGTGCAGGAATTCAACACCGAGATGACGACCGGCATGTCCGCGCCGCCGATGGGCAGCACTTGGGCCACTCCCAGCCATAGAGCGCACGCCGCCGGAATAAGAATCCACATCTTGCTGCCGCTCGACGGCACGATCGCGCACGACACTACAATGACAATCACCACGAGGGCGTTGCCCAATTTTTGCCCGGGCCAGCGCAACGATTTCTCCGGCATCAATCCCTGCAATTTTCCAAACGCCACCAAGCTTCCGGTAAAACTGATGGAGCCCAAGACCACGCCCAGCATCGTCGGCAGCGCCCGGCCCCAGGCGCGCTCATCCGCGCCGCCGCCAGCCCATTCGCCGAGGGAAATGAAGAGCGCGCACGCGCCGCCCATGCCGTTGAAGAGGGAAACCATTTGCGGCATGGCCGTCATCTTGACGCGTTTGGCCAGCAGCCATCCGGGCGCGGCCCCAAGCGCGATGGCCAGAAAAATCAACCCGAAATGGCCCATGCCCGGCAGCAGAAAAGCCCCGCCCAGAGCCAGCGCCATGCCGATGGCCGCCAGCATGTTTCCGGAACGCGCCGTCCGCGGCGAACTGAGCCGTTTCAGGCCGAAAATGAACAGCAGGGAAGCGATCAGACCGGCGGCTTCGGGAGCGGTGGCGGGGTTCATTGGTCCGGCTTGCTTTTGTCCGCTGGCTTGGCCTTGAACATCTCCAGCATGCGGTCGGTCACAACGAACCCGCCGACGACGTTGAGCGTGCCGAGAATGACGGCGATGAAACCGAGTGCGCACAGCACTTTGCTGTCGCCTGCCATGCCCAAAAGAATGACGCCGCCGATGAGAACGATGCCGTGAATGGCATTGGCGCCGGACATCAAGGGCGTATGCAGCACTGCCGGCACGCGGCTGATGATTTCCACACCGGTGAAAATGGCGAGGACGAAAATGTAAATCATGCCCAGCGTCCCGACCGTCATGCGGCCCTCCGCCTGGCATTGGCCTCGCCGTTGAGTGTGATGCAGGTCTGCGTGAAAATTTCGTTGTTCCAATCCATCGTAAATCCGTTCTCGTTGGTGATTTCCAGGATGAACGAGGCCAGATTGCGCCCGAACATCCGGCTGGCATCCAGCGGCAGCGAGGCCGGCAAGTTGGTCGGCCCCAGGATGGTCACGCCGCCGTGGCGGACGATTTGGTCGGCCTGAGTCAATTCGCAATTGCCGCCGCTCTCGGCCGCCAGGTCGATGATGACTGAGCCGGGCTTCATTTCCGCGGCCATTTCTTTGGTGATCAGGCGCGGCGCGGGCTGGCCGGGCACTTGCGCGGTGGAAATAATGAAGTCCGCCAGCCGGACTCGTTCGCTCAAGACCTTTTGCTGCCGCGCGAGCATCTCGGAGGAGACTTGCCTGGCATAGCCGCCTTTGTCTTCGAGGTTTTCCGCGGCTGGAATTTCAACGAACCCAGCCCCCAAACTTTTGACCTGCTCTTTGACGGCCGGGCGCACATCGAACGCCTCCACGACCGCTCCCAGCCGGCGCGCGGTCGCGATCGCTTGCAGGCCAGCCACGCCCGCTCCGAGAATCAGCCCTTGGGCCGGGCGGATCGTTCCGGCTGCGGTGGTCATCATGGGCAGAAATTTGGGCAGGTGCGAAGCTGCCAGCAGGACCGCCTTATAGCCCGCGATGGAGGCCATGCTGGAAAGGGTGTCCATGCTTTGCGCGCGCGAGATGCGCGGAATGCTGTCAAGACTGAAACCCGCCACGCGGCGCTGGGCCAGAATTTGCGCGACGGCCGGCCGCCGCAAAGGCGCGAGGAAACCAATGATTGCTTTCCCCTCCGGCACGCTCTTCGCGTCCTCGACGGCTACGGGCCGGATTTTCACAAGGCAATCCGCCCTTCCCATCAACTCGTCAACGTCCGCCACGACGCGCGCACCTGCGGCCGCGAACTGGGCATCGGGAATAGAAGCCGCCTCGCCCGCTCCGCTTTGCACCAGAACGCCATGCTTCTGTTTGAGCAACAATTTAATGCTGTCAGGAACAAGAGCCACCCGCGTTTCTCCCTGTTGATCTTCATTGAGGACGGCAAACTGCATTAGTTTAGTTAAACATCCCGGCTTACTATATGTTCAACGCGGCCAAATGCAATTTGAATTGCCGGGCGAAGACCGCAACGGAACGATTTTATGAACGAAACAGCAATGAGGCAAAGAAGGCTGCGTTTCAGGACGACTTGGCCCGAATGAATGCTTCGCAGCGTGCGTCACATAGAAGCTTTATGCGACCATTGCTCTCCCAGAACATAAAACCATCGGTATTCCTAAACCAACACATCGAACAATGGTCGCGGTTGTTGTGTTGCTCCCATTGCATCCCAAAATTCAATAATTCATACGTTGAGCCGGGAAGCTATGGGGTTATTGACAGGCGGTAGAATTGCTGGCCGGAGGATGGCGCGGTGATGGCGACCGTAACGGGCGCGCCGGTGCCGTTGATTGCGCTGCCTGCTGCAAGCCACGGGGCGCCGCTCAGGCTGGTGCTGGATTGAATCTGGTAAACAAAGCCCTGGACAGTTGAGAACGTGAAGAGAATTTGGCCGTCTCGCGCGGTGGCGGCCAGCGCTGGGATTGCCAGAGGAATCTGCGGGGCCAAGGCGTCAATTAGATTGTTTCCGATGGGAGAGCCGAGCCCGCAGCACAAATCGTAGCCGGGCACGGCGCTGAACCGGCCCGGACTGCTCCGCCACGTATTGTTGCCGCTGGTGATGTCGTGGAAGTAAATGGCACTGTCAGGGCCGGAAGCGAGCGCGTACAACGCCGAGTTGATAAAGCCTATGGGCTTGAGGCCATTGGCCGCGGCTTGCTGGTTGGCCAAGGCCGCCAAGCCTGCCCAAAGCGGAGCCGCGCAACTGGTGCCGCCCCATCCTCCGGCCTGCTGGCCGTCTTCGCTATAAATATAACAATTGTCCGCGTTGGCCGCTACGTCCGGCGTGTTGCGCCAGGCAGACGATCCCTGGCTGGCCGTCATGTTCAAATTCGTTTGCCACGGCGGAATTGCGTAATAAGTGCTAATGCCGCCGCTGCTGCTGGCGGCATGGCGGGAAGTCACGGTCGGGCCGCTGTCCCAGTCCCAGGATACTTCGCCCGCCCACGAATACGCCGGAGCATCGCCGATGGAAAGCGTCGTGCCGCCAACCTGCGTGATGCTCGGACTGTCGGACGGAAACTGAATGTTGCCAACGAAGGCGCCGGCATCGCCGCTGGCATCGAAGAAGGACTGGCCTTGTGCGTCCATTTGTTTCCAAAGCATTTCGGCCGTTGGGTCTGCCGCCAGAGTGCCGCCCCAGGAGCAACTGAATTGGAGCACATTGGTGTAGGTCACCATCGATTCAAGGATGTCGTCGAATGGGACATTGCTGTAGGCAGTGTTTCCGTCCTCGAACACATAAACTTTCGACAAGCCCGGCGCCATGGAAACAGCCATCTCAATGTCAAGCGAGCATTCCTCGCCATCCTCCCCGGCATCGGTGGGAGTTGCCTGCGTCGATACGGTCACTACCACGAGCTGCGGCCTGTTCGCGGCGCTCATGCCAATGGCGTCCTCGTAGGCTGAGATGTCGCTTGGATAGAAGCTTTCAAGTTCCAGAAGACCCATGTTCTGGCCCGCGCCGGTCAAGCTGCTGCCGGGCACATAAGCGTTTCGGAAATCGTTGCCCCACAATTCCCCGCCGGGGGCGGTGCCGGCTCTGGAGGTTGGGCCGGGAGCGGCGCGCTTGCGAAGCTTGGGGTGCGGGCGCGTGAAATTGTCCAGCCCTGCGATATGCAGCACGGGCACGGCGAGGTCCATCGAAGGCTCCATGTCCGGCGCGAAAAAGTTGCGCGCTTCGGTTGGGTGCGGATACAGCCGCATTGTTACATGAAAAGCGCGCTCGACATCCGCAGACGCGCCCTCGACATCCAGCACGACGCGGTTGGCGTGTTGGCGGGTGACGTTCAAACCGCGCGCTTTCATGAAGGCGGTCACAGCCTGATAATCCGCCTCGGAGGGGCCAAATCTTTCCGTGAATTGGCTGGGTGTCAGATAGCGGTGGTAATTGGAACTGGCCGGATCGTATAACTGCCGGAGGAACGCATCCAGCCCGGCTTGGTCCCGGGACGGAAGGCCAACGGCCAGCTTCAACCGGGTCGCGCCATCAAGCCGGCCGACTGGCTGCAAATTCGCCGCCTCTGCGGGCCTGATGCCGTGCAATTGCTGCCGTCCGCTCTCCGCGCGGGCAGAAACCGCCAGCATCGCGGCCATGACCGCGCTAAAAATCTTGTTCACACTTCCTCCTGCAAACTATAAACCGCCGACATCCAAAAGTTCCGCGATTTTGGCCGCGATGCCACCCGGCTGGCGCAACAGCGATTCACCTACGAGAATCGCGCCGGCCCCGGCGAGGCGGACCTGCCGCACGTCGGCGGCGGTGTGAAGGCCGCTCTCGGCCACGAGGAATCGCCCGTCGGCTTTGGCGGCCAGGCGCGCGGTGGTTCCCAAATCGACGGTGAAATGGTCCAGGTTGCGATTGTTGACGCCAATGAGGCCGGCACCGACAGCCAGCGCGCGATCCATTTCGCGCTCGTCATGCACTTCGACCAAGGCGGCCAGGCCGGCGGCTTCGGCCAGCGCGTGAAAATCCTTGAGCCGGGCGTCGTCAAGAATGCGCGCGATCAAGAGGATGGCGTCCGCGCCGTGCTGGGCAGCTTCGAGAATCTGCCGTTCGTCAATAATGAAATCTTTGCGCAGGAGCGGCAGGGAAACCGCGCCGCGGATGCGCTCCAAATATTTCAGCGAACCCTGGAAGAAATGCTCGTCCGTCAACACGGAAAGGCATGACGCGCCGGCGGCCTCGTATTCGCGGGCGATGCGGACGGGGTCGAAATCGGCGCAAATCACTCCGGCGGATGGGGAGGCTTTCTTGACTTCCGCGATGAGCGCGACGGCTCCGCGCCGGGGCTGGCGCAGGGCGGCCAGGAAATCGCGCGGCTCCGGCCGCGCGGCGCGGATGGCTTCCGGCGTGACGCGGATGGCGGGCAGGCGGGCCACTTCGGTCTTTTTCCGCTCGACGATGGTGTCAAGGATATTCATTACTCGGCGTCGTCTTTCACGCCGGCCATGCGCTTGGAGGGCGAGCCGGCCCGCAGCCAGGCGTTGACATAGGGATCGAGATCGCCATCCATAACGGCCTGGACGTTGCTGGTCTCCTGGCCCGTGCGCAAATCCTTGACCATCCGATAGGGCTGAAAAACGTAGCTGCGGATTTGATGGCCCCAGCCGATGGCGCCTTTCTCCCCGTAGAACCGCTCCAGTTCCGCCTTCTGCTCATCGAGACGCTTGGCGTAGATTTTGGAAATCAGCATGCGCATGGCGGTCGCGCGGTTCTGATGCTGCGAACGCTGGCTCTGCGAGGCCGCGATCAGGCCGGTCGGCAAGTGCGTGATGCGGACGGCCGTTTCAACTTTGTTGACATTCTGGCCGCCCTTGCCGCCGGAGCGGTAGGTATCGACTTGCAACTCGGCCGGGGGCAGGACGATTTCCGCGCTGGTTTCCTCGATTTCCGCGATGACATCGACGCTGGCAAAACTGGTGTGGCGGCGCTTATTGGAATCGAAGGGGGAAATGCGCACGAGGCGGTGCACGCCGCGCTCGGCCTTGCAAAAGCCGTAGGCGAACTCGGCCTTGATAAGCATAGTGGCGCTTTTGATGCCGGCCGATTCGCCAGGAAGCACGTCTGTCAATTCTACTTCCCAGCCGCGCCCCTCGGTCCAGCGCTGGTACATGCGGCGGAGCATTTCGGCCCAGTCGCATGCCTCGGTGCCGCCCGCGCCGGCGTTGATGCTGAGGATGCAATTATTCTTGTCATGGGGGCCGTTGAGAAAAACCTTCAGTTCGAGACCCTCAAGTTCGCGCGAGAACTGGGCCAGTTCGCGCTCCATTTCCACCTCGTGTTTTTGCTGTTCGGCGGGCGGTTCCTCCTGCACAAGCTCCAGCATGGCTTTGAAGTCCTCCGACTGGCGCTCGGCTTTGAGGATCGGCTCGGTTTTTTTCCGAAGAGAGTTGGCTTCGTCGATGAGGCCCTGGGCTTTTTCGCGGTTATTCCAGAAGTCCTCCTGGGCCATCAAGGAGTCCAGCTCAGCCAGCCGTTTCTGCGCGCCCGGCAAGTCAAAGAAACCTCCGCAGGTGGGCGATTTTCTCCGCGGCGGCCGGCAACTCAACTTTGATTTTCTCAAACATGACAGCCAAAGATACACTAAGACCCGGTCAAGGCAATTTCAAAAGTTCCTCGGCGATTTGGACGGCATTCAGCGCGGCGCCTTTGAGCAATTGGTCGCCCGCGACCCAGAAGCAAAGGCCGTTGTCAAACGCGCAATCAAGCCGCAGCCGGCCGGCCTGGCAATTGTATTTGCCGCTCGCGTGCAACGGCAGCGGGTATTCCTGCTTGGCCGGATTATCCACCACATCCAGGCCTGGAGCGCGGGCCAGCACGGCGCGGGCGGCTTCGAGCGTGACAGGCTTTTCAAATTCCGCGCTGACCGCCACCGCGTGCGCCCGATAAACAGGCACCCGCACGCACGTCACGCTGGCGCGGAACGCGGGATGGTGCATGATTTTGCGCCCTTCATTCTCCATCTTGGCCTCTTCCTTGGTGTAGCCGTTGGGCAAAAAGACATCGACTTGCGGCAGGACATTGAAGGCGATTTGGTGCGGATAAACTTCCTTGGTCACAGGCTCGTTGGCGACGACCTGCCCCACCTGGCGCCGCAATTCATCAATGGCCTTGGCCCCGGTCCCGGAAACGGCCTGGTAACTGGAGGCGAAAATTCGTTTGACTCCAAAAGCCTTGTGCAGCGGGTAAAGCGCCATCAGCGTGATGGCCGTGGTGCAATTGGGATTGGCGATGATGCCCTTGTGCCGCGCGATGTCTTCCGGATTGATCTCCGGCACGACCAGCGGCACGGAGTCATCCATGCGAAACGCGCTGGAATTATCGACGACCACGCAGCCGTCTCGGACGGCTTTGGGCGCGAATTCCTTGGAGATGCTGCCGCCCGCGCTGAAAAGGGCGAGGTCGATTCCTTTGAAGGCGCTATCCGTCAATTCCCGCACTTGGACGGGCTGGCCGCGGAATGGCAATTCCTTGCCGGCTGAGCGGGCGGAGGCGAGCAGCGTGAGTTCTCCGACGGGGAATTTGCGTTTCTCCAGCGTTTCAATCATCTCGATGCCCACGGCGCCGGTGGCGCCGACGATGGCGATGCGTGGTTTGGCGTTCATGCGAAAACGTTGCCGCGCTTGTGCGGCTGCTCCGGGGCGGCCTCGCGCAGGCGCGCGACGATCCGGGGAAGATGTGTCAATAAATAATCCACATCGCCGCCGGTGTTGTAAAATCCCAGGCTAAACCGCACGCTGCCCTTGGCCCGCGCCGGTTTCACGCCCATGGCCGTCAGGACGTGCGACGGATAAATCGAGCCGGTCGTGCAGGCCGAGCCGCTGGAAGCGCAAATGCCCAGTTCGTCCAGCATCATCAAAACGGCTTCGGCTTCCGTGAAATCGAATGCGATGTTGCTGGTGTTGGGCAGGCGCGGTTCCTTGGCGCCGTTGCGCACGGCGTTGGGAATGGAGCGCAAAATCGTTTCTTCGAGGCGGTCGCGCAAGGCGCGCACGCGGGTGTTTTCATCCTTCATGCGGCTGAGGGCCAGTTCCGCGGCCCGTCCGAAGGCAACGATGCCCGCCGCATTTTCCGTCCCCCCGCGATGGCCCTGCTCCTGGTGCCCGCCGATGAGGTATGGCTGAAATTTCACGCGCCGACGCACGCACAGCAGGCCGACGCCTTTGGGCGCATGGAGTTTGTGCGCGGAGAGCGTCAGGAAATCCGCTCCCACATCGTCGAGGCTGATGCTCAATTTCCCGGCGGCCTGGGTGGCATCGGTGTGAAAGAGCACGCCCCGGCTCCGGCAGATCGCGGCGATTTCCTCGATTGGAAAAATCACGCCGGTTTCATTGTTGGCCCACATGACGGATACCAGCGCGGTATCGGGCCGGATCATTTGGCCGAGGAGGTGCAAATCCAATTGACCGCTGGCATCTACGGGCAGGAAAGTAACTTCGACGCCCTGCTTTTGCAGCCATTTGCAATGCTGCATAATGGACGAATGCTCGACGGCGGTGGTGATGATGTGGCGTTTGGCTGGCTGGGTGGCCAAGGCGCTGTGGAGGACAGCGTTATTGCTCTCGGTGCCGCAACTGGTGAAAATAACCTCCTTCGGCGGCGCGCCGGCCAGCGCTGCCACGCGTTCCCGCGCCGCCTCGACCGCCTTTCCCACGCTGCTGCCAAAACGATACGGGCTGGACGGATTGCCCCACGCCTCCCGCAGGAACGGGAGCATGGCGTCCAACGCCTCCGGCGCGACTTGCGTCGTGGCGTTGTTATCGAAATAGCATGTATGGCGTTCGGTCATATCGGCCCGGAGGGCGGTTTTGACGCTTCGCATTGTAAAGGTTGGGCAAAAAACTGCAAGCCGCGCCAGCGGGGCCGGTTTTTATAACGCAATCCACCGTAATTACCCGTGTATTCACGTGTCCGGGCAAAATTTGCCCCCAATTTTTGGCGGTTTCGAGATGGCGCGCGAAACTTGCAGGGCAATAGTGTCGATGCGGCCACTTCATTTGCGAATTTCCCAGCGCGCGGCCTGCTTTTTCCGAGCCATTCCGCGCATCCGACCAGCTTCCAAACCCTTCATCGGGATGGCGATCTCCGTGAGACCCGCTTATTCCACCCAATCGCACAAACATTGGCTGTTATCGCGCCGGGATGTGCTAAAATACGCTTAATTGCGATGGAACAAGCCATTTTCGGGTTTTCGCGGACAGCGATATGCCCTGCACTGGCTCCGTTTTTTGGAGTTTGACAGCCGCGCGGAGGATTATGGTATAAAAAGCCCGCAATCGGGTTCCAAACGCAAACACGCAGCAAACAAATTATATCTATGCCTATCAAAGTTGGTTCCAAAGCGCCGGATTTCACGCTCAAATCCAAAAATGACTCCGGGCTGGTCGATGTCAAATTGAGCGCGAATTTCGGCCAGAAAAATACCGTGCTTCTTTTCTTTCCCGCCGCCTTCACCGGTGTCTGCACGCAGGAAATGTGCAGCATCTCCGGCGGCATCAGCCAGTATGCCAGCCTCAATGCCGCCGTCATCGCCGTCAGCGTCGATACTCCCTTCGCGCAGGAAGCCTGGGCCAAAAAGGAAAATATCCATCTGACCCTGGCCAGCGATTTAAACAAAACCGTGACCAACGCCTACGACGTGCTTTTCCCGAATTTAGCGGGCATCGGCGACACGTCGGCGCGGGCCGCTTTTGTTATTGACAAGAATGGCATCGTGCAATACGCCGAGCAAACGCCCACCCCGAAGGACCTGCCCAACTTCGCCGCCATCCAGGACGCGCTCTCCAACCTGAAGTGATCTCGTCCCGCCTGTGGCAGGTGGGCGTCCAAACGACCCCTGAAGGCGAAGAGGCCGCCGCCGGCCTGCTGGAGCGGTCCTTGGGCCAAGCGCCGTCAATTTACCGCCGCGAAGGGACGGACGACACCGCGGTATCAGTGTATTTGACACAATTGCCCGCGCCGCTTCGCGCCGTGCGGGCCGCGCTGGAACGTGGGCTGGAGGAACTGCGCGGAAGCGCTTTGGATATTGGCCGGGCTAGGCTCGTCATCAAGCTGCTGCCCAAGGAGAATTGGGCGGAATCGTGGAAGCGCCATTTCCGGCCAATTGACATTGGCCGCCAGTTGCTGGTCAAGCCGGGCTGGAGCCGCCGCCGCGCCAAGCCGGGCCAGCGGATCGTCATTTTGGACCCCGGTCTGAGCTTCGGCACCGGCCAGCATCCGACCACGCTCTTTTGCCTGCGGCACTTGGCGCGCGCCTGCCGTCCGGGCACAAAGCAATCGTTCCTGGACCTCGGCTGCGGTTCCGGCATCCTGGCCATCGCCGCCGCCAAACTTGGATACTGCCCGGTCGTGGCGCTGGACAATGACCCGGAGGCCGTGCGCGCCAGCCGGGCCAACATCTGGAGGAACAAGGTCCGCGTGACAGTGCGCCGGGCTGAATTGACACGCCTGCCCCTAGCCCCGTCACAAAGGTTCGATGTGGTCTGCGCGAATTTAACCTGTGACTTGCTGGCCAAGGAGGCGGAGAAAATTCGCAACCTGCTCAAGCCCGGCGGGACATTGGCCGTCGCCGGAGTATTGCGCCGGGAATTCGCCGAGCTGCAAAAAAATTTGCATCGAATTAACTTGACTTTGCGGGCGTCGAAAGTAGATAAAGAATGGAAATCGGGGCGATTTGCCCTTGAGGCCGCCCTGCCGCCCGGAAAATGGGAACGGTGAACATGTCGTTTTGAGCTTTCCGGTGCGTATCGCGAGGCCGTCCTCCCCAAGGCAGCCGAGCGTCGAGAAAAAGAAGGAATGAGTATGACAAAGACGCTGAACTTGATTCAGGAAGCTGTCCGAAGCAGTACCAAACACCCCTTCCGCCAAGCCGACAATCGACCGGCTAAAGCTCACAAAAATCGCTACGAACGCCGAAAAATTCGGGAGTTCCTGCGCCTGGGTGATTGGAGTCCCGAACAGCAAGCCTGATCCAAGTTCTGTCCGCCGAATAAGTTTGCTCGCCGCTGGCAAAAGGTCCGCTTCTCCCCTGAGCAAATCCGGCTGCTGGCGCCCGCGCGCAAATCCGGGTTGGCAGATGGGTTAAGCGGCGCCAGTGTCGCGGAACCATTTCACCGCATCCGCGAAGGCCTCGCGGGGAGGTGTTTGCGGGAGGTTCAGTTCGCGCACCGCCTTGGCAGGATTGAAGAACATCTTGTAGCGAGCCATGCGCACGCCTGCCAGCGGGGCCTTGGGTTCGCGCCCCGTGATGGCGGAAACCGCTTCGTCAAAATGCGCCGCCGCCAGCGCCACCGCGTGCGGCACGCGGAACTTCGGCGCCGGAATGCCCGTCAGTTCCGCCAGCACGTCGAGCGCCTGCTTCATGGTCCAATTCCCCTCCGCATGGCCCAAGATATAGCGTTCACCCACCCGGCCTTTTTCCGCTGCCAGGATGTGTCCCGCCGACACGTCCCGCACATGCACCCAATTCAGGCCCGTGTCCAGATACGCGGGCATCTTCCGGCGCAGAAAATCGAGCACGATTTTGCCGGTCGGTGTTGGCCTGACATCCCACGGCCCGATCGGCGCGCTAGGATTGACAATGACCACTGGCGCTCCCTTGGCCGCCAACTCCCGCGCCACGACTTCCGCCTGCCACTTGGAGCGTTTGTAATGATTGCTCATTTGCGCCTCGCTCACCGGCGTCGATTCATCTGTGGGCGCGACTCGGCCGTTTTCCTCGCGCGGCAATCCGATGCATCCGACTGTGCTCGTATAAACAATCCGGCGGCAGCCAGCCGACATCGCCGCCTCGAGGACGTTGCGCGTCCCGCCGACATTGGCGGCGTACATTGGCGCGTAATCCCGCAGCCAAAGATGATAACTGGCCGCGACGTGAAAGCACCAATCGCAACCCCGCATCGCCTTCTCCATCACCGCCCGTTGCGAGATATCGCCTGTGACCCGATCGCAGTCGAGTCCCGCCAACCCGCGCGCGTCGCTGCCCGCGCGCACCAGGGCCTTGACGCCGTGCCCTTGCGCCGCCAATTGGCGGGCCAGGTTGGCGCCGATAAATCCCGAAGCTCCAGTCACGAAACAATTCATGCTCAACACGCTCTACACAAAACGCCGCCCCGCCCGGTTCCAAGCAAAATCTTGCAAAAAGAAATCGACATCGCCCCGTCCGGTGAATTACTTCTGCTTCGTTTGTTATGCCGAAGAGTATTAACAGTCCGCGCAAGAAGCTCACGCGCCAGGAATTGAGAGACCTGGACCTGGAGATTCTTTTCCTCGAGGGCATCGTCCGCCGTGACCCATCCTATGGCGAGGCGCTGCAAATCCTGGGCGATAATTACACCCGCCGCGGGCGCTACGCTGAAGGCTTGAAGGTGGACGAGCGGCTGTCCCAATTGCGCCCGGACGATGCCGTCGTCCGCTACAATCTGGCCTGCAGCTATTCGCTGACCCAGCAGATCGACCTCGCTTTCGATGCCTTGGACGCCGCCATCAACCTCGGCTACCGCGATTTCAAGGCCTTGGACAAAGACCCTGACCTGACCAATTTGCGCCAACACGACGAATACAAAAAAATCCGCGCCAAAATCCGCGGACTCCAGGCCAGGACCTCCTGAACGCCCGTTGACCGAGCGCGGCCCGCGACGCCATCGCATGAACGTTACTGTCAATCATCGCACCCGGTATTTTCGCACGGTCACTTTCGATTCGCGCCGCAATGAAGTCCTTCTCATTGACCAGCGCCTTCTCCCGCACGAATTCAAAATCACCCCGCACGCCGATTATCGGGCTACCGCGCGCGCGATCCATGATATGGTCGTCCGCGGGGCCGGAGCCATCGGCGCCGCGGCTGCCTACGGATTGGCCCAAGCCGCGCTGGCTTTTCGCGGGCGCGGCCTTCCGAAATTTGCCCGCCACATCGAAACGGCTTTCCAGGCTCTCGCATCCGCGCGCCCAACCGCCGTCGATCCCGTCAACGCGATGAAAGGCGTCCGCCGGGCCATGCAACCAGGCGAAACGGTTGAAGAACAGCAATCGTTGGCCGCCGCCGCCGCGGAACAATTCGCCCATGACGACGTCCGGCATTGCCAGGAAATTGGGCGTCACGGCCTTCGGCTCATCCGGCCGAACATGCGCATCCTGACGCATTGCAACGCCGGCTGGCTCGCGTTCGTAGATATCGGCAGCGCCACCGCCCCGCTCTACGCGGCGCAGCAAGCCGGGCGCAAATTCCACGTTTATTGCGACGAAACCCGTCCTCGCTGCCAGGGCGCGACGTTCACCGCCTGGGAATTGGCCCAGCAAAAAATTTCCCATCAAATCATTGCCGACAATGCCGCCGGCCACCTGATGCAGCGCGGGGAGATCGACCTTGTTATCGTCGGCAGCGACCGCACGCTGGGACGCACCGGAGAAGTAGCGAACAAAATCGGCACTTACACGAAGGCCGTGTTGGCGCGCCGCCACGGAATTCCGTTTTACGTGGCCATCCCGCTTTCGACGATTGACTGGAACCTGCGCCGCGGAAGTGACATCCCGATCGAAGAGCGGAGCGACCGCGAAGTCCTGGGCGCGTGGGGCAAGAGCGATCGCACCGGGAAAATGACATACGTGCAAGTCGCCAACCCGGCCAGCGCCGCTCGCAACCCTGGCTTCGACGTGACCCCGCCAGACCTGATCACCGGCATCATCACCCCCTGCGGGATATTCAAGCCCGAGTCCCTGTGGGAACATCGGCAAGAGCTGGGAGCCGCCACGCGCGCTGGGGCAAAAAACCGAGAGAGAACTTGCGCAAAGAAAAAAGGGAGATAGGATGGAAACGGAAGGCGGGGTCGCCAAGTGGTAAGGCACGGCTCTGCAAAAGCTGTATTCGTCGGTTCGATTCCGACCCTCGCCTCCAATTCTAACCGCGTGTGCGGCAAGGAGTTGGGAGCTTCGGAAAGCCAATGGCTAACAGTTTGGCTAACAATTTTGGGATTATTCCAAGATTGTTTCACAATGCGGGAGGATTCTCCCGCTATTGCCTGACTGCCGGAATCTTCGCCAAAGTAGGCTGGATGACGCATGAACATGAAACTGCGTTACCGTCTATTCCTCCGCCGCAAGAGCGTCTATTACGCTTTTGACGACACCACCAAGACCTTCACCAGCCTCAAGACCAAGGACAAGGCCGAGGCCAATCGGCTGCT
>DASXZY010000035.1:0-11126 GCA_036501625.1 Verrucomicrobiia bacterium
AGCAGCCGATTGGCCTCGGCCTTGTCCTTGGTCTTGAGGCTGGTGAAGGTCTTGGTGGTGTCGTCAAAAGCGTAATAGACGCTCTTGCGGCGGAGGAATAGACGGTAACGCAGTTTCATGTTCATGCGTCATCCAGCCTACCGTGGCGAAGATTCCGGCGGTCAGGCAATAGCGGGAGAATCCTCCCGAATTGTGGCGCAATTTTGGAACAATCCGAAAATTGTTAGCCAAACTGTTAGCCATTGACTTTCCCTGACTCCTAACTCCCTGTCGCGCACGCGGTTAAGAATGGAGGCGAGGGTCGGAATCGGACTTTTAACCCTGCAATTACTGCTCAAACGTCGCTAATTTTACGAGGAATTTAAGCAAATTGCCGATGGCGCTCTCCGCGGGACGACATGCTGTTCGTGTCTCGCTGGCGCGCCCGTCATTTTCAATCGTCAGTTTTTTAATTTAAAGACGATCTTGAAATGAAGGATAGAGAACCCACCGAAGGAAGAGACGAATGGGGTTGCGCCTTTTGACCGCGGGATTCAGTTCATTGCAAATTGGACAGACGCTTTCCATGTACACGCGGCGCCTGGGAATTAAAATTTCCTTGACAGTGGCGGCAGGTCTCTTGGACATATTCGCCGCTTTGTTTCTGCCGTTCCATCGGGGTTTTGTTCCCTCCCGTCACGCCGAAACGACGGCGGAGTCTGTTCTTTGCCCAAAAGGCGTCGAAAACGATCCACAGGACGGCGAGCACGCAGATTCCCGCCAAGCCCCAGATGAGCCATCTGGCTGAACTGGCGCTTAAAGCTGACAGCAAGTCTTTGGCGGACATCTTCATGAAATTGCTCCTGTCATCGTTGTCTATTGTTTAAGGCTCTTCCGTAAACCGTAAGGGAATGCCTTACGGCACTGCTGGTATTATTACTTACAAAAAATTCGGTTTATGTCAAACGCCTTTTTTTGCAAGTCCTTTGTACAAAGGGCACTCTTGGCCTGCATTCTGTAAGGGTGGGGTATTTTTACAAGGCTTTCCCCTTGATCTTTATTCTGCGTGTTGAAATGGGAACCCAGGCGAGATCAGTGCTGGCAGTGGGGCCATTTCGGGTGTGTCGCTGCGGTATGTGAGTAACGACAACCGCGCCCCGTGCCTTATCAAACTGATGGCCACTTGTCGGGCACTCGAGTCGGGCACTCGGCATGGACGACCCGCAGCCCGCCATCACCGTAATGATGCCGGACGAGGATTGACCCATCCCGGAAGAACGCCCGGCCAGCCACGGGTCAGGCGTTCAGTGCATCGGAACGGTCACATATCGAATTGCTGAAATCAGAGACGCATTTCTGATTCCCACATTGCCACACGAGTGCCTTCGCGAAGAAATCCTTGCTGGCGAAGAGCGCCGCGCAAAAAAGGGCCAGCATGACGATCGCAACCGCAATGCCTCCACGCGAAACAGACGTCACGACTCCGGGGCGGACGCCGTGCGGGGGCAACGAAGCGTTCTGGCCATCAAAGCAATATCTGGCGGAATTGAATCGTTTTCCAGATGACGGAGCCGTCAGGAAAGTCAAGACAACTTGAGGGTCTCCCCCGGTAAAAGGTGGGGTGGCCAACGGGACTCGAACCCGCAACAACAAGCTCCACAAGCTTGGACTCTACCATTGAGCTATGGCCACCAGCCGAGCACCAGCGTAGTTTCTCCCCCCGCCCTCGTCAAGCCTCATGTAATCAGGAAAATACATTAAAACAATTAGTAAACATGAAATAGTTTAATAAATTGGGAAATGCCCAAACCTATGCTATAATGTCCAAGTTGAATCCGGGCGGGGCGAACGCCGGAAGGCTCCATTTATATTGAGTGGCGGCCCGCAACGATGGGTTGCAGTTCAAAACGCGGTTGATTACGGTCAATTGCGGCAATCCCTATAATATGAGGGCGTCGCAGTGTTCCGCCCTCTTGGGAATAAATTTGAACGAGTCGGAAGCTAAGTGGTTATGGCCGAAACAGGATGAATTACGGTGCATTGCGGTATTTTTCGGCGGGGAAACCTAGAATTCGTGCAAAACGCACTTAAATTTGTGATTGCGTTGCCGCCAAACTGTGGTACTTTGCCCATCCTTTCGGACAAATGGGTCCAAAGGGCAACGGCCTTCAATCCGCTCCCGTGTGGGGGCGGGCGGCCATAATAACACTAAATGCAATCCCGTGTTCCGCGGGATGGTCCTCAGCCGCCATGCGGCCCGGACTTCCAACAAAAGGAAAATTGTGATTAGTATCGGCATCAAAGAATTGCTGGATGCTGGCGTCCATTTCGGACACCAGACCAGGCGCTGGAATCCGAAGATGAAACCTTTCATCTTCGACGCGCGCAACGGGATTCATATCATCGACCTGAGCAAATCGCTCACCCAATTGGAAACCGCCTGCGATTTCCTCCGCGGCATCGTCGCCAAGGGCAGCAGCGTGCTCTTTGTCGGCACCAAAAAACAGGCCCAGGAGGCGGTCAAAGAATCCGCCAAAGCCTGCGGCCAGCTTTATGTGACCGAACGCTGGCTCGGCGGCACCCTGACTAATTTTAATACCATCAAGCGCTCCATCGCCCGACTCAACCAGATTGAGCGCTGGGAAACCGATGGCAGCATCAATCAATACGTCAAACAGGAACAATCCATGTATCGCCGCGAGGCGGCCCGCCTGTTCAAGAACCTCGATGGCATCCGCACGATGGATAAATTCCCCGGCGCGATGTTCGTCGTCGATATCAAGCGCGAGCACAACGCGATCGCCGAAGGCCGCCGCCTGCAAATTCCCATCGTGGCTCTTGTCGATACCAACTGCGATCCGCAATTGGTGGATTATCCCATCGCCGGCAATGACGACGCGATCCGCTCGGTGCGGTTGATCCTGCAAACAGTCGTCCAGACCGTGACCCAGGCCCGCGCGGAGTACGAGGCCAAATACGGCCGCCGCAAAGCGCAAGCCGAAGAGGAAGCTGCAGCTCCGGCGCCCGCCGCTCCAGCGCCGGCCCCGGCTCCCACACCCGCGCCGCCCGCAGCCGGAGCGCCCGCTCCAGCCGCTGCCTAAAGCGCCTTAACATTATACTTGACAATTATGGCTGATTTTACCGCCGCCGATGTCGGCAAGCTGCGCGAGACCACTGGCGCAGGATTGATGGATTGCAAGAAGGCCCTGGTCGAGACCCAGGGAAATTTGAACGACGCCGTGGACCTGCTGCGCAAGCGCGGCGCGTCCCTGGCCAGCAAGAAGGCCGCGCGCGAGACCAAGGAAGGCCTGATCTCGCAATGCATCCTGCCCGGAGCCAAAGTCGGAGTCATCGCCGAGATCAATTGCGAAACGGACTTTGTCGCCCGCAACGAATCGTTCCGCGGCTTTTGCGACGATCTGGCCCGCAAGCTGGCTGGCGGCGCGAGCTTGGAATCGCTGGACGCGGAGCGGGTCGCGGCCGTGGCGCGCATTGGGGAGAATATCCAAGTGCCGCGCTTTGTCCGCTACGAAGTGAGCGGCCACGGCATCGTGGCGGCCTACATCCACACTGGCGCCAAAGTGGGCGTGCTGGTGGAAGTCGGCGCGGAGAAAGAAGCGACGGCCTCCACCGAGGAATTCAAGCAAGCGGTGCGGGACGTCACGCTGCAAATCGCGGCCGGCAGCCCGGCGGTGATTTCGCGCGAGCAGGTGCCCGCCGAAACCGTGGCCAAGGAAAAGGAAATCGCATCCGAACAAGTCAAGAATAAGCCTCCGCAGGCCATCGCCAAGATCGTCGAGGGCAAGCTGGAGAAATTTTACCAGGGCATCTGCCTTTTGGATCAGGGGTTTGTCAAGCGAAATTCAGAAGTGTCCGTCAAGGAACATTTGGGCGGCATTGCCAAGCAATTGGGGGATGAGATCGTCATCCGCCGGTTCGCGAGGTTTCAGGTTGGAGAAAGCCCGGCGGCGTAGTTTCGGGAAAAAGGCTCTTAATCCTCTTCACGAGATTAAGGCTGGGAGAAGACCCGTCATTGACGGAGCGGCGGGCTGGCTGTACAAAGCCCTTATGCAAGAAGTCTCGAAATCGAAATACCGGCGAATTCTGCTGAAACTCAGCGGCGAGGCGCTGGGCGGCGAAAATGGCGTCGGCATTTCGAGCGTGGCCATCCACGAAATGGCGCGGCAAATCTCCGAAGTGCGCGAGATGGGCGTGCAGGTCGTGGTCGTGGCTGGCGGCGGCAACATTTATCGCGGCGCCTCCGGCGGCGAACGCGGCATCGAGCGCGCCACTGGCGATTACATGGGCATGCTCGCCACTGTCATCAACGCCCTCGCGTTGCAGGACGCCCTTGAAAAACTCGGCGTGGAAACGCGCGTCCAGAGCGCCATCAACATGTCCCAGGTGGCCGAGCCGTTTATCCGCCGGCGCGCCGTGCGCCATTTGGAAAAAGGCCGCGTGGTCATCTTCGGCGGCGGCACCGGCAACCCTTATTTTTCAACCGATACGGCGGCCGCGCTGCGGGCCAACGAAATCGGGGCTGAAGTCATTCTCAAGGCGACGAAGGTCGATGGCATTTACGAAAGCGATCCGAAGAAAAATCCCGAAGCCAAGCGTTACGCGCAGATCAGTTATATCGAGGCGCTGCAAAAACGCCTGCAAGTGATGGACTCGACGGCCTTCTCACTGTGCATGGACAACAAGATGCCGATCATTGTCTTTGATTTCTTCAAGGCTCACAATCTCAGGCGGGTGGTTTTGGGCGAACCAGTCGGAACATTGGTGACAAGCTGAGGATCACCGGAACTCTAACCTACTACTGTTATGGCTTTAGATGACATACTCCTCGACGCGGAAGAGAAAATGACCAAGACCGAGCTGGTCGTGCAAAACGAGTTTGCGGGCTTGCGCACCGGGCGCGCCTCGCCGGTGCTGGTGGAAAATATCACTGTGGAGGTTTACGGATCGCACATGCGCATCAGGGAACTGGCTGGCATCACCACCCCGGAGGCGCGCGTGCTGGTCATCCAGCCGTGGGACGCCACCACGGTGCATCCCATTGAAAAGGCGATCATGAAGAGCAACCTGGGCGTCACTCCCACAGTGCAAGGCAAGGTCATCCGCCTGGTTCTGCCGGAGTTGAGCCAGGAGCGGCGCCAGGAAATGGTCAAGATCGTCCGCAAGATGGCCGAAGATGGCCGCGTGGCCGTCCGCCATGTGCGCCGCGACGGCATCGAAGCCATCAAAAAGGAAAGCAAAGGCGGAGGCATCGCGGAAGACCAGATGGAAGGGGCGGAAAAGGAAATGCAAAAATTAACGGATCAATACAGCGCCAAGATCGACGCCCATCTGGCGGCCAAGGAAAAAGAAATCATGACCGTCTGAGGGAGGCCGGCCGCGGATTCTTATTGTACTTGACTGTTGCCGGCCGGGGCTTCGAACTGGATCACGTATTCGCCCGGCTTGGCGTAACTGAGCTTCTCGCGGGCCAGGCGTTCGATGGTGGCCGGGTTTTGCAGGGCGCGAAAATCGGAATCCAGCTTGCGGGCCGTTTCCGTTTCCTTGTCAATTCTTTTTTCCAGGTCCAATTTGTCCCGCCGCAGGCGCTGGTTCTCCTGGATGACCGGCTGGTACCAAAGGAAAATGGCCAGCAGACTGGCCACAACCAGCAATGCCAGCACCAGCCGGAACAATTTGTCCCAAACGCTTTGGCCCGCACTCATTTGCGCAAGTTAATCATTACCCGGCAAAAATTGGAAGAGTAATTGTCAGGGAACTGACGGCAGGGCGGCCGCGCGATAGTAGGAAGGCCGCACAGGCTCGAAAATAGTGATGACTCCGGACGGCGGAACCGTGTCGGCGCCAATGTGGCTCCAGTTCACCAAATCGGTGGAAGCGTCAATAACATAAGTCCGGTTGGTCTCGCCCGTCAGGAACATCTTAAATCCGAGGAGGCTCCTTTCCTGGGCTGTTTCTTGGCCTGCGTCCAAGCGAACCAGCCCAGCCTCCACCGCGCCCAAATCGACAACGAACGAGCCCGTGCCATTGCCATCGGCGATGCGCGGATAGCCGCGCTGATCGGCGGCGGTCACACCCCCGTTGCCGCCAGCTTCCCGGGCGGGGCTTCCGTTTAGCAGCGCGTGAGTCCAAGTCGGGCCGCCATTGTTCTGGAGCGGCGTCAGGAGCGGGTTCGCCGCGGAAACGATGCCGCCGGCAAAACCATTATTGACTTGAACGAGATTGAAAGAGCCAAAATCCGTGTTGGTGGAGTCGATCACGTTGGTTGAAAAATAGTCGCTCGCGCCCAGCGGTGTGCCCGCCAAAATGCTGTTGCGCAGAAGTGCGCTGGAAGATTCGCCGACGCCGGCGTTGCAGATGGCTCCGCCTCCCTGATCGGCGCGGTTGCAGGCAAAGGTTCCGTTAAGGACCTCAAGCGTGGCATCGACGTTGAAGATCGCGCCGCCAAGGCCCATGCCATTGGAGCCATGGGCGCCAAAGAAATCTCCGCCAGCGCCGCCCGCCGCCGAATTATGGGAGAACGTGCAATTGGTGATGGTGAGCGTCCCAAAAACGTTGATCACCGCGCCGCCAAGCCCGGCCCCGCCGCCGCCCGGGCTGCCGTTGTTCCCGCTATTGTCAACAGTAGGGCCGCCGGCGCCGCCCGCGAAACCGGGCGCCCCTGGCGTTCCTCCCGGCGTGCCGCCGCCAGGTCCGCCGCCGCCGCCGCCAAATCCGCCAGCGCCGCCGGCGCCGCCAATCCCGCCGCCATAACCAGCGGAGTCATACGCTCCCCCGCCGCCGCCGCCGCCGGCAAATCCGCCATTGCCGCCCGCTCCGCTGCCAGATCCAGATGTCAGGCTGCTTCCACCGCCCCCGCCCCCGCCGCCGGCGCCACCGCCGCTGCCCGCGCTCGAGCCAGCGCCTCCTGGCCCGCCTCCGGAACCGCCGCCAGCGCCCCCGGTGTCCGACTGGCCGCCTGGTCCGCCGTTGCCGGCCATGCCGCCGCCGCCGCCGCCGCTGCCTTCACCGCCGCCGCCAATTCCCGCCCCGGCGCCGCCGAGGGCCTGATTGAAAGCGAGCGTGGAATTCTCCAAATCCAGCGCGCCGAAATTAAAGATCGCCCCGCCCAAGCCGCCCGCGCCGCCGCCTCCGCCCCCGCGCTGGAAGCCGGAACCGCCGCTGCCGCCCTGGGCCAGGCCGTTGGTCAGCATCACGTTGCTCAACGTCAGCGAGCCGCCGGACGCGACATAGAACAACCTCATCGCGGGCGCGCCGTTGGAGCGGGCAATGACCAGCCCGTTGGAACCGGCCGGGCCGGCGATCACAACCTGATTCGTAATGATGAAGGCCGAAGGGCCGAATGTGTTGTTACCGATCGTGCCAAGTTCGACGGCCCCGGAAGCGGCGGCAAAGAGGCCGTTGCTAAAAACAATCAAGTGGGGAAAACCGGCCTCGTTGATGGCCTGGCGAAGCGAACCCGGCCCGCTATCATTGAAGTTGACAACGACGGTTTCCAGAATCGGCAGCAGAGCCATGTGCCTGACCGTGCCGGGCAAGCCGGCCTGGCAGGCGGCCACGCTGCTGCCATTGGTGTTGAGGCTCCAAATCATATTGGAGCCGGCGTCAGCGAGGTAAAGTTTTGCGGCGCTTGCGTCAAATAAAACGGCGGTGCAGCGCCCGACTTTGTTCCCATTGTTCGCGGCCAGCAGCGTCGTCTCATTCGCGCCAGTGTAGGAAATCTGCCGCAGGGTGTTGCTGCCTTCAGTCGCGCTGCTGGTGACATAGTAGATGAGGCTGTTGCTCACATCCAAAGCCAGGTCCAGCGGCGCGCCCGGCGCATTTGCTTTGACGTTCGCCAGGCTGCCGCCGCCGAGATTGACACGCCAAAGATCATTGGAGCCTGCGTCCGAAAACAGGATCGCCGAATGCGGCACGTCCACCGCCAGCGCCGTGCAACGGCCCACGCCATTGCCGGGCGTTCCAGTGGCCGTGAAAAGGACGGCTGGATTCGCCCCATTGTAGTTCACCCGCTGAATGGTGTTGTTGCTTAATGTGGCGCTGCTTGTCGTGAAATAGACCTGCTGATGGACCGCGTCGAGCGACAGATCCATCGGCGTGCCATATTGAATGGACGCGACCGAAGCCAGCCCGGTGCCGTCTTCGTTCATCATCCAGATGCCTTTGCCAGCCGCGTCAATAAACAAAATCTTTTGCGCCGAGGAATCCACCGCGGCCGCCGTGCAGCGGATGACGCCATTGCCGTTTGTCCCAGTGGCCGTGAAGACGGGCCGCAGGATGTCCGCCACCGTGTTGCCGGACTGCGTCGCGCTCGTGGTGGCGTAAAGGGGCGCCCCGCACCTGGCGCGCTGCGCCGCCAAGCCAAGCACAGCTGCTGCCAAACCCAGCCAGATCTGTTTCTTATACAACTTCATTCTCATCAGGCTCCGGGCGCGGCCAAGGTCAGTTCCGCGATGGAAATATGCCCGTCAACGCGATGCAAAAGTTAATGCACAGGTATGGCTGGATATTTGGGATGGGCTGGTTGCCGCCGGCGTTTGCGATCATTTCCGAGTGCATGACGCTGCCAGCGACGGGGGCGGCGGCGTAGTTCATGGAAGTCCCGGTTGACTCCACGGCCGGAAAACCGGTGACAGGGCTGGCTTGGGCGCCGGCGCCGGTGTTGCAATTGACCTGATGGTTGTGCGCAGGCAATTGGGTCGTATTCAATGTGACAGTTTCCGATCCTGCCATCTGGCCGAGGACGTAGGGCGACAAACCTGGCCCTTGTCCGAAGTGGATCGGCACGCGGCCCTGCAAATTTGGCAAGGCAAAATCGGTTCGGCCGTCGCCGCCATAAGTTGTGCCCAAGAGCGAAAATAAGGCGGAGTTTTGCTGGATGGACAAGAGTTGCCCGTTGCAGAACGCCCAGCCTTGGGGCGCAAAATTGCATGCAAACAGCCTGATCTCGCCGATATATGGATTTGCCATAATTCTTTCGTAGTTTCGTTTTGTCTTAAGTATGCGCGGGTAAAAAGCCGCTGCGCGGGCGATGGACGACCGCCTCGTAGTCGATTCGACTGCGGCTCGCTGTCAGTACGGGCACGATGAAAAGGTCAAACCGTCCCAGCAGCCAATGCTCGAACTCATAGGTCTCCTGCCCCAGCATCTCACCCCGCGCGCCGGAAAAAATCAGGGAGAAGCTTTCATGCTCAGGGCCTGACGCGGCTTCGCGCATGGCCGTCTCAGTCAAACTAACTGTGATCGCCGGGCCCGCCGCGGCACGCACGGCGAACCGCGTGTTCGTCTGCCTCGCCAGGGATTGGAAGGAAATCTCGCTCAATGCCCGCTTCCTCCAGCACGGCACGATGGATTCAGCCACCACCGCCTCCGGCGCGGCCAAGCCCAGCGCGATTAGCGCGGCAGCGTCAAATAAAAGTTTACGGCGGGTGAGGTTTGATGAAAAACGAATGGGCATGCTCTTGGCGTTCTATAAATAACCTGACAGTTTCATCCAACCAATTTCGGCGCGCCGGGTCAATCGGATTCTCTGCTTTTTTTGGCGCCCGTGAACTGCTTTATTTAGGCAATGAATGTTCCCGCGGACATCGACATCGGCCGCCTGCAAAAGGAAATCGACGGCCTGGCGCTCATATCAGAATGCGCGGCCCCGGTCGTCACGCGCGTACTGTTCTCGGAGGCGGACCTGGCGGCCCGCGCGCGTGTCAAAGACCTATGCCGGCACGCGGGCCTGTCCATCCGCGAAGACGCGGCCGGCAACATCTTCGCCCGATGGGAGGGGACGCGGCCATCCAAGACTCCCATCGCGACCGGCTCCCATATCGACGCCATTCCCAATGCGGGCAAATACGACGGCGTGATCGGCGTCCTGGGCGCCATCGAAGCCATCCGCGCTTTGCGGCGAACCGGTTTCCAACCTGGCCGGGCCATCGAACTGATTGTCTTTACCGCCGAAGAGCCGACCCGCTTTGGCATCGGATGCCTGGGCAGCCGGCTGATGTCTGGCACGCTCGCGCCCGGCCAAGCCGCCGCCCTGCGCGACTCCGAGGGGCGGGACTTGGAGCATTGGCGGCGGCAGGCCGGGCTGGGCGGCGCTTTGGAGAACGTGCGTTTGCGAGCAGGCGCGTTCGGCGCTTTTGTGGAATTGCACATTGAGCAAGGGCCTATCCTGGAGCGGGAGAATCTGGCCATCGGGATTGTCGAAAAGATCGCGGCGCCATCCTCCCTGCGGCTGCGCCTGGCGGGCGAAGGCGGGCACGCTGGCGCCGTGCTCATGCCCGAACGCCATGACGCTCTCCTGGCCGGCGCGGAAATCGCGCTGGCCGTGGAAAGCGCCGCCCTGTCCAGCGGCAGCCCGGACACCGTCGGGACGACGGGCGTGTTCCGCATCGAGCCAGGCGCGATCAACAGTGTTCCTTGCCGCGCACTGCTGGAAATTGATCTGCGCGACACCAATCCCGCCAGCCGCGACGCCGCCCTTGCGCAAATCGAAGCCGCCGCGGCGCGAATATGCCAGCGGCGCGGGATTGGCCTGGAATTGGAGCGGATCAACGTGGACGATCCCGCCCATTGCGATCCCGCTCTGGTGGCATTGGTGTCAAGCGTCTGCCAGGACTTGGGCTTGCCAAGCCGGAAGCTGATCAGCCGCGCCTACCACGACACTTTATTCATGGCGCGAGTATGCCCCGTAACGATGATCTTCATCCCATGCCGGGGAGGCATAAGCCATCGCCCTGACGAATACTCCAGCCCGGAGCAAATTCAAAAAGGGGTCTTGGCGCTGGCAGAGACATTGCGCCGCCTGGCCGAATGATGGGAAAAAAAGAGAGGCCGGACTTTCGTCCGGCCTCCCAGTTATGAGAACAAACAACGGAAATTGTCTGGATGGCTTAACGGGACTCGGGACACACCCTTCCGACTCCCAACACCATCAACTGTGAAAAGCATACCCCATCCCTGCAACAGTGAAAGTCACCAGTACTGGTGACAGGGTGCGTTGCAAAAAAGTTACATAAGCTTTAGGCAGCGCGGGGCAGCGGCTGACTCCACAGATGATTCCAACCGCCCGCCGAGAGCAACGCGCAGCGCAGATGGAGCACGGCGGTGGCTCCCGCTTCGGTCCAAAACAT
>DASXZY010000036.1:0-10457 GCA_036501625.1 Verrucomicrobiia bacterium
AAGCGGGTCTGGGTTTTGGGTTGGCGCAGCCAATGTTCCAGTTGGGCGCGTTCAGTTTCAGAGAGCGTTATCAGGGTAGCAGGGCGAGCCATCCCCAATATTATATTAATACTACTTGCTTTGCAAGTATGTACTAGGACAGACTCCAGACAGCATCCGGCCAAAGTGCGGACACCGATGAGACATGGTTTGGACGCAATGCAGCCAAGGGGGATGCTGTCTCCTTCCGTGACCAAGCGGACAAATGAAAAACCGCACCATCCAAATCCCGTGCCGGGTGTGCGCCGGTGGGGCGGGCGCGCGTTGCCGCGTCCAGCGTCGAGGGGTTTTCCGTTCTGCTTTTAGAAATGTGCTGCTGGTTTTGTCGCCTGAGCGTCTGAACATTCGCGTTCATTCCGCTGTTGGTCGCCATTGGCCAGGTCAGATTGCCTCTGTCCTCTCGCGCCGGACTGGCGCATTGCGATTGCCCGCCCCAAGGACGGCCCCCGCTCAATCGCTTTTCCATTTAGCCGTCGCCTTCGCGCCGGTGGGTTGTCGTTTGTGAGGTCGCTCTGTCGGCGCTGGCCGAGGTGTTTGGGAACGGGGGGAATAAGTCAGAAAAAGACCAAGGCAGTTTTCCATTGATATTGAGCGAGCGAAACTTTCCAAAAATTCAGTTCGCGCAAAAGCGGGGTATTACGCAATGATCGGGGGCCTGATTCCCCCCCAACCGGCACCCCGCCGGGACGGGTCCGCCCCGGATAAAAGAGATTCCTTACGTTTTTTTGCGCGGCCTGCCCTTCGGCCATCCACCCTTCTTGGCGTTCTTGGCGATGGCCGCGAGCTTGGCCGGACTCTTGGACGTGCCGCCCAGCTTGCCGATCTGCGAATACCATTCCCGCACGGCGGGCGGTGGTTCCAACTTCTTCTTCATCGTTTCGCCTTTCGGTTGCCCGCGCCATCTGGATGACGGCGCGGGCTTTTGATCTTCACCGAATCACGCGGCCATCGTTACGAGGTTTGCCGCCAAGCGCGCGTCAATCTCGGTAGGTGATTCCACCCTCAACATGATTTCCCCTGTTGCCATCGGCACAACCGCAACGCGGCTTCCGGCTGGAAATCCGAGGCGGGCCAACCATTGCCCTTCCAGTCTGATTTTGGGATGCGTCTTGCGCCGGAAGAAATCCCCGGCCATTTCGATCTTTAACGAACGAGTGTTCATCTGTTACCCTTTGGTGGGCCGTGCCGCCCGTTAGCGCGGGTTGCCATTGGTTAGTTACCCTTTCCAACTGGCTTGGCACGGCCTTTTTGTTTCGCATCGGAAAGGGCATTTCGTTTTCACGACCGCACAATACCAAAGCAGCTTAGGATTGCAACAAAAATCTTCAAAAATCTTTTGTCCCTCTCTCCAATCAGCCAGAATCGCCTATGACGCGCCGGAGCCGATGCCCGCCACAATGAACCGCCCGACCCGGAAACGTAGGCAAGGGCGCGGCAATGCGCCACGCTGACACGCCAGAATCTTTTGCATGAGACAGTCCGGCCAGAAACCGGGGGACTTCCCGGCGAACGGCACAAAGCAATCAGAAAGCAATCAGCGCAGTGCAGTCTGCAATCAGTCTGCCCGATTGTTTTGTATGCTTTTTGTATGCTTTCTGAGCATCGTTTTGGAAAAGTCGGCAAAAGTCAGAAAGCGCACAAAAGCGCACACCGCGAAAAACCGAGAAACTCATCTTCCCTCGTAAAATAGAGGAAAAATGAGGAATTTGAGATGGTGCCGACGGAGGGGGTCGAACCCACACACTCTCACGAGTACTAGATTTTGAGTCTAGCGCGTCTGCCAATTCCGCCACATCGGCCACCAATTATCACGATATTATGGCAGAATGAAAATTGACGGCAAGGCGATTCGCCAGAGCCTCGAAACTGCAGCGGCTTTTTGCCGGGGCGCGGTCAGCCAGGCGGACTGGCGCAGGATGTCGAGCACGCTGGCCGTTTTCTGGTAATAGCCTGATCATCGGATTGCACGACCACAGCCGGGTCCGGGTGGCTTGTTTTAATGGCACCCCCTGATGGATCGCATCCAAGCAAGAACGCGTTGCTGAATTTGACATTGCCGCGCTTGCAAGTTCGCGCCATCTCGACCGCCATTTTGCCAAATTATTGTTACAGAGCAGAATCGGCGGCGAGGCCATTTCGTTGAGATGGCCAAGACGGCGCAAGGCCGGAACTTCTTGATTTTAGCAGGGATTGAGGAAGACCGGCTATTCTTGCTTTAAACGAAAGAAAAGGTTTCCGGATGGCAGCGAATTGGTCACGGTATTATTGACGGCCGGGCCGGTGAAATTGCCCCAAACACCGGTGGCCAGATTGTTGTTGGTCTGCAAGGTAAAACCGGTCACGGAGGACGGCCAGGAGACGATGACTTGCCGGCCGGCGATGGCGATCTGCAAGACAGGCGCGCCCGGTGTTTGGGCTACGCTGACCAAGCTCCAGAACCCTCCCGTGACGGAGTAATTGCCATCGGTCATGGGGCCACTGGCATCGTGCTGGCCAATGGTGCCAGTAAGAGAATACTGTGAGTTGGCGCTGGTGCCGCCGCCATCGGCGATTTTGTACCAATTAATTGAGTAGCTTTCGGCCTGCGCAGAGAGGCCCAAGACGGAGGCCAGCAGGATGATCGTAAAAGTTTGGATTTTCATTTCGCACCTTCGCTTCCGGCGTTGATCAAACGCTCCAGTTTTTCAAGGCGCGCCTCCAATTCTTTGATCTTGGCGTCCTTCTCTTCCACCTTTTGGTTCAACCCTTGGATGGCCGCCAGAGCCACGCCGTCCGCATCCACCATGCTGATGTGTTTGTCATCCATGCCCACGTTGAAGGCCGCGTAAAAATCCTGGGCCATCGGGCCGATGTGGGCCACGCCGGCATCCGCGTTGTAGTTCCAACGCGTGATGGGCAGTCCGGCCACTTTGTTTAGAACCTCTTCCGCGCTGATCTCGGCGAAATTGGTCTTCACGTTCCGGTCGCTGGTCCCGGTGACTGTGCCGGTGGCCAGGATGTTGCCGACGACATGAAGAGCTGCTTGAGGCGTGTTGGTGCCGATGCCCACCATGCCATTGGGCTTGATCACCATGAGCGCGACCACGTTCGAATGCGGGTCGGTTGTCGAGGGGCCGGCCAGTCCGAACATGATTCCGGCCGAAATTGGATTCGCCATGAGATTGATCCAATCGGTGGACCCGCCGAGCGGAGAAAGAAGGGTGTTTCCGAGGTATTTCTGCTCCGCGCCAAGATAAAGCGTGTCGCCGATTTCATGAAACACCTGGCCGTTTCGCTGAGTTCCGAAAAAGATGTTGCCATTCACATCCAACGCATGTTGAGGCGTGGTGGTATTGATGCCGACGTTGCCGCTGGTTCGATTTATGGCGAAAGGGTAACCAATGCCGCTGTCGGAGATGGCGAAGGTGTTTGAATCACCGGAAATGTCCCAATAGAAAGAGTCAGCAATGGTATCGAAGAACGACCATTCTCCACCGCCGGGTCCTGACATGATCAAGTTGCGCCCCCCGCCGTTCCGAATCTCGACGTCGCCCGAAGGCTCCAGCTCAATACTTCCCGAGCTTGCAATCTGCCCCCCGTTGTCGGCAGCAAAAAATATTTCCGGACCAGCAACTGCTGAAAGAGTCTCGTCAAAAAATTGAATTCTGGGCGCGAATTGAGAACCAAATTGACTGATCAAGGAGCCAGTGCCGGGTGTGGATGGAGTCTGCACATCCAGAGGAGCGCCTGGGCTAGTAGTGCCGATGCCGACGTTTCCTGCAAAGTGCCCGCTGCCGTTGACGTCCAGAGTCGCCGATGGCGCGTTCGTGCCGATTCCGACGTTGCCGTTTCCTTGCGCTATCAAAACGGTATTTGTGTTCTCCGCAAGGAGTTCCATAACCCGGGCGCTTGTGCCTGCAATCTTTACGACGAGGCCGTCCGATGAGCCGCCAATGCCTGGATTATAAAAGCCCGCGGCGTAACCGAAGCTTCCGGAATTCCAACCCAGCGACTGGCTGCTGAGACCAAATCCGTCGCTGCCATAAATGTTGTTGGGCGAATTTGCCAGTTGGGTGAACGGAGTCGTTGTGCCGATGCCCAGGCTGCCTGCTATGGTTTGATTGCCGGAAAACGCGTTGCCCCCCGCCAGCAAAGCCACGCCGGGAACGCTCGCTGTGGAAATGGTTCCAAGCAGATTGGACGCGTTGGCCGTTTCCGCGTAGATGGCATACGGCGCGGGCGTCAATTGCTGGCGCGGCTGCAAAGGCGATGAAAAGCTGGGCGCGCCATTGGTGCGCACGGCAATTTCCAGCCAATTGCTCGATCCGGCGAACACATTCCCGAAATCCACCGCCGTAGTGAACAGGCCGTTCGTCACGCCGATGCCCGTCTTGGTGACCGGCCCGGCAATGGCGCTTCCGCCCGCATTGGCGGAGAACAGGGTGAATTTCACATCGAACGTGCCGTTCGCAGTGTTGGCGCCGCTGCTCAACTGGCCCTGGTAGGTAAAGGCGGTTCCCTGGGCTTGAGCAGGACGGGCGAAGGCGAAAAGGCTGCATGCGGCAGCCACGACGATTAGGTTGACTTTCGTTTTCATAGTGATTTGGCAAATATATGACGTTTCACTTATTCCTATGAAATTTTTCGCGCCGCGTTAGCGGCTTTGTTAAAAAATATTTGCAACCACTCTTTTCGCCCGACCGATGTCCGGGATCGGCGGTTGCCCATGACTGCGTTGCTTGCTCGATCCGACATTGTTCGCAGCCTTGCCAAGATGATAGCTGTCAAGTGAGGGACGGAAGGCTCCCCCGATTTTCGGTTTTTGCGCTTGGTTTTCGAGTGATTCTCGGATAAAGAAGATGCGATTGCTGCCATTAGAGAATCCAGACGACACAAACTCAGAGGCCAGCGTACGCGGCGCCTTTCCAAAGACCCGCTGGAGCATGGTTTTGGATGCCCAGGACGGCGACCCGGCCGCGCTGGCCACGCTTTGCGGCGCTTATTGGTTCCCGCTCTATTGCTACGCTTGCCGCAAAGGGATGCCCGACCCGGAAGATGTCGTGCAGTCGTTCTTCGAACGGTTGTTATCGCGGGACGTTTTGGGACACGCGCGGCGGGAACGGGGAAAGCTGCGCAGTTTTCTGCTTCGTGCGTTCACCAACTTCGCGGCCGAGGAATGGCGCAAACACGGCGCGCAAAAGCGCGGCGGCGGGCGGCCCTTGCTCGAAATAGATGGGCTTTCCGCGGAGGAACGATACGCGCTGGAGCCGGACCATGGCGAGACGCCGGAACTGGAGTATGAACGCGCGTGGGCGCGCGAGCTGCTGCGCGCGGCGCTGGAAAGATTGAGGGCCGCGTACGAAGCTGCCGGCAATGGCTCTATTTTTGGCGCGTTGCGGGAGAGATTGGCGGGCAGCGAAGAGGATGTGTCCTACCAAGCCATCGCGGCGTCGCTCGGGATGAGCGAGGGGGCCATCCGGTTCGCCGCCTTCAAACTCCGCCAGCGCTATCGCGCCACCTTGCAGGAGATCGTGGCGGAAACGGTCACTGGCATGGATGAGGTGGAAGCCGAACTGGCGCATTTGCGAAACTTGTTTCACAAATGACCGAATGCCATGATCCCTCAGCAAGATGAGCGAACCTTCCTCTTCCCGCTGTCCTCGTTGTGGCGCAACGCTTCGGGTGGATGAATCACTCTGTCCCGGCTGCGTCATGGCAGCGGCGGCGGCAGATGGCAGCCCGGCTGAGGAACGCATTTTCCAGCAGGCGCTGGCATTGGAACGCCCGGCCCGCGAGGCTTTTGTCCGCGAAGCTACTCATGGCAACTCTCAGCTTTGCTCAGCCGTCCTGATGCTGCTGGGCGGATACGAGGAAGCCGGCGGCGACGCGGGGCAATCGACGCTGTCCGAGGCGGCGAACAACCGTGCGCAATGGGTGGCGAGCGAGGAACCGGGCATGGTCATCGGCCATTTTCGCTTGATCAGCCGGCTGGGCGAAGGCGGCATGGGCGCGGTTTGGCGCGCGGCGCAATTGGAGCCAGTGCGAAGAATCGTCGCGCTCAAGGTCATTAAGCTGGGCATGGACACGCACGAAGTGGTCAAACGATTCTCGCGGGAACGCCAGACGCTCGCCTTGTTGAATCATCCGAACATCGCATGCGTGTTCGAGGCCGGCGCCACCGCCTGGGGCCGGCCGTTTTTTGCGATGGAATTGGTCGAAGGCGAGCCGATTACGGCGTATTGCACCCGGGCCGGCCTTGGGGTGGAAGCCAGGCTGCGCCTCTTCCGGGAAGTGTGCGCGGCAGTTGAACACGCGCATCAAAAGGGAATCATCCACCGCGATCTCAAGCCCTCCAACATTCTCGCCGCCAACGGCGCCGTGAAGGTGATTGATTTCGGCGTGGCCAAGGCGACGCAGGGCGCGGGGGATATGTTTTTGACTCAACAATCCAAGGTCGTCGGCACGCCGGCCTACATGAGCCCGGAGCAGGCGCGAACCGATGGCGTAGACGTGGACACGCGCACCGATGTTTATGCGCTGGGGGTCGTGCTGTATGAATTGCTAACCGGCACGCTGCCCATTGAGTCCAGCCGGCTGGCGAAGTCGAGCCTCGCCGAAGTGCAGCGAATCATTTTGGAAGAAGACCCGCCCACTCCGAGCACACGCCTCGCGACGCAGGCCCGAGAAGGGAAAATCCGCGCGGAGGCGGTGACGCACGACCGGGCATTGCGCGGCGACCTGGATCGAATCGTAATGAACGCCATTTGCAAAGACCGCAACAAACGCTATGCGAGCGCGGCAGCGCTGGCTGAGGATTTGCGGCGCTATTTGGCCAAAGAACCCGTTTCCGCCATGCCGCCAACGCTGGGTTATTATGTCCGGAAATTTGCGGCGCGGCATCGATTGGCGGTGGGGGCAGGAGCGGCTGTTTTTGTTTCGTTGCTGGCAGTATTGGCGGTGAGCCTGGTGGCAGTGCGGCGGACCAATCAGGCTCTCGCTGGCGAGGCGCGAGCCCACCGGGAAGTGACGTTTACTCTCGCTGACATGTATACGCAATCCGGCCTCGCGGCCTCAGGGAATCACGACCCGGCTCGCGCATCCCTGTGGTTTGCCAACGCCGCCATTCTCGCAGCCGCCGACCCAGAACGCCTGGCCGCGAACCGCCTTCGGGCGGCCGCCTGGCGGACTGAGGCCATGACGGCGGTGCGGGCGTTTGACACCGGTTACGAGCATCTGCGCGACCTTTCCTGGAACCCGCGGCGCCCGGCGATGATCGCGGAGCCTGAACGCGAAGATTCCGCGCAAATTTGGGATTTGCAGGCCGAACGGCTCTGGCAGCCGGCGGCGGCGTCCAAGATGAATCGGGCGGCGTGGGATCCATCCGGCGATCGAGTGGCCATCGGGTTGACCGATGGCGCGCTGATAGTGCTGGAATATCCGTCTGGCAAACAACTCGCGCGGCTGACCGGTGTGGAAACCACTTGCCTGGAATGGAGTCCCGATGGCCGCTGGATCGCGACGGGCGCGGTTCTATGGGACTGGCGGTCGAATGAACGCAAATCGCTGCCGCAGTTGGCGCAAAGCGTCCATTTTAATCGGGATGGCCGGTTAATCCTTCTGCAATCGGCCGGGCAAACCGGGATTTGCGCGCTGGCCGAGCCGGGCCGTTTTCTTTTTCCGCCGGTCCCGTCGCATCCTAATGGCAAGCCGAATTTCCTTGGGGATGGATCGAGCTTCGTGGTGGGCGGGACGAATGGCGGCGTGGTGATTTATGTTGCCGCTTCCGGCGCCATTTCCAAAACCTTCACCAACGATGCAACTCGCCTCGATGGCCTTCCCCGTCGTGTCAGCGCGGACGGCCGATTCATCGCGCGCGCCAACCGCAGCGTCTTAGATCTGCAAAACCCTGGCGGCACTAAGTTTCCTGTGCATCAAGGCTCTTTCAAGGCGGCGCGATTCAGCCCGGACGGCTCGCTGCTGGCCAGCGGCGGTTATGACAACCGGCTCGAATTATGGTCGCTGCCGGAGGGGAAGTTCCTCGGTGAAGTGGGCCGCCATCATACCGCCGTGGTGAACGTGGAGTTTTCGCCCGACGGCCAGTTTATGGCTTCCGGCGAAGATGGATTGGTGCGCGTCTGGCGATTGCGGCATCCGGCATTAGCCCGCGCTATTCACAACGAGGCGCCCACGCGGGCCGTGATTTCGCCGGACGGAAAATTCATGGCGGCAGCGGGCTTCGGCAACTACGGCGTTGCGGTAAAACAAACCCGGTTGATTGAGATTGCCACCGGCCGCGCGGCCGGACCGGAAATTGTGCCGGGGGGCCTGCTCATGGATGCGCTGTTTAACCAGGACGGCTCGTGGCTCGCCTTGGCCGCCAGCGCCACGACTGATCGCCGCAATACCGCGTTTGAGCGTGGCGGCGGATCGGGAAATGTTCAGCTTTGGAATCCCACAACGGGCCAGAGACTCGGCGACCCCGTTCCCATGCCCTCCGAGCCGCGCGGATTGTGCATGCATCCCTCCGGGCTTTGGATGGGAGTCTGTTGCGCCGGGGGAGAGACTGCGGAAATCGACCTTTCCAACCGCAGTTCGCGCGTGCTCTTCGATAACCATCGCCCGATGAATGCGGACGCCACGCTGAATAATGGGCGATGTGCCTACAGCCCGGATGGCCGAGTTTTGGCCGTGTGGGGAACCTACGAGTTCACCCATCTGTGGGACCGGGAACGCGGGCGGGACCTTATCAAGCCCTTTGAGCGCGAGACGACCACCTTTGACATGGCTTTTCACGGCCAAACCATCGCGCGGGCCGTGGTAGCTTCCTCCATGCGGATCGAGTTTCTGGATTTGGCGGCGGGCGCGGAGGCGGCCCCACCCATCCATTACGTCAATTGGCCGCTGCTGACTCGTTTCAACGCCGCCGGCGACCTGCTGCTGACGGCCGGGGGCGGCCATGCCGCTCAAGTCTGGGATTGGCAGCATGGCCGGCTCCTGTGCCCGATGCTGCCGCACGGCGACAACATCATGGGCGGCTGTTTCGTGCCGGGCACACCGTGGGTCATCACCGGCGGGCACGATGGAAAAATCAACTTCTGGGATCGCCGCACCGGCATGATGATTCGTCCGCCGCTGGATTGCCCGGGCTGGGTGCTTGATCTCCAAGTCACGCCCGATGCGCGCACGCTGGTGGCGGACGGCTTTTTTGAGGGAGACATTGACCTCATCGACCTGCGGAAGGCCCTGCCAGAGCCGGATTTGCCGGTGGAGGGCGCCCGCCTTCTTTCGGAGCTCGACGCGGACGCGGAAGTGGTCTCCGGCGGCGGCCTGGCATCCTTGGCGCCGGGAGCTTGGATGAGCAAGTGGCGGCAGTTTCGGAAGGAATACCCCGATTATCCGGGGCATCGACTGGGGCCGCAATAAGTTTTTTCGCGGACCGCTAACGCGCGGGAAAAAATTTCACAGTACGAGGCTGGAATCAATAAGTCTCAATTATGAAATTCAGAATCAACGCTCTCATCGCGGCTGCGGCAGGCAGCCTTTTTGCATTCGCCACTTCCGTGCGCACCAATGGCGCCGCCAGCTTTTCTCCGCCGCTGGCCCCGCGCCAAGCATTGACCCCGGCGCCTTATGCCGTTTATGCGGAATCGGCCAACGCCGATGGCCAGCCGGTCTTGGGGCGGAACCAACTTCGGCGAACCGCTTTGGAGCCAATCCAACGTGGCCTCCGCCAGCGGTTTATGTTTGTTCAATCCTCCCCACGCCGCGGAGAGTTTGACCGCCAGATCGCGGCCCATGACCCCCAGCGCCGCGCCAGGAACACCGCCGTGCGCAAGGCGCCCGGTTGCCGATAGGGCGCCTTGAGGGTCGTCTGGCGCTGATACAGGCTCAGCAGATTGAAGGTGAATAAGACGGCCAGGAAGGCCGACTCGGTGGCAAAGAACGGGTGCAGGCAGAACCCGTTGGCCGCCAGGTCGTGCTTCAACTCCTCGATCCTTTGCTCGACACAGGCCCGCCCGTTATAGTCCCTCCACAACTCCAGCGCGCCTTCATTCCGGTTGGTCACCCAGACCCGGAAGGTGCAGCCCGGCACATCGATGAGCTTGCGCCCTGCCGCCGCCTTGCTTTCCCGGATGCGCTCGCGCACGACCACAAAGCGCCGTTCCTTCGGACCACCCTGACAATTTGAGGGTGAACTCGCCGGCGGCATGATGCTCATCGATGGGCATCCGTTCCTTAATCCCGGCGCACTTTGGTTTGAGGGTCGAAGTTAAACGCGCCACCACCACATAGCGCAAGCCCCGCTCCTCCAAAAAATCCAGGAAGGCTCCCTCAAAGAAACCGCTGTCGGCCCGCACCGTGCGAAGCCACGTCCCTTCCGGCAGCAAGGCCAGCGCCTCCTGCAAGAAGGGCACCACTCCGCGGGCCGGCCCGGTGTT
>DASXZY010000037.1:0-98330 GCA_036501625.1 Verrucomicrobiia bacterium
GCTCTGGGAGGTGGCATACAGAAAACGGCCGTTGGGGACCTCGCCCGCCAGCGTGGCGTTGCTGGAAAGAATGAACGCATCGTAGTGTTCCCCGCTGGCAAAACCGCTGCCGATGTTCGTTACAACCAAGGTCAGCGCCAGTAGCTGGCCCGCCACCGGCTGGCCGGCCCAACTCACGCTCGCCACCGCCAAATCCGGAGCCGCCAGCGTGATCGGCACGGCCTGGGTATTATTTGCATAGGTGCTCTCCTCCACATTGTTTTGGTCGTCAGCCACGCCAATCAAGTAATACTGGCCAACGGGCACGGCCGGCAGCGTAATATTCTGGTTCACCGTATAAGAGCCGTTAGTGGGTACAGTATGGCTAAGGGTAAAATTAAATGTTCCTCCGGGAACCGCATCCGCCAGCGAAGGGCTGCTTGAAAGGACGAATTCATCGTACCATGCGCCGTTGGCAAAACCGGAGCCAATGTTGGTCACCACCATGGACACCGTCAGCGGTTGGCCCACCACCGCTTCCCCGGAAAATGTCACGCTGGTCACCGCCAAGTCGGGTATCGCTAGCGTGATCGGCACGGCCAGGGTGTTGTTGCTTTCGTCGCTCTCCACTAGGTTGTTGAAAACATCCGCAAAGCCGATGACGTAAAACTGGCCGGAGGGCACTCCCGACAAAGTCCAGGTCTGCGTATTTGTGTAGCTGGCATTTGGAGCTATGGAGTGGCTTTGCCTTCCTAACTGTAACGTGACGTTGGCCACGGCGTTCGTCAGCGAGGAACTAGTCGAGAGCACCCATTCGTCGATCCAACCACCGCTCGCGGCGCCAGGGCCGAAGTTGGTCACGACCATTGTGACCATGAAACTCTGGCCCGCCACGGGTTGCCCGGTCCAATACACACTCGTCACCGCCAAGTCGGGCAGTTGCGCGTTGGCACGGGGAGCAACAAATACACCCACTGCAAGGCATCCAAAAAGCAATGCAGCAAATCGAAGGGTACGTTGTGATTTTAGGAAGGTGAATGCAGGAAATGCTGAATTCATTTTGTTTTTCCAATGCTGCTGAAGTTTTCGCGGCATGAGGGCACGCCCACGGGAGTCCAGTTGGTGGGGTTAAACCAATCGCTGCTGACGGAACCGTTCCAAGCCTCCGTCGCTGCGTGAGCCGAAATCCAATTCTCCATCACCAGCAAAGCGAAACAGAACTTTGCAGAAAGAAAACGATGCGGCCAACAACTATGAAAATCGCACTTCCCGTTCATATTAAATGCCCGGTAATTCCCAGGCTCAAAGTAGCCGTTCTCTGGACAAAAGCATTGAATCTCGGATTTCTAGTTTCCATTTCTCCAAGGATTCCGGCTGAAGAATGACCAAGAGGTAACTTTACTGCAAGCGTTTTCGCTGATTTTGCTCAATGATTGGCTACTTTGGACGACTCGCAGTGACAATCTGGCGAAAATCCTTCGTCTAATCTCGCGGCAAGAGGGCCGTGGAGGATCGGGAAGCAAGGTCCCGCGAACTATTTGCGAACGCTTTTTCCGCTGCTTTTGATCGTTTTTCATGGCTTCTCACGGTCGGGTTGATTCCCAAACTCTGCCACAATCCATAGCAGAATGAGGCACGATGTAAAGCCTCGTGTTTGGTTTCGATTTTTTCCGAGAGAATTCGGGTATGCCTTCGCGCAAACCCAAATCTTGTCCGCATCGCACTCGGTTCGGAAGAAACATCGCTGCATTGCGAGAACGGCGAGGATTGACCCAGGAAAAGCTGGCCGAAAAAATGGGGGTAAGCGCACGGTATGTTCAAAGCCTCGAAGCGGGCGAATACTTTCCAAGCCTGCCAAAGTTAGTAAATCTGCGTGCCGCGCTTCGGTGCCAATGGGAAGAACTTTTTGATGACTGTGATAAGGCGTAGGACAAGCCCCATCAATTGCGCAGACAGAGCATTGCTTCTGGCTCGGTGCCCGGACTTTAGCCTCAAGAGGAACGTTGCCGGATCGTCGGGCGAAACCGGTTCATGGCGCAATATCGTGTTTTGCCCAGTGCTGGTATTGTTACGCGGCCTAATAAGCTGGGAAACCTAAATAGAATCAAATGCATAGAAAAGAAGCACGTAAGCAACTTTGAACGTGCAGTAGTATTGACAGGGAATGAATCCGTTGCGAATGCTTCCCGTATATCCATTTTGTAAACTCGGAGAAAACTGTCGTCGTGTCGAACAATCGGGCATAATATCAGTTAATCTACTATATAGATTTCACTACACTTATGTTTGGCCGATCCAAATCTGATACTGCAATCTGATACTGTTTGCTGTTTTTCGGGCATATTCGGGATAACGTGGGATGACGAAAAAATCATAAACCATTGAGAATCAATGTCGGGATGAGGTCTGAGGATTCGGGCAAAGAGGGATTTTCAATTAAGAGTCAGCTGCTCTAACCAACTGAGCTACCGAGGCAACCGTCTGCAATTATGTCGCACGCTTCCGCGCGAAGGGCAAGCTGATTCCGCGTTGCGTGGACATTCGGACATTCTTGGTTTTAGTTGCAGACAATTTTCTTCATAGTTTGGCGCAACGATAAAATGGAGCCGGCGGGACGCGGATGCGCGAGTGATCTCGGTTTGTTCTTTCTAAATTTTTTTGGAAAAATCCTTCCCAAAAGCTAAAAGAACACGAGCCGAAGCGCGACATAGGCACATAATACCATCTTTTGTTGGTAATACAAGTAATAAAATTGAAGGAGGCTAATCCATATGTCCGGCCTTCAATGCAGGTTGACGGGCCGGGCGGCGCGGGCGCACATTGGACTCATCAAGACAATTGCCTTTTTCTTTTTGTTTTTCCTGGCGCTGGCGGGGGCGGCGCGGGGGGCCGATGGGCTGGCGGATCGCTTTGTCTGGGTGTTTGGCTGGAATTTGGAAAATGATGGCGATGTGCCGGAAATTATCCGCGTGCTCGACGCCGCCGGGCAGCATGGCTGCAATGGCGCCGTGCTGTCGGCGGGCCTGGACTCGCTTTCCGAAAAATCCCCCGCTTACTTCCGCCGGTTGGAAGAAATCCAGCGGGCGTGCGAGCGCGATCATCTGGAGTTGATTCCCTCCTATTTTTCCATCGGTTACGGCGGCGGGTTTCTGAGCCACAACCCGAACCTGGCTGAGGGCCTTCTGGTCGAAGACGCTCCCATGACGGTCAAGAACGGCCAAGCCTGGCTGGAGGACCGCCAATCCTCTTCGATGGCCAATGGCGGATTCGAGGAGTATTCCGGGAACCAGTTCAAGGGTTATAATTTTCACGACCAGCCGGGCGAAATCAGCTTTGTTGATACGAGCGTCAAACACAGCGGGCGCGCCTCCCTGCGAATGCAGAACTTCACGGCCAATCCATATGGGCACGGCCGGGTTATGCAGGAAGTGCGGGTTCAGCCCCGGCGCTGTTACCGCCTGAAGTTATGGGTCAAGACAGAGAATTTGCAGCCGGCCAACACGTTTCGGATGATGGCGCTGGCGGACCAGGATCGCGACTTGGCCCCGCGCGAATTCCGTGTGCCCGCCACCGGGGATTGGCAGGAAATTTCCATGATTTTCAATAGTCTTGACGCCGAGAAGGTCCGCCTTTACGCCGGAGTCTGGGGCGCCAAAAGCGGCGCATTCTGGCTGGACGATTGGAGCTTGGAAGAGGCCGGCCCGGTCAACGTTTTGCATCGCCCCGGCACGCCGGTGCGGGTGCGCGGTGAAGATGGCGCGGCGACATTTCAGGAAGGAGCCGATTACGCGCCGCTGGGGAATGCGCGGCCGCACGTCTGGCGCGACACCGATGATCCCGCGCCGCTCAAAATTCTGCCGGCGGGGCGCATTCACGAGGGCGATCATCTGCGCGTGAGTTGGTATCATTCGATGCTCATTAACGATTCGCAGGTGGCCGTTTGCATGGCGGAGCCGGAGATTTACGACATCTTCGAGCAGGAAACCAAATTGCTGGCGCAACGGCTGCATCCGCGCCGCGTGCTGCTGGGCATCGACGAGGTGCGCATGGGCGGCACCTGCCGCGCCTGCGAAGGGCGGAACCTGGGCGAGTTGCTGGGCCAATGCGCGACCAGGCAGGCGGACATTTTGCGCCGCTATCTGCCGGGGGTGCGGATATATGCATGGTCGGATATGTTCGATCCAAATCATAACGCGCACGGGCATTATTATCTGGCGCGGGGAGATTTCACCGGCTCGTGGCAGCATGTGCCCAAGGACTTCGTCATGGCCGTTTGGGGCGGCGCTCCGCGGCCGGAATCGGTCAAATTCTTTGCCGATCAAGGATTTCCGATGCTGCTCTCGTGCTATTATGACGCGGACAACCTCAATGAGGTCCAAGGGTGGCTCAAACTGGCGCGCTCCACTCCGGGCGTGCGCGGCCTGATGTACACGCCTTGGGAAAAGAAATACACGCTGCTGCCGGCCTTCGGGGATTTGCTGTCCAAGTAAAGACTATTTTTGCGCTGGCGGAATTTGAGGTGAAAACGGCGGTTTTGGGGCTGTTTTAAAGAGGGAGAGGGAAAGTTTTCGATTTTCAAGCCGCAAAAAGGAATTTCCAAAAAATGCGCGCAAGTCATTCCACAGCAACAACCAAACACCTTTTCACGCTTTCCACAAAAAAGTACTGACAGTGAAAATGGGCTGCTTTTTGGGGTGTTTTCGCAGAAAAACCGGGGTCTTGCCGGTAAAAAATGCAGCTTTCGCAAACGCTTTTTCACTTTTTCATGGATTTTCCTTTCACAACTGCTTGGCGGGCAGGAATTAGCGGGAATCGCATCCCTCCGAAAAAAATCGTGCCTAAAAACCTACCGTAGGTTTTTTGTTTTATGTCCCATGTGTTTAAATAATACCATGATTAGGAGTAACAAACTCAACAGCCCGCGCCAAGCGCGCGGCGGGCGCGCGGCCTGCGGCGCGGCGTATGCCCATCCATCCCTTGACCTATGAATTTAAGCGGCGAATCCCAGTTCAACCAGGCGCGCATCGAGTGGGCCATCCGGCTCCGTTTCTCGCCCATGCCCAATATTACGATGGCGTGGATTTCGGATAATCTGAATGCCTTTCGCATCGGCGAATTGCGCGTGGTGGGAAAAATTTGGGAGACTATGATCGAACGCGATGGCGAACTCGCTGCCAACGCCGACAAGCGCGCCTCCGATTTGGCCAGCCTGGACTGGCAGATCGTTTCCGACGGCAGCCCGGAAGGAGATCGCCACGCCGAGGCGCTGAAGTATTTTTACCGGCACGTTCGCACGACGCGCGCGCTGGACCAGGACGTCTCGGGCGGCGTCAGTGAATTGCTCTATCAGATCGCCACGGCTCATTCTCATTACTACAGCGCGCACGAAATGCTGCTGCGCGTCGATAACCCGGCCGGGCGCGAAGTCACGGCCGAGTTCCGCCACACGCCGATTTGGTTTTTCGAGAGCCGCCGGGGCTATTTGAGCTATCTCAAACATATATTTGACGTTTATGGGCAGCCGTGCCTCGAAGGGGAATGGCTCACGGCGGTCGGCGCGGGCTGGATGCGGCCGCTGAGCGTGGCTTATGTGATGAAGACCCTTTCGCTGCGCGATTGGATGGTTTTCAGCCAGCGTTACGGCAGCGGATTTCTGGAAGCGGTGACCGGCGCGCAAAAGGGCGACCCGGCGTGGGACGAGGCGCGCGACGTGCTGCGCCAGCTCGCCAACGACGGCATGGTGCTGCACAGCGAGGGATTGAACATCAAATTTCTGACCATGCCCGCCTCCTCCGCGCTTCCGTTCGGGCCGCTGGTGGAACAAGTCAACCGCCTCTATGCCAAGTGCTACCGGGGCATTGACCTGGCGACCGGCAGCCGCGCGCCCGAGTCAGGCCGCGGCGCTGTCGGGGCCAGCGTGCAAAAGGAGGAGGCGGGAATTTTTCTGGCGCGCGACGCCGCCTGGGCTTCGGAGTGCCTGAACAGCCGGGTGGACCGGCCCATCATTAATTATCTTTTTGACAGAGAGCCTCGCGCCTGGATGACAGTCATGCCGCCGCTGGATGACAGCGCGGAAAAGGACTTGAAGGCCGCGCAGGCGCTCGTGCCGATGGGCCTGCGCATCAGCCTGGCCGAGGTTTATAAACGGTTCCGCTGGGCGGCGCCGGCGCCTGGAGAACCGTGTTTGCAATCTGCCGGCCAACCCGCCGCCACTGGCCGGGAGAGTGAGGCGCTTATCTCCCAAAAATCCACTCTTCCGGCCTTCTCTCCGGCGCCACAAGACCCGCCGATGCCCATCGCGGCGGGGGCGGACCCCGCGCGCAATCCGCAAACCGCCGCGCCGGAAATGCCGGACCCGCAAGTGGACGACGCTGGCTTTTTCAGCTCTTCCGCGCCGCTGCCCGCGCTGGCTGTGTCCGTGGCCAACGAATCCCGCTAAACCCACACTTCATTCCCCCCATTGAATATGATTGACCATTCGACCCAATTGCCCAGCGAAGCCGCCCTGGAACAAGACGGCTGGGCGCTGCTCGCCCCGTTTGGCGAACATCCGAAGACGCGCTTCGTCAAGAAGAACGGCAAAGTGGAGCGCGAGCATTTCATCCAGGTGCTCGACAATCAATCGGCAGACTTGCTGCTTTCGCGGGAAAATTCTCTGTTCCGCAGAATTCGCCGTGCCGTGGTTGGCATCCCTGTTTACAAGGGCCACCCGGACCTGGGCGATTATTCGCCCGAAACCTCCAGCCCCAGCGCCAAAAAAGAAATCATCGGCGCGATCGACCGGGTCCGCAAAACCGGGCGGGGGCTGGAGGCCCATTTCGTCTTGACTCCGGCGGGAGCCGACGCTGTCGAGCGCCAGGGCTGCAAATATCCCAGCGCCTTGTGGTATGTGCAGCCGGTGGGCCGCCGGGGCGCGTCAGTGCTGGCGCGGCCCTTCAAACTTTTATCGGCGGGCCTGACGGCCCTCCCAAATATTTCCGGCGTGGAATCGCTGGCCAACGCCAGGCTCGCCGGGCCAACCCAAGAACCCATCCGAAAAAAGGAACCCGAAATGAAACTGATCGCAGGCTGGCTGCTGGCCCATGGCGCCGTGCTCGCCCATGCCGACAGCCCGGCTGAATCCGATATTCTCGCGGCCTTGCAACAGATCCACGCTTCCGCCTCCGGCGAAACCGCGGCCCTGAGCAACGAGAATGCCGCCTTGAGCGGCGAAAACGCCGATTTGAAATCCCAGATTTCAAATTCGCAATCCGCCAGCGCCGCGCTGGAAAACGAAGCGAGTGATTTGAAAACTCAAATCGCGCGCCTCCGTTCCCAGCGCGCCGCCTCCGTGGTCGATCTCGCCATCGCGCGCGGCAAACTGGCCGTATCCGAGCGAACCGCCCGCCTTCAGGCCCTTGAAAACTCCAGCGACTTCGACCGCGACGCCGCTGCTTTGCTTGACTCGGCTGCCCGGTTCAAGACCATCGCCAGCGCCGAGAGCGGCAAGATTCTGGCCAACCACGGCATGGCCGGCGACGCGCGCGAGGAGTATTGCGCGGCGGTCGAAAGACACATGAAAGAAACGGGCGAAGCCGACCCGGTCAAAGCCCATCACGCCGTCATGCGCCAAAGTCCCGGCCTGGCTGAAAAGCTCAAAGCCCGCTGATCCGGCCCACGCAAAATCCGCATCCATATATGCCATCAGAAACATCATCATCGCATCCGCGGCCGTCCTGACCGCCGAAAACGCGGCCCTCAAGGCAAAAATCGCCGAATTCCAGGCTGCCAAAAAGCAGGCCGACGCCGATGAAATCCTCATCGCCGAAAAAATGGCCCGCGGACTCCGCCGCGAACAAGCGGCGGCCGTCCTCCGGCGCCAGCGCGAATTCGACACCCGCAAGAAGGCCGCCGCCTCGAAATAACCGTCAATTATAATCAAATCCAAAAACAGAAAAATAATGAAAAAACTCCTGAATCTCATCCTGCAAACGGCTTCTTTCGCCCTCGCGCGAAGAAGCGCCCGGCCTGTGGCGCTGGCCAACCAATTGGGCGGCGTGTTCGATCATGGGCGCGAAACGCTCCAGATCGACCCCTCAACGTCCCTGCCGGTGGCCGCCAAGTATTTGGTATACAAGCGCGGCTCGGCCCAATATTACGCGGCCGTGGCCGATGGCGTGAATATGCCGCTGGGCATCTCGCCGGACGCGGCCTACCAGTTGGGCGACTTCCTGGACATTGAGCGCCTCGGCGCCACCTTCGGCACCGTGTTGGGCTATTCGGCCGGCGCGGTCACGATCGATGATCTCGTCTATTCCGCCGCCAACGGCCTTGCTGGCGATCTCACCACAGCCGGCCATGGAACGTTCTGGGTCATCGGGCGCGCTGTCAACAGCGTCAGCGCGGCCAGCCAGGAAATCACCTTTGTTCCCTGCTTCCCCTATCAGGTGACGCAATAACCTCCAGACAATCCCGAAAGCATTCGGACCCGAAATGAAAAATATGAAAGATCCAATCGTTCTGTCGAACGCGGCCCGCCAAGCCGCCCTTGAATTCCTTGGCGTCGAATTAGGCAACGAGTTTGCCCCCAGCGCCATCGCCTCCAACAACGTTGGCGCCCATCATGGGCAAGTCTGCCTGGCCAACGATTCCCTGCTCCGCCAGTCGGAGTATATCGAGGAGTTGACCACCTTTGCCATCAGTTACGACGGCATGGTCGGCAACCGCCTGCGCCAGTTGCGGGACCTTCTGGCGCCGCCCCGGCCCAGCAACAGCCGGATCGTGCGCCTGACCATCTACGATGAAAACGAGCCGTGGCAGACTGTCGATTACACGGCTGTCAAGCGAAGCATTCTGGCGGATTTCATGCGTGTGCGCCAGCGCGTGGCTTCCAAAGTGGACCTGCAGGTGCCCAATCGCGGATTAACCGTTCTTCTTGACCGCGACCAGTTGAAGGACAAGCCGGAGTGGCAGCAGGTCCACACCAAATGGCTGCTGGACCTGATGATGCGCGCGACCGTGCTGGAAGCTGTTTCGCTTCTGCAAACGGCGGCCATCGTTTCCGGCACCTCCTGGGATGCCGGCAGCAATCCAGACCTGGAATTGAAGCAGGACATCATCAACCTGGCCAATACGACCGGCTTTTATCCGCTGGTGGCTGTTTACGGCGATCAGGCCGCGTTGAAACGGCAGAACGCTTACGAAAGCCAGCTCACCGCCGGCGCGCTGGCCCGGGCCGGGCAGTTCACCGAGGAGCAGGTCGCCACGGCCATCGGCGTGGACCGCTGCATCATTAACGCCGAGCGTTATCAGCAGGCCAGCGGCACAACAAAACAGGAAATCATCGGCAGCAACGTGCTGCTCTTTTCGAGCATCGAAGCGGATGGGCCAATGGATTCGAGCAACCTCGTGCGCCACGTGGCCAATGCCGCTTACGGCGGAGGCGATTACGCGGTCTATGTCACGGATGTCGGAGTCAAACTGATCGCGCTGACAGTCGAGAACTACGAATACCTGCACGTGCAGCACACGACCGGCATTCAGCAAATCCAGGTGAACTAACGGGTTCACTCCCAATCCAAATCGCAATCCTAATCCTAATCTGAAAATGAAATCACACATCCGCAAACTCGTGCTCGCCGCGCTCTTGGCAGTTTCGTCCAGGTCCGCCCAGGCGCAGGCCACGACGCAAGTCATGCCGCGCGCTTACCCGGTGTTCAACAGCCAGTTGCTGACGAGCCTCCAGGCGCTGCCGCCGAACGCAATCCAGACGAACGTGCTCAGCGCGACGGTCGCCGGGCAGACCAACACGTTCATCCCCTACAGCGGGGCGCACGCCATCGGGCTGGTCTGCCAGATTGTCAATACGAATGCGTTCGCGCAGTCTTCGAACGTCATTATCTACGTCTATCCCGCCTACGATTCGCTGGGCGGGAATGGCAGTTCACTTAACGGCCGCTATGGCACCAACTTCAGCACCACCCCGGTGCTTGCCTGGACCATCGGCACGCTGACGAACACCATCGCCTCGACGAACCTGCTGGCGGGACAATGGGAGCCGGCCACCAGCCTGGGCTTCTGCATCACCAACACGACCAAGAGCAATCTGGTTGTGACGCTGACCCAATACGTTTGCCCCTAGCCGCCTAAAGCGCCGGCGCGCGCGGATTGCCCTATCCGCCGCGCCGGCCAACCGGAGAATACGAACACTTATGCCCTGGAACACCCTTGCCGCCGCCGATGTCCTGGCGGAAATCCTCCCCGACGAAGCCGCGATGCTCAACACGATTCAAGGCAGCGCGCCGGTCTTGTCCACCATCCTCTCCACCGTCACGGCCGAAATCCAAGCGGGCATTTTGGTCGGCGGAAACCAGATTGGCCAGCCCGGCACGGTGCCGGACCAAATCCGCTCCGACGCCATTGCCATGGCGCGTTGGAAATGGTTTTGCAGCCTGCCCAAAACCGATTTGCAAAGCGACTTCCGCCGCGCGCAGCACGACGAAGCTGTCAAACGCATGGAGAAAATCCGCGCGGGCCGTGAGAAGGTCGAAATTCCCGCCCAGCCGCAAAATGCCACGGGGCCGAGTTTCCGCATGGAAGCCATCCGCCGCGGGCATCGGCTCAACAGCGATTCATTTGACAAAATGGGGGAAACATGAACCTCGCCTCGCAAATTGAATCGGTGCAACCGGACGTTTATTACAAGCTCCTGAGCGAGCCTTGGTTCGCGGACATCGCCATCTTCCGGGTTCGCCAAAAACGCCTGGATACGGAAGTCGGCCGGGCCCTGGCCGGCCTGGCCGGGCGCAATGGCAAGGGCGGCGCGAGCATCGAAGTGCAGATGCCAACGCTCAAGAGCGCCCTGCCCGACACAGCCGGGCCAGTCTGCACGCTTGAGCAACGATTCATCGTCAAGGAACAGCCGTCCGTCAACCAGGGCGCCAACGGGACCGGTTTGAGCGCGGAGCGAATCGCGGTTAATCTGGCGCAAACCTTCCAGCTTTTTTTCCTGGGCGGCGCCCTGCAAGGCTTTTACACCGCGCCGGTTTTTTATGAGTACATCAACGCAGCCGAGGGCGCGCCGTTCATCTCATTGGCGGTTGCGTTGCGGGCCACTTTCTCTTTGACAGCACTCACGCGCGCGATTACGCCCGCCGCGTCGGCCGCGGGCCAGGCGGTCACGCTGGCGGACCGGCAGCCGGGAGGAGGCTCCGCGCTTTATTACACGACCGATGGCAGTTTCCCCGGACCGGGAAATCCCGCCGCCATTCTTTACAACAACCCGTTCACTGTCGCCGGCGGCACGGCCGTCCGCACCGCCGCCTATAACGGGGCGTTGCAAGGCAGCATGGTGGACACTTTTACAGTCAACTAATCATTCTATGAGCGTTACTCGATCCCAACTCACGGGCGGCCCAGCCTATGCCGCGTTCAACGGCCAAAACATCCAGTTCACGGAGGATTCCAAAGTCGAAACCGCTTTGGCCACCGATGTCATCGCCACATCGCTTTACGGCGACGTGGACGAGATTTACAAAGACCTCATCGTGAAGGCCAGCGGCCAGCCGCTTTTCTACGACACGGCCGCGCTTGCCACGATGTTTCCCTATCTCGCGGCCAGCGTTGGCACGGTGTATCCCGGCAGCACGGACAAGCCTTGCGTGTGGAACAGCAACAATGGCGACACCGTCACTCTGACGAGCGCCCTCATTGGCAAGATGCCGGATTTGGAATTGGGAGTGGACGGGCCGGCGCTGGGCCGGATGGAAATTTGGGGAATCGTCGGCAACGGCGATGGGGCGGGCACGGCCAACAGTTATTACACGCTTCAAACGGGGCAGGGCTACAGCAATCCTCCGGCGCCCGGCACGGCGGTGTTGGGCAGGCAGGAGTTCACGGCCGCGTGGGGCACGGTGGCGGGCTTTGCCAGTTTCCAGGCGCAGGACAAATGGACCATCAGCCACGAATTGAAACTTGAAGCTGTGACCATTCAGGGCCGCACGCGCGCTTTTAAGCTCGCTGGCTACCGGGCCATGGCCAAATGCAAACCGCTTGGGCCAACCATGGCGCAAATCGACGCCGCGCTCTACGCGCAAGGGGCGGGAACCAGCGGCGGCTACCGGCTGTCAACAAACGCCGCCAATCTTGTCATCACCGGAAGCAGCAGCATGACCGCCACCCTGGGCAGCGCCGCGCTCAAGACAGCGGGATACGTGTTTGGTGGAAAACCTTTGCGTTACGGAGAACTGGGCTGGGTCAGCACCCTCCCCATCAATGTCGGCGGCGCCCCCGGCACGCCCGCCCTCGCTCTCGCCTGATTCACGCGTTCAACAATTCAACCTTAAAAAAGAAATTCATGTTAACTCCCACGCAAAATATTGACCTGGCCGCGCCGCTTTTAACTGCCGCCCAAAATCTCTCCAAAGGAATTGCAGCGGCGCGGGCGCAAGTCGATAAACATAACGCGGACAAAAATAACACCGCCATTGACGCCACCTTCATTACTGGCTGCTCCACGCACGGCCTGGCCATTGTGCAGGCTCTGGCCGACCACATCAGCCAGGCGGCCAAGCAATAAGAATATGCCCCCCGAAACTTCCAGCGAAACGCCGCTGCCGCGCAATAATGGCGCCAAGACCCGCCGCGTCGATCTCGGCTTGGCGTTGCTGTCAACCAAAGCACCGCGCGGCGTCAGGTTCACGTCTCCGGAAATCGCGGCCTGGTGCGATTGCACTCCGGCCATGATTGCCGCCATCGAAGCGCAAGCTTTGCGGCGTTTGTACCGGCAGGTGCGCGCGCGATTCAACCTCCCGCACGCCAGCAGGGCGGAAATCCGCCGCTGGATGACCCTCAATTTTTGCTCGTGAAAATTACGATGACACCAGCCGGCAGCGCGGCTGCCTTTGTGCTGGCGGATGATTCCGTCAGCGTCGTGCAAGGCGCTAATTTCACCGGCGGCGTGGGCGGCCAGGTGCGGGAGGGCTTTGTCAACAAGCAGAAACGGAGCGCGCAAAAATCGGCGCTGCTGAGGGCCGCCTACTTGTTGAATGTGCCCCGGTTCAACCTGGAAAATCGCCTCGCTTTCACGGTGCAACGCAGTTTTCAATCCGCCGAAGCCTGCGTTGCCTTCATCGCCTCGCACCCGGACAGCGTGCCCGTGCAGGGCGAGATCGCTGTCACCAATAAAAGCGCCGCCGGCCAGATCACGCGCTACCTGCCCGGCGCGGTGATGGAATCGGTGGAATGCGTTCAGCACGCCGGCCTGAGCTGCAATTTCCGATACAGCCTTTGCGGAAATGGCGCCTGGCAAATCTCACCTTAAAACCATTTACGAAATACTTATGGCTTTGACCCCCCTGCCTATCCGCCTGTTTTGCGATATTGCCGCGCCGGCGAACCTCAACGATCTCAACCGCAACAGCCAGGCGCCGTCCTTTTATCGCGGCGACGATATTGAAATCGACATTGGCGTAGGCCAGAACGGCTCGCTCTTGACGGGCTTGTCGGGGAGCGGCGCGGGAGGGATCGCCAGCGCCACGGCCCAGATTTTTCAAAGCGAGAACGACGCCAATTCGCCATTGGCCGTTTGCACGGTGCTTGCGGCTAATATGAATTTGGGGCTGACCCAGGTGGAATGGACCAGCGCCGCCGCGCCATTCTGCCATGCCGCGTTCCTTTTTCCCAACAGCCAGACGGGCATGAGCCTCGGCGGCGCGGCGAGCGTCAACTATTGGCTGCGCGTCACGGCGCAGACCAGCGACAGCGTCCCCAAGCAGATCACGCTGCTCGACGGTCCCATCACGGTGCGGGACGGCCCCACGGCCGCACCCAGCGCGCCGCCGCTGGCCGCGCTTCGTTATTACATTGTTTCCGGCCAGATGGTTCCGCAATTGCTTGACACGGCGACCGGACTCTATCACACGCTGGCCATCTTCAACGATGGCGGTGTTTTAACCCTCCAACTCTCCGACCAAGGATATTAAATGCGCATCCGACCCCTCAAATTGCTTCTCTTCTGCGGCCTGGCAGCCTCCGCCCAGGTCAGCACGAACAAGGTGTTCGTTGTCAATACCAACAACGTCCTGCCGCCCAACGCCTCCAATTTCTTCGCCGCCAACATCACGCTCCTCACCAATGCGCTCACGAATGCCGGCTATGGCCTCGGCGGCGGATTCTCCGGCACCAATATTTTCCAGCTCCGGGCGAGCAATGAAGTCTCGGCGGCCGCGTTTAGCGGCGGCGCCTTCAGCGGCGGAACTTTTTCCATGCCGATCGTGCCTTCCAATCAGGTGTCCAGTTCCGCCGCGTTTGTGTCGCCCTTGATCGCCGGCGGCCTCGCCGAGGCGACCGGTTGTGCGACAGACGGCACCAACATTTACATCTGTTATAATGACAATACCAATGGCCTGGGCGTGTATGTGGAGACGCACACCGGCATGGGAACCGCTCCGCTCGGCGTGGTGGTCGCCAGCAACTATCTCTATCACACCTCAGCAACCGGCTACACTGTTGCGGGCGGGATGTCGTATTATCAGGGGCTGCTCTACGCGGTGGTGGGAACGAACTTCAGCCCGTCCACCGGCAACGCGGTGATTGTGTTTGACACAAATTGCGTCCTGCAGGGAGTGCATCCTTTGGGCCAGGCTCCGAACTTCATTCAATTCTTCCAGCCTGTATCTCCGACTGGCGCAATCGCGTGTTACTTCGGCACGCCATATACCGGGGACGCATTTCCGGCTGGGTCGCGCATGCCGTATTTCACCATCGGATCGGCCGCCACTGGAACGGCATGGACAACCAATGGGCAATACGTGCCGCTGAGCGAGGTGACAGAGGCCGAAGGCTTTGCCCTGGATGCGAGCGGCCACGCATGGATTTATGGCCAATCCATTCCGCTGACATTCGAGCCGCCATACAACTTGATGGGCACCGTGTTTCCCAGCGGCTTCGGCGCATTTCAAATTTCCGAGGTGAACACGAATACAGGCTCCGTGACCGTCATCAGCTACCCGCGGACGACGAACGCGCTCATCACCACCTGCGGACAGATCACGGGCAACTGTTTTTTTTGGCCCACCGATTCCACCAAGTTAAATGTGGTCATCCAAGGCGCGGTCCCGGCTGGGCCTTATGCGAATCCCAACACCAATTTTCTGATTGGTTTTCCAGTGTTGCCGGGGGCCGACAGCGGACAAATGAATTCTGGCGGCCTGGTCAAGGCGCCTTTCGGAGCGTTTGGCGCATTGACAGCGGAGCAGGGCACAATCTCGAACGTGACCATCCTCGCCTCTCCAAATTTATACGTGACAAATACCTTCGGCGCCGGGGGCTTGGTCATTCTCAGCAATTCCGCCGCAGGTTTGTCAGCCTCCCAGGCCAGCATGAAGGCCGACACCTCCGGCAATCTGATCTTTGACACCATTTCAGGAGACACCTACATCGAGAAAGGGGGTTCGGCCATCATGATTTTCGATCCCTCCGGCGTCAATTGCCTGGATTTGTTCCAGCCTTTTTCGGGAATTGCCAACGTGCCCAGCATCGCCGGCGCCGCGAATAGCACCGCTAGCCTCAGCAACGCCATCACAACGAATCTTGTTGCGCAGCGGTCCTTGCGCGCCACCAACGCCAATATCGGCAGCGATGGCGCGGTTACGCCGCTGATTGTGCGGACAGCGGGAGCCATAAGCGGCATCGCCGAATTCCGCAACAGCGGCGGCGGCGATGTTTACGACTTCGCGACCAGCGGACTGACCGCCTTCAGCGGCGCATGGGCGGTGGACAATTCCGGCAATGAGACCATCGCCGGCGCGTTCACCGGCAACGGCGCGGGCCTGACCAACATCCCCAACGCGAGCGTCGGGCTGCCGCCGTTCATTCAAATTCCCTGGGCGGCCGCGATCACGATTGGGATGCAGTCCAACATCGGCGGCGTCTACCACATCACGCCATCGCTTGGCGGCAGCACGGTCATCACCTTTGCCAACGCCACCAACTCCAACGCGGCCATCACGGTCATGTTCCGCGACGCGCTCACCAATTGCAATTTGACCATTCAGGGCGACGGCAGCGCCACGAACACGCAATGGCAATCGCTCCCCTTCACGGTGGCGGTCAGCAATGTGTTCAACGTGATCACGCCGCAAGTGCTGGAGCCGAACAGCCTGATGATCATCGGCAGCCAATCCCCGCAATGAAAAAACTTATTCTCATACTGCTGTTGCTGGCGTGCGGCCGCGCGGAAGCGTTTGTCCCGATCGCAAGGCTGGCCGTGGGCAACATCGGCAATTATTGGTTCATTAACGCGACCAATGGCAGCGACTCAGGCGGAGGCCATTCCGCCGCCACGGCGCTGTTGACAACGTCAAACCTCGTCGCGCGCAAATTCCTGCCCGGCGACATGATCCTGCTCAAGGCCAATGACGTTTACACCAACGTGATCGTCTTCACCAATTCCGGCCAACCGTTGCGGCCCATTACATTTGACTGGTATGGCGCGAGCATCACAGCGGCGAACCCGATCATCGACGGCAGTTTCCAAGGGCAGATATGCCACTCGATCACCAGCCAGACCAACATCCGCGTGCTTCATCTTGACGCGACAAAAGGCAATCCCGATTGCTTCTTCATCACGGGCAGCCCCACGGCGCCGGCGAGCAACGTCGTGTATCTCTACTGCAACGCGACCGGCGCCGTGGGCGGGAACGGGAACGGCTTCCACGAAGACGGCGTGAGTTACTCCGTGGTCGGCAATTTCAGCGCTGGATTGTGCGGCGACCACAGCCTGTCTCTGCACTCGAACGCCTGGTGTTTCGCCTACAATGGCTACCTTTATTCCGACGTCAAATCCGCCGTGGAAAACATCAGCAATTCGATTTTCATCGGCTCCAATTTGACCGGCATCAACTGCACCAATTGGGGGTTTGAGCAAGACACCGGGCCGGGCTTCATGTCGCTGACGAATTGCGACGCCATTGGCAATCTCTCCGGCGGTTATGCCGCCCAAGCCGGGAGCGGAATGACTTGTGATCACTGTCACGCCGAAAGCAATTGGGGGGCAGCGTTTACTTGCAACGGTGGCGCGCCATCCTCCTGCAACAATTGCACCGTTTTCAGCAATGCCGTATCGGGCTTTTTGTGCGAGGGCGGCGGGATTCTAACCGTGATTTCCAACACGATCGGCGGGCAGACGCCGTGGAGCACGATCATCGCCAGCACGGCGGGCATGGTCAGCAATTTTTACGAGCACGACATCGCCAACGCAGGCATCGAGTCGCAAGGCCACAGCCTGGTGGTTGGGCAACTGGTGGAAGGCACTTCCGGCGCGAATGAATACGGCTACCGCGTCACCTCCACTGGCGCGGGCATCTCAACAAATCTCAACTCGACCTACAACGGGTCGAGCAACTTCTGCGTGCGTTGCGACGCCTTCGCCGCCTACCTGACCAACATCGTCATGACGGGCGGCGCGACAGCCAATTACACCGGCACCGGCGGCGTCTGGGGAAACAGCATATCCAGCGATTCCAGCCTGCCCTCCGGCAATGGCGACATCCTGAGCGCGGCCATGCTGTCGCAATTTGAAAGCATCACGCCCGGCGCGGCCGGCTACCTGCTCCCGCTTACAATGGGGGCCGCGTATCAAGGCGGCGCGAATGTCGTTGGTGTGCCGTTCTATTACAACGGAGTTGCGGCCGCGTCACCCTTCAACATCGGGGCGTTCGGCGGACATTTTTGATGGCCATGACCACGCTCGAATACAACGGCGTCGAAAAAGCCCTGGCGGATTGGGGCATCGCGCAGGCTTCGCGCGAGGTTTCCAACCAGGCCCACGACCATTTCGCCTGCGACATAATCGTCCCGTTTGACTCGGCCGATCCAATCCCCTACGACTCGCAGATCACGCTGCGCATCGGGCGCGTCTCCGCGGTCACGCCCAGCGCGACGGGATTGCCGGTCGCGGGCGTGACAAGCTGGTCGGGGGGTTCGACGTGGTTCATTGGCTGGCGCGTGGAAGAGTTCCGCAACGGCTCGGGCACGGCGGAATCGCTCCAATTCAAATTCGCCGGGCCGTGGGAGCATTTTTTTGAGCGGCTCGTTTTCCAAAAACTTTGGTGGACGTGGAACGGGACCGAGAACGTGGCCGATTGGCGTTCGCAAGTGGTGCTGGGGCAGAGCGCGAACGCGCTGGTCGGCGTCAATGACACCGTGCCTGGCACCAACGCCACCAACCTCATGTCCATCCGCCAGCAGGTGGCGGAGATCATCGGTTATTGCGCCGGGCAAACCGCCTTGGAATACGGCTCGCCCCAATTCCAATCGGACGGACTCACGCACGACACGTCCGGCAATTACAACCTGCTGGCCACGCCCGGCACCAACCTGCTCATTCCCGATTACATCGCCGGCGTCTACGAGGTGGCCGGCAAAACCAGCGCCACGGCCGATCTGCAAACGGTGCTGCGCGCGCCCCTCGACAGTGTCAACGATATTACCTGCGCGGAAGCCCTGCGCCGGATGCTGCGCTGGATCGGCCCGATGGGCGGACCGGTCGTCTGGTTCGATTACACGACCTCGCCGCCCACCCTCAAAATCGGCACGCGCGACGTGTTGCCATCCGTCACTCTTCCCGCCACCGGCCAAACCGAGTCGCTCAAAATCCAGCGGCGCGACGATTTGATTCCGCAATTCGTGGCCCTCAAATACCGCATCACCGGCCAGGTGGACAGCGGTGTTTACACGGAAATCATCAATGACATCGCGGGCGAGGTCGGCGGCAGCGTGATCGAGGGCGTCGGATTGACGGGCGCGCTCTACAGCATCGAATCCTTCGCCGGCGGCTCGCCAGCCCTTTTGAGTTCCGGCCAGATCACCGCCCTGCAAAACGGCTCCCGCTTTCGGGCCGTGCCGTGCGCGACGGTCGATTTCGAGGGCAGCTCGAGCACGTCCACCTCCTGCACCATCAGCACCATCAACGCCGATTTCAACCAGCCCGACCTGGGCGGCGACGCGGCCGCCTGCTGGGCCGCCCTCTTTCCGGAGCTGAAGGAAGTCGCCAACCCGGTCTTCACGTTCCCGACCAGCCCCACCGTCGTCGATGACAGCGGCGCGGCCGTGAACACGTCCGTTTACAAATACCTGTTGCTTGACAGCCAGATCGCGCCGTGGATGCTGGCCGGCAACGCGCCCGGCGGAGTGGCCGCGTCCGCCAAGCAATGCACGGTCACGGTCAATTTCACCGGGACGGCCTCAAGCCAGGGCGTGCAGGCGGAACATTTCCTCAACCACGAAAAAACGGCCCGCTGCACGCTCATCACGGTTCCCGGCGGCACCTACAAAACGCAAACCGACACGCCTGGAGAAGTGGTTCCTTACGGGCTGGCCGGCTATATCTACAACATCGAAAGCATCCCGCAATACGAAGGCACATTCACGATCCAGGAAACGGAAGTCACCGACCCATGCCCGCTCGGCAACAATCTCAATCTCAGTGGAAGCCTCAGTGAATGGGCAAACATGGGGGCCAGCGTCCAGCAAATCAGTTACGATCTCGCTGCCGGGCGGACCACCCTGGTCTTTGGACCGGCAGCGCATCTTGGCGCAAAGGATTTCGTGGAGCGGCTGCGGGTTAATCGAGGCCCTCGATGGGCTAATCTTAACGGCACTAATATCACTAACGACCCCGGACAGCAGCGGGGAACCCAGCTAGGCAACAGCGTGGCCCAGCGCGGCCCCAGCCCCGGCGCGCGCATGTTGGATTGGCACCACTACCCCGCTGACATCGCGGACGAATCCGACCCGGCCAACGCCGCCATCTACAGCGCGATAGGCGGCCCTGGATTTCATGTTGACACGCGCGCTTCCGCCCAGCCGCAATACGGCAACAATGGCGGCGCCATTTCAGCGGCGGGCCTCAGTTCGCCCAACACGCCCGGCTTTTTCGCCGCCTATGGCGCGGGCGGGACGCTCACGACCTGCATCCGCTGTTTCACCGGCGATCTGCCCGCCGGCGCGCAGGCCTTCTGGCAGGAAGTCAACCTCACGCTCGCCGACGGCACCTGCACAACCATGTGGGTTCTGGGCGCTCTCAACCCGCCCTGACATGGCCCTCATTGGCTCCCTCAGCGGCTGCAACGCCTGCCACTGCAAGTGGCTCCAGTTAAACGTCAACGCCGACAGCAGCCCGGACGGCTCTGGCAACTACTGCCCCGGCTCCTGGAACGTCTCCGGCTCGACCGCCACCATCAACGCCACCGGCCTCGGCGCCTACATCGCCTTCGTCAACAGCTACCAGACCTGGATGATGGACGACGCCAACCTGCCCTGGGGCCACTTCGCCACCATCAACGTCACCAGCGGCATCACGGCGGCCGGCCCGTGGAGCGTCTCGGCCATCGGCAGCTTCATCGCGCAGACCTCCGGCATCTTCGCGGGCGACACCTGTGTGCCGCTCCACGGCAGCACCTTCTGCGGCGCGGGCAGCCAATGCGCCAACATTTATTTGTTCGCCCTCAAAACCGGCGCCGAAGTCCGCATCATCAAAAACGCGCCCGATCCCGACGCGCTCTGCTCGATGGGCGGCCATTGTTACGGCGCCTATTTCGTGCCCATGCCATCCTTCACCGGCTGGCCCTTCGCGCCCAGCGACGGCACCAACGAGTATCTGATTTTCTCCAACGACACCGCTGCCAATGACGGCGGCTGCGGCGTGACTTGGACGGGCTATGAGTTTTTTGTTGGCCCCTGGGAGGGCGATGTCAGCGATTGCATCACCCCCGCCACCCCCTGCAACCCCTGCACCGACGCCGAATGCACGCCGGTCGATCCATTCAGCGACCCGCCATGAAACACGCCACCCTTGCCGACATCCGCCGCGCGGCCCCCCACCGCAAACCCGGCTACATCGAGGCTTGCCGCCTGCTCGGCCAGCCCTCCCCGGACGGCCAGTCCCTCGCCTTCACCGACGAAGCCCACGCCCAATTGCGCCGCGATTTCGCCCCGCCGGCGGAACCGCCGGGCCTGGGCGACCTCGTCCACGCCGTGGCCGGCCCCATTGCGCGCGCCGTCAAATGGCCCTGCCTGAAGGGCAACGGCACCGCCGAATTGAAGCCCGAAAGCCCCTGCGCCCGCGCCCGCGCCCGCCTGAACCGGATAAAAATCTGAAAAATCAGGCGGGATTGGCGGCCAAAGATCGGGAGCGCAGATAATGGCAAAGGCAGGAAACGCGGTCTTTGGCCCAGCCATGGTTGTGTAAAGAAAAAGGGAGGCGCCAACTCCCAGCACGTACGGGAAAAGAATGCTGGTTTGGCTGATCACCACCGCCCGGCGCGCCTGCTGTTTCAACTCGCTCACATCCAGTTCCATGCCCGCCACGAACATGAACAGGCACACGCCAATTTGGCTTAACAACCTCAGCGGCCCAAGCGACGCCGGCAAAAAAACGACGCGAAAAACGCCGGGACAAACCCATCCCAGCAGCGACGGCCCAAGCAAAATGCCCGCGATCATTTCTTCCACGACGGCCGGCTGGCGCACCTCCAACGCCAGCGAACCGCACCAGCGCGCCACCAGGATGATTAAAATCATTTGGACAAAAGCCGGGCCAGCGGGTCTTGAAATTGTCCTGCAAATTCGCCCACAGCGAAGGGGAGGCAACAGCGGGGCCGGCCGCGGGAACAGAAATATCGGAGGGCGCGCCAGCCGCCGCAACCACGGCCAGGCCCAGCAAATAAAGAACGATGCGTTTCATCCGGTCATTCGCGAGGAGATAGCCATAGGGGCGGCAGATTGTCACGCCGCAACGGCAGATTTGGATTGCTTCTCGCTCTTAACCCATCCGAATGATAAAGATTAAGGCCGGATCAACAACCGCCGATACGGGGTTGCCACGGGGGCTGTCTGCCGCTAGATTGCAGTGCCGCCGAGAAGGCGTTTTTTAATGAGTCGAATACTGAACGATCTGTACATCGCCGCAGGGGTGATTTTCCTGTTTGGCGCGGCCATCTTTGTCCACGAATTCGGGCACTTTTGGGTGGCGCTATGGCGCGGAATGAAAGTGGAAGAATTCGCCATCGGTTTTGGGCCGAAAATTGTCGCCTGGACCCGCGGCGGCATCCAATACTCCTTGCGCTGGATTCCGGCCGGCGGTTTCGTCAAATTGCCGCAGATGATCACCGCCGAGGGCATCGAAGGCGAAAGCAAAAAAGACGAACCCCCGCCTCCTCCCGCGCCGCCGTTTTCCAAAATTCTCGTCGCCTTCGCGGGGCCGGCCATGAATCTGATCTTCGCCGTTCTGATCGCGACCTTCATTTATTTTGTGGGGCTCCCGGTGGCTGTTAATCCGCCTAACATCGGCTACGTGGACCCGAAGTCGCCCGAAGGCAAACTGGGCATCCAGGGAAATGACCGCATCACCGCCATTGACGGCAAGCCGGTTAAATCGTGGGACGACATTTTCAGGACAACCGTTTTGGCGCTGACCAATACGTTCAACGTTTCCATCGTGCGCGGCGGAGCCACCAACGCCGCGGGGCCGACCAATGTCTATGCGCTGACGGCCACCACCGACAATACGATGGACTACAAGACGCTCAACCTGGACCCCAGGGATCATCTCGTGATCCAGCAGGTTGAAGATGGAACGCCCGCCGCCGCGGCCCATGTGCGGCCGAACGATGAGATTGTCGCCTTCGCCGGATCTCTCATCAGCAGCCACGATGAGTTTACGAATCTGGTGCAAGCCTACGGCGGCAAGAAAACCACCCTGGTGGTCAAGCGGGACAACAAAGAAGTAACGCTGGAAGTGACGCCGGAACGCGAGGCCGGCAAGCCCTACTACATCCTGGGCGTCATGTTCACGTCGGGGAAAGAGTTCTACGACATCGAGCATCCGACTCCGTGGGCGCAGGTGCAGGATGTGTGCGAGCAGGTCTATGGGACGATCACGGCCCTCATGCATTCGCATGAGAGCGGGGTCAAGGCCAAGGACCTTGCCGGGCCGGTGGGGATCGCGAGCATGCTGGCCTTGCAGGTTCAATCGGATTACCGCTTGGCGCTGCACTTTCTGGTCATGTTGAACATCAATCTGGCGTTTTTGAACTTGCTCCCCATTCCTGTGCTTGATGGCGGCCACATCGCCATGGCCATTCTGGAGAAAATCCGCCGGCGCCCGCTGGAAGTGCGCGTGCTCGAATACACCACCACCGCGTTCCTGTTTCTCCTGGTTTTCTTTATGCTTTACGTGACATTCTTTGACATTAAGCGGCTCCCGCTGATTCACAGCCTCTTCGGCCGCGAAAGACAAATCGAACAAACCACCCAGCCTCCCGCCGGCCCGGCCCGAGCCGCGCAGCCGGCGCGTTGAACCATGCGCTATTGCCCTTCTCCCATTCTTTACCGCCGGCGCAAGACCCGCGAAGTTGTGGTCGGCGACCCGGCTCGCGGCGGCGTCATCATTGGCGGCGATCATCCGGTTGTCAAACAATCGATGATCACCTGCGACACGATGGACACGGCCGAGTGTGTCAAACAATCGCTGGAATTGGCCGCCGCCGGCTGCCAGATCACCCGCATCACCGCGCCGACGGTCAAAGACGCTGCCAATCTGAAGAACATCGCGGCCGAGTTGCGCGCGCGCGGCTGCCTGACGCCCATCGTGGCGGACATCCATTTCAAGCCGGACGCGGCCATGGAAGCGGCGCGGTGGGTCGAGATGGTGCGGGTCAATCCGGGCAATTACGCTGACAAGAAGAAATTCGCGGTGCGCGAATACACGGACGGCCAATACACTTCCGAATTGGCGCGCCTGGAGGAGCAATTCACGCCGCTGGTTCTGCGCTGCAAGGAATTGGGCCGCGCCATGCGCATCGGCACCAACCACGGTTCGCTGAGCGACCGCATCATGAACCGTTACGGCGACACGCCGCTGGGCATGGTCGAGAGCGCGCTGGAATTCGCCCGCATCGCCCGCGCACATGATTACCACAATTTCAAATTCTCGATGAAGTCCAGCAATCCCAAGGTAATGATCGAGTGCTACCGCCTTTTGGTGGCCCGCCTGGATGAACTTGGCCCGGATTGGAATTATCCGCTCCACCTCGGCGTGACCGAGGCCGGCGAGGGCGAGGACGGCCGCATCAAAAGCGCCATCGGCATCGGCTCGCTTTTGTGCGACGGCCTGGGCGACACCATTCGTGTGTCGTTGACAGAAGACTCGCCGCGGGAGATCGCCGTTTGCGCCGATTTGCTGGCGCAGATTCCAACGCTGACGGTTTCAGATTCGCCGCACGCAAACGGCGCAGCCTGGCCGTTTGATCCTTTCGCGTTCCAGCGCCGGGCGGCGCCGGAAACCGCCTTGAACGACCAATTCAAATGCGGCGGCGAGCAGACCGTGCGCGTGGTCGTGACCCGCGCCACGTGGGACAAAGTCGCGCCAAGGATTCTGCCCAAGGCCGACGTCAAGCCGGAGGCGGTTTACGAGGACCTCAACATATTCGAGGCCGATCCGACGAAGGATTTCGAAATCAACTGCGAGACGCAATTGGTCACCGTCAAAGATGGCGTGGCTCTTCCGGCCATCGCGGCCTTTCGGATGCTGTCAGCTAAATTGAAGCGCTTGGGCCGCAACAACCCCATCCTGCTCAAGGATTGCCTCCAGTTCGAGCCGGCGCCGCTGGAACCAAAGATCGCGCTATTGCGGGCGTCGGCCGTCATCGGCTCGCTGCTGGCCGATGGCATTGGGGACGCGATTTTGGTGCGCGGCGAATCCGGAGGCGGACAAAGCCTGCGGCTGGCTTATAATATTTTGCAGGCAGCCGGCTGCCGCAGCTTCAAGACCGATTACGTCGCGTGCCCGTCGTGCGGGCGGACGCTGTTCAATTTGCAAACGGTGACAGCGCGCATCAAGGAACGGACGCAGCATTTGAAAGGCGTCAAAATCGCAATCATGGGTTGCATCGTCAACGGCCCTGGCGAAATGGCGGATGCCGATTTTGGATACGTGGGCGGCGCGCCCAACAAGATCAATCTTTACGTCGGCAAGAATCCGGTGAAGTTCAACATTCCTGAAACGGAAGCCGTGGACCGCCTGGTGGATTTGATCCAGGAACATGGCAAGTGGGTGGAACCTGAGAAAGCGCAAGCCTGACCGCCAGCGGCAGCCAGGCTTGCGAAGGTTGGTTTTAAGGGCGGCCGCCTTTGCCGCGAAAGCTTCTTCCAAAAACCAAAGCTATTTCAGCAGGATGCGAGCCAGACTTCCAATTCGCCGGCGCTTGGAGTGCAAAGCGTTCATAAGGAGAACAATCGGATGCGGCGGGCCTCATCTCTTAATATCAGGCAAAACGCCCAGACTGTAAGCTAATCCGACGCCTTGCCGGCCTGGCTTGGTCCTTATGGCTTACATCTGATTGCGCGGGAATGACTTGGGAAGCCGGCGGCGAGAATGTAAGAATTACCGGCATTCAGGCGCCTTGACCGCCGCCCGTTTCGGTTTCAAATTAACGCGCGGCCCCCGAAAAAAAATTCAATGGCTGCATCTGAAACAATGCGTTTATTCTCCGCAATCTTTCCGCCTCCCGAAATCGCACAACGCCTGGCTGAAGCGGCCCGGACGCTTGCCGGAAATTTCACTTCAAAAGCCGCGGCGTGGACCGCGGCCGAACAAATTCATTTGACTCTTAATTTCCTGGGCCAGGTCGAGCCAGCCAGGGTGGATGCGATCGCGCGCGCCGTGGATGAGGCGGCGCGCCGCGGCCAACGCCATCGTGTGCAAGCGCGCGGCTTGGGATGCTTTCCGAACGCAGCGCGGCCTCGTGTGATTTGGGCGGGATTGGATGGAGACATGACCGCCTTGAGCGCATTGAAACAAAATCTGGATGATGGCCTGGCCGGCCTTGGTTTCCCGCCGGAGGATCGGGCGTTCCATCCGCATCTGACCATCGGGCGCTTCAAAAACATGAATGGCCGCGAGCGCGGGCATCTGGCTGAAGCCCTGCGCCGATGGAGTGAGACGAAGTTCGCCTCGTGGACGGTGGAGCGCATCGATTTGATGCGCAGCGAATTTTCCCCGGGCGGGTCGCGCTACACGCTCGTCCGGTCCTTTGCTATTGCGGAGCGATGGTCAACGTGTGCGTGACAGGCACGAACGCATCTTTAATCGCGGCCGCCAGCGGCGTGCGTTCCCGCTCGGTGTCGGCCACGGTTTTTTCCATGTCGGCTTTGCCTGCGTCGCCATGCATCATCTTTTTGATTTGAGTCGTCTCGAATTCCTGTTTCCGCGCCACCGCTTCATCCACAGCGGCGAAAGCGCTTGAAAACGGATTCACCTGAAAATCCGCGGCCAGATTGACTCCGTGCGAAAGTTGCGAGGCGGAATAAGTCCGGCTGTTCGCGCCCCAGGTAATTTGATAACTTTGCGCCTTGCCGCCCTTGACCACGAGCATCAGGCGGTTGAGGTCCTGATTAAAATGCACCAGGCTCATGCCGGAACGGATGCTGTTGGGATCGTTGGCCGCGCCGGTCGCGCAAAACGGATAACGCGAGCTGGTGATGGTCAACACGCCGTCGTTATATGAGTCGAGATGATGTCCTTTGGAAACGGAAGCCCGCTTGGAATCCATGTTCACCGTGAACGTTCCAATGTCGCCCGGAGCATCCAGCCCCTTCAAAAATGCGTAGGCCATGACCAGGTGCCCAGCCCAACCAGGATGAACATTGTCCTTGCCGGCGAGCGTGTAGCTGTCGCCATACCACTGTAAAGCATTATATTGCGCGACGTACATGTCCCAAAATACATCCGCGAACCCGGCATGCTCAGCCTCCGCCAGTTCGATGTCGATGTCGCGCAACATGCACAGGCTGATATTCCGCTCCTTGGGCGTAGCCTGCATAAAATTCCAGTTCGGATTCTTCAATCCCATGCAACCCGGCGCGCCCGCGATGACGCGCGTTCCGGCGGATTCGAAAGCCAGGACGATGTCCGTCATATTGGAGGCGTAAGTCTCGCCAATCTCCGGCTCGTAGGCCCGGTAACGATGGTCGTTCATGCCGTAGCAGGTAGTGGCCACGGTCGGGTCAAATCGAAGAACGTCATTGGTCATCCGATGCAGAAATCCGGAAGCCTGCTCGCCACTCCAGCCGTATTGCCGGGTGGTGATGTGCAATTCCGGCAGCGCCACTGTCAAATAGGTTTCCATGATGCGCGAATACATTTTCTGCTCCGTGATGGAATCGCCGCAGATGGCCAGGCGGTCGCCATCGCGCAAGACGGGGCCTTTGGGCTGCGGCCCCCGCAGCAGTAAAAGCCCCTGAAAATAGGGGTCATTGTTCGGCACGGCGATGGTGGATTGGGCGAGGACGGACCCGCCGAGGGACAAAAGCAGACAAGCGCACAACAATCGTATTTTCATAAAACATTTCTAAAGCAGCCCCCCGGCAAGATCAAATGCTAAAATCACAGGCCCATTTCAATCGCAACTCCCTCAAGGCTCTTTCACCGGCGCGAGGAAACTGGTTTCCAGGAAGCGGCGGAAAGTGTCGCGCCTTTGCATCACTTCGTCGTGGGGGAGTTCGCTGTAAAGAAAAATGAGGCGGTTTTTCCGCAAGTCGGCATTAAGGGCGTTCGTCTCATCGCTGCTGAAATACGGCACGCGGTTCGCGCGCAATGTCGCCATGAGCGCGCGCGATTCGCCCTCGGTCCCGCCGTGCTCGGTGTAAAGATCGATGAACCTTCCGCGCTGATGGCTGAACCAGGATGCGAACCGCTCAGTCTTCGCGTAGAGCGCGTCAAAAAGCCAGACCTCGCGCACCTTTTCCGTCAGCCCGCCGCCGGCCAGGATGGCGGATATGACCTGGTATCCGCCGCTGTGGCCGGACAAAATAATGCTCCCAATCTCGCTCTTGCTTGCGATCCCGTTTTGCCGCAGCACGCCCATGGCCTCGTCCATAAACCGCTTGAAACCGCCGGCATCTTCCAGTTTGCCGCCGAACGAATCCTCGGCGTCGCGCGGCCCCTGTGGAACGATGAGAATGGCATTCCGCCCGCTGGCGGCGAATTGTTCCGGCAATCGATACTTGACAAGCGCGTTGGTCACATTGTTGTTCCACCCGTGAAAGTGGACCACAAAATCCACAGTGCGGCCGGGCCGGAAATTCCTGGGGACAAAGAGCGCCACGCGGCTGTCGCTATAATGTTCCGCCGCCGAAAAGAAATGGTCATTATGCCGATGGCCCTCGGCGCGGAGCGGATGCGGAAACGGGGCCGCAGCGAAATTGGCAATAATGAGCCGGCCCAGCGGCGCGCACTCGGCTGCCAAATCTCCCGCAGCCAGCCGCGAGGCGGCCATGATGCCAAGAAGAATGATCCAGCGCTTCGTCGTGCTCGTTGCTGCCATGGAAATTAATTTAGGCGAACAAACCCGCGCGCGCAGCTTCAAAATATTCCATTTTCAAAAAATTTCGCGGCCGGCTTTTCATCCATATTCGCCGTTTTTCTTGTGCGGAAATCGTTTCATGTTATATTCTCTTCCTGTGACCACCTTGGCCGAAATTGAAACGGCGGCCGATGCTTTATCCGCCGCCGAAATGCAGCAACTTATGCTGCATCTGGCCGCGCGCCTTGAAGCGCAAGGCGCGCTTTTGCCGGCCGCAAACCCGTGCCCGCGCGAGCGAGCCAGCGATTGGATGGCCGAAGACGAAGCTGCCATGCGCCGTTTTCGCCCGAACGCGTAAGCGCGCGACGCCGCTTGATTTTTCCCAGGCCGCGCCCTAACATTCTCGCATGAAGACCTTTTGGGGACTGATGCTGGTTGCCGGCGCCTTCCTTCTCGGCGGCTGCGGCAAAGAAGAAAATACAACTCCGCCTCCCGCTGCCAAGACCACCGGCGGCGGCTATCTTGGAACGCTGGCCCGCGGCGAGCAACTGGCAACCAAGACCGTCGATGCCACCTCGTTGAACCAGGAGATACAACTCTTCAACGTCCAGGAAGGGCGCAACCCAACGGACCTTAATGAATTGGTCGCCAAGCATTACATTGGCGCGCTGCCCACTCCGCCCGCCGGCATGAAATTTTCCTATGACGCGGCGCATGGAAAGGCCAGCGTCGTGCCCCAATAATTTTCCCGACCCGTGCGCGCGGCGGCCCACACATCTTCCAGCGGCGCCTTTTCGCTGCTCGAGATGCTCATCGTGCTGGCCTTGATTATAGTCTTGACGGTTATGACGGCCGGCCGGATGTCCACCTCGGCCCGCAAGCGCGAATTGGGCGCCTGCGCTGGCAATCTCCAGAAAATTTATCTCGCGCTGGGTTTTTACCGCAACGACAACGGCGCCTGGCCCTCCTTGCCGGATGCGATCACCGCCGCCCAGCCGCTCAGTTTGCTCGTGCCGAAGGGCACCACCGACACCTCCATTTTTATTTGCCCCGGCAGCGGCGACAAGCCCCTGCCTGAAAGCGTTTCGTTCGCCCGCCATCGCATCAGTTATAATTATTACATGGGCCTCCCCGCCAACAGCGATCCGCAGGACATCATCCTTTCCGATTGGCAGGTCGATGCGCAGCCGAAGCGAAAGGGGAGCCTGCTTTTTTCGCTTAATGGCAAAGAGCCGGCCAACAATCACGGGCCGGCCGGAGGCAATCTTTTGACGTGCGGGGGAGCCGTCGTGTTCTCCGCGCCCAAGGCGGACCGCGACCTCCTTTTTTCGGCCCCAGTCAAGTTGTTGGAGCCATAGAACCATGACAATTAAAATACTTTGCCAGTGCGGCTCCAAATACTCCTTCGATGTCGAACCGGTCGAGGGCCGGATGCCCTTTGCTGTCAACTGCCCGGCCTGCCAGGCCGACGGCACTGAGGCGGCCAATCAAATCATCGCGCAAACATCCGGCGCTCCAAAATTGCGGGTCCAGATGTCCGCCCCGGAAGCCGCCGAAGAGGCTCCCGCCCCCGCGCCTGTCCCTGCGCGCGGCGAGGCCATGCGCCGGATGCAAGCGGAACGCCGCCAGTTCCGCGCCGTCGCCTGGATCGCGTCGGGCGCGGCCCTGATTGTCGTGGCGCTTGTGGCGGCGTGGTGCTGGTATGCTTTCGCCGGTTCCAAGCCGCGCCTGGCTTACTCGGTCAAAGTTCCAGGAGCCGCCGGCGGCTGGCGAACGGCGTTCCTGGGGCCGGGCGTCATTTTAATGGCCAGCCCCTCGCAAGCCATCGCGCACGACCTCAACACCGGCAAAGACCTGTGGACGGCCGATTTCGCCGGCACGGATTCCACGGGCGGCTCCGCCCCGATTACTTATATTGACAAAGACAGCGTCTGGCTCTGCACGGGCGCGCGGGTGATCCGCCTGGATCGCGCGACCGGCCAGGTGAAGTTAACCGTTCCCATTTCCGGAGAATTGCAGAGCTTCACTCCCGCCGATGGCAGCCTGCTGGTCGTGTCGGCCAAGGATGAAACCACGCGCGAGGCCTGCCGGATCGATCTCGCGAGCGGCGAAGCCTCCACCTCCGAAATCACGGTGCCGCGCGCGCAAAAACATGCGATGCCCAACGAGCTTCCGTCCAACGTCGCGCCGACCGCCGGCGTCCTGCTGGCCCAGGCCATGGACGAGCAGAAATTCGGAAAGCCGCTCGACGCCATGAGCAGCGAATTCTTTTCCACCGGCGCCAACCTGGTTGAACTGCGCGTTAAACTGATCGAGCCTAAGGTCGCCTACGTCCAGTCCATCAAGCCGCGCGGGCCGACTCACATCACCGGCAAACTCACTGCCGGCAGCAGTTCCGCCGACGTGGCCGAAGAGGTGTTCAACGACATCAAGCGCAGCCAAACCGGCGGCGTCAAACCTATTGATCAAAGCCGTTACCAGGCCACCCTTCGCCGCTGGCTGAGCGCGAAGCCGGTCGAGTGGACGGGTGAAGTTACAGGCGTGCCGATGTTCTTTTCCCTCAAGACCGCGGACCTGCTCGTGGCCGGCCAGCAACTTTCCGTGTTTGACAAGCAGAACAAAAAGCTGTTTGACGCCAAACTGGCTTACTCCGTCAACGAGCGCTACAGCCCGGAGAACTGGGACCGCCATTCTGTCCCCGCCGTGGAAGGCGGCGGCATGCTCTGCTTTTTTGACGAAGGCGTGCTGACCGCGTTTTCGATTCCCTCGGGCGAAGTCAAATGGCGCCTGACCAGCGTGGGCATCAGCCAGGCGCAATTTGACGAGCAGGGCGATCTTTATGTTGACTCAACCGCGAGCAACCCCGAGGACATCCAATACTCAGACCAGATCAAATTGGAACAGGCCGCGCCGGTGCTGTTGAAAATCAATGCCGCCTCTGGAAAAATCCTCTGGCAGGCCGCCAAAGAAGGGCAGCGCGCGTTTCTTTCCGGCCCGTTCCTCTACACAGCCAGCGCCTACAAAGGCGGGGTGGCCATGGCCAATGGCTTGGCCGATGCCCTCGGCACACCGGGCGAGGAAGCGCCAACGTATTTTCATATTTACAGGATCGACCCTGCCAGCGGAAAAATTCTATGGGACTTTTACCGCACCCACGCGCCGGCCGATCTTGATTTCCAACAAAACCGTTTCGTGGTGCGCTTCGGCTCCGATGTGGAAGCGTGGAAGTTCCTGACATTTTGAGCGGCCGCGCTTCGGCCGGGCCATCCGGCGAAGGCGTTTGCCGCTCTTCACCGGGAGATGCCCGCTGGAGTGGCGATCACTGCTTCTGCGACGTTAACCGATTTATTTCTTCACCGCGCGGCCAGTCACCAGCCGGTGATGTCGCGAGAATACGGGGCGCAACGCCATCGACAATTCATCCTGCAACGTTTGCATGTCCCGATAAACCTGCACGCCCGCCTTGCCGGGATGCGCCGCTTCCGCTTTGTTCAAATGCACGAATTGGCCGGTGATATCGCTGATCTTGACTCGCTCGCCCCGGCTCAACCTCCAGCACCAAAGCGCCTGCAACGCCGCTCCGTAAGCCGCGCCTTCGCTCACCTTGACAGTAACCACTTCCGCGTCAAAGACGTCCGCCATGATCTGCCGCCATAATTTCGATTTGGCCCCGCCGCCGGTCACCCGGATTTGCCGGGGCCTGACGCCAAGCTGCCGCAAACGGCGCAAGCCATAATTCATGCCCAGCGTCACCCCCTCCATGGCCGCGCGCGAGAAATGAGCCGCCGTGAAAGTCCGCTGGTTGGCCCCGAACCATACGCCAGTGCCGTGCGGCACATTGGGCGTCCGCTCGCCGTCCAGATAGGGCAGCAGCATCAACCCGCCCGAACCGGCCGGGGCTTTGGCCGCCTCGGCCGCCATTTGGTGGTGGGTCATCTCAAAATCGTTCCGCACCATCTCCGTGGCGGCGGTGACGTTCATCGTGCAAAGCAGCGGCAGCCAGCGGTTGGTGGAATCGCAAAACGCGGCGATTTCTCCCTCGCGATCAATGACCGGCTTTTCCGCGCAGGCGTAAATCGTGCCGCTGGTGCCAAAGCTCGCGGTCACGACTCCTTCCACCGTGTTGCCCGTGCCGATGGCGCCCATCATGTTGTCGCCTCCGCCCGCGCTCACCAAAACTTTCTCGCTCAGTCCCAATTCCTGCGCCGTCGATTCCCGCAGCGTTCCGGCGGGGCGGTCGCTTCCACCCAGCGGCGGCAGGGCCTGTTCCAGCGCGGGATCGATGGCTTGCACGGCCGCGCGGGACCATTGTCGTTTCTTGACATCCATCAACGCCGTGCCGCTGGCGTCGCCATATTCCATGACCTTGTTGCCCGTCAGCCAGAAATTCAAATAATCATGCGGCAAAAGAACCGCGGCCAGCCGCGCGTAATTTTTCGGCTCCTTGCGTTTGAGCCAGAGAATTTTGGACGCCGTGAACCCAGGCAGAATGGCGTTGCCGATTTCCTCAATGACCGCCCGCGGGCCGCCCAGTTTGTTGGTGATTTGATCGCATTCGGAAGCCGTCGAAGTGTCGCACCAAAGTTTGGCTGGGCGGATGACGTCGCCTTTTTGATCAAGCGGCACAAACCCGTGCTGCTGTCCGCTCACGCCGATGGCCGCGACTTCCTGTGACGAAGCCTTGGCGGCCTTGAGAGCCGCCGCGATCGCCTGGGCGGCCGCGTTGCGCCAGGTGCGCGGGTGCTGCTCCTTCGCGCCGGGAGGCAATCCGGGAATCAGCCCGTAGGCGCGCGACGCTTCTCCGGCGACGGAGCCATCCCTGGCGTTGATCACCAGGACTTTGGTGGATTGAGTGCCGCTATCAACGCCTAGAACCAGGGTGCGCATGAGAGCGGAACGGGCGGGCCATCAATCGGTATCGCGCAAAGCGAATCCGATCAGGCAGCCCAAGGTCAGGATGAAGGAGGTCAATTCAAGCCATTTGTTGACCAAAATCACGGCCCAAATCGACACCCAAACGCCGAAGATCAGCACGATAAACATCACGATTTCACTCCGGCTGCGATCCTTAGAATTATTCATCCAGCAATGAGGTTACGCGCAACCCTGCTGCCACGCAAGACCATTCCGGCCCGCCAAACTCGGAAAATGGAATCTCATATCTTGCTTATCTTCAACAACTTGCAAAAACGATGTTCTAAAAAACGGGCATTTTCGCAGAAAAACGGGGGGCGCCGCCCAAAAAAGCGCAGCTTTCGCAACGCCCTTTCTACTTTTTCGAGAATTTTAATTTTGCAAGGCACTTTGCCGCAACGACATCCAATCCTCCCGCCTCATCAGGAAAAATCATGCCGTAAAACCTATGGTAGGTTTTCGTCTCTTCGGCGCTTCTGGCACAATTTCCAAGTGAACGTCCAATATTGTTCAGAACGCAAGGCAGCGCGCTTCGGAAGAGCAGCCGCCAAAGTTGTGTCCACCAAGTCCACCCGAAAAGGCCATGCTTAGCCAAGCCAGCCTTGCCTTAAAATACGGTTGAATACGGTTAAACAGCCCATCTCCAGGAAAAACAAATCACTTTATGACCTCAGCCCAAAACGATGCCGGCTGCCATAAGCCATTTGGTTCTCGGCATGGCTGGCCTATTTTCCTAATGGACAGAAAAGTTTGGGGTGGCTTGTGCAGTGGCGCCAAATCCGGGCAAAACAAGCCAGAACAAGCCAATTTTTGGGAAAGAACCGCAGATGGGGCGGGGCGCCGGGCGCCCCATTTATTCCAGAGCAACGCGGCGCATCGCAGCCAATTGCGGCAGATTACGGTAGATTGCGATATTTTCGGTTTATGAAACCTAAACCTGCGCACAGCGGCCAAACGCCTTCGATCTCCATTTTGGCCCGCCACCCTCATTCCTGGATTCCCCGCTTGCGGCGGAGCCGTGCGTTTTTATAATGCGGCCATGCTCGACATTAGATTAATTCGGGAAAAGACCGATTTTGTCCGCCAGCGCCTGGCTTCGCGCCATGGCGGTGACGAGAAAAAAATCGACGAGGTTCTCGCCCTCGACGACCGCCGGCGCAAGGCTCTGGCGGAAGTCGAGAAACTCAAGGCCGAGCGCAATCGCGCCTCCAAGGAAATCGGCGCCTTGATGGCTCAAAAAAAATCCGCCGAGGCCGAAGCGAAAAAAGCGGAGACGCGCGACCTGGGCGAGAAGATCGCCGCGCTGGACAAAGAGAGCGCCCAAGCCGGGCAGGAGCGGGATGCGCTCATGCTGCAATTGCCCAACTTGCCGCACGACGCCGTCAAGCTGGGCCGGTCGGCCGAGGACAACGCGGAAGTGCGCGCCTGGGGTGAAAAAGCGCGGCTCGATTTCAAGCCCAAAACGCACGTCGAATTGTGCGAGAGCCTCAAGCTGGTGGATTTCGCGCGCGGAGCCAAAATTTCCGGGAGCGGATTTCTTATTTACACTGGCTGGGGAGCGCGCCTGGAGCGGGCCCTGATTCAATTTCTGCTTGATCTGCACACCGGCGAGCACGGCTATACCGAGATTTCCCCGCCCTTCCTGGTTGGGCGCGATTGCATGGTGGGCGTCGGCCAATTTCCCAAGTTCGCCGACCAATATTACGGCGTGCAGGAAGGCAACGATGCCTCGACGCTGGGCCGCCTTTTCCTCATCCCGACCGCCGAGACGCCCGTGGCCAATATTCACCGGGACGAAATTCTGCCTGACAGCCAGTTGCCTGTTTGTTACTGCGCCTATACGCCATGTTTTCGCGGCGAGGCTGGCGCGGCGGGAGTCGGCACGCGCGGAATGATTCGCGTGCATCAATTTGACAAGGTCGAGCTGATCAAGATTGCGCGCCCCGAGCAGGGCTACGAGGAATTGGAGAAATTGACCGCCAATGCCGAGCGCGTCCTTCAATTGCTCGGCCTGCATTATCGCGTCGTCCAGCTTTGCACCGGCGACATGGGTTTTGCCAGCGCGATGACCTACGACATCGAGGTCTGGGCCCCCGGCCAGGGGCAGTATTTGGAAGTGTCCAGTTGCTCCAACTGCGAGGATTTCCAGGCGCGCCGCATGCATCTGCGATTCAAATCCGCCGAGGGCGAAAACAAATTTCCGCATATCCTCAACGGCAGCGGCACGGCCCTGGCCCGCCTCTTTGTGGCTTTGGTGGAAACCTATCAACAGGCTGACGGCAGCGTGACCGTGCCCCCGGCCTTGCAACCTTGGTTGAAAATCAGCCGCATCGCCGCTCCGTAATGAGAATTCTGATCGCTAGCAGCGAGGTCCTTCCATACTCCAAAACAGGCGGCCTGGCCGATATGGCCGGCGCCCTCGCCAAATTCCTCGCGCGCGCGGGCCACACCGCGGGCGTGGTCACGCCGCTTTATCGCGGCACGCGCAAGCGATGGCCCGGCATGCGGCCGCTGGACATGAAACTGGATGTGCCGCTCGGAGACACGCGCGTGACGGGCGGCGTGTGGACGCTGGAGCCGGCTCCCGGTTTGACGGTTTATTTTATCGAACAGCCGGAGTTTTTTGACCGGAGCGATCTTTACCAGGAGAACGGCGCGGATTTCGAGGACAACGCGGAGCGGTTCGTGTTCTTTTCCAAATGCGCCGCCCACCTGGCGCGCCATCTGCCGTGGCGGCCGGAATTGCTGCACGTCCATGATTGGCAGGCGGCGCTGGCTCCGCTGTTTTTGCGCGACCAGCTTTGGCGCGAAGTTTCACCCTCCGCGCCGCCCACCTGCCTGACCATTCACAATCTGGCTTACCAGGGCAATTTTGACGCGGCGAAATTCGGTTTGACAAATCTGCCCCCCGCCTATTTCCAGAGCGAGGGCGTCGAGTTTTATGGCCGGATGAGCTGCTTAAAGGCCGGCCTTTCCTACGCGGATCAAATCACCACCGTCAGCCCGCGCTACGCCCGCGAAATCACGACCGAGGAACTGGGCAGCGGCTTGGACGGCATCTTGCGCCGCCGGCAGAATGTTCTTCATGGCATTCTCAATGGCGTCGATTACGACGAGTGGAACACGGAAGGCAATCCGCATTTGAAATTTCCCTACAACGCCGGCGACCTGAACGGCAAGGAGGCCGGCAAGGCCATGTTGCGCGCGGAATTCGGTTTGGCGGAAACGCCCGACACGCCCCTGTTCGGAACCGTCACGCGCCTGGCGGAGCAAAAAGGGGTGGACCTGCAACTGGCGGCATTGCAGGAGATGCTCGCGGGGAACATGCAATTTGTGCTGCTGGGCAGCGGCCAGCGCGAATACGAACGGGGCTATCGCAGCCTGGCCCAGCGCTATCCCGGCAAGTGCGCCGTCCAAATTGGGTTTGACACCGGTTTGTCGCACCGCCTGGAGGCCGGATGTGATTTCTACTTGATGCCCTCGCGCTTCGAGCCGTGCGGGCTGAATCAAATGTACAGCCTCCGTTACGGCACGATTCCCATTGTGCGGGCCACGGGCGGCTTGGACGATTCGGTGACGGACATCGCGGAGGACGCGGACGCGGCCGATGGAATCAAATTTAGCGAGTACTCCGTGCGCGCGCTGGCCAAGGCCATTCGCAAGGCCCAGGCGCTTTACGCGGACAAGCCGCTCATGCGCCATTACCAGCACAACGCCATGACCCGCGATTTTTCATGGGACAGAACCGTCTCCGAATATATCGCCCTTTACGAGGAAATTATTGGAAAAACCAAGAAAGATTGATGAAAAGGGCCGCAGGCGCCGTCCAAACTCGCCGTAGATGAAGTGTAACTTTATGGCGCAACCAAGCGTCCAAATTAAAGCATGAAACAAACAGGAAAAAGGCCCGGGGAGGCCGCCCAAACGGCATTCACTTTGATCGAGTTGCTGGTGGTCATTGCCATCATTGCCATCCTGGCGAGCATGCTTCTGCCCGCCCTGGGCGCGGCCAAGGAAAGCGGGCGCCGGACCAAGTGCGTGAGCAACGTGCATGAACTGGGACTGGCTGCCATGATGTACGTCAGTGACAACGGCAACGCCTACCCTCCGCGCAACGGGATCGAGCGCTGGCCCACCCTGTTGCTTCCCTACTACAAGGCCACCAACATGATCATTTGCCCCAGTGAGACCACCATACCCGTCAGCGGCGGCGGCAATACGAACCAATATCCCGCCGATTGCGCCGCGCGCTCTTATCTCATCAACGGCTTCAATGACGGATACTGGCAAAAATACAACGACCCGAACGCCTACCGGGACGTCAACATGCCCTTCCTTTCCGAGAACGATGTGCCGCTGCCGTCGGCCACGATTCTCTTCGGCGAAAAGCTGACTTACGCGCCGGATTTCTTCATGGACTATTTCGATTACGACGACGGATTGAAGCTCGACCAGAACAAGCACAACCGGAGCTTGTCAAGCACAAACATCGGCGGATCGGTCAACGGATTTGTCGATGGCAGCGTGCAGTTCCTGAAAGTGTTCCAAGGATTCTCGCCAGTCGTGATTTGGTGCACAACGCAGCAATACCGCACCAACACGGCCGGGGCCGCGCCTCCCGCCTGATGCCCCCATTATTGGGCAGTCGGCCGCGTGCTGAAGTCCACTGTGCCCTTGACTCTGCCGGCTTCGAGCAAAAGCCGGTAAGTCACACCGGGTTCCAAAGCATCGGCCTGCGTGTTTTTGACAGCCGGCTTCATCCCGCGGATGGGCTGGCCGTAACGGAAGGCGCGGGTGGGGACAGAATTGCTGTCAGATATCAGATGCCACACCGGGCGGCTGGCAGAATTGAACTTGCCGTCTTCAAACGGGATGACTTCCACGCTGGTCAGTTTGAAGCCGTCATTTAACGCGAAGAAAACCGGCCACACGGCTGCCTCGCCGCGGCGGGGCAGGCGCAGCGACGCGTTGATGGCCATTTGCTCCGGCGCGAAGCGGTTGCGATTCATGTAAATCGAAAGGCCAATCAGCGCCGCCAGCGCCACGAGCCATGTCCATTCTTTTGTCTTCATTCTCCAGGTGTTGTCAAACCTCGCGATGCCGGAAGCACTCTAATAGATGGTCGTTCACCATTCCAGTGGCCTGCATGTGCGCGTAACAGATTGTCGAGCCGACGAAGTTAAATCCGCGCTGTTTCAAGTCCTTGCTCATCGCGTCCGATTCCGTCGTGCGCGCGGGCACGTCCTTCATCGAGCGGCGATGATTGACAATCGGCCGCCCATCCACGAACCGCCAAATGTATTTGTCAAAGCTGCCAAATTCCTCCTGCACGGCCAGGAAGGCCTTTGCGTTTTGGACGGCGGATGCGATTTTCAGGCGGTTGCGAATGAGGCCCGAATGAGCCAGCAGTTGGCTGATCTTGGCCGGGTTGTAGCGTGCGACTTTGGCCGGATCGAATTGATCGAAAGCGGCCCGGTAATTCTCGCGCTTCTTCAAAACGATGTGCCAGCTCAATCCAGCCTGGGCTCCTTCCAGGATGAGAAACTCGAAGAGCGCGCGGTCGTCGTGCAACGGAACGCCCCACTCGGTGTCGTGATAGGCCCTGTAAAGATCATCGGCGGGCCAGGGACAGCGAATGATTGGCTTGCTCATAGGGTCAGGCATTGCGCGCGGCGGCGATGAAGTCCTGCATTTTCCGGGCGTCCTTTTTTCCCGGAGACGCTTCAACCCCGCTGGAAACATCCACCCCGAAGGGCTGCGTTTTGCGCACCGCCTCCGCCACATTTTGGGGCGTCAATCCGCCCGCCAAAAAGATCGGCCGGCCAAACTTTTTGGCTTCGAGCGCGAGGTCCCAATTGAAAGTCTCGCCCGTCCCGCCCGCCTTGTCCGCCACGTAACTGTCAAGGAGAAAGGCATCGGTGTGATAGGCTTCGAGGGCCGCCAGCGAATCGACTCCGCGCACACGGAAAGCTTTCATGGTCATCACGCCGAACTGCGCGCAGAACTCCGGTGTTTCGGCGCCGTGAAATTGGAGCAGGTTCAGTTGACAAAGCTGGATGGCGGCCATGACTTCGTCCGCCGCGGGGTCCACGAAAACTCCCGTCCGCAGAATATGGGCGGGCACATTCCGGGCCAGTTCCTGCGCGGCCTCCAGCGAAAGGTGGCGCGGACTTCCGGCAAAAAACATGAACCCCAGCGCGTCCGCGCCCGCCTGCACGGCGGCTTCAGCGTCGGCCACGCTGGTCATGCCGCAGATTTTGACCTTGATGTCCACCGCCTCATTATCCCCAAGCCGTTCACTTTTGGCAACTCCCGCACCAGCAAGTCGTGCGGCCGGCGACTTCGGCGCGCAGCAAAGGAGAGCCATCGCGCGGGCACCGGCCGCCCTTGCCCCAGCGCTGATGAAAGAGCCAGGCGGCGGGCGGGTCCCCATAATCCGCGGCGACGGTCCGCATGGCCTCGCGGCAGACGGAGCGGGTGCGCCTGTAAAGTTGTTTGATTTGGGGCGGGCTTAATTTGCCGGCGGGATGCTTGGGATGCAGCGCCGCCTGCCAGAGAATCTCATCCGCCATCCAATTTCCCACGCCGGGAAAACCGTCCTGCATGAGCAGCGCGCCCTTGAGCGGCTGGCGGGCGTGGCGGCGCAAAAACTGATCCATCGCCTGGCGTGTAAATCCATTTGACAGAATCTGCGCGGGCAGGCTGGTTCGCCACAGCGGGGCGGCGGCGCCCGCGTGAAAGCGGATGCGGCCGAATTGCCGCGGGTCCGTGAAGACGAGGCTTTGCCTGCGCTGGCGCAGCACGAGATGATCGTGCCGCCCAGCTTGGTATTGGGGCGGTTCGGCCCGCAAGCTTCCTGTCATTCCCAGATGCACTCCCAGCCAGCCGCCGCGGGGAAAGCGAAAGAACATTTGTTTGCCGTGCGCTTCCGAGCTGGCCAGCGCCGCTCCCGTCAATAATTTGCGGAGCGCCCGCGCGTCGGTCCCGCGAAGGACGCGCGAATCGGGATGCGCTTCGACGGCGAGGACTTTTTGCTTCATCCCGCACTGCCATTGTTTGCGATAATGCTCCACTTCGGCCAGTTCCGGCATGGCCCCACTGTAAGACGCGCGGCCGCCATTTGGCAACGCGCATCCGGTTTTGCCCATAAGGGAATCACCGATAAACGAGTCTATTGACAAGTTCCCCTTATTGAGAGACGTTAGCGCCGCGGCACGGGTCAGGCCGCCATCGCAAAACGCGAAATCCGGAAGCGATGTCGAGCGCGAACACGCGAGGGTCCGCCGCAGTTGCCAGTTTCCCCCAACAACAACAGACGCTGGTTTTCCCGCGTCCACGCGCATGATTTGATCCGGGCCGGCCGTCCCGGCCAGGGTCGAAAACGACAGAGGCACATAAATAACCCATAAGAAATATGAAATCGAATAACATGAAAAACAGCCGATTGGGATTGTTGGGGAGCGCCGCCATTTTGGCGGCCTGCGCCACCGCCGCTTCCGCGGCCGGCGACGTCACTCAGGGTTTTTACATCAGCTCCGACACGGGTCTTAACCTGATGTCGGGCGTCCACGACTCGGCAGGCGGCGTCACGAAGCTCGACCCCGGCGTCCGCTGGGGGCTGGAGGCCGGATATGGGATCAAGCTGGCTGACCAGTTGACACTGGGATTTGAGGGCGAGTCCGGGTTCATCTGGAACCAGTTAAGCTCCTACAGCACTCCCTTCAGCGGTGAGCAGGAGTTCGGCGGCAACAACTATCAGGTGCCGATTCTCGGCAATGTGGTCCTCAACTATCATTGGGGCAAATGGACCGGTTACGTTGGAGCCGGCGGCGGCGTGGATTACATCTCGCTCAACGCCCGGTCCGGAGCCGACATGCCCATTGTCCTGGCGGGCAGCGACTTCGGCCCAGCCGCGCAAGGCGAAATTGGTGTCAAGTATCAAATCTGCCAGAGCACCGAAGTGGGCGTTGGCTATAAATACCTGACGGCCTTTTCCGAGAGCCTTTCCGGCAACCGGCTTAGCGAAGTCAACAATCACGCCATCAGTTTGTCATTGACCTACCACTTCTAACCGAAGCAGCGGTCTTTCCCTATCGGGGCCTGGTTCCTCCGGCCCCGGCAGGGTCGCAGCCGCCCGTGTTCTGGACAGCGCCGGAACACGGACGGTTTTATCCATCGGCTGGCCGCTCTGGAACCGGCAGGATCAACTGGTAGAACATTGCGTCCAGCCAACGCCCGAATTTGAACCCGGCTTCCCGAATGGTCCCGCAACATGTGAAGCCCAGCCCCTCGTGCAGGCGGATGCTGACGGCGTTGGACGAATCAATCACGCCAATGAGCGCATGGACATCCTGGCCGCGCGCGGCGGCAATGATTTCTGTCAATAAGCGTTTTCCAAGGCCGCGCCCGCGAAATCGCGCGTCCACATACACGGAATGTTCGACGGTGTACTTGTAAGCCGGGAACGCCCGAAAAGTCCCATAACTGGCAAAACCCATCAACTCCCCGGCTTCGTTTTCCACGCCGATAACCGGAAATTTCCCCTTTTGTTTGACATCAAACCAGGCGGCCATCGTCTCCATGGTGCGGGACTTGTATTCGTAAAGGACTGTGGAATGCGCGATGGCATCGTTGAAAATGCCCAGGATCGGCTGCGCGTGGCGTTGGACGTCGCAATCGATGAGCTTCATAGCCTCTATTGTTTGGAGGGCTGTTCCCAGCCGCCCGCCAGCGATTTGTAAACCGCCACCAGCGCCGCGGCCGTTTGCGTTTGGGTTTGGGCCAATTGGTCCTGCGACTCCAGCAAGACTCTTTCCGCGTCCAGGACGGTCAGAAAATCCGTGGCGCCGTTGTCAAATTGCGCGTGCGCCAGATCGGCGGCGGATTGGCTTGCCTTGACCGATTCCGCCAGATAATCCCGGCGCGCCTGGGCTTTGCCAAAATCGGCCAGCGCGTTTTCCGTTTCCTCCAAACTTGTCAATACGACTTCTTGGTAGCGCGCGAGTTGCGCGTCCGCGACGGCCCCGGCCGCCTTGATCCGCGAGCGCACATGGGCGTAATCCAGCGCCGCCCAGGTGATACTGGGGCCAAAGGAACGCGTATCAGACCCGCGCTTGCCCAATCCGGTGAAAGATTCCGCGTCCAGCCCGATGGCGCCATTGAACGTCACGCGCGGCCAGAGGTCCGCCACCGCCACGCCGATGCCCGCCGTGGCCGCGGCCAGGTTCCGCTCGGCGGCGCGAACGTCCGGGCGGCGCCGCAATAATTGGGCCGGGTCGCCGATGGCGACGAGCGGCGGCAGCGCGGGCAAAGGCTGCGCCGCTCCCAATTCATCCGACATGGCTTCCGGTTGCTGGCCGGTCAGCACTCCCAGGCGGTGCATGGCATGGGTTTCAGTCGATTCCAGCGGCGGAATTTGGGAGAGCGTATTGTCCAATTGGGCGCGCGCGCGGGACACATCCAAGTCCGTTCCGCGCCCGGCCTCGAGGCGTTCCTGGGTGATTTTTAGAGTCTCGCGCTGATTGCCGGCGTTGCGGCGCAACACCGCCAATTCATTCTGGACGCCGCGAAGGTCGAAATAATTGAGCGCGACTTCCGCCACCAGGCTCACGCGCGTGTCCTGAAGCGTGGCGGCGGCGGCTTCCATCGAGGCCGTGCTGGCCTGGTAAGCGCGGCGGACACGGCCAAAAATGTCCAATTCCCAGGTGGCGTCGAACCCAGCGTCGTAAAGCTGCTGGCGCAGGTTCGCTCCGGGAGCGTTGAAGACCTCGGCTTCGCTATACTTGACGTTGTTATAGCTTGCGGCAGCCCCGGCGACCGGGAAAAAATCCGCCTTGGCGCCCAGGCGCAGCGCGCGGGCCTGGAGGAGATTGGCGGTGGCGATGCGCAGGTCCAGATTGCTGGCCGCCGCCCGTTCCACGAGGCGGGTCAATTCGGCGTCGCCAAAGCCGCGCCACCAGGCGGCCACCGGTTCGTTCGTGCTCAGTCCGGGTTGAATTCCGGCGCTGAATTTCGGCGGGGCCGAGAGGGGAGGCGCCTTGTAATTCGGCCCGACCGCGCAGCCGGCGGCGGCCAGGATGGCGGCGAGAGGCGGAAGAAGAGGGAAAATGTTCTTCATGCTTTTTTCCGGTCCGTGATGCGGCGGATAATATTGTAAAACACAGGCGTCAGGAAAATGCCAAACAGCGTCACGCCAAGCATTCCGCTGAAGACCGCCGTGCCCAGCACCCGGCGCATCTCTCCGCCCGCGCCGGCGGCCAGCACCAGCGGCACCACGCCAAAAATGAACGCGAAGGAGGTCATCAAAATGGGCCGCAACCGCAGGCGGCTGGCTTCAATGGCCGCCTCCGTCCGGGTCAGGCCGGCATCCTGTTTTTGCTTGGCGAATTCAACGATCAGAATGGCGTTTTTGCAGGCCAGGCCAACCAGCACGACGAACCCGATCTGCGTAAAAATATTATTGTCCATGCCGCGCGCCCAAATGCCCAAAATGGCAAAGAGCAGGCACATCGGCACGATCAGAATGATGGCCAGCGGCAGCGACCAGCTTTCGAAGAGCGCCGCCAGCGTCAAGAACACGAAAAGGACGCACAGCGGGAAGACATAATAGGAAGTGTTTCCCTCCAGAATTTCCTGCAAGGTCAGTTCCGTCCATTCAAAGCCCATGGTCGAGGGCAGCTTTTGCGAAACCGTCTTTTCCATGGCGGCGATGGCCTGGCCGGAACTGATGCCGGGGGCGGCGTTGCCCGTGATTTCGGCGGCGGGATACATGTCGTAACGGACGATGTGATCCGGCCCGGTCACGCTCCGAACCTTGACCAGTGTGGCCAGCGGCACCATCTCCCCCTGGCTGTTGCGCGCCTTGAAATGGAGGATGTCATCCGGCTGCCGCCGGTAGGGGGCGTCCGCTTGCGCGGTCACATGGTAAGTGCGGCCAAAGAGGTTCAAATCATTGATGTAGAGCGAGCCGAGATAGATTTGCAACGTGTCAAATATGTCATCGAGCGGGACGCCCATCGACTTGGCCTTGAGCCGGTCGATGTCCAGGTAAAGCTGCGGCGTGCTGGCGCGGAAACTGGGATAGGCCACCTGCACGAGGCCGGTCTTGTTCGCCTCCGCCATCAATTGCATGGCCGCCCCTTGCAGCGCCTGCAATCCGGCCCCGCCGCGATCCTGCAATTCCATCTTGAATCCGCCCACGACACCCATGCCGTTGACTGGCGGCGGCGGGAATACGCCGACAAATCCCTCCTTGATGCTCGCCAGTCGCTTGGTCAGCTCTGCCACGATGACCTGGCTGGTCAGCCCTTTGGGCGTGCGCTTCTCGAAATCGTCAAGAATAACGAAGATCGTGCCCGAATTGGGGCTGGCGCTCAGGCTGATGACCGAGAGGCCCGCCAAATCAATGGACGCCTTGACGCCCGGCGTTTCGCCGACGATCTGGCCGATGCGATCCACCACGGCATCGGTCCGCTCCAGCGAGGCGGAATCGGGCAATTGGACGGCAATGGCCAGATAGCCCTTGTCCTGCGGCGGAATGAAACCGGAGGGCACGCGCTTGAAGCTGAACCATGTCAATCCGATGAGGCCGAGATAAATGACCAGCACCAGCCCGCTGACGCCAATCAATCGCCGCACACTCCGGCTGTAGGCGGCGGTGGCGCGGCCGAAAACTGAGTTGAAACCGCGGAAAAGCCAGCCCGCCGCGCCATTCAATAGGCGGCTGAAGAAATCGTTCCGCTGGCCGTGCGGCTGCAACAAAATGGCGCAGAGCGCGGGGCTTAACGTCAGCGAATTAAAAGCGGAAATGAGCGTGGAGAATGCAATCGTCAGCGCGAATTGCCGGTAAAACTGCCCCGAAATTCCCGCGATAAACGCCGTCGGAATAAACACCGCCCCGAGCACCAGCGCCACGGCCACAACGGCGCCGCTGACTTCGTCCATCGCTTTGGCCGTCGCGTCGCGCGGAGACAGGCCCAGGGCCATGTTGCGCTCCACATTCTCGACCACGACAATGGCGTCATCGACAACGATGCCGATGGCCAGCACCAGGCCGAAGAGGGAGAGATTGTTGAGCGAGAATCCCATCACGTCCATCGCGGCCAGCGTGCCAATGAGCGAGACCGGCACCGCCAGCAGAGGAATGAGGGAGGCGCGCCAGGTTTGCAAGAAGAGCACCACCACCAGCACCACCAGCAACATCGCCTCGGCCAGCGTGTGCAGCACCGCGCGGATGGACTCCCTCGTGAACCCGGTGGTGTCAAACACAATACGATAATCCAGCCCTGGAGGAAAACGCTCCTTGAGTATTTCCATCGCTTTATGCACCGCGTCGGAAGTTTCAATCGAGTTGGAGCCGGGCAGTTGGAAAATGGCCACCGCGGCGGTCGGCTTGCCGTCGATCTTGGTGTTCATGCTGTAATCCAGCGCGGCCAATTCCACCCGCGCCACGTCCTTCACGCGCACGACTTGGCCGTTGGCCCCGTTTTTGATGACCATGTTGGCGAACTGGCTTTCATCCGTCAGCCGGCCTTGAGTATTGACAATGTATTGGAAGCTCAGGCCCTTGGCCATGGGCGGCTGGCCGATCTGCCCCGCCGCCACCTGCACGTTTTGCTCGCGGATGGCGTTGACGACGTCATCGGCCGTCAGGTTGAGCGAGGCGATCTTTTCCGGGTCGAGCCAGATGCGCATGGAGTAATCGCGCGCGCCAAAAATAATGATGCTGCCGACGCCGGGCAAACGGGCCAGCGCGTCCTTGACTTGCAGGAACGCGTAATTGCTGACATAGACCTGATCATAACGCCCGTCGGGTGAGAACAGGTTGACGACCAGGGTGATGTCCGGCGAGCTCTTGGCGGTCGTAATGCCGAGCCGGCGCACTTCTTCCGGCAGGCGGGCCTGGGCCACTGAAACCCGGTTTTCCACCAGCACTTGCGCCTTGTCCAAGTCTGTGCCGATCTTGAACGTGACAGTCAACTGCATGGAGCCGTCGCTGGCGCATTGTGCCGCCATGTAGAGCATGTCTTCCACGCCGTTGACTTCCTCCTCGATGGGCGTGGCCACGGTGTCAGCGATCACTTGGGGATTGGCGCCGGGATAGATGGCCTTGACCACCACCGTCGGCGGCACCACCGGCGGATACTCCGCCACCGGCAGCTTCAAGAGCGCCAGCAAGCCCGCGATGACGATGACAATCGACAGCACCGACGCAAAGATCGGCCGGCCAATGAAGAAATGAGAAAATTTCATCGGGATTGGGCGGGATGATTATTGCGCCATCGCGACCGGAGCCCCGTTGGTGCGCGCGGGATTGACTTTCATTCCGGGCCGGACGGTCATCAAACCGTCCACCATCACCCAATCGCCGGGATGAATGCCTTCGCGCACGACGCGCAAGCCGTCAATCATTGGACCAAGTTTGACCGGCGCGAATTGGACCATGTCCTGCCCATCCACGACCAAAACATATTTCTGGTCCTGATCGGAACCGATGGCCAGGTCCGGCACGAGCAGGGCCGGATAAGGCGCGGAGCCGGGCACGCGCACCCGCGCGAAAAAGCCGGGCTGCAACACATGATCCGGATTGGAAAGAACGCCGCGCACGCGCATCGTGCCGGTATTCGCATCCACCCGATTGTCAACGAAATCAAGAACTCCTTTGTGCGGAAAGCCGGTTTCGTCGCCCAAGGCGATTTGGCACGGCCATTTGCCGCCGCGCAGATTGTCCTCTTTGTTTTGGCGCGCCAATTGTTGATACTTGAGGATGGCTTGTTCGTCGGCGTCGAACCGGCAATAGATTGGGTCCAGCGAAACAATGGTTGCCAGCAAGGTTGCGTCTCCCGTGCCGCCATTGACAAGGTTGCCCTCGGTCATCATTTTGCGCCCGATGCGCCCGCTGATGGGAGCTTTGATCTGGGTGTAATCCACGTTCAATTGAGCCACTTCCAGGGAGGCGCGGGCCGATGCAATGGAGGCGGCCGCCATGCGTTCGTCCTTGGCGCGGGAATCGGCATCTTCGGCGGAAATGGCCCTGACTTTGAGAAGGCGGTTGGCGCGCTCCAGATCGTTGCTGGCCAATTCAAAACGAGTCTGCGCTTGCAGCACGTCGGCCTGTGCCCGGTCCAATTCCGCCCTGTAAGGGCGCGGGTCAATCACAAAGAGCAGGTCGCCTTTTTTGACCTCGGCGCCGTCTTTGAAATGGATGGAATCCAGGTAGCCGCTGACCCGAGCCCGGACTTCGACGGTATCGACCGCCTCGACCCAGCCCTGATATTCGTCCCACTCGGTCACGTTCTTGGAAACCGGCTGGTTGACCGTGACGGCCGGGGGAGGCGGGGCGGCGCTGCCGGCCGCGGGGCCGTTTTTCTGGCAACCCGCCGCCAAAAGGCCGCAAACAGCCGCCAGCACGCTCAATTTGATTTTCATAAGTGAATAGTTGCTAACATCCTACATTTGAAAGTACAGTTCCAGCACCTTCGGATTGTAATGGGCGGCGATGGCTTTGCGGGCCAGCCCCATGCCGGAAAGAATGAACCAAACCGCTTCGTGCGCCAGCTCTTCGCGCGGCACCTTGTATTTGACCGCCGGTTTGGGCGGCAAATGAACCAGGGCCAGCCAAGCCGCCAAATGGTGCGCGAACAGCGCGTTGTGCCCGTGCGACAGCGGCGTTTTGACCGCGTCCCCTGCCGCCACGGCAGCGTCCAGGCAGGCTTCGATGCGCGTGCAAAAGGCCTCGAAACGATTTTGGTACATGAGCCGGGCAAACGCGCCGTCCTCGAGGAAGCTTTTCAGCATCAGGCGCTGCCGGGTGTCCCACGGGATGGCGCCAAAGGGCATCCCCATCACATGGACGCGCACCAGATAATAGACCAGATGGACGAGGGTCGAAGTGGAGGGTTCCAGCTCCGTGATCAACTGAATGAACTTGCGCGTGGAAGGGTCTTTGGCATCGCAGCAAAGGTCTTGAATTGCCGCGTAAAGCGCTTCCTTGCTGGGGAAATGGCGGTAAAGGAGCGGCTCCGAGACTCCGGCCGCGCGGGCCAGTTCTTTGGTGGTGGTTTCCGCGTAACCTTTGCGGGCAAAAACCGGCAGCGCGGCCTGGGCAATGGCCGCCTTGCGCTGTTCCGCTGAGAGCCGGGTTTTCTTCATGGCCCGCATAAGTTAGTGGATGCTAACCTAATGTCAAGGCTTTCGATTCCCGCACTGGCGCGCGATTTCCCCCGACAGCGCCGGCAGGTGAATATCATTTGATGCACCCGCCGTCATAACTGTCTTTTTCTTTGGCGCCGTTTTTTGCTTTGTTTAACTGCCACAATTGCAATCACTTGCAAAAATAGCGTCGAATAAACCGGGCCATTTTGCAGAAAAACGGGGCGTCCGGCCCAAAAAAGTGATGCTTTCGCAGGCCATTTTTCACTTTTTCGTGGATTTGCAGTTTGCAACATGCTCTCCCGCAGCAATATCCAATCCGGCCATGCAGCCCCAAAAAATCGCACCTAAATACCTACGGTAGGTTTTTTGGTTTTCGGCAATTCTGTCACCATTTGCGCGTGAACATCCATTTTGTTCATCAGAAGAGGGAGCGCGGCGGCCGGTTTTCCGAGAAGAACCGGCTGCGGCACGCTCATTTTGCCAATCTGCAACAGCTCATAGGAATATTAGTTATGACCCCACCGCCGCAAACGACAAGTCGCCGACAAAATGGCAGGCGAAGAACGGCGCCAACGAAGCCGCGCGCAATTCTCCGCGCCAACTGAAGTCAGTTGCAGCCAGAACGCGGCAAATTACGGTGAATTGCGTTTGATCACCCTAAATCACCCCGGCCAAATGAGCCAGCTAACGGCAACCCCCCGTGGTGTCGATGGTTTCACAAGAGACCCTGGGCGAATCGCCGGAGGCCAGGAACACGGCCACCGTCGCGATTTTGACCGCCGCGGAATGCCAGCGCCAAATCCGCGCAATTCTCCGCGCCAACTGAACTCAGTTGCAGCCAGAACGCGGCAAATTACGGTGAATTGCGTTTGATCACCCTAAATCACCCCATCCAAATCAGCCTGCTAACGGTAACCGCCAGTGGTGTCGATGGTTTCGCCCGTGACCCAGCCCGAATCGCCGGAAGCCAGGAACACCGCCACCGCCGCGATGTCGTGCGGCTGGCCGATGCGGCCCAACGGCGTTTGCGCGGCGGCTTGCTTTTCCATGTCGCTGCCGATGATGCCGGCCGCGTGGACGCCTTCCGTCTCGATCATGCCGGGGTTGATCGCGTTGACGCGGATTTTGCGCGGGCCGAGTTCCTTGGCCAGGGACTTCGTCAATGTGTCCACCGCGCCCTTGGTCGCGCTGTAAACCGAGCCGGTTGGCGGCGCGGATGTGCTCACGATAGAACTGATATTGATGACGCTCCCGCCGGAAGCGCCAAAGTGCCGCGCCGCCGCCTGCGTCGCGAGAATCGTCCCCAGAACGTTTACGTTAAATTGCTTGTGAAAATGCTCCTCGGTGATTTGCTCGAGCGGAAGAAACTCATAAAGGCCCGCATTGTTGACAAGAATGTCGAGGCGCCCGAAGGCCTTCTTCGCTTCGGCGAACAGCCGGTCGATGTCCGCCTTTTTGGCGACGTCGGCCTGCGCGGCCACCGCCTTGCCGCCCTTGGCCTTGATGGCTTTGACGACCTTGTCCGCTCCGCTCCGGCTGGAGGCGTAGTTGACGACCACCGCTGCTCCTTCAGCGGCCAGATGTTGCGCGATAGCCGCGCCGATGCCTTTCGATGCGCCCGTCACCAGGGCGACTTTTCCAGTTAATTTTTTAGCCATGCTTTTGTTTTTCATAATATTTCCTTTTCGCGGGCCGGTTTTAGCTTGCCAGCAGCATCGGCCCGGACTACCTTCCAGTCAAGCGAGGCGCATGTGCGCCCGCCATTTCACCAAGTTGTGTATAAAGGCGGAATTGTTCCGCACAAGGAGAAAACAGACTTATGAGAAATGCACCCCCGCCGGGCGGCTCCCGCTTGGCCTTCACCCTGATTGAATTGTTGACTGTCATCGCCATCATCGCGGTCCTAGCCGCGCTTATCCTGCCTGCCCTCATGCGCGCCAAAACGGCGGCGAAACGAAAACTTTGCCAGGCCGATGAAGTTTCCCTGGCCGGCGCCATCGCGGCTTATGCTTCAAGTTACGCCCGGCCGCCCGTTTCCACCAACGCCATGGCCGCCGTCGCTGGCACGACCAATGACTTCACCTTTGGCACCAGCCTGACCGGCGCGCCCGGCCAGCTTGCCAACATGCCCGTCGAGCTTGGCTCCGGCCAACCCCTCAACATCGCCACGCCCAATTCCATTTATCAAAACAACAATTCTGAGGTGATCGCGATTCTGCGCGACGACGCTTATTATCCCGAAGCCAATCCCGTCGAGGGGCAGGGGCACGTTTACAATCCGCGCCAGACGCCCTTTTTTACCGGCACACAAGCAGGCGGCCCGCTCGTGACGGGCTTTGGGCCGGGCGCTCCGGGCGTCGGCGCGGACGAGATTTTGCGCGACCCTTGGGGGCTGCCTTACATGATTACCCTCGATCTCAGCGGCGACAACCGGGTCTTCGATCCTTATTTGAACCAAATGTACCAGCGCCAATTTCCCGGCGGGACGCTGCTCACGCCTGCCTCCGCGGTGGTGTGGTCGCTCGGCCCCGCTGGAAAAATCAACTTGACGCTCGGCTCAAAGGACCCTGTCAATAAATCAATGGTCGCCAGTTTTTGACCGGCCGGCCCGCCTTCGCGCGCCCCGTGCGGGTTTGCCTCACAACCAAAACCATGATTCGCCTTGCAGACAGAGCCGCCTCATTCGCCTACTGTGGACAGCGCAGTAGAGTTAGTTTTCATAGGGCGCCCCGTGTGGGGCGCCTCCTTCTTTTTCAGGAGGCTCCGAGAGCCGTCTTGATGGCCGCCAGCAGTTCCCCGTATTCCTCGAACGCGGTGAATTGCGGAAATTGCTTCCGAATATGCTCCGGCGAATGAAAAAGAAATCCCGCGTCCGCTTCCGCCAGCATGGCCGTGTCGTTGAAGGAGTCCCCGGCCGCCACGATGAAATACCGCAGCGTTTTCAACGCGATGACCGCGCTGCGCTTTGGGTGTTCCTGCCGCAGCTTGTAATCGGCGATGCGCCCGCTCTCGATCACCAGATGATTGCAGAAGATCGACGGCCACTCCAATTGGCGCATGATCGGCTTGGCAAATTCCTCGAAGGTGTCGGACAGGATGATGACCTGGGTCACGGCGCGCAATTCGCGGAGGAATTCCAGAGCCCCAGGCAGCGGTTGCAGCGTGGCGATGACATTCTGGACGTCGGCCAGTTTCAGCCCGTGCCGGTCGAGGATTTCGATGCGGGCCCGCATGAGCTTGTCGTAATCCGGCTCATCGCGCGTGGTGCGGCGGAGTTCGGGGATGCCGGTTTTGTCCGCGACGGAAATCCAAATCTCCGGCACAAGGACGCCTTCAAGGTCAAGAACAACAATGGATTGTTTCACCGCGCCGAGTTTTTCACGCCCGCCGCCGCCGCGCAACCGCAAAGAACGCGCCGTGCTTTCTTAATCCTCTTGTGTTCATCGCGTTCCCTGTGATTGAATCCTTATTAAAATGAATCGTGAGTTGCTGGCCAAGGCCAAATCCCTCGGTTTTTCAGACCGACAAATCGCCAATCTGACAGGAAGTTCTGAGACGGACATCCGCAATGAGCGCCGGAAAATGGGCTTGGCGCCGAGCTATCGTTTAGTCGACACCTGCGCGGCCGAATTCGAGGCTTATACCCCTTACTATTACTCCACCTACGACCGCGGCGACGATGAAACCAAACCCAGCGACAAACGCAAAATCATGATCCTCGGCGGCGGCCCCAACCGGATCGGCCAGGGCATTGAGTTCGATTATTGCTGCGTTCACGCGGCCTTCGCGCTGAAGGAGGATGGCTTTGAAACCTTGATGGTCAATTCCAACCCGGAAACCGTCTCCACCGATTACGACACGAGCGACAAACTATTTTTCGAGCCGCTTACGCTGGAGGACGTCCTGCATATTTACGAGCGCGAGAAGTGCTGGGGCGCGATTGCCCAATTCGGCGGGCAGACCCCGTTGAACCTCGCGCTGGGCCTGCAACAAAACGGCGTCAACATCATCGGCACCGCGCCGCAGAGCATCGAGGTTGCCGAAGACCGCAAACTGTTCGCCGCCATGCTCACCCGGCTGGGCATCCCGCAGCCCCCCAACGGCCTGGCCACCAACGAAGCCGAAGCCATCGAAGCCGCGCGCGGCCTCGGCTACCCGGTGCTGGTGCGGCCGTCGTTTGTCCTGGGCGGGCGCGCCATGCAGATCGTCTATTCCGATTCCGAACTGGCCCATTACATGCGCTTCGCTGTCGAAGCTTCGCCCGAACGGCCAGTGCTGGTGGACAAATTCCTGGAGGACGCGACCGAGGTGGACGTGGATTGCATCGCCGACGTCGGCCATTTTGCCGACCCGGCGGAAGGCATGAGCGTGATCGGCGGTTTTCTGGAACACATCGAATTTGCGGGCGTCCATTCGGGCGATGCCGCCATGGTCCTGCCGCCGCACACGCTGGCGCCGGAAGTGATCGAAACGATGCGCCAATATACCCACGCCATGGCCCGCGAATTGCGCGTGACTGGCCTGATGAACGTGCAATACGCCGTCAAAGGCCGGCAGGTCTGGGTGCTGGAAGTCAATCCCCGCGCGTCGCGCACCGTGCCCTTTGTCAGCAAATCCATCGGCGTGCCCCTGGCCAAGCTGGCCGCCAAAGTGATGGCCGGAAAAAAACTGACCGAACTCGGCTTCACCAAGGAAATCTGGCCGCCGTATTGGGCTGTCAAAGAATCCGTGTTCCCGTTCAACCGCTTTCTCGGCCAGGACATTTTGCTCTCGCCGGAAATGCGTTCGACCGGCGAAGTCATGGGCCTGGATGCCGACCTCGGCATCGCCTATGCCAAATCGCAAATGGCCGCCAACGCGCCGCCGCCGCTGGAAGGGTGCGTCTTCATCAGCGTGAGCGATTCGGACAAAAACGAAGTGGCCCCGATCGCCCGGCAATTCGCCGACCTTGGTTTTGAGATCATCTCCACGGCCGGGACCGCGCGAGTATTGACGGAGGCAGGGCTGAAAGTGTCGCGCGTTTTCAAACTGGCCGAGGGCCGGCCCAACACGCTGGACTTGCTGAAAAACCGCGAGATCCAATTGGTCATCAACACCCCGGCCGGCCAGGCCCCGCGCGCGGACGAAGTCCGAATCCGCACCACCGCCGTCTATACCGGCACGCCGATCATGACGACTCTCAGCGGCGCCCGCGCGGCCGCTTTGGGCATCGCCGCCCTTAAGAAAAGCGGCTACACGACCAAGACCATCCAGGAATATCACCAGCGCCTCTGACGCGCTTATTTGGGTTTGATTTCCAGCGTGGAAGTCACATCCACAACGCCATTGGCCTCCAGCGCCAGGGCCACCGCGCGGCCAACGCCGTCAGGTGTGGGCACCGTGCCCGAGAGCGCGACGTGCCCTTCGTGGCAGGAGACGGAAATGGACCAGACGGACAGATCGGGGTCCTTGGCGAATTTAGTTTTGACAGAGGCAATGATGCGCGCGTCGGCCGCCGCGTCCGCCACCTTGCTGCCGGCTTCCTGCGCCTTGCGCCGCACCACTTTGCCATCGCGCGCCATCTCGTCCTTGACCTGGTCGCCGCGCAAGTCGAGCGTTTCGATCTTGGCTTTGATGGCATCGCCCAGGTTGGACGCGGCGTCGCTGGCGGCCGCGCCGGCTTTGGAGGCGGACTCCTTGAAGCGCTGTTCCGACTCAGGATGTTCCTGCGCCTTCTTCTCCACATACCAGCAGCCGACCGCGCCGATGATGATTCCGAGCACCAATCCATTTAGAAATTTCATAAATAATGTGCAGTCAATATAACACAATTCCCGTTTTCGGCAAAGGAGTATTGACCCCATGCCCGGCGAGGGTGAGATAATGCGGGATCATTTATGCGGCTCAATCGGATCGTTGCGTTTCTGGCTGGTTGCATTGTCAGTGGAGCTGCCGTCGCCCAACCGCCCGCGACACTGCCAGAGGTGATCGTCACCGGGCGGCATTTCCGCCGAATTCCTGAACCTGCTGGACAGCCGCGATCATGACATCGACTGCGCCTGCACGTCCCGGATCACTCCGGCGGGAAATGCGCAGTTCCACGATGTTTTCCATCCCGTCATTCCAGGCGCGGATTGGATTGACGGCAATGTTCTGACCCGTGAGATGGCCATTGACATGAATTTAGGGCGTGGCTAGCTTTACGTTCCAACGCTCACTTGGCGATATGATTTTGACCGAATTGTTGGACCAGGCCGCCAGCGATTGGCCCAAGAAAATGGCGCTGATTGAGGGAAGCAGCGGCATTACCTACGCCGAATTGGTTGACAATACTTTTGCCTTCGCCAGGGAATTGGAAGCAGCCGGCCTGCATGCCTCCGGCCGGATCGGCCTTTGTTTTCCGAACAGCGCCAACTACGTCGCGCTGACGTTCGCGCTCTGGCGGATGGGCGCGATCGTGGTGCCCGTGCCGGTGGAATGCACGGAGGAAGAATGTTCCAGCATCGCCAGTTCGATGCAATTGGAGGCCCTCCTAAGCCATAAACCTCGCGCGGGCAGCGTGGCGTTGCGCCCCGATGTATTTTTGACACGCCTGGCCCCGGAGCAGCCGGCGGATTCGCACGGCCTGAACCTGGCCTTCATCCGGTTTACTTCCGGCACGACCAGCGCGCGCAAAGGCGTCGCGCTCTCCCACGAAACCATCCGCGACCGCATCGCGGCCGCCAATCAGGCGCTGCGCATCGGGCCTGCCGACACCGTGATGTGGTGCCTGCCAATGTCGCATCATTTTCTGGTGACGATTGTCCTGTACTTGGCGCATGGCGCCACGATTGTGCTCGCGCGCCACATTTTGTCGCGGCCCTTTTTGGAAGCGGCCAACCGCTGGAATGGAACGGTCCTTTACGCGTCGCCCTTTCACTACTCGGTGCTGGCGCGCGATGCCTCGGACGCGCGGCTTGCCTCCGTCCGCCTGGCTGTGGCGACGACCTGCGGCCTGCCGCGGGAAGTGGCCGCCGGTTTTCAACAGCGATTCGGCCTCCCGTTGTCGCAAGCCCTTGGCGTTATTGAGTTGGGGCTGGTTTGTGTGAACGTCGATGATCCGGCGGGGCGGTGGGATTCGGTCGGCCGGCCGCTTTCGCAATACGCGGTCCACATTCGCAATGCCGACAGCGAAGGCTATGGCGAAGTGGCCGTGGCCGGGCCGGGATTTTTTGACGCCTACGCCAACCCGTGGACGCCGCGCGAACAACTCATGCCGGACGGCTGGTTTGCCACCGGCGACATCGGGCGCATCGACGCTGAGGGTTGCTTGTATTTGGCCGGCCGCAAAACGGCGGTCATCAATTTGGCCGGCCGCAAAGTTTTCCCGGAGGAAATCGAAGCCGTCCTAAACCGCCACCCGGCTGTGAAGGAATCGCGAGTTTACGGAGCGGCTCATCCGCATCTTGGAGAAGTGGTCGAGGCCGAGGTGGTTTTGGGGGGCGCGGCAGCAGCGGATGCGTTGCGAAGTTTTTGCCGGGCGCATCTGAGCGCGGACAAAGTGCCCGGCCAATTCCATTTTGTTAAGGCCATCGCGAAAACCGCCGTCACGGGCAAGATATGCCGCCCGGCCCTTTCGCCCGCAGCATGAGCGAGGAGTGCGAGGTTCAAAACCGGCTGCTGGAGTTCCTGCGCGGCGGCATGTTCAGCGCGGAGACGCAAGTAACCGCGGAGACGGATTTGATCGCCAGCGGTTTTGACTCCCTGGCGCTGGTTTCGTTGCTGGTCTTCGTTGAAAAATCGTATGGACTTTGGATTCCCCAGGATGAAATTACCGAGGCCAACCTCAAGAACGCCCGATCCCTGGCGGCTGTGGTCGTCCGTTTATTAAATGAGCGCCAGCTTCGGCCATAACGGTTGCGACACCCTCATGCTGGGGTTCGATTACGAATTGCGCCGGCGCGGCTACGCGGGCAATTCCTGCCAAATCGTGCTCGGCCTTTCCCGCGAGATCGATCCCAGCCGGCTGGAAGAGCGCCTGGCGGATTTGGCCCGCCGGCATCCGATCCTTTGCTCGCGGCCGTCGCGCGGATTGAATTTCAAACCGCGCTGGAAAACCACCCGCGCGGCCCCGGCCGTGCGCGTTCATGCCGAGGCGCCGGACATGCGGCAGAAGCTTTTCAACGAACCGCTGGACATCCATCGCGGCCAACTCGTCCGGCTTGACCTGAGCGGGCGCACGCTCACGTTCACCTGGGCGCACGCGTTGATGGACGCCAAGAGCGCCGAGTATTTCCTCGCCTTGGCCGGCAGCGACAACGTGCCCGAACTCAAACTGGGCGAAGATTGGTATGCCCGGCGCGCCACGACGGCCGGCGGTTTGCGCGCCCGCGGCCGCCAAGCCTGGCGCGAACTGCGCCGCCTCGATGAATTCCAAGCCGCCTTGCCAGTCTCCCTGGCGACGCGCCGCCAGACCTTGACGCCCATCATGAAATACCAGACAGCCGCCTTCACCCGCGAAGACTCCGCCCGCGTGCGAGCCTCGGCGGCGAAGCTGTGCGGTTTTTTGGGCGACACCAATTTTCATATCGCGGTCACGCTGCTGGAATTGCACCGGCTGCACGAGCGCGCGCAGTGCGCCAGCGCGAGTTACGTCCTGCCCATACCCATTGGCTTGCGGCCCAAAGGCGAGCGCGCCCCGCTTTTTTCCAATCAGATCACGATGATGTTGCACCAGTTCCTGCCGGGGGAATTGGCCACGCTTGAACAGGCCGCCGCCGCCGTCAAAGCCAGGAACGCGGCCTATCTGCGGGACGAGCATATCAACCCCGGCATTGCCCTCGCGCAATTGTTCCGCTCGCTCCCCCTGCCGCTCTACATGCGGCTGATCAAGCAGCCTTTGCGCGGGGAAATTTGCTCGCTCTTTTTCGGAGAAACTGCCGCCGTCGATCCGATGCTGCAAACTTTTCTGGGCGCGGACATCGAGACATTTGTTCATGTGCCCGCCGTGACCGTGCCGCCTGGATTGGGCGTGGTCTTTTACCGGTTTCGCGAACAATTGCAATTCACCCTAGTCTACGCGGCGGACACACTGTCCGACGCCGAAGCCGCTGATTTTGCCGCGCGCCTGCGCGAGAGGCTCCTCCATCCATGAGCGAATCATTCGACATCGCGGTCGTGGGCGGCGGCGCCGCGGGCATCGCGGCTGCGGTCAGTTCCGCGCGCGCCGGCTGCAAAACGCTGCTGCTCGACCGCCGGCCCGCCGCGGGCGGAACAGGCGGCTTCAGCGGATTGACGACCATGTGCGGCTTGTTTGACAGCGAAGGCGAATGGCTCAACAATGGCTTCACCCGCGAATTCGCTGAACAATTGGCCGCCGGCCCGCCGCGGCAAATGGGCCGGGTTTGGGCGCTGCCGTACCGCCCGGAACGGTTCCGCGCGCTGGCCGCGAACATGCTCGCCTCCGCGCCGAATCTCGAAACGCGCTGGAATACTCCACTGGCCGGCGTGACGGCCCAGCAAGGACGCGTGACGAGCCTCAACGGCCTCGAAATCGGCGCGGTCATCGATTGCAGCGGGACGGCTGAAGTCGCGCGCTCCATCAACGCGCCATGCATGGAAACGGATGAAACCACGCAGGCGCCCGCGGTTGTTTTTCAATTGAGCGGTGTTCAGCGCGAGTGGGATTCGCCGGCCGCGGCCGCGCGGGATTTGCTGCCGCTGGCGCGCGCGGGGATGCCGCCTTTGAATTTCCAGCCAGGCCCCGATCCCGGAACTGTCACTGTCAAATTCACCGGTCCTCCGGAACAAGCGCCGGAAGTGATTGAGTCCTTGCGAGCGAAGGTCCATGGCTTTGAGAAATGCCAGGCGGCGCGGGCGGAATTCCAGGAGGCCCATCGCGCGGGCCGCATGATTATCGGGCAATATATTTTGACAGGCGCCGACGTGCTGGCCGGGCGGAAATTTCCCGACGCCGCCGCGCGCTGCGCGTGGCCCGTCGAGCAATGGAGCGCCGATGGCCGCGCGCGATTCCGCTATCTGCCCAAGGGCGTGCATTACGAAATCCCCGCCCGTTCGCTGTGCGCCGTCCATGCGCGCAATCTTTTCATGGCTGGAAAAACCATCAGCGCCGACGCGGACGGCATCGCCAGCGCGCGGGTTATGGGCTGCTGCCTGGCCACCGGCGCGGCGGCTGGCCAATTGGCGGCGGAAAGGCTAACATTATCCGGCACCCGATGACGCGCGTTTTTGAAAAAGCCTGGGACGAGACATTCCGTTACGTGACGGAGCATTCGCCGTTTTATCGCGCGCAATTTCGCGGCCTCGGCCCGGCCCCTGCGCTGGAACAACTGCCCTTGACCGAGCAGCGCGACGTCTCCGAACGCAACGAAGATTTTCTTTGCGTGTCGTGCGAACGCATCGCGGAAATCGTGACGACCAGCGGCACGACGGGCCGGCCGCTGCTCTGGATGCTCACCGAGCCGGACCTGCGGCGCCTCGCTCGCAACGAGCGGCTCTCCTTCGAGTGCGCCGGGTTGGCGGCCGGCCAGACTGTGCTCGTGGCCGTGGCGATGGACCGATGTTTCATGGCCGGGCTGGCTTATTGGATGGGCTTGCGCGAATTGGGTTGCGCCGTCGTGCGCGCCGGGGCGGCTTCGCCGCGGTTCGTCCTGGAGATGATTGAGCGCGCGCGCCCGGCGGCCATCGTGGCCGTGCCGTCGTTCCTGCGCATCATCGCGGAGCGGGCGCGTGAAATGAATTTCGATTTGCAACATTGCTCTGTCAAGAAGGCCATTTGCATCGGAGAACCCGTGCGCGGCCAATCGCTCGCATTGAATGCGGCCGGCCGCGCCATTGAAAACGCCTGGGGCGCCCGCGCATATTCGACCTACGGCGTGACCGAACTGGCCAACTCGCTTTGCGAATGCGAGGCGGGCGCGGGCGGCCATCTGCATGAGGATCAACTCCACGTGGAAATTCTTGATGACGCCGGCCGGCCCGTTCCCGACGGGGAAATTGGCGAAGTTGTGGCGACGACCTTCGGCGTGGAAGCGATGCCGCTGGTTCGTTACCGGACGGGAGATTGCGCGGCCCTTTTCCGCGGCCCGTGTTCATGCGGGCGCGCGACGCCGCGGCTTGGACCGATTGCCGGGCGGAAAAACCAAAAGCTGAAAGTCAAAGGCGTGTCCCTGTTTCCCTCGACATTGCAAACCATTCTGGAGGAAACCCAGGGAGTCAAATCATTCGTCATCATCGCGCGCGCGGATGCGGTTGAAGTGCTGGTGGAAGGCGATGCCCCGGCATCGGCCCTGCGCGAAGCCATGCAGGCGCGGGCCAAAATGGCTCCAGCCATCCGCCGCGCGCCGCGCGAGGAAATCGAGGCGCTGCAAATGCCGCCTGGGGCGCGCAAGCGCCGTTTTTATGTTGACTTGAGATGAAGCCCTGCGTCGTCATCCCCTGTTACAACCATGCGGCCACTCTCGAGGCCGTCGCGCGCGCGGCGCAGGCCCATGCCCCCGTGCTGGTGGTCGACGACGGCTCAACCGTTCCACTGCCGGATTTGCCCGGCATCACGATGATCCGTCTCGAACGCCACGGCGGCAAAGGGGCTGCGCTGCGCGCAGGCTTTGAGCGCGCGCTGGCGTTGGGCTTTTCCCACGCCATTACGATGGACGCCGACGGCCAGCACTCCGCCCGCGATCTGCCCGCGTTGTTGGCGGTCGCGCGAGAACAGCCGAATGCGCTGGCCGCCGGCGTGCGGGACTTCTACGCGTCCAACTGCCCGGCCGGGCGCCGCCGTTCCAATCGCGTCTCCACCTTTTGGTTCCGCATCGAAACGGGAGTGGACTTGCGCGATTCGCAATGCGGGTTTCGCTGCTATCCGCTGGCGCTGGCACAACGATTGAAGATTCGCTCAGGGTGCTACGCGTTTGAATTGGAATTCATGGTGCGCGCGTCGTGGGTCGGCACACCCATCGTCGCCGTGCCTGTCCAATGCAGCTACGACCCGCACCAATTGCGGCACTCGCACTTTCGCCCGGTGCGCGACTTGGCGCACATCACGATCATGAATATCGGCCTGGTGCTCCAATCGTGGATTGTCCCGCGAACGCTGCGCGTGGCGTGGTCTTTCGGAGAACCGAAATCGCCGCGGCAAGCCCTGTTGGAATTCTTTGCCGAGAACGCGCACGACCCGTTGCGGCTTTCGCTGGCGGTGGGGTTGGGATTGTTCTTTGGCATTGCGCCGGTGTGGGGCTATCAAATGGTGATGGCGTTGGCGGCCGCGCATTTCCTCCGGTTGAACAAAGCGATCACCCTGGTGGCCAGCAACATCTCCATTCCTCCGATGATGCCCATTATACTTTACTCGGCGCTCGCGCTCGGCCACTGGATGCTGACCGGGCACCGTCTCGCGCTGGATTTCTCAGCGGGCCAGATGACCCGCGCCCGCGGCATGGAATATCTGGGGCAATGGTTCGTGGGCAGCCTCGTGCTGGCGGCGGCAGTGGCGGCGGTCGGCACGGTCGCGGCCTACGGCGTCGCGCGATGGGTTCGCCAGCGGTGAAACCGGACCTTTACACCCGGATGTATCTGTGGCTCGCGTCGCATCGGGCGCTCGTGCTTGGGGTCACGCTGCTGATTGCCATTGGCAGCCTGCTTCTTTCCTCCCGGATTGATTTGGAGGAGGACGTGCTTGCCATTCTTCCGCGGAACGACCAACTCGTCGATGACTACCAATACACGCTGCGCAAGTTCCGCCAGGTGGACCGTGTTTATTTTGACGTCGGAATAAACCGCGCCGATCCGGACGCATTGGGGCAGGCCGCGGACGACTTGTACGCGAGGCTCGCCACCAATTCCGCCTATGCCCGCATCACCTATCGCGTGGAAATGCACGGCCAGGAAAAAGTCGTGAACTTTCTGACCGGCGCATTGCCCAATCTCTTTACCGAAGCGGACGCAACGGCGCTGGCGCCCAAACTGCAACCCGCCGCTGTGCGCGACTATTTGACCGTCATGCGGCGCAAACTGGCGGGCCTCGATGGCTTGGTGCTCAAGGACGTCGTCGCTGCCGATCCGGTCGGCATGAGCAGTCTCGTCATCGCGAAGGTGCTCCCGTTGCAGACGGGCTTTGGCGACGCGCAATTGGCCGATGGCCGCATCACCAGCGGAGACGGACGCCATGTGTTGTTGATGGCCGAACCGAAATTGCCGTCGTCCAACTCCGGCGCGAGCGCGGCGCTGGTTGACGGCATGTTGCGGCAGGCGGGTGCTGTCGAACAAAAATTTCCGGGTGTGCATGTGGCAATCACGGGCGGGCACCGCATGACCGTCGATAACGCGACGTTGATCAAAGGCGACGCCACGCGTTGCATTTTTCTCGGCATGGCGGCCATGCTGATTTTGTGCCTCGCGGCCTACCGCCGGCGCTGGCTGGCGCTAATTACGTTCCTGCCTTCCATCTTCGGCACACTGGTGGCGGGAGTTGTCCTGATGTTCTGGCAGCGGCATTTGTCCGCCATCGCCACGGGATTCGCGACCATTGCCATCGGCATCACTGTGGACTATGCCATTTACGTTGTCTATCATCTTGACAATGCGGCCGGCCTGGACGGCCCGGCTGTGGGGCGGCATGTGGCGCGCCTGGTTTTGCCGATCACCGTCGGCGCGCTGACGACGATGGCGGCCTTCGCGGTCATGGCCACATCCCCTATGCACGGATATCAGCAACTAGGCGTCTTTGGCATGGCGGGGGTATTTTTTTCGGCCGCGTTCGCGCTGATCATTCTGCCTTTGCTGGTGCCCATTCCGAAAAAAACCGGCCAGGCCTCATTATGGCTGACGCGCTTCATGGATAACTTCCACGGGTGGCAATCGCACGGCCGGCCGAAGCTGCTGATCCTGGTGGCCGCGCTCACTGTGGCGGCCGCGTTCGGGGTGCCGCGCCTGCGTTTTGAAGGCGACATCACCAAGCTCAACGGCATCACTGAAGCCACGCGCCGTGACGAGGAATTGATCCGCAAAACCTGGGGCGATGCTCTTGGCATGACTCTGGTCGTCGCCCGCGGCGCGACTGAAGACCAGGCTCTGGCTCAAAACGACCGCGCCGCCGAAGCCCTGTCCCATTGGCCCGGCGTGTCGGAGGTTTATTCGCTGGCGTCTGTTTGCCCGTCGCGCGAGGACCAGGAAAACTATATCCGCCGCTGGCATGAATTTTGGAATCCCCAGCGCCGTGAAGATTTGCGCAAGAATCTGGAGCAAATCGGCGGCGAATTGGGCTTCCGGCCCGACGCATTCGCGGCTTTTTGGCAGCGGCTCGAAAAAGACCCGGCGATTCTAACCCTGGAATCGTTCCGCAACACGCCCCTCGAACAGGCGCTCAACGAACGCGTCGCGCTCGGCCCCGGCGACAACGCCGTGAGCACGCTCTTGAAATTGAAAGACCGCGCCCAAATCGCTCCGCTGCGGCGCGAACTTGCCGGCATGATCGTGCTGGACAAAAAAGATTTCGCCGAGCACATCGCGCATCTGGCCAAGGAAGGGCTGGGCCGCTTCGCGTGGAGGACGGCTGTTTTAGTGACAGTGATTGTCTATCTGGCGCTCGGCTCCATCGAACTGGCCGCGGCCACGCTCCTGCCGCTCGCGTTTGCCTTGCTGTGGACGTTCGGAGTCATGGGCTGGTTGGGACTGCCCATCGATATGATGAACAGCGTGTTCGTCATTTTCATAATCGGCATTGGCGAAGATTACAGCGTGTTCATGATGACGAGCAAACTGGACGAATGGCGGGGCCGCCCGCCCCGGCTGGCCGCCACCAGCGCGTCCGTCGTCATCTCGGCCCTGACCACCATTTTTGGATTCGCGGTGCTCGTGTTTGCCCGGCATCCCGTGCTCTTTTCAATGGGCGCCACCGTGCTCATCGGCATGGCCTTCGCCTTCGCCGCCACGCTTATTTTGACGCCGCTCTTCATGGACTTGCTCCTGTTCAAGGAGCAGCCGCGCGGCGCCCCGCGATGGTGGCATTTGGCGGGCACAGCCTGGGCCGCCGTCCATTTGGGCGGCAGCGAAATCTTTCTTTACTGCGTTCTTCGGCCCTGCCTGAAATTATTCACCCCGGCCTCGGCCGACGCCACCTTGCGCCGCGCGACTCGCTGGATGGCGCGCGGCGTGGTCAAGGGCCTTCCGTTTGGCCGGTTGGAGTTTCGGAACATCACGCCGGCCACTTTCGATCCCCCGTGCGTCGTCGTCAGCAATCATCAATCCGCCGTCGATGTGATGCTGATGGTCAGCCTGCCCGGCGACGTGCGCCAGACTGCCAAAAAACGTATTTTTGACACGCCCATTCTCGGCATCGGCTGCAAATTGCTGGGCCACGTGATGGTGGAACCCAATGATCCCGAAACCACTCTGCGCCGCTGCCGGGAAAAATTGGCCGGGGGCGCCTCCGTGCATTTTTATCCCGAAGGCACCCGTTCGATGGACTCCTTTCCGCGGCGTTTTCATCGCGGCGCCTTTGAACTGGCGGTGGAGTTGCAGCGGGACATCCTGCCGATTCTCCTGGGCGGCACCAATACCGCCATGCCGCGCGATTCATATTGGTTCGAGCCTTATCATGTGGTCGTGGCCGCGCTGCCGAGAATCACTCCGCAAAACTTCGATTACGCGCAAGGCAGCCTGGCTTTGATGCGCCATTGCGAGGCCGTCGTTCGCCGGGCTTTGCAGGAACAACTGGACGAGTTGAACACCCCGCGCGTGCTCCGCCGCAAAGTCGAGCGGCTCTATCGTTACCAGGGAAAATTCGTGGAACTGTTCGTGCATTGGAAACTGAAGCTGGACCCGATGTTCCGCGCGCTCGACAGCATGGTTCCTCGAAAAGGATTTGTGCTTGACCTCGGTTGCGGCTGCGGAGTGGCCGCCAATTGGCTGGCTCACACCACGGACCAGCGCGCGTTCCTTGGCGTTGATTACGACGCGGACAAAATTCGCGTCGCCCAGCGCACCGCGCCCGGCCATCCGCGCGTTCGATTTGAGGCGCGCGACATCCTCGACTGGGAATTCCCCCCGTGCGACACGGCGCTGCTGCTGGACGTGCTGCATTATTGGGAGCCGGAAAAACAGGAATGGATTTTGCGCAAGGTGCGGCGCGCGTTGCGGCCCGGCGGGACGCTGGTGTTGCGCGAGGCCGCGCGCGCGGACAGCGCCGGGCATCAACGTGTTGAACGCTGGGAAAAATGGGCCACGCGCCTCGGCCTCAACAAGACCGTGGAAGGCCTCCATTTTCTGACCCGCGTGGAACTTGCGGCCGCCTTGCGCAGGGCGGGCTTCTCCCAGGAGGCCATCAGGGGCGAATCAGGGCGGGATTCGAACATTCTGTTGACTGCAGTGGCCGAAGGGCCTCGATGTTCTGGCGGATAAACTCGCCGAATTCTTCGCGCGCCAGCGGCAGATAGCGCTCAGCCTGGATCGGGCGGCCAAAGTGAACCTCCACCTGCCGCAGTCCGGCCCACAAATTCAACGGCCCCGTTTTGGTCGAGAGCTTTTCCATGTTCTCAATGAAGACCGGCACAATCGGGATTTTCGCGGTGTTCGCCACGTAATAAAGGCCCGGCTTGCAAGGCCCGACCCGCTGTCCGTCCCCGCGCGTGCCTTCGGGAAAGACGACAAGATGAAAATCATGGCTGGCCTGCCCGAACATTTGCAGCTCCTCAATGCGCCCAAGTTTGACCTTGCTCCGGTCCAGCAAAAATCCGATCCGGCTGCTCAACACCCGCTTGAGCCAGGAAGCGTTCCAAGTGCCTTTGTCGCCCAGCACCAGGATCGGGTAGCAGCGGCTGCGCCAGCACAGCGAACCCATCAGAATTGTGTCCAGCAGGCTCACATGGTTGACCGCGAACAGATATCGCTGGCGCGGATTTAACTGCCCCAGGCCGTGCGCGCGCCGCAGGTAAGGCAGCGCGAAGCCCGCGGTCGCGCTGGCTCCCAGCAAAAATTGAATGGCCACCAGGGATGGTGTTGCTTTGGGGGGATGAGTATCTTTCATGCGAACCTATCTTGCGTTCCTTGCCTGGAGCAACAGCGCGTTTAACTCCTCCGTTTCCTGTGAAAAGGCCGGCCGCCGCGCCAGCGCTGATTCCAGATCCTTAATCGCATCCGCCGGGCGGCCCAACGCCACGCAAGCCCGCCCTTCGAGGGCCGCGTTTTGGTAAAAACCCGGATTGAGCTTTTCTGCTTCCTTCGCCAATTCCAGCGCGCGGCTTGGGTTTTTGTCATGCAACGCTTGCCGGCCCTCCGTCAAATCTTTGCCCGCTTTTTTAGCGCGGTCGTATTCTCCCGACGCAAGCATGGGGTCCGGCGGCACGGTTCGCTCCGGCAGTTCGCGGGAAAAATCCGAGACGTCAAAGGCCACGAACTGGCCCAGTTGATTTGGCGGCGAGGCCGCCCAAAAAATTCCGTCCGTCAAATCCATGACTGTCGCATGAGTGGCGATCAGCGCGTTCAGTGCGCCCCGATGGCCGTTGCCGGCGAACTCGCCGCCGGGCAATTTGCGGTCGCGCAAAAATTCCGCCGCCAGCGCGGGCGTGATCGCGCCATGATTCGTGTGCAGCAATTCCTCCATGCGCTTCTGGCGCGAGACCGAGGTGGCCTCGCGCAGATACTTTTGGTTGCGCGCGTCCTCCTCCAGGCTGGACGTTTCAAAATGGTTGGCGCAAACCATGGAGTCCCCGTTCGCTTCGCGCATCTCGGTTGAAAGGGGCGTCTTTTCCACGACAACGAATTTGCCATCCGCCCGGCTGCCCACCAGCCATATCGTCGAGACAAACACTTTGGCCCCCCGCACGATTTCCATCGCTTCGGCCAGATTGTGCGCCCGTTCCAAAACTTCCCGCGCCACGATGGCCACCGGCGTGGCGGTTTCGCGCGGAAGGCTTGAGGGCGCTCCATTGATCGTGACGGATACGCCCGCCCGGTTCATGCCCGATACCACACCGGCCATGCCCGCCCACGCCAGCGAAATGAAAGGTATCCCGCCATCCGGCTCGCACATAATGACCACACGGTCGCGGCCAAAAGCTTCCGCCGCCTCCCAATCGAAATTGCGCCCGCTCACCAAATGGCCCTGTTCCGCGGCCCCTCCCCAGGCGGCGAAGGCGGTGCAACCAGCCCGGCTGATGAGCGGGTTGTCAATCATCATATAGGATACGTCGTGCGCCGCGTGGTAATTCAGCAGCCGGTTGTAAAACGGGCCTTCCTCCGGGTGAATGTCCGGGCAGCCGAGGCTGGTGCCAAAAATCTCCAACCGATAATTCATCGGCACGTAGTCGCTCAAATGGCGGTTGCGAAAAATCACGTAATCCTTGAGGGCTTCCATGACCCAATGACGCGGCACATAGCCGCGGATCATTTGCAGAAACGCATTTTCCAGCGTGTGCATTTGGTCCTGCAACAGAACGCCGTGCGCGTAGCCCATGTCGAATGGCGACCCTTTCAGGCGCACCACCAGCAATCCCTGCCGATGGCTGACCCACGATTGGCCCAGCCAAACCTTGCCGTCGCGGCTGACAGGCTTGGCCGCCATAATGGCGTCGCCGGCGGGAATCGGCGGGGGCTGGGCCGTGCTGCGCTTGACCAGCCATGCTCCAGCCGCCCATCCTGCCAGCGCCAGCGCCAGTGTGACCGCCGCGATGCGCTTGAACCACTTTTTTATCTTTGGCACCGTGTCGTGTTGTTCAGGAGAGAATCCGGTCTAATCGCACGACATCATAGCCAAGCGCGCGCAGCCTGTCCAAAAGCAATTTGACTGTCGCCACCAGGCGCCCGGCGGGAATATTGCCGTCATGCAACAGGATAATCGCCCCCGGCGCCAGCCGGCGCTCGATGCGCGCGACGACCCGCTCCGGATCGGTGATCTGGGTGTCCAATCCGCGCGCGCTCCAGCCGACTACGGTCAGGCCTTCGTGGCGGGCGGCGCGAAAGACGCGCGGATTCGACAATCCCCAGGGCGGTCGAAACAGGAGCGGGGCCGCGCCGGTTGCCTGTTGGATGGCGCTTTGCGTGCGCGCCATTTCGCTCCGCACCCGGCCGGCCGTAAAGAAATTCGTGGCCATGCTGTGGTTGTAGGTGTGATTTCCCAGCAGATGCCCCGCTTCCGCGATTCGCGCGGCCAGCGCGGGCTCCGCCGCTACCCGGCGTCCGATGCAGAAAAACGCCGCCTCGACTCCGGCCTGTTTCAACAATTCCAGCAATGCGGGTGTCGAGCGGGCGTCTGGGCCGTCGTCGAAGGTCAGCGCGACGCATCGGCGATTCGCCTGGCCGCGGCAAACGAACGGGCCGAACATCTTCCACGAGGGCAGGGCCGCGCCGAATCCTATTACCGTCGAGAATATCGCAAGAACCGTCCAAAACAGGGCCGGTCTTCCCGCCGCCAGCGCCGCCGTCGCCAGCAATGCGGCCGCAAGCCCCGCCCATTGAAAGCGAGTCAAGGCACGACGCAGCATATCGCTTTGGCTCCGCGCGGCGACAATGTGTAAAGCAGCACGCCGCTCTTCGTCTCCCGCGCAAGTTCCACCGCCGTGGAAAACCCGAAGGCCGAAGCTGAGTGAAACTCCCCGCACTTCTGCTTGTAAGTGGCGTGCGTCAGCTTGAGGGCCGCCGCCACCTCCGCGTATGGGCCGTCCAGAACGGGCCAGCCGCCCGCGCCGCTGACCATCGTCTTCACGTTTGTCAAATCAACCGATTCGGCAATCCATTGGGCTTCGCGCTCAGCGTCAAAGGGCCGGCGATACCGGCCCATGCGCACTGCCGTCACGATGGCCAGCCTGGACTCGGCGCCCGGCCCCCGCTCCAGGCGCGCCACCACCGCTCCTTCGCCGGGCAGGGTCCGATCGGTCCAAAATCCCCATCGCCGTCCGAGGCTCAACGGGTATTTGTTCAATTCATCCACGGCCCCCGCCAAGGCGGTGTCGGCCTGGTCCGCCGCCAGTTGAACGATGCCGGTCCACAGGGCGCTTTCGAAGGAAATCTCTCCCGCCGTCGGCGCCGCGTTCATGGCGCGCGCGCCCAGGTCCATGGCGATTTGCGAGGCAGGGACGTTATGCACAGAGCCTGCAAACCGCGACGGCATCGGCCCTTGCTCATCGTGGCTAATCATGTTTTCGATGAACAACGCCCCTTCCGCCAGGCAGCCCAAGCCGGTGGCTATCATCACCGCCACGCGGCGGGCCGGATCAGCCGTGTGGCACCGCCGCGCCGCCAGCAGCGCCATTTGTGTAATGCGGCCGGTCCTCCGGCGCTGATTGGCTGAAAGCAAAGCGTTCTCCACCAGTTCGCCGCAACTGTGCGCCATGACGTTTCCCGGCGGGACCGGCGGCTCGATGGCACACTGGGTGGCTCGGCCGGGGCCGATCACTCCCAGGCCCGTCACCGCGACCGGAGCCGGCCGCGCCGCGCGAGGGCGGGTGGTGGTTTCCGGATGCGAAAAGATCAACGCCGCGTTGTTGCCGCCAAAGCCGAAGGAATTGCTTAACACATGCCGCAGCCGCGCAGGCCGCCATTCGGTGCGCGGTTCCAATCCAATCGCGGGATCAACTTTGGCAAAGCCGGGATTCGGCGGGATTTCCTGAAACCGCAACGCCTGCACGCACACGACGGCCTCAATGGCCCCGCTCGCGGCCAGCGCGTGCCCGAAAAATCCCTTGGTGCTCGACACCGGCGGCACGCCCGGACCAAAGACCGTTTTCAATGCCTTCGCTTCCGCCAAGTCGTTGTCGCGCGTGCCGGTGCCGTGCGCGTTGATGTAATCAATGGCGCCCGGTTCCAAACCCGCGCGGCCGAGGGCGGCCCGCATGGCGTCCGCCGCGCCGGCTCCTTCCGGATGCGGGGCCGTGGCGTGGTAGGCGTCGCAGCTTGCGCCCCATCCGCCCAGGCGCGCCAGAATCGCGGCCCCGCGGCGGCGCGCGAATTCCTCGGATTCCAGCACCAGCACTCCCGCTCCCTCGCCCAAAGTCATGCCTGCCCGGCTCGCGTCAAATGGCCGGCAGCCCGCCCCGTCCACCAGCAGCAACGAATGAAATCCGCCCCACGTCATGCGCGAAAGCGAATCCGCCCCGCCCGCCAGCATCACATCGGCCTGGCCCGATTGGATCATTTCCGCCGCTAAAGCGATGGCGAGCGCGCCCGACGAACAGGCCGTCGCCATGGCGGAACTTGGCCCCAGCAATCCGAATTCGTCCGCGATTAAATCAGCCGCGGAAACGCATTCGTGAAAACGCGCGGGGCGGGCGCGCATTTTGCCCCGTTTGAGCAGCGTCTCCAGAAAACGTTCGCTGTCAAAAGAACCGCCCACCGAGCATCCAAGCATCACGCCGGCCCGCTCGGAGCACGCGCGAACATCAAGGCCGGCGGCGGCAACGGCTTCGCGCGCGGCCAGCCAGCCCAGTTGATCGCTCCGCGAGCCGCGCGCGGGAGCGCCCAAGGCCTTGAGATCAAGCGGCGCCTGGCCCGCCAGCGCCTGCCCGTAGCGTGGCGAGGGAAAAAGTGTCAGGGGTTTTAATCCGCCGTTCCCGGCGCGGATGCTCTTCCAGACCGCCTCAACTCCAAGACCGGGCGCCGCGACCAGGCCCAGTCCGGTGATGACTGGAGAAGACGCGGCCACTATTTGGGAGAGCGCCGGGCCTGGATGAAATCGGCCAGTGTTCGGACGGATTTGAAGGCGGGGCGGCCTTCTTCAATATCCTTGATGACGATGCCGTACTTTTGCTCCAGCATGACCACGAGTTCCAGCGCGTCGATGGAATCAAGGCCCAGGCCTCCTCCAAAGAGCGGCGAGTCATCGGCAATTTGCGCGGGGGTGATGTTTTCCAGGCGCAAAGATTCAATGATGCTGGCCTTCAATTCATTTAATAAATTATCCATGACAATAACCTGCATTTAACTCGCGGCCGTGTGGGCGGAGAATGCCGCGCACAGCCGCTCCATGTCACGCTCATTTTCCTCCAGCGCGCGCCATCCGCCGCGCCGCAAGAAAAGCGCGAATGCCGCGGCATCCGGCGGCGAGCCAATCATTTCTCCCAGCGCGGGGGTAATCACGCGGCATTCGACGCATAGGCACGCTTCCACTTCGCCGCGCCGCAGCCAATCCGCCGCTTCCGTTAGAACAGAGCCAGGCCCAACGAGGCACAAGCTGGGTCCGGTCAGCCGGTGGCGAATCGCCAGTTCACCAATGGCCGCGCTCGGCAATGTGTAAACGAATAAGGCAGGGCTTGGCCCCCCTGCGGCGCCGCGCCCGCGCCAGTACTCGCAATCGGCCGCCAGGGAGCCATCTCGCGAGGCAAGGCAAATGCCCACGCGTTCGCGCGGCAGTTCGTCAAAATCAATGCCAAGCGATTCCACGGCCATGAGCGCCAGTTGGCTGGCCAGGTCCAGCCGCCCAAAGCGGGCGCCGAATTGCGCCGCGCGCGCATCGCCCGGCGACGCCTGGCTGGCGGCTGTGATATAAATTTTATCCATGATGCAATATCAACGCGCCATTGACGCCGCCGAAACCGCTGTTGAGTTTCAGCGCCCAATCCAGGCGCGCGCACGGACTCGGCGCTTTCATCACGCCGGCCGGCGCGTCCTCAGCCGTTTCATTCAACCGCGCGGTTCCAGGCAATAATCGCTCTTGCATGGCCAGGACGCAAAGTATGGTTTCTACTACCCCCGCCGCGCCGAGCGTGTGGCCCAGCATTCCCTTGGCTCCGCTGATGGGCGGGGAGTTTTTGCCAAACACACCGCGCAGGGCCGCTGCTTCCATCGCGTCATTGTAGGGCGTGCCGGTTCCGTGCGCGTTGATGTAATCAATTTGCCCCGGCTCCACTCCGGCTGAGTCCAGCGCGCCGCGAATCGCCTGCGCCAAACCTGAGCCATCTCGCGCCGGCCCGGTCATGTGATTGGCATCGTTGCTCGAACCCCAGCCGGCCACGGCAATGGCCGGCGCCGCCACGCGTTCCGCGCGCGCCAAAACGACGGCAGCCCCAGCTTCGCCCGGGCTTAATCCCCGGCGCTCCTTGTCAAAGGGCCGGCAACCGGCCGGGTCCAGGGCCTTCAATGCGCTGAATCCTGCCATGACAAATGCCGACAAATGATCCACGCCAGCCACCATGACCGCGTCCGCCGCGCCGCGTTGGATCAACCTCGCTCCTTGCGCGATGGCCACCAGTCCCGACACGCACGCGACCGATACGCATTGCACCGGGCCGCCCGCGCCATGCGCCGCCGCCAGATCGGCCGCCAGCGCGTCTCCCCGCAAATGCCGCCTTGCCGCTTCTGAACAAGGCCGGTGATCCGCGAGGCGCTCCATCGCTTCGATATTGGCTTTGGTGGTGGAGAGCACGAACCCCACGCGCTCGGCGGGAATCGCGGCCAGGGTCTCCCGCGCTTGTTCGCGCGCCTCGCGCACCGCGAAGCCGGCCAATTGCCAGGCCGGGTCGTCCGTGCCGGATTCCTCCTCGCGGGCGGCGCCGACGACGCACGACTGGAAGGCCGGTTTGTCAAATCGAGCCGCCGCGCGCAATCCGCTGGCATTGGCGCGCAATGCCGACCTCAGCGCGTCCACGCCGCGCCCGACTGCCGTGGTCGCGCCGCAGCCGGCGATGGCAACGGAGCATTGGAAAAGAGACTCAGGCATAAAGCGTCAATTGCCCGCAAGCGATTTTCTGGCCCGCGCAGGAAACGATGGCGGAAATCAGCATCATGGGGCCGAACCGTCTGACTTCGTAAACTTCAATCAACAATTTTTTCCCCAGCGGGGGAGGAGATTGAATTTGGAAACTGTTGACCGCGGCCAGCATTCCATGCGCGGCCGCGCCCGATTGCCCGCCGGCGTGCTTTGCGCGATGCCCCAGCGCCGCGGCCGCGGATTGCGCGGCGCATTCCACCAGCGCGAATTCCAGCGCGCCCTCAGCGAAATGCCCGGCCTCGAAATGCGCGGTGGCGGAAGCCGTCTTGTCGTCGCACGAGGCCAATTCCTCGATAAAACACATCGGGGCGCGATGGGGGATGAGCGATTCTACGGACATCGCCAGAAAGGGTAGAAATTATACCATTGCAACGGGTCGCGTTTGAGGATGGTTTCGAGGTCGCGGCTGAAGCGCGCGGCGCAGTCCCGCAGGCAGGCGTCGCGCTGATGGCGCGGGGGCATTTGCGGGCGCTGCGGCGGAAAGGCAAAAAAACGGTAATGCCCGCGCCGCTCGCACAGGCTGAACACATGCACCAGCGGTGCGCCCGCCATGGCCGCCATCACGTAGGCGCCAATCGGAAACGAGGCCGTGCCTCCCAGAAAAGAAACTGGCGCCGAAGGGCCTCCGTAATCGCGGTCCCCCAGCATCGCGACCACTTCCCCGCGGCGCAGAGCGGCCGCCAGCGGAATCACGTCCGTGGGCGAACCCGTCAACGGCAGCAGGCGGAACTGGGCATTGGACGCTTGATCAAGCAGCGAACGGACTTCGGCGGACTCACGGTCAAATCCCGTGACGTTGATCGGCACTTCCAGGCGCGACAGCAAGGCCCCTGCTGCCTCCCAATTGCCGATATGCGCCGTCAGAAGCAGCAGGCCCCGTCCTTCTGCCACGGCGTCGCGCAAATGATTCTCGCCGTCAAACGAAAAGGAAAAATGCTTTCGGTCGCCCGCAAGGATGGCCGTGCGGTCAATCAGCGCGCGGCCGAAGGAGAGAAAGTGTTTGAAAACGAGCCACCGGCGTTTCCACCAGGGCAGCGGGCCGAAAACGCGGCGGTGAAAATCCATCGTTGCCGGCACGTCAGGCGACACGAAGGAAAAGTAAACCGCCGGCGGGACCGCCAGGCCATAGGTCACCCGCAATCCGAGCACGCGCAACGCGGTGATAAAAAACCAAATGCCCGAGCGCCCGCCCCGCAATTTGCCGGTGCCGGACCAATGAGGCGATGAGGAAACAGACGCGGCCATGTCAAATGCAAACTCCGCCCCGGCCATGAAGCGCCGCGCCGTTCATGGAGGCGGTCTCATCTGAACACACTCTAAAATGTTGCAATGGCTTCAACTTTCAGTCCGGTTTTCGCGGTTCGGGATGCCGAGGCAACTTTACCTTCGGCGGCGCCGTTTCCGCAAGCATTATTGGGAACGCTTCAAGGCCGGGCGATGCGGCTTTTTTTTGATTCCAGTCCGGCAAAAAGTTGTTGCTTAACTTGGAGAAAGTTTTTTCTTCACCGATTGCGGCGGCGGCATTAACACCGTCGTGATTTTGGTTTTTTGGATTCCAGTTGACAGTCCTTGGCAATTTCACTAAACAATCGCGTCCTTCACCATAGGAAATATTATGACTTCATTATACAAGAGAACTGCCACCCACGTGTGTTCGCTGGTGTTTTTGGCTGCGGCGTCCGCTGTTTGGGCCGTCCCTGCTGAAGACCAATTAATCAGCCAGCTCGGCTCGGGAGATTCGAGCAAGGTCGTCGCCGCCTTCCAGTCGCTGGAGAAAAACTATCCCTTGAGCACCAACGTCGTGCCGTTCATCAAGAAAATGGTGGGCGATTCAAGAGAGGCGGTCAAAAGAAAGGCCGCCCGCGAAGCCGGCATTTACCACGTTGACCTGAGCGCGGACGAGTTGAAACAAGTTTGCAGTCTTTTGACCGATAGCAATTGGCGGGCTGTCGAAGATGGTTTAAAGGCTTTGCGCGACCTGAAGAAGCCGGACGCCGCCGCAAGCGTTGTGCCCTGTCTAAAGAATCCGAACGATCACGTTATGCGCGATGCGTGCAGAACTCTTGCCGTCATCGGCGATAAAAGCGTCGTCCCTTCGATCCAGCCCTTGTTGAGCAATCCAAACCCAGCCGTCCACAAAGACGCTCAAGACGCCATCGACGCCTTGAACGCCAAACCCTGACGCGCGGCGCGGAGCGAAGCTCAAAAGCCCGGCGATATGGCGGCCACGCCGGTCTTTTGCGAAGACCGGTCCAGCGCCATCCGCAAATAATCAAGCCCGCCTCGCTCCATCGGGAAATAATCATGGGTCACTCCCGCGGACTTCGGAATAATGACGACGTTTGTCCCGATTCCATTTTCGTATCTTCTGAGGACGTTTTTGTTTCGCGATCGGGCTAGGGAATGTATGTCATTCTCCACCAGGAAAGTTCGCACGCGGGCCGGGTCGATTGCCTCGTAAAACTTGCGGTTGCCTTCGCCGTCCCAAAGTTTCCGAGCCAGGCTGCCGCAAGGATTTTCCGCCGCGCTGGGATGGGAAAACGGCGAGACCAGCCACGCGAAGGGCGGAAATTCCATCGTTCTCGCCAGCCGCGAGCCGCCGGCTGTCGGAACCAGTTGAATCAGCGAGTCGCCGTCGAACAACGCGGGGTCATTGGCCAAAATGACGGCTTCCCTGAAAACAATGGCGGAATAAGAAAAGTCCAGCACCGTCATCGGCCCGCCTTGGGCGTCCTCTGCTTTCAGTCGCCTGATCTCGCCGTCCAAATCCAAACCTGCCTTTTTAACTCTGTGATGGTAATTGTAGGAATACAGATACACATCGTAATTGTTCCGCCACGCCCTGGCGATGGACATCATTTCCGTTGGATCGTCGGTGGCTCCATGCAGCAGCAGAAGAATGGGCCTGCCGGCCGGCGCCGGCGAGAGGCGGATGATTTTGTCCTGCCGGGCCATGACTTGCCTCAAAGTTTCCGCGCTCCCATCGGAGCCTGGGCGCCAGTCGGATGGGGGCGCGGCGCAACCCGCCAGCGCCGCCGCCGCCAGAAGAATGCCGGCCAATTGAAAACGTCTCCACATTTCGAGAAACTGTGCCCGTACGGAGGCGGGGTTCACAATAGGGTACTTCATCAGGGCGACGTGCGCGCCGGCGCCCAGCGTTACAAAATGGCAAAATCGGCCTTGCCTCACTTGCGCGTCATAAAAAACATGATAGGGTAAAGTCCTGATTATCAGTGCGATTTAAATCATTTAAAAGAAATGCAAAGAAACCGTTGACATGGAACGGGAATATTGATTGAATCACGCTCCTTTTTTGAAAGTGGTCTTATGTATGCTATAATCGAAAGTGGAAGTAAGCAGTATCGTGTCAGCGCAGGCGACACGGTGCAAGTGGAGCGTTTGCCCGTCGAGGCGGGAAAGACGTTCACTTTTGAACGCGTCCTGTTGGTCAACAATGAAGGCAAAACCACGTTCGGAGCGCCGGCCGTCGCCAAGGCGACTGTCGAAGCCGACGTGGTCGAACACATTCGCGGCGAAAAGAAAGTGACCTTCAAAATGAAGCGCCGCAAAGGTTATCACAAGAAGATCGGCCATCGGCAGGAATTGTCGGTGGTCAAGATCAAGGAAATTAAAGGTTAGGTATGGCACATAAAAAAGGTCAAGGCAGTGTGCGCAACGGACGCGACAGCGTCAGCAAACGCCTTGGTGTGAAAGAATTTGGCGGGCAATTTGTCACCGCCGGAAGCATCCTGGTTCGCCAGCGCGGTTCCAAGTTTATCGCGGGCCAAAACGTGGGCACAGGCCGTGATTGGACCCTGTTCGCGTTGATCGACGGGCGCGTCTTGTTCGACAAGCAGAGCCGCCGCATCAACGTCAAACCGGAGCCTGCCAGGCTGGCCAGCAATTGATTTTTGTTCGTCGATGAAATAAAAGTCCAGGCCCGCGCCGGCCACGGAGGCAAGGGCTGTATTGCGTTCCTCCGCGAAACCTTCCGGCCCAAAGGCGGGCCGAGCGGCGGCAATGGCGGGCGCGGCGGCAGCGTCATTCTTCAAGCTGATCACGATTTAAACAATCTGGTCGCCCAATTCTACAATTCCCGCCTCTTTGCCGAAAACGGCGAAGCTGGCAAAGGCAAGGGCATGGACGGCGTGGCCGGCAAGGATTTGCTGGTCAAAGTCCCCTGCGGCACGCTGGTCTGGAGCGTCGAAACTCCGTCGGCTCCGATCCCTGAAGAAGAGTCCCCCGGCGAGCGTCCCAAACTGCTGCCCGCTTCGGCCGGCCGCCCGGTCCTCCGCCATGCCGGCGGGGAGCGCGCGGTGGAAATCGATTTGACAGAAGACGGCGCGCCCTCCGGCGCCTCCACCGGCAAGGGGGAACTGGTGGCCGATCTGACCAAGGATGGCCAGCAATTTATTTTGTGCAAGGGCGGGCGCGGCGGATTGGGCAATCGCAACTTTGCGACCGCGCGCCGGCAAACGCCGCGTTTCGCCCAGCCTGGCGAAGCGGGCGGGGAAGGGGAATACCTCCTCGAACTGCGCATTATGGCCGAGGTCGGCCTGGTCGGCTTTCCCAACGCCGGCAAATCGACTCTGCTCGGCGCCATTTCCAAGGCTCGCCCGAAAGTCGCGCCGTATCCGTTCACCACGCTGCACCCGCAGCCGGGCATTGTGGAGTATTCGGATTATTTTCGGCTGACTGTGTGCGACGTGCCGGGGCTGATCGCCGGAGCGCACCAAAACGCCGGACTCGGCCACGCGTTCCTGCGCCACATCGAGCGATGCCGGCTGCTGGTCATTTTAATTGACATGGCCGAAACCGACGGCCGCGCCGCCGCGGACGATTACCGGCAATTGCTGGAGGAACTGGAATTATACGATCCGGCTTTGCTGAAAAAACCCCGGCTCGTTGTGGCCAACAAAATGGACGAGCCTGTCGCCGAGGCGAACTTGAAAAAATTCAAGCGCAAGAACCGCCGCGTGAAGGTGCTGCCTATCTCAGCCGCGTTCGATGAAGGGCTGGACGATTTCAAGCAGATCATTCGCGAAACCGCGGCGGCTTCCGCCTGATTTCGGCAAATTTCAGAAAAGAAAAACCCGCCCGATGCAACCAAACACCGAGCGGGTTTTATATCCCCCCAAACAACGTAAAGAAAATAACACAAAGAATTTCCCCTTCAATCAGGGCCTTTCCCCGATTGGGGGTCGGGGAAAACCATCCGGTGTTCGTTAACCTTCCTCTTCGAATCGCGGCTTCAGTAATCGCTCGGACATTTCCAACAGCTTGCTCGCCACGCGGCTGACCAAATCAAGGCTGATAGCCTCGGTATTCTCCCATTCCTCCACGAAGCTGGACAAGTACTCCGCCGAATGCGTGCGCAATCCCGCCCGCGCGCAGACGATGTGCGCCACCGATTCCGCCTCGATCTCCGCCACGGCTTCAGAAAGATTCACGCGAAAGGGCCACTGGCCGTCCCGATCGGCGCTGACGTGCCCCAAATAAACATGGGCCAATTCGTGGCACAGCACGGCGTAAGCGTCCGCGTCCTTCAAATCGTCACGGAGGATGACGCGCATCTTCCAGTCCGGCTCGCGCGTGCGGGAGGTGGCGAAGCCTCCCTGCAAATCGCCCATTGGCTGGCGCCGCACCTGGATGCGGTCCCGCTCGCAATTCTTGACAAGGCGGTGCAGCAGCGCGGGGTTGAACGGCCCGCTGGTTTGCGTGAAGACGCGCAATTTCTTTGGCAGCGGCGGGCCATCCGTGTCCGCGATGTCATAGACCATCAGCACCGGGCGGTGCGGCGCGAGAATAATCATCGCGCGCGCATTCTCTTTGACCGTGCGGCCAAAGGCTTTGCGCCAATGGCTGGCGGTTGCGAATTGGGTCGCCAGCGGATTTTGCGCGTAAACCAGCATGTTGTTAAACGGCGAGTAGTCGCGAAATTTGGCCAGGAATTCCACCGCCTCGCCATATTTGGCCGACTTCCAAAAACGCCGGCTGCGGGCCAGCAAATCATCGATGGAGGATTCGTGGGTGTGGGGCGGATCAGCGCCATCGGCCAGGGCTTCGGCGACCGCGCCAGCGTTGAGAGTATAGAACAGAAATTTTCGCTCCGCATCCGGCATCCCGCGCCGGGCGCGCAATTCATCCAGTATCGACGGCAGCATCAGGCGGCCCGGCCAGCCTGCTTCCTCCTCCAACGCGCGAATCAAATCGGACGGCGAACCTTGGCGGTGGCGGACCCAATGCAGAATAAATTCAGCGGCTTCCTGGCGTGTGGCGCATTTCACTCTCTTGGGCTGGCATCCTAATTTTAATGGCTGCGGCAATCAAGAACTTCCTCATTTTGTAACCCAGCGGGCGCGGCCGGCGTCTAAGCTCTCATGCTGAATGCTTTGCCAGCGGCCAAATGGAATTACAACTGCGCGGCGCATTTGTACAGCCGCGCCGGATTCGGCGGCACTCCGGAGGAAATCGAATCCCTCACCCGCCTGGGGCATGAAGGCGCAGTTTCCTATTTTATCGATTACGACAAAATTTCCGAAAGCGAAGACCGCCCGGATTGGGCGAAGCCGGACCCCTCCCGCGCCGAGCGATTCGCTGAACTCCAGCGGGAATTCCGTGCGGAGAAAAGTTCGGAAATGACCGAGGAGCAAAAGAAAGCCGAAATCGAAAAGCGGCGTGAGGCCCTGCGAGAAGTCCAGCGCGGCCAAATCCGAGATTTGGAGCAGATGCGCGGAGCCTGGCTTCAGCGCATGGCCAAGGGGCCGCGCCCGTTGCAGGAAAAACTGGCCCTCTTTTGGCACGGCCATTTCGCCACCAGTGCCGTCAAAGTTCGCAACGCCTATTATATGTGGCGGCAGATTGACATTTTTCGCCGGATGGGTTCAGGCAACTGGCTGGCCTTGCTGGAAGCCGTTGCCACCGATCCGGCCATGTTGATCTGGCTCGATCAGGCGCAAAGCCGCAAACAGCATCCCAACGAAAATTTCGCCCGCGAGTGCATGGAGCTTTTTACGCTGGGCGAAGGCCATTACACCGAGAAGGATGTCACCGAGGCCGCGCGCGCCATGACGGGCTGGTCCTTGGACCGTCTCCATGAAGAATACGCCTACCGCCCCCGCCTTCACGATACCGGTTCGAAAACCATCCTGGGCCGCACCGGCGATTTCGATGGCCGTGATGTGCTGGAAATCATCGTCACCCAGCCGCAGGCGGGCCGCTTTATTTCCAAAAAATTGTGGACGTTTTTTGCCAGCGAGGATTGCGATCCGGGATTGCTCGAAGCGCTGTCCGGCGTTTTCGGCGCCAGCGGCAATGAGTTCAAACCGCTCCTGCGCGCGATGTTCCTGAGCGAGGAATTTTACGCCGATTCCGTGATGGGCGCTCAAGTCAAAAGCCCCGTTCAATGGCTCGTGGGAACTATCCGCCTGCTGGAACGCCCCATGCCGCCGCCCATCGTTTCGACTGAAATGACCAAAGACCTTGGGCAGGATCTTTTGCTGCCGCCCAATGTCAAGGGCTGGGATGGCGGATTAAGCTGGATCACGACCAACACGCTGCTGGCCCGCTACAATGAGTCAGCCGTCCTGGTCATGGGGCGGGGCAATCTCGGCGCGCAAGGGGATGGACGGCCCGGCCAGAAAATGGCCGCCCAATTCGCCAACGCTGCTGCCCGCAACTTGGCTCCCGCGGAGGTCGATCTCCTAGTCAGCGAGAGCGAACGCGGCGGCGCGGAGGCGTTGATTGCCGCGCTGGCCCGGCGTTTCATGCGCAGGCCCCTGGAGGGCGAGCACGAAAGAATTTTGCGCGATTATTTGGGATCGCGGACGGAGTTCAATGACGGCCAAATTCGCCATGCCATCCACCTCCTCATGTGTACCCCCGAATACCAAGTGACTTAAGGATGCTTATGAAAGGACCTTTCTCTTTGCAAACCCGCCGCGACTTCATTCGCACCGGCGTCCTCGGAGGCGCGTTGAGTTGGACGGTGCCGGCGTTCCTATCCAACACTTTTTCCGCCTTGCACGCCGAAGCGGCGGACGCCGCCACCCAAACCGCCACCGGGCGCGATTCGACCATCCTGGTCGTCCTGCAAATGGCCGGCGGCAATGATGGCTTGAACACCGTCGTGCCCTACGCCAGCGACCATTACTACAAGGCGCGCTCGAAGATCGGCCTGCCCGCCAACTCTCTTCTCAAGATCAACGATCAAATCGGCCTGCATCCCTCGCTGGCAGGTTTCAAGGACCTTTACGACGCCGGGCATCTGAGCATTATCCAAGGCGCCGGCTATCCCAATCCCAACCGCTCCCATTTCCGCTCGACCGAAATTTGGCAAACCGCCAGCGATTCCGAACAAGTGGAGCGTTACGGCTGGCTTGGCCGTTACTTTGACAACGCTTGCGCCGGGGCTGATCCCGCTGTGGGCGTGGCCGTCGGGCGGCAAATGCCGCAGGCCTTTAGCGCGCGCGCGCCAACTGGCATCTGCCTGAACGATCCGCAAAATTACCGCTTCATGGCGGGCCGCCGCACGGCCGGCGGCAGTATGAATGCGGACGAAAAATCTTTCCGCGAACTGAACGACGCGCCTTCCGAAGAGATGGAAAATTCCGGCGCCACTATTGGAGCCATCAGCGGCCCGTCAGCCCATCACGGCTCCGTCATGGATTTCCTGCAACGCACGGCCATGGATGCGGAATTAAGCTCGGACAAAATTCTGGCCATCACGAAAAAAACGCGCAATCAGGCCGAGTATCCCGTCACGCCGCTGGCTCGTTCGTTGAAGCTGGTCGCCCAATTGATCGCGGGCGGCCTGCCGACGCGGGTTTATTACATTTCGCAAGGCGGCTACGATACGCACACGAACCAAACCGGCCAGCAGGAACGGTTGCTGTCGGAATTGGGCGGTTCCGTCAAAGCATTCGTCGAAGACCTGAAGGCGCAGGGAAATCTCCCGCGCGTGCTCGTGATGACGTTCAGCGAATTCGGCCGGCGCGTGGCCGAAAACGCCAATGGAGGCACCGATCATGGCGCGGCCGCTCCGATGTTCGTCATCGGCGGCAAAGTCAAAGCTGGGCTGCACGGCCAATATCCGAGCCTGGCGCCAGGCGATCTCTTCAATGGCGATTTGCAATTCAAAGTCGATTTCCGCTCCGTCTATGCCGGCTTGCTGGAGGAATGGCTCAAAACCAAAAGTGAACCGATCCTCGGCCGGAAATTTGCGACGCTGCCGCTGGCCTAATTTTTTGCCCGGCCTGCCAATCGGAGAGAATTTTCTCTGTTCTCTCCGTTGTCTCCTGTTAAAATAGCCCTGTATGCCAAGTGCAAAGGAATTGGTTGGCCAGGCCATGTCTCAGCGGCGGCCCGGCGCGATCCCCGTAATGTGCCAGATGGCCAATGGCCATGTCATCATCAATACTAAAATTCATCCCATCGATTATTTCACCAGCGACGAGGCCTGGACCGATTGCCTGTTGCGCATGAGGGAACTCTACGATTTCGACGGCATCCTCTGCCACAAACCCGGGCGCGTCCAGGGCCTGATGGACATGGTCACGCGCAAGGATTTCGATGCCGAGACTCCCACAATGTATTTGCAGGATGGCTCGCGCATCGAATGCACGCGCGACGATGACGCTTACTATAAGAAGCCGCCGGGATTCGCCTTTCCGACGATGGAGACGATCGATTTCGATCATCCTCTTGACTGGGCCTCGGAATCCTTCCGAGCGTTTCAGGCCAGCAAAGGCACCTTTGACTATTGCAAGGCGGAGGATATTCCAGATCACGTTTTTGGTTTGCTGGACAGGGTCGTGGCCAAGGCGGGCCGGGATTATTCGGTGCATGGCGAGGTGCGCGCGCCCTTCGATCATTTTCTCAATCTGCTCGGCATGGAAGAAGGGCTGATGGACACGCTTGATTATCCCGAGGGCACGCACCGCCTGCTGGCCAAAACCACCGAATGGTCGGTCGCGCTGGCCGTGGCGCAAATCCGCCGCGGCGCGCACGCCATCAAGGTCAGCAGCCCGTTCGCTGGGTCGGGATTTTTGCGGCCAGAGATGTATGAAGAATTCATCATTCCTTACGAGAGTCGCATCGCCGCCGCCGTCAAGGCCGAGGGCGGATATGTCTATACTCACACCTGCGGTGCCATCGGCGACCGCCTGGAATTGATGCTCAAGTCCGGCATTTCAGGCATCGAATGCCTGGACCCCCCGCCGCTCGGCGATGTCGATTTGGCCGAAGCAGTGCGCCTGCTTAACGGCAAAATCTTCATCAAAGGCAACGTTGATCCTGTCAACACTTTATTGCGCGGCAGCCGGGACGTCGTGCGCCGGGATGTCAGCGAAATCCTGGAGCGCGCGGGCCATGACATGCCCGGTTTCATTCTCTCCTCGGCCTGCTCCATCGCCCCGCCGGTCAACCCGGAAAACATCAAGCTGATGGTCGATATTTGCCGGCAATTCAAGCCATGAAGATCATCGCGCGGGCTCCAGCCAGGGTCGATCCCGCCGGCGGCGGCACGGACTCTCCGCCCTATTGCATTGATTACGGAGGCGCGGTCGTCAGTTTCACCGTCGCCCGTTATTCCTACGTCAGTTTCGAGTGGCAGCCCCGGGAAAGCGGCGTCGTGATTTATTCGCACGACTTGAAAAAAGGAGTCCGCGCGCCCTCGGCGGACAAGCTTGAATTCGACGGGCGCGCCAATTTCCTCAAAGCGTTTGTCAAACGATTAGCCCCGCCCGATCGCGGCTGCCTGGTTGTGACGCAATCCGACATCCCGGAGCGCACCGGCCTCGGGGGCAGCGGCGCGATGGGTGTGGCCATGACCGGCGCGATCTGCCGCGCCTTGGGCCGGCCGATGTCCAAGGACGAAATCGCGCTGCTGGCCAACGACATTGAGCGCACTGACCTCGGCCACAGCGGCGGCAATCAGGACAGCTTCGGCTCCGCCATCGGCGGCGTCAAACTAATTACCTACCGCCAGGGCGGCGGCTGCGCCTGCGAACGCCTGCCCGTCCCCGATCGCGCCCTGGCCCGGCTGGAGCGCGATTCCCTGCTGATTTACACCGGCGAACCGCACCTTTCCGGCACGATCCACGCTGACATCAAAAAATGGTATCACGAGGAAAACTCGCCCACGATTAAGGCGATGGATGGCCTCAAGGCCGCGGCCCGGCGCATGGCGGCGGCTTTGCCCGCGGAGGACTTGGGCGGATATGTCGAGTCTTTGAACGCCTCCAGAGTCAATCATTATTCGCTTCATCCCAGTTGCGACAGCGAACGCCTCCGCCACTTTTTCGCCGCCCTGGCCCCATGCATCGAAGGCGGCAAGACTTGCGGAGCGGGCGGAGGCGGCTTTATCTTCGTCCACATGAAACCTAATCATCGCAAGCAATGCGTCGAAATCGCCGAGGCGCTGGGCGGGCGCGTCTGGAATTTTAATTTTGACCATCAAGGCTTGATTACATGGGAGGAGCCGCTCTCCAGCGGCGCTGAGGTTGCCGCGATCACGCAATTGGCCAGTGAAAGCCGCTGAGATATTTGTGTCCGCGCTCGCCGCGGCCATTTGGGCATGCGCCGCCCAGGCCGGCCCCGCCAACCCGCGCGCCAGCGCGGATACGCGGGCGGTATTGAAGTATTTCCAGGACGCGGCCGCCTCGCCGGAGCGCCGCATTCTTTCCGGGCAATTCTCCAATTTCGGGCGCGGCGCCAGTTTGCGCCCGATCACCAATGTGTTTGAAAAAACCGGGCATTGGCCGGCCATCCTCGGCGTCGATTATGCTGATTTTGGCCGAGGCGGATTGGAAACCGCGCGGCCGAATCAAACAGCGCTGGCGTATTGGAAGCAGGGCGGCCTCGTCACGATTAGCGCCCATCTTTACAATCCGGTCCGCACCAACGGCGGCGGCTTGCGCGACAAAGGCGTGGAACTTTCTGGCTTGCTTGACAACGATAATCCCGTTCACGCGCGCTGGATGCAGGAGTTGGACCTGCTGGCGGGCGGCCTGCGCGAATTGCGCGACGATCATGTCGTTGTCTTGTGGCGGCCGTTCCACGAGATGAACGGCGATTGGTTTTGGTGGGGCGGCAAGGACCCGGAGGTGTTCATCAAATTGTGGCGCCAAATGTTTGACTATTTCACGGTCGATAAAGGGCTGGACAATCTGCTCTGGGTTTACGCGCCGAACCACGGGCGCAACACCGCCAGTTATTACGCGGGCGATGGCTATGTTGACCTCGTGGGATTGGATGCCTACACGGATTTCGTCGATCTGGAGCACATCAAGGGTTACGCGGCAGTTGCGGCGCTGCCCAAGCCGTTTGGTTTCACGGAATACGGTCCGCATGGCGCGCAAAATCCGCCCGGTGATTACGATTACACGCGGTTTCTGGCCGGCCTCCAGCGTGACTTCCCCAAGACCTGCTTTTTCATGTCCTGGAACGGCCGCTGGAGTCTCGGCAGCAATGAGAAAACCAAAGAGTTGCTTGACAGCCCGGCCATCCTCAACCGCGATAAGCTGCCCGCGTTCGGGCGCTAAAGCTCCTACAGCGGCAGGGTGCTGATCTCCACTTTGAGCGTGCTGGTTTTTCCGGCGGGCAGGGTTTGCCGGTTGTCCGCCACGTTGCCCGATTCCACGCAAACCATCTGGTGAAATTCCTCCCCGCCGAAATCAGGCATTTGCTCCGCTTTCTCCACCCACGGATTCCACACGACGGTGGATTGGCTGCCTGATTTCTCGATGCGGATGCGGCGGCCCAAATTGGAATCGTGAATCTCCACCGCCCCGGCCGTGTCCAGGTAAATGCGGTCCGTCTCCTGCGAAATTTTCATGTGCTCCGCCCGCTCCGTTTTGCGCGCGAAGTTCGCCGTCTTGTCAAGATAATCAACGCCCTTCAATCCGGTAATGGAAACGGCCGCGATGTCGCCGATATGAAAATACGTGTGCAGGCAATCCTCAAAGGTGAAATCACGGCCCGGCGAAACATTGCCGATGACCAGTTGCAAAGTCAGGGTCTTGCCCACCGTCACCCAGTAATCCGCCGTGAACTTCGGAAAAAGCGCCGCCGAAGGAGAATCCGACAGGCCCAGCCGCAAAATAACTTCGCCGGTGGAGATCTGCGAAACCTCCCGCAAATCCCACATTTGCGTGCGCGCGAAACCGTGGGCCGATTCGCCCTCGCGCGCCCCAAACCACGGAAAAATAACCGGGATGCCTCCGCGAATCGGCGTCTCCTTGCTGAACCGGCTCAACTGGCTCATGAACAAAACCGGCGGCTCGTCCTTTCTTTGAAAATGCGTGACGTGAGCGCCATGCAGATAGACCTCGGCCGTGCTCCAGAGGGTGTTGATTTCAAGCTTTGGAAGGTCTCCATTGCCATCGGAGAAGAGGACTCGGCCTGGGATTTCCAAGGTTTTCGGATACTGCGTCGTTGACATAAATTGCGTTCTTGGCCCGCAGTGTAGCCACAACCGCCGCAATAGGGAACAGAAAAACCCCGGTTCCGCGAAAAAATTTCCAGCCGCTGCCGCGGATTTTTACGCGGGCGGCAACTTCCCGATCCAAGCTTGCAGTTGCTTGAGCAATTCCACGCCGTTGGGCGTTCCCCAGCCGGTGCATAGATCGTACCCCTTGGCTGCGCAATAACCGTCGGCCGCGGTGCTGCGATTGTTGCCAATAGCTGAAAATGCCCCGGGCACAAGTCCGGTGGTTGGGTCGAGAGTAAACGCGCGCCCTCCGACAACGTCCCGAAACGCGCCTGTCGTCCCCGCCGCGTAAATGAAGTCGTTAAGGAAGAAAACCGGGGTTTTCCCATTGAGCGAGGTGTTCAACGATGCGCGGATGCAAGCCATCAAGGCCGCCCACATGGGCGCCGCGGCGCTGGTTCCGCCAACCGGCTCGACCGGATGCTGGGCTCCGGGCGGCTGGCTCACCAGATAACCCGTGCTCAAGCCCGCATTGCCGGCCACGTCCGGCACGCCGCGCCCCGCAATGCTGGGTGTATTGACGGATTTCGGCGCGATGCCCGCGCTTGTTTGGCAGCGGGGCGCCGGATAACGATCGCTCACTCCGCCGCCGCTCGCCTCCAGCCTGCTTCGGAAGCGCTGCCCGCGGCGTCTTCATCCAATCCGTAGCTGATGGAAATCGCCGCGTAATCGTCGTTGTGGATCGCCTGCTGGATCGCCGCCAGATAGCCCTCGCCGATCCAGGGCGCGAATATCTAATTGGAAGCCACTTGCGAAAATGTCGCTGCCAAATCCGGCCATTTTGCAGAAAAGCAGGCGTTCCAGGCAAAAAAAATACAGCTTTTGCAAGCCCTTTTTCACCTTTTCTTGTTTTTTCAGTCTATAAATCATTGCGCCACAGCAATCTCCATTTTCTCTTTATCACCAAAAAAAATCGTGCCTGAAAACCTACCGTAGGTTTTTGGCTCTTGGAGTTTCTGGCACAATTCTCGCGTGAACGTCTGTTTTGTTCGTGCAACACGAGGGCGCGGCGGGCGGTTTTTTCGAGGAGAACCGCTGTCCGGCCGCTCATTTTGCCATTCCACTACAACGCATAGGAATACTCGCAATGGAACGATCGCGCGGCCGCCGCCGGCGCGAAATTTCGGCATCAACCAGTCCCGGTTGCCGCAAAACACGGCTAATTACGGTGGATTGCGTTATTTTCATTAAAAAAATTCAAAACCCGCCGGCCGCGCCCAACCCGGTTCAAAATCGGATTTGCGCCCGGAAAGCTATTGTGTCTCTCTAGTAGTCTGGGATTGGTTCCCACAACGCTTTTAAGATGACGACGAATTATAAGGACACGCTGAATTTGCCGCGCACCGACTTTGCCATGAAGGCCGGCCTGGTCGAGCGCGAACCCCAACGCCTCCAGCAATGGGAAAGCCTGGCGCTATATCAAAAAATCCAGGCCAGCCGCCAGGGCCGTCCGCGCTACGTCCTGCACGACGGGCCGCCTTTTGCCAATGGCGACGTCCACATCGGCACCGCCCTCAACAAAATCCTCAAGGACATCATCGTCCGCTGCCACAGCCTGCGCGGGTTGGACGCCCCCTACGTGCCGGGCTGGGATTGCCACGGCCTGCCCATCGAATTCAAGGTCACGCAGGACATGCGCAAGGGCGGTTCGGATTTCACTCCCGCCGCCATCCGAAGCGAGTGCGCCGCTTACGCCCGCAAGTTCATCGACATCCAGCGCGCCCAGTTCAAGCGCCTGGGCATTTTGGGCGATTGGGAGAATCCATACTTGACGCTGAACAAGGAATACGAGGCGGACGAATTGCGCCTGGTGGCGGACCTCATTGAGAAGGGTTTTATCTATCGCGGCAAGAAGCCTGTCTATTGGAGCATCCCTTGCCGCACAGCCCTGGCCGAGGCGGAAGTCGAATATCACGACCACACGAGCCGCAGTGTTTATGTGAAATTCGCCGTGGAAGGCGAGCCGGGAACGTTCGTGGTCATCTGGACGACGACGCCTTGGACGCTGCCGGCCAACCTGGCTGTCGCATATAATTCGACATTCACATATTCGCTCGTGCGCGCAGGCGATGAGCGCTATTGGCTCCTGTCTTCCCTCATTCCGGCAGTGGCTGAGAAATGCCATTGGCAAAACCACGAGGTCATTCGCACGGCGCCGGGACGCGAACTGGCCGCGCTCCGATACCGGCATCCATTTTGCCAGCGTTCGGGCCAGCTTTTGGCGGGCGACGCTTTCGTTGAAAGTTCCACCGGCACCGGTTTTGTCCATATCGCTCCCGGCCACGGTTTGGAAGATTACGGTTTGGGGCGCCAGCACGGGCTGCCCATCTATTCGCCGGTCGATGACAATGGCTGCTTCGCTTGGACGAGCGACCTGCCCGAAGCGGAGCAGATGCCGCGCGAGATGGTCGGCCTCTCGATTCTGGAAAAGCACGGCCAGAGCGATGCCAACAACGCGGTGCTGCACCAGTTGCGCGCCCGCCAGGCTCTGTTGCATGAGGAGAATTATCATCACAGCTACCCATTCTGCTGGCGCAGCAAGACGCCCATCATCTTCCGCGCCATGGACCAGTGGTTCATCAATCTGGCGTGTCCCATCCGGGGCCAGCCATTTCGCCAGGCGGCTTTGGCGGAGATCGGGCGCGTCCGCTGGGTGCCGGAGTGGGGCGTCAATCGCATCAAGGGCGCGGTGGAAAGCCGGCCCGATTGGTGCATCTCCCGGCAGCGTTCGTGGGGCGTGCCCTTGCCCGCATTCTTTGACAAGGATGGCCAGGCGCTGCTGGATGCGCGCATCGCCCGCAACGTGGCGGATTTGTTTGAGCAACACGGTTCCAACGTTTGGTTTGAAAAATCGGCCGCCGAACTCTGGGTGCTTGTCAAACCGAAGGATTGGACTGGCCCGGATGCCGCGGCCAAATCCAGCGACACTCTGGACGTTTGGATCGATTCCGGCTCATCTTCACGCGCCGTTTTGATGCGCCGGAAGGAATTGTGGCACGATGCCTCCCCGGCCTCCTGGGTGGCGGACGTCTATATCGAGGGCAGCGACCAGCACCGCGGCTGGTTCCAATCGTCGCTCCTGCTTTCGCTGGCTGGCAACGGCTCCGCGCCCTACCGCACCGTCTTGACCCACGGCTTCATGGTCGACGCGGACCGGGAAAAAATCTCCAAGAGCAAGCAGGGCCAGGAGGCTTACTCCAAACCGCAAACCGCGGAGCACTACGTCAAGAAATACGGGGCCGACGTAGTGCGCTTGTGGGTCGCCTCGCAGGATTACCGCAACGACATCGTGGTCAGCGACGAACGGCTCAACACCGTAGGGGAAACCTACCGCCACCTCCGCAACACGCTGCGTTACCAACTCTCCAACCTGTACGATTTTCAGCCCGCCCAGCACGCCCTGCCAGATGATCAATTGACAGGCTTGGATCGCTGGATTTTGGCGGAATTTTCCAAGTTGGAACAGGAAGCCGCCGCCGCCTACGAGCGCCACGAATTCCACATCGTCTATCAAAAGGCCAGCCAGTTCGCCGCCGTGGAGCTGTCGGCCATTTATCACGACGCCGTCAAAGACCGTCTCTACACGGACGCGGCCAATTCGCTCCGCCGGCGTTCGACGCAAACGGCGCTGCACCGCCTCGTGCGCGGTTTGTGCGCGATGCTCTCGCCCATTCTGGCGTTCACGGCGGATGAGGCGTGGGAATTCATTCCTGGCAGCGGCAGCGCTTCCGTCCATTTGACAACTTGGGAGCCGCGGGCCTTCGCGTTGTCTGGGCGGGAACAGCAGATATGGCAGCGGCTTTTTGAAATTCGCCCAGTCGCGCTGGCCTGCCTGGAAAAGGAGCGGCAGGCCAAGAACATTGGCAAGGCCTTGGATGCGAAGATCATCCTCAAAGGTTCCCCTCAAGTCGTGGGAGATTTGGCCGATAAAGAGCAGGAGTATTTGCGAGAACTGTTGAATGTCTCCCAACTGACTCTGGTGCAAGAGCCGGGCGGCGCTGAATTAAGCGCCGAAGCCGTCAAAGCTGGCGGCCAAAAATGCGAGCGTTGCTGGCATTGGGAAATGGATGTCGGAGCCTGCTCCGAGCATCCGCTGCTCTGCGGCCGCTGTGTCGCGGCGGTGCGCCAGGGTGTCTAACAATGCATGAAATCGTCCCGTCTTTCGACGCCCATCGGCGCGACGGCCCTGGCGACCCTGTACCTAGTTACCGGGTTGTTGGGCCATAAGTCGTCCTTTATGGGGGGCGAAGTGGCCCTGGTCTGGCCCCCGTCCGGCATCGCCCTGGCGGCCATTCTCCTTTTTGGCTACCGATTGTGGTGGGGCGTGGCTCTCGGCGCCTGGGCTTTTACGTTCACCCGCGGGACACCATTTGGCTTTTTCACCGTCGCTACCGCCGTGGGCAACACCGTTGGCGCGGTCGTTTGCGCCTATCTCCTTGAACGCTTTGTCGGGTTCCAAAATTCGATGGAGCGCCTCAAGCACGCGGCCGGGTTCATCGTCTTCGCCTGCTTGCTGGGCACTACTGTCAACGCTACTTTTAATGTCATTGGGCTTTGCTACAGCCACCAACTGCCCTGGGACCAACTCTTCACCAGCGTCGTGGTTTGGTGGGTGCCCAACGCGATGGGGGCGCTGGTCGTCACTCCGCTCATTCTTTCGTGGTGTTCGCCCAGCGGCTTGCGGCTCTCCGCGCGCTGGCCGGTTGAAGCTGTCTTCTGCGTGACAGGATTGATCGTCGGCACGCTGATGTCGTTTAACTCCTGGTTTGTCTATGGCGTGGAGAGTTACCCGCTGGCTTTTCTGCCCTATCCATTCATGGTGTGGGCCGCCCTGCGTTTCGGCCAGCGCGGCGGCGCGACCGGAACGTTCGTCGTCGCGAGCCTGGCCATTTATGAACTGCTGCACCACCGCGGGCCTTTCTGGCTTGGCGAAGACAGCACCAGCCTCATGCTCATCGGTTGCTACATCGGCGTCGCCGCCGTCGGGAACCTTCTCCTGGCCGCCACCGCGGTCGAGCGCGAACTGGCCCTGCGCGATACCATCGAGAGCGAAAAACGCTATCGCGCCGTGGTCGAAGACCAGACCGATTTAATCTGCCGCTTCCGGCCCGACGGTGTTCTTGTATTTGTCAACCAGGCTTATTGCCGGTTCCACGGCCGAAGCTGGGAGCAATTGATCGGCTCCAATTTCTTCCCTTCGCTGATGGAGCAGGACCGGGAGATCCCGTTGCAGCAATTCAGCCGCCTGACTCCGGCCGAGCCGATGCAGGCCTACGACAACAAAGCGCTGCTGGGCGACGGCCGCCTAGTCTGGCAGCAATGCAGCGTGCGCGCCCTGTTCGATGAATCGGGCCGCATCACCGAGTTTCAGGCCGTCATGCAGGACATCACCCGGCGCAAGGAATCGGAGGAGGCGCTGCGCCTGGGCGAAGAGCGGTTTCGCGCGATTCTTGACAGCATGGTCGATGGCGTTATTGTTCTCGACAAGGAAGGCTGCGCCACGCTGTTCAATCCGGCCGCCGAGCAAATCTTCCAGCGCCCCGCCGTGCAAGTCTTGCGCCAACCGGTGCAAAACCTCTTCGCGGCCGAGGATTGGCCCCGCTACAACGATTACCTGTCCAGCCATCTCGGCCAGAATCCGCCCAAGGTCATCGAAGCCAATGCCGTCCGCCCCGGTGGCGCCCATTTGCCGATTGACCTGGCCGTGAGCGAGATCACCCGCGGCGGCGCGCGCATGGTAATCGTTATCGTGCGGGACATCGCGGAGCGCAAAAAGCTGGAAGACCAATACCGTCAATCACAAAAAATGGAAGCCGTCGGGCGGCTGGCCGGGGGCATCGCGCACGATTTCAACAATCTCATGCAGGCCATTCTCGGCTACAGCAATCTGCTGGACCGCCGCCTGGCCCCGGGCGATCCCAACCACGAAACGGTCGAGCACATTCAAAAGTCGCTCGCCCACGCTGTATCTTTGACGCGCCAGTTGCTGGCCTTCAGCCGCAAGCAGGTGCTCAAGCCCAAGCTGCTCCCCTTGAACAGCGTCGTGGCCGAGATGACTCATTTGCTGCGGCGCGTCCTGGGGGAAACGATCCAATTGAAACTGGTCCTGGGGGAGCCGGTGGCCTGCATCCGGGCTGATCCGGGCCAAATGGAGCAGTTGATTCTCAACTTGGCCATCAACGCCCGCGATGCCATGCCGCGGGGCGGTGTTTTGAGCATTGAGACCAGCAATGTCACGCTGGCGGAGCCAACGGCTCTTTTGACCGGCCAGTTGCCGCCGGGCTGCTACGCCCTTTTGGCCGTCGCCGACACGGGCTGCGGGATGACGGCCGAAGTGCAGGCCCACCTCTTTGAGCCGTTCTACACGACCAAGGAAACCGGCAAGGGCACCGGCCTGGGCCTGAGCAATGTTTACGGTGTTGTCAAACAAAGCGGCGGCGAAATCAACGTTTTGACAGCCGCCAATAGAGGCGCCGCATTCCACATTTATCTTCCGCTGTTGGAAGGGCGCCCGGGCGAGGAGGAATCGACGCATATGCTGCCCGCGGCGGCCGGCGGCAACGAGACGGTCCTGCTGGTCGAGGACGAGGAGCTGGTCCGCATGATGCTCCTGGAGGTCTTCAAATCGGCCGGCTACGTTGTTCTTGACGCGCGCCATGGCACCGACGCCATCACCCTCTCCGAGCGTTACGTGGAGCCGATTGACTTGCTCGTGACCGACGTGACCATGCCCGGTTTCAGCGGCGTGGAATTGGCCCAGCGCCTCGGCGCGGCGCGGCCGGCCATGCGCGTGCTGTTCATCTCCGGTTACACGGACCAGGAAGCCGGGCAATGGGGCAAACTGAACCAGCCCGTCCAATATCTGCAAAAGCCATTTCATCCGGACGCGGTCCTGGCCAAGGTCCGCCATATCCTTGACCGCCGCTCCGCCTAAGGGGCGCCATCAGCGCGGCATCGTGACAGCGGCCACGCGCGTCGGCACGCGCTGCGCGTAAAGAAGAATTCCCTTCAGCAAGTCCATCGCGCGATCCAATTGCCGGTCGCGCGTAGCGGACACCTGGGCGCGCTCGGCAGGGCCAAGCGCTTCCATCGCGCCCGCCATGTGCCGCAGGCTCAAATTTTGCTCATCCTCCGGTGACATGGGAACGACGATGTCCGGCGTGATGCCATGTTCGTGGATGACCTTGTGGCTGGGCGTGTAATACTTGGCGGTTGTCAAACGCAGGGCGGAGCCGTCCGCCAGCGGCAGGATGCTCTGCACCGAGCCTTTGCCAAATGTTTGCTCTCCCACGATGATCGCGTGCGTCAGGTCCTGGCGGTCTTGCAGGCAGCCGGCCACAATCTCCGAGGCGCTCGCGCTGTCGCCGTTGACCAGCACGACCAGCGGCATGTCGAGCCGCTTGCCGTGCCCATTGGCGCGGTATTCCGAGCGGGGCGCCGGCCCGCGGCCTTCGGTCGTCACGACCAGGGTCCCGCGCGGCAGGAACTTTTCGCAAACCTGCCCGGCCTGCTCCAGCAGCCCGCCGGGGTTCTCGCGCAAATCCAGGATCAGCGCCTTCATTCCTTCGCCGTTCAAAACCTTGAGCGCCTTGTCCATGTCATCGGACGTCTTCTCCCCAAATTGTGTCAAGCGAACATAGCCGATGCCGTTCGCTCCCAGCGGGAACACTTCCTTGTCGTTAATATCTTTGACCGTGTCAACTTTGATGACGGCGCGTTCCAGGCTGTAATCCGAGGTCTTGCCGGTGGAGGGGCGGCGCACCGACATGTGAACGGTTGTGCCCGGCTCGCCGCGCAATTCCTTGACCGCGTCCTCAAAATCCATGCCCGCCGCGCTCATGGAATTGATCTTGACAATCTGGTCGCCGGGCAGAATGCCAGCCCGCAGGCCCGGGCTGTCCTCCATCGGCATGATGACTGTCAATACTTTATTTTTCATCTGCACGATGATGCCGACGCCGCCGAATTCGCCCTCGGTCTCTTTTTTCAACTCCTCAAATTGCTCCGGGTCCATGAATTCGCTGTGCGGGTCAAGCGTATTGAGCATGCCTTTGAGCGCGCCATGGATGAGGTCCTGGTAGGTCAGCTTGTCGCCGTCCACGTATTCCTGGCGCACTTTTTCGAGGACGTCCGCCAGAAGTTTGTAGTTCTGGTAGGGGTCATCCTTAGGCGCGGCCTGGGCGGTGTTAAGATAAATTTGCGCCCCGAAAAATAAATTAATACCGAGCGCGGCCACCAGAAAACCATAGAAAATGCGGCGATTCATAAAGGTCTTTTGCAACACCCATCATCATAATTCGGCCCTGCCGGTTTGGCAAGGCTGGCGCTCAAGAGCGACTCGATATAAGCCACGTCATCCTGGACGGTCACTTTGGGATTCGGGCCGGGCACATGCACCAGTTGCACGGGCTGGCCGATCAATTCGCACGCGGCGGTGTCATCGGTCACTTTGGCCCCGCGCTCGCGCACGGCTTGCAAGGCGCGGCGAATGATCTCGACTCGAAAAGTCTGGGGTGTTTGCACGGCCCACAAGCGCGAACGCTCCAAATGCCGGCTCACGCGCGCGCCGTCGTCGGATTCCTTAATCGTGTCCGTGACAGGCTGGGCGGCGACCGCCGCGCCCGAAGTTCGCGCCGCCAGAATGGTCGCCTCGATCAACGCCAGGCTGGTGCAGGGGCGGGCCGCGTCCTGAATGGCGACGATTTCGGCGGCGGGCGAAAGCGCCTCCAGCCCGTTCCAAACGGAGTCCTGCCTTTCGCGGCCGCCCAGCGCGAGGCGGAACGGCTTGGCAAACTGGAACTTCGCGGCCAATTCGGCAAAGTCCTTCTGCAAACCGTCGCGGACGACCAGCACGATTTCGCCAATGCAAGGGGCGCTGTCAAATCGCGCCCAGGCGTGCGCCAGCAAGGGGCGCCCCGCCACGGGCAGGAACAGCTTGTCCATGCGCGGCCCCATGCGCGTGCTCGAACCGGCGGCGACGATAATGGCGGAATTCATTTTGACAATTGTTTGGCCAGCCGGATGGCGGCCCGCATGCTGGATGGGCTGGCCTTGCCCTGGCCGGCGATGTCGTAGGCCGTGCCATGATCGGGCGACGTGCGGATGAAGGGCAGGCCCAGCGTCCAATTGACACCGTTGTCGAAAGCGACCATTTTCAGCGGCCCCAGGCCCTGGTCGTGATACATCGCGACCACCGCGTCGTAATCCCCCCGGTAAGCGTAATGAAAGAGCGTGTCGGCCGGCAGCGGCCCGATCACATCCATGCCCTTGCTCCGCATGGCATCGACGGCGGGCTTGATGAGATCGATTTCTTCGCGCCCAAATTGGCCGCCCTCGCCGGCATGAGGATTCAGCCCGCACACGGCCACGCGGCGGCGGGGCAGGCCGAGGTCCTGGCAGGCCCGCGCCGCCAGTTCGATGGCCAATTGGATTTTCTCCGCGCGCAATTGCCCGGAGACGTCCTTCAGCGGAAGATGCGTCGTGGCCAGGGCCACGCGCAGCCACCGGCCCCGGTCGTCATCGCCCAGCAACATCATGACGGTGCGGCTTGTTTTGGCGAGTTCGGACAGAAATTCTGTCTGGCCGACAAACGGCTGGCCGGCGCGGACGACCGCTTCCTTGTTCAAGGGCGCCGTGACCAGCGCATCGGCTTCGCCGTTCAGGCAGCATCGCGCGCCGTGGGCCAGCCAGGCGACCGCCGCGCGGGCCGCCTCGGGCGAACCGGCCTCCAGCCGATCCGGGAGCGGTTCGGACATCGGATTGCAAATGAAGAAACGGCCCGGGGCGTTTTTCTCCGAGAAGGGCTGCAACCGCAACGGGATTCCCAGGCGTTCGCGCAGGGCTTCGGTGCGCTCGCAATCGCCAATGAGCAGGTAGCGCGCGCCGTCCTGCTTCGCCTCCGCCGCCAGTGCTTTGAGGGTGACTTCAGGGCCGATGCCCGTCACGTCTCCCAGCGAGATGGCGGTCCATCCAGTCATCAATAAAATTGGACGTAGGACTTGCGCCGGAGCCTGTCAATCCAAATTTTGCGCAGGCGGATGTTTTCGCTGTTTCGGATGGTGCGCTCGATCTCATCGCGCACTTCCTTGATGTCTTTGACATGGGCCGGCTTGGCTTCATCGACCTGCAACAGGTAGCAGCCTTCCGGTTCGTCGATGACGCCGCTGTGTTTGCCAGGCTTGAGGGCAAAGGCGGCGGCGGTCAGCGACGCTTTGAAGATGGTGCGATCCACCCAGCCCCGGTCGCCGCCCTGCGAGCGCGCGGAACCGGAAGAATAGACGGAGGCCATTTCGGCAAAGGGCACGCCGGAGTCGATTTTGCTCAGGATTTCCTGGCCGACATCCTTGGGCGGGGCGGCCGAGGTGTCGGAAGATTTGGGCAGGAAGATCATGCGCAGTTTGACTTGGTCTTCCACTTTGAAATCGTTTTTGTGAGCCTGGTAATACTGCTCGACCTTGAGGGGCGAGATCAGGATTTTGTGGGGATCGGAAAGGTTCTGCTGCTTCATGTAGCCGAGGATGATGTTGTCCCGCTGCACGCGCCGGAATGCCTCCAGCGTCAACCCTTGGGCGTGCAAGGTTTCGATGAGCTTCGCGCGGTCGCCGAGATACGGGGGCGCCTTGATCATGTTCTCAATGTCCTGGTCGATGAATGCCTCCAGCACGTTGGTGACGTAGCCGGATTTGACGAACTCGCGCAGAATCAATTTGTCCTCGACCATGCCTTCGACGACTTCGTTCTGGAGCTTCATCATTTCCTGCTCGTAGCCGGCCTGGTCATCGGAATGCCTCGCCATCACCGAAGGCCGGGCCTGGATCAATTTGGCGTTGATTTCTCCGCTCGTGATGACCGAATCATCGACGACCACTTCCAGTCCAGTGACCGGGACGGCAGCGGCGCGCGCGGAGGGCAGGGCAGGGAACAGAAGCGTTCCCAACAAACAAACTCCAAGAATATTTTTCACTGGGTCAGGATGCTAATGTCTGGCGCCGCAAATGGCCATCAATTTATTGGCCGGTTCCCCAAAGCGGGGCGGGGCCTCCAGGAATGGGCCGGGAATGTTTGGGCGTGGAACATAGGTTCGGATTTTTTTCTGGAAAATGGCTTGTACAACCGTAATTAACCGCGTTTTGCTGCGACTAGCCCGAATCCCGTTCGCCGGAGGCTTGGCGAAGCGCCGCGAGGACCTGAACGGGATTTGGCGGCGAATAGCCAGTGGGAGCAAAAACATGGAGAGGCGAAAGTGGCTTGTGCAACCTTGTGCAGCCTTGTTTTTCCGTGATGGAACGCAGCCACACAAGCTGCTCCGGGCCGCCCGGGCCTGCGGGATCAAACGCCGTGCCGCGCTTCAATAGATGGTGCGCGCGGCGCTTGCCTGTTCCGAACGAGATGCCCCCATTTGCCGAACAAATTTTTATGTTCACGCGCGAATTGTGTCACAAATGCCAGAAAGGAAAAAACCTATGGTAGTGTTTTAGGCACGATTTTTTTGGGCGATGAGGATGAAATGGAGATTCCTGCGGTGCAATGGCTTATGAATTTAAAAAGCAATAAAAAGTGAAAAATCGTTTGCGAAAGCTGCATTTTTATTGCTGGGAATGCCGGTTTTTCTGCAAAAACGCATGATTTTTCAGTGGAAATCTTATAAGTTGCTGCAAAAGAGGAGCTTAAGATGGTCCCAAAACGGCGCAAAAGGCTCAAAATAAAAAAGAAGTGGATGCCGAGAGCTGGATTGCCTCGCTGGCTCGCAGAAGTATTTTGGCGGGTCGAAAATCCTCAAGTTCGCTCGTTTCGGTCCGCGAGCAGAAGCCTCGGTCGTTGCACCGGTTTTTGCCATCAATCGTTCGATTACTGCTGGTTCTCGCATTCGGCGAGAAGGTTCTGCGATTCGGCGAGTTGCGGCGAGCCGAGCTTTTGGCAAAGTTCCACCGCGCGCCGGGCGTGCGGGAGGGCTTCCTCCTTTTTCCCCTGCTGCAATAGGGCTTGGGCGAGGCGATGGAAGTTGCCGGCAATCAACTCCAATCGCCCGAGCTTTTGGCACAAGGTCAAGGCCTCGCGGGCAAGGACTTCCGCGCCGGGCCAGTCCCCCCGCTCCAGTGCCAGTTCAGCCAAGTTTCCGATGCAGATGGCGATGCCGTGGCGGTAATTAAGGGCGTGGGCAATTTGCAGGGCTTCGCGGTAGTCGCGCTCGGCGGCGTCAAGATCTCCGGAGAGATGTTCAGCACCGGCGAGGGCGTTCAGGCCGTTAGCCACACCCACGCTTTCGCGGTTCAACGTACGACCGAGATCCACCGCCTGACGAAAGGCGGCGATGGCGGCAGGATAGTCCTTCGCCAATTTGTGTCCAAGGCCCCATATGTGAAAGGCGTTTGCCTGCTCGTCGGCACCGGCCTTGGCCTCGCGCCAGTGGGCCTCAGCACGTTTGGCGCAGGCGAGAACTTCTGCCGATTGCCCCCGCAAATAATGGACCCAGCCGGCGTCATGGGCCCGCCAGCCGGCCTTGTTGAAATCCCCGGCGGCTACCGCACGATTCTCGGCATCACGCGAGAGCGCGAGTCTCTCATCCCAGCGACCGGTGAAATCGAGAAAGGCCCGCAACGCATTACACACGGTCTGGAGCCGCTTATTCTTTCCGGCGAGGAAGCGCGGCAAGGCGGCTGCGACGGTCGGCCAGGCGGCGTCGAGCACGGGAAAACGGTCGTGCTTTTCGTAGCCATTTTCCGTCGCTAGCGCGTAGCCGTGCTTTTCCAGACGGTCGCCGGTTTCGCGCAATACCTCC
>DASXZY010000038.1:0-149056 GCA_036501625.1 Verrucomicrobiia bacterium
GTCCTGACGCACGGCCATATTCTCCGCGAGATATGGGGCATCAAGGCCTCCGAAAAAATCGGCGTCTTAAGAGTTTACATGGGCTATCTCCGGGAGAAACTGGAGCCAAACCCCTCCAAGCCAGCCATGCTGCTGACAGAACCTGGCGTAGGCTGCCGCCTGGTCATTCTTGACTAAATCTGCCAGAGCCGCGCACGCTGGCGTTCTGTCGCAAAATCCTGTGCGATAGCCACACTCGGAGGCCGAACCTCAAGTGCTTGATAATAGCCGGCAAGTCGGCGAGAGAGGTTTTTGGTTTTCATTTTCCCTTGACAAACCAATGGGTGGTTTTCATACTCTCGCCCATCAGAAGATTAGCCATGATAAACAGATCGAATCTTCGCCGTCGGGGCGTGCCGAGCCGCGCAAGGAATGCCAGGGATATAATCGCAAAGTCCGTTACAAAAATGACACGTTTATGAAAACTCTTCTTGCCAAGAAAACTGACTGGAGAACGAAGAACCGTCACATCATCGCCGCGGGCGCCTGCCTGCTGGCGGGGGCTTTGAGCGCCTCTGCCGCCATCACCGTGCAAGGCTGGTGGCATTTGGACGCCACCCAACCGGTAACGGACTCCAGCGGAAATGGGCGCAATTTCGGGTCCGCCTTCTCAACGGCGCCATCGACTGGCGGCGTGGTCGGCGCGCAATTGATTGCCAATGGGGCCGGCGGCCCGCTGGACAGCACAGGCTGGACCAGTTCGCAGTGCGTTCGAGTCGGCGTGGGTGTCGGAGGCCGCCGCCAAAGCGCGATGTGGAGCATTGGCTATAACCCGCCCGCCCAGAACTTCGGCATCGAAATGTGGATTCTGCCCGTGGACAATGGCCTCGCTCCCCAGTCCGCCGGCAACGCGGATTTCTTCGCCAGCGGCGAGAGCGGCGGCGTGGCCTTGAGAATCAATTCCGTCCCTGGCGGCACGTCCTACATCGACGCTCACGACCTCAGCGGCGCGATCGTCATCGGCGGCCAGGCGCCCATTGATACCAACAAATGGATGCACGTGGCCATTGTCAACGCCGGCGGCATCACCACGTTCTACACCAACGGCGTTGCCTGCGGGACCAGTCTCACCACGCCTACTTCGGCTTCCGCCGGCTTTGTGACAATGCTCGCCTCTCAGAGCGACAACTCGGCCTTCTACGGATACCTCGATGAAGGGCGCATGTTCACCTTCGCGGCTGGGCAATTCTCGACCAACGACCTTTTGTTGCGGCCGCCTGGCCCCAATCTGCTCGCCCCGCCGCAAAACGACGTCGTTTGGTCTGGCGGCGCGGCGCCCTTTAGCGTTATTGGCTCGTTTGACAGCAGCCTGGCTTACCAGTGGTTTGACGGCAGCGCCAGCATCCCTGACGCGACCAATGCGAATTACTTTGTTCCGGTCGCCACGCCCGGTTTGAGCGGCAGCGCCTACAAGTGCGAGTTGACCGCCGACGGCCTTGCTATCACCAGCGCGCCGGCCACGCTGACCGTGGTGGCGCCCAACGCCGCCAACGTCGCGGCCTACCGCAACGCAATCACGAGCACAGCCGGGCTGATTGCTTATTTCCCCGTGGATGGCAGCACCGGGTTGGTCGTGACCAACACCGTCAACGCCTCCTACAATGGCACGCTCGAAGACGGCGCCACCTACGATGGCCGCACCAACCGCTCGTTCGGCGAACGCGCTTTGTCGTTTAATTCAGGCGGCGACGTGGAAGTTCCGAACAACACGGGCTACGAGTTCGCCAGCGGCAACGGCACGATTGAAGCCTTGGTTTATTTGAGCCAGGCCCCGGCCACCGCCGCCACGATTGTTTCGGAAAACTTCGACGGCCTCGGCGCGTACTACGCTTTGCAGGTGGACACGACAGGCGGCTTTCTATTGTACAACAACGACAGTCCGGCGTCGCTTAGCTGGGCCGTTCCAGGAGGGTTTATTGGGCAGGTGGCGCACGTGGCCGTGGTCATCGACCATTCCACGAATGTGACGGCCTACGTCAACGGACAATCCCTGGGCACGCAAATCCAAAACAGTTTCGGGACCACTCCGGGCGGTTCGTTTTGGATCGGCAATGATGGCAGCATCTTTTCCACCAACAACGGCTGGGCCGGAACCATCGATGAACTGGCTGTTTACGCAACCGCGTTGCCCGCGGCCACCGTCCAGGGCCATTACACCAAATACATTTTTGGCACCAATACCGTCCCGCCTGTCATCGTAAGCCAATCCAGCTCAAAGACATTGCTGGCCGGCGGTTCGCCAGTCCTTTCGGTGGGCGTGACCGGCGCGCTGCCCATCAATTTCCAATGGACCTCCAATTCTGTCCCGATCGCTGGGGCAACTTCTTCAACGCTGGTCCTGTCCCATACAACTACGGCTTCCACGGCCGTTTACGCCGTCTCCGTCAACAATGCCTTTGGCGGCACCAATTCGCAGCCGATCACCCTGACTTTCGTGGCGCCGCAGGCCGGCTATGTGTCGAAAATCATGAGCGACAATCCGACCGCCTTCTGGCGCCTTGCGGACTCAGGCTCGACGGCGGTTGATTCCGCCGGGCTTAACGACGCGAACTACAGCGCTTCGGGAGTAACTCATTCGGTGGGCGGCCCCATAGCGGACCCAGCCGCCGGCGCCGGTTTTGATGGCTCATCGGGACGCGCGGTCACGCCGGCGAATTTCCCGGACCTTAACCCCGGCACGCCATTCTCCATGGAATTCTGGGCCAAACTGACCGTGTATAACAGCGTCGGCACGACGGGGCGTCTTTATAGCCCGTTTTCTTCCATGCCGAGGCCCTCGCGCAGCGGCGGTTATGAATGGTATATGGGCGGCAACAGCTCGGGCTACGAGTTCCATACCGCCGAGAGCGCCAATTACAGTTTGCTGACGGCGGACAACGGCGTGCCGCCCACCGATGCCTGGTGGTATCTGACGGGAATTTGGGACGGCACCAACTTGTATCTCTATGTCAACGGCCAGTTGGGCAACGACCAGATTGATCCGCCGGCCCCCGCGGGGACTGATAACTTCATCGACGAAGGGTTGGGCCAGACCCAATTCGTTCCCAACACCTCTGTGCCGTTCTACATCGGCAGCAGAAGCGATGGCGCTGACTATTTCAATGGGCAGATGGCGGACGTGGCGTTCTATAATTATGCGTTGAGCTACGAACAAGTGACCAACCACTGGAGCTACGGCTGGGTGCCGGCGAGCGTAGCATCGTCGCCGCCTGGATTTACCAATGCCGAAGGCAGTACCATTACCATTGCGCCCGCGGTCACGGGAATTCCGAACAGCTATCAGTGGTACTACAACGGCAATCCGTTGTCAGATTCGGCCAACGCCGATGGCACCGCGCATTTTCCAAATGACGTTACCAACGCCAGCCTGGTCATAGCCGATGCTGTGCCCACCGACTCCGGCGAGTATCAGCTCTTCATTACCAACCCCACCGGGAATTCCCAGTCGGCGCAGATCAAGGTCTTGGTCACGGCCAGCGCCAATCCGCCGGTCATTGCGTCGGTCACTGCCTTGGGAACGCCCAACACCGGCGGCGGCCCGACTCCGTACTTGGTGAAAGTGGTTTACAGCGCGCGCGTGGACACGGCGACTGGCGGCAATCCTGCCAATTATGTATTCAGCCCGGCCGTAGCCATCCAAAGCATGACCCTCTTCGGATCAGGCCCGAACGATCTGGCCGCGGCATCATTAGGCTCCGATTGGCGGGTGGCCATTTTGACGACGGCCGGCCTCACGCCGGGTCAAAAATACAGTCTCACCGTCAGTGGCGTGAAAGATCAATCGCAGACGCCCCTCACCATCCCAGCCACGACGGTTCCTTTCCGCGCGCCAGTGCTCACCACAGGAGTGGTCGGTTGGGATTATTACTACTTGGGCAACTCGGATGGCGGCCAAGTCGCGGTGCTCCAAGGCGATCCCTACTTCCCGAACTCGCCCCAAACGAACTCTTACTTCACGTCCTTCGATTCCGACCAGACCACCGGAGGCGATCTCAATAACAATCCCGCCTTCGGCGCCCTCGGCGACAATTACGGCGACTCCGTCTCCGGTTGGGTCACGCCGCCGGTTTCGGGAGACTATACATTCTTCTTGTGGAGCGACGACGGCGGTGCGCTCTATCTAAGCTCGGACTCCAATCCTGCCAACCAGAGTGAAATCGTGTTTGAGCCTTCCGCTGGCTCAGGTTTTATCGAACCGACCAATACCTCTCCGGGATTGTTGACCTCTTCGCCCATAACGCTCACGGGAGGCACACCCTACTTCATCCAGGCGCTGCACGCGGAAGGCGGCGGCGGCGACTACGTCAAAGTTGCCTGGCGCATCTCGACCGATAACACGCCGGCCTCGAGTCTGCAGCCCATTCCCGGCGCCTACCTATCGGCTTACGCTCCTGTGGCGCAGCCAAAATTCAACGCACCCGCGCTGGCGGGCGGGATCCTGACCCTGAATTGGAGCGGGCCGGGAACGATTCAACAATCGGCTGACCTGATTCACTGGACCAACGTGCCCGGCAATCCAAGTCCGCTCGTGGTCAATGTCAGTTCGGCCACGGCCACCTTCTACCGCATTGTTCAATAGCGGGAATTAGGCGAACTCTCAAGCGGCCGGGGCCAAAAGCCTCGGCCGCTTTTTTGTCATTTGAAAACTCCCTTGGCCAGCCTTCCTCCAGATGTCAACGTTGCTGAGCGCTGCCCGATGAACAACCCAGCCCGGAACAGATTGCCCTCCTGCGGCGCATGACTCCGGTCGAGCGCTGGTGCGCGTCGCATCGCCTTTGCTGGACCAGGCGGCGCCACAAAGCTGCCTTCCCGCGCGGCAGCATCCCGACTGGCCAGAAATGCGGATCGAGGCGGAAGTCCGCGAGATTTTCTCCCAATGCCCGAACCTGGTTTGATCGATATCGTCCTCAGTGGAAAATGTGTTCTGGCGGTTAATTTTGCGCGCGGGGCCGGTTTGGCTTAGAGTGGTCGGATGCGGACGGACTCAGAGTCGGTTGCCATAGCACCAGAAATTAAAGACGCGGCGGAAAAGACCATTATTTCCGTGCTGCTGGCCATCAGCTTTTCCCACCTGCTCAACGACACCATTCAGTCGTTGATTTCGGCCATTTATCCGGTTGTCAAAGAAACGTTTCACATCAGTTTCACCCAGGTTGGGCTGATTACGCTGACGTTTCAGATTACCGCCTCGCTGCTTCAGCCGATTGTCGGGCACTTCGCGGACAGGCGGCCGCAACCCTACGCGTTGGCGGCCGGCATGTGTTTTACATTGTGCGGCCTGGTCCTGCTCTCGCTGGCCTGGAGTTTTCCCGTGCTGCTGATTTCGGTGGCGCTGGTGGGCGTGGGATCGTCGGTCTTCCATCCCGAAGCCTCGCGCCTTGCCTACATGGCAGCGGGCAGCCGGCACGGATTCGCGCAGGCCCTCTTTCAAGTGGGCGGAAACCTGGGCAGTTCGCTCGGGCCGCTGCTGGCGGCCATGATTGTCGTCGGGCCGCGCGCCCAGTCGCGGCTGCTCTGGTTTTCCATTGCTGCCGTCACCGCCATTATCGTCCTGTGGAACGTCGGCCATTGGTACCAGAAAAATACCCGCCTGCTCAAACCTCCCCGCCGCCGCGCCGCGCAAGCCGCTGCCGCCGCGCTGCCAGCCAGGAAAGTGGGCTGGTCCATCGCCATTTTGGTCGCGCTCATGTTCTCCAAGTTTTTTTATCTTTCGAGCATGAGCAGCTATTATACGTTCTACCTGATCGGCAAATTCCATCTCTCGATTCAAAGCGCGCAACTTTATCTTTTCCTGTTCCTGATTTCCGTCGCGGCGGGAACGTTTATTGGCGGGCCGGTCGGGGACCGCTTTGGGCGCAAGTATGTGATTTGGGTTTCCATTTTGGGTGTGGCCCCGTTCACCCTCACGCTGCCGCATGCCAATTTATTTTGGACGGCCGCGCTATCGGTCGTCATTGGCGTGGTGCTCTCCTCGGCATTTTCGGCTATATTGGTTTACGCGCAGGAACTGGTGCCGGGCAAAGTGGGATTGATCGCCGGATTATTCTTTGGCTTGGCCTTCGGCATGGGCGGGCTGGGTTCAGCCGTGTTGGGGTGGCTGGCAGATTTGACAAGCATCCCCTTCGTCTTCGAGGTGTGTGCTTTCCTGCCTCTCATCGGGCTTTTGACCGGCTTTCTGCCCAACCTCCAAGCATCAAAGCTCAATGTTGAAAACTCGTAAATACCTTGTGATAAACAATTTGTAAAATCGCCGTCCTAAAAATCGCACGTTTTTGCGGAAAAACAGGGATATCGGCCAAAGAAAACGCACGTTTCGCAAGACGTTTTTCACTTTTCGATGAATTTTGAAATCGCAAGTCGTTCTGCCATAACCAGTTCTACTGCAATGTTCCGCTCTCAAAAAATCGCGCCTAAAAACCTACAGTAGGTTTTTTGTTTTTTGGCGGTATGGCACAATTCGCGCATGAACATCCTATACTGTTCAAAAACTGAAGACGCGTCTCCGACTGGCGGGACGAGCGCGTGCTGCAAGGCCCGCTTTTCTCAGCCTGAAGAGGGCGCGGCACCGCTTTCCCCAGTCAGGGCACAAGCAAAACAAGCCGAAACAAGGCGGCACAAGCTGTTTTCAACAAAAATCCGCATCGGGCCAGGCAAACGTCGCAAGCCGCGCTCATTTCGATCTTTGTGCTTCTCGACCCTTTGCGCGGCTAATTCCTTTCGCGGAATCGCGGTCGCTATGTCCAACCGCGTCCATTCCGCCCGCCAATACGGCTAAATACGGTTGAATGCGGCTAATCATGGTTGTTTGCGAAAAAATTGAGCCTTTGCAAAGGCTATCGTTTTATTGACACGTCCGGCGCGCCCATTATTCCATTGAAGGATGAAGAATTAGCGGTATAACATCGCCATGCTCTTTAGCCGTTTGTCCCACGGGTTCGCCCGGGTTATGGTGGCGGGCCTCGTCGTGCTGATGCCCGCCGCCACAAGCCGCGGCGCCAAGGCCCCTCCGCCTTCGGCCATGCGCGCGCAAATCGAGGCCGCCAACGACAAAGTCCGCCGCGCCCTGGTCCGCATCCGTGTCGTCTCGACCGATTACCGCGACGGCCGCGAAGTCAAAATGCAAGCCGTCGGCAGCGGCGTCATCATCACCAAGGATGGCTGCCTCGTCACCAATCATCACGTGGCCGGCCATGCCGCCCGCATGTTCTGCACGCTGTGGAACCGCGAGGAAATCGAGGCCGAATTGATCGGCACCGACCCGCTCACGGATATTTCCGTGCTAAAACTCAAGCCCGAAACACCGCGCGTTTTCGACCCGGCCAGCTTCGGGGATTCAGCCGCCATGCAAGTTGGCGATTCCGTTCTGGCCATGGGCAGCCCGATGGCTCTCTCGCAATCCGTGACCCTGGGCATCATCAGCAATACGGAAATGGTCCTGCCCCGGTTCTGGGGCGAAGGCAGCCGGTTTCAATTGGACGGCGAGGACGTCGGCGCGCTGGTGCGCTGGATCGGCCACGATGCGGCTATTTACGGCGGAAATTCCGGCGGGCCGCTGGTCAATCTGCGCGGCGAAATCGTGGGCATCAACGAGATCAGCTACGGCTTGTCCGGCGCCATTCCCGGCAACTTGGCCAAGGCGGTCGCCCAGCAATTGATGGCCCATGGAAAAATCGAGCGAAGCTGGCTCGGCCTCGATCCGCAGCCGCTCTTCAAGGAAATGCACGACGAAAAAGGGCTTTTGATCGCCGGCGTATGGGAAGATTCGCCGGCAGCCAAGGCCGGCTTGAAGGCGGGCGATTTGCTGTTGAGCCTGGCGGGCAAGCCGGTCAACGTAAAATTTGACGAGCAGATGCCCGATTTCATGGCGCTCGCGAGCAACCTGCCCCTGGGCCAACCCGCGCCCGCCGTCCTCAAGCGGGACGGCAAGGAGATTAAAGTTTCGTTGACACCAGTTGAGCGCGGCGAAATTTTCCCCAAACAGCGCGAATTCAAGCAGTGGGGCGTCACCGCGCGCGACTTCTCCTTCCTGCTGGCCAGGGAGATGAAACGCACCAATCAGGATGGCGTCCTGGTCACCTCCGTCCGCCCCGGCGGGCCTGCCGGGGAAGCCAAGCCCTCGCTCGAACGCGGCGATGTTCTGGTCGAAATCAATGGCCATCCTGTCAAGTCGATCGAAGACTTGGCCTCGCAAACCGCCAAACTCTCGGAGGGCCAAACGGAGGCCGTGCCGGTCATCGCGACCTTCGAGCGGCAGGCGGCCCGGTATCTGGCGGTCGTGCGGGTGGGCATCGAGGAGGAAAAGGACCCCGGCCTCGAAGTGACCAAAGCCTGGCTGCCGGTGGAAACGCGCGTCATCAGCCGCGAAATCGCCAGGCAACTTGGCCGGCCCAGCTTGCGGGGATTTTATTTGACACGGGTTTACACCGATAGCACAGCCGACAAGGCGGGTTTGAAGCCGGGCGATTTTATCACCGCCGTGGATGGAGAAAACCTGACCGCTTCCGGCCAGGAGCACGAGGACGAATTGGAGAGCTTGATTCGCCAGTACGATGTTGGCAAAACAGTCGAGCTTTCGGTCCTGCGCGATCTCAAGCCCATGAAGATTTCCGTCGAATTGATGCGCTCGCCCCGCCTGCGCCGGGAAATGAAGAAGTATCGCAATGATGAATTCGAGTTCACGGCCCGCAACGTTTCGTTTTTCGATTCCGCTGAGGAGCAATGGGACAAAAACCAGCAGGGCGCGCTGATCGAAGAGGTCAAGCCCGGCAGTTGGGCCGAGCTGGCCAACCTTTACGTCGGCGACCTGGTGGTGGAAGTGGACGGCCAGCCCGTTGGCAACGTCGATGCGCTGCGCCAGGCCATGGACAAGATCGCCTCGGCCAAAAGGCCGGCCGTCGTCATGAAAGTCATGCGCGGCATCCACAGCGCCTTCCTGGAATTTGAGCCAAACTGGAAGATCTAAGTTTATTTGACAAATCTATGAACAAAAGAATCTCTCTTATCGCCGCCGCCCTGGCGCTGCTGGCCGCCGCCTGCCATGCGGATGAACTGTCCGACAAGGGCCGCGCCATTTTCAACAATAACCATCGCGCGGTCGTGACCGTGGAAGTCGTCCTCAAACTTACCGGCGGCCGCGCGTCGCCAACCGAGACCAAGCAGGACGTGACCGGGACCGTGATTGATCCATCGGGCCTGACCGTGCTGGCGCTGTCGGCGGTGGACCCGGCCGAGCTGTACCGGCGCATGTCGGATGAATACAACAAACTCGAAACGCAGATCGACGACATCAAAATTCTGCTTGACGATGGCGCGGAGGCCCCGGCCGAAATCGTTCTGCGGGACAAAGACCTCGACCTGGCTTTCATCCGGCCCAAGGCCAGGCCGGCCGCGCCCATGGCCGCGGTCGATTTGAGCAAATCCTCCCCGGCGGAAGTGCTGGAGCCGGTCATCGCGTTGAACCGCCTGACCCGCGCGGCCGGCCGCGCCTACTCCGCGTCCATCGAGCGCATCGAGGCCGTGATTCAGAAGCCCCGCACATTTTACATTCCCGAAGGCAGCGGGACATCGGCCACGCTTGGCTCGCCCGTTTTCTCCCTGAACGGAAACGTCATTGGAATATTCGTCATGCGCGCGGTCAGCGGCGGCGACAGCGGCGGGCGCAACATGCGTGAGAACATGACGGCCATTCTGCTCCCCGCCGAGGACATTTTGAAAGGCGCCAAACAAGCCCCCGAAGCCAAAGGCGACACCGCCAAGCCCGGCCAAGCGGACAAAGACGCAAAAGACACCAAGCCAGGCCAAAAATAGCAGACACTCCGGCCCGGCCTCGCTCTACCGGGATTCTGTTAAAGAGTCAATAATAGAACCGGCGGGGAGCTTTTCCTCGGTGAGGGCGAAGAGCGAGGGGCGCCACGGGTCCACTGTGAATTGAATATGGCCGGCGCGGCCCAGATAAGTTTGGGCGTTCAGGTCGTAAATGTGAGCCGGCGAACCCAGCACAACGTTCAACTTGACAGGCTTTTCCAGCGCTTCGTTGCCGCCGGCTTGCTCCAGCGATTCGCTCATGGCGTACTCCACGTTGCGCTCAAACGCCATCAGCCTTGCGCCGCGCGATTGGAAGCGCCGCACGCGCACGTGATCTTCCGGCCTCAGCTCGAACTGCGCCGGGATCAAGCGCATGGCGAGCCATCCGGCCAGTGTGTTCGCGGCGGGCGGGGGATTCGCGCTGAGGCGTTGCGAGAGGTAGAGCGCCGGATCGCCGTCGTAATGCGGGCCAAAAATCCGCGGAGGCGCGCCGCGCAATTTGCCGTGGGCGTCGAAGGTTCCCGGCTCGCTGTCAAAGAACAGATTTCCCCGCCCGCGCAGGTTCAACTGCTCTGCCTCTGTGCCGGACATCGCGTAAGCGGATGAAAGAACGACGGCGGCGTTGCGGTTCGAGCGAAGCTGCCCGGCTTCAATCTGCTCGGAGGAAATGAATTGCGGGCTGAACCCCAAATCCTCCAGCGCCTTCAGCCAGCCATCGCGCGCGGCGGCGGCGTGATTATGCGAGGCTTCAAAACTGGAAAAGCGCCGCGGCCAGGTCGAGCCATCGGCAGCCGATTCGATCAGCCAATCGGCCTGCGTGCTCGGCTGCGAGTAGCGTATAAAAATCTGATCGCGCTCAGGCTTCGCGCGGAGGAACAGCCGCGCCAGGGGCGAGGTCATTTCGCGCAGGACGGGAGCGAGCGCTTTGGCCTTTGCGGTGAGCGCGTCATCGGCGCTGTGGAAATTGATGCAATCCTCGCTCCACCAAACGATGCAGCCGCGGTCGCCTTCCAGCAGCAAATGCCAGAGGCGGCGGCGCGCGCGGTTCGTGTCGTGTTCAAAGACCGTCGTGAGAATCGGGCGCCCCGGCATGAACGAGCCGAGGATTTGCCGCGCGTTGCCAATGTCGTATGGCTCGACCCAATCCAAGACGCGGGACAATTTCCACAAATCATACCCGCCGAACGCGGACGGCATTTGCGTGCCCTCGATGCCCACCGGCGTTTGCGGGTCCGCGCGATGAGCCGCCTGCCGCAAATCATCCAGCGCGTTCGCAAGCGAGCCATCCATGCAAGAGCGGAAATCGGCCCAGGGCGAAAAGTTCCAGCGGGCCGGATTTTCCCGCGCGGCGTCCGGGTCAAATTTGAGCGACTCCAGGGCCTGCCAGTCCGGCTTCGCAGCGGGAGGCTGGCCAGTCATGCGCGCTTTGATTTGATCGGTCGTGAACGGCTTCACGTCGTCCCAGTTCGCAAAGCTGGTGTCCCATTCAGCGTTGAGCGCGGCCAAATCCTTGTATTGCGTTTGGAGCCAGAGGCGAAAAGCGGCCAGCTCGATGGGGCTGAAATCGTAGTCAAATGGATTCGCCGAAAACGTCGTTGACAGTTCGTCGCGCAGATTGAAAGCGAGCGGCTTATGCGGCGCGTGGCGGGCCGCGATGCGCTCGACTTCCTCGCGCGCCTGCTGCCGCCACTTCGGGTCGTCCAGGCAATAGTCGCGCGCGAGCGCCGAGGCGGGCCGCCCGGCCTTGCTCCAATCAGTCACGAACTTGTCCCAATTGGTCACCGACGAATTCCATTTGAGGCACAGCCCGCGGTTGACCATGTTCTCGACGTAGTAGGGAAAATGATTTTTCCAAAGCGGCGCCGGGTCGCCATCGCCATAAACGAGCGCCGTGTTGACGCCCATGTCGCGCAGGCGTTGCAGGAAGATGGGGAATTTTTCCGGCTGGCGGCCGGCTGAATCGCCGACCCACATGATGGCCTGGTAATCGAGCCATGAGCGGGGTTCCGCCGCCGCGATGCCCGCGAGGAGAACGAGGCCGGGCCAGAGCCAGGCCAAAGGAGAAGTGCCGCGCCTCACTTTTTCTTCTTGAGCGCGGCTTTGGTCGCGGCCTGAAGATCGTCCAATTCCTCCCTCAATTCGTCCTTCTCGGCGCGCGCCATGCGGTCAATAAATAAAATCCCGTTCAGATGATCCAGTTCATGTTGAACGGCCCGCGACAGCAAACCGCCGCAGCGGAAAGAGATTTCCTCGCCCTTCAGGTTGGTGGCGCGGACTTCGGCCATGGGCGGCCTTTTGATTTCGGCGTAAATTTCCGGGAAGCTCAGGCATCCTTCAGAGCCAGCCACGAGGTCGCCGGTCCCGGTGACTTCCGGATTGATCAGCGCCAGCGGCATGTAGGCCAGGACGTCCGCTTCCTTGCCGCCCAGTTCCAAGGTCGAGGGTCGCTCGGTCGCGCCGCGCACGTCCAGCACCGTCAACTGCAACGCCTGCCCCACTTGTTGCGCGGCCAGGCCGACGCCTTTGAAGGCGTACATGGTCTCAAACATGTCGGCGGCGAGCTTCTGGATTTCGGGCGTGATTTTTTCCACGCGCGCCCCTTTCTGCCGCAAGGCCGGATGGCCGTATTTGACAATTTCCAGAATCATGCGGCGTCATCGCGCACTTGCATCATCTCCGCGACTTGCGCGATGGAAGGGCTTTGGGCCGTGCGCACGTAATAACCGCTGGTCGTCACGCCGGTCAGCAAGCTCATGGCGTCGTCCAGCCCCAGCAGGCGCCCCAGGCAAAAGCCGGAATTGAAATGGTCGCCCGCGCCAGTCGTGATGAGCGGCTTCGGAGTGAACGGCCCCTGCATTATCGCCGCCGAGCCATGGGTGATGGCCAGCGCGTAGGAGGTGGGATGGACGACGAGCGTGCCCGCCTTCAGATTCTTGGCGAGCTGCAAACTGAAATCCACCAGCGCCTCCGGCGTGCCGTTCGCGGGCTTGAATCCGAACACATCGCCGATTTCGTGCGCCTCTTTTTCGTTCAAGCCCAGGATGACATCGAAGTAATCCTGAAAACGCCCGATCAATTCGAGCGCGCGCAAAATGTCCTCGCGCGTGCGTTTCTCCGGGTCCGCCAAGTCAAAGAAAATAATCCGCCGCGCTCCCCGCATGGACGGGCAAATCTCGCGCAGAATCGATTCCCAGAGATCGCTCATGTAAGGGAGCATGGTCCAGTTGACAAAGCCCGCCAAATCGGCCGAGCTGAACTTTTTGGCAAATTTGTCGCGCCCGAAGCGGGCCTGGATGTTCTCCCAGTTAACTTCCTTGAGCGAGGAATGCTGGCCGATCATGACTTTGCCGTCATCGAATTCCAGCGCGTCGGTCGTGCCCGGCTGGCCGATGCTATGCACCTCGGCGCGCTTGGCGAAATCCTGGAAAATCGGGTGCAGGGCGGGGTAGCCGAGCACGCCCAGGTAGGTGACCTTGATGCCGAAACTGGCCAGGGCATTAGCCATGATCGGGCCGTTGCCGCCCAGCTTGGTAATCTTATTGACGAGTTCGAGATTGGTGCTCTTGCCAGCGGCGGCGGCCAGGCGCGCGGCCAATTGCGCGATGGTCGGCAGGCGCGTGTAAGTTTCCGCGTTTTCCCGCTTGTCCACTACGTGCAGGATTTCATCGACGAATCCGTCCAGGCCGATAAACGCGCTCAGGCGCGGCGCCCGGTCCTGGCGGGCCAGCAATGTTTTCGCGCACTGGGCGCGGACTTCTTGTATATTCATGTTATATGTGACAATCCTCCTCCGCGAACGCCGTCAATCCATTTCGATTCCAGCCACTTTCAAAATCCTTTCGAGGTCGCCGTCGCTGAAGAACTTGATTTCGATGGCGCCCTGGCCGCGATGGTAGCGGACCGACGCCTTGGTGCCAAAGCGTTCCTGGATTTTGTTCCGCACCGCCGCCAGATGCGCATCCGGCAGCGGCGCGGCTGGGCGGGCGTCCCTGCCATTTTTCACGTCGGCCGTTTTTTGCAGCGCGCCGATCAACTCCTCCGTCTGGCGGACGTTGAGGGACTTTTTCAGAATGCGGTCCGCCGCCAGTTCCTGTTCCTGCGGCAAGGCCAGGCCCAAAATCACTTTGGCGTGCCCCACCGAAAGCCGGCCCTCGCGCACGAAAGCCTGCACAGGAGGCGGCAATTTCAAAAGGCGCAGCGAGTTGGCCACCACCGCGCGGCTCTTGCCGACCTTGAGCGCCGCCTGCTCTTGAGTCAACTGAAACTGCCCGATCAATTGCGCGTAACCCTGCGCCTCTTCGATGGCGTTGAGATTCTCCCGTTGCAGGTTCTCGATCAGCGCCATCTCCAGCACGGCGCGATCATCGGCCTGCCGCGCGATGACCGGCACTTCGGACAGCCCCGCCAATTGCGCGGCCCGCCAGCGCCGTTCGCCCGCGATGATTTCAAAGCCGTCGCCCTTGGGCCGCACGATCAGCGGCTGGACGATGCCCTGTTCCTTGATCGAATCCGCGAGTTCCTGAAGAGATTCCTGGGAAAAATCCTTGCGCGGCTGCAACGGGCAGGGGCGCACGCGCGCGACCGGCACTCGCCGCACCTGTTCGCCGCCCTCGCTGGCGGCGGGCGGCGCCGGCTGCGGCGCATTCTCGGCGCGAACCGGCGAACCGGTTGCACCAAGCAGCGCGCTGAGACCGCGCCCTAAAACAGGTTTAGCCATCCACCTGAAACTAAGGTCAAACGCCTTCCGGCAAAAGGGAAAAATGAATGGCGCTGGCCCGCGTCCCGATCATTTGGCGGCTGCGTAGGAAATCCGCCAGAGCGTGCTGTTGCCATCCTCGGTCACGAGCAGGGCGCCGTCATGCGCCACCGTCACGCCGACCGGCCGGCCCCACACATCTTTGTTATCGACAACGAATCCGGTCAGGAAGTCGTCGTATTCGCCCGTGGCCACGCCATCATGGCAGCGCACGCGCACGACTTTGTAACCCGTGCGATTGTTCCGGTTCCAAGAGCCGTGGAAGCAGGCAAAAATATCGCCGCGATACTCGGCTGGAAACGCCGACACACCTGACGAGGCCGTGTAAAACGTCATCTCCAGCGACGCGGAATGGGATTGCACCGGCACATCGGGGACGGTGGCCTTTCCGGCAAGGTCGGGCCGTTCGCCCGCGTGGCGGGGGTCTTCATGGTTGCCCATATAATACCAGGGCCAGCCGTAGCAGGCGCCTTCTTTGACACGAGTGATGTAGTCCGGCACCAGGTCGTCGCCCAAGCCGTCGCGTTCATTGGTCGAAACCCACAGGTCTCCCGTCTCCTGGTTGACGGCCATCCCGACTCCGTTGCGAATGCCCGTGGCGAACCGGCGCAAAGGTTCGCGGCCCTCCGGGTCAGTCACCAGAATATTGGCGCGATTGCTCTCCGGCCCCCACGCCGCGCCGAAACCCTGCGCGGCCTCCCACTCGCGAATTTCCTCCGCGTTCTTCTTTGCCATTTCCTCGGCGATGTTCGAACCGGAGCCGTCGGAGATAAACATCCGCTTGCCGTCCTTGGAGAAGGCGACGTCGCGTGTCGAATGCCCGCCCGTCGTGCGAGTCATGCGCGGCACGACAACCTCTGCCGCGCCGCGCGCCTTCAGATCGCCGCTGTGGTAGGGCAGGCGGACAACGGAGTTGATGTTCGCCACATACATCCATTGCGGGTCATCGCCCGCCGGATAAAAGGCGATGCCAAAGGGCCTGTCGAGTTCCTCCGCGAAGATTTGGTTTTCCGAAGGCGCGTCCGCTCCATCGACGGTGCGCATCACGCGGATGCGCCGCTCGCCCGTCTCGGCGATGAAGATGTCGCCGTTGGGCGCCGTCCGCATCAGGCGCGGGCCAGCCAGGCCGGAGGCAAACTGGCGCACCGTGAAATTAGGCGGGACTGACAATTGGGCGTCCGCCGAGCGCGGAACCACGTGCGGGCCATTTCCGGCTGACGACGTGCTGAACGGCGCAGGCAGCGCGGCTAAGTCAACGCGATGTGCGGTCCCCGGAGAGGCATGGCGCCAATCGCCCGGATCGGTGGCCGGCGCGGAAGTCTCCGGCGCGGCTTGCGAACCGGCAGCGGGCGCGGGCAGGGTCGTCAAATAATCAATGAGCAGGTGGCGGTTTGCTTCATCAGGCACGGAAACAATCATCGTCGTGCCCGGCACGTCCTTGATCGGGTTGGCCAGAAACTGGTCCAGCGTGGTGGCATTCCAGACCAAGCCCGACGCAGCCAGGGCTTTGGAATAGCTGAAATTTGGAGAAGCGCCGGCGCGCCGTCCGACGACGCCCGCCAGGCTTGGCCCCTGGCCTCCGATGGCCGTATTGCGCGGCCCCAATCCGGCCGCGTGGCACAGCGCGCAATTCTGCTGGAAAAAAACCTTCCCCCGGCTTGCTTCATCCGTGGCGCCGCTTTCTGCCGGCAGCGCGAAACTGATAATCGTCCCGGCCGGCGCTTCGGGAATTTGCACGCGAAGGAATGGCTTTTCGCAGGCGGAATGGCACGCGTAGCAGCCGGCCATCGTCTGGCGGTAGGCGTTTTCGAAGGCCGCGGTGTCCTTGCTCTCGATGGCTTGGCCCACCGCTTTGAGCATCGTATTGGTGACAGCTTCGAGGATGCCGTTCAAATCCACTTGCACTCCCGATTTGACGGTGCGCGAAGGCTGAATCGCCACGGCCCACCGGAGATGGGCCTGGGTTGTGTCCAGATAATATTCCGCCAGCGGCCAGTTTTGGCTCCGCGCGGCAAACCAAAGATTGCCAAAATGATAACCCACATCCGCCATGGCATGGGCCTGGTCCGGCGCCGATGGCTGGGCTTGCGCCCGCGAGTCCAGCGGAACGGCCGCGAGCATAATCGCGCCCAAAGCGGCCGCGGCAAAACCAGCCCGCTTCATCGAAGCGGCCATCAATCGTAAATTGGATGTATCAAACACAATCGAAAACTATCGCATGAGCCGCGCGGAAGCAACTGCCGGGCGCGGGGGAAAGATTCTTTTCGACTTGCGGCGCGAAATCGTTAGCCTTGGCTCGTTCAACATGCGCTGGAATAGCATTAGCATCATTGGAATGGGACTGCTCGGCGGTTCGCTGGCTTTGGCCATCAAGCGCCGGCAATTGGCCGCCAAAGTCCTGGCGTATGTCCGCCGCGAATCGGCCGTGGAGGAATGCAAGCGGCTGGGCATCGGCGATGTCGTCACGCAGGACCTCAAGCGCGCCGTGCAGGGGGCGGAATTGGTCATTCTTTGCACCCCGCTCTCGCAAATGGCCGGGCTGGCTTCCAGCCTGAGGCCCTTTCTGCAAAGCGGCGCCATTGTGACCGATGTCGGAAGTGTCAAAGGCTCCGTCGTGCGGGAATTGGAACCGCTGGCGCGCCAGGCCAAGGCGCAATTCGTCGGCAGCCATCCGATGGCCGGCTCGGAGAAATCCGGCATCGGCGCCGCGCGGGAGGATTTGTTCGAGGGCGCCGTTTGCCTCGTCACGCCGGGTCGCGACGCTTCGTCCGAAGCCGTCGTCAAAGTGGAAAATTTCTGGAAGGCGCTGGGCGGCGCTCCCATTCGCCTCACCCCCGAAGCGCACGACGACCTGGTCAGCCGCTCGAGCCATTTGCCGCACGTGGTGGCGGCGGAATTGGCCAATTATGTTCTCAGCCCCGTTCATCCCAAGGAGCAGGCGCTCGTGTGCGCCAACGGCTTCCGCGACACCACGCGCATTGCCGCCAGTTCGACGGAGATGTGGCGCGACATCGCAATGGCCAACCGCCAAAACCTGAGCCGTGTGCTCGGCGTGTTCATCGAGGATTTGCAGGAATTTCGATTGGCGCTCGAACGCCAGGATGTCACCGCCGTCGAGGAGTTTTTCGCCAAGGCCAAGCAGCGCCGCGACCATTGGCGGGATCACTCAGCCGCTTCGTCGCCGGAATGACCCGGCCCGCCGCCTCTCCCATGCCACTGCCCGGCGTCATTGAAATCCTGCCATTGGATGCGCCTGTTTCCGCGACGGTCACCGTGCCCGGCTCGAAGAGCATCACCAACCGTGCGCTGGCGCTGGCGGCGCTGGCGGAGGGCGAGTCTGTTCTGCGCGGCGCGCTCTGGAGCGAGGATACGCAAATCATGACCGGCGCGCTGCGGCAGCTTGGCTTTGAAATCGCGGTGGAACTGGACGAGTGGGAATTCTGCAATCGCACGATTCGCATTCGCGGCCAGGGCGGACGCATTGCCAACGGCGGCACAGCAGAGCAGCCGCTGGATTTGTTTGTGGGCAACGCGGGCACGGCGGCGCGATTTCTGGCCGCGCTGGTTTGCCTTGGGCGCGGCGTTTATCGGCTGCGCGGCGTTGAGCGCATGCGCGAACGCCCGCAGGCGGCGCTGGTGGCGGCATTGAGGGAACTGGGTTATCGCGTCGATTCTGCCAATGGCCGGCTGCCTCTGGAGATTCACGGCGGCGGACCGCGGCCGGGCCGCTGCCAAGTCGATATTTCCGAAAGTTCGCAGTTCGCTTCTGCGCTGTTGTTGTGCGCCGGCGCCGGCGGCTGGACAGTGGAATGCAGCGGGCAATCGGAGGAAGAGGCTCCGTATGTCGCCATGACGCGGCAATTGGTCGCGGCTTTTCCCAGCGCTGGCGGGGAATTTCAAATCGAGGCCGATGCCTCCAGCGCCAGTTACTTTTGCGGGGCCGGCTGGCTGATGCGCCCGGGCGCGGCAATCAGCGTGGCTGCGTTCCCGAAATCGGACTGGCAAATTGACGCGGCGTTTCCCCGCTTTTTGCCGCTGCCGGCCGAGGTGTCGCGCCGCCGCGATTTGGGCGACAGCATCATGACTGCCATCGTGCTGGCGCCCTTTGGGGACAAGCCCGCTCGATTCCGGGATTTGGAGCGTCTGCGCGCGCAGGAGTGCGAGCGTGTCGCGGCATTGAAAAATGAGCTGGCCAAATGCGGGGCCAAAGTGGTGGAAGAGGAAAACGATTTGACCGTTTTCCCCGCGGCTGGCGGATTGCATGGAGCGCAAATCGAGACCTATAATGACCATCGCATGGCGATGTGCTTTGCCATCCTTGGATTGAAAATTGGGGGCATTTGCATCAAGAATCCTTCCTGCGTGAAGAAAACGTTTCCCAATTTTTTCCAGAAACTTGCGGGCCGCCCGCCCGCCGGGCTCGGCGCGGCCATCCTGGATGCGCGCGCGGCCAGCCCGCTGGCGGAGGCGGAATTGTTCGCGGAATAAGGAGCCATTTGAACGCGACGAACACAGTCATCGCCATTGACGGCACCAGTGCCAGCGGCAAGAGCACCAACGCGCGGCTGGTAGCGCAGGCGCTGGGTTACATCTACGTCGATACCGGCGCGATGTACCGCACGCTGGCCTGGTATTGCCTGCAAAAGAAAGTCGATGTCCACGATGCCAAAGCCGTGGCCGCGCTGTGCCGCCGCTGGCCCGCTGCGCTGCAATGCGCCGAACAAAAAGTGCGCATGCTGGTGGATGGCTATTTTCCGGAAAAGGAAGTCCGCACCGTCCCGGTGACCGAGGCCGTCTCGCAAGTGGCCGCCGTGCCGCAAGTGCGGCGCTGGATGAAAGAGAAACAGCGCGAGTGCCTGCGCTTCGGCAACTTGGTCATGGAAGGCCGGGACATCGGCACTAATATTTTTCCCGAAACCAACTTTAAGTTTTACCTGGACGCCAGCCTTTCGGAGCGCGCCAAGCGCCGCGCGGCGGAAGGCGTGCAGGAAAACCTGGCCGCCCGCGACCAGCGCGACAGCCAGCGGGCCGAGGCTCCGCTGATGATCGCGCTCGGCGCTGTAGTCATAAATAATTCCAACCTGACGCCGGAGCAAACGAGCGCGATGATCCTGGAAAAAATCCGGGCCAGCCAGGCGGGCCGCCCCTGATGTTTATTCCGTGCTGTCGCGCAGGCTGGCCATGCGCTGCTCCACGGCCTTCCTGATAATCGTCGCCCGTGCCAGCGCCGCCTCTTTGCTTTCTCCGGGAAACGCCTTCATTCGCGTCTTGAGCGCCGCCGATACTTCGCCATTGCGATCGCGCAGGGGCATCGTGACTTCCACGTCGCCGTGGTCCTTGAGATAATAAACCAGGCCGCGCTCGATGACGTCCTGCTCATATTGGGTGCCGGGCGTGCCGATGCCCTTGCCGTTGAGGTCGCTCACGAGAACCGGCATGCCTGCTGATTTCGCGGCGTAAATTTTCAGGCCGAGCAGCCGCGGATACTTCCTCTTGATTTCCGCCGCCACGACTTCGGCAAAAGCTACCTTGGGTGTGTATTCGACTCTTGCATCGACGAACGAACATTGGGTGTCCGCCTTGCACCAGAATCCAATCCGCCCCGACATGAACGTGGTGTCGTTGATTACCAGCCCATTGGTCGGCGCGCCGGGCCTGGCGGGTGGGATAACCAGTTTGCCATCCAAAAAGCATCGAGTCCCGCTGCCGGTGCATTCGACGCGCAATTCCTGCCAGGCATCCCTGGGAATTGGCGTCTTCACACCGATGCCGAGCGTGTCATATGTTCGGCCGCCGACAACCCGATGCCAAAGCAAATTGCCCGCCGTGCTGGCGCGCACCACGTAGAAATTGTCCGCGTCCCGCGCGCGCAAGACCACTCCGGCCATCGGATCAACGCCGCCGGAAATCTTGAAGCGCGTCGTGAAAACGAAATCCGAAAAAACCTCATTGGTAAACAGCAGCAGCGAATAATGGTCCGGCCGGGTGTCATCAGAACTGGCCGCGAGCACGGAATGCGTGGTGACGGTGGCTTTGGCCTGCGGCGAAATCGGCGCCAGGGTGGGCGGGACAAGTTCTTCCACCACCTTCCAGTTCCCCGGCTGCCCCGCGCCGTTCACGAGACTGGCGAAGCCGGGCGGCATCCGGCCCGCGGAATCCTTGCCGAAATCGAAATTGATTTTGGCGGCCCTGGCTGTGCAAACCAGGCCCGCCAAAATCGAGGCCAAACAAAACATCCGCATGAAATCCACCCTAGCAAAAACGCGCCCGTTGAAAAGCCGCAATATCGATCTTGACACGCGCCGGGCGTGCTGGCATGGTTCCCCGGCACATGCGAAAGACGGGCACAATTCATTTTGGCGAATACGCGAACTGGTCCCCGCGGACGGTTAAGCGCTTCTCCCGTCTCTATTGGCGCTCCACCATGACGCCGCATCCCGGCCAGCAGGAGGAATCGAACTAGACCGCGCCCAATATAAAGATTTTCCAGCCTGCTCGCCGAAAGGCCGCAGGCTCTTTTTTTTCCATGATCACAAAAGATTCCAGCTTGATGTCCCGATTGCGGGCGCTGCCGCGCCCGGCTTGGGTCTTGTTTCTCGGCACCTTCCTGAACAAGTTCGGCACGTTCGTCATGCCGTTTTTGACACTCTACTTGACGCAGCGCGGGTTCTCACTGGGCGCCGCCGGGATGGCCATCAGCGCTTACGGCATCGGCAGCCTCATGGCGGCGGTCATGGGCGGGCATCTGGCGGACAAGATCGGGCGCCGCAAAACCATCGCGCTTTCGATGTTCTCGGTCGCGGCGGCGATGGTGCTTCTGTCGCAATCGCGAAGCCTTCCGGCCATCATCGCATCGACCTGGCTGGCGGCTTTGACCGGCGAAATGTACCGCCCGGCCAGCAGCGCGCTCCTGGCGGACTTGGTGCCGTCGGAACTGCGCGTGACCGCCTACGCCGCCTACCGCCTTGCGTTCAACGCCGGCTTCGCCTTCGGGCCGGCCATGGCGGGCTTCCTCGCCACGCGCGGCTACTTCTGGCTGTTCGCCGGAGACGCGGCGACCTCCGTGCTGTTTGGGTTGATCGCGCTCGCGGCCTTGCCTCGCGCGCTGCCATCCCGGCGCGATGAAGGCAGTTGGGGCCGCGATTTTAAAACGCTGGCCGGGGATCAAAATCTTCGGCGCGTTTTGCTGGCCTCGTTTGCGATCGCGCTGGTGTTTTTGCAGATCAGTTCCACCTTCAGCCTGCACGTGACGCGGCTGGGCTTCCCGCCTTCGACCTACGGGCTGATTCTCTCGCTCAACGGCGTGCTGATCGTCATATGCGAGTTGCCGATGACCTCGCTGACCCGCCGCTTCCCCGCGCGTTTCATGATGGCGGCGGGCCACTTGCTGGTCGGAGCCGGATTCTCGCTAAACGCTTTCGCGCATCAGATGAGCGGCCTGGCCGCGTGCGTGATTATTCTGACCATCGGAGAAATGGCTGCAATGCCGGTGACGGCCGCGTACATAGCGGATTTGGCGCCGCCGCATTTGCGCGGGCGTTACATGGGGGCGTATTCGTTGACGTGGTCGGCGGCCTTGATTTTCGCGCCGCAACTCGGCCTTCGGCTTTTCGGCGCCGCGCCCGGGATTTTATGGCTGGCGTGCTGGGCGTTGGCGATGGTCGCGGCGGCCATCGTGTGCCCGGCGTTCGGCCTGCGCCGCAAGGCTGGGCTTGTCTCCGAATCTTAATTCTCGATTTGACAGCAGTGCAGCCGTTGCAGGCAGATGCACTTTAGATTAGCGCCAGTGAAGGCGGCGTATGACATGAGTTCTGCTGATAAAATCGGATGAAGGTTTTGCCATTGGCTGCCCCGCGCTGCCGGGCTGTTGGAGCCAGGGCAAAACTCGGGAAGAAGCCTTAAGCAACATCCGTGAAGCCATCCAACTTTGGATCGAGGCCGCCGAAGAAGCCATCCGGCGGGAGGCAGCCCAGGAAAATGAAGAAGCCGCCTCGGAACTTGTGACGATTTAACGCGCCATGCCCAAAGTTGCGAAGAGATTTAATTTCCACTCATCCCGCCAGGCGATCTCGATCTCGGTTCCTTTAAATTGGATCGGGAGCCAGATGTAACGGCTGAGGGCGAGATCGGAGGGCATCCACCGGTCGGCCATGAAAATGAAGGCGTCCGGCTGGCCGGGCAGCGGCAGCACAAACGAGGATTGCCCGCGAAAGGTCGTCGCTGCGTTCGTGCCAAGGCACGGATTGTCGTGCGCCGTCCAGGGGCCGAGGACGCGCGAGGCGGTGTAGTAATTGGCCGCGTTGGGGCGCCAGCCGGTGCAGGCGCTGGTGATGAGATAGTAGGTGCCTTGGTGCTTGAACATCGCCGGAGCTTCCCGATGATCTTGCGCCACCAGCACGTCGTTGGCCGTGGGTGAAAGATAGTCTTCGCTCAACTGGCAGATGCGCATGTCGTAGTTGTCTCGCGCGGAATAAATGTGGTAGGCCCGCCCGTCATCGTCCTGAAAAAGGTCCATGTCGCGCGACATGTTGCCATTGGGGCGGAAACTTTTCACGAATCGGTAAGGGCCGGTCACTTGATCGCTGACGGCGACGGCGGCCCGGGCCGCGTTGTAACCGCGCCCGCGCAATTCGAGATGGAACCACATCACGTAATGTCCGGTCTTGGCGTTATGGAGCGCTTTGGGACGTTCCATCACACATCCGGAAGTGATGTCCGAATTCGTGTCGCTCGAAGGCGCGAGCGCCATGCCGAGGTCCTGCCAATTGTAGAGGTCCTTCGAGGAATAGACGCTGACTCCCTGCGACGAAGGCCGCCGGCCGCGTTTTTCACCAAACCAATACCAAGTGTCTCCGTCTCGCAGCATGCCACCGCCGTGGCAATTTATATGGCTGCCGCCTCCGACAGAGGGCCACAGTTGATCCGGCAGGAAGGAAGCGCGCGCAATGGCCGGTTCATTGGCGGGTTCGCCGGTCGCGCCATGGACGGGGGCCAGGAAGGACGCCAGAAAGGCAGCCGCAAAGAGCAATGCGCAGTTTTTCATGTTTCTCGATCTGTTCCTGTTTTAACTTCGTGAGGCCGATCATACAAATGAAAACGGAAGAAGAAGCAAGCGGCGGGCTGGCGGAGCGAATGCGGAAGGAAATCCGGCGCCGCGGCCCGATGCCCTTCGCCCGCTTCATGGAACTGGCGCTCTACGCGCCGGGGCTGGGCTATTATGAGCGCCGGCGCGCGATCGGGCGCGGCGGGGATTTCTTTACGAGCGTGAGTGTCGGGCCGCTCTTTGGGCAGTTGCTCGCATTTCAATTTGCCCAATGGGTGGACGCGGACTGCCCCGGCGGCGCGGTTCAATTCATCGAGGCCGGTCCTCACGACGGCGTGCTGGCATCCGACATTCTCGCGTGGATGGAGCGGCATCGGCCCGATTTGTTCGCGCGCCTGGAGTATTGGCTGTTGGAAACTTCGCCCATGCGCCGGGCGTGGCAGGAGGAAACCTTGCGCTTATGGCTGCCTAAGGTGAAGTGGGCGCCCGATGTTCAATCATTGTCCGTGAATGGAATCATCTTTTGCAACGAATTCCTGGATGCCCTGCCTGTTCACCGCCTTGCGTGGAGCACGGGGAAATGGCAGGAAGCCTGCGTTACGGTCCTCGACGGCGCGTTCGCGTGGGAATGGCGTCCCGCCACGGAAGCGCTGTGGCCGCGAATTCCCGCCGAATTGGCCGCGGCGCTTCCTGATGGATTCATGGTGGAAGTTTGCCCCGCCTCAACCGCATGGTGGATGGCGGCCGCCAGAAGTTTGTGGAGGGGAAAACTCGTGGCGATCGACTATGGGTATTCCAGCGGAGAACAGTTTCAGCCTAGCCGCGCCCAAGGGACGTTGCGAGCCTTCCGGCGGCACCACGCCAGCGCCGATCTTTTGAGCGAACCGGGCGAACAGGACTTGACCGCGCACGTGGATTTTTCCACGCTCATCGAAGCCGGTGAATCTGCCGGTTTGCGCACCGAAGGGTTGGCGCGGCAATCCAAGTTCTTGACAGAAATCCTGGCTCGCGCGCGCCTGGCGGCGGATTCGTTTGGCCCGTGGGACGAGAAACAAACGCGGCAGTTCCAAACCCTCGCGCACCCGGAGCATCTTGGTCACTCGTTCCAGGCGCTCACGCAGTCGCGCTCTTAAAAATCGTCGAACAGCGTTGGCGTCGAGGCGCTGTTGAAAGTCTGCCAGGGGCGGTCGTTATCCTGGTTCAGTTTGTAGCGCGGGAACGCCTTGAGAGAGAAGGTGACGCCCACGGCAAAATCAGTCGGCTGGCCCGCCCCTTGGTTGACGCGGAAAGTCAGCGCGGCCGTCCAGCTTCGCAAGTCGTGGTAAATCGAATAAAGCTGCTCCTGCATGGCGCCGTTCTGCGCCTCGAAACGCTCCGAAATGCGCGCACCCCAATTCTCGTCGAACCGATAGTAGAGGCTGAAATCGACGAGGTTATGGCCCGGAAGCGTCTGGCCGGGAAAGCTCTGGAATTCAGGATCGTTGTTCATCAGATAATAGTATCCGATCGACGTGCTGAGGGCCGTGGTGGGCTGGAGGAAAACGCGCTCAATGGCCTCGCGCCAGCGCGTGTTAGTCAGGTCGTAACGGGTCGAGGAGCTGAACGTGATCCAGGAACGCGGGCGAAAATCGAGGTCGTTGTACAAATCGGCAAAACTCCGGTTGGTGCCGGACAAATACCAATCGGTATAGACGGCCCAGTTGATGAAGTCCTCGATCCCGTCCTTGCGTTTGGTTTGCAATTTGTTGCGCAACATCAGCCGCATCACGTTTTCGCTGTGGATGGAGTCGATGTCGTTGTAGTCCGGAAAATCAATCGGCAGCAGGCGCAAGTTGGGCGATTGATAGTCGAACAGCGGCACATGGGAGGAGGCGAAGGGCACGTAGGCGTAGTCAATCTCCGGCTGCATGATATGGCGCACGCCATCGAGGTCGAAAAAGTCGCTGTTCACATTTTTGTAAACACGCGAGGCCTTGAACGAAACATCCATCCCGGTGTTAAAAATGCCCCGCCCTTGCTGGTTGGTGCGAACCTGCGGGCCATCGACGTCGCTGTAATAGGTCGCCCGCCCGCCCGCCAGCGGCGTGACGTTGAGCCATCCGAAAAATGTTTCCGGCAGGCTGAATTGGTGAAAGGTATCGACTCGTGCCGCCGAATAATTTGGATAGCCGCCAAGCCGTCCCGGAAATTCCTCCGTGCCGAATCCGTTGGGCAGCACGCCGTAATTGGTGAACGGCAGGGGCACATTGGTTTCCGAGAAGGCGCGCTCAAAATAGCCGGCGGAAGTTTCACTGTCGTAAAAAATAGGCGTGACACCGACTTCCTGGCGCAGGCCGGTCAATTTGAGGTCCGGCAGCCGCTCGACGGTTTCAAAGAAATTGACCAGTCGCGGCTGAAACATCCCGTCCAACACCCAATTGCGCCCCAAGTCGCTGACTTCAGCAAAGGAAGCCGGCTCGACATTTTTATTGTACTCGCCCTCGTAGAAATCGCGAATGACCAGCGGGTCGCTTTGATAATTGGCGAACACCTTGGCGGTCACATTGGAAGCGGGATGAACTTCGTAATAGAACTGGCCCCGCTGACGGTTTTCACCCAAATGCGGCGCGGAAATGCTGTCGGCGCCCGGATCAATATCGTGCGCGTAATAATAACGGAAGGCAGCCTCGCCCCAATTGCCCATGTGCAGGGCGAAATCTGGCCCGCCGGCCAAACCGCGCCTTTCCCGCTCGTCAAGATGAAGGGTGCCATCCACCGCGCCAAGGCCCGTGCTGTTGCTCCCGTACCAGTTGTATGCGCTCAACAGATATGGGCCAAAGCGGCTGCGATAGCCGGGCACGAATTCAAAATTGTCGGGATGCGGTTTGAGGCTCCGCCGGTAATACGGATAATAAAAAATCGGCACGCTTCCCAAATAGATCGTGGCATGCCGCGCCTCCAGGTAATCGCCGGGTGCGATGGTGATGGTCTTGGCATGCACCGTGAAAAAAGGCTTCGCATAGTCATCGGTCGAGATGATCGCGTTGGTGGCGGACTCGATTTTGTTGCTGGTTCCGCCCATTGAATGGCCCTCGATCGAATAAGGCGCCTGCCGGGTTTTGAACCAGCCGGCCCGCACTTCGCCAGTTTTGAGATTGTAAATGAAATTGGTGCCGCGCCAAACGTGGCCGTGGTCCAAAATCGTCACGTCTCCCTCCGCGATAATCACGCCGCTCGATTCCACTTCCGAGGCCTTGTCAAACGTCACGACGGCCGACTGGTTGCTGGCCACGCCGCCATTGTAAAAGAAATTCGTGCCCCCTTCAGAGGTGAACCAGCTATTGCTGCCCAGCCCATGCACACTGGCGCCCGTCCCGCCTTGCTGCGCTTGACTGGCGAGCGCCCCGGCCAGGAGGGCCAGGATAAATTTCAGGAGCCAAGGTTGTCTCATTAAGGGCGTCCAGCTAACCAGAAGCCCGGAATGATGCAAAGGGATTTCTTCGCGCGGCCTACTTCGAGCGCAAATCGATGTCCGTGAAGCCGAGTTGGTAGAGCAGCACCGTTAATTGCAGCTTTCCCTGTTTGGCGGCGTCGGCCAGGATGCCGTTTTGCGAGGCGGCCAGCCGCAACTCGTTGACAGCCTGCTGGCGGGCGCTTTGTTCCAACCCCTTGTCATACAGGCGGAAGGCGCCGGTGGAATGGTCCAATATCTGGGTCGCGTGGTCATCCAGATAGGCGTCGGTAATGCGCGCGCGCGGCATGGCCATGGTGATTTTCTTCCCGGAAATCTGGATGTCGCCGGGGGCCAATTGGTTGAGGTCGAGGCCCGCCTTGACCACGCCGTGGGCGACCAGCAGCACCCGGCTGTCACCGTACCATTTGGGATCGTCAAACTCCACCACCTTTTCCATCGTGTACTTGATGGTGACAAACTGGGAGAGGGCCTGAACTTTTTCCAATAGGGCAGGGCCGCTGTAACCGCCCGATGCGCGGCCGGCGTACCATCGATACCCGAGCAGCCCGATCAGCAAACCAAGCGCGAAAATGACCGCCAAAGCCGCGATCGTGCCTGCCACTTTTCTCAACATGCAAGTCGCTCCTGTTCGTTCACGGCGCCCTTGAGCGCCGGGTGCCGGGTGCCGGCCACCCCGACAGCCGATTACCGGATGCCGGCCTTGGAAAGGCCTTCTTCCTTATTCGCCAGCGCGATATAGTCGATCATAATGTGCCTGGCCTCATCCAGGGCCGGGTCCACGGCGGCTTCTTCTGTGACGGCTTCCGTGTCGGAATCGTCATCGAAGCCGGGGTCGGTGGAAGCGGAAGCGGCGCCAGGCTTGATGGCAGCCAATTGCAATCGCGCCATGTCCGCGTTTTGCAGCGTCAGATCATAGACTTTTTCGTCCAATTTCTTGCGAGAGAGCCGCTCCTTCTTGATCGCGTCGGCCCGGGCGATCAGGGACTTCTGCTCCGCTTTGCGGCCGTCCAAGTTCAAGGAAAGGCTTTTGTCGGCCCGCATTTTGAGGAACTGCGCGATGTCTTCCTTGATGTAATCAAAGTCTTTGCTGGCGGCCACGCGCTGCCGGGAGCGTTCCTTCAATTCAGCCACGTAGGGCCGGACGCGATTGAGATTCTCAGGATTGGCGCTCTCAACTTTGTCGCACGGGAGCGCGTTGGGAAGGGCGCTTTCGCCGATGTCGTTGGTGTCCGCGTTGAGCCGGGAAGGCAGTTCGATGTCGGAAAGCACGCCCTGAAGCTGCGTGGAAACGCCGGCGGCGCGGTAAAACTTCTTAATGGTAATTTTGAGCTGGCCGGGATCGTAATCGGGGTTATAGGCCAATTTGTTTTGCTTGAGATACTGCCTGAGGAAAGGCCGGAGGCTTTGCATGGTCTGCACGGTTCCCTTGCCGAAGGTGGAATGGTCGCCGACAATCAAGGCGCGATTCCAATCTTGCAAGGCGCCCGCCGTGATTTCAGAGGCCGACGCGCTCAACCGGCTTGTCAATACGATCAGCGGGCCGTCATACAGGACCCGGTCGTCGTGGCAAGGCTCGACCGCAATTTCCCCGCTTGGTTCCTTGGTCTGCACGACCGGGCCGGCTGGAACAAACAGCCCTGTCAATCTAATCGCTTCCTCCAGAAAGCCGCCGCCGTTGTTGCGCAAATCCAGGATGATTCCGCCCACCTTCTCCTTTTTCATGCGTACGATGAGCTTCTCCACGTCGGAGGTCATGCTCTTGGCAGCGCCTCCGGCCAGGCTGGCATTGTCGTTGTCGGCGTAAAATGAGGGAATGTTGATCACACCGACGCGGGATTCGGCTCCGTCCGGTCCGGGAGACTCAAAAATGCGGGACTTGACCTCCTGATCTTCCAGTTTGATTTCATCTCGCACCAGTGTGACATGTTTGCGCGTGGAAGCGTCAGGCGCGTCGCCGGGGATGACGGTCAAAGTTACCTGGCTGCCCTTGGGGCCGCGGATCATTTCCACGATCTGGTCCAGGGTCATGCCCTCCACTTCGACCGGTTCGGCGTTGCTTTGCGCGACCGCCACGATGCGGTCGTCTTGATGAATCTTGCCGCTTTTCTTGGCCGGGCCTTCCTTAAGTTCAACGATCTTGCAATAGTCATTGTCCTTCCCCAGCAGTGCGCCAATGCCGAAAAGAGACAGCTTCATCTGAATGGCAAAATTCTCCGCGGAAATGTGGCTCATGAAATCGGAATGCGGATCGTACGCGCGCGCCAGCGAGGTCACGTAACGCTCGAACGCCAGTCCGTCCTTCTCCATGTCCTTGTAATGGCTGAGCAATTGCGAACAGCGGTTGGTCAGGGTTTTGTGGATTTCCGCCATGTCCTTTCGCTCAAGGTGAATGACGGCCATCAAGTTGGTTCCCGTCTCGGCCTGCATGGCGGCCGGTTCGTCATTATTCCGCGGCTTTTGAATTTCATCGGAGTTGGTGCTGGCCGCCTCCTGCTTTTCGTGGTGGAAAGTGACGTCGCCAAGTTCCTGTCCGGTGGCGGAATAAATCAGGTTCGTGACTTTGGCTGCCATGGCCGGCGCCGGCAAATCCAGCCGCACGGTGGCGTTGGATTGGCCGGCAGCGATTTCCACCGCGCCGACTTCATGGCCGTCTTTGGCCAGGAGCTTCCCTGGCAAGAGATCGAAGTTGGCTGGATGCAATTTGTCGCGCTTGAATGTCACGACCGGGCGGCCCTTGCCATCGGCGCTGACCCGGCCAGTGAATTGAACATCCGGGGAAGTCAGAAGCTGCTCCAAATATTCGCAACGCACTTCCTCGTGCCAGAAGTCCATTGCTTGATTCAGGTCTTTGGCATACGGAAGGTCATGGCGGTTGAGGACAAACCGGTCATTGTTGGTGAAAACAAACGTGGCGGAATTGAGCATGTTGCTCGTCAAATTCATCCGCTGGTGGACGCGCTCCATGAATCGCGAGAAGATGACCCAGCAGGGCGTGAGATCCTTATCCCGAAGCGTGAGCACGTTGAGGTTGGTGCGGTATTTTTCAAAGTCCTTGATGTCGGACTGGATGAAGAACATGTGGAAATAATCCAGCGAATCAATGTATTGGTCCAAAAACTTGGACGAGATTTCCTGATCGAATGGATGCTGGGAATAATTCCAATCCGAAATTCTTTCGGCGGCAATTTGAGCGACAATGGGGTCGTAAGGGTCCGCCGCCGCTGCCATCTCGGCGGCTGACTTCGGCTCCGGCCCCTGAGGCGAAGCGTGCGCGTTGAGGGCGAGAGAGAAGACCGCTGAGGCCAGGGCCAGGGCCGCGCGGTTTGCCGCGAACAAAAATCGAAGTCTCATTAAATTAAACAGATATTTTTACGGGAAGACCTGCCGCCGTCCCGTCGGCACTCAAAGTAACCAATTCTGGCCGTTTTGCCAGCGAAGTTTTGAAGTTTCTGGACAGTCGCGCGGCGGAAGGGGAACATCTTCGGATGGCTCGCTTGGTTCTTGAGAATGTGTCCAAACGCTTTGCCGGCCCGCGCCGCGAAAATGTCGGCGCCGTTTCGCGATTGCATCTGGCTGTGGAGGACAACGAATTCCTGGTCATTGTCGGCCCGTCCGGTTGCGGCAAGACCACGACCTTGCGCCTGATTGCCGGTTTGGAAACACCGGACGAAGGCGTCATCCGCCTGGACGGACAATCGTGGGCGGGCGTGCCTCCGCGCGACCGGGACGCGGCCATGGTTTTCCAAAACCACGCCCTGCTGCCGCACTTGACGGTGTTTGAAAACATGGCCTTCGGCCTGATGCTGCGGCGATTCGCCAAGGAGGAAATTGCCAGGCGCGTGCGCGCGGCGGCCGACATGCTCAAGCTGGCGCCGCTGCTGGAGCGAAAACCGCCCGCGCTTTCCGGCGGCGAATGCCAGCGGGTGGCCCTGGGCCGCGCGATGGTGCGGCAGCCCAAGGTCTTTTTGTTTGACGAGCCGCTCTCCAACCTCGACGCCCCCATGCGGTTGCAACTGCGCGGCGAGATCGCCGCCCTCCGCCGGCGCGCCGGCGCGGTCATGATCTACGTCACGCACGACCAGGCCGAAGCCATGGCGCTGGCGGACCGGGTCGCGCTCATGAAGGACGGCGCTTTGCAACAAACGGCCGCGCCCGCGGATATATACGAACGGCCGGCCAACCGTTTCGTGGCAGGCTTCATGGGTTCGCCGCCGATGAATTTTTTTGAGGGAACTCTCGCGCGGAACAATGGCGCGGCCGTTTTTCAAGCCGGCCCGCTAAACGTGGCGCTAACGAATGGCGTCCCTGCCGGGCGCCTCGGCAAGCCGGTTACGCTGGGCTTGCGGCCGGAGCATATCGGCCAGGCGGAAGGCGGCCCAGCGGCTGCGGTGGAGCGAGTTGAGGCAGCGGGGCCAGAGAATTTTATTTACTGCTCGATCCACGGCTTGCCCCTGGTGCTGAGAGCGCCGCCCGGCCCCTCCATCAAAAGCGGCGGCAGCCTGGCGTTGAAGTTCGACATGGCTCACGCGCATTTCTTCGACGCAGCCACGGGAGAAAGGCTGGATTTCTCTTCGTCTTAATCTTAATCTTGCTCGTAATCTTAATCCTAATCGTTCGGAGGGCTTAAGATTATGAGGAAGACGCTATGCACTATCTAGGACAATTCCCGTTCTGCCGCCCGCGCCGTTTGCGGCAATCTCCGGCGCTTCGCGGCCTCGTGCGCGAAACCTCCCTGCGCGCGGACCAGTTCGTCCTCCCCCTGTTCGCTCGCGCGGGCAAAAAGATTCGCCGCCCGGTCGATTCCATGCCCGGCATCTTTCAATTATCCCCCGACGAATTGCTCCGCGAGGCGGAAGAGGCGCACAAATGGGGCGTGCCGGCGGTTCTTCTATTCGGCATTCCAGAGGCCAAGGATGAAAAGGCGTCCGGGGCTTATGCCCGCAATGGCGTCGTTCAGCAAACGGTCCGCCTCCTCAAAAAGCATCTGCCCGGCTGCCTGGTGTTGACCGATGTCTGCCTTTGCGAATATATGAGCCACGGCCATTGCGGGATTGTCGAAAAAACCCGGAACGGGCGCGTCGCCAATGACCCAACGCTGGCCTTGCTCGCCCGCACCGCCCTCAGCCATGCCGAAGCCGGGGCCGACATCGTCGCGCCCAGCGATATGATGGATGGACGAGTCGCGGCCATTCGGCAGTCGCTCGACCAGCACGGATTTGACGACACACCGATTCTTTCCTACGCGGCGAAGTTTGCTTCTGCCTATTATGGGCCGTTCCGCGACGCGGCAGAATCCGCCCCGCAATTTGGCGACCGCCGCGCTTACCAAATGGACGGCGCCAATGCCGGGGAAGCCATGCGCGAAGTGGCCATGGACCTCAAGGAAGGCGCCGACATGGTTATGGTCAAGCCGGCGCTGGGCTATTTGGACATCGTCCATCGCGTCAAAACGGAGTTCGGCGTCCCGACTGCTGCTTACTCGGTCAGCGGAGAGTTTTCCATGATCAAGGCTGCCGCCGCCAAAGGATGGCTGGATGAACGCGCCATAACCTTGGAAACGATGCTCTCGATGCGCCGGGCCGGCGCGGATTTTATTGTCACGTATTCGGCCGCCAGCGTGGCGCGATGGCTCAAGGAAGGCTGACTCGGCCCGCCGCTTTTACTTAAATAGGATAAAGCCGACCAACCCCGCCACCACGAGGGCCAGCAAGATGATCGCGACAATAAATATCTTGTTGGCGGTATTGCTCTTCTTGGCAAAGGCGCTCTTGTCAAATGGAACGGCCTTGGTCGAAGGTTCCTGGCCAAGCTTGACGCCTTGGGGAATGACCATGGTCTGGTCCGGCATTTTCTTGGGCGAGGATTTTTGCCCGGCGGGGTCTTCGAGGCGCATTTCCACCTGGCCCAGGCGCAATATTTGCCCCGGCTTGAGCACCGCTTCGCCGGTCACTTGATGGCCGTGGACAAAGGTGCCGTTGGTCGAGTTCAGGTCGTGAATGACCACGTCGTTCCCGCGCAGGAGCACTTCGCAATGGTGGCTGGAAATTGAACTCTCCGGAATCGGGAATGTGTTGTCATCAACGCGGCCGATGGTGGTCTTTTCCACCTTCAGTTCATAAGTCTTGCCGGTCAACCCTTCGCTCAGAATTACAAGTTTGGCCATACTTTGGGCTGGTGGATTATGGCCGTCCTCGGCCTGTTGTCAAACCGTTTTCCGGGTTCTTCTTGCTCATGCTTTTTCAATCATCGTTCGGAACTCCGCGAACAGCGGCGTGGAATCGTGCGGCCCCGGCGATGCCTCCGGGTGATACTGCACGCAAAATATCGGCTTCGTTTTGTGGCGGAAGCCTTCGACCGTCCGGTCGTTTAAATTAATCCGGTCCACCGCCACGTCACTGGGCAGCGTGGCCGGGTCCACCGCGAACCCGTGGTTCTGCGATGTGATTTCCACCTTGCCCGATGCCAAATCCTTGACCGGCTGGTTCGCGCCGCGATGGCCGAATTTGAGCTTGAAGGTCTTCCCTCCCAGTGCCTGTCCCAAAATCTGGTGTCCCAGGCAGATGCCGAAAATCGGCGTGCCGCTCTTAATCAACTCGCCCACCGCCCGCACCGCGTAACCCAGCGCCGCCGGATCTCCCGGCCCGTTGGACAGAAAAATGCCCGCCGGTTTGCGGTCGAGGGCTTCCTGGGCCGTCACGGTCGCCGGCAGCACTAGGGTCTTGAAGCCGTATTGCCGCAAACGGCGCAAAATGTTGTATTTCATCCCGTAATCGAACGCCACGATTGGAATGTCCGCCGGCGGCAAGGCCGCGCCTTCACCTGCTCCGGTCGAGCTGCGCGCCAAAGTGAAGCTCCGGCTTTGGGACTCGTCCTCGTCCCACAAAAACGGTTTCGCGTGCGTGACCTTTTGCACGTAATCCACCCCCGCCAAGCCCGGCCAGTTTTTGGCCCGCGCGACTGCTTCCTCGGGCGAAATATCCTGCGTCGAAATGAACCCATTGAGCGCGCCGTGGGTGCGCAGCTTCTTGGTCAGCGCCCGCGTATCGATTCCTTCCAGGCCCGGAACCCCGTTTTTCTCCAGGTATTCGGCCAGCGAGCAATGGCTCCGCCAACTGCTGGCCACCGGCGACAATTCGCGCACGACAAAACCTGACACGTGTGGCTGCCATGACTCCACGTCGGCCTCATTGACGCCGTAATTGCCAATGAGCGGATAGGTCATCGCGACGATCTGGCCTTTGTAGGAGGGATCGGTCAGGATTTCCTGATAACCGGTCATGGAAGTATTGAAACAAACCTCGCCGCAGGCTTCGGCTTTGGCGCCAAAACCCCGGCCGGTGAACACAGAACCATCCTCCAAGGCGAGAATTGCTTTCATCAAGGACCTCTTGGTCGCTGTGAAGGCTAGGGCCATTTTCGCCCCGGTCAAGTTTTATTCGCGCCGGGAGATTATCTTCGCCGTCACAGGATCGTCGTTCCGCATTAGGACCGGCCGCCGGCTTTCGGCAGCCGCACTTTGAATCGCGTCTCGCCGGGTTTGGACTCAAATTCAATTTCGCCGCCATGGCGGTCGGCTACGATCCGATGACAGATGACCAAGCCAAGGCCGGTGCCGGTGCCAATGGACTTGGTGGTAAAGAATGGCTCGAACATGTGTGCTTGCACGTCCGTTGGAATGCCCGGCCCGTTATCAACAATCTCAACCATGACGTGGTCGCCTTCGTGGAAGGTGCCGATGCAGATTTTCCCTTTTCCATCCACGGCATCGATGGCGTTGTCAATCAGGTTTGTCCAAACCTGGTTCAGTTCGCCGCCGTAGCCCATGACGCGCGGCGCGTTGCGGTCGTAGGCGCGCCGGACGCACACGCCTTTTAACTTGTGGCCAAGCATGGTCAGAGTGTTCTCCAAGCCCTCGTGGACGTCCAATTCCTGCATGCCCGCGTTGTCCATGTGCGTGTAGGACTTGACGGCCTTGACCAGCTCGACCACGCGGCCCGTGGCGTTCTCCACCTGCTTGAGCAGAAGTTTGAGATTCAGGCGCGATTCGATCCATTGCACGGTGGCGGCCTGGCTGCCGGGCGGCACCGCGGAAATGAGATTCTCGAACCACGGAATATCCAGGCCCGCGGCCACCAAGACGCCCGATAATTTCCATCCTTCGGAAATGTTGTGCTGTTCGAGCCATGAGTTAAGCTCTTCCTCGCGATCGCTTCGCACAAGGACGTCGAGCGCGGGCGCGGTGTCAAGGCGGTCCAGCGCGTCCTGCGAAGCAGTGCCAAGATGTTTCCAGGTGTCTCGCTCCAATGAGCGGATGAGCTGGCACAGATAGGTTTGCATGGCTTCGGCCGTGCGTTGCGAATCCGACGCCGCCCGCAGCGCGGCCGAGGCGGGATTGTTCAACTCGTGCGCCAGGCCCGCCGCCATTGTGCCGAGCGAAACCAGTTTCTCGCGCTGATGGGCGAAGCCCTCCAAATTCCTGAATCGTTCCGCCACCACGCGCAGAATCTGTTTCGCGATGGAAGGGCACGCGGCCATCATTTTCCAGAAACCGTCCCGGTCCAGGCGGAAGAAGCGAGAGGGCTGGGCCACGCGCGCAGTCGAAAGCCACGGCAAGTCCAGCAGAATCGGAATTTCTCCGAGGAACTCCCCGGGTTTATTGACAGCCATGAGCACGGCCTGGCGGTCGTAGGTTCGCCACACGCGCGCCTCGCCGGTCAGCGTCAAATAAAAATGCGTTCCCGGTTCGCCATCCAGCGCCAGAACGGCGCCGGCCTGGAGTTCCAGAATATCTCCCGTCTCAATGCAGCTCAATTCGCTGTCGGAAAGCCCGGCGAACAGGGGCATTTGCCGAACGGCCTTGATGTCTTCGGGGGTCATCATAATTAGAGGGCGGCCAGATATTCGTGAACCAGTTTGACGGCCATCGCGCCCTCGCCCACGCCGGACGTGACGCCTTTGGCCGAGCGATGGCGCACGTCGCCCGCCACAAAAATTCCCGGAACGCTCGTTTCGAGATAGAACGGCACGCGGCTGGACGTCCAACCCTTCGGCAATGCGCCATCGCCGCGAATCAAGTGCTGGCCGGAAACGATGTAACCCTGTTCGTCCCGTTCGAGGACGCCCGCCAGCCAATCCGTGCGCGGCAGCGCTCCCGCGTAAATGAGCAGCGCCGACGCGGGCACGGTCGATTGCGCGCCGGTCTTCTGATTGCGGATGGTCAATTTTTCGCAATGGCTCGAGCCAGAAACGTCCGTCACATTGGAGTGCGTCAAAAGCGAAATGTTTTTTGTCGCGGCGATTTGGTCTTCGAGATACTGCGACATCGTGGTGGAGAGCGCCTCGCCGCGCACGACCAGCGTCACTTGCCGCGCGAATTTTGAAAAATACATCGCGGCCTGCCCGGCGGAATTCGCTCCGCCAACGATATAGACATCGCCGTCGCGATACGACAGCGCCTCGCTCATCGGCGCGTAATAATGGACACCCGCGCCCAGCAGGGCGTCCGATCCCGCGATCTCCAGTTTCCGATAGGAAATGCCAGTGGCCACGAGCAAGGCGCGCCCGGCGATCTCGCTGCCATCCGCAAGACGCACCACGCGCGACGGGCCTTCAATGCGCAATCCCGAAACTTCCTGCGGAGCGAGAATCTCCACGCCAAAACGCCGCGCCTGCGCGACCGCGCGCCGCGCCAAATCGCCGCCGCTTAAGCCAGTGGGAAAGCCGAGATAATTTTCGATGCGCGAACTTCGGCCCGCCTGCCCGCCGGGCGCCTCGCGTTCAATAAGCAGCGTGCGCAAACCATCCGCCGCGCCATAGACCGAAGCTGCCAGCCCAGCAGGCCCGGCCCCGATGACAATCAGGTCGTAAAACGGCAGGTCGGCCTTGGTCTTCAAGTTCAGCTTCGCCGCCACCGCTGCCACCGTCGGTTTCGGAATGCAGGAGCCGTCCGCGAAGACGACAAGCGGCAGGCACGAAGGCTCCATTTGGCTGGACTGCACCAACTGCCGCGCCGTTTCGCTGGTCTCGATGTCCAGCCATTGGTACGGTATGAAATTGCGGCCCAGAAAATCACGAATTTCCATGGCCAGCGGCGACCAGCGATGCCCGGCCACGCGCACGCCTTCAAAGGGCGGCTTGTAATCCGCCTGCCAGTCGTCCAGCAAATCATCGACCACGCCGTAAAGCCGCTCCTCCGGCGGGTCCCACGGCTTCATCAGGTAATGGTCGATCTTGACAGAGTTAATGGCCCGGATTGCAGCGTCCGTATCGGCATAGGCGGTCAGCAACGCCCGTTTCGCCTTCGGAAAAAGCTCCAGCGCCTTTTCCAAAAATTCGACGCCCGACATGTGCGGCATCCGCTGGTCCACCAAAAAAAGCGCGATGGGGTCGTTGCGCAGTTTAAGTTGCTCCACCGCCGCCAGGGCCGCCGCGCCGGAATCCGCCGCCACGACGCGGTAGCGGTTTCCGTACTGGCGGCGCAAATCGCGCTCGACGGCGCGCAACACCTCCGGGTCGTCATCGACTGTCATTAGAATGGGCTTTGGCATAATGGGAAAAGGTTTAAGCGGTTGCCGGAGCAGCCTGTCCGTTCCAGGCATCGATGCCGCCTAGGAGCGGGCGCACATGCGTGAATCCATGCCGGCGCAAGAGGAGCGCGACGCGCGCGGCCGTCACTTCGTTGGGGCAGGAGCAATAGACGACCACTTCGCGGTCTCGCGGAAATTGATAGCGGCCTAGTTTGATGTCGTCCATGGTCAGGTGGATCGCGCCCTCAATGCCCGCTTCGCTGGCCGATTCGACGCTGGAACGCATGTCCAGAATGACCAATGGCTGGCCCGCATTCATCATTTGGCGCAAGTCCGCCACCGTGATGCGCGCCATCCGCAAGTCATCCAAAAGCCGTTTGCGCTGCCAGTATTTATATCCAAGGTAAGCCGCGACGGCCGCGCCGATCAGGGCTAGCGCGCTCGCGCCGATGTTTGATAGGGCGCCCATGATTTGCTGCAATTGGTTGGAGAAAAAATAACCCACGCCGATAAAGCATCCCCCATAGAGCAGCGAGCCGGCGCCATCCACCGCCAGAAACCGCGCGGCGTTCATTTTGGACATGCCGGCCAGCGGCGGAGCCAGCGTGCTCAGGCCGGGCACGAATTTCGCGATCACAATCCCGCGCCATCCGTACTTGGTGAAAACGTTTTGGGTCCGCCGCACGCACGAATCCGGCTCCAGCGAAATGCGGCAGAGCAGCCCCAAAACCTTCGCGCCCTGATAACGGCCCAGATAAAACCAAAGGCTGTCCGCCGCCAGGCAGGCCAGCATCGACATCAAGATGGCGAGCGGCAAATTAAATTGGCCCGCCGCCGCGAGCGCGCCCGCCGCCAGCAGCCAGGGCAGGGCTGGCAGCGGCAGCCCAAGCTGCTCAATCAGCACCGCCACAAACACAATTGGCGCGCCGTGATGGATCAGGAATAAACGGGCTTCATTCATTGCTCAAGTTGGTCCCAATTGGGGCATGCACCCCACATGCTCAACCGCAACCTATAGTTGCAACCGCCGCCCGTCAAATAGTGTCTGTCAATGATGATGGCTGCTTTGGAAAAAAGATTCTTTTTCTGCCGGTTGGCATGATAAATTGCGGCCATGAAAAAGGCAGCCAAAAAGGCGAATAAAAGATCAATTATGAGGGCTCAATTATCTCACACAGCATGGATTGAAAACCAAGATGGCGACCGGCTGAAGGTGGAACTTCAAAACGAAGGTGGCGAATTATTGGGCACGGTCTTTGTTGGTAAAATCCCATATCATGTTTTTTTCGCGGATAAAAATGAGATTGGGAACGGCGGAGAATGTTTTGTCGTGGATCGCGATCCTGACTACGAACCGAAGCCTTCAGCGTCGGGCAAGTTCCTTTTGATTTCTCCTTACGCCAAGTAGCCCCATGGGATCCCCAACGTGTGAATGATAAAACATTGGGCGGCAAGCGCCAGCTTTCCAAATCCCGCACGACCCTGTCAATCCTGCCATCCGCCGATGCTCGTTTCAGGCTGACGCGGGCCGGCCGGCTCTGTTAGGATTTCTTCGTGGCAGACGTTTTCACCAAAGCCAAGCGTTCCAAAATCATGGCGGCGATACGTTCCTGCGGCAACAAGGATACGGAACTCAAGCTGGCCGCCATCATGCGCGCGGCGCGAGTCACGGGCTGGCGGCGGAATCATCCGCTTTTCGGCAAGCCGGATTTTGTTTTTCGCCGCGAACGGCTGGCCGTCTTTGTCGATGGCTGCTTTTGGCACGGATGCCCCAAGCACGCCCGGCAGCCCGGGTCGAATACCGCGTATTGGATGCCGAAGCTCGCGCGCAACAAAGCTCGCGACCGGCACGTGTCAAGAATGCTCCGCCAAAACGGCTGGAAGGTCATGCGCATTTGGGAGCATCACCTGGCCGCGCCCGTCGCCATTATTGACAGGATCGCCCGCGCGCGGATTAAAAATTGCCGCTCGCCATTCCGCGCCCACGCCGGTAAAAATCGGGGCGTCGGGAGACATCTCCAAAAATTCAAATTAAAAGTCAGGCGATGAAGCGGGGAATTATTGCGGTCATTTTATTGAGCCTCCTGGCTGGGGGCGTCCCGGCGCAGCCGGCGAGTTCCAATATGGACGGCTTTGTATCCTCTCTGATGGGCCGCATGACTTTGGAGGAGAAAATCGGCCAGCTCAATTTGCTTTCCACCGGATTCGATGTGACAGGCCCGACTGCCAGCCGGGGCGTGGAAGCGGCCGTCCGCAAGGGATTGGCGGGCGGAGTTTTTAATCTTTACACGCCGGCCGCGACGCGGAAACTGCAGGAATTGGCCGTTGGCAAGAGCCGCCTGGGCATTCCGCTTTTATTCGGATACGATGTCATTCACGGCCATAAGACCACGTTCCCCATCCCCCTCGCTCTCGCCTGCACCTGGAACCCCGCTTTGATTGAGCAAAGCGCGCGCACGGCCGCGGAGGAAGCCAGCGCCGACGGCGTCACTTGGGTGTTCTCGCCGATGGTCGATATTGCGCGCGACCCGCGGTGGGGCCGGATTGCGGAAGGCGCGGGCGAAGACCCGTACCTCGGCAGCATCATCGCGCGGGCCATGGTGAATGGCTACCAGGGCGGCGGTTTGGCCCAAAGCAATTCCGTCATGGCTTGTGTCAAACATTTCGCGCTCTACGGCGCCGTCATGGCCGGGCGCGATTACAACCCGGCGGACATGAGCCGCATTACGATGTTCCAGTATTATCTGCCGCCGTATCGCGCGGCGGTGGAGGCCGGAGCCGGCAGCGTCATGGCCTCCTTCAACGAAGTCGATAGCATTCCGGCGACGGGCAACCGCTGGTTATTGACAGACTTGCTGCGGACGCAATGGGGTTTCAAGGGCTTTGTCGTCAGCGATTACACGGCCATTAATGAAATGGTGTTGCATGGCATGGGCAACATCGAGCGCTGCGCCGAACTGGCGCTCAAGGCGGGCCTCGACATGGACATGGTGAGCGAAGCCTACGCGAAATACTTGAAAAAGCTCGCGGCCGATGGCGCGGTTTCTGAAACGATGATTGACACAGCCTGCCGCCGGGTGCTGGAGGCCAAATACAAACTGGGCCTTTTTTCCGACCCATTCCACGGATGCAACGAGCAGCGGGCCGAACGGGAAATCCTCACCTCGGCCAATTTGAAACTGGCGCGCGACTTGGCGCGGCGCTCCTTCGTGCTGTTGAAGAATATTAATCAAACTCTCCCGCTCCAGCGCTCCGGCGTGATCGCGGTCATCGGCCCGCTGGCTGAAAGCCGCCGGGATTTGCTCGGCCCCTGGAGCGCGGCCGGCGATTGGAAAGACACCGTCAACATCCTGGACGCCGTTAAAAAAGCGGCCGGCCCGCGGGCCATGATCGTGAACGAGCGCGGCGCGAATCTGTTGGATGACCCGGAATTGATTTCGGCTCTCAACGGTTCCGGCGCGAACATCGTCCCGGACAAGCGTTCCCCGCAACAAATGATTATTGATGCCGTCGCCGCCGTGAACAAGGCGGACGTGGTGGTGGCGGTTCTCGGAGAATCCTTCGCCATGTCCGGCGAGGCGGCCAGCCGGAGCGAGATTGGTTTGCCGGCCGGCCAGGAAGAGCTTCTCCACGCCCTAGTTCAAACCGGCAAGCCCCTTGCGCTGGTTCTCCTCAACGGCCGCCCGCTTGCGCTGCCCTGGGAAGCCACCCATTGCGGCGCGATACTGGAAACGTGGTTTGGCGGCCTCGAAGCCGGCCCGGCCGTCGCGGATGTGTTGTTTGGCGATTACAATCCATCCGGCCGCCTGGCCGCCACCTTCCCGCGCGACACCGGGCAAATACCGCTTTTTTACAACCACAAAAATACCGGCCGCCCTTACGATGGCAATTCCCGCGTGCGCTACGTCTCCCGCTATCTCGATATGCCCAATACGCCGATGTTTCCGTTCGGCTTCGGGCTGAGTTACACGAGCTTTTCCTATGGCCCTGTCAAGTTGAGCAAGCGTTCCCTCAAGGGAAACGAAACGCTTGTGGCGTCCGTCGATATTTCCAACACCGGCAAGCGCACGGGAGAAGAAACCGCGCAGTTGTATATCACACAATCGGCGGCCAGCGTGACCCGGAGCGTGGAGGATTTGCGGGGATTCCGAAAAATCGTCCTCCAGCCCGGCGAAATGGAAAACGTCAGTTTCCAGATTACGCCCGAAGATTTGAAATTCTATGGCAGCGTCCTGGTTTACGATTGGGAACCGGGCGATTTCATAATTCGCATCGGCTCGGATTCGAGGCAATTGCAATCAGCGACAGTGCACTGGCAGCGCTGATGGCTCGGCGCTATTGGATGATCCCGCGCTTGCGCAGCATGGCTTCCATCGCTTTGTCCATCAGCAATTCCGCCAGCGGAAGACTGGCATTGTCCAATGCCTTGAGGGCGGCCTTCAAACGATTAGCGTCGCCGCTGTGCGCGGCCGGGTCTTCGGCCGCCAGGATTTCCTCCACGGCGCGCATGGCGGCCGCCACTTTCTCCTGGGAGGCGGCATCCAGTTCGCCGCCGCAATCGGCCAGCCCTTTGCGCGCGGCGGCCAGCGTCTCGGCCGCGCGCAGGCGGGCCTCAATCCATTGCCGCGAGCGCATGTCTTCGAACGCGTGCTCGACAGATTCCTCCACCATCTTTTCCACCGCCGCGTCGGAGACATCCACGGCCGATTTCATCTCGACAACCTTCTGCGCGCCGGTGCGGGTGTCGCGCGCCAGGACGTGCAGCAGGCCGTTCGCGTCAATCTCGAATTGGACGCCCACGCGCGGCACGCCTTTGGGAGCCGGCTCAAAATCAAGCGTGAAGCGGCCCAAACTCCAATTGTCCGCCGCCCGCTCGCGCTCGCCTTGCAGGACGTGGATGAGCATGTTGCGCTGATGATCGACGGCGGTGGTGAACATCTCGCCGGCCTTGATCGGAATGGTGGAGTTGCGCGGGATAATCACGTTCATCAAGCCGCCAAACGTTTCCAGCCCCAGCGAGAGAGGCGTTACGTCAAGCAAAAGGACATGCTTGAACCCGCCCGACAATATTTCCGCCTGGATGGCCGCGCCCAGCGCGACGGCCTCATCGGGATTCTGCGAGGTGTTCAGCAGCGGGCCGGCGGCCCGATGGTGTGTTTGCCCCAGTCGCACGTCTCCGCGCGCCTCGTCAAATTCCGGGCAACCAAAAATCTCCGAGGCGATCCGCCGCACCAAAGGCATGCGTGTCTGCCCGCCCACAAGGATAACCTGATCGAGGTCTTTGGCTTCGAGCTTGGCATCGGATAGCGAGCGCAGGCAATGCGGGCGCGTGCGCAGGATGAGATCGCGTGTGAGGCTCTCCAATTCGTCCCGCAACACGATGTAGTCAAAACTAAAATTCGGCGTGAGAAACGGCAGCGTGACGGCTGTTTGGTATTCGGTCGAAAGGCGGATTTTGGCCTGCTCGGCCGCTTCGCGCACGCGCGCCAGGACGGCGGCGTCTCCGGCCAAATCCGGCCCGCCGGCCGCCTTGATTAGATCAAGAAGAAAATCCACCAGCCGCCGGTCCAGGTCGTCCCCGCCCAGCCTCGTGTCGCCGTGCGTGGCCAGCACCTGAAAAATCCCCTCGTTCAGTTCCAAAATGGAAAGGTCGAACGTCCCGCCGCCCAAGTCATAGACGGCGATGCGCGATTTCTCCCGCAGTTGGTTCAATCCGTAGGCCAGGGCCGCGGCCGTCGGCTCGTTGACGATGCGCTCGACCGTGAAGCCCGCCAGTTCGCCCGCCTTTTTGGTGGCGTTGCGCTGGGCATCGTTGAAGTAAGCAGGCACCGTGATGACCGCACGCGACACCGTTTCGCCCAGGGCCGCCTCGGCGTCGCGCTTGAGCTTTTTGAGGATTTCCGCCGAGACTTCCTCCGGCGAAACGAAACGATCCGCGAGCTTCACCCGCGCCGGCTCGGCTCCGCGTCCCGAAATAATATAATTGACAGACATCTCCTCTGCCGTGATTTCCGCGCCGCGCCGGCCCATGAAACGTTTGATGGAATAGACCGTCTCGGAAGGCTTGAGCAGCCGCATCCGGCTCGCGGGATGCCCAACTTCCGGCGCGCCGCCACCGGGCGGAAAATGCGCGACTGAAGGCGTCAGCCGCCGGCCCTCGGCATCGGCAATCACATAGGGAAGGCCCGCCTCGACCGCCGCGACAAGCGAGTTGGTCGTGCCCAGGTCGATGCCGACGATTTTGCTCATGCCAGAGGCGCTGTTCAGCGCGACACGTCCGCCTGGCGCAAGACGCGAAAACCGTGCTGTGTGAGGATTTTTTCGCCGACCTCGTTGTCCTCCATGCTGACGCCCAAAATCGATTTGCCCTGCGGATGGGGAATGAAGCAATACATATAGTTGACATTGACCTCGGCTTCGAGGAACGCGGCCATCAATTCGGGCAATTGCGTGGCGGCGTCGATTTCGACCACCAGCAACTGGCATTCGGTGAACGCGAAGCCATTGTCCGCCAGCAGGCGTCGCGCCGCCTGCGGGTCATCCACCACCAGCCGGATAATGGCCGTCTCCGTGGTGTCCAGCACCGTCACGGCCAGGACGTGGACGGAATTGGAGCCGAGCAGGCTGATCAGGTCGTGCAGGCGTCCCATGCGGTTCGCGGTAAAGACCGAAAACTGCGTGACGGCGTCCGGCTGGCGTCCCTGCATTGCTCTCGTTACCATGCTTAAATAAGCCACAACCGCGGCGGAAGTTCAAAGTTCAAAGTTTTCGCGCGCGCGCGGCGCCGCCGACAAGGCTTGTCGAGAGGCGGATTTATGGTTACAATGGAATCGTGCAAAATGAAGGCACAGGCGGCGGCAAAGCGTTGAAAATGGTGACGTGCGGGCGTTGCAAGGCCAAGACGTTCATCTCGGGCGGGTTGGAGCCGTTCGCCACGGAGGAATGCAAAAAATGCGGCCATCCGGTCATGCTTCCCGTCATGATGCACAACTTCGAGCTGCGCACCATTATCGCTTCCGGCGGCATGGGCACGGTTTATACGGCGCTGGACACCAAATTGCAGCGCGAAGTGGCGCTGAAAATGATGAAGTGCGAGATGGCCGCCGATCCGCAAATTATGGAGGCTTTTTATCGCGAGGCGCGCGCCGGGGCCGCCCTCAATCATACCAATATTATTCATATTTACAGTTTCAACGAATTTAATTGCCAGCCTTATCTGGTCATGGAATTGGCCAACAATGGCAGCCTTGACGGCCGCATTGAGGCGGAAACCCGCGTGCCGGAACGGGACGTCTTGGACGTCGGCACCAAAATAGCCTCAGCCCTCGCCGCCGCTTTGCGCCATAATCTGCTCCACCGCGACATCAAGCCGGGCAATATATTGTACAATGCCGACAACGAACCGAAGCTCATCGACTTCGGCTTGGTGCGCGCGGCCGAGGTGGACGACGCTTATGAGGAGCAGGTTTGGGGCACGGTTTATTACGTCGCCCCGGAGAAAATTCAGCGCAAGGGCGAGGATTTTCGCTCCGACATGTACAGCTTGGGCGGCACGCTCTATCATGCCCTGACCGGCCACGCGCCCTTCGTGGCGGATGGAAACGACGAGATCGTGATGGCGCACGTCCATACGCCCTTGACGCCGCCGAACCTGGTCGTGCCGGAGATCACGCAGATGACCAGTGACGCCATCGCGCGTTCGATGGCCAAGGCGCCGGAAGACCGTTTTGAGAGTTACGAAGAAATGCAAATGGCCTTTGAAGCCGCGCGCAGCCATCTGCTGGTGCAGCAAGTGCGTGAAGCCGCCAACCCGCCCCAAAGCAAAATCTCCTGGTGGAAGCGCTGATTTCTGTTTCTTAGCCGGGCGCGGGAGTTCGGCTGCCAGCCCAAATGCCGAGTTCAAACGCAATCCACCGTAATTCACCGCGTTTCGCCATTTGTTATCGTTAACCGAGCCTTGTCCTCAAAGACAGGCACGATCAATAAATGGGAAAGAACAAAGCGCAAAAGCGCCACACATGGCAATGTGCCACCGTTTGACTTTCACGCAAGCGAGAATATTCATAAAAAAGAGGGAAATAGCTTTTCTTTGGGGCCGCACCCTTTGGTTGCGCCCAAAAGCAGCGACAGGCTTTTGCGCGGCTCTCTTTTTTCGGGATTCGCCTGGCGCGTCTGGGCGCGGCTCAAGCCCTGAGCGAGCCGCGGAATCCGCGGCCGCTATAGTAAGACTGGGCGCCGTTGTGATAGACGAAGACGCGGCCGAAGCGGCGGTCGCAAAAGAGCGCGCCGCCGAGCTTTCTGAAGTCCTCGGGCGTCTTCACCCAGCTCGACGATTTCGTATCGAACTCTCCCAACTTCTGCAGCTCGCGATATTGTTCTTCCGTCAACATCTCAATTCCCATGGCGGCAGCCAGGTCCATGGCGTTGTTCTTCGGTTTAGCTTCTTTCCGCGCGTCCAGCGCTTCGCGGTCGTAGCACAAGCTGGTGCGGCCTTTGGGACTGTCGGGCGAACAATCGTAGAACAAGTATTCGCCGGTCTTTTTATCGAGGCCAACCACATCCGGCTCGCCGCCCGTTCGTTCCATTTCACTGAGCGTCCAAAGTTTTTCAGCGCTGGCTTCCAGCCGCGCCCGCACTTTGGCCCAATCGAGGCCTTTATGACGGGCGGTGTTTTTCTCAAACCGAATCTTTAACGCGGCCAGCAGTTCTTCACGCTGTTTGGGGGACAATTCATTTTTGTTGTTTTTCATGGTATTCAGTTGTCCACCTGGGATGGTGCCATTGGCGCCGGGATTAACAAGCCTGGAGGAATTCTTCAAATTCGCATTGACTGGAGGCGCGGGCGCGGGCAGGATTTCATGGCTTGCCGGAAGCATCCTGTCCGCGGAAATGGGCCAAGCCCAACCGGCCTGTTGAAGATTATTGAGAACCTGGCTTTCTTGCCCGAAATAGGCGGACACATGGGCGCAATAAAAGAAAGATAGGCTATGGCTACAGTTTCACGAGGACTTCCGAAGAATCCTCATCTTGACGTTCCCAAACGGGAGGCCCGCGCGCTGCTCGCCGATTGGCGGGCCAAACTTCCTGAGGCGCTGGAGCGCGCGCGAAGGCGGCACCCGAGATTTCGCGACGAGGGCGGCGGCGCTGCGATTGCGGCGGGCAAATTTCTCTTGAATGACGCGCAGCTTGTGGTGGCGCGAGAGTATGGGTTTTCCACCTGGGCGGAGTTGAAGGAGAGAGTGAACGCGGACACCATTGCCACAGCTTTGCGCGAGGCTATTAAAAACGATGATCGCGAGACGGCTGTCCGGTTGTTGCGCGCGAATCCACATGTGCTGCACATCCCATTGTGGAACGGGAATTGGGGCCCGCCGATGAGCCACGCGGCCAATCTCGGACGGCTGGATATTATCAAGGCGCTGGCGGCGCTCGGGGCGCGGGACCATCAACATGCGTTTGATCGCGCGGCGCTGCAGGGGCAACTGGAATGCGCCCGCTGGCTGCACGAGCACGGCGCGAATCTGGCGCCCGGCATCGTGATGGGCGCGTGCGAGACGCTGAATCCAGCCGGCCTCGGTTTCCTGGCGGATTTGGGAGCGCCCTTTGCCGATGCCAAGGGAAACCGGCTCGCGCCGCTGGCTCTGGCGCTGGAAACCTGCTCGCGGAACCCGGCCGGAAAACACGCGGTGCTGGAAATCTTCGCGCGGCAAGGTTACGCGCTGCCAGACACGCCGATGGTGGCGTTTCATCGCGGGGATCTGCCGCGTTTGGCGGATTTCTTGCGCCGCGACCCGCCATTGGCCCGCCGGCGTTTTAGTTTGCTGGAGATTTATCCGCCGGAGTTGGGTTGCGCGAAAGACGGGCGCGGCGGGATGCATTGGACACCGATTGATGGAACGACGCTCCTGCATTTGGCAGTTGATTTTGACGAGCTGGAAATCTTCGAGTTGCTGCTGGAGCGCGGCGCGGATGTGAACGCCCGGGCCGCAGTGGACGCGCACGGTTTTGGCGGGCACACGCCCATCTACAATGCGGTGGTGAGCCACGGACGGAATCAGGGAACGATGGCGCGCCGGCTGGCCGAACACGGGGCTTCCACAACCGTGCGCGCCTCGCCGCGAAAGTTTCTGGATTGGTGCGAAACGCCGCGCTGGCACGAAGCGCCCAATGTGACGCCGTTGGAGTGGGGGCGCGCATTTCCAGATAAGGGGTGGGTCAATACGGAGGCGCTGCAATTGCTTGAAGCAAAGGGGGAAGCAAGCTCGAGCTAATGCGGCGGATGTCGAAGGAAAAGGGCCGCGTTTGTTGCCGCTGGAGCGGCATTATTGTTGATTCACCGCGCGGCGTTGCGTTACCATGCGCGCAATGACATTACGCCGCGATGCGCGGGAAAAAACCGGCTTTACGCTCATTGAGCTTTTAGTGGTGATTGGCATCATTGTCATTCTGGCGGCGTTGCTGTTGCCGGCTTTGAGCCGGGCCAAGGAACAGGCCAACAGCACCACTTGCAAAAGCAACCTGCGGCAGATTGGCATCGCGCTGGAGCACTATTCGAGCGATTTCAACGCCTACCCGCTCTTCCTCTACGGCAATCCAAATCCGCCGGCGGGGACTTCGCCCAACGTTTATTGGTTCGAGGATTTGGAGCCTTATTCCAAGGCGCACTGGAACACCAACGTCTACGCCGGCAAGTCCGATTCCGCGGGGCGGATTTTCCTTTGTCCCAGTTACGCCCTTTCGGTCGGCACAGTGCCCGCGTGGCCGGCTGGGCGCGATGGGTGGGGCATCTTCGGCTCCTATGGATATAATTGGATTGGGGTCGGCCTCGAACCGGCCTCAGCGGGGGGATCGGCCCGCTGCCTTGGCTTGGGGGGCAACACCGGCGGATCGATGCCCACGCTCGATTACCCTCCCACCAAAGCCAGCGATGTGGCCAGCCCAAGCCAAATGGTCGCCGTGGCCGATGCCAATTTCATCACGCTCGCACCCATCAACAATAATTCATGGGCTGGATGCTCCGATCTGGAATTTTTCGAGGCCGCGCAATACATGAACGGGGCCAGCCAGCAGATTATCCCTACGGCCCTGGCGGACGATCGCAAACGGCACGACCATGGGCGGAGGAACGTGCAGTTCTGCGATGGGCACGTGGAGTCGATGGCATGGCCGCAGTTGTTCAATTTCCACGACGACTCGGTTCTGTGCCTTTGGAACAACGACCATCGCCCGCATCAGGAAATCACCGAAAATTGGTGAAAATCCCGTTTAGTTCTTGGTGATGATATTGGGGCTGGTGGCGTCGTTGGCGCGCAGGCCGATGAACCAGGCGGTGTTGTTCGTGCAATCTCCGCCGAGCACCAGCCAATTGGGCGGCGCCAGCGTGTAAGAGCCTTTATGAACTTCCTTGCCTTGGCCGATGAAGTTGATTTCCACCCGCGAGCCGCCGAGGTTCTTGATGCGCAACGTGCATTCAGGGCTCATCCGCAGATCGCGTGTTTTATTGACAGGGATGGACGCGATTTCGTTGGTGATCTCGAAGTAACCCTTCCACTTGAACGACCGGTTGAGTTTGCTGGCCAGCACGGCATCGACTGGTTTGCAATTGGGACCGCCCTTTTCATCGTTGGCGCCCCAGATCAATCGGGCCTCCAGCTTCAGATCGGCGGCGCTGGCGGCAGCGGCGGCGGCAAAAAGAAAAAACGCGGTTGCCAGAACTCGGGGGGCTTTGCGCATAAGGATGGTTTTCAGGCTATTCCAAATCCACGACTGTGCCCGGCTCGTCCTCGTAGCGGATGATCTTGGGCGCGGCTTGGTTATCCGCCGGGCCGCCATTATTTTGCAGCCAGACGACGGTCATTTGAGCCGATTGATCGTGAAAAGTAACCGCTTCCATCCCTTCGCCAACCGAAGAGATTTCATCGAAGGAAGGGGTGGCAGCTTGCCGGAGGGACAGCGTGAGCAGGCAGGCCATCGCAAGCGCGCCGCACGCGGGAGCCATGTATCGCCGCCAGCGCGCGAACCAAGGCAGGGGATCGTGGGACGGAACGAAGGCTTCGCGCTCAATCTGGCGCTGGATTTTGCTCCAATAAAAGTCGCGGCTGTCATCTAACAAGGCCAAGGTCTCGCCGCCGGACATTGCGCGCCGCACGCAGCCGAGTTCAGATGCCAAAGCGGACGCCTCGGCGTTTTCGGCAATCCATTGGCCGATGCGCCGGGCTTCAACGTCCGGCAATTCTCCATCCACCCAAGCCTGGACCTTTAATTCCAACTCATGTTTCATTCTAAACTCTCTCTTTTCAAACCTGCCAATAACGACGCCATCCGGCGCCGCGCGTAAAACAGCCGGGACATTACCGTCCCAATCGAGCAGTTCATCCGCTTGGCGATTTCCTTATATTCCATCTCCTCAAACTCATGCAAGACCAAGACCGTCCTATGCTGGACTGACAATTGCGCCAGCGCCCGCTCGATCCGCTCCCGCAACTCCCCACGTTCCAATCCGGCGGTGGGATTCGGGTTGTGAACCGGCATTTGCCGTTCCACGCCGCCTTCTTCCTCCATCGCCTCAATCGACTCCGCCCGCTGGCGCTTGTGCTTTCGCAACTGGTCCAGGCACAGGTTAATCACGATCCGAGTCATCCACGTGACGAAACTCGAATCGCCCTGGAACTGCGCCAGCCTTTGCCATCCCTTCACCCACGCATCTTGAGAAAGATCAAGGGCCTCTTCTTCATTGCGCATCATGCTATATGCGCGCGCGTAAATCTTGTCCCGATACCGCGCGACCAACTCCTCGAATGACGCCATATCCCCCTTCTGCGACATTCGCACCAAGTCCGCCTCCGCCAAGGCCGACTTATCAGAATCCATTGACATAGAATTCGACGGGACGCGGTGCAAATTATTCAGACAAACTCACAGCCGCCCCTTGGTGCTGGGGAGGCGGCCCGCAATCCGCGCATCCTGTTGACAGGCAGCATCTAACGCGCGAGCGAAGGCTTTGAAAAGGGCCTCCACGATGTGATGGGGTTCATCCCCATATAGCAATTCCAAATGAAGATTGCAGCGGGCTTCGTTGGCAAAGGCCTGAAAGAACTCCCGCGCCAAGCCGAAACGGAAGGCGGAAGAGGCATCCTGGTTCTTCTCTGCCGCCGTAATCCTCTTGTGCGCAGAGCTTTGCAGGCCGCGCCAAACCAGGTGGGCCCGACCGCTGAAATCGACCACGCACCGCGCCAGGCACTCATCCATCGGCACGTAGGCCTCGCCAGTGAAGGGATTGCGGGGATCGAAACCGTTGCCATAGCGTCGAATCCCCTTTTTGTCGCCCAGCGCCTGCAAAAAGGCCTGCCCCAAGGCCAGCCCGCAATCTTCAACCGTATGATGGGCATCGACTTCCAGATCGCCTTGGCAGCGCAACTTCAAATCCATGGTGGCGTGCTTGGCCAGGAGCGTGAGCATGTGGTCGAAAAATGGCACGCCGGTTCGCACCGACGCATCGCCCACGCCGTCGATATTAAGCGTCAAGGCAATCCGCGTTTCCCCGGTGACGCGCCGGATGGTGGCCTGACGCTTGTTCATGTTGCCGAAGATTAAACCGGGTTTGCCTGAGAAAACAAAGCGCAATTCTCCCGAACGGCATTTTGCAAGAAAATGTTGAGACTTTGCCGAACCGCCAGCCTATCCGCCACGAAAACAGCCTTGTTCTGGCTTGTTTAGCCCTGATTTAGCCAATCCGCACAAGCTTCCCCGGTCCCGGCCAGCCCTCCGCGGGAGGGTGGATCTCCGCGACGCCTTGAAACTCTTTGCCACGAAAAAGGCGCAATGTGCGCAAAACTGATGCGGTCTAGCCATGGGACCTTCAGAGCGTTTTTCCATCGGAACACCGTGTTTGGCCGCATTCAACCGCATTTAACTGGATGCCATCGTTAACTGAGATTCACTTTGGCGAAAACCACCCAAAGATATGGGAAAAGAACAGAGCGCCAAGGGCGCCACACAGCTAATGTGCCATAGTTTATCATTCACGCAATCATTAAATTCCATAAAAATAAGGTAATATTGCTTGTCGTCCGGGCCACAACCCTGACATTGTTAATGCCCGCATGAGGAAGCTCTGCTGCTCTCTGGCCTACGATTCGTCCTTTCTTCCGGCTGTTCTCCCATTGGTTCGCGTTCTCTTGGCGCGGCAGGGCAAGTCTGATGAGATAAATCGGGCTCCCGGCGCTGGCCATCCCGGAGGAGGATGCCCTTCAAATTCCTAAAGCAACGATTGTGAAGATTGTTGTCGCACGCCCAGTGCTATTCCACCGCACCGAGAGCACGTGAAATAAGGATTAGAAGTTCCGCTGGTAGCCGATGCCGAATTGGAAGCGGCCCCATTTGGTGGCGGTGGGGTCGCGGACGATGGGCACGCCGTAGTCCAGGCGGAGGGGGGTGCCGCCGCCGATGGGGAGGATGATGCGCAGGCCCATGCCGATGTCGTCGTTGAAGAATTTGCGCTGAATAATATTGCTGCCTTCCTGGTCGGTGCCGGGGCTGAAGCTGAAGGAGCCGGGATAGACCTGGCCAATATCGTAAAAGAGCGCGTAGCGGAGCAGGTTGCTGTTCTTGAGAAGCGGGATGCTGTATTCGGCGGAGGCGAACCAATAGGTGTCGCCGCCCAGCGCCTCGCCGAGGTAATCCAATGGGCCGACGGTTTCATAACGGTAGCCGCGCAACGAATACATGCCGCCCAGGAAATAGTGCTCGAAGATGGGGACGTGGGCCGTGTTGCCCCAAGTCGAAGCCACGCCGCCGCGGGCATCGATTTCCAACACTTGGTTGCTGCCGAAGCCCTTGAAGAACCAGCCGGTGCGCAGTTCCAATTTGTAGAATTCCGTATCGCCCGGAGGCGTGGCAACCTGGGCGGAAATGGCGGTGTCCTGCCCGGCATCGGGGAGCTTGAGGCTGTTGCGGGTGTCGTATTCGAGCGAGAGGCCGACTTTGGAAATGAGGTAGCTGCCGCGGTCGGCCAGGATGTTGGTGGAGACGTTCGGACTGTTGTAGGTTTCCGGCTCGTAGAAGCCGTTGGGGCCGGTGAAATAATTAGTCGTCGGGTAAGGTTCATAGCCTTGGGAGATGGCCAGGTGGACATCTTCCATTGTGTAGCTGATGGTTCCTTTGAGGGCCTTGAGGCCGAGGGCCTTGGTCAGGCTGAGTGTGCCGCCGTCGGAGGTGGTGTTATAATCGCCATGCAGGGCGCTGTAATAGTTGACATTGTGGAAGAGATCGATGCCGAAGATCAACCGCTTGCCCAGGAACCAAGGCTCAATGAAATTAAGATCGTAACTCTGCAAGAGCGTGCCGACGGACAGGCGCAATTGCAGCTTTTGGCCCGCGCCGGTGAAGGTCGGCGGATTGAACAGGTCAAAATTGCCCTGGCGGACTTCGACCGTCCCGACGATGCTTTCATCCGAACTGAATCCGGCGCCGATGCTGAAACTGCCGGTCTGCTTTTCCTCGACCCCGATGACGAGGTCCTTGTGGTTGGGCACATCGGTGTCTTCGGCCTGCGCGTCCACTTTGCCGAAGTAATCCATTTGCTCCAGGATTTGCTTGCTGATTTTGACACGCACCATGTCATAGACCTCGCCGGGATAAACGGCCAATTCGCGGCGGAGCACGCGATCTTTGGTCTTGACGTTGCCTTTGATGATGATTTTTTCGATGTAATTCTTTTCGCCCTCCTGGATGTCGTAGGACAAATCCATGGTGCCGGTGGTGGGATTGGCCGTGTGGCCGGGAATGACGATGGTCGAGCCGCGATTTTGCGGGTCCAGATAACCGCGGGCGCCGTACATGTCGCGCAGCGTGTCCACGTCCGCGCTGAAATCCGACGGATTGAAGATCTCGCCGGGCGCTTCCTTCAAGCGCATGAGTTGCTTGTCAATTATCACGCCCTTGAAGAAATCGTTGGTGGTGAACAGGACGTTGCCCTTGAAATCCACCGCGCCTACTTTGTACTGCTGGCCTTCGGAAACGATCACGCGAATAATCATCCATTTGGGGCTGATGTAATCGAACTTGATGTCCAGGATGGCAAAGTCGATGTAGCCGTGGTTTTGGTAATATTCCACCAGCGAATCCTTATCGTCTTCGAAGTCGTCCTCTTTCAGCACGCCCGAGCCGGTCAGCCAGGAGAACATCCAGCGGCGCTTCGTTTTCTTAAACGCTTTGCGCAAGGATCTTTGCTTGAAGGCTGTTGCGTTGACAAAAACGATGTCCTTGATTTTGACCTTGGGCATTTCGTGAATGACGATGGTGTCGGTGCCGCGGCCAGTGGCCTCGTTGATGACCGGGTCTTCGGCGGCAACGGTCGTTTTCTGGTAGCCGCCCTTTTCGTAGAGCTCCTTGATGGCCTGGGCGTCGTCGAAAAGTTTTCGCTCATCCAGCGGCTGGCCTACCCGGGACGTGATCTTCTTCTTGATCTTTTTGAGGCTCATCAGCTTGTTGCCGACGATCCTGATCTCCGTCAGGATGGGTTTGCCTTGCACGATGTAAGTCAAATCAAGCCCGCCGGCGTCAGGTTCGGACGCGATGTTGATTTTGAAGAAATAGCCGGTGTCATACAGGCGCTTGACGTCTTCATTCGCGGCGTCGGAAGTAAGAACGTCGCCCACTTTGATGCGGACGTTGGCGCGGATGAATTCCTCGCTGACGGGCGGGGGGCCGACGAAGCGGATGAAGATTTTATTGACAACGAGGCCGGGCGTTTGGGCCAGGGCGGACGGCAGGCAAGCCGCCAGCCACACCCAGACCAGGATTGCCAGGCGCGAGGGGATTCTCATGGTCATGCCTCGGCCGGCACGTCCTCCGCGCTGACCTTGGCCGCGCTTTCAAAACGGGTGTAGCTCTTGAGGAACGTCAAATCGACATCGCCTGTGGGGCCATTGCGCTGTTTGGCGACGTAAAGCTTCACGGGCACAGCATCCTGCTCCACATCGACCTCTTCTTCCCCGTCTTTATTCTTAGATTCACGATACAATAAACCGACCAAATCGGCATCCTGCTCAATGGCGCCGGATTCGCGCAAGTCCGAGAGCCGCGGCCGCTCGCCGGGGCCGCGCTTTTCCAGCTCGCGGTTGAGCTGGCTGAGCACGATGACCGGCACCTTCAACTCTTTGGCCAGCGACTTTAACCCGCCGGAAATCTCGGCGATTTCCTGCTGGCGGTTGTCCGCCCGCCGCGAAGTAGAATGGAGCAACTGCAAGTAGTCAATGACAAATAGCTTGATGCCAGATTGCTGCCACATGCGGCGCGCCTTGGCCCGCAATTGGAGGATGGAGAGGCCGGAGGAATCGTCGATGAAAAGCGGCGCGGCGGCCATCTTGCCTGCGGCGTCGGTGATCTTGGGGAAATCGCGCTCGACCAGAAAACCGTCGCGGACATTGCGGAGGTTGACGCGCGAATGGGAGCAGATCATGCGCAAGACGAGTTGCTCGGCCGTCATTTCAAGGCTGAACACGCCCACCGGCAATTTCATTTCCAGGGCCACATGCTCGGCGATGTTCATGGCGAGCGAAGTCTTGCCCATCGAGGGGCGCGCCGCGACGACGACCATTTCGCCTTCGTGCAAGCCGGTGGTCATCCGGTCGAAATCCATGAACCCGGTCGAGATGCCCGTGAGCATGCCTTGGTTGGTATGATATTCCTCGATCTTGGTGATGGCGCGATTGACCAGTTCCTTGATCGTGGCCGCGCCGCCAGCCGCCCGGTCTTCGCTTATTTTTAAAATGTCGCGCTCGACTTCGTCCAGCAGCGCATCGACTTGCCCTTCGTAATCAAAAACGCGCCCGACAATGCCGGTGCAGGTTTGCACCATTTTGCGGAGCAGGTATTTTTCGATGACGATGTCCAGGTAATACGAGAGATTGGCGGCGGAGGGCACGGCGTCCGGCAGGGAACTCAGGTAGGCCAGGCCGCCGATGCCGTCCATCTGCTGCGTGTTTTTGAGGCGCTGTTGCAACGTGATGGTGTCGATGGGGACTTTCTCATCGAACATCTCGATGAGAATCTGGAAGAGCGCCTGATGCCGCATGTCGTAAAAGACAAGGTGCCCGGCGCGCAGTTTCTCGATGGCCTCGCCCATGCAGTCATTGGGGGAAAGGAGAATGCAGCCCAGCACGCCCTGCTCGGCCTCAATGGAGTGAGGCGGGAGGCGGTCGATCTTGGGGGTGTCGGCGGTGTTGGAAGACTTGCGGCGGGATTTTTTCAAATCCGGCGCAGGCCCGCCCGCTTCAGGCTGCTGAGAATCGTTCATCGTGAATAGGGTTGCATAATGGCAGTGACCATTGGCCATATCAACTTATTGGAAACGACTAACACGTTATCCACAGCCTCCGAATGATTTTGGTTGTGCCCGCGGCAATCCTTGGGCAGACCGAATTATGGACATCAAAAATCTCAGCGAAGCCGCGCCGTTCATCACGAAGGACGGCTCGGAAATCCGGGAACTCCTGGCGCACCGCAATTCCGCCATCCGCCACCAAAGCCTGGCCGAGGCCCGCCTGCCCGCCGGCGCCAGCACGCGGGAACATTATCACGTCAAAACTGAGGAGATTTATTACATCACGGCAGGCACGGGGCGCATCCGCATCGAGGGCGCCATGCGCGACGTGAAAGCCGGCGATGCCATTGCCATTCCGCCCGGGCGCAAACACAAGCTCTGGAACACCGGCTCCGAAACGTTGCGCTTGCTCTGCTGTTGCGCTCCCGCCTACGAACACGACGATACGATTATGACGGAATAAAACAGCGCGCGAATCTGCCGGCCAAGCCAAGCCCGGCCAGGCGAAATTCGCGCGCGTTTGCCTTGAACGGCCGCGGGAGCCGGTCAAGGCGGCATTATGCCAGTGTCAATAATCCGGAAGAAGTCCTGCGGGCTGTTATTCGTGACCGCCAAGGTGGAGTTTGTGGTCGTAGTGATGTTGGACCAAGCCGCGGGGTTGGACAGGTCGAGTGTCTGTTGCACGGTGTAAGGGCCGGCTCCGCCGCTCCAATTTAGAATGATGTTTCCACCGCTGACCGTTGGCATGCCAAAGGCAACAAGCGCGACCGACAAGCTGCCCATCAGCCCGTGATCCTCCACGTTGCCCGGCCCGGCGATGCCCGCTGTAAAATAAAGCACATTGGTCTTGAACCCGGACGCGCCCGTTCCAAACGCAAGGCCCCACAAGCCAGGCTCAGCGAACGCGTCGCCGGTATCCGTGAAGACGGCGCCCAGCCATGTTCCGTTGGCGGGGTTGTAGGCGTTGATGTAACCGTCGCCGAAATTTCCCACCAGCAACGCGCCTCCAAAAGCGCCAAATCCGGCCGGGGCCAGGGCCATCCCCCACGGCGAGTTGAGTTCGCCCTGGGAAATCAGCCGCTGTGACAAGTTCCCGCTCATGTCAAACACATCCACGTAACCGTTGCCCAGGCCCGCCACGTCGTCGTGCTTCTCGCTGTCCTGCAGAGCGTAACTCACGTAAATGTTCGTGCCGATCGCCTGGATGCCAAAGGGAGCGAAACCGCTGGGAATGCTGGGGTCGGTGAAAGAACCAGCCAGGCTGACGGGCGCCCATTGCCCGTTGATGACCGTGACCTGGGCGTTGTGGAAGTCTGACAAGTAGAGATAGTTCGAGCCGCCGGATGAGCCATTGGCCAGGCCTTTGTAAACGGAGTTGCTGCCTGAGTTGTCAAATTCCAGCACGGCGTTGGCGCCCGAAGCCCAGCCGGACAGGGTGCCGTCCTCTGTGTCGAATATAAAATGCGAGGCGTTCCCGGATACTTTGAAATCCGCCGTCGAGTTGAAGGTGGTTCCCGTCGGCGCGGAGGGCGGCGTTCCTCCGTTCGGGGGCGGGATGGTCACGACCAGCGCGTTGGGCACGCCCGCGCCGTTGTAAAGGGTCGAGAGGCCGGAGCCGTTGTCGGCGATCCAAAAGGGGCTGCCGGAACTGAACGAAATCCCCCAAGGATTGACTAGATTGGTGTCCAGATTGTCCGCCACGCCCGGCAAGTCCGAAACAAGATTGTGCTGGTGATACGAGGCGCTGCCAATCGGGCTTGAAAAGGCTGGCGTCACGCTCGCGAATAACCCGTGGTCTTCCACCTGGCCATCGCCTGCGATGCCGGCCGCGAAATAGAGCGTGCCGGGCGACCCTCCGCTGCCGCCATTGCCAAAGACGATGCCCCACAATCCTGGCTCCGCAATCGGGTGGCCGGTCGTGTCATTCAAAACGTCGATCCAATTCCCGGTCACGCGGTCGAACACATTGATCGTGCCGTCGCCAAAATTTCCGACCAGCAAATCGCCGCCAAATGTGCCGAAGCCTTCCGGCGCGATCACCATCCCCCACGGCGAATTAAGCGCGCTGTGGGAAATGAGCCGCTGCACCAGGTTTCCGCTCATGTCGTAGACGTCCACGAAACCATTGCCCGGCCCGCTGACGTCGTCGTGCTTCTCGGCATCCTGGAGGGCGTAGCTCACGTAGATATTTGTGCCGATGGCCTGGATTCCAAACGGGGCGAAGCCCGCCGGCAGGCTGGGGTCGGAAAACGAGCCGGATAGCGTCGTTGGATTCCAATTCTGATCGACCACCACGATTTGGTTGTTATGAAAGTCCGCCGCGTAGAGATAATTGGAGCCGCTGACGGAGCCGATGGCCAGGCCCTTAAAGACCGAATTGCTTGTCGAATAGTCCACTTCCAACGCCGCCGCGCTTCCGGAAGCCCAAGCGGAGATGGCGCCGTCCTCGGTGTCGAATAAAAATTTTGACACCGTCGCGCCCACTTTAAAATTTGTGGTCGAGTTGAAGACGGCGCCCGTCGGCGCCGATGGCGGCGTTCCGCCGGCCGGGGGCGGGATGGTCACGACGAGCGCGTTGGGCACGCCCGCTCCGTTGTAAAGCGTGGAAAGCCCGGAGCCGTTGTCGGCGATCCAAAATGGGCTGCTCGAACTGAAGGAAATGCCCCATGGATTGACGAGATTAGTGTCGGTGTGATCGGCTAATCCAGCGATGTCTGAAACCAGATTATGCTGTAAAAATGCGTTCTGGCCATATGAAGGCGCGGCCGATAGGCCGAGCATAAGAATGCTTCCTGTAATTGCTGTAAATTTCATTGCGTGTCTCCTGTGGTTTTGGGTTCCTGCCGCAAACAACTACGGGTGAGAGCCGGCATCGCGCGATTTGTTCCGGGCCATTGAAACTATTTTGACATCAGGGAAAATCGCAGTGGCTGCTTCGATTTCGAAAAAATAAACGCGCCTGATTGTCCAATTGATTTGCCGCGCATTACGTGACAGCATCGGCGCCATGAAACTGAAACACACGTGTTGCGCTGCCGCCGTATTGGCGCTTTCCGCGAGCGCGGCCATGGCACAAGCGGACCTCGGCAATCCGCTTTCCGGTTTGGAAAAGCTCAAGGCCTTTCAAACCGAGCGCGCCTCCTCCTCCGATCCCGATTGGCGCAACGGCAACGCCGACTCGCGCCCCATCGAAGCCGGCGGCGAACTTGTCCTGGCTGACTTGAAAGGGCCGGGCCGGATTGTTCATTTCTGGTGTACGATCGCAGACTCCGAGGAGTTTTACTCGCGCCTGCTGACGCTGCGCATTTATTGGGACGGCGAAATCAATCCCAGCGTCGAATGCCCGATTGGGGATTTTTTTGGCATCGGCCACGGCGTGGACAAGGCTTTCACTTCGCTGCCAGTGCGCGTGACTTCGGACGGGCGCGGGCGCAATTGTTACTGGCCCATGCCGTTCCGCAAATCCGCCCGCGTGACCGTCAGCAACGACGGGGCCAGGCGCTGCGACGCGTTTTATTATTATATTGACTGGCAAAAGCAAAAAACGCTCCCCAACGACACTGCCTACTTTCATGCCATGTACCGGCAGGAATTCCCGTGTGTCATGGGCCAGAATTATCTCATTGCCGACCTGGCCGGGCGCGGCCATTACGTGGGCACCGTGCAGAGCGTGTACATGACTTCGCCCGGCTGGTATGGGGAAGGGGACGATTTCTTTTTTATTGACGGCGAAAAGGAGCCGAGCCTGCGCGGCACGGGCACGGAAGATTACTTTTGCGACGGCTGGGGTTTTCGCGAGCAGGCCGGCCCATTTTACGGGACGCCCTTGTGGGAAGGATACGACACGGGCGACCGCGGCTCCGCTTACCGCTGGCATATTCCAGACCCGGTCGTCTTCACAAGATCGCTGCGGGTGGAAATGGAGCACAAAGGCTCGCAATTGTTTCCCGACGGCTCGAGCAGCGGTTTCATTGAGCGGGACGACCTGATGTCGAGCGTGGGGTATTGGTATCAAATCGAGCCGCACAAACCGTGGCCCGCGCTGCCGCCGGGGCCGGAACGGCTCCCTTTCCACGACCGCATTTTGGTCAAAGGCCACGACGTCGTGACCAACGCAAGTCATTCCGACGCCCCGGTCTTGACGCAGCAAATCGGCGGAGTGTCAGACAATCAACAGCTATGGTTCCAAGCCCGCCAGGACAAAGCCTGGCTTGAAATTCCTTTCAACGTGGACAAGGCGGAGACGGCGCAGTTGTTTTGCAGAATGGTTCATTCCTGGGATTACGGCGATTACATCGTTAAACTGGACGGCCAATACCTGGCCAAGCTGAATCTTTACGCGGCGGACCCCACCCCGGCTTCGCACAAACTGGGCGTGCGGCAGCTCTCGGCGGGCAAGCATGTGCTGCGGTTCGAGGGCGCGGGCAAAGCCGGGGCCTCGGCCGGATATTTTCTCGGCTTCGACACCCTGTCTGTGCGCATCCCCGCCTACGGGCGCGCCGCGACTGAGGACTTGCGCAAATTGCAGAAAAGCCAGTGAGCGCGACGCCCGCCCCATCCGGCAAAACGCCTCCGTTGGTGCGCTTGACAGGCATCACCAAGCGCTTTGGGCCGGTCACCGTGCTGCGGGACGCGCGATTGGAAGGCCGCGCCGGGGAGGTGCATATTTTGGCGGGCGAAAATGGCGCGGGCAAAAGCACGCTGATCAAAATCCTGGCCGGCATCCACACGGATTTCGAGGGCTCGATCGAATTGGACGGCTGCCAAGTCAGGCCGCGCTCTCCGCTGGAGGCCAGCGCCCTGGGCATCGCGGTAATTCACCAGGAGCTATCGCTCATCGGCCCCATGAGCGTGGCGGATAATATTTTTCTCGGGCGCATGCCGACACGTGCCGGCTTCGTGCGGCAAGCCGAACAGAATGAGGCGGCGCGGCATTGGGTGCGCCAGCTTGAATTGGATCTGGATGTGACCCAGCCGGCCGAGCGATTTCCCGTCGCCACGCGGCAATTAATCGAGATCGCCAAGGCCTTGAGTCAAAACGCGCGGGTCATCGTCATGGACGAGCCGACCAGCGCGCTGAACGCGCCGGAAGTCAATACACTTTTCACGCTCATCCGGGCGCTCAAGCAGCGCGGCTGCTGCGTCATTTACATCACTCACAAAATGGAGGAAATCGAGCGCATCGCGGATCGCGTCACGGTTTTGCGCGACGGCCAGTGGGTCGGCACGGCGACCGCCGCGGAATTGCCGCCCGCGAAAATGATCCAATGGATGGTCGGGCGCGATTTGGGCGAACAATTTCCGCGCCGCGCGCCGCATCCGGGCGCGGAACGGTTGCGGCTGGAAAACTTTAGCGTTTTTCCCTCCGGTTTTTCCGCGCGGCCGGCGGCGGAGAATGTTTCACTTTCCGTGCGGGCAGGGGAAGTGCTGGGCCTGGGCGGACTGCAAGGTTCGGGCGCGAGCGAATTGCTCCTCGGCGTCTTTGGCGCATACGGCGGGGCCACACGCGGGCGCTGCCTGTTGGAAAACGCGCCCAGCCGTTTCACTTCTCCGCGCCAGGCCATCGAGTCCGGCGTCGGATTGTTGACTAACGATCGCAAAGCGACGGGACTTGTGCTGTCCGAATCCATCACTGCCAATGCCACGCTGGCCGGCTTGCGTCCGCTTTCGCCCTGGGGATGGCGGCGTCCCGCCCGCGAACGCCAGGCGGCGCGCGCGACGACCGGGCCAATGCGCCTGCGGGCCGCCTCGCTGGAAAACGAAGCCGGCTCCCTTTCCGGCGGCAACCAGCAAAAAGTCGCGCTGGCCAAGTGGCTGCAAATCCGCCCGCGGCTTTTGCTGCTGGACGAACCGACGCGCGGCATCGACATCGCGGCCAAACGGGAAATTTATCAACTGGTCGAGCAATGGACGGCGGAAGGGATCGCGATTTTGCTCATCACGTCCGAAATGCCCGAATTGTTGACATTGAGCGACCGCGTGGCGGTGATGCATCGCGGGCGCGTAACGGCCGAGTTTTCCCGCGAGCAGGCCAACCCCGAATCCATTCTGGAAGCGGCCATGGGAAAAATTTCGCGCGCATGAAATCCTCCTCCTCCTGGAAATCGGCCCTGGCCAGCCCCGCCGGGCGGGCGTTTTTGGCCTTGGCACTGGTGCTGGCGGCTGGCTGCGTCTTCAACGCCGATCACGCCTTTTTCAAAATCGGAACCCATCGCGACACGCTGCGGCAGACTTCCGTCTTTGGCATTCTGGCTTGCGGCATGACGCTGGTGGTGGTTTCTGGCGGGATTGATTTGGCGGTCGGAAGCTTGCTGGCCCTGGCGGCCGTCTGCGCGGCGAAAATGGCCATCCATTGGAATTGGCCGGCCTGGGAAGCCGTGCCGGCCACGCTCGCGGTCGGCTGCGCGTGCGGCGCGCTGGCTGGCTGGGTGACGGCCAGTTTGCGGGTGCAGCCGTTCATCGCGACGCTTTCCATGATGGTGCTGGCGCGCGGCCTGGCCAAATATGCTTGCGGCGGCATGAAAGTTTCCACTGCTGTGCAGAATCCCGATGGCTCCTATCGCTACGTCGATGTTCCGCCGCTGTTCAAGGCCATCGATCATCGCATCCTTGGCGGCAACTTGTCGGTCGTGACGGTGATCTTTTTTGTTTGTGTAGCGTTGGCGTGGCTGGCTTTGGCCCGGCATCGATGGGGGCGTTACATGTTCGCCATCGGCGGAAACGAGGAAGCCGCGCGGCTCTCCGGCGTGCCGGTTGTGGGCGCGAAAATTTGCGCCTACGCGGCTTCGGGATTATTCGCGGCTGTGGCCGGATTGTGCCAGGCCGCGCAGGAACAGCAGGGCGACCCCGAAACGGGGAGCGGTTACGAATTGACGGCCATCGCGATGGTTGTCATAGGCGGCACCAGTCTCATGGGCGGGCGCGGGGGAATGGGATTGACGCTGCTGGGCGCCCTGACTATTGGTTATCTGGATAAAATCCTCAGCATCAATGCCGTCCCAGAGGCGGGCCGGCTGGTGTTGACGGGCATTATCATTGTGGCCGCCGTCCTGACACAACGGCGCGGCCGGACGTAATATTTATGCTCAAGCAAATCATGACTCTCTTGGCCGGGCTGGCCTTCGCCGCCTCCGGCTACGCGCAACGCACCTACACCATTGGCATGTCCCAATGCAATTTTGGCGAACCCTGGCGCGTGCAGATGAACGCGGACATTCGCGCCGCCGCCGCCAAGCATCCTGAACTGAAGGTCATTTTCAAAGACGCGGAAAACGACTCGCTCAAACAGCGCGCGCAGGTTGAGGAATTTGTCGGTTCCAAAGTCGATTTGCTCATCATCAGCCCCAAGGAAGCGCAACCTTTGACCGAGCCGGTCGCGCGGGCCTACCAGGCGGGCATCCCGGTCATCGTGCTGGACCGGGCCGTGCTGGGCGATCAATTCACCTGCTTCATTGGCGCTGACAATAAGAAGATCGGCAAAGCCGCCGGCCAATGGATCGCCAAGCGCCTGGGCGGCAAAGGCAATGTGGTGGAATTGAAAGGCCTGATGACTTCCATTCCCGGCCAGGACCGCCATGAAGGATTCTTGGAAGGCATCGCTGGCACGGACATCAAGGTGATTTTCCAGGCCGATATGAAATGGATGGAGCCGGACGCACGCCGGGAAATGGAATCGGCCCTCTCGCGTTTCGATCACATCGACTTGGTATACGCGCATAACGACCCCGGCGCGCACGGCGCTTATTTGGCAGCGAAAGCCGCCGGCCGGGATGGCATCATCTTCGTCGGCATCGACGCGCTCCCGCAGGAAGGCATGGCCTACGTGGCCCAAGGCATCCTGGACGCCACCTTCCGCTATCCGACCGGCGGCGCGGAAGCCATCGATACCGCGCTAAAAATCTTCAAAGGCGAAACCGCGCCGAAGAAAATCGTCCTGGGCACACGGTTGTTTGACAAAAGCAATGTGGCGTCAGGCGGCGAGGCATTGCCGTGATCCTGCCCATTTGTGAATAACTTGTCCTTGAGTTTCGGCGGATTTTGTGCGACAGCACATCTGGCGAAGCATTGAACACGGGTCCAAGTACCGGTTTAGAGATCTTTGTCCGGGGCGTCAGGACTTATTCGCCAGACGAATCCTAATCCCGCTTGCGGGAGCGCCTATATCTCATTGTGACCTTGCTTCGCCATTTCCATGTACGCCGCAGCGGCCGGCTTTGCGACTGTTCGGCGTGGATGGGAAAAAGCGAGCTTGGCTGTTCACTGGGCGGCGCGCGGGACGAGCTTGATGGAGTTTAGGTTGATGGCTTTCCAGGAGGCGCCGTCGATGGCCCGGACTTTGACTTCAACAGCGCCGGTCCGGGGAATTTCCACGACGCCAAGATCGGTTGTCGCGAATTTGTCCCAGCCTTCGGTGCCTGGAACAGAGGCGAGGACTTTTTGCCCGCCGATCTCGATCATAAATCGAGCCTGGTCGGAAACGGTGGCGGTGACCGCGGTGATGTTGTATGAGCCGGGTTGCGCGACCTGGGCCGTCCACGACACCCAATCGCTGTCATCGTTCCAAAAGCCGATGTCCGGCAAACCGCCCTTTTCTTCCAATTGAATTTCATCGCCGTGAAGCTGGGCCTCCGGCGCGGACAACAGCAGGGCGCCGCCCGCGCCGGGATGAATCACGGCTCCGGTTTCGGCCTGCTTTACGGGCGCCAATCCGCTGCCTGTGATCTTGAGCGAACACGCCAGGCCGCTGAGTTTTTGCGCGGGCAATTCCACGGCCAGGCCCTCGCCGGTTTGGGTGAAATTTAATTTGCCTTTGGCGCCGAGCAATTCGACGCGCTTGATGTTGTTGGCCGCCGCATCGCCCGTGCGAGCCAGCGATTTAATGACAATCTTGCCGTCCGCCGGCCAGCCCAGGGCGATGGCGTAAAGCGTCTTTCCTTTGGTGGTGAAGCGAATGTCGTGCGCGGAGTACGCAAAGTTCTCCTTAAACGCGCCGCCTTTGGCCCGCGTGGGGCCTTCGCCATACACCAGCCACGGGCGCGTGCCGTAGATCGCTTCGCCGTTGACGGCGGTCCAATCGGCCAGTTGATGCAGCATCGTCTCGACTTCCGGGTCGAGCGAGCCGTCCGGGCGCAAGACAACATTGAGCAGGAGATTTCCGTTCTTGCTGGTGATATCGGCGAGCATGTCAACAATCCAGCTTACTGGCTGGTATTTCCAATGCCGATTGTAGAACCAGTCGCCAATGGAGGTGTCTGTCTGCCACGGAGAGGGATTGATGCCGCCATTGACGCCGCGCTCATAATCCTGCACCCAGCGCCCGCCGGAGCCTTGCTTGCAATTGTAGATGGCCGTCAGCTTGCCTTGATGGCGCTTAAGATTGTCGTTATAAAAATTGGCGATTTCGCTCAGGCCCACTTCGTTGCCAAAGGGGACGCCGCCATCGCTGTAGAGAAGGTCGGGATGATAATGATCAACCAGTTCCTTGATTTCATTGAACCACTCGTGCTGCCAGCGCGCGTCTTTGGAATACCAGCCGGTGTCGCCGGTTTCGGCCGGGAAATGATACAGGTCCCAGTAATTGGAATTGGCGCCGTCGTAGGGCACGCCGGCCAGCGGGCCGGTTTTATCCGACTTATGGGCGTTTTGGAACCACGTGAAACTGGCGCCCAGATGCTCGGAAACGCCAAAGGGCAATCCTTGTTCGCGGGCGGCTTTTTGCCAATCGCCGACGACATCGCGATGCGGGCCGTAGTTGACAGCGTTCCACTTGTGCAGCGCGGATTTCCACAGGAAAAAGTCGTCATGATGCACGCCCATGCTGACGAAATAGCGCGCGCCGGCTTTTTTGTAGAGAGCCATCAATTTTTCGGGATCCCACTTTTCAGCTTTCCAGAGCGGAATGATGTCCTTCCAGCCGTTGGTGGAGGGATGCCCCCAGCGGGCCAGATGATCTTTGTAATCGGGCGAGCCTTGCTGATACATCAGGCGCGCGTACCAATCGCCTTCCATCGGGACGGCTTGCGGCCCCCAGTGAGCCCAGATGCCGAACTTGGCGTCGCGGAACCATTTGGGGCAGTTGTAGTTGGTCAGCGAATCCATTGAGCCAGAAAACGGGCCGGGCGCGATGGACAGGTCATCGGCCGCCGCGGCGCGAGCCGGCGCCCAGGCCAACGTGAGAGCGAGCAGGACTCCGCCTGCGAGACACCGATTCTTCGTCAAGTATGATTTCATTGCTGGGGAATATCAAAAGGCCGCCCGGCGCGAGTTCCAAGATCAAAATCTTGCCAATTCCCCCAATAAAAACAAAAAGAGAGGCGGGACTGGGATGTCCCGCCTCTCGCGTGATGTGAACCATGGAAGAAATCGCCACTAAACGCGCTTTTTGGACCTTGAACTGAAGCCCACCAGGCCCAGAAGCGTGGAACCGCACATGGTCGCCGTCCATCCGCCATCGGCCACCGAAGGCGGGGCAACGAAGGGCGTGAAGGAGGCCGTCGCATTCATCGTCACAGACTGCGGCGTGATGCTGCCGGTCGTGCCGCCAAAAAGCATTTCTTCGGTGATGTAGTCTTCGCCGCTGATTGGAATGTCCGTATTTTCATTGCCCTGCGCGAATGTTGTTCCCAAAGTCCACGAGCCGAGCGAGGTGCCCTTGGAGCCAGTGCCCTGGTAGAGCGAACTGCTATACCAACCGCTCACGGTTGCCGTGAGGGAATTGCCGCCGCTGTCGCTCGCGCCGAAATTATAATTGCCGTTGAGTGGATACGATCCGCTGCTGTAGATCACTTCCAGCCCATGAGTTTGGGTGGTGCTGCCGTTGATGTTATCGGTCAAAGTCACGTTGAACGCGCCCGACTGGCCGCCGGAAGCGATATCCACCGACCAACTGCCGACGCTGCCTACGAAAATGGCCCCGTTTCCCGAAACGCCCTCGAAGTTGCCGCCGTCAAGCCCGACCGGGCCGGTCACCTGCACCTTGGTGGATCCGGAGATGAGTTCCATGTAGGCATCCGCCCGCGCCACTGATGCGCCCGCCAACAACCCGCCCGTCAGCGCCAATCCCGTTATTGCTGTTTTTGCTTTCATTGTTTTTTTGTTTCTATTGTTAAGCTCAAAATGTTCACCTTCGCATTGTGCCATTTCTTGCTAATTGCGTAAATTAGGTAAAATACTAAGCTCTCTTTTTGTTCGTTTTGCATTTCGCCTTGCACAACTCTTCGGCTTCCCTATCGTCGGTTAGTTGCTCCTATCAGTCTATTCGGTGAAATACGAAGCAAGGCCCGAACAGGATTGACTCCAAGCCCGGAACGCCCTGACAATCCGCCCCGCAATGAAAGGCATTCTGTCATTCCGGGTATTCGGGCGGCCCTTCCTGGCGGCCGCCGTGTGTTTGACGGCTCAGGCGCAACCCGCCGTATTTTCCGACCCGCTGCAATCTCTGGAGCGGACTTGCTTCCAGACACATTCGCCGTGGCGCGGCGATTGCGATTTGCGCTCGGACGTGGCGATTGTGTACGGGTTCGATTCGACCATGCCCGAGCGCGTGAAATCCTGGCGCGAGCACGGCTACCGCGTCCACCTGATGACCGGCGTGGCCTGGGGCAATTACCAGGATTACCTCAAAGGCAGGTTCGACGGGCACAACCACGAGGACGAGGAGCAGACTGCCCGCGATGGCCGGCCGCATGGCCACGGCGGCGGCGCGTATTACATGAGCCCGAGCACCAATTACGGCAATTATTTGTGCGCCGGCGTGCGCCGCGCTTTGGAGGCCGGCGTGGAGGCCGTCCATTTGGAAGAGCCGGAATTCTGGGTGGAGGACGGCTATTCGGAGGGATTCAAGCGGGAATGGCAGCAGTTCTACGGCGAACCCTGGGTGCCGCCCCACGCGTCGGTGGACGCCCAATGGCGCGCCTCCAACCTCAAATATTATCTTTACAGGCGGACGCTGCAACAGGTCTTTGACAGCGTTTTGGAATACAACCGCCAAAACAACAAGCACGTGCGCTGTTACGTTCCGACTCACAGCCTGATCAATTACGCCTCCTGGAGCATCGTCAGCCCTGAATCCAGCCTGTCCCGCCTCAACGGATGCGACGGATACATCGCGCAGGTATGGACCGGCACGTCGCGCACGCCCAATACGTATCTTGGCCGCACCAAGGAGCGCACGTTTGAAACCGCCTTCCTGGAATATGGCGCGATGCAGAATCTCGTCCGCTCAACCGGGCGCTCGGTTTGGTATCTTAACGATCCCATTGAGGACAATCCCGAACACGGCTGGGACGACTACCAGCGCAATTGGGAATGCACGCTGACGGCCTCGCTTTTCCAGCCGGAAGTTTGGCAGTACGAGGCGGCGCCCTGGCCGGAACGCATTTTCAGCCGGCGCTATCCGCGGCGCGCGCCGCCGCCCGGCCCGCAACCGATGCCCGCGGCCTACGCGACGGAATTGCAGGCTGTCTGGCACGCGCTCGACGACATGCGGCAGACCAATGTGTCCTGGGATTGCGGCTCCGGCGGCATGGGCGTGCTGGTCAGCGATTCGCTCATGTTCGAGCGCGGCGAGCCGGCGCCCAGCGACAAATTGTTAGGCCATATCTACGGGATGGCGCTGCCTTTTCTTAAACGGGGCATGCCCGTGCAGCCGGTGCAACTGGAGGACGCCCCCATCCCCGGCTACCTCGACGCGTTTCATTGCTTGTTGTTGACATATCGCGGGATGAAGCCGCTCACGCCGGCCGTCCATTGGCCCCTGGCCGAATGGGTCAAGCGCGGCGGTTTGCTGGTCGTGTGCGATGACGACGGCGACCCGTTCAACTCGGTGCGGGAATGGTGGAACACCAACGACATGCACTACGCGACCCCCCGCCAGCATCTCTTTGAGCAATTGCGCCTGGAAAAAGACAATCCGGCGCCGCGCCGCGTCGGCAAGGGCCAGGTGGTTTGGATTCATCGCGACCCGGCCGAACTGGCGGCCAGCGCGGATGGCGGCGCGATCCTGGCCGATGCCGTGCGCAAGGCAGCCCAGAGCATGGAAGCCTTTCCGTTCCCGCATTTTCAATGGAGCGAAACCAACTGCCTTCTGCTGCGGCGCGGCCCTTACGTCATCGCGGACGGGCTGGACGAATCGATCCCAGGCGCGCCCCGGGCCTTGCACGGCCGCTTCATCAATCTATTTGACTCTGAACTGCGCGTGCAGCGGGACATCACGCTCGCGCCCAACAGCCGGTTTGTTTTGTTTGACATCGACGCGCCGGAAGCGGCCGGGCGCGCGCTGCTGGCGGCCGCATGCGGAGCCGTCACGGTTAAGGAGGGCGCGGACGGCGCGACTATCATGGTCGAGGGAGTGGAACATACCCAGGGGCTGGCCGTGTTGCGGGCGCCGGGCGCGCCGAGTTCGGTGCTGCTGGGCGGGCAGGCGCCGGAAAATGTCCGCTACGACGCGGCGGAGAAACTTCTGTGGGTGCGATTTGCCAACGAGGCCTCGCCGCGCGAATTAACGGTGCGGTTCTAACTCAATCCTTGAGCAGAAGTTTGCGGGTCTTCTGCAATTCTTTTTGCCGCATTTGGTTCGAGTCCGGCGGGCGGAGCTTCATGCCTTTTAGCACACGCGCGATGGTCGCGGAAATCATCAGGCGCGCGTTTTCTTTGTCGTCGGCGGGAATGACGTGCCAGGGGCATTCTTCGGTGCTGGTGGCGGAAAGGCATTCTTCATAGGCCCGCATGTATTCTTTCCAAAGCCCGCGTTCGCGCAGGTCAGCCTGGCTGAATTTCCAATTCCTATCCGGATCGTCGATGCGGCGGAGGAATCGCTTTTTTTGCTCCGCCTTGGAAATGTGGAGGAAGAATTTGATCACGCGCGTGCCGTTGCGGTGCAGGTGCTTTTCGAAATCAGCGATGGATTGGAATCGGTGCTTCCAAATATGTTTGTCTTTCAGGGTTTCCTCCGGCAGCAACTCGCGGCCCAGGACATCCGGGTGAACCCGCGCGATCAAAACCTCCTCATAATACGAGCGGTTGAAAATGCCGATGTGCCCGCGCTCCGGCAGCCGGCAGGTCGTGCGCCACAAAAAATCATGGGCCAGCTCCCCGGCGCTCGGCTGCTTGAAACTGGTGACCTCGCAGCCCTGCGGATTGACGCCCGACATGACGTGCTTGATGGCGCCATCCTTTCCGGCCGCGTCCATGGCCTGAAAAATCACCAGCAGCGAGCAACGGTTGTGGGCGTAAAGCATCCCCTGCAGCGCGTTCAACTCCTTGACGTCGCTGTGCAGGATTTTTTCGTAATCCTTCTCGGAATCGTAGAATGGCTTCACGCGCGTGGGCCAATGTTTGAGCCGGACTTTTTTGCCGGGCGGAACGGAAAATTTGTCGGTGTCGATTTTCATTCAAATCTCGGCTAGGAGTTCGCGCTGCCACTCCATGAGTTCGCTTTTGTGGGCGTCCCAATCGCTGGCCAGCGCGAGCAGGGTGGCGCGGCTGGCGATGATGGTGGGGTCAAGCTCCAATTCCGCCCCGCGGCGGTTGCGGCGGGTTTCCAGTTCGACAAATCGCTTCTGCTGAGCGTCGCTTTGCCGGCGCGATTGCGAACGCAGCGGATGCGGATGGTCCTGCGGCGGGCAATTCAATCCCTTTTGCATCGCGTCAAGCAAACCGTCCTTGCGCCGGGAGGAAAAATGGCGCGGCAGCATGGGATCAATCGGCGCACGCGCGGGCGCGGCGGCGGCGATCTCGGCAATCGTGTCGTGGCTCAGGACGAAAAAAGGCGGGCGGTTCGCAGCCACGGCTTCCTGCTCGCGCCAATGCCAGATTTCGCGCAAGACGGCCAGGCTGGCGCAGGAGAGCTTGTTGCTGCCGCGCACGCGCCAAACCATGTCCGGCTCGGCCGGCGCCGGAGTCGAGCATTCTTCCACCAGGCGCAGGCACGATTGCTCCAGCCAGGCCAGGCGGTTTTTCTGGCGCAGCCGCTCGGTCAAAATATCCGAGAGCGGCTTGAGATAATGGGTGTCGTTGCGAGCGTAGGCTTCCATGCGCGGCGTCAACGGGCGGCGGGACCAATCGGCCTTCTGCGAACTTTTTTCCAGGGTGACGTTCAGGTTCCGCTGCAGGAGAATGCCCAGGCCGAACTCGCGTTCGCCCAGCAATCGGCTGGCCAGCATCGTGTCAAGAATCCGGCGCGGAACGAAGGCGTGGTTCTTGCGCAGCAAACGCAGGTCGTAATCGGCCCCGTGCAGGATCAATTGGTGCCGCTTCAACTCCGTCCACAGCGGGGCCAAATCGAGGCCCGAAAGCGGGTCGATGAGCGTGTCGGCCCCGGCGGTGCTGATTTGCAGAAGGCAGAGTTTTTCGGGATAAGCGTGCAAACTATCCGCCTCGGTGTCCAAAGCCACCCAATCGGCAGCTCGGAGCACCGGCAGAAACTCCGAGAGTTTGCCATCCGAATTGATCACCGTATCAATCTAAAGCAATCCGCGCCGGGCGAAAGTCAAAAGAAACGATTCAAAAACGGGCCGTCGCGGCGATGCCGTACATGCCGGGGTCGCCTGTTTGGAGGATCAGCGTCGGATAGCCGAGATTGAGGGCGTTGTTGTAATAACGTTTGTCAAATATGTTCTTGGCAAACAGGTAAATCTCGAAATGCTTGCTCTCATATCCGATCTGCGCGTTGACCAGGCAATAGGCGTCCTGCGTGACGGGGCCTTCCGTGCCGGTGTAGGAATCGTCGAGATGATAGCGCCCAACGCCAATGACTTCGCCATGAATGAAAATGTGCAACTTGGGCAAACGGTAGCGGGCCGAGGCGTTGGCCGTGAATTCCGGCACGAAACTGATGGCTTTTCCATCGAGATCCACCGGCGCCATGCCATTCGCGCTGGCTGCGGGAGGCTCGGTGAAACGGGAATAGCGGGCCTCCGTGTAGCCGGCGCCGGCGGAGAGATTAAGGCCGTCGATGGGCCGCGCCGTCAATTCCAATTCCGCCCCGTAAAGATCCGCGCGCCGGGCGTTGAGCATGTATGCTTCGAGCGGGTCGGTTGGGTCGATTCGGTAAGTCGGGTAATTATCCGCCACGGTGTAGAAGACGCCGGCATTGGCGGAAAGTTTGTCATCCATCCAGGCGGACTTCGCGCCGATCTCAAACTGCCAGTCCCGTTCCGCGCTGAATTTGCTCAAGGCCGGATTGTCTTCGTAAGGATTGAAGCCGCCGCTTTGATAGCCTTCGGTTGCGGTGCCGTAGGCTTCGATGGCCGGGGAGAAATGCCAGGCTATGCCGAATTTCGGCTGGGCGGCCGTAAATTCATCCGACAAACTGGCGGAGGCGGAAGCCGCGGGGGCGTCCGGCCCAAGAAAATTGGGCGGAAACTCGTCGTCGCGTTCCATGTGACGGTAATCGTAGGTCAGCCGCACGCCGGCGGTTAAATCCAGCCTGTCAAACAGTGTGTAAGTGGCCTGGCCGAAGAGCGCGCCGGTCTGGCTTTGCGTGTCGGAAAAAGTCGGGTTCGGCCCGGCCAAACTGACGCTGCCGGACGCGGCGTTCTGCCCGGCATCCGCGTAATAAAATCCGGCCCGCCACTTGAGAACGGCCGCCGGGTCCGGCGATTCAAACCTCAATTCCTCGGTCCATTGGTTGAGGCGGGGCTGGGTGAAACCCTGCGATTGCAGCTCCGGGCTGAACGGAGGAGGCGGAGGAATTTCCTGGGAGACATTTTGATCCCATTGCCGGTGCGTCATTACGGAAATAAAACGCACCGAGCTTCCTTCGTAGCCGATCTTCAGGGCTTCATCCAGGTTGTCCGTATGCACGAATCCGTTGTAATCGCGGGCGGCATTCAAAGGGCTGGCGTCCAGCCCCGGCTCGTAAGTGGGGACAAACCCGTCGTTGTCGCGGCCGGCGTTGGCCATGAGGGTGATGTTCCATGAGTCGCTGGGCGTCCAGCGCAACACGCCGCGCAAGGCCAAGGTCTCATGATGATCGGGGTTGTCTTTCTCAATATTATTATAGACAAAGCCGTCCCGCTGCGCGTCCAGGCCATTGACGCCGAAAAAGAGTTTATTGGTGACAAGCGGGCCGCTCAAGCCGGCCTGGTAATTCTGAGCGTTGTAATTCCCGTAACTGGCTTCGGCGTAGCCGCGCGTCCGGTTTTGCGGCGGCATGGTGGTCACATTGATGACGCCGCCAGGCCCGCTCACGCCATAGAGAGCGCCCTGTTCGCCGCGGATGAATTGGATGTCGCGCGTGTCAAATAACGCCAGCCCGCGCGAGTTCAAATCGAAGTAAGGAATGTCATCGACATACAGTCCCACTGCCGGCTCGCCCACCGCAAAATTATTTTCGCGAAAGCCGCGAAAGGAAAAGCGGGGCGTCCGGTCATCATTGGCGTCGAAGACCGTGAGGTTGGGGGTCTGCGCGGTCAAATCGCGCGTGGAGGTGATTTCGCCGACCCGCACCTCCTCGCCCGAAACGACGGTGGCCGCGCTGGAGGCGGACTGGGGAATAGAATTGACAACCGAGCCGGTGACAGTGACCGGGGCCAGTTGCGAGGGCGCGCCGTAATTTTGGGCGGACAGTTGGATGGCCGGCAAAACCGCCGCCGCGGCGAGAAGCCGTCTCATCGTTTTCATATTTGCGGGCAGCATCCGCCGATGGAATCAAACACGCGCGGGATGGCAAGGAGATTGTTGCTTGTTACGAAATGCCGTCAGATAGCAACAAGTGAATACATTCCGTAAATCGCGCTCTTGACTGGCTGTTCCTCATGCCAGCGGCGGCGGTTCGCATTTGAGGCCGTGGGCGTCGGCGACAGCTTTGTGGGTGAGCTTGCCATTCATCACATTGATGCCGCCGATCAGCGCGGGCTGGACGCGGCACGCCTCGCTCAAGCCGAGGTCGGCCAAAATCTCAATGTAGCGGTAGGTCACGTTCGTCAAAGCCTGCGTCGCGGTGCGAGCGTAGGCGCCCGGCATGTTCGCCACGCAATAATGGATGACGCCTTCCTCGACGAAAGTGGGATGATCGTGCGTCGTGGGGCGGGAAGTCTCCGCGCAGCCGCCCTGGTCAATCGCAATATCCACCAGCACACTGCCCGGCCTCATGCGCCGGAGCATGCCGCGATTGATCAGCTTGGGCGCTTTGGCCCCGGGCACCAGCACCGCGCCAATCAGCAAATCCACCGTCGGCAGCAAATCGTTCAAGTGCGCCTCGCTGGAAAAGAGCGTGTGCGCCGTATGCAGCGTGATGTCAAGAAAACGCATCCGCTCCAAATCCACCTCCAGAATCGTCACATCCGCGCCCAGGCCGGTGGCCATGCGGGCGGCGTTGATGCCGCTGGCGCCGCCGCCCAGCACCACCACGCGTCCCGGCAGCACTCCGGGCACGCCGCCCAGCAGCACGCCGCTGCCGCCATTGTGCTTGGCCAGGCAATAGCCGCCCACCACAATGGCCATGCGCCCCGCAATTTCGCTCATCGGCTCCAGCAACGGCAGGCGGCGGTTCACTTCGATGGTTTCGTACGCGATGCCCGTCACGCCGGATTTGAGCAGCCCCTCGGTCAAGCCAAGGTTGGCCGCCAGGTGCAAATAGGTGAACAGCATCTGGCCCGGCTGCAGCAGGCTGTATTCGGACGGTTGCGGCTCCTTGACTTTGACAATCAAGCCGGCTCTTTCAAAAACGGCGGTGTGTTCGGAGACGAGTTGCGCGCCAGCCTGTTCGTAATCGGCGTCGGGATAGCCCGCCCCGGCCCCGGCGGAACGCTCGACGACCACTTGATGGCCGCGCTTGGCCAATTGGTAAACCGCCGAGGGCAGCAACGCCACCCGATGCTCCTGAAGCTTAATTTCTTTGGGGACGCCAATAATCATGGGTTTCGCGCTTTCTCAGTTTCAATGGTCTTGTGATCGCCCATCGCCCGCGCGATGGCGTTCCACCACAAATCGTGCAATTCGTTCAGCGCCCATTTCCCCTCCCAGTCGCCGGCTTTGATGGCCAATTCCGCGCCGCCAACGGTTCCAATATGCGCCGCGCCAAGGCCCAAAATTTTGGCGCGCTCGACGACCTTGACGATGTCCTTGGGCGCGGTGGAAACAATCACCCGGCTTTGGGCCTCGCCGAACAAAAGCGCGTCCAGCCGGCCGGCCGCGGCGAGGCCAAAGGACAAATCGACGCGCGCGCCGATCAAACGCGGCGTGTCGCGGGCAATCTGCTGCGAGATGCAGCACTCCGCCAGAGCCGCCGCCAGGCCGCCATCGCTGCAATCATGCGCGCTCTTGATGAGGCCGCACTCGATGAACCCCCGCAGCGCGTTGTGAAGTTGACGCTCCTTTTCCAAATCACAGCGCGGCGGGGAGCCGGTCTTCAAGCCGCGCGCGCATTGCAGCCACGCCGAGCCGCCCAATCCGCGCAGCGGGTCCTGCTCATCCACGGCGTCACCGAGCAAAATCACCGCGTCGCCCTCGTCCTTGAACCATTGGGTGGTGATGTGCTCCGGCTTTTCGATCAGCCCCGCCAGCGCGACGGTCGGCGTGGGATCGATGGGGCCGTTCGGGCTTTGATTATAAAGGCTGCAATTGCCGCCGGTGACGGGCGCGTTAAAGAACCGGCACGCCTCGGCCAATCCACGCACCGATTCCTGCAATTGCCAGAACAACTCTGGGTTGTGCGGGTTGGCAAAATTCAAATTGTCGGTCGCCCCGAGCGGGACCGCGCCAGCGCACGCCAAATTTCGCGCCGCTTCCGCCACCGCGATTTTGGCGCCCTCGTATGGGTCCAGGTAAACGTAGGCCGCGTTGCAATCGACAGTCAGCGCGATGTATTTATCCGCGACCGCGCTCGCAGCGGCGGCGCCAATCGGCAGGGAATCCGCCTTAATGCGAATGACGGCAGCATCCGAGCCGGGGCACACGACCGAGCCATCGCGCACCATATGATCGAATTGCCGGTAAACCCAGTTTTTCGAAGCCAGGCCGGGCCACGCGATCAAGTGTTTCAAATCAGCGGCCGGATCGCTGGAGACGGGTACCGGCGCAAGCGAGAATTCGCGCACGGCCTTCAAATAAGCCGGTTCGCTTGCGGCGCGATGGTAAACAGGGGCCTCGTCCGCCAGTTTTTTGGCGGGAATATCCGCAACCACCCCGCCATGATGTTTGACAACCATGCGCCCGGTGTCCGTGACCTGGCCGATGCGCGCCCACGGCAAATCCCATTTGTCAAAAATGCGTTTGACTTCATCTTCGCGCCCCGATCGCACAATGATGAGCATGCGCTCCTGCGATTCGCTGAGCATGATTTCGTAAGGCGTCATGCCGGCCGCGCGCTGCGGCACCAGGGAAAGCTCGATTTCAATGCCTGTCCCGGCGCGCGCGGCGGTCTCGCAAGTCGAGCAAGTTAATCCCGCCGCGCCCATGTCCTGGATGCCCGCGACGGCATCGGTGGCGAGCAATTCCAGGCAGGCTTCGCAGACGAGTTTTTCCATGAACGGATCGCCCACCTGCACGGCCCCGCGCTGCTGGCCGGCCGATTCCTCCGTCAAATCCTTGGACGCAAAGGCCGCGCCCGCCAGGCCGTCGCGCCCGGTGGCGGGGCCGACGTAAAAGACCGGATTGCCCTCGCCTCTGGCCGCGCCGCGGGCGATTTGCTCGTGGCGCAGCACGCCAAGACAAAAGGCGTTGACGAGCGGATTGCCCTCGTAACTGGGATCGAAATAGACCTCGCCCGCGATGGTCGGGATGCCGAAGCAATTGCCGTAATGGGCGATGCCGCTGACCACTCCGCCGAAAAGCCGCCGGTTGTTGGCCGCGTTGCCGTTGCCTTCAATGGGGCCGAAGCGCAGGGAGTTGAGCACGCAAACCGGGCGCGCGCCCATCGTGAAAATGTCACGTATAATTCCTCCCACGCCCGTCGCCGCGCCCTGAAACGGCTCGACCGCGCTGGGATGATTATGCGACTCGATCTTGAAGGCAATGGCCAGGCCGTCGCCGATATCGACGATGCCGGCGTTTTCCTCGCCCGCCCCGACGAGGATGCGCGGGGACTTGACCGGGAAAGTCTTGAGCAGCGGACGCGTATTTTTGTAGGAGCAATGTTCGCTCCACATGACGGAAAAAATGCCCAGCTCCGTGTAATTTGGCTCGCGTCCGAGGATGCCTTTGATCTTGTCAAATTCCTCCGGCGTCAAGTTGTGCTTGTTGACCAGTTCGGGAGTGATGGCTGGATCGCTCATGAAATCAGGCGGCCTGGGCCATCCGGCCTTGCAGCCAGCTTGCCAGCCCTTCAAAAATCAGCCGTCCGTCGGCCGAACCCAAAATCGCCTCGCTTGCCCGTTCGGGATGCGGCATCAGGCCGGCCACGTTGCGTGCTTCGTTGCAGATGCCGGCGATGTTCCGCAAGGAGCCATTCGGGTTGGCCGCCTCGGTCAATTGTCCGCCGGCGTCGCAATACTGCCATAGAATGCGGTCTTCCTTTTCCAATTGCGCCAGCGTGGCCTCATCCGCGAAATAGCAGCCCTCGCCGTGCGCTATGGGCACGCGCAGGATTTTGCCCTCCTCAATTTTGCCAGTGAAAGGGGATTGCCGGGCAACCGTCTTGAGAAAGATATGCTCGCAACGGAACTGGAGCGAGCGATTGCGCACCAGCGCGCCGGGCAGCAAACCCGCCTCGCACAGGATTTGGAAGCCGTTGCAAATGCCGAGGACCGGCCCGCCTTTGGCCGCGAATTCGCGCACCGCCTGCATGATCGGGCTGAAGCGCGCGATGGCTCCGGTTCGCAAATAATCGCCATAGCTGAAACCGCCGGGGATGATGACCGCGTCCATTCCCGCGAGCGAGTTTTCCTTGTGCCAGACGAGGCGGCCCGTGTGGCCCAGCACGTTTTGCACGACGTGGAGCGCGTCCTGATCGCAATTGGAAGCGGGGAACTGGAGCACAGCGAAATTCATGTCGGGCGAGATGGGGCTGGGTTATTCAATAACGAAGCGATATTCCTCGATGACCGGATTGCTGAGAATTTTATGGCAGGCGTCGTCAATTTGTTTGCGCCACGCTTCGGCATCCGCGCCGGGCAGTTCGATTTCGAGGTATTTGCCCACATGGACGGCGCCGATGCCTTGGTAGCCCATTTGTTCGAGGGCATTTTGCACCGTCTTGCCCTGCGGGTCGAGGACGGCCTTTTTTGGAGTGACGATAATTTTCGCTTTCATGTCAGCGCGCCGCATCGAGGCGGCACCGCGCGATGTTAAAGAACCCCGCCGCCCCGCGCCAGCGTTTTTTGGCGGGAATCTCCATGACCGGGGAAAAGAATTGGCCGCAAAAAAGCTTATCGCGGCCAATGTTTTTGCCTTATCCGTTGATGGTCCAGCCTTCGCGGCAGGGGTGGCGCAGATATTGGCTGGCTTCGGGGCAGTCGGTGCATTGGCCGGTGGCGCCGTCGTACGCGATCTTGCGGCCGACGCGGTAGGCTGCCAAACCAAGAAGCATCATTTCGATCATGTTGCTGGCGTAGCCGAAGTCGCAGGAGGTCTTGAGGCTGCCTTTGCAGGCGTCGATCCATTGTTGCTGGAAATTTCCCAGCGGCGGGATGAGCTGTTCTTTGGGGCGCGGCTTGTAGTAAGTCATGTTGGCTTTTTTGCCTTGCGGAATGAGAAGGCGCGATTGGAAATCGGCCACGATGAATCCTTCGCTGCCCTCGAACATGGCGCCGTGATCGATGTTCTTGAGGTTGATGGCGCGGTTGGGCGCTTCGGGCATGGCGCCGCCTTGATACCATGACACCCGAATCGGCGGGCGCCAATCGTTGGCCGGAAATTCAAAATGCGTTTCCAGTTTGACAGGCGTGACATCGGCATTGATGGGGTCGCCCTTGCCTTCGGCGGAGAGCGGCAGGCCGGCGTCGATGGCGTTCCAGGCCAGGTCCATGGTGTGGCTGCCCATGTCGCCCACCTGGCCGCTGCCGAAGTCCCAGTACATATTCCACGAGAGGCAATTCATGCCCGGGCCGCCGGCGAAGTAGGCGGGATTGTAAGGATGAAAAGGCGCGGGGCCGAGCCACAGATCATAATGAATGTAATCCGGCGGCGTGCCTTCGGCCGGCAAATAACCGGGGCGGGGAATCTGGCGGTTGCCCCAGGCGCAAACGTCCTGCAATTCCCCGATGGCGCCGTCCCGCACCCATTCGCGCACGCGGTTGAAGTTCTCAAACTCATGGCGCTGCGTGCCGACCTGAGTGGCCAGCTTGTCTTTGTTCTTGCGCCAGTTCTCGCGGATGACGCGCGCTTCCTCGACGCTGTTGGCCAGGGGCTTTTCGCAGTAAACGTGCTTGCCGCGGTTCATGGCCCAATTGGTGATGAACGCGTGCGTATGATCGAGCGTGCAAACCATCACGGCGTCAATATCCTTTTGCTCAATGCACTTGCGCCAGTCCACGTACTGGAGGGCTTTGGGGAACTTGGCCGCGCCGTAGGCCAGATGCTTCTCGTTGATATCACAAAGCGCGACCACATTCTGGCGCGAGAGAACATCGAAGTGAGCTTCGGCCCGGCCCCACGTTCCAATCAGGGCGACGTTCAATTTGTTGCTGGGCGCGTCCTGCCCGAAAAGTTTGAAGCGCGGAAGCAGCAGCCCCGCCGCGCCAAGAGCAGCGGAGGATTTGAGGAATTGGCGGCGTTTAATGGGCTTGCCAGGCGGCACAGCCGAAGCGGGCGTGTTTTGTGTTTTCATGCGGAGATTTTGCCCCGGCGGATGGAAGCCGTCAAGGCGCGCGCGGCGGATAAAATTGACTCCAATTCGCGTTCTCCGCAGGATGCGCTCAAAGCAAAAGGAAAACCATGAGACGATTGTTGCAATGGCTCGGCATCGGCCTGATGGCGGTCTTGCTTCCAGCGCAGGGCAAGCCTCCCGTCATCGCGGACGTGCTTGCGGCATCGACTCCGGCGGATTGGCGGGATCTCGACCCGGAGAACACTCTCTATATGGAATTGTCCGCTGGCCGGGTTGTGATCGAGCTTGCGCCGGCCTTCGCGCCGAACCATGTGGCCAATGTGAAGGCGCTGGCCCGTGAACACTATTTTGACGGGCTGGCGGTTATCCGCGCGCAGGATAATTACGTCGCGCAGTGGGCCGATCCAAACGCGGAGAAGCCGGAGCTGGCGCGGAAAATTCAGCACGCCCGCAAAACGCTCCCGGCGGAATTCGAGCGCCCGTTCGATCGCAAGCTGCCTTTCACACGGCTGCCGGACAAGGATGTGTACGCGCCCGAAGTTGGGTTTGCCGATGGCTTCCCCGTGGCGCGCGACCGGCGCGCGGGCAAGGAATGGCTGGTGCATTGTTACGGCATGGTCGGGGCCGGGCGCGACAACTCTCCGGACAGCGGCGGCGGCACGGAGTTGTACGCCGTGATCGGCCAGGCGCCGAGGCATCTGGATCGAAATGTGACGCTGCTCGGCCGCGTCGTCCAGGGCATGGAACTCCTTTCCGCGCTGCCCCGCGGCGCGGGCGCGATGGGATTTTACGACAAGCCGGAGCAGGACGCGCCCATCAAGTCGGTGCGTGTCGCAGCGGATGTGCCGGAGTCTGAGCGCAGCCACATCGAAATTCTGCGGACGGACACCGCGACGTTCCGGGCGTTGATCGAAGCGCGGCGCAACCGCCGCGAGCCGTGGTTTGCGAGGCCGGCCGGGCATGTTGAAATTGGCAATGTGCCGGTTCCCACGCGGACGAAACCGTGAGCGCCGGCGCACTTTGACGCTTGCGTTGCGGCGGGCGGATGATAGGGTGTCAACCATGATCGCTGAGTTGGTTGACGCCGGAAATCACACTGCCATTTTCGATTTGACATCGCGCGTGCTGGGCGCAGGGGAAATATCGCGCGAGGAAGCGCTGGGGCTTTTTGCCATCGAAAGCGCGGCCGATATTTTCGATCTCATGGCAGGCGCGAACCGGATTCGCGAGCATTTCAAGGGGAACAAGATTCATCTTTGCTCCATCGTCAACGCCAAGGCCGGGGCGTGCTCGGAGAATTGCCGGTTTTGCGCGCAGTCTTCCTTTTACCAGACCGGCTCGCCCAAATACGGGTTCGTGGATCCGGAGCCGGTGCGCGAGGCGGCCGAAGAGGCCCATCGCAACAACGTGACGGCGGTCGGGTTGGTGGCGGCGTGGCGCGGATTGGACGAGGGTCCAATGCTTGACGAGGTGTGCGACCGCATCCGCGAATTGGCCGATGGCGGCAAGACGCGGGCGGACGCCTCGCTGGGCATTATCAAAAACCAGCGGGTGGCGGATCGGCTGAAGGAGGCGGGCCTGGAATGTTACGGGCACAACCTGGAAAGTTCGCGGCGCTTTTTCCCCAACACCTGCGACACGCATTCGTATGACGAGCGTTTGCAAACCATCGAATATCTGAAGAAGGCGGGCATCCGGATTTGCTCCGGCGGCATCATTGGCATGGGCGAGACGCGGGAGGATCGCTGCGACCTGGCTTTCGCGCTCAAGGAAGCGGGCGCGAGCGTCGTGCCGATCAACATTCTGAACCCGATCAAGGGCACGCCTTGCGAGAACAATGCGCCATTGCCGCCGATGGAAATTCTCAAGACAATCGCGTGCTTTCGTTTCATTTTGCCGCGCCGCGAGATCATGATCGCGGGCGGGCGCACGGTCAATTTGCGCGACATGCAGAGCATGGTTTTCACGGCTGGCGCCAGCGCGCTGATGGTGGGCAATTACCTGACGACGCTCAACCAATCTGTTGACAAGGACCTGCAAATGCTCAAAGACCTCGGCTTGGACCCGCGCTGGGACCACGGGTTCGACGAATAGCCTTTCGCCGTGGAGCGCCTCGGTCAAAACATCGGCGGCTATCGCGGGGAAGTCATCGACATCGAGTGGGTGCTCCGGCAAATCGACCAGGCCATCGAAGGGAAGCATTGGGAGCGCGAGCCTGATTTTCCGGCGCTGCGGCGGGACCCGCCCAACGCGCGGGCCAATGTTTACATGTCGGCCGGCATTCATGGCGACGAACCGGCCGGGCCGCTTGCGGTCTTGCGATTGTTGACGGAAGACCTCTGGCCCGCGGACGCGGCCATCTGGCTTTGCCCCTGCCTCAATCCGGGCGGCTTCCGCCTCAACCGCCGCGAGAACGCGGACGGAGTCGATTTGAACCGCGATTACCGGGCCCTGCAAACGGCCGAGGTGCGCGCGCACGTGCGGTGGCTCGAACGGCAGCCGCGGTTCGACGTTTCGATTTGCCTGCATGAAGACTGGGAGGCGAACGGCTTTTATGTGTACGAATTGAATCCGGACAACGGGCCGTCCCTGGCGGGAAACATTATTGAAGCGGTGTCCAAGGTTTGCCCGGTTGATCTTTCGACGACGATTGAAACATGGGCGGCCGAAGGCGGAGTGATTCGCCCGAATGTCGTTCCAGCGGACCGGCCGCTATGGCCGGAATCGTTATACTTGACTACTCATAAAACACGGCGCAGTTACACTTTGGAAGCGCCTTCGGACTTTCCCGTGCCTGCCCGCGTGGCGGCGTTGGTGGCAGCGGCGCGCGCGGTGCTGGATGCGGTTGCCGCGCGGTGACTTCATTTGCGCAGGCGCAGCCCGATGGGCAGCGTGTCGCCCAGGGCGCGGGTTTCGTCGGCGGTTTCGAGGGCCATGGCTTCGCGGAGCATTTTCACCCAGGATTCCGGCGCGCCGGCTGATTTGAGCGCGGCGGCGGCGCGCTCGCGCAGGCCGTCATCAAGGTCGCGGGTGCGGTCGCCGGTCAGGCGGGCCAATTGCGCGGCGGCGAAGGCCGCGCCCTCGACATTCCGCAATCCCGTGTCAAGCAAAAGCGAGAGCCACGCGGCGGCCTGGCCGGGTTCCGCCGTTTGGTGGCTGCTGCCGTAGAGAGGGACGCGCGCGCCAATCCGGCCCAAAGCCCAGGCCCACGGGCCGGCGGCGGTTTCAGGGTTCTTGAGCCGTTGCGAAATCCAATGGCCCAGCAGCGCTTTTTCCGACGGAGGGAGATGCTCCAGCGACGCGGCCGTGCGGGCCATTTCGTCGAGGCCTTCGGCGCGGATGCCTGTGGCTTTCGCGCCGTCCTTGGATGGGTGGGGCGGGATGCGGCTGGCGAGGCGCGGTTTGAGATAGCTCCACAATTCCAACTGTTGGCGTTCGCCCAGGCCCCCGGCCACCCGGCGCCACATGACCCAGAACTCGCTCCAGTTGGCCGGCTCAGCGTGAAAGTTGACGCTCTCCCCAAAAAGCGAAAACGTCTGCTCGCTGCGCCAATGGTCGAGCGGGTAGCCAAAGCCGGGGCGCAAACTGTAGCCGGCCAGTTGAAAAAACACGCGCTCATGATCGGCCGAGCGGCGGCGGCGGCTGGCGCGCGCGTAAAGATCGCCCCATAATTCCCGCAGCAGCGGCAGCCGCCATTGCTCGCGCGGGCCGATGGTTTTTTCCAGCGTGCGGAAAAGTTGTTTCGCTTCCCTGGATTCAATGGCCAGCGGGCGGTGCCCGAACACTCTGTCAACCACCGCGCGCACTTCCTCAAAACGCGGCGGCATGGATTCCGTCACGGTCGCGCCCGCATGGGCCTCGGCATCGCGCAAATTGAATTCGAGCCGCCAGCGTTCCTGGCCGGGGCCGGAGACGCACCATAATTCCAGCGTGCCCAATTCGGTCAAAACGGCGCGCAGATGAACGGGCGCTTTGGTTTTTTTGGCGTCGGCGCCTTTGAAGAGTGTGTGAAGGGGCGGCAGCGCGTGAAATTCATCGCCGAGTTCCGTGATTTCGCCGGGCAGATCAATGCGGTCCGAGGTGGTCGAGAACAACGGAAATTGCACGGGGCGGCCAAGTGTCAATTCAAATGGGCGCTTGGCCAGGTCCACCGGCTGGCCTTCTTCCTGGCCGCGCGGAATCAAACAAATGGCGCGGGGCGCGGACGTTTCCTTTTCCGCGGCCAGCCCGACATAAAGCGCATGGGCCGCGCCGCCGCCGATGCGGCGGCCCAATCCGCGCCGGGCCAATCCGTGGCAGGCCGCGCCGCGAGCGACGGCCAATTCAAGCGATTGATGCGCCAATTCGCGCATGGGCGGCGCATCCGGCCACCAGGACGAAACGACTTCCAGCAGCCGCCGCCCTGCTTGGGGCGAGTTGAAGACGCCGCCATTGAAAAGAATCGCGTCCGGCCGGGGCAGCGCGGCGTGCTGCCGCAAAAAGGCGGCCAGATGGCGCGTGATGGCGGGGTCTTGCGCGTAAGGCAGGCCCAATTCCTGCAAGGCCGTGCGCGCGGCGCGGCGCGGCGCTTCGTCAATGGCGCATCGCGGGAAAAACCCATCGAGAATCAGCCCCTCGGCTTCGGCGCGGCCGATTTCCGCGGAAAGAGTCCCGCCCATGAGCCGGCTTCCTTCGGCCGCGACCGAGATGCCGTGGCGCGCGGGAGCCTCCGGGCCGAGCAGCGATTCCTTGGCGTCGCGCGCGGCTTGCGTGAGCTGCGTCCATTGCGTGGCGCTGAGTTTGCGCCCGCCGGCCCGCCATTTTTCTTCGACTTGACGGGCGAGGGCAGCGTCCATGTTGTCGCCGCCGAGCATCAAATGATCGCCCACGGCCGCGCGCCGCAAGGCCGCGCCGCCGGGGCCGTCCATCACTTCAATGAGCGTGAAATCGGTGGTGCCGCCGCCGACATCGACGACCAGCACGACCCGGACGCCTTGGAGCGCCTCTGCCAAATCGCGGCGATGATGAGCGAGGAAATCGTAGAACGCGGCCTGCGGCTCCTCGACGAGCGTGAAATGCTCCAAGCCGGCCTTGCGGACGGCATTGACCGTCAGCGCGCGCGCGGCTTCATCGAAGGAGGCGGGCACGGTGATGACCACCTCTTGATCGGCCATCGGCGCGTCTGGGTGCGCGGCATTCCACGCGGCCGCCATGTGCGAGAGCAGCATGGACGAGGCTTCGACGGGAGAAATTTTGCTGACATCCGCGGGCGCGCCCCAGGGGAGGATCGGCGCGGCGCGGTCCACGCCCGCGTGGCAGAGCCAGCTTTTGGCCGAGGCGATCAAGCGTCCCGGCACGCGCGTTCCCTGCCATCGCGCGAAGGCTCCCGCGATCAGCCGGGGCGAATCGCCCCAGGGCAGGCGGGTGGCGTCCGGCGGCAATTCGTGTTCGCCCGCCGCGTACAGGCACGACGGCAGCAGCGGGAGCGCGGCCACTTCTCCGAGGCGTTGCAACTGCGGGATGGGAAAATCCGCCACGGGCGCGCCGGCGCCCTGGGCCGGATCCGCGAAGGCGGCGGCGCAATTGGTCGTGCCGAGATCGATGCCGATGATGAACGGAGGCAAGCTCATGGGGAGCCGCTGCGTTACTCTTTCATGCGCACGTTCAGTTCCAGTTTCCACTGGCCGGCGCCGCCTTTTTCGAGGCAGCGCAATTCGAGCGTGCCCAACTCCGTCACGGCGGCTTGCAGATTGACGGGGGTGAGTTTGCCTTCGTTGCCGCCCTGGGCCGGAAGCATGGTTTGGATGGGAGCGACTTCCTCCAATTCGTCATTGCCGGCAGCATTGTCAATCATTGTGCCGGCAAGATCGCCGCGCCGGACGGAGCTGGAAAAGAAACGGAAACGGGTCGGCTCGCCCACGACCAGGCCGAACTCCTGCGGGGGAACATCGGATTGCGTGCCTTCCTCCATGCCGAAAGGCGCGACGCACAGGGCCATCACGGGCGGCTCCACTCCGGGCACGGCCGGCATGGCGGTTTCGACACCGACATAGTAGGCGCGCGCGGTGCCGCCGCGAATGCGCAAGCCGTGGCCGTGGCGCACCCAGCCGTAATAGGCCGCGCCTCGCGCGACGGCCAAGTCCAACTCCGCCCCTGCCAGTTCCCGCGCGCCTGGGGCGCCTTCGGCCGCCAGCCAGTCATTAAGAACTTCCAGCACGCGATCCTTGAGCGGGGCCGCCTTGAAGACGCCGCCGTTGAATAGCACGGCGGTCGGATGCACGAAGGTTTTGCCCTCCACTTTGACAGGCGCGTCCGGGGTGGAGGCGAGCGCGCGGCCCTGTCGAGTCAAGAAGAATGCAAGATGCCGCGTCACGCGCGCGTCCTGGGCGTAGGGCAGGGCCATTTGGGCAAGGCCGGTGCGGCGGGCCATGTCCGGCGCGTCCGTCACCGCGGTCCTGGGGAAAAATCCATCCGTCAGGACGCGCGCCAGTTCGTCCCGGCTCAATTCGGCCTTGATCGTTCCGCCCACCAGCGACGAACCGCGGCCCGGAATGACCAGCGGGGCCTTCTTCAACTTGGCGTCCGCGAACATGTTCTCTTTGGCCTGGCGGCAGGCGAAGGCCAGGGCGTTGAATTGCCAGGTGTCGAGTTTCCTGCCTTCCGCAATGAGGCGCTGCTGGACGGTGTGCGCCAGCGCCAAATCCATGTTGTCGCCGCCCAGCAAAATATGATCGCCAACGGCCACACGGGTGAGCGCGACATCGCCATCCTTGGAAGTCACGGCGATGAGGGAAAAGTCAGTAGTGCCGCCCCCGGCATCGACAACAAGAACGACGTCGCCAGGTTGAACGTGTTTGCGAAAACCTTCGCCCATTTGTTCGAGCCACGCGTAAAAGGCGGCTTGCGGCTCCTCGATCAGGGTGACGTTGGGCAGGCCGGCCTGCTGCGCGGCTTTGAGCGTGAGATCGCGCGCGGCGGCGTCGAAGGATGCGGGGACTGTCAATACAACATCCTGCTTCACCAGCGGATCATCCGGGAATTGATGGTCCCAGGCCCGGCGCAAGTGTGAGAGATAACGCGCCGATGCCTCCAGGGGCGAGACGCGCTGGACGTCCTCCGGCGCCTGCCACGGAAGGATCGCGCCCTGGCGGTCCACGCCCGCGTGGCAGAGCCAGCTTTTGGCGGAGGAAACCAGGCGCATCGGAACCTTGCTGCCGTGGCCGCGCGCGAATTCTCCGATGATTCCATCCTGGCCTTTTTTATCCCACGGCAAGGCGAGGCTGCCGGCCGGAAATTCCTGGGTGTTGGGCAAATAGAGGAACGACGGCAGCAGAAGGCGCTCTTCCACGAGGCCGGCGGAGGCAAGCTGCGGAATGCCGAGCATGGTTTGCTCGCGCCCGCGAGATTCGGCCTGGGCCAGCTTGAAATAGGAGACGGCGCTGTTGGTCGTGCCGAGATCAATGCCGATGCAATAGGTTGCCATGAGAAATTGTGTCAATTATAATTCAACCTCGGCCGCCGCCAGCACGCGCGGGTCCAGCGACTCCGAAAGGCCCGGCAGGCGCACCGACGACGCCACCCAGCCGTGATGCTTGAGGGTGCCGCGAAAGGGCGGCTGGCCGGCCACGTTGCCAGTCAGGCGGATGCGCTGGGCATTGAAGCCGGCGGGCACTTGAATGGAAGCGCCTTCGGAATCCTTGAGGGCCGGTTCGAGAGTCAAACATTCGTTGAGAATTTTGCGGCAGCCCGCATGGACGACCCGGGCGGCGGCGCCGATTTCCGCGTCCGAAAATGCCGCCATGTCTTCCTGGAGAAAATCAATCAGCCGTCCTTCGCGCTGGAGCATGCCGAGGACGGCCAGGGCGGACGAGTGGAGGCGCTCAGGCGGAGGGGCGGACGGCTGGGCGGCGGGCTGAACGGGCGCGGGCCGCAACATGGCCGCGGCCTGGCGGCAGAAATCCGGCCGCGAAAGAGCGCGGCTGAAACATGACAGCGCCACGCCGAGGCGCGCCCAAAACGATAAATCCGATGAGGCTGGGTTTTCCATCATAATCGCGGAACGATGCCATTGCGGAAAAAAAGAGCAAACATCAACTCCGCCGTGTATATTATCACGAAGGGGGAAATTGGCAAAAAAAGCGTGCAAAGCGCCAATCCGCGGCCATATGCTAAAGGATTGATTTTATGAACGATAAGGCAACCCTGCAACTTGACGGAAGAGCTTTTGAACTGCCGACAGTGACCGGGCGGGAAGGCGAAAAGGCGGTGGATATTTCCCGGCTGCGCGATACCACGGGATACATCACACTGGACGACGGTTACGCCAACACGGGCGCGTGCAAAAGCGCCATCACTTTCATCGACGGCGAAAAAGGAATTCTGCGTTACCGCGGCATCCCCATCGAGGAATTGGCCGTCAAATCTAATTTCGTGGAAACCGCCTATCTGCTCATCAACGGCAAGCTGCCTGCCAGGGCGGAGTTGCGGGGCTTTTCCGATCATCTCACGCGGAACGAAAATCTGCACGAGAACATGAAGCACCACTTCGAGGGTTTTCCGCCCGGCTCGCATCCGATGGCGGTGCTTTCGGCCATGATCAACGCCAGCAGTTGTTTTCATCCCGGCTGGACGGGGGCGCCCAACGAGCGGCAATTCACCGAACAGGCGGCGCGCCTGATTTCGCAGGTGCGGACCATCGCGGCGTTTTCCCATCGCAAATCGCGCGGGCTGCCGTTCATGTATGCCAAGCCCTCCAATTCCTACACGGAAAATTTTCTGCACATGATGTTTTCCAATCCGTACCAGGATTACGAATTGAAGCCGGAAGTGGTGAAGGCGCTGGACTTGATCTTTGTCCTGCACGCCGATCACGAGCAGAATTGCTCGACTTCGACCGTGCGGATGGTGGCCTCGAGCGAGGCCAATATGTTCGCCAGCGTGGCGGCGGGCGTGTGCGCGTTGTGGGGGCCGCTGCACGGCGGGGCCAACCAGGCGGTCATCGCGATGTTGCAGGAAATCCATGACTCGGGCGACGACGGCCAGAATTTCATCGCGGCGGCCAAAGACAAACAAAGCGGGCGGCGGCTGATGGGCTTCGGGCACCGGGTTTACAAGAATTACGATCCGCGGGCCAAAATCATCAAGGAAGCGTGCGACAAGCTGCTGCATTCGCTGCATCGGGAAGACCCGCTGCTGGACATCGCCAAGAAACTCGAATCGGCCGCCCTGAACGATTCCTATTTCATCGAGCGCAAACTTTATCCGAACGTCGATTTCTACAGCGGCATCATCATGCGCGCGATTGGCATTCCCACGGAAATGTTTACGGTCATGTTCGCCATCGGGCGCATGCCGGGGTGGATCGCCAATTATAAAGAAATACTTGACGAACCGCACAAGCGGATTTGCCGGCCGCGCCAGATCTACGTCGGCCCGGCTTCGCGGCATTACGTGCCGATCGAGCAGCGATAGCAAATCCGGCGCGCCGGGCCGCTTCATGTGCCCCAGCGGCTGTTATTGACCTGGCTTTGCGGGTTTTGCTGGCGCTCTTCCAGGCCGCGCAGTCGGCTGAGAATTCCATCCAAATCCACCTTCGGAGGGAGGGGCTGATTTTCCAAATAATCCATGATGGCGTCCAGCGCGCGCCGCGACGCCTCCGCTTGCTCCTGCCAGGCGCCGGCGGCTTGGGCGAGTTTGTCAAATATATCGTTGGATGGATCCGCGAAGGCGGGCATGGCCTTGGCCTCCGGTTGGGCTGCCGGGCGCGCGGGCGGCGGTTCAACGGGGTTGGCCGCGGCGGGTGATGGAATCGGCTGCGCGGAGGGGATGGCCTCCGAAGCGGGCGCGATGCCTGGCTGGGCTGGCGCGGGTTCTGCCCCGGATTCCGGCGGGGCGGCGGGCGGGTTCTCGGAAACCGCGCGTTCGCCGGGGACTGGTTCGGACGCTGGATGGCGAGTTGGCTCCACGGGCAGGACGTGCCGGGGGGCGTGCGGCGGGTGGATTTGGCGCGAGGCTTCGATTTGTTCGCGGATGGCGCCGGCGAATTCATCGAGTTTCTGGCCAAGGCGGTCGCAGGCTTCGATCAAGGCGGCGGGCGGATTGGACTGTCTGGCGGGCGCCGCCGCGGGAGCGGGTTCGCGGCGGGCGCGGGGTTGGGATGCGGGTTTTTTGACTTTGGGCTCTGTTTTTGGATGGTTCATAACTTGGAACTGGCTTATTCAACCTTGTTAAGCCTTGTTTTGCTGGGTTTGGGTGGGTTTTGGCCGGAAAAGGAGCTGGCCGCGGAAAGGTTCAAAAGGCGCAAAAATCTGATGTGGATGTTTTTGGGGGCCGTGGTTGCGGATTGATTTTGAGGGGCGGATTTTTTTCTGAAGATACCTTGAACTGCCTTGTTTAACTGCGTTTTGGCGCCTTCCGCCTGCGAGAAATAGGGTCCTCGGCGCTTGCCCCTCCCGATTGGGGGCGGGGGCGGACTTTATTGCGAGAATATCGCAATCCACCGTAATTAACTGCGTTTGGGTGCGACGGGCCTGAAATAAATGGCGCTCAGGGCGCCCGCCCGTCCCGGTTGGAGGGGGTGGCCCTATTTCTGAACAATATTGGATGTTCACGCGGGAATTGTGACAGAAACGCCAAAAACCAAAAAACCTACGGTAGGTTTTTCGGCGCGTTTTTTTTGGGCAACGCGGGCGCGGCGGACATTATTGGCGGGCAATGGGTTGCAACATGGAAATTCGTCAAAAAATGGAAAAACGTTTGCGAAAGCTGCATTTTCTTTCGGCCAAAACCCTGATTTCCTGCAAAAACGGCCGATTCTTTGAATGCGATTTGCGCAAGTATTTTATATGGAGCGTTTTATAAAAATTTGTTTTGCCGCCATCCCGATTTAAAAACGCCAAACGGGCTTGAGTTGGCCCATCCTTTACTTGCTTGCATAAAAGTCTCTGGTAGTTGACATTACTTTATGTCGTTTACTGATTTCGGGCTTTCCCCGGCAATTTTGGAAGGTGTCAAAGCGATGGGATACGTTGAGCCGACTCCCATCCAGTTGCGGGGAATTCCTTTGATTATGACCGGGCGCGATGTCATTGGCAGCGCGCAGACCGGCACGGGCAAAACCGCCGCCTTCGCGCTGCCCATTTTGTCGCTTTTAGGTGAACATGAACCCAAGTCCCGCTGCCTGGTGCTTGAACCGACCCGCGAACTGGCCGCGCAAGTCGAAACGGCGGTGCATGATTTCGCCCGGTTTACGAAGTTGCGCACGGCGGTGCTTTACGGCGGCGTGGGTTATGGCAAGCAACTGGACGATTTGCGCGCCGGGGCCGATGTGATCATCGCCACGCCCGGCCGGCTGCTCGATCACATGGAGCGCGGGGCCTGCCGCCTGGACCATATTAAGTACCTGGTGCTGGACGAGGCGGACCGGATGCTCGACATGGGCTTCCTGCCCGATGTTCGGCGCATTCTCCAGAAATGCCCGCGCGAGAGGCATACTTCGCTGTTTTCGGCGACGATCCCGTTCGAGATTCAGGGATTGATCAAATGGGCCATGAAAGAGCCGGAGGTGGTGGAAATCGGCATGAGGCGCTCGCCAGCGGAAACGGTCGAGCACGTGATTTATCCGGTGGCGGAGAGCCAGAAGTCGGCGCTCTTGCTGCAATTGCTGGAGAAGGTGCAATGCACCTCGGTCATTATTTTTTGCCGCACGAAACATCGGGCCGATCAAATCGCGCATATTCTCAAGCGCAATCGGCATGCGGTGGCGGTGCTGCACTCCAATCGCACCCAGCGCGAGCGCGAGGAAGCCTTGCGAGGATTTCGCGACGGGCGGTATGAAGTTCTGGTGGCGACGGACATCGCTTCGCGCGGGCTGGACATCGCCGATGTCAGCCACGTTGTCAACTATGATGTTCCGCAGCATCCGGAGGATTACATCCACCGCATCGGGCGCACAGGCCGGGCCGAGCAGGCCGGCGACGCGCTGACGCTGATGGTCGCGGCCGATGCGACGCACGTCTTCGCCATCGAGCGGTTCATCGGGCAGAAAATTCCGCGGGTGAAGCTGGACAATTTTGATTACCAGTACACGGCGCTATTTGAGGAACAAAAGGCCGGGCAAAAGACGGGCTACGTCGGCAAAGTGCGCGGGGCGCGGGTCAGGGGCGGATACTTTTTCGCGCCGGGCCGGCGGAGGTAGCGAACTTAATCCGCGGCCGCGAGGTCCATGCCGGAGGCATAGTATAATATGCGTCCGCAATTGGGGCACGTAACCAGTTCTTTGGCGGCCTGGCACTCCACCATAAGTTGCACGGGGAATCGCATGTGGCAGCCGCCGCAGACGCCGTGTTCGATGCCCACCACCACGTTGTCGCCTTTGTTGCTCAAGAGCCGTTGGTAGCGGCTCAACGCCCGCTGTTCTATGCCGGCCGTCAGTTCAGCGCGGTTGCTCTCCAAGCCCGACAATTCAGTATGCAGGCTTTGTTCGCGGGCGGTTAGTTCGCGCAATTGTCCCTCCGCCATTTTCCTGGCTTCGTCGGCCTCGCGTGCGGCGGCGGCGGCGTGTTTTTGCACGGTCTCAGCCTGCTCCATTAGCTCCAATTCCTGGTCTTCGAGTCCCACGATGTCGTGCTTGCAGCCTTCGATCTGGTGGGCCAGGGCGCGGTACTCCTCGTTCTTCTTGGTTTCGAATTGTTGCAGGGCGTAGCGTTCGATCTGCTGCTTTTTGGCGATTACATCGAGTTCCAATTTCTTGCGGTCGGATTCGATTTGCTTGGACCTGTTCTTGGCGGCGTCGAGGCTGGCCTGGGCGGAGGAGGCTTTGCCCTGAAAAGATTCCCGTTCGGGTTGGACGCGCGCAAGTTGTTCGCGGACTCGCAAAATCCGGCGATCTCTGTCTTGCAAAATCAGCAGTTTTTCGATAGTGTCTTGCATGGGTTGCTTCGTTCCCGTCGTTGCCAGCGACGTTAGCGGCCCCCATGCGGCAAGTCAATGAGGATGCTCGCCGCGGTGAACATTTTATCGCAAAAGACCAATATGAAACGTCTCAAGCCCAATACGGCCTGCCTCCTGGCTGCCGCCGTCATGGCGTCCGCCCAGCCCGCCGTCTCCAAAGATTCCCCGGCGCTGACCCTGGCCCGGCAGCTCAACGAGGCTTTCGTCGAAGTAGCCGATCAAGTCTCCCCGGCGGTGGTGGTCATTTACATCCGCCAAAAAGTGAGCGACAAGGATGCCGATGACAACGGCTCCTTCTGGGATATTGTCCCGCAATTGCGCCGTCATTTGGAGGGCGAAGGCAAGTCGCATCAGCATTGGATCGAAGGGGAAGGCTCCGGCGTCATTATGACGGCCGACGGTTATATCCTGACCAACAATCACGTGGTTGAGAACGCGGATGAAATCGAAGTCCGGCTCAAGGACGGCCGCAAATTCCGGGGCGAAGTCAAAGGCGCCGATCCCGCTTCGGACATCGCGGTGGTCAAGATTAACGCGACGGGATTGAAGCCGGCCAAACTGGGCGATTCGGACGCGACGCGCGTGGGAGAATTCGTGCTGGCGATCGGGGCGCCGTTTGAACTCGACGATACCGTGACCGTCGGGCACGTCAGCGCGAAGGGGCGCGTATTCGAGCACGACGCCGACCAGGATTTCCTCCAGACGGACGCGAGAATCCTGCCCGGCAACAGCGGCGGGCCGCTGGTCAATCTTTACGGTGAAGTCATTGGCATCAACACGATGATTGAAGGATTGGACACTGGCATCGGCTTCGCGGTGCCGATCAATCTGGCCAAGCGGGTCAAAGACCATTTGATTACGGAGGGAAAATACGTCCGTTCCTGGCTGGGCATCGGCATCAACGAATTGAAGAACGAGAGCGATTATCTGGGACTGGACGGATTCCTGGCGCCGGATGTTCACGACGGAGTGCTGGTGACCGCCATCTGGCTGGGAGGGCCGGCCTCCAAATCCGAGTTGCAGGCCGGCGACGTGATTACAGGAGTGGACGGAAAAAGCGTATTGACCGTGCGCCAATTGAAGGACGAAGTGGCCAACAAGACACCTGGGCACGCCTCGACGCTGGACGTGGTGCGCGGCAAGTCGCACGTTACGGTCAAAATTACGCCGGGCGTGATGCCCTCGGCGGATGATTTGGCCGCCGAATCGCGCCGTGCCCAAAGCGCGGTCCAGCCGGTCGAATTGGGTTTGACAGTGCGGAGCCTGACCAAGGAATTGGCGCGGCAGTACGGGGTTGCAGCCACCAACGGCGTCGTGGTGACCGGCGTGGAGCAAAATTCGGCCGCGGAAGCGCGAGGCATCAAGACCGGGGACGTCATCACGGAAATCAACCGGAAGCGCATCGCCACCACGCGGCAATTCCGCGACGCCGTCAAATCGGCGGACGCCAAGCAAGGGCTGACGGTTAATGTGATCAGCGACGGGGAGAGCCGGTTTATCGTCCTCAAGGACATCGCCGCGAATTGAGCCATGTCCAAGCCCGATATCCGTTCCCAGTCGCGGGAACAAATCCAGCAACAATTTGAGGTTTGGGGTGAGCAGGCCTATCGGGCAGTGCAATTGCTGGATTGGCTTTACGCGCGGCGAGCCGCCAGTTGGGACGAGATGTCCAATCTCCCCAAAGCCCTTCGCCAGCGACTGGCGGAAACGCATGCCCTTTGGTGGCCGGAACTGGCGAAGAAACAAGGCGCGGGCGATGCGACCCGGAAATTTCTCTGGAAGCTGGCGGACGGCGCGTTGGTTGAGAGCGTTCTCATTCCAGCCAGCCCGAGCCTCTACGGGGAGCCGAGCGACCGCCATACGCTGTGCGTTTCCACGCAGGTCGGCTGCGCTTACGGCTGCAAATTTTGCGCCAGCGGATTGGACGGCTGGAAACGCAATTTGAACGTGGAGGAAATCGTCAACCAGGCGCTGGCCATCGAGCGGAGCGAAGGCGGGAACGAACGGCTGATCAACAACCTGGTCATCATGGGCATGGGCGAGCCGCTGGCCAATTATGACAATCTGCTGGCGGCCCTGCGCATTCTCAACGCGCCCTGGGGCGGGCAGATTGGCGCGCGGAAAATCACCGTTTCCACCAGCGGCTTGGTTCCGCAAATTCGCCGGCTGGCCGAGGAACCGCAGCAATTCCGGCTGGCCATCTCCCTGCATGGCGCGACGGACGAAACCCGCGCGCGCATCATGCCCATCAACAAGAAATATCCGTTGAAGGAACTGGCGGCCGCCTGCGCCTATTACCAGGAGAAAAAAGGGCGCATGATTACGCTGGAATATATTTTGATCGCCGGGGTCAACGACGGCCTGGAGCAGGTTCCGCCGCTGGCCAAACTGGCCCTGAGCCTGCGCGCCAAAGTTAATTTGATTCCCTATAACCAAGTTGAAGGCTTGCCGTGGGAACGGCCCAGCGAACCGGTCCAGGATGCCTTTCTCGCCGCCTTGGAACGCCACAAAGTCCCGGCCACTCTGCGCCGGGAAAAGGGCGGAGAAATCGACGCCGCCTGCGGGCAGCTTCGCCTTAAGACTGAGCGGGAACTTCTCGGAATGTCCAATATTGGAAAAAATGTGTCTCAATTTTGAGCAAACTTGCAATTTCTGCGCAAGTTGCTTGAGATTAGCCGGATACGCGCCTGTTTTCACCCCGAAAAAGCCGAAAACCCGTTGGCCTCAAAGCTGCTTTGGTTCTGTCGCGTGACAGTTTTAAGAGGCAAACGCGGGCACAGTGGTGAGCAAGTCAAGGATAGCAGCATGAGTATGAAATCAGGACAAACAACGGCGCGAAAACAGGCTTTTTCGGCGGCGCTCGGATGCGCCATGATCGGCGGCTGGGTGGCCAGCGCCAGCGCCAATCCAATCCCCGTGACGGTGTCGGATATTACGGATTGGAGCACGACACCCGTGGAAATCATCGATGCGGACCTTCCTTATCTGGGCCGTGAAGACTGCGCCATCTATGCGGGAATCAATACGCTTTCCGTGAACCTGGACGGAACCACCACCATTTACAGCGGCTTTTGCATCGATCCATTTCATTGGAGCGCCAGCGGGCCGATCTCCGGCTACTACGAAGTGCCGCTGAGCCAGGCGCCGAAATTTCCGGGCACCATGAATGCCGCGACCGCGACCGCCATCGGCGATTTGTGGGCGGAATACTTTTCGCCAACGATGAGTTCGAGCAGCGCGGCGGGTTTGCAGATTGCGATTTGGGAATTGGTTTCCGCCAATGCCGTCGCCAGCGGTGAGCTTTCCCCCAGCCTTGCGTTCTCGCTGACCGCGGGCCAATACGACTACGGCGCGAGCCAGGACCTTGCGTCGCTGGCGCAATACAACGGCCCCACCGCCAATGTCATAGGTTTGACAGGCCCCGGCCAGGATTATGTGGTTGACCCGCCCCGCCAAGGCGTCCCTGATGGCGGGCGCACCTTGATGATGCTCGCGCTGGCCCTCGGCGGGATTGCCGCGGCCCGGCTCTCACCGCAACTCGCGCCCGCGCCGCAAAAAGCGCGCCGGCGCTGAGAGGCAGCATTGCAAAATCATGCCTGAGCGGATGGACTCAGGCATGATGACGGCGCTGGAACTCAGAGCGCGAATGCAGGCAGCCCCCTTCAAGCCATTCCGCGTCATTCCGACGGCTCTTGCGAAGCGCGTAGAATTCGCCAGGATTATCTCATTGACCGCCGCCGTTGGGCCATGCCTGATGGGCGGCGCTTTCATGCTCGATATTCTCCACGAAGACGCGGATTTGCTGGTGGTGAACAAGCCGGCTGGGCTGGTCTGCCATCCGACCAAAGGCGATGAGTTGTCCAGTTTGGTCAGCCGCGCGCGGTTGTATTTGGGCGCTCCGGGGCACTTGATCAATCGCCTGGACCGGGAGACGAGCGGCGTGATCGTGCTGGCCAAAAACCCAGCCGCCGCCGGAGCGCTGGGCAAGCTGTTTGAAAGCCGCGTTGTGCGAAAGGAATATCTGGCCATCGTGCGCGGCTCGGCGCCTGATGACTCCGGCGTGATCGATCTCCCGCTGGGCAAGGACAAGGCCAGCCAGATCGCCATCAAGGATTGCGTGCGCGCGGATGGCGCGGACGCTTCGACGGAGTATTTCACGCAGCGCCGTTTTCACCGCCCGGAAGGAGATTTCTCATTGTTGCGCGTGCTGCCCCGCACCGGCCGCAAACATCAAATCCGGATTCATCTGGCGGCCATCGGCCATCCCATTGTGGGGGATAAATTGTATGGCGGGAACGAGGATTTGTACTTGGCGCTGGTGCAGGACCGCCTGACGGCGGAGCAGCGGGCGGAATTGCTTCTGGCCAATCACGCTCTGCACGCCCGAGAAGTCAAGCTGCCCTGGCGCGGCGAAGAACGAACCTTCCGCGCGCCGCCGAATGAGGAGTTCACGGGGTTTGCCGGGGCTTGAGATTCTGGGCGGGTTCCGTTAGCTTCGTGCCGTGAACACTCTGGCGGGAAATCCGGAAAAGGATGAGCAGCTAGCCCAAAGAATGGCCGCTTTGGGCGTGCGCGAATTGGATATTGAGGAGACGTTCACGAGATCGGGCGGGCATGGCGGGCAGAATGTCAACAAGACTTCCACATGCGTCATGCTGCTGCACCGGCCCACCCGCCTGCAAGTCAAGTGCCAGGCCACGCGCCAGCAAGGGCTTAACAGGCTGATGGCCCGGCGCTTGTTGCTTGATAAAATTGAAAAGTTGCGGACGGACCGCATCCGCGCGGAACAAGCCCGCATTGAAAAACTCCGCCGCCAGAAGCGCCCCAGAAGCCGGGCGGCCAAAGAGCGCATCCTGGCCGGCAAAACCCATCACGCGGAAAAGAAAGCCGCCCGGCGCCAGCATCATTATGAAGATTGAAAAACTTACATCAGGCAATGGCCCGTCGCCAAAGCACGGCGATACCGTGACCGTTCATTACACCGGCTGGCTGACCAATGGGGACAAGTTTGACAGCTCGGTGGACCGCGACGATCCGTTTTCCTTTGTGCTGGGACACGGGCAGGTCATTCAAGGCTGGGATGAAGGCGTCGCCACCATGCGGGTGGGCGACAAAACGCGGCTGACCATCCCGGCTGAGAAGGCTTACGGCGCGGCGGGTTATCCGGGCGCCATTCCGCCCAACGCCACCTTGATCTTTGAGGTGGAATTGCTCTCCATCGTATAATGGCGAAGAAAAATAAAATACCGCTGTCGCCGGAAGCGCCGGTGCGGCTCAACAACCCATTCGCCGGCCTGCAATCAGACGGGTTGCCGGCGGCGCCCGCGGAAGAACCGGCTCCCGTTCCCAGCAAACCAAAATTGGGGCGCGTCGTGCTGCGGCGGGAAACGGCGCATCGCGGCGGCAAAATGGTGATCGTGGTCGATGATTTCGCGTATTTCATATCAATGGCCAAGATTGAGGAACTGGCCCGCAAGCTCCGCCACGCCTGCGGTTGCGGGGGCACGATGCGCGAGCGAACCATCGAACTTCAGGGCAACCACGTCGCGCGCATCCGCGCCTTGTTGGAGGAAGAGGGATTCAAAGTGGCCGGCATTACGTGACGTTTTTTCAGGCCGGCATTGTCCGCCCGGAATGGCTTGCCTCGCGGCGTTGAAATGTCCAAGCTGCCGTCCTGCTGACCAATGAAGCGCAGAATCATCATCATTTTAATCTTGGCCGCCGCGGCGGCGGGAATTTATTTTGGCCTGGCGGCGCGCCGGCCCGCCATCGTGTTGACTGGCATCGTCACGACGGATGAAATCGTAGTCAGCTCGGAGATCGAGGGCCGGCTGCAAAAACTCCTCGCGGCCCAGGGCGACACCGTGACCAACGGCCAGTTGGTCGCGCTCATCCAACCGGCGGAGCGCAAGGCCGAGCTGGAGTTCTACACCAACAACGCCTGGCAGACCTCGGCCCAAGTCACGCAAGCGGAGGCGGACCTGGATTTTCAAGAGGCGCAAACCAGCAATCTTATCTCGCAGAGCGAGGCCAATTTGTCGTCTTCCAAAGATGAAGTCACCCAGGCGGAGGCGGACCTCGACAACGCGGAACGGAATTTCAAACGCGAAGAGGAACTGAGCAAGCAGGGCGTCGATTCGCCCAAGGAATTCGACCAGGCGCGAACGGCGTACGAGGGCGCCCGGGCCAGGGTGGACTCGTTGCGCCATCAAGCCATTGCAGCCGAGGCGGCGGTGGGGCTGGCCAAGGCGACCAGCGGACAAATCGCGGCCCGCCGCGCCGCGCTTGCGGCCAGCCGGGGACAACACGCGGCGGCAACCGCCCAGGCTGACCGCGCGCAGGTGCAATTGGACTACACGCAAATCCGCGCGCCGGGCAATGGCATTGTCGATGTCCGCGCGGCCTTGCAGGGAGAAGTCGTCAATCCGGGCCAAGGCATCGTCACGCTGATCGATCCCAGCCAATTGTGGGTGCGGGCGGACGTGGAAGAAACATATATTGACAGCATCCGCATCGGCGACAAGCTGCCCGTGCGGCTGCCTTCGGGAGTGGAGCGGAGAGGCACGGTTTTCTTTCGCGGGATCGATGCGGATTACGCGACACAGCGGGACGTCAGCCGGAGCAAGCGGGACATCAAGACTTTCGAAATCCGGCTTCGCTGCGACAACGCCGACCGGGCGCTGGCGGTGGGGATGACGGCCTATGTCACGCTGGCGCCGCGCGCGCCGTAGTTATGTTTGCCGTTGAAGTCGAAAACCTGGCCAAGCGTTTCGGCGATTTTCTCGCGGTGGACCATTTGAATTTCCAGGTGCAGAACGGCGAGATTTTCGGCCTGCTTGGCCCCAATGGCGCGGGGAAATCGACTCTCATCCGCATGTTGACAACGCTGGTGCCGCCGACGGAAGGCACGGCGCGCATCAATGGGTTTGACGTCATCACGCAATCCGACGAGGTGCGCCACTGCATCGGGGTCATCCCGCAGGCGATGACTTCCGACTTGGACCTGAGCGCGGTGGAGAACCTGAGCATCTTCGCGAAGCTTTACGGCATCGGGCGGGAGAAGCGGAAGGCAACCATCGCGGAACTGCTCAAGGCGGTGGACCTGGAGCAATGGGCGGACAAGCCTGTCAAGATGTTTTCCGGGGGAATGAGGCGGCGGCTGGAAATCGCGCGAGGATTGGTGCATCAACCCAAGCTGTTTTTTTTGGACGAGCCGACGACCGGCCTGGACCCCGTCTCGCGCGTGGCCGTGTGGGAGATGCTGGCGAGATTGAAACGGGAGCGCGACCTGACCATTCTCGTGACCACGCATTACATGGATGAGGCCGACAAGTTGTGCGACCGCATCGCCATTGTCGATCACGGCAAATTGATGGCGCTGGATTCGCCGCTGAAGCTGAAGGCGTCGATTCCGGGCAGGAACGTGCTGGAGGCCGGCTTTTCCCGCGTGCCGCCGGGATGGGACGGGGCGCTCAAGGCGCTGCCGGACGTGGAGGATGTCAAAGCAGCGGACAGCGTTTACCGGATTTCCTCCAACAACGGCCCGGCCACGATGGCGGCCTTGCTGGAAGCGGCGCGCGCGGCGGACATCGCGGTGACCTCGCTCTCCCTTCAAAGCACGACGCTGGACGACGTTTTCGCGCATTACACGGGCCATCAAATGCGCGACGCGCTGAACACGTCGGCGGCTTACAGCAGCGCCTTTATGTACGAAAGCAAAAACGGATGAACCGCATCCTGGCCATCATCGAACGCGACATGCGGCGTTTCCGGCGCAGCCCAACGCTGGTCATCGTCTCGATGGTCATGCCGCTGGTGCAATTGATCGTGCTGGGCTACGCCTTTGGGGGGAAGGTCAAACATTTGAAAGTGGGCATTTTGGACCAGGACCGCGGGATGCCGGCCATCAAAGTGCGGGAGATGGCGCAAGCGGTGGCCGCCAACGCGCAAACCTTTGAGAGCATCTATTACAACGACCAGGCGGCGGCGTTGCGCGATTTGAAGGACGGCCAAATCAACGGCTTGCTGGACATCCCGCCGGAATTCTCGCGCAAAGTATTATCGGGCACGAACCCGAAAATCGCGCTGGTGGAAGACAACACGGACCAATTCGCGGCCTCGGCCCTGGAAGGATCGCTGGATCAAATGCTGGCCTCCTACAACGGCCCGCCCGTGCCCGCGCGCCTGGGCACGGACGCCAAGCTCTCGGTCGTGGAAGTCTATCCGTATGTGCCTTACATCCAGTATTTGCTGCCGGGCACCATTGTGCTGGCCATTTTCGTATCCGCCATGATCGGCGGCGGGATTATATTTATTGATGACAAAGCGCGCGGATTGCACGAGGGTTACCTGGTCACGCCCATTCGCAAATTCGAGTTGATCGTGGGCTTCAACCTGGCCGGCACGGCCAAAGCGATTCTGACCGGCGTGGTGCTGATCACGCTCGGCTCCGTCATCGCGGGCATACCGGACCCGCTGAACCCGCTGCGGTTTTTGCGTTTGATGGTTCTGGTGACCGTGACCGCGCTGGCGCTGATCAGCCTGATGTTTCTGCTGATGGTGCGCGTGAGCGACCCGCTGGTGCCGCGCGCGATCTTTGGCGTGCTCAACACGGTCCTGTTTTTTCCCAGTGGCGCGGTCTATCCGACGCAGGCGTTTCCACCGTGGATGAAAGTCATCACCACGGTGGACCCGTTCACCTACGCGGTTCATGCCTTCAAGCAATTGATCCTGAAGAACACCGGCCTGGCCGCCGTGGGCGGCGACCTGATTTACCTGTCTCTCTTCACGCTGATCTCCGTGTCCGCCGCGACGATGTTGTTCAAGCGGACACTTTGACTCTACGGAATCGTGACGGTGTAGAATTTCTGCGCGCTGTTGGCGGCCAGGGCATCCGTGAATTGGTAGTTCCCGGGCGAGACTTCCGTTGGATGGCCGAGATTAACCCACTGGCTGAACGGCAGGGACAGGTCCGTTGTTCCAAAAACGGTGAACCGCGCGCTGGCGCCGGGAATGTTGGTGAAGGTGAAAACCAATCCGTTGCTCGCGGTGTAAACAACATTGCCCAACTGAGGCGCCGCCGGGACCGGAGTCAAAGAGACGTTGGGCGCGCTGCCGGCCGCGAAGCTCAGGTTGTCAATGCCGTAGCCCTGCCCGCTGCCCGTATTGTCGTAAATGGACCAAACCAGCCAGAGCGCGGAGCCGGGCTGCCACGGGGAAACGAGGGCCATGTTGGTGACGGACAGGTTGGTTTGATTGATCGCCAAGGCGCCGTTGGTCCCGCCAACCACGCCCGCCGTGGGAAACCTGACGGTCAAATTGGCCACGGGGTTGTTGGAGGCGGCCGCGATTTCATTGGCCGTCAGCGAGGAAGCGTTGCCAGCCGGATCGACGTTGTAGCTGAAGATCATGGTCTTGGGTTTGGTGCCCGTCTTCCAGAACTCGCCCGTGTATTGCAGGCTGATGTAATTCAGGTTCGTGGCCGTCATGTTGACTAGCTTCAGGCCAAAATGCGATCCGCCTGAACTGCTGGTGGCAATCAATCCCAGCGCGCGGTTGCTCGAAACGGAAAGGCTCGTGGTCAAACCGAAGCTGTAAACGCCGCCGGTCGTCGTCGTGCCGTCCGCCGCGCCGATTTGCCCGCCATTCCCGGCGGCGTAGTCGGCATCACATTCGCCGTACCAGCCGGGCATCGTCGCGGCCAGGCCAAGGCCGCCGGAAGGAGCGACGGTGATGTTGGTATAAACCGGGAAGCCGAAATCGAACGGATTGGCGACATCGTACGTGACGCCGCCGATGACCGTGGGACCGCCGCCGCTGATTGTGTTGACTGTCGCTGTTCCCGAATCGGGCAGCGAGTCGAAGTTCTGGGAATAAATCTGATTGCTGTAAGCCACGTAAGAAAGAGCCGGCGGAACCAGCACGGTCACAGAGGCGGATTGGCTCGCGATGGAACCGCTCGCGTTGCTGACGACGCAGAAATAGCTGGCTGCATCGGCCAGAGTGGCCCCCGTGAGGGTGAGAACGCTGGTGGCGGAGCCGCTGAATTCATTGGTGTCGCTCAACGGGTTTGCGATGGTTCCTTGATACCATTGATAAGAGAGCGGCGGAGTGCCCAGGGCGGACGTGACAGAAAGTGTCGCGGTCTGGCCCTCCAACATGGTGACCGGCGAGGGCTGTCCGCTGGGCGGAATGGCTGGCAGGACATATTGCACAGTCAGAACGGCGGCCAGATTCGAAATCCCTCCCGCCTGATTGCTGACAGTCAAATAATAGCTGCCGGAATCGGCCAGGGTGAGATTGGTGATGAAAAGCTCGGCATTGGTGGAGCCAGAGTATTTGACGCCGTCATCGACGAGCCGCGCGCCGCCAAAATACCACTGAAGATTGAACGGCGGGGTGCCCGCGACATCGACGGCAAAGGACTGGTTGTTGGCGATGAAGTTGGTCGTGAATTTGATTGCGTTGGCAATCACCGGAGGCTCGGCCACGGCGGAAACGGCCAGGGTGGCGGCCTGGCTGGTAACGGCCCCGTATTGGTTGGAGACGATCAGCGTGTAGTTGCCTGAATTCGACAGCACGCAGGCCGCGATTCTCAGGGCATCGGTGGTGGCGCCGGTGATGGTGGAACTATTGGCGACATTGGTTCCGTCATCCTGCCATTGGAAGGAAAGGGAATAAGGCGAAGTCGCCGCCGCGCTGAGAATGGCGGTTTCGTTCGTGGTGACATTCAGGCTGACCGGTTGCGAGGTGATCAGCGGACGGAGGTCAGGCGTGAAATCGACGCCGCGAAAGACTTCGCTGACGCCGTGGGCGACGGCGAGCGTGGTGGCGTAAACGGTGGTAGGGGACGGATTTGTGCCGTAATCGACAATGGAAATGAGGCGGTTGGAGCAGGTGTTTTTGCCATCGCCTTCATCCATCGTGGTGGCGTAGATGACCGGGTTGGCCTGAGTGAAATCCACGGCGATGCCGAAGCAGCCGGTGGCGCCTTTGGGCTGGGCCGGAGTCGCGCTGCCGATATTGTTGGAATTGAAGAAATAAGGCGAACTCCACGTGCCTCCGGAGTTGACGAATTTGACGATGCCGGCCGTATTATCCGCGGCATATACGATGGTTCCCTGCGGGTTCATGTCGAACGTCAAAATATTTCCGTAGGCGCCGAAATTGAGAAACAAATTCGTGTTCAGAACTTTGGCTTCGTTGCCGGGCGCGTAGTCCAGGGGAACCACCGTGCCGCTGAAATCGACGAAGTTATAAATGCCGTTGTTGAAAGCGCCGCCCGCGCCGGTTTGGCAAACCATGTAAAGCACATTGTTAATGATCTTCATGGAGTAGGCGGAATTGACGAGGTTTTGCACCTGCAAGGGAGCGCCGCCGTCGGAGTAAAGCGTGCCGGTTTCCACAAAAGAGCCGCCCGTCTGCGTGCCGGCGACAGTGCCGCAACCCCAGAAATTGTTGCTGCCATCGGTGGCGATGCCGCGTGGATTGTTTTGCGTAATGCCAGGCTGGATGCCGAACCAATCGGCGCCAGAATAAACGACATTGAAATTGGTGAAGGCGTCGATGACGCCGAAACCGCGCGCATAACCCTGGCCGGAAGCGTTGGTGGCGCTGGAGGGCGTGCCGGTCAGCCCGGAGATGGAACCGATCACGCCGCTGTAACCGGTCATGGTTAGAAACCGGCGGTCGGCCGAGCGGGTCAAGCCCTGGCCCTCTGTTCCGGCGTGGGCGTTAATCCACATGCAGCCGATGCCGTTGTTTGGGCCGTTGGTCGGCAGTTCGATCGACAGGATGGGGTCGGCCTGGCTGGCCAAGGACGGATCGTATTCATCAATGAAAGCTGGATGGCAGCGGTCGGTCGCGATCGTTTCAATGCTGTCGCCGCCGCGGTACACAGCCAATTTGCCCGGGATGAAAGCAAGATTCGTGTTTTGGGCCCGGGCCTGAACTGCCAGCAACGCAGCCATGCCCGTTGCAATGATAAGGTGTCTCATAGAATCAGTGGAATTATATTTTCGCATAACGAGTTTTAAAAACACGGGGGAGATTATTCATGCCCGCGTGACAACCCAAAGACCGCGGTGTGACAATTCTGTGACGATTTTATTCACGATTTGATTGTCACATAATTGTCACCTTACCTTCATATGTTCGTAACGTGCTTCCATTAGCTTTCCGTCGCCATGAATCCAAACATGGCGGAACGACACTCAAATCCATGAAGACCATGAATATGAAGGCACAACGCACGTCCGGTTTTACTTTGATCGAGCTGCTGGTGGTGATCGCCATTATTGCCATTCTGGCCTCTCTGCTGCTGCCTGCTTTGGCCAAGGCCAAGGAATCCGCCAACCAAGCCATCTGTTTAAACAATCTCAAGCAAATGGCCGCGGCCCAAACTGGCTATGTTGATGACAACAGCCAGGCTTTTCCCACGACGAAAATCCCGAACGGCACGCCGCCCCTTGGCGGCGAATACAACGAGGACAATCCGACTTGGGCGGATTTGGCCGATTTCTTTTACAATCATCAAGGCAACTCCGCCTGGTTCAACGCCTTGCCGGCTTATGTCCACAGCCAGCCGCTTTATTGGTACGCCGCCATCGCCGACAATGGCATCACCCAATACAATACGACCAAAAGCATTTTCAATTGCCCCGACGCGGTTTTGGACACGACCCTGGACCCAAACCTCCGCGTAATTTTCGATTACGGCATGAATTCCAAAGCGTTGGATGAGCAGCCCGCCAATTGCGTGCTCAAATCCGGCATGATCCGGCATCCTTCGGCCTTTGTCATGTTTTCGGAAGGGCGGCTTATGATCAGCGAGCGGCCGTATTACGGCACGTCGGAAAACTCAACGGATCTCGGCACGCCGCAAGTTTATACGACGCGATTTTCTTCGCGCCACAATGGCGGTTCGATCATTTCCTTCAGCGATGCTCACGCGGCCTACTACAAATATCCCTACGTCTGCTGGAACAATGGCGCCAAGCCGGCCGATCCTGGGCACGCGGACATCAACTGGTCCTGCGACGGGCACCAGGTGAACTGACATTTTCCGGGCATTTCAAGCCTTTCTTGGGCGCGGCGCCTTGACTTCCCCGCTGGCGTGCGGGAAACTGCTGGCATGGGCGAACCCAAGTCAAACGATGTCATGGAACGTATTGTCTCTCTGTGCAAACGCCGGGGGCTGATTTTTCAGTCTTCAGAGATTTACGGGGGCATCAACGGCTTTTGGGATTACGGCCCCCTGGGCGCTGAACTCAAGCGCAACGTCAAGGATTTCTGGTGGCGCGTCATGACCCGCCTGCGCGATGATGTGGCCGGACTGGACGCGACCATCATCATGCATCCCAAAATCTGGGAGGCCAGCGGCCACGCCAGCACCTTCGCCGATCCGATGGTCGATTGCCTGCTGACCAAAAAACGATACCGGGCCGACCAGATCGACCCGCAAAGCGGGGTTGCTTATCACTTTTCGGGCGCCGAAGACAGCGCGCCGGCGGCCGGGGAGAAGCCCAAAGTTTGCGACGAGCCGTACGCGTTTCTGGTCCCAACCGAAAAGCAGGCCGAGGCCGCCCGCCAGGCCGGCAAAACATTTTATAAGCAGCGCGGCTTGGCCAATCCGCGCCTGCTGGGCGAGCGTTCCGAAAAGGTCGTTGATTCGACCCAATTCAATCCCGAAAACGGCAGCCTGCTTACGGCGCCGCGCCTGTTCAACCTGATGTTCAAGACGTTCGTCGGGCCGGTCGAGAGCGCCGAGAACGCGGCGTATTTGCGCCCGGAAACGGCGCAAGCCATCTTCGCTCAATTCAAGACGGTGGCGGAAGTCGCGCGGCAGAAAGTGCCGTTCGGGATTTGCCAGATCGGCAAGGCATTTCGCAACGAGATCAATCCGCGCAATTTTACTTTCCGCTCGCGCGAGTTTGAGCAAATGGAACTGGAGTTTTTCATCCGGCCGGACGAGGCGGTCGAAGCCATCGCCGGCAGCGTGGCGCGGCCGGAGCGGGCAGGGCATCCCGGAGCGCCGCAGCCGAATTGGGGTTGGCAGATGTGGCACAAGTATTGGGTGGAGGAACGGCTCGCATTCTATGAACAGATCGGGCTGCCGCGCGCCAGCCTCGTCGAATACTGGCAAAAGCCGGAGGAACTGGCCCATTACGCCCGCGCCACTGTCGATATTCTTTACAAATTCCCGTTCAGCAAGCGGAACGAAAAAGGGGAACTGGCTGGGGAGGAATTGGAGGGCGTCGCGGCCCGGAGCGATTTTGACCTTTCGCAACACCAGCGTTTTTCCGGCAAGTCCATGACGGTTTTCGACGAAGAATTGAAGACGGCATGGGCAAAATTGGATGAAGCCAAGAAGGCCGCGCTGGCGGGCCGTTACTTTGAGAGCCGCCGCGCGTATCTCGTCAAGACGAACGAACCGGCGGAACAGGCCGAACGCCAGGCGCGCGAGGAAGCCGCCGCCCTGGGCAATGGCACCTACGTGCCGCACGTGATCGAGCCGTCGGCGGGCGTGGACCGCCTGGCGCTGGCGCTGATCTGCAACGCTTATTGCGAGGACGAAGCGCCGGACGAGAAAGGGAAGCTGGAGAAGCGCATCGTCATGCGCTTCAGCCCCAGGATTGCGCCGGTCAAAGTGGCCGTTTTCCCGCTGCTTAAAAACCGGCCCGAACTGGTGGCCAAGGCGCTGGAAGTCCGCGATTTGCTGCGGCCGCTGATGAGCCTATCTTACGACGATGGTGGGGCCATTGGCCGCCGTTATCGCCGGCAGGATGAGGCGGGCACGCCGTTTGGCGTGACGATTGATTTCGAGACGCTGGGCGAAGAGGATGGCAACCTCAAAGATACTGTCACCCTGCGCGACCGCGATACCATGAAACAAACTCGGGTCAAAATAACTGACCTGCCGACTCTGCTGCTGGCAAGGATTCAATGATGTCACCCGAAGCCGGCGGACATGCGCATGATATGCCGTCGCTGGCGGCCGAGCCGCCCTTGAGACGCGCGCCAACGCTCTACGCGATCATTTTGTTCAAAATTGGCAAAGGCATTCTTTTTTGCGCCTTTGGCATTGTTCTTTATTTTCAAGCCACGCATGACTTGCCCAAGGAGTGGGATGACTTTCTCAAACTCCCGACAGTCGAACATATTTTCAACCGTCTTCGCATCCACCCTGAAAACAAGTTTTTCCAGCACGTCGCCGAACAGATCGACAATGTGACGGTCGCGCAAGTGCATGTTTGGGCTTTGGGCATCATTGGCTTTTCGCTGTTTCCGCTGGTGGAGGGGACGGGGTTGCTTTTTCGCGTCCCGTGGGCCGGATGGCTGACGATCGGGGAATCTGCCTTTTTCGTGCCGATTGAACTGTACGAACTGGCTAAAAAGTTTTCCTACTACATGTTGCTGGTCATGATCATCAACATCCTGATCGTCTGGTATCTTTACGCCTACCGCCAGACGCTCTTCCACCATCATCATTGACGCGGATGTTTCGTGTTGGGCAGAGCGGCTTGACCTGGCACAGCAGCGCATCAATTTCTGGATCGATGCCCAAACGCAGCCGCCGCTGCAATTCAGGGTCCATGTGGGGGAATCGGCCCACTTGGGATCCTTCGCTGTGATACCGCGGTTCGTCGCCGGGAGTCTCGCTCCTAATCCTGCCTCACCCATTCCGCAGGCCGGTTGAGACGGGAATGCTGCCGGATTTCCATCGGTTCATTCGACAAACGCGGCGCGACTCGGCTGGAGCCTTGTCCTATCTTCAAATAAATGGAGGCTTGCGGCGCTCGCCCGTCCCGGATTGAGGAGTTGAAGGTCACCAGACCTCCACGGGGCCTTTGGGCACCGGGATTTCTGTGCGTTGGGCTACGGCGGGTTCGCGCATGAATGAGGCCACGACCGGGGCCGGGCGGAAATGGGGCTTGAGGAGGCCGTCCTCATCGAGAAACTGGCGGCGCCAGCGGCGATAATCGCCAAGTATGGCGTTGAATTCTGCCATGCTCGCGAGGCGGACGATGCGTTTGTTGAATTCATTGGCGGGGCCGAAGCGCTTGGAATGCCACGGGCCGATTTTGCGGAACATCCGGCATCCGTGCTCCTCGCCGAAAATTTCCACCATCAAATCCAGATGCCGCCGCATGACCCGCACGCGTTCCTCGAAATCCGGCTCCGGCGGCACGCTGCCCGTCCGCAGATAATGCGCGGTGTCGAGGAAAATCCAGGGATGATAGAGCGCGCCGCGCCCAATGCTCACGCCCGCACAGCCGGTTTCGTCGAGCATCATTTTGGCGGCGGCGGGCGTGGTGACGTCGCCATTGCCGAAGACCGGAATGCAGCGGACGGCCCGCACGACAGCGGCGATGCCGGCCAGATTAACCGAGCCGCCGAAACCTTGCTCGCGCGTGCGGCCATGCACGAAAATCGCGGCCGCGCCGGCATCCTCCAAGACGCGCGCCAGGTCTGGCGCTGTCAAATTCATATCGTCCCAGCCCAGGCGCATTTTGGCGGTAACGGGTATTTTGACCGCGTCAACCATGCCGCGCACGAGCGCCGCCGTTTTGTCCATCTCCGTCATCATGGCCGAGCCGCCGCCGACGCGGCACACCTTGCGAACCGGGCAGCCCATATTGATATCGACCGAGGCCACACCCAGCGAGGCGAGGAAGGCGGCCGCGTCGCGCATTTCCTCCGGGACGGACCCGAAAAGCTGGACGGCCAGCGGCTGGTCGGCGGCGCAGGTTTCAATGAGCTTGAGGGCTTTGGGATTGCGCTCCAGCAGGGAGCGGGCGTTGACCAGGTCCGTTGTGGCGAGGTCCAGCCCGCCAATTTCGCGCACGACCAGGCGGAAGGGCAAATTGGTGTAGCCTGCCAGGGGAGACAGGAACAGATTGGACTTCAACTGGAGCGAGCCGATTCGCACAGACTCAATGAATCACGAAACGCCGGCGAAGGAAAGCGCGCAAAACCGGGCGCTTTTTTGGCATTGCTCTTTGCGGAGGATGCGCTATACATCCCGCCATGACATTATCTAAATCCATTTTGGTTTCCGCGTCGTCCCTGATGCTGCTGGCGCTGCCATCTTTCGCGCAGGATAACAATACTTTGACCGATGCCGAAAAGGCCGACGGCTGGCAATTGCTCTTCAACGGCACGAACTTCGACGGCTGGCATAATTTCAAGAAGGAAGGCGTCGCGCCCGGCTGGAAAGTCGAGGACGGAGCCATGGTGGATTTCGAGCACGGCGGCGACATCGTCACCAGCAAAGAATACGATTGGTTTGAATTGGAATTGGATTACCGCATCTCCGAGGACGGCAACAGCGGCATCATGTTTCACGTGACCGACAAGGGGCCGACCATCTGGTATACCGGGCCGGAATTTCAACTCGAGGACAATGCGACGGCGGCCGACCCCTGGCGTTGCGGCTGGCTTTACGGATTGTACAAGCCGCCGACCGACCCCGCCACCGGCAAGCCGATCGACGCCACCAAGCCCGCCAACCAGTGGAACCACGTGCGCCTGGTCATCACCCCGCAGAAGTGCGAACATTACATCAATGGCGTGAAATACTTTGAGTACGTCCTGCACAGCGACGATTTCAACGACCGCGTGGCCAAAAGCAAATTCGGCAAAATGCGCGGCTTTGCCAAATCGGATATTGGCTCCATTGGCCTGCAGGGAGATCATCCGGGCGCGGTTTCATTCCGCAACGTCAAGATCAAGGTGGTCAAGCAATAGCTCCACCCGCGGGCGGGCGGGCTGAAAGTCAATTGGCGCGCCGCGCAAAGTCGATTGGCTCAAATTCAGCCCGGCCTGCTGGATCATGAATTCAAATCGGTTCGAGACGAATTCATTGCCGCACGGCGCCGGTGGCATTTGGAACGGCCAATGTTCATCAATTGGAAGAGTGATCTGTTTGCCTGTCTCGCAGTCCGCCGCCACGAAAAGCACTGGTCCGCGCGCACAACTTCGACGGCGCTTCGCAACTGATCTTCCGTGTACAAGACCGCCGGGAGGGGCGAAAAAGGGGAAAGTTTGTCCTTCATTCGCTTGGCGCTGGAACGCGATTCGGATTCCCCTTCAACCAGGACAGTGACTGGAATCCCCAGCACGCGAAGCAAGATAGGTATTAACTTGAAGGCGCCAACGTGAAAAAACACCAGGATCACGCGGCGTTTCTTTTGGCGGGCTTCTTGAATGTGTTCGAGACCCTCGGTTTGGAAGCGGGCCTGCCATTTCGGAGCGGCTAATCGGTCCGGGATAAAATCAAGACAATGCCCCAACAGGCAATTCATGCGGGACCGCCATGCGTTGAGCGGCGATGGCGGCTCGCCAAAGTATTCGGGAAAACGCCGGTTCAACGAAAAGGCCGCGCGCGCGAAGGCGAAAGGCGCCAGCGCCATATAAAGGCCGGCCGGCGAGACGCCCCGTCCCAAATGCCGCATGGCGTAAAAGGCCAAAAGCTCGATTCTATCTTTCGTCTTTGCTAAAGACGGTGTTGCGGGGTTCATTGCTGATACGTTAAGGAGTTCCGGCGCAAAGGGCGAATTTTTTCAATCAAGATGGGACGAAAACCTCGCGTGCGGAACGGGAACCCCTTTTTCCCGGCTTATAGGGCGATTCTCATTGACAGGCCGGGGCCGCTGCTTCATTGTCTGGCCAACGCCAACGCACTTGAAGACGGCAAGCAAAAGCGGCCGGCGGGCCTTTACGCTGATTGAGTTGCTGGTGGTGATAGCCATTATCGCCATCCTGGCCTCCCTTTTGCTTCCCGCTTTGAGCAAGGCCAAGCAGAATTCCTCGGTCACCGTTTGCCTGTCAAATCAAAAGAATCTGATCGCCGCGTGGATCATGTACTCCGATGACAACCGCGACTATGTCGTGGGCAGCATGTGCAATTCGACTGCCGCGGGCGTCACCACGGATTGGCGCATCGGCTACGGAGGAGCGCTCTCGGTCAATCCGCCCTTGAACCTCCCGGCCCAAGAGGGGGCCATCTTCTACGAGCAGGAAGGGTTCAAAGAAGGCAAACTTTTTCCCTACGCGAAGAACCCCAAGATCATTCATTGCCCCGGCGATCCCCGGCCCTATACGTCCCCGCAGCCGGGCACACCGCAAACACTTCCGGGGTCTCTGGGATACGACAGCTATTCGATGCCCGATGGGCTTAACGGCAGCGGCAATGATTCGGAAGCCGGCATCCTCAAACGCGGACAGCTTATCCATCCTTCGGACCGGTTCTGCTTCGTGGAGGAGAACGATCCGCGCGGAGACAACGAGGGTTCCTGGGAATTCGACGACAGCGGCCCCGCCGACAACTATCAAAATTCAGCCTGGGTGGACAGCCCCGCCGTCTTCCACGTCATCAGCAGCACCTTTGGCTGGTGCGACGGCCACGCCTCCAATCGCCGCTGGCTCTTGATCAACACAGAGACGTTCGCCGGGTCGCTGAATGTTAATAAATTTTACGACTCGCCCATCCCGCCGAACAATGCGGACATCATTTTCATTGCCAGGAGCTACCCCTACCTGGGCGGGGGCGGCATCGTTGGCAATCCGTAGTTTCCGCTCATGGCGAGACCACGCGGTAGAAGCGCGCGGTGGAAGCCGGCAAGTTGGTGTCGGTAAATGTCACCGATATTCCGCCCGCGTTAGTCATGCTCCCCACGATGTTCGTCCATATGCCGGTGAACAAATCCGTGGTGGACTCGACCGAATACGTGCCGTTGGAGACGGCCGAATATACGAGCGTGACGGAACCGTCATTGTTGACAGTCACGCCCGTGATGGCGGGAGGCAGCATGATGACAAACTCCTCGCTGGCGGCGGTCGCGGTGGCGGCGCCAAAACTGGGCATGGCGGCCAGGGCATTCGTGCCGGGCTGGCTGATTGACAGGTCGTTGAAATGCGCGATGCCAGCGGCATCGGTCGTGCGGGTGAGCGTGCCGCCCAAAAGGCCCGGCCCTCTGGCGAGCGATAATATGATTTGCGCGCCAACCACCGGCTGGCCGTTGATGTCCTCCGCTTGAACCCGCGCCTCAGGGATAATCATGCCGCCGGGCGGTGTGCCGCTGGGCTGGGCCAAGAAGGACAGCGTCTGCACCGGCACCGGCGCGGGTTGCGAGAGCAGGCCGAAGACCGCCACGCCGTTGGTCGAACCGGCATAGACCTTGCCATTGGAGATCATCGGGGTGGCGTACTTGTTGCCTCCGCCAAAACCATCGCGATTGCCCGCGGCTTGGGCGCTGCTGTAAATCTCAGTCGAGACGTTCGCGGCTGAGAAAGCCTCCAGGATGGCGGAAGAATTATTGGGCGAATTGATGACCCAGACAATGCCATTGGAGTTGTTGCTGCCCGAGACGCTCGGTGTCGCGCCCGTCGCGCCCGCTGTGGACGCACTGGTTGCCGAGGTCACACCGAGGCGGGCTTTGATAAAGGGGAAAGCCCTCAAACGATCATTGTTGGCGCAATAAAAAAGCGTGCTGTTAAAATAGGCCGGCATCGAAAAAACAGCGCCGCCCAGCAGGCTGGTCACCTCCTGGTAAATGGCTTTGTTGTTGCCGGGATTGAATTTCCCCATGCGGGCCAGGTCCACGAGGTAAATATTTTCATCCTTGCCCGCTCCCACCGCAAGCTGGCGAGGCGCGCCATTGGAATCGATCATGGTCGGCAAGACAATGGCCCCGCCAGAACCGAGGTCCGTATCCCCGCCGCTTTGAGAGACGGTGTTGGAGGTCTCGAAATAATCGGCCACGGCCAGAGCGCGATTGGTGGTGGAGATTTTTAGGAAGCCGTTGCCATAATCATTGTTGACGGGGAACCCGCTGGCATTGGTTTGCCCGTCGAAAATGCCGTTGGCGTCAAGAAAAACGATATTGCTGCCGGAGTCGGCCGCCATGGCTGTATTGCCCATCCAAATGGCCCCGCGGTTGCCGTTGGGTGTGACGTTGATGATGTTCGTTTGCCCCAGCGTGTGTTCATCGTAGCCCATGATCCAGCCCGTGTAAGGGTTGATGTCGCAATGAGATGCCCACGCCGTGTAAATCACTCCGCCAAGCAGGAGCAGGCCCGCCCGCTCCTTGTATTGGGACGGATCAAAGATGACAGATCCGGCGCTGCTGTTGGCGCCCGTGCCGGGATAACTGCCGCTGATCAGAGCTGGAGCGAGGCGCTCAGCGCCGGTGGCCAGGTCCAGCGCGTGCAATCGCTGGTAGTAGGTTCCGGAGGCATTCCTGCTCATCGCCACCACGAAAAGGGTGCCGTTGGAGCCGAATTGGCGGTCAATGACTGGGGTGCTGGTAATGCCAATGATCGGCGCGACCTGGCTGCAATTGCGGTCGTCGGAAGCGGTTTCGCCGGCGTCAAGCAATGAGACGCGCCAAAACAAATTCGTTGAATCAGCGTCGTAGGCATACACGGTGTCGTTTTCGGTGGCCAGGACGACGACGTTGCGGAAACCCGCGCCCGGAATGAGAACGCCGCTGGTCCGGAGCGGCTCCGCATCGACATGGGCGTCGGCGTTCAAAAACCACAGCTTGCCAAAGCTGCCCAAGTTGACATTGGAGGGAGCGAGGATGGTTTCGTTGGTGTATTGGCCGTCGCGGGCGTTGTCGTTGTGAAAGGTCAGCACATCCTTGCTTTGCGCGCGGGCCTCCGGCGCAAGGCAAAGGAAAAACGCGGCGGCGGAAAGAGCGCTGACATAGTCAAGTATAATTAGTTTCATAATAAGACGGGTCGCGTGGAGGGACTAAACGCTAATCTCAGAAGCGGGCGATGTCAAATTGCGGCCCATAAATCTATTTGCTAGCATCGGCGCGGCGCGGTATGGTCGCGCAAGATTAACCCAAGAATTGCTTTGCGAAAAGCGGGCGTGGCATTAAGTATTGTTTATGATAGAACCAGAGCAATCAGGGGAGCGCGTTTATAAGGGGATTCCTGTTTCCAGCGGCATCTGCCAAGGGAAGGCATTTGTGCTGCATAAAGCCCACGCCGCCATCCCTCATTATGGCGTGGCCGAGGCCGACCTGCCCGCGCAAGTCCAGCGTTTCCAACAGGCCCTCCTCGTCACCCGCCACCAAATTCAGGAGGTGCAAAACAAGGTCAGCCAGGCTCTCAATGCCAGCGAAGCCAGCATCTTCGACGCTCATTTGATGGTGCTCGATGATCCCACTTTGATTGATTCGGTCACGAGCCTGATTTTTTCCAAAAAGATAAACGTTGAAGCGGCGTTCCAGGAATTTACGCAAAAATACACCGCGACACTGAGCGCCATCGACGACGCCTATCTGCGCGAACGGGTGGCCGACATGCGCGACGTGACTTCACGCATCATGAACAACCTGCTGGGCAGCGTGACGCACGAAGCCCTGAAGGATTTGAGGGAGCCATGCATCATCATTGCCGATGATTTGTCCCCTTCAGAAGTGGCGGTGATCAACCGCAAAATCGTGCTGGGCTTCGCGACGGACATCGGCAGCAAAACCTCGCACACGGCCATCATGGCCCGCTCGCTGCAATTGCCGGCCATCGTCGGTTTGAAGGACGCCAGCGTCAAAATAAAAAGCGGCTCGCATGTTTTGCTGGACGGCTTCAACGGCTCGGTCGTTCAGGACCCAACCGATCAAACGCTCTTCCTATACGGGCGTTTGGTGCGCCAACAGGCCTCGATCGAAGAAAAATTGCGCGCGCTCCAATCGCTGGCGGCTGTGACTCTGGACGGGCAGAAGATCGTGCTCTCGGCCAACATCGAGCAGAGCGGGGACGCGGCGGCGGTGATGGAGTTTGGGGCGGAGGGCGTTGGACTGTTTCGCACAGAGTTCCTGTTCATCAACCGGGACACGCTGCCGGCCGAGGACGAGCAATGCCAGGCCTACCGGACAGTGGCGGCGGCGCTGAAACCGGCCCCGGTCATCATCCGCACGCTCGATTTGGGCGGGGACAAATTTCTGGCCCACCTGCAAATCCCGCTGGAGATGAACCCGTTTCTGGGCTGGCGGGCCATCCGCTTTTGCCTGGAGGAAAAGGACGTTTTTCGCACCCAGTTGCGCGCCATCTTGCGGGCCAGCGTGGAGGGCAACATCAAGATCATGTACCCCATGATCTCCAGCCACAGCGAGATCGACCAGGCCAATGAACTGGTCGAGCAATGCAAGATCGAGCTCCGCGCGGAAAAAATTCCGTTCGATGAAAATATCGAAATCGGCGCGATGATCGAGATTCCATCGGCGGCGGTCACGGCGGACATGGTGGCCCGGCGGGTGAAATTTTTGAGCCTGGGCACGAACGATCTCATCCAATACGCGCTGGCGGTGGACCGGTTGAACGAGCGCATCGCGCACCTCTATGAGCCGACCCATCCGGCCGTGCTGCGGCTTGTCAAATGGACGGCCGACGCGGCCGCGCGGCACGGCATCTGGTGCGGCGTGTGCGGCGAGATGGCGGGCGACCCTTTCATGACGCCGCTCCTGCTGGGTTTGGGCGCACGGGAATTGAGCATGGCCCCGCCGCTGCTGCCGCGCGTCAAGTTCCTGATTCGCCGCCTGAAAATGGATGACGCGATGGAATTGGCCAATTTCGCGTTGAATTGCGAGTCCGGGCGTGCTATTCTGGAGCGTTCGCAGGCGCTGGCGCGAAGAACAGCGCCGAGTCTTTTCGAAGACTGCCCGTGACTTCTTATGAAGGTATTGATTTTGGCGGCCGGTTACGCAACAAGACTTTATCCCCTGACATTGACACAGCCCAAGCCATTGCTTGAAGTGGCGGGCAAGCCGATGATTGAATATGTGCTTGACAATCTCGCCCCCATCGGCGGGATTGATCACGTCTATGTCGTGACCAACCAAAAATTCGCGGGCCATTTCCAAAAGTGGTCGGATCATTACCGCGCCACCCGGCACAAGATGGATTTCACCATCGTGAATGACCAATCCACTGACGACACCAACAAGCTGGGAGCCATCGGCGACCTGCACCTGGTGCTGGCCAAAGAGAAAGTGGATGACGATTTGATCGTGGTGGCCGGGGACAATCTTTTCAGCGAAAGCCTGGAGGGGTTCGGCAAGGTTTGCCGCGAGAAAAAGACGCCGATCCTGGCGGTGTATGACGTGAAGGACCTGGAGGAAATCAAAAAATACAACTCCATCACGCTGGATGCGTCGGGCAAGATCACGTTTTTCGAGGAGAAACCCAAGGCGCCCAAGAGCACGCTCACGGGCATCGCGCTGTATTATTATCCCAAATCCAGCCTGCCGCTCATTCATCAATACGTTGCCGAGAAGAACAATCCCGACCAACCCGGCCGCCTGATCCAATGGATGTATCAGCGGACGCCCGTCCACACCTGGACTGTGCCGGGAATTTGGTTTGACATCGGCGCGAAGGAAAGCCTGGAAGAGGCTAACCGGATTTTTTCCCGGCGCGGGTAGCGTTTTTCGGGAAGATGACCCGGGCGGCCCCGGCATAGACATTCATTCTTTGGCCGCGCACGAATCCGGCCAGCGTTTGCCGGCTGGCCCTGGCGAATTCGACGGCCAGGCTCGACGGAGCCGACACAGCCGCAATCACCGCCAACCGCCCCGCCAGCGCCTTCTGCATGATTTCGAACGAAGCCCGCCCGCTGACAACAAGAATATGCCGCTCCAGCGGCAGCAGGCCGTCCAAGAAAGCGCGGCCCAGGACTTTGTCCACCGCGTTGTGCCGGCCGACGTCCTCCCGCAGCGTGATGAGATTTCCTTCGGCATCGAAGAGGCCGGCCGCGTGCAGGCCGCCGGTGCGGGCGAAGACAGTTTGCCCGCCGCGCAACTTGTCTGGCAGCGCCAGCAGGGTTTCCGCGCGCACGCGCATCCGCTTTTTTATCGGAGGAAATTGCCGCCGCACCGATTCGATGCTGGCCTTGCCGCACAACCCGCAACTGGAGGAAACAAACGTATGGCGCGCCAGGCTTTTGAAATCGATTTCCACGCCGTCGGCCAGGAAAACGCCGATCACGTTCCGCTCTGTGTTACGGGGATGTGACGCGATCTTCACCACTTGTTCACGGCTGTGAACCAATCCTTCGCTGGCCAGAAAACCGGCAGCCAATTCGTCGTCGTGGCCGGGCGTGCGCATGGTCACGGCGATGGGGCGGTCATCGACGCGGATTTCCAACGGCTCCTCCGGGGCCAATTCGTCGGTGGCGCGGAGCGGCGGGCAGCCCAATTCCCAGCGCAGGATGGGGCTGCTTCTCATCTCTAAATTCTCTCCACGCGCACGCGCGCGTTGTAATCCGGCACGCCGCCGACGGGGTCCAGCACGCCGCGCGGCAGGATGACGTTGCCTTCCGGCCAATGGATTTGCAAATTGCCGCGCGCGATGGGCGCCACAAAAACCCGGCCTTCGTAGCGGCCGCAATCGTTGACCAGGGCGATGGCGTCGTTGGCTCGCAAATTCATTTCCGCCGCGTCCTCCGGGCTGATGAAAATGGCTTCGCGCGGCGCGCCGGTGATGGGATCGACCTGGGCGTAAATGAGAGTGTTGAATTGTTTGCCGCGGCGCGTCGAGACGGTGAATTGCAAGGGCGACGGATCGTTCGGCGGCAGGAACGGCGCGCGAAAAACGGCCCGGCCGCTGGGCGTCGGAAATTTCCAGCCCTCGCACAAATGCCGCCCGCCGTACTGGATGGCGTCGCCGGTGCGGCGCAGGTTCTGGATGCCTTCGTACATGGGGACAGCTTTGACGATTTCCTCGCGCATGGCCTGGCCGGTTTCGCAATGGAGCAGCGCGGCGCGTTCTGGAAAAACGGCGGCGGCCAGCTCGCGCAGGATTTTCCATTCGGCGCGGGCCTCGCCGACCTGGCGCGGAATTTCCGGGGTGAACGCCACGCGGCGCTCGGTCGTGGTTTCGATGCCGCCATCGTCCTGTTCATAACGCGTTTTGGCCGGGAGCAAAATGACCTCCTCCCCCGGCTCAAGGAAAAGCTGGTCTGTCAAGATGACATCCTGATGGACGCGCATGGGCACGCGGGACAGCGCGGCGGCGACGTGCGCGGGATCGGGCAGCGTCCGCAGAAAATTTCCGCCCAGGCAATAGAGCAGGTCCAGCTTGCCCTCGCCGGCGGCCTCGACCATTTGCACCCCTTGCAGGCCGGGCCAATCGGGAATGGGAAATCCGTAAAGGGCCGCCAGGCGGGCGGCATTTTCAGTATTGACTGGCAGCCCGCCGGGAAAGGCGGTCGCGTAGGCGCCCATTTCCGCTCCGCCCTGCACGCTCGAATGGCCGCGAATCGGCATCAACCCGCACTTCTCGCGCCCGACGAATCCTTTGAGCAGGCCGAGATTGAGCACCATCGAAACCGCGTCCGCGCCGAAGACGTGCTGTGTGATGCCCATGCTCCAAATCAGCACGGCCGTTTTGGCATCGCGCATCAGGCCCGCGAATTCTTCCATGCTGGCGCGCGGCAGGCCAGACTGGCTTTCCAGCGCCGGCCAGCTCAGTTTTTCGGCGGCCGCTTTCAATTCTTCAAAACCCAGCGTGTGCTCCCGCGTGAATTCGGCATCGTGCCAGCCATTCTCCAGCATGATTTTGATGACGCCGTAAATGAACGCGATATCCCCGCCCTGCGCGACCGGGAACCAGTAATCCATGAAATCGCTGCCGAAGAGCGCGCTGGCCGTGTTGGACGGCACCCAATACCGTTCCAGGCCCGGCTCGCGATAGGGGTTGACAACAATAATTTTCGTGCCGAGTTTTTTGGCTTCGAGAAAATATTTGGTCGAGACCGGCTGGTCGTTGGCCGGATTGGCGCCGAAGAGAATGATCAAATCGGTTCCGATCCAATCCTTGTAATCGCACGTGCTGGCTCCGACGCCGAGGGCGTGTTTCATCGCGCCGGTGGAGGGGGAATGGCACAGGCGGGCGGCGTTATCGACATTGTTGGTGCCGAGAAAACGCGCCGCTTTTTGGGCCATGTAATAGACCTCGTTGGTGATGCCGCGCGAGGTCAGAAAGAACGCGATTCGGCGCGGATCGCTGGAGCGGATGCGGCGCGCGATGCGGCCAAGCGCGTCATCCCAGGAGATGCGCCGGAATCCCCTTTCGCCGCGACGACGCGCGAAGGGATAGGGAAGCCGGCCCAGTTCGCGCAATTGGGCATTGTCCATTTTGGACAGAGTAGGAACATCTTCGAGCAGACGGGGGTCCAAAGCGGGCATGGTATTGAGCCGCAGCAAATTCAGCCGCGTCATGCAGAGATGGATGCCGTCAATGGTCCAATCGTGAAAACCGGCCACGCCCAGCGCGCAGCCGTCGCAAACGCCCTGGCTCATGACCTTCCAGGCGTAGGAAAGATTATCCCGGTTTTTCCAGGCCACGGCCGCCATGTCCCGAAAATGCTTCGGCTTGGCCTGGCCCAATCCGAAAGGCACAACCGACTTGAGGCGGGTCTTCCAGTTCTTCTCGATTCTGCAAGAACCGCTCATGGAGATCACTTGTGCGGATGACGCCCTTTGAACGTCAGCTCGGCGATGCCAGATTTATCCAGTTCGCCCAAGCCCTCGGCGACCATCTTGTCGAATTGCTTTTTGGCGGCGGCGGCCAGCGGCAAGGCGAGCTTGTGTTCCCTGGCCAGGCGCAGGGCGATGCCGGAATCCTTGGCCGCGTGCGCGGCGGAAAAAAAGCAGGAATGATCGCGGTTTTGCATGTCTTCGCCATCGGTTTGCAGGACGCGCGAATTGGCGCCGGTTTGGGAAAAAACTTCGCGCAACAGGGCCAGGTCCAGCCCCAAGGCGGCGCCCAAGCCCAGGCCCTCGGCCAGCCCGGCCGTGTTGATGTTCATCACCATGTTGACCAGCGCCTTGACTTGGGCCGCTTTGCCAGCCGGGCCAACGTAGCGCATTGAGGAGGACAGCTTTTCCAGGATCGGCTTTGCGTGCTCGAAGGCCGCCTCGGTTCCGCCGCACATGAGATAAAGGCTGCCTTGCCGGGCCTGCGTAATGCTTGACGCCATGCAGGCCTCCAGCGATTCCGCGCCTTTTTTCTTCGCCTTTTCCTCGACCCAGGCGTGAACCGCCGGCGAGATCGTGGCGCAATTGATGAACAGCTTGCCGCGGCTGGCCGTGAGCAGGCCGCCGTTGAAAATGGTTTTCATCGCCTTGTCATCAGTCACGACCGTGATGATGGCGTCCGAAAGCTCGGTCACGCGCTTCAGTTCGGTCACTGCTTCGGCGCCCAACTCCTGCGCCAGCGCCTGCGCGGTTTCGTGGCGGAGATCATAAACGGCGGCGATGGTGAAGCCTTCGTCTTTCAAGCGGCGGGCCATGTTGGCGCCCATGCGGCCGACTCCGACAAATCCGATGTTTCTCATGCTGTGAATTTTGATGGCCCGCCGGGGAAAAGCAAACCAAAGATTTGAGGCCATTCCTCAGTCAACCAAAGAGAGTCAATTGCCGTCGAACTCCCAGTTTATGTCCGGGCGTTTGGGATCGATGATTTTCCCAGCGGAAACACCGGCGGCGCGACTGTATTTGAAATAAGAAACGTGCCCGTCGCCAAAGACAATGTTGCCCTCCTAAATTATGCCGCCCTGAGAACCGATTGCACCAGTTGTAAGTGCTGCTGAGGTCGTCAGGGCTTGTGCCATAATAAGGCGTCTCGCTGGCATGAACCCTTTGCTCCGAGAAGACGACGAACGCGGAGGGGTGCGCCGCTTGCGTAATTTTAAAGGGCGTTTCCGGGACATTGGCGGGCGCGGGAAGATTAAAGTTGATCCGCTGGTTCATGCCGTAATTGAACGTTGGCCCCGGGCCGGACCCGGGTTCAATGCCCGTCAGTGAATTTGGGTCCGGCGGCACGGTGGCGATCGCGGCGGCAGTCGGGCAAATGTAAATCGACCGCAACTTCGTGAAGACATTATTGCTGAAGTTGTTGGCCCCATACATCCAGAGCGGAACTTGCCCCCACGCAGGGCGGCAGGGCATTGAACCAATCGGAGAGCCCAATCGCCGGAGCGCCGGTCGCATCGGTGTACATCTCGTTCCAGGTGGGATTGTTATCCGGTGTTGAGACATAATTCAAATCGCGCGACGCCGGATAGAATTCTCGATTCTCATCCGCGTACATCGTCATGGCCAATCCCCATTGCTTTTGATTGGAAGAGCACGAAGTTTCGTCCGCCTGAGCCTTTGCCTTCGACAAGGACGGCAACAGCATGGATGCCAGAATGGCGATAATGGCGACAACCATCAGCAGCTCAATTAGAGTAAACCCCTTTTTCATCTTCCTTCAGAGCTTGCGATGGCGTGAGTCAAAGGAAACTCACAATTTGTAAAATTCGCGAAACGTCCGTGTTGCCATGATCAGAAAATATTTTACGGGACGCCCAAAGAATCCGTCATTTTAGGTTGTGCCCCGCCAGCAGAGCGCCAGAATTGTTCCCAGTATGTCTGCCTTTCGGTTTTGTTGCGCCGCGCTCTGGATTTGCCTCCTGCCCGCGATGTCCAATGGCTCCGTCCGCGCGGCTGACACCAACGGCCCCACCATCCACCTTCGTTACGGCGCCAAAACGGAAGGCTCCAACACTGTCGCGGAGTTCATGTACTTTGTGCCGCTGATCTCCATTGAACCGGTGGCCAGCCTCGCCAGCGCGGACAGCACCCAGTGCGTCCGCATTCTTTCCGCCAAACGCCGCTTCTCCAAGCGTTCGTTTGAGGTCACTTGCGAAATCGCGATCAGCGGGGCGGGCTGGCAGCGAAGCGCCTTTGACCTCGATTCATTCGCCAAACGGCATGAAAAGCAATTGCAAAATGGCGATTCACTTCGCCAGCTTAAATCCATCGATGTCCAGGGCGCGGGCGCCGTCACGGTGGAAGTGGAAGGCGCCGTGAGCAATGGCACGCGGACGGTCAATGAAGTGCGTTTGCGTTTCAATGCCCACGGCCATTCCAGCCCCGTTTCAATCGACCTGTGCGATTTGCGCCGGATCGATGGAAAAACCGAGACCGACAATGAACTCCTGGCGCGCGTCAACACGCTGACATTCCGCCGCAAACCCGGGCCGCCGAAAATGGAAGTCGGCGTCGCCTCCGTGCAGCGCAAAGACGCGGGCAACGGCGCATGGGAGAGGTTCAAGGGCCGCCTGGCTGGAGTCGCTGTCAACATGCTCATCGATCCGCTGACGGTCGAGGCCGCCGGGCATGAAGCGATGCTGGATTTCGGGCAGGCGTTGGTGGACGGCTCGCCATCGTTCACGTTTCCGCGCGCGCGGAATTTGCTGGCCGCGCCGGCGCCTTGAGCCGCTTTTACTTTCGGCTGGCCCGCTTGGCGGCCGTGGCCGGGCTGAGACTGGCTCGCAGGCCCGCCAGCGGTTTCCCATCCGGTTCGCAGAATCGGATGCAGAATCCCCAGCCGGCCTGGAATTGCGTCACTTTAACCAGCAGGCTATTCCACCCCCGGTTGAGCGTGACATCGAATTTGTCCTCTCCCGGCTGGCAGGCGCGGGCGATGTTATGGGAGTGGACCAGGCGGTCATTGAGCCAGACCTTGATGCCGTCGTCGCTGCCCAATTCCAGGCGGACGTTTTGCTTCGCGGGCGAATTGACCCACGTGCGAGCGTAAGCCACGCGCTGGTTGCCGCCGAGGGCGCTCAGGAAATCCATTTTCCAGGATTCGGATGCATCCTTGCTGACGGGCATCTTCTTCCATTTAACGGAGGCCTCGTCCGCGGATTCCGGCGCGAAGGAGATGTCAAACAATTGCGAGTAATTTTTGCCCTCCTGCTCATACGGGCCGGCCATCTGCCAGACCGTGATATAACCGGTGTTTTGCCAGATTTTTTTCTGGATTTCCTGAGCGGAAGCCTTCGTGGCCGGATCGGTTGTGGTGGCCGCCACTTTATCCAGGGCCAGGCCCGCTTCTTTGGGATCGGACCCGGCCAGAAGCCCGGCGATTTGAATGACCGATTGCGCCGCCTCGTTCTTGACGGCAGGATCTTCGAGCATGGCCGAGGCCAGATTCAGGGCCTCGCTTTTCCCGACCGCGCCAAGGCCGGAGAGAACCAGCCGCTTTTCGGGCGTGTCCAGCGGCTTGTCAAGAATTGTCTTGAGCGCGTCCAATTTTTGATCGGCGGACAATTTGCCGCCTTCATCCTGCGAGATCAACTGCACGCAGCCGCGCACGGCCAGCAGCCGCATTTTTTCGTCGGCGCTGCCGGTGGCGGCTTTGACCAAATCCGGCAGCATCTCCGGATCGCTGGTGTCGCACAAAGCGCGCAAAGCCGCGTCGCGCACGCGGGCGTCGGGATCCGCCAGCGAGGCGCGCAAGGCATCGCGCATGGGCGCCTGGGCCAAACCCGAACAGACCGGCAGCAGAGCAAGCCGGGCTTCGACGGGGCCGGTTTGGACCGCGCTGACCAAAGCCGGCACCTCGCAATGGCCGGTTTGAGATTGAATGCGCTGGCAGGCGGAACTGAGCGCGCCGGCCGCCTCGGAGCGGGCATCATCAGAGGTTGCCTGCACGGCTAATTGCACCAGAGCCGGCAATTGTTGCGGGCCGGACAGCAGCGCCAGCGCCTGCAACGAACTGGCTCGCATCGAATCATCCTGGCTGCGCGCCCATTCCAGCAAACGCGGCGCGGCGGAAGCGTCGCCGCGGTCGCCCAGCGCGCGAATCAATTCTGTCTTGACGTCCGGCGACGCGGACGCAAAGCCATCCAGCAACGCCGCAGTGACCTTATTGCCCCGCAAATTGAGCAGGGCCGCGCGGGTGGCCAGTTTTTCCGCGCCCGGCGCCGAAACGGCGTGTTGCGCCAGCGGAAGCGCCACCGAGCCATCGCCCAAATCACCCAGCGCGTTGATAGCCTCCATGCGAACGTCCGCGTCGGGACTGTCAATCATCCGCGCGACGGCGGGCAAGGCGGATGAGTCCGCGCGGCGGCGGAGGCATTCCAGCAGCGCGATCTGCGCGGGCGCATCGGTCTTGGGCAGCAAATCGGCCAGCGCCTTGGTGGCGGCTGGGCCTTTCATGAGGAGGGCCGCCTGCAACGCGGCGCCCTGGGCCGCGCCATCGCGCCCGGCGATGGCCTCAGCCATGAGCGAAACGCCGCGTTTGCCGGACGCGCGAAGGACGCCGTAATAAGCGGCCTGCCGCGTGCCTTCGTCCTTCCCTGCATCGTAAAGGCGCTGGAAAACTTTCAACGCGGCGCTGTCTTTGTTCTCCGTCAATAATTGATTGGCGCATTCCAGCAGGGCATCGATTTCCGCCTGATGCTCCGCGCCGGTCCCGGCATCGCTCCACGCGCCCAGCAAAGCCTTGAGCGCGCGCGGGCCGCCGATGTGCCCCAGGCCCATCGCAGCCGCGCACGAGAGGTTCGTATCGGCGCTCGCAAGGAATTTGTCCAAGGCGGGCACGGCGGCCGGGTCTTTGCGCACGGCCAGGGAATTGACGATGCCGATCTGGTTGGAGCCGGATGTTTTGTCCAGCGCCCGCAAAAGGGCCATTTCGGCATCCGGCCCGGACATCGATTCCAGCACGTAACGCGCGGAGTGGGAAAGCTGTTCATCCGCCAGCAATGGCGCCAGCGCCGGCACGCAGCGGGCCGTGCCGATTTGTTTGAGCCGCGCGCACGCGGCCTCTTTTTCCGCCGGCGAGTGATCGGATTGCAGGATGGTGATTTCCTGGTCTTCCGTGCCGGCGTCGGCGCCGCGCGCGGGGCAAAACGGGAGCGCGAGAGCGCACACGGCAAAAAGAAATACTCGTTTCATAATCACCGGCGACGACCAACTTTCTTTCGAGTGCTCATGGCTAGAGAATCAGATTATAGGCTTACGCCCAAACAGTCGCGCCCGTCAAGGGGCAACGAAAAAGTTTTGCCGTTAAGATTAGGATTGCGGCTTGACATACATAGCGATGCCATGTATTCTCCCTTTCCATATGAATAACATGGACCAAGCCATCGCGAATTGGCGCCGGCAAATGACCGCCGCCGGCGTCAGCAACCCCCAACAATTGGACGAATTGGAAAGCCACTTGCGCCAGGAAGTCAGCGCCCTCGTTTCGACTGGGATGCCTGAAGCTGAGGCCGTTCCACTCGCCCTTTCGCGCCTTGGGCAGCCCGCCCCGCTGCGCGCGGAATTCGATAAGGTGAACGGCGGGACATGCTGGCCCGTGAAAATCGGCGCCGGGCTTTGGGTGGTTTTGGCGCTGGCGATGGTGGCGTTCGTGGCATTTTTCAAAACGTGGGAACTGCTCTTGAGTGCGCACGTGTTTTGCGTCACCACGGGATACTTCGCCGCGTTCGCTTCCGGAGGGTTCGGGGCTTGTTACGTCGTATGCCGTTTTTTCCGGGCCTTGCCGGCCTTCCGGCAAAATTCCCTGGTCTCGGCTGGCGTTTTGTTCGCGTGGATCGCCGCCGGGTTGGTCGTGGCGGCCTTCGCACTGGGGATGATTTGGAGCCATCAACACCTTGGAACATATATGCAGGGAGATTCACGTGAATTTGGCGCGCTGTCCGTGATTCTATGTTTTCTGGTCTTGGCCGCGATGCGGCTCCGCGTCCGCGTGAGCGAACGCGCCGCGATGTTGTGGTGCATTGGAGGCAGCGCCTTGGCCAGCTTGGCGTGGTTCGGCCCCTTTCTGTTTTCCATTGGCAGCCAAACCACGCATCCCGCAAGAATTCCTGGTTATCTGCCCGCCGCGCTTTCCATTTTCGTCGGAATTCACCTCGTGCTCTTAATCATAGGCATCGCGCCCGTCCCGCCGCCCCCGTCCGAGGCGCAATAAAAAACCGCGCAGCCGGGGAATTGGAAGAATTGGCCGCAATAAGACCTTTTGCGGCCAATTTTTTCCGGGCCAAAATTGACAACGCCCTCTCAACGCGGCACTTTGGCGCATCACATGGTTTCGCCGAAATTTGAAATTTGCCGCGTGGGTGCGGAAAGGATATTTGACCTGCGGCATCGCATCTTGCGCGCCGGCTTGCCGCCGGAAAGCGCCCGGTTTGACGGCGACGGCGACGAGGCCACGTTGCATTTGGCGGCCTTTGCGGTCGATGCAGCGGGCCGCTCTGTGGGTCAACCGGCAGCCTGCCTGAGCATGATGCTCAATACGTTCCAGTCCGAGCCGGCTTGGCAGCTTCGCGGCATGGCGGTGGATGATCCGCATCAAAACCGCGGTTTGGGAGGGGTCTTGCTGGCGCGCGGGGAGGAAATCGTGACCGCCGCCGGCAAAGCGGGCTTAATCTGGTGCAACGCCCGCGTGCCGGCCGCGCGGTTCTATCAAAAACAGGGATGGGCCATTGTCTCGGAGCCGTTCGAGGTCCCAACTGCGGGACCGCATGTCAAAATGAGCAAGAGACTAAATCTCGCATTTCAGCGCGAAAGCGTTGAAAAACCTCGCGGCTAGAGTAAATTTGATTTCAATGTTGGATGACCGCCCATACATGCGGGAGCCTTACCGGCCCGGCTGGTCGATGACTACGATTTTATGCGCCACGCTCGGAGCGTGCTACCTGGCGCAGATGGTTCTGCACGGCCTGAACCAGGACCGATGGATCATGGACTGGCTGGCGCTGAGCGGCGAGGGAATCGCGCGCGGCCGCGTCTATCAATTATTGACATACCAGTTCCTGCACGGCTCGATCATGCATTTGCTGTTCAACGTCATCAGCCTTTACTTTTTCGGCCGGGCTGTGGAACAAATGCTCGGAAGCCGGGGCATGCTCAAACTTTACCTGGCCAGCGGCGTGATTGGCGGGTTGCTGCAAGTCGGCCTGGCCTTCGCTTTCCCTGTGAAATTTGGCTCGTGGGTCGTGGGCGCTTCGGCTGGCATTTTTGGGCTGATCGCCGCCTTTGCCACCCACGCGCCCGACCAGCCCATCACTCTGCTGATTTTCTTCGTTCTGCCCGTCACTTTCAAAGCAGCCATGCTGTTAATCATCGAAGGCGCCATCGCCGTGGCCAGCGTGGCGGATGCCTTGCTGCCGCATCCTTTTTTTGACAGCCACATTGCCCACGGCGCGCATTTGGGCGGAATGCTGACGGGCATTGCCTGGATTCGTTTCGCCATGGGGCGCCGCCTGGCCTTCAACTTCTGGCGCCCGTTCTGGCGCAGGCAGCCCCGGGTGGAAGCGGTCCGCTCCCCGGCCAAACGCGAGGCCAAAGTCGCCGGACGCCAGCCGGAGGATTTGCCTCCGGCCGAATTTATCAGCCGCGAGGTGGACCCGATTCTGGAAAAAATTTCCGCGCGCGGCATTCACAGCCTGACCGAGCACGAGCGCCAGGTTCTGGAAGCGGCCCGCAGCCGCATGGCCCGGCGCTGACGGACCAAATCATACCCTTACCCATGATCCAACGCTATTCCCGCGCCGCCATGCGCGACATCTGGAGCGAGCAGCGCAAGCTGGAACTCTGGCTGCAAATCGAACTGCTCGCCGCCGAAGGCCTCGCGGCCGAGGGCTTGATTCCCGCCGCCGATTTCGCCCAAATGAGAGCCGGCGCCGCCTTCAGCGTCGAACGTTGCAAGGAACTTGAGAAAACCCTCAACCATGACGTCGTCGCCTTTACCACCAACGTCTCGGAAAATATCGGCGCGCCCGCCAGCCGCTGGCTGCATTTCGGGCTGACCAGCAGCGATGTTGTCGATACCGCCTTCGCCGTGCAAATGACGCAATCGGCGGACATCCTCCTGGCCGGCGTCCGGGCCCTGCGCGAAGTCATCGCCAAAAAAGCGCGCGAGCACCAATTCACCCCGATGATCGGGCGCAGCCACGGCATCCATGCTGAGCCGCTCACCTTCGGATTGAAAATGGCGCTCATGTACGATGAATTTACGCGCGCGTTGGAACGGCTGCAATCGGCCCGGCAGCGCGTGGCGGTCGGCAAGCTATCCGGGGCCGTCGGCACGAGCGCCCATTTGCCGCCGCTGGTGGAATCATTCGTCTGCGCCAAGCTCGGTTTGCGCCCCGCCACGCTGGCCACGCAGGTGGTGCAGCGCGATTTGCACGCGGAATTCATGGGCGTCCTGGCTTTGGTCGGAGCGAGCATCGAGCGCTGGGCCACGGAGTTTCGGCACCTTCAGCGCACCGAAGTGCTGGAGGCGGAGGAATTCTTCGCGCCGGGTCAAAAAGGTTCCAGCGCCATGCCGCACAAGCGCAATCCCATCACCGGCGAGCGCCTGTCGGGGCTGGCGCGCGTCCTCCGCGGCAATGCCGTGGCCGCGCTGGAAAACGTCGCGCTTTGGCACGAGCGGGACATCAGCCACAGCTCCGTCGAGCGGATCATTTTCCCGGATTCCTGCACGCTGCTGGATTACATGTTGGTGACGCTGGCAAAATTAACAAGCGGCCTGATCGTTTATCCCGAAAACATGAAGCGCAACCTGGCCCTCTCGCTGGGCCTGTGGAATTCCCAGACCGTGCTGCTGGCGCTGATTAAAAAAGGATTGACGCGCGAGGCGGCCTACGAATTGGCGCAGCGCAACGCCATGCGCACATGGCAGGCCAAACACGCGGGCGCCGGCCATGCGGACTTTTTGGCCCAATTGCGCCAGGACCCGGAAGTCAATCAACATTTTGCCCCGGGCGAACTGGAGAAGCTTTGTTCCCTTGATTTCCATTTTCAAAACATTGGTGCGAAATTTGACAGCGTCTTCGGCCCCGCCCCAGCCAAATGAATATGTCACGGCGCAAATTTGTCCGTCGCACGGCCCTTGGCTTGGCGGCTGGGGCGGCTTCCGCGGGCGCGCAACCGGCCCCCGAAAAAGGCGAGGCGCCGCTGGTCGTTTCAACCTGGCCGTTCGGCAAGCCCGCCAATGACGTGGCTTTGAAGATACTTCTCGGCGGCGGCTCCATACTTGACGCGGTCGAACAAGGCATTTGGGTGGTCGAAGACGACGCCTCGAATAAATCGGTCGGCCTGGGCGGCGGCGCCAACGCGGCCGGTTTTGTGCAATTGGATGCCTGCATCATGTCCGGCCCCGGCCATGGGGCAGGGTGTGTCGCGGCCATCGAAGGCATCCGTCATCCCATTTCCGCTGCGCGGCGCGTGATGGAGAAGACCAAACATGTCATGCTGGCGGGCGAGGGGGCCAGGGTTTTCGCGCTGGAGGAAGGATTGGAATCCGTGCCCGTGGATGACCGCGCCTTCTACGAAAAATGGCGCAAAGAACGCAGCGCCCAGCGGACGAAAAAAAACGAAGGCCACGACACCATCGCGTTGCTGGCGCTGGCCGCCGATGGCACGCTGGCCGGCGGCTGCTCCACCAGCGGCATGGCTGGAAAATTGCCAGGGCGGGTTGGCGATTCGCCCATTCCCGGCAGCGGTTTGTATGTCGATAACGAAGTCGGAGCGGCCGGCGCGACGGGCACGGGCGAAAACACCATGCGCTATTGCGGTTCTTTTATGATTGTGGAATTTATGCGGCAGGGCCTGTCTCCGCGGGACGCGATCCTGAAAACGATTCATCGCATTGTCGATTCCGAGAAACGCGATGATCTCCACCTCAATTTCATCGCGCTGGACAAGCATGGCCGTTATGCCGCGGCCGGAACCGACAGCGGTTTCAAATATGCCGCGGCCACGCGGAGCCAAAGCGTCGTTCTGGATAATCCTGGCCTATGAGTTCCCTCAAAAAAACTCCGTTGCGCGTCGGTTTGATTTCGCTCGGCTGCGCGAAAAACCTGGTCGATGCCGAGATCATGCTTGGATCGCTCATCAAATCCGGCCTGGACGTGACCAATGAGGCCGCGTCGGCCGATGTTCTTATTGTCAATACTTGTTCCTTCATTGACGCCGCGCAGGAGGAAAGCATCGACGCCATTTTGGAATCGACCCAGGCCCGCCAGCGCATCAACCCGGCCCAAGGGATCGTCGTGGCCGGCTGCCTGCCGCAGCGTTTTCGCGACGATTTGCCCAAACTGCTGCCGGAAGTCGATGCGTTCATGGGGATCGATCAGGTCGCGCAAGTTTCCGGCATTGTCGAGCAGGCTTTGGCCCGCCGCCGCGAGAAGATGGCGGCCCGCGCGGATGCCGCGCCGGCCAAAAAGGAAGTGGCGCGCCGCCTCGCCGAATTGGACAAGGAACCGCCGCCGGTCAATGTCCATCTGCGGCCCAGTTACATTCCTGATTTTGCCACGCCGCGCTTTCGGCTGACGCCCCGGCACTTTGCATACGTCAAGATCGCCGAAGGGTGCAATCATCCGTGCAGCTTCTGCATCATCCCCCGCATGCGCGGCTCCCATCGCAGCCGCGCCCAAAGCGACATCGTGCGCGAGGCCCGCCAGCTTATCGCCGAGGGTGTCAAAGAACTGAATCTCATCTCGCAGGATTCCACCTATTACGGCCTGGACTTGCGCGCCGGCCATTCGCGCGCGATTTCTTCGCCGGAAAAATTTTCCGCGGCCGCCCAGGCCCTGCCGGCGGACGCCACCACGCTCTGCACGCTCCTGCGCGAACTCAATGACTTGCCAGGCGATTTCTGGATTCGTTTGCTTTACACGCATCCGGCCCATTGGACGGACGAATTGATCGCGGCCATCGCGCAATGCCCGAAAGTGGCTCGCTACGTCGATATGCCGCTGCAGCACATCCACCAAAACATGCTCGAACGGATGCGCCGTGAAACCTCCCGGCAATACATCGTTGATCTTGTTGACAGAATTCGGGCCGGCATCCCGGGCATCGCGCTGCGCACGACGTTCATCGTCGGTTTTCCTGGGGAGACGGAAGAGTATTTTGAATCGCTGCTGGAATTCATCCGCGCGGCGCGCTTTGAGCGGCTGGGTGTGTTCACCTATTCCCAACAGGAAGGAACGCGCGCGGCCAAGATGGAAGAACAGGCTTCCGATGCCGTCAAGAAACGCCGCCAGCAGCGGGCCATGTCGGAGCAATTGAAAATCGCGCGGCAGATTTCCGCCGGCCGGGTCGGCAGCGAGGCGGTGGTGCTGGTCGAGCGCGAAGCCTCGGCGGGCGATTTGCAGAGCGCCCAGGTTCGTTCGTGGGAGCACGGATTAATCCGCGCCGGTTCCGCCGCGCCGGCCGCGGTTGGCGGAAAGCGCGGGCCCTATTGGGTGGCCCGGAGCGAGGCTGACGCCCCGGATATTGACGGCCGCGTTTATGTGCGGGGCAGGGCGGCGGCGGGAGAATTCGCGCGTGTCAATATAATCGGCCACACCGACTACGATCTGATCGCCGAGCCATTGGCGTAAAATTAGCCTTGACTGTACTCGGCAATGGAGTGGTCGCGGCCGCAATCAAAGCAGCGCGCCTTGGCAAAAACGGCGCCGCATTTTGGGCAAATCCCGCCGGAGGCGAACATGTCAAAGGCCTGCCCGCACTTGGCGCACAGCCACAGATCACCCGCCAGCGGCGGTTTGCGGCAGCTTGGGCACGCCAAGCCCGTGTGGCGCGGAGAGGCCTCCAGTTTCGCCAGAATCCGCGCCTGCTTGAATCCGCTCCAGCAACGGATGAACGCAAAACCGCCCATGACCAGCAGCCAAATGGAGTCAAAGCTATTGTTGAGCCACCGGGAATTGGCCATGGCCGCCAGCAGAAGCAGCAGCGGCACCGCCACCAATCCCATCACGGTCGCGATCATCAGGCTGCGCGCGCGCCCGGTCGCATACCAAATCAGGCAGCGCAGAATCTGGCCGCCATCCAAAGGATAAAGCGGCAGCATGTTGAAGCACAGCAATCCGAGATCAACCACCCAAAGATAAGTCACGAAATGGTAGAAGTTCGGCATGGTCAGCGCCCAATGCGCGCGGCCTCCCATGTACCAAAGAACCGTGAGAATTGGGAACAGCACGACATTGACCAGCGGCCCGGCGGCCAGGCTCCAGAGCGTCGCGCCGGGACGCGGCGGCGGGTCCACGTAAGCCACTCCGCCCAGCGGCCACAGGACAATCAGGTCGGCCCTGCCTCCGACGCTTCGGCAGGCCAGCGCGTGGCCGAATTCATGCATCAGCACGATGGCGAAGAGGCTCAGATACTCCAGCGCGCCCCACGCGTATGACGAGTAACCTTCGGCGCGCATCCTGATGAGAAAGAACGCGACCAGAAACCATGTCCAATTCAGAAAGACATCAATGCCCGCGACGCGGAACAGGCGGATGGAATTTTTCGGTCTAGGAAGCATGAGCGGTTGTCACGCCCTGTTGTTACAGGATAGCTGGGGAATGCTCAATGACCAATTTCGCGCTCCCTCAAAAGAGTTGCTTTTGGCCCCGGTTTGAGAATACTTGAGCCTCGTGAACGGCCTCAAAATAAAGATAGCCATCGTGTGCGCGATCGCGGCGGCCGCGCTGGCCATGCTTTTTGTCCAGCAGCAGACTGTCAAACAATTGCGCCAGGAGAACGAGGCGTTGAAGGCGCAGGCCGCGCAAGCGGCCCAGGCGCAGCAGGCCCAGGCCGCCCAGGATGCCGCCAGCGCGGGCGGCGCGGCTGCCGCGGCCGACGAGCAATCCCATGAGGTGGCGCGCCTGCGCAATGAAGTGGCGAAGCTGCGCAAGTCCACCAACGACCTGAATAGATCCAAGGCGGAAATGCAGACGCGCAACCAGCGTTTGGAGTCGGCAGCCGAGGCCAGCAAGACCGCCGTCGTGGAAGCGCAGGCGGCTGAGCGCCAGCGGGCGCAGAATGTCAACACGTGCATCAATTTTCTCCGCGTTCTTGACTCCGCCAAGCAGCAATGGGCTTTGGAAAACAAACTGGCGGCCACCAACGTTCCCACGATTAACGATCTCGCGCCTTATCTGAACAAGGATCAGAACGGGAATCTGCCGGCCTGCCCTGATGGAGGGACCTACACGATTGGCGCTGTCAACGAGAAACCGGCCTGCAACATCGCGGGGCACGTGCTCCCGTGAAGCGGGCCGCTCATCCGCGGCCATGCATTTGACTTATTGGCAATGGGCTTGCCTGGGCGCGGCCGCCTTCTGCACCGGCCTGGCCAAAACGGGCATTGCCGGATTGGGCATCCTGCCTGTGGCCCTCTTTGCCAACGCGCTGCCGGCGCGGGAATCCACCGGAGCGCTCCTGCCGCTGCTCCTATGCGGGGATGTTTTTGGCGTGGCATTGTTCCGCAAGCACGCCAGTTGGCCCCGGCTGTGGCGCCTCTTCCCGTGGGTGATGGCTGGCGTCTTCATTGGCTTCTTCGCGCTGGGCCGTGTCAACAATTCGCAAATGCAGCGCATGATTGGCGTCATCCTTCTCGCCTTGATGGCGCTGCGCTGGTGGCGCGGCCGCCAGTCGGGAGACCTCGCCGTCCGCCTGCCGCATTCGTGGTGGTTCGCGGCGCTCATGGGCGTCCTGGCGGGATTCACTACCATGGTGGCCAACGCCGCCGGCCCTGTCATGGTTCTCTATTTCCTGGTTCTCGGCCTGCCGAAACTGGAGTTCATCGGAACCGCCGCTTGGTTCTTTATGCTGGTTAATTTGTTCAAAGTCCCGTTCAGCGCGGCCCTTGGTTTGATCACGCCCCAATCGCTGGTGATGGACGCAATCCTGGCGCTGCCGATGATCCCCGGCGCCTTGCTCGGCCCGCGCATTCTTGACAAAATCAACCAGCGCGTCTTCGACCGAATGGCGCTCTTGTTGACATTGGCCGCGGTCGTCCGGTTATTGTGGTGAACCCAGCCGGCGAATCCAAATATTGCGGTAGCGCACCGGATTGGCGTTGTGTTCCTGCAACCCTATAAATACCTCGGGCGGATGCGGCGGCGGATAATGCGAAAGCGATTTCCACGGCACTTCGGCGCTGATGCCATCGGTGCCCCCAATGAATTCATAATGGTTCTGCACGACGACTCCGTTGAAGAGGACGGTCGCGCAGGCTTTCTTTGTCAAATGGCCTTCGCCATCCCAGCGCGGGGACTCAAAGATGATGTCGTAAGCCTGCCATTGTCCGGGCGGCTTGCTGGGGTTGGCCAGCGGCGGCGACTGCCCGTAAATGGCGCCTGCTTGGCCATCCGGGTAAGTCTTGGCCTCGTAAGAATCGAGCACCTGCACTTCGTACATGCCGTTGATAAGAATGCCGCTGTTGCCGCGCCCCTGGCCGGCGCCTGTGGCCGGAACGGGCGCGGCCCATTCCACGTGCAATTGGAAATCCGCCCATCGTCCGCGTGTGTGGATGCCGCCGCCGCGGGTGACTTGCACATAGCCGTCCTGCACTTTCCAATCCGCGTCGCCGCCCCGGTCGTTTTGCCATTTCGACAAATCCGCGCCATCGAAAAGAACCTCCGCGTCCGATGGCGGCGGCGCGTTTTGGCTGAACGCCGCGCCGGGAGTGACAACCGGCGGTTGCGGGCGGTCAGGATCATGGACGTGCCATTTGCCCTCGGGAAGCATGGGTGTGTCGTGGAAGCCGTCAATGGGTTCGCCGGCGCGGGCCGTCAAACAAGCAGCCAAGGCAAGAAGCCCTCCAAGCGCGAGTGTTTTTGCATTCATAATTCGTTTTGACATTAAACCGCGCCCTCACGGCGCCAAACGGTCGATATTCCAGGAGCCATCCGGCTGGCGGACGTAAAGAAAACGGTCGTGCAGGCGGCTGGGCCGGCCTTGCCAGAATTCGATCTCTCTCGGCGCCACCCGATAGCCGCCCCAAAACGGCGGAACCGGCACCGGCCCTTTGCCAAATTGGCGCGTGAGTTCCTCCAGTTTTTCCTCCAGCGCCGCCCGCGTGGCAATGACCGAGCTTTGCGGCGACGCCCAGGCGCCAAGCTGGCTGCCGCGCGGCCGCGTGCTGAAGTAAGCCAGCGTCTCCTCGGCGGAAACCCTCCCGGTCGAGCCGGACACGATGACTTGCCGCTCCATGGCCAGCCACGGAAAGAGCAGGGCCGCATTGGCATTCTCGCCAATCTGGCGGGACTTGCGGCTGTTCAGATTTGTAAAGAAAACGAAGCCGCGCTCATCGAAGTTTTTCAAAAGCACCGTGCGGACCAGCGGGCGGTGATCGGCGCCGGTGGTGGCGAGGCTCATGGCATTGGGCTCAATGACCCTGGCCTCGGCCGCTTCCTTGAACCAGAGGGCAAACTGGTCCCATGGGCTTGGCTTGAGGCCGGCCCGGTCCAACGCGCCGCGCGAGTATTCCGAGCGGGTTTCTATCTTCATGACAACAGCCTTGCGCCGGAACTCCAAAATGTCAAAAGCTTGATAAATCGGAACCATTGATCGACCTTCCTGACAGAAAGATGCAACCGGCAAATCCACAGGCGGACCTGCCCAGATTGGAAAGGTCGCCGCGCGACATTGAGCGCTGGAAAAAAGCCCAGCAACAATTGATGGCGGGCCGCGCCGCCGCCGCGCTGCCGGCCTATCGCGAATTGACGCAGCGCTTCCCGGGCATCCTCAATCTTTGGTTTGAATTGGGCACAGCCGCCGCGGGCGATTTGGATTTCGCCCAGGCCGGCCAGGCCTTCGAATGCGCGGAGTCGCTGGCCTCCAGCAACCCGAATGTTCTGGTCATGATCGGGCAGCAATACCATCGCCTCCGGCAACCCGCCCGCGCGCGCGCCTGTTATCAGCGGGCCATCGAGGCGGACCCTTCCTCCATCCACGCGCGCCTAAGCTGGGCCGCCTGGTTGGAACGCGAGCGCCGGCTCACCGAAGCATCGGAGCAAGTCGATGCCTGCCTAACCCGCCAGCCGAAAGACCCGTCCGCCCTCTATTATCGCGCCTTTCTGACCCATCGCGCTGGCCGCCCCGCCGAAGCCGAAAAGCTGCTGCGCGATTTAACCGGCGGCACGTTGGCTGATCCTAACGTCCGCGCCTCCTGCTTTCATCTTCTTGGCCTGGTGCTCGACGAATTGGGCCAATACGCCGAGGCGATGGAATGGCTGCTCAAAGCCAAGGCCCTCATCCGCCAGTCGGGCAACGTGGCCGCGATGGAAAAGACTTGCGACCAAGCCGCCCGCCATCGGCGCTCACTCCTGGCCGCGTTGACGCCCGAAATGATCCGCCGCTGGCGCGTTGACGCGAAGCCCGGTTCCGGGCAATTGGCGCTCCTGGGCGGGCATCCGCGCAGCGGGACGACTCTGCTGGAGCAAATCCTGGCCGCGCATCCCAGCGTGCGCGCCTTCGACGAATCGGAAGCGTTCGTCGGGGAGGTTGGCGACAAACTCGCGCCGCTTTCCGCGACCGTGCCGCTGAGCGCGGGCGCATTGAACGCGCTGCCCGCCGCGCTCCTGGATGAAATGCGCCGCCGCTATTTCAAGAGCCTGTTCCGCGAAGGCGCCAATGAGCCGCCCGCCGCCGTTCTGCTTGACAAAAATCCAGGCTCGACTTCCTCGGTGCATTTGTGGCTGCGCGTTTTCCCAGAGTCCAAAATTCTGATCGCGCTCCGGGACCCGCGCGATGTCGTCCTAAGTTGTTTCTTCCAAAACCTCGCGCTGACCCCCGTCAATGCGAACTTCCTGAGCCTCGACCGCGCCGTCAAACATTACGAGGGCGTGATGGACACATGGCTGCGCCTGCGCGAGCTTGGCGGTTTCGCATGGCTGGAGACGCGCTACGAAGACGTGGCCCGCGCCCTTGAGACGGAGGGCCGGCGGATCACGGAATTCCTCGGCTTGACTTGGCACGCCGGCCAGGCCGCCAGCCACGAAGCGGCGCGCGGCAAGCTCGTTTACTCTCCGACTTACGGCGAGGTGGCCCAGCCTGTGCATGATCGGGCGGTCGGCCGCTGGCGAAACTACGCGGCCGCCCTGGATCCGTGGCTGCCACGCCTCAATGCTTTCGCGAAAACGTTCGGCTACGCGGACTGACTCACGGCACGATGACGCGATAGAAGCGGGATGGGAAATTGCTGGCGCCGGAGTCCGAAAAGCTGAACGGCACGGCGCTCGGCGCGTTGGTGCTGAGCGAGGTCCAGTTCATCAGATCCGAACTCCCTTGCAGAATATAGGTCTGGCCCGCCGGCGCCCAGAACTGCATCTGGAAACCGCCTCCCGCGAATCCCGGCGCGAACAAGTTATCCAGCGGCGGCACAATGGTGAACAGGCCCGACACCGCCACGCTGTTGACATAGCCCGGCTCAAAGGCGTTGGCCGTGACAGGCCCGCTGGAACTCAAGCCGAACGGCCCGCGGTATTTTATCGAATTGGTCGTCGGGAGCGTGCCGTCCAAAGTATAATAGAGGACGGCATTGGCATCGGGCGGTTGCAGTGTCAACGTGAGGGAATTGGTGAACAGCCCGCCAGCAGGCGCCAGGACGGGCGGCGCCAGGGCAGGGGTTCCGCCCAGGGAATTGATCCAGGCGGCCATCACTTGGACAGCGTTTGTGTCAATCAAGTTTCGAGCCAGCGGCGGCATTTTGATGGTCGGATCGAGCGTGTTCATCCGGTCGTAAAGAATGGAGCGCCAGATGTCCGATGGCACGACGACGGCGGCGTTGTCGTAGCCGAGATTGCCCACCACCGGGCCATTGATGATGTTTTGGCTGGCCAGCGGCGTGTCGTAGCGCGCGTCGAAGGATCTGCCAGCGCCGTTGGGCTGATGGCATTGCGCGCAATTGGCGTCAAGGTAGGAACGGGCGCGCTGCGTCAGGGACGCGCTGGTGTTCGCAACACTGGAAAGCTGCTCAAATCCGGCGATTTGGGACTCGTTGAAAGCGGGAGAAAACAGGCCCGCGTAATTAAGCGCGCGCAGTTGATTGTCAGTTGTGCCATTCGAGTAAACCAGAGTTCCGTTAAGCTGCCGAGTATTGACACCGAGCACGTAATTGGCCGGAGCGGTATGGCAGGTCAAACAGTCGGCAGGGCTGGGATAATACCAATTCTGGACGTACGAACTGCCCGTGCCCGCATTAGTAATAAGAATGGCCTCGCTTAGGCTGTTGCTGAGGAGAACAGCGTCGCTGTTATCAGGCAGCCATTTATAAGTGACGCCATAGACGGCCCCATTGGTGTCGCGCACGATCAGGCGGGTTTCCAGCCGGCGGATGGCGCTGGGATCGCTTTGATTCGTGAGCAGTTCAAACGTTTTAACGAAAATGGTGCCGGACGGGAAACTCCACGAGCCAGTTGGCGCGAATCCGATTTGCTGGCTGGGGATGTCTGGGCCGCCGTTAAAGGGCACGGACAGGTAGCGGATTTTGAGGGCGTTATCGGACCAAAGCGGTGTGTTCGGAGCGTAGGGAATGAGGCCGCCAACAGGAACCATCGCGGGCGTATTGGCAAACACTCCCGTCGCTGAAAGCAATGTCGGAATCGGGCCGCTGGTGTAGGCTGGCGGCATATTATAAAAGGCGGCCGACGGTGCGCGGCTGGAAAGCCCGTAAGGCAAACCGCTCCCGGCAGTGACATTGATCGCGACCGGCGCGGACGTGGCCGCCAGCCCGCTGCCGTCGGTGGCGGTTGCTGTCAAAATATAACTCCCGGCCGCGAAACCCGTTGCTGTCAAGTCATAGGGCGCATTGCTAACCGAGCCAGCCAGAACGCCGTTCGTGAAAAAGCTCACGCAGCTCACCGGATTGTAAGGGGCGGCCGCGGATGCATCGAGAGAGATGGACGCCGCAGCCGTGAAAGTCGATCCGCCTGCCGGATTCGTCAGGACGATCGTTGGCGGTGGATTGGTGTAGGGATAAAGCTGGCTCCGCGGAATGACGGCTTGCGGCGTGGAGGGACTGGACCAGGCGAGTTGCGCTTCGGCCCCGCCATCATTCTGGTAATAAAAATCCATCTCCACATTATAGAGTTGCTGAGCCACCAATGGGATGGAGGCCTGGTAAGTGGTGGGCGGCTGGTTGATCCAGCCGTTGATGATTTCCTGTCCGTTAATCCATAAGCGAACGCCATCGTCGGCCGTGGCGTAGAACGTGTAATTCTCGCTGAATTGCGGCTGCACCGAACCCATCCATCGCACCGTGTAACCGGATTGGCCCACGCCTCCGCCCGGCCCGCCCGTGTTCCAAACGAAGTTGACCGCGGCATCCGTCCGCACCAGCGAAGGCGTTCCCGCAAACGGATTGGCCGATGTGTGATTCGCGTAATAACTGCCGGTCAATCCCGTGCCCTGGCCAAGCGAAGCGGAATTGACGAACGAGGCCTGGGCCACTCCGCTGGGCGTCGCTCCCGATTCGATGGCCACCGCCTGGACTCCGGCGGAAACGGCCAAAACAAACGGCCCCGTGTAAAACAAAGAATTGGTCGTGGGCGCCGTCCCATCCAGCGTGTAATAAATAGAAGCGCCTGGGCTGGAATCGGCCAGCGTGATCGCAACCAAATTTGTATAAAGCCCGCCGGCCGGCGAAATGGAAGGCGTGGCCAAAAAGACGCTGTTGCCGTAAACAGACAGGGCATATTCCGCGCCCACGTAAACCTTGCCGTTGACGACCGCCGGCGTATTCATTTTGACAGCGGCGCCGGGGTTGTCGCGCGCCAGGTTCATGCTGCTGTTGTAAAGCTCCTGCGCGAGGTTGGTCGCGTTATAAGCGTGCAAAACCGCCGGGCCGCTGCTCGTGTAGGCGTCCGCCTGAATGATCCACGCGATCCCATTATTGGTTCCATTGGCCGAGACGGCCGGCGTCGCTCCGGGAAAACCAAAAGCGGTGCTTGATTGCGTAACCGGCGTGCCGGTGATGACGGCGTTGGAAACATAGAAGGCCTTCATGATATCGCCGCTGCCCTGGTAATAAATCAGGTGATTGAAGTAAGCGGGCGAACTCCACGTGCCGCCGACGGCTCCGGGAACCTCCTGCACGATCTGGTTGTCGTTGTTCGGATTGAAATGGCCCATGTTGTCGCGATCCACCAGATGGAGTTTTCCCTCTTTCCCGCACCCGACGAGCAGGTGCGGATGGGCGGCGCTGCCCACCGAGTCGGGCAGCATCATCGCGCCGCCGGAGCCGAGGTCCTCATCACCCGCTTGCAGGCTGGCCTGTTCGGCGGGCGTGAAATAGTCGGCCACCGCCAGCGTGTTGGTGGTGGAGAGCTTGACAAAGCTATCGCCGTAATCGCCGCCGTTGGTGTTCTGGCTGAAGCTGCCGTTGGCCACCTCGAAATACAGGTTGCTGTTCGCGTCGGCGCATAATCCGTTGCCGCCCATCCAGAGAGCGCCTTCGCCGGCGTTGCCCTGAAAGGCGGCGACGGTGGCATTGGGGGTGGTGTTGAAAATATAATTGGCAGGCCTTTGAAGAGTCGTTGCGTTGAAACCAAAAACCCAGCCGTGATAGGGGTCGGTGTCGGCGTAACTGCCGTAAGCCACATACAACATGTTGCCGACCAGCGTCAGGGCAGGGCGCTGCAAATGCTGAATCGGGTCAAAGGGCACCGTCGTTCCATTGCCGCCCACGCCCGTGCCAGGAACCGACCCGGAGACAATGACCGGACTGAACGGCATTTCCGCGCCATTGGTAATATTCAGCGCGTGGATGCGGTGGTTGTAATTCGTCGCGCTCGCGGTCGTGTCCCGCGTGAGGACGTCCACATAAAGCGTTCCGGCGGCGAGGTTGATCACAGGCGTGCCGGTAATGCCGACCTCCGGCACAAGATCGGTATAATTGCCGCCGTGGTAGCGCGTGCCAAATTCCTGCGACGAACTCAGGGCTGACGGCCCGAAATTGGTGTGCCACAGCAGTCCGCCGTTGGTGCCCGTGTTGCTGTCGGCGTCGAACGCGTAAAGGCTGTTATGCTCAGTCGCGGCATAGACAACGTTGCGCGTGCCTTGCCCCGGCACGGCCACGCCCGAAACATAGAGCGGCGTGGCATAGGCGTATCCATCGAGCGGATAGCGGAACAACAGCCCAAAGTTGGTCACATTGACATTGGCCAGCGTGAGCAGGAATTCATTCGTGTTGGCGCCTTGGCGGGTATTGTCGTTGTGGTAGGTCAACAAATTCAGCGCCGTTCCGACGGGCAGCGGCAGCACCGTCAACACTGCCGGAGTGCTCAGGTTCGTTCCGAGAGCATTGGACACTAGCAGCGTGTAGGTTCCAGACTCGGCAACTTGCAAATTCGGCAACGTCAGCGAAGCCGCGGTTTGGCCGGGCAGGTTGGTTCCGTCGTGCGCCCACTGGAAGGTCATCGGCGGCGAACCGCCGGCGGCGGCGGAGAATGAGGCGAGGCCGTTCACGTAATTGGTGAGGCTGGCCGGGGCGGGCTCCTGTGTGAAGATCGGCCCCGAAGCGGGATTGACCACCAGCGTGAGCGCGGGGCTGATGTTGGAGCCGGAACTGTTGGTGACAATCACATCGTAAGCGCCGGAGTCGGGCGCCTGCGCATCTGTCAATATGAGAGAAGCGCCGGTGGCGCCCGGCAGACTAACGCCGTTGGATTGCCATTGGTAACTAAACGGCGGCTCGCCCAGCGCCAATGAGTTGAGTGTCACCGTCGTGCCGGCGAACACGTTGTTGGAAGGTGACGCGACTGGCGCGAACACTCGCGGCGCGCCCCCGGCTCCGCTGAAATACAAGTTGAATACCTGCTGGGGCGTGAGGGCGGTGTTGAAAATGGCGACCTCGTCCATCTGGCCGTTGAATGTGCGGCCGCCGTTTCCATTATCCGCGCTGTCCCCGCCAATCAACGTGACGTCGTTGAAAGCCTCAGCGGTATGCGGGATGGCGTTGGTCGCGGTCGAAACGCCGTTATTGTTGCAAAGATACACCACGGCGCCGCCTGGCGAAACCACCAGGGCCACGAACGACCATTGGGATTGCGGCGGAACGATGCCAGACATCCAGCTCCAGGTATCCTGGTTGTTGCCATTCCACGTGTAACCAAGCTGCCCGTTAGAGGTGAATCCCAAACCGGACGCATCGCCGTTGGGGCGGCAAAAAACGAGGCCGCAGTAATCGGCCGGTGTGCCGATGGGATAAATCCAGGCAGTGATCGTCACGGTATTGGCGTTGAGGTTGAGCGCCGGCAGTGTGACGAAAGAATTGGCAGCGCCATTGGTGAACTCCGCCGCCGTATTGCCGTTCTCAAAACCGGGGAAACCCAGCGCCGGGGCCGGCCCTGGAATGCCATCGGCCGCCGCGGCGCCGTAAGTCCCATTGAAATTGCCCGCCGCATCCGCCGCTTGCAAACTGCCGCTCGCGGGGCTGGCGGTTTCGTTAAGCCGCCAATAGCCAATCGGGCTGGCGGCGTTAATTGCGCCCGGGTAAGGCGCGCTGGCCAGCATGGTGAGCTGGGCCGCGCTGCTCGCAACCGGGCCGCCTTGCGAATTTTTCGCGAGCGCCCGGTAGCTGCCTGCATTTGTCAACTGCAAATTGGACAGCGTGATCGACGCATTGGTGGCGTTCGGAATATTGTTGCTGTTGACCTGCCACTGATAGGTGATCGGCAGCGTGCCGTTAAAGGACGCCGAAAATGTTTGCGCGCCGCCGACATAATCCACAGCCGAGCTGGGCGAAATATCCGAGGCCAGCACCGGCGGGCTGGGAGCCGCCACGCTGAGAACCGCCACGGAACTGGTGGCCGCCCCGTAGGAATTGGAGACCACGACATCATAGCGGTAATTGCGCCCCGGAAATCCAGTGGTGTTGACCGCCAGCGTGGAGTTGGTGGCGTGAAGAATATTGGTGCGATTGCCGCCCGCGCCGCCGTCCGTGCGCCATTGGTAGAACAGAGTGGGCAGGCCGCTCGCTGTCTCTGTCAGCATAACAACCGTGCCCGCATAAATGACAGCGTTGGTTGGCGACACGGATGGCACGGAAGGCGCCGGCGCGCTTGGCGGCGCGGAAATAGCCAAATCGAACGCGGCGTCGAATTGATGGCTGCCTCCAAAAGTGATCGCTCCGCCCGCTGGCGAAATCAGCCCGATTTCTCCGCCCGCGCAAGGCGAGCCACCCGCCACTCCGATGGCATCCCAGCCTCCGCCGCCGGCAGCCTTGCCGAACGAGTAAGCATAGGTTGTGTTGGGGGAGAGCGCGACTGAGAGTCCGCTCCATCGCACCCAATCGCCTTCGATGTAGGTGGTTGGGTTGGCAGACACGTAGCTCACCATCAGCGCCGCGATGCCGCCGGAGACAGTATAAAAATGAAGGACGTAATTGATCGGGTTGCCCGGCGAACCGCCCCCGAAATCGAGACCCGCGCTTTTGAGATAAAGGTTGGTCAGCGTGCAGGTCGAGGCCGTGTTCCCAGTGGTGAATGTCTGGCCCGGCTCTCCCGCGTTGTGATCCGACTGGTTGTCAGTGTAATAATTCAAGCCATCCGGAAATTTCTGGTCGCCGGACACGCTCAATTGGGAAATATCCGCCGTTCCAGGAACCGGGGCTGCGGCGCCGAAGTCGGACATGGTGGCCGGCGTTTGCGCGTGCGCGAGGCCGGAGAACCCCAATAATACGGCGGCGGCGATGAATCGTTGGATTGTGTTTGCGCGAACGGGCTTCATACAAGCCTTCCTTTCTCAAGTTAATTGCACGTAGGCGGAGAGGCCGTGCGCGCCTCCTTCGCGGCCGAAGCCGCTCTCTTTGTAGCCGCCGAAAGGGCTGGCCGGGTCGAACTTGTTGTAGCTGTTGGCCCACACGACACCCGCGCGCAGCTTCCCGACCATTTTGAAGATCTTGCTCCCTTTGTCCGTCCACACTCCGGCACTCAGGCCGTAGGGGGTGTTGTTGGCCCGTTCCAGCGCCTCTTCCGGCGTGCGGAAGGTCATCACGCTCAACACCGGCCCAAAGATTTCCTCGCGCGCGACGCGGTGCGACATGGTGACGCTTGTCAGAAAGGTCGGCGGAAACCAATAGCCTTTCGACGGCAGCGCGCACGACGATTGCTCGACCTCCGCTCCTTCCTCCTGGCCGCAGCGGACGAGTTCGCGAATTTTCTCCAGTTGCGCGCAGGAATTGATCGCGCCGACGTCGGTGTTCTTGTCCAGCGGATCACCGACGCGCAGAGTCTGGATGCGGTTGCGCAATTTATGTATGACGGTGTCGTAGATGCCCTCCTGCACCAAAAGCCGCGAACCGGCGCAGCAGACGTGGCCCTGGTTGAAATAAATCCCGCTCACGACTCCTTCGATGGCCTGATCAATGGGCGCGTCCTCCAGGATGATGTTGGCTGCCTTGCCGCCCAATTCCAGCGTCAGCTTTTTGCCGGTGCCGGCGCAGGCGCGGGCGATGATCTTGCCGACTTCGGTCGAGCCGGTGAAGGCTACCTTGTTGACATCCGGGTGGGTGTAGAGAGCCGTGCCGGTGGCGGCATCGCCGGTGACAACGTTGAGCACGCCATCGGGCAGGCCGGCTTCCTGGAAAATCTGGGCCAGGCGCAAGGCGGTGATGCTGGTGGACTTGGAAGGTTTGAGCACGACCGTGTTGCCGCAGGCCAGCGCGGGCGCGATCTTCCAGGCGGCCATCAACAGCGGAAAATTCCACGGGATGATTTGCCCTGCCACGCCGAGCGGGCGCGGCTTGCGGCCGGGAAAGGCGTATTCCAATTTGTCGGCCCAGCCTGCGTGATAGAAGAAATGCGCGGCGGCCATGGGCACGTCGAAATCGCGGCTCTCTTTGATGGGCTTGCCGCCGTCCATGCTTTCCAGCACGGCCAATTCGCGCGCCTTTTCCTGCAAGATGCGCGCGACCCTGTAAAGATATTTTCCCCTCTCCCGTCCGGGCGCGCGGCTCCAAACGTTTTCAAAGGCCCGGCGCGCGGCTGCCACAGCCCGGTCCACGTCTTGTCCGTCCCCGCGGGCGATCTCGCACAATTTGGCCTCGGTGGCGGGATTGATGGAATCGAAGTACTGGCCGGAGCGCGGCGCGGTGAATTTGCCGTCAATAAACAATTCATGGCGCGGGTCAATTTTGACGGGGACGGTTTCCGGCGCGGGCGCGTAATCCCAACGGCGGCCGAATTCGAGCCGGCGCTTTTTGACGGGCGTGACCGGGCGGGCCAAAAGGGCGGGCTTGAGGGCCAGGCCATTCTTTTTCTTGACGGTTATGGCAGTTTTCATGAAATCGAGAAATAATCGGCGCCCTGGTAGTTGCCATCGGCGGTCTTGGCGATTTGCATCAATACGTCATTGAGCAGGGTGCTGGCGCCGATGCGAAACAAGTCCGGCGTGAGCCAGTCGTCGCCCAGCGTTTCTTTGACCATGACCAGGTAGGCCAGCGATTGCTTGGCGGTGCGGATGCCGCCGGCGGGCTTCATGCCGATGCGCAGGCCGGTCGCAAAAAAATAATCGCGAATGGCTTCAAGCATCACCAGCGTGACCGGCATGGTCGCGGCCGGCTGCACTTTGCCGGTGGATGTCTTGATAAAATCAGCGCCCGCCTCCATCGCGATCTGGCTGGCCAGGCGCACGTTGTCGTAGGTGACCAATTCGCCTGTTTCCAAAATGACCTTGAGATGGCTGTCCCCGCACGCGGCCTTCACGGCGGCGATTTCATCGAACATTTTGCGATGCTCGCCCGCCAGGAACGCGCCGCGGTCGATGACCATGTCAATCTCCTCGGCGCCGTCGCCCGCCGCGCGGCGGGTTTCCTCCAATTTGGTGCGCAACGGATATTGCCCGCTGGGAAAACCGGTGGCGACTGAGGCGATCTTGACAGCGGAACGCTCCCCCAGAAAACGCCGGGCATGGCGCACCAAATTGGGATAAACGCAAACCGCCGCGCAGGACGGAACATCATATTTCGGCTCGGCTGGCTGAAGGGCCTTGCGGCAAAGATACGCGACGCGGCCCGGCGTGTCTTTTCCCTCCAGCGTTGTCAAGTCGATCATGGAAACGGCCATTTTCAGGCCGGCCAATTTCGCGCTGGTCTTGATGCTGCGCTTCGTGAACGAGGCGGCGCGCTCTTCAACCGTCACCTGGTCGATCGTCGGCACGCTGGCAAAAGTCGTTGTCATAGCCCGATGGGATGCCATGCTGTTTTGAACTCGACGGTGTCGGCTATCCAGTATGGGTTTTCGGCGGAGTCGGTGAACCACTCCTCCGCCGTCATTTTGCGCGCCGCGTAACGCTTCAAATTGATGGCCGTGCCGCTTTGCAAGGCTTGGTGCGTCTCCTCCGCGCTGGAGGCATTGACGATGGCGTTGATGTCATTATGGCTGGCGAGATGCGAGATCAATTCGCCGCGCTTTCCCGCCAGAATGTTCACGACGCCGCCCGGCAAATCGCTGGTGGCGAGAATTTCCGCGAAGGTCAGCGCGGGCAGCGGAAATTTATCCGAAGCCACCAGCACGGCGCTGTTGCCCGTCAAGATGGCCGGCGCCGCCAGCGAAATCAGCGGCAGGAGCGAAGGCTCATCCGGCGCCAGCGCGGCCACGACGCCGGTCGGTTCGGGAATGGTAAAATTGAAATGCGAGCTTGCCACCGGATTGACCGCGCCGAAAACCTGGGCGAATTTATCCGTCCAGCCCGCGAAATAGACCAGCCGGTCAATGGCCAAATTGACTTCCGCGCGAGCCTTTTCCGGCGCGGCTCCGGTGGAGCGGGCGATTTCCTCCGTCATGGCCGGGGCGCGGTCTTCGAGCATCTCGGCGGCGCGGTAGAGGATTTGCCCGCGGAGATAGGCTGATTTTTTGGCCCATCCATCGCACGCGGAGCGGGCGGCGGAGACGGCATCGCGCAAATCCTTGCGGGAGGCGTGGCAGAAATTATCGAGCAGGGCGCCGCTTGGAGATGAGGCGGGAAGATACCGGCCGCTTTCACCGCGGACGAAGTTGCCGCCGATGTAAAGCTTGTACGTTTTGCGAACATCCAGGCGCAGGGCATTCATGGTTCGTCACTATGCCAGAATTCGCGGGCCGCGCATCAAAAATGTGCGTTAAAAAAACGGGCCCGGCGATTTTTGCCTTTTTTTGGAGGCCGGATGGCGGCATCCTTGCGAACAGGTTCTGACATGCGCCATCTTCAGCACAAATTGGCAATTGCTCGCGGCGAAATTCCGGCGGAACTTCTTTTCAAAAATGCCCGCGTGGCCAATGTCTTCAGCGGCGAAATCCATGACGGCAATGTCGCCGTCGATGACGGGCGGATCGTTGGCTTGGGCGATTACAAAGCGCGCAAGACCATTGATCTGCGCGGCGCGTTCATGGCGCCGAGTTTGATTGACGGCCATTTTCATCTGGAAAGCTCGCAATTGACCGCGTTCGAATTCGCGCGCGCGGTCGTCCCGCACGGCACCGGCGCGGTGGTGATTGATCCGCACGAATACGCCAACGTGCTGGGGCTGGATGGCATCCGCTACGTGCTGGAGTCCAGCAAGAACCTGCCGCTGGATTTTTTTATCATGCTGCCCTCGTGCGTCCCGGCTACGCCGCTCGAAACGGCCGGGGCGCGCATCACGGCCGATGACCTGGCCTTGATGATCGCCGACGAGCGCATCGCGGGCGTGGCGGAATTGATGAATTATCCGGGCGTTTACCTTGGGCTGAAAAGCGAGCTGGATAAAATCGCCGTCGGCAAAGGCAAAGCCATCGACGGCCACGCGCCGGGTTTGCGCGGGAAAAATCTCAACGCCTACGCCTTGGCTGGTGTCCGCTCGGACCATGAATCGACGGAGCTGGAGGAAGCGCGGGAAAAGCTGCGGCTGGGCCTGCACATATTGCTGCGCGAAGGCAGCACCGAGCGGAACCTGGCCGCGCTCGCGCCGCTCGTCAATGCCCACAACGCCGCCAATTGCTCCTTCGCCACCGATGACAAGCTGGCCAGCGATCTGGCCGCCGAAGGGCATATCGACCATGCCGTGCGCGAAGCCATCCGCCGCGGCATCGCGCCCATGTCCGCCTTGCAGATCGCCACCATCAACACCGCGCGCCATTACCGCCTGCAAAACCTGGGCGCCATCGCCCCGCGCTATTGGGCCGATTTTATTATTTTTGACAATTTGAAAAAATTCGCCGTCCGGCAGGTTTACAAGAAGGGCGCCCTGGTCGCGCGCGACGGCGAATACCTGGCCCGGGCGCCCTCGGCCACGCCGCTCCCGCGCGGCACCATGAATTTGCGTTGCGCGCCGTCTGACCTGGCCGTCCCGTGCGCCCGTCCGCGAAACATGCGGGTTATCGAAATCGTCCCCGACCAAATCGTCACGCGCCAAGCCATCGCTCCGGCGCGAATCGAAAAGGGGAGGGCTGTGGCCGACGTGGGGCGGGACATTCTCAAGCTGGTGGTCGTCGAGCGCCATCGGGCTACGGGCAACGTCGGCGTCGGCTTCGTGCGCGGCTTCAAATTGCGCGACGGCGCGATCGGCTCGACCGTGGCCCACGACGCGCACAACGTGGTCGTGGCCGGCACGAATGACGCGGACATCTTTCGCGTGATCCAGGCGCTGGCCAACATGCAAGGCGGGCAGATTGTGGTGCAAGGCGGCGAAGTGAAAGCGCGATTGCCCCTGCCCATCGCCGGCCTGGTTTCCGACCGGCCATTGGAAGACGTCATCCAGCGGTTGAATGAACTCAACGCCGCTGCCCGCGCTTTGGGCTGCGACCTAGTATTACTATGTTAAGTATTTCCTTGCATTTTTTGGCCGCCTCCCCGATGCTGCGGGAATATGGCCTGGACCAAAATGCAATGGGAGCAAAGCGCGAAGCGGCTCCCCCAGTTTCTCAGCCCGCTGGTGCAAGAC
>DASXZY010000039.1:0-60920 GCA_036501625.1 Verrucomicrobiia bacterium
GAGCCAAACCGAAGGCGGCGTAATGCCATCCCGCGCCATGCCAAATCCCGATGAGCAGAAAAGTCGCCAGGATCGCCAGCGCCACGGCGTGGCTGGCATTTTTCGGTCCCGAAATCCGCACGAGCGCCTTCGAGAGCGGCGAGAACACGATGTCGCGCATCCATTGCGAAAGAGTGATGTGCCAGCGGTTCCAAAAAACTTTCATGTTCCGCGCGGACAAAGGATTCTCGAAATTCTCCAGCACCGGGATTCCTATCAAAGCCGAAGCGCCAATGGCCATATCGCAAAATCCTGAGAAATTGCAGTAAAGATACAAGAAGTAAAAAACCATCGCGATTGGCAATTCAATCCAATGGTGGGGATGGCCGTTGAGAAGCAATGTTTGGTAGTCCAACTGGCTGCAGAGGCCGCCCAGGAACTGGTATTTGACAAATCCCACCAAAATTCGAAAGAGGGCGCGCGCAACAGGCGCCCAGGTCGCAATGGCCGGGCAGCATGAAATTGGCGAGAATAATTTCCGCGCCAGATTTCTCGTTGACTCGATGGGCAAGGCTCAGAATGGCTTGGGCGGTTTGGAGGGCTTCGGCCTGCGCGCGTTCGCGGGAATCGGCCAGGGCGCCGGAGTATTGACAGCGTTTTTCCGAGGGAAGCAGCATCACCGCCTCGGGGGCGAACGCGTACAATTCACCCGCGTCATCCATAATTTCAGCGTGGTAATTGTCGAAATCGCCGAGCCAGAGTTCCAGCGGCGTGCCTTGCATTTCGCAGATGTGCTCAAGGAGTTCGCGCAGGGGATAAAGGCTGCAACCGCCGAGGATGGCCAAACGCGTGAGTTTCGGCGCGGGCGCGGGCGCCGGGATTTTGGCGGCGTGCGCCTTTTTGCGCCACGATGAGAGAAAAATCAGTTCCTCAAATTCCCTGGCCTTCAGCGTGCGGGCCTTTAACCGCGGCCAGAATTCCGGGTCTGAGTCCCGCAACAGGGTCTTGAGATTGGCCGTTTCCGCGGCCGCGCTGGCTTCATTAGAGTTCAAATCCAATGCCAGCTTTTAGCGCAATCGCGGCCACTTTCAAGCTTCAAACCTCAGTTACTCCGGCAGCCATTTGTGAACCATCATCACGGCGGCGTCGTCGCACGCTTTCTCAGCGCCGGGTCCGGCGATGTTGGTGGCGACGATGACCGAAAAATCCTTTTCGGGCGCGAGCCACATCACGATATACCACATGCTGTTGGAGCCATTGTGCCACAACGTTCTGCCGCCGGCCCAGCCGCGTTTCAAAATCACCCAGCCGCACGCGTAATTTTCAAGCGGGCTGCTGGCATTCGTGCCGTCGGGCTTGTGCAATCTGGCCAGCGTCTCCGGCTTCAACAATCCGCTGGCCGCTTTTTCCTGCAAATGGAGCATGGCATAGCGCGCAAAATCATCGAGCGAGCAATGCACCCGGCCGGCGGGCGAAATGGCAGGCGGATTGTCTGATTGCCGCGGGATCGTCATGAACAGCTTGCGAATATGGCCCCACGGCTGGTCGATTTTATCTCTCGCGCCGGGCGCGCCGAAACCGGCGGTGTCCATGTGCAGTGGTTTGAACAGCTTTTCCGTCATGAGCGATTCAAAATCCTGCCCGGTAATTTTTTCCATCATGGCCCCGGCGATGGTGTAACCCTGATTCGAATAAATTTCTTTTTGGCCCGGCGGGGCGGCCGGCGGCTCGCGCAGCACCGCCTCAATGAATTCGCGCCGTTGTTGCGCGGGCGTGCCGATTTCCTCCCACGCGCGCCCCCAGGCCGCGGGGGGCGGTTCGCCGGGCACGCCGCCGCGATGATGGAGCAATTGCTCAATGGTCACCGTTTCGTATTGCTGGCTCATTTTGCCTTTCAATTCGGGAAACACTTCCGCAATGGTTGTGTCCCAGCGCAATTTTCCCTCATCGATGAGAATGCCTGCCAGCGTGGCCGTCATAGACTTCGTGCATGAGCCGATGTGAAACATGTCATTCGTGGTGACCGGAGTGGGATCACCCCATTTGCGAATGCCCGCGGCGGCGCGATCGCAAATCCGGCCGTCCTTCGTCACGACTGCCGCCAGCGCGGGAACCTTGTATTTCTTGCAAATGGCTTCGATGTTTTCGGCAGGGTTGGTTTTCACGGTTGTTTGCGCGATGGCAGCGGCCGCGCTCGCCGCCAGCACAAGGAGCAGCAGGCCGCTCGATTTTTTTGTGTTCATGCTATTTGAGCAATTCTCGGCTCCCACTTGATGGCTGGCTTCCGCCAGGGGGGTGGCCGCGCCATCCCTTAGGGAGCCGTGCAAGACCGGAATCTCTTTCTTTTGCGGGCGGCGGTCAATTACAAAGCGGGCGCCGGTGAATGGAATCCACTGGCTTGATTCGACGATTACGATACCGAGGAAGCAAGACTCGTAATACCGGGGAGCTTTTGCCGGAGAGTCAAAACCGGAAGGAAGAGGTCGCCGAATTTCTCGACGCGTTTTAGCACGTCTTCAGACTCAAATGACAAGTCGGATGCCTTGCCTGTTTTCAAGGCGTGTTCCACTTCGCTCCAGCGAACAGGCGTTGAAACAGCCGGGCGCTCCTTGGCGCGAAGCGAGTAAACATTGATGGTGGTTTTGGTATCGCTGTTCTGGCTCCAATCGACGAAGACTTTCCCTTTTCGCAGGGCTTTCTCCATTTTGGAAACGACCAGCTTCGGAAACTGCCGTTCCAGCAACAATGCCAATTCGCGCGCGAAGCCTTTGGTCTGTTCGTAGGTCACGGCCGTGTTGAGCGGCACGCACACTTGCATCCCCTTCGATCCTGATGTCTTCGGGAAGCTCTCCAATTCCAGAGATTCAAAAATCTTCCGCATTTTTAATGCCACTTCGCAGCAGGCCACGATGTCCGCGGGAGGGCCTGGGTCCAAATCGAAGGCCAGCGCGGTGGGACGATGGATGGCTGGCATTTTGTGCAAAAAGACGTGGAGTTCCAAATCCGCGAGGTTCGCCGCCCACACCAAGGCCGGAAGATCGTTCATGACGCAGTAGTTTATGTCGGCGCCATCGGACCTGGGCACCTTGGCCGTCTTCATCCATTTAGGCCTGCTGGACGGGCATTGCTTTTCGTAAAAGAAAAATCCATTGACGCCGTCGGGATAGCGTTTGAGCGTGATGGGGCGGTTTTTCAAGTGCGGGAGAAGGACTTTGGAAACACGGATGTAATAGTCAATCACATGGCCTTTGGTGAAGCCGGTTTTCGGATAGAAAACCTTGTCAAGATTGGAAACTTCCAACTCGACATTGCCGGCGCGTATCGTCGTGCTGGTTCTCATGTTATTCTGGCTTTTCCCGGACCACTTCCGCGGCCGCCTTGTCATCCCGCAGCCCGAGAAAAACCGGATGCCGCAGCTTTTCATCCCGCGTCCATTCCGTATATTTGACCTGGCAAACAAGCACGGGCTTGAGCCAGTGGCATCGGCGCATTTCCGAGGGCGTGATTCCCGCGCCGTAACGCCCCGCCCGCTTGTCCGGAAGATTTTTGAAGGGACAAGCGGTAGCCGCCAGCGATTTAAACCGGGCGGCCAACGACCGCAAGAGCGCGTCATCAAAACCGGCGCCGACTTTTCCCGCGCAGAGCAGGCGTTTTCCTTCATAGCAGCCGATTAATAGGGAGCCAAAGTGCTGCCTGCTTCCCTCGGGGTCGGTAAAGCCGCCAATGACCATTTCCTGTTCATGGTGAAGCTTTAACTTGATCCATGCGCCGCTTCTCCGGCCCGGCTCGTAAATCGAATCGGCCCGTTTTCCAATCAGCCCTTCCAAACCGAGCCGGGCCGCCTGTTTTAAGAGTTTATTGACGTCCCCTTCCAGCGAGGCCGAGTAACAAATCATTTTCGGCGCGCCGGCCAGCGCGGTGCGCAACAACTCTTTCCGCTCGGCCAGAGGGCGGTTGCGCAAATTCTGCCCGCTCAAATGGAGCAGGTCAAAAACGTAATATAGAATGGCCGGTTTTTCTTCGCCGAGATCATAGGCTTGCAACAATTGGAATGATGACCTTCCTTTCGCGTCGAGGGCCACGATTTCGCCGTCTAAAATTGCATCGTTCAATGCCAGCGATTTCACAGCTTCCAAAACATCGGGAAACCGCTTGCCAAAGTCCTTGTCGTTCCGTGAAAGCAGCTTCGTTGAATCGCCGCTCTTGAATGCGAGGGCCCTGAATCCATCAAACTTAATTTCGTAAATCCATTTGCCTTCTGGCGGCTTGGCGGCCAGCCGCGCTTTCATCGGTTCAATGAATGCGGGCAATCGCGCCTTGGAATCCGTTCGCCTGGCCGGCGGCTGATTATGATTGGAGTTCCAAACGGCGCCATTTTCGCCAATGGCTTTCATGGTGCGGCCGGAGCGAGCGGATGTGTCGTCCAGTTTCTTGGAAACAGGCCGCATGTCATCGTGACTCCGAATCAGCAGCCAGTTCTTTTCGTCGTGCAATCTGACCAAATACCATTCTCCCTTAAGTTTTTCCCCGTGAAGAACAAAATGCAGTTTCCCGGCGGACAAGTCTTTTTCGGGATGTTCGTTTGACGGTTCGTAATGGCCGTAATCCCACACCATGACGGTGCCGCCTCCGTATTGGCCTTTGGGGATCGTGCCTTCGAAGTCAATGTACGAGACGGGATGGTCTTCCACCTCGACGGCGAGGCGCCTCTCGCCCTTTTTATACGGAATGCCTTTCGGCACGGCCCATGACTTCAACGTGCCGGCCATCTCAAGCCTGAAATCATAATGAAGGCGCGAGGCGGCATGTTTTTGAATGACGAAACGATGAAGGCGCGAGGAATCAGCCTTGCCTTTCGGCTCCTTGGTCTTGCTGAAATCGCGCTTTCGATTGTACTGGACGAGTGCCATGCGCTAGGCGGCTTTTTTCTTTTGATGACCACGCGCGGCCGGCTTGGATTGCGCGTGCCGGATGCTTTCCTGAAGCACCGCCGCCAAATCGACCACGTTGGACGGCCGGGCTTTCTTGCCTGGGGCCGGCTTTTCCTTGCCATGGTGGCTGATCTTCTCTTCCACAATTTTTTTAAGCATTGATTGATACTCATCCTTGAAGGCGGAGGCATCCCATGCAGTTGACATGCTCTCGATCAATTTCCTGGCCATGGCCATTTCTCCCTTGGACGGCGCCGAGTTGGCGGGCTGCTTAAAATCCCCGGCATCCAAAAGTTCTTCTGGAAAGTGCATGATTTCCAGCATAAGACCGCGCTCCTGCGGCTTGATGGCCGCCAGATGCTGCCTGGTCTTGATAATCACTTTGGCGATGGCGACCATTCCGGAATCCGCCAGCGACTGCCGCAACAGGGAATAGGCTTTGTCACCGCCTTTGCGAACCTCCATGTAATAGGGCTTGGCGAAAAGCAGCGGATCAATTTCCGCCAGTTTCACGAATTCAATGATGTCCACCGTCTGAGTCGCCTCGATATCGACGCGGCGGAAATCCTCGTCGGTAATCACGATGTATTTGCCCTTTTCGTATTCATAACCCTTGACGATCTCCTCCCACGGAACTTCCTTTCCGTCCGCCTCAGCGACCCTTTTGTAATTGACCGGGCTGTGATCGCTTTTTCGCAACAGATGAAATTTTAACTCTTCGCGGCGGGTCGCCGGAAACAAAGAAATCGGGATTGAGACAAGCCCGAAACTGATCGCGCCACTCCAAATTGCTCTCATAACATTTGAAATTGCCCTAGCTATAAATGTGCCAGCAGGCTCGCTCTTCTATCCGCGCCGCAGCTCGGCGGGAGCCTCACCTTGCCGGGAATTTGAATTGGCTGCGCTCCGTTGCAAAAAGCACGGCGGGTTTGCAAATTGCGGGGAAGTCCCCGTTTCTTATCATCCGTCACCCCGTGCCCGATGGCATTCCAATTGCTCATGAACTGCTTAGTATGCAAAAAACATATCATCCACCAAAACCCATCCACATCGCGGGCACAAAACGCGGCGAGGAAATGGCTTTGCACAAGGGACGCGAAGCCGGCCGGGACAAAGGAACTGGCTATCGCTCGGCGCGGGATTCCACGGGCATTTGCGCCAAGGAACGCGAGCCGATTGTGCCAGGCATGGGCCACATACCGCCGGCCTGACTTCGGGCCGCTCTGGGATGATGCGCGCGCCAAACGCAAATTGGCCGGAGAACGTTTATTCCGCCTTGTGGCGGTTGAAACGCAATCGGGCCGCGCCCCAAGAGGAATATTGCGAGCTTTGCGGCGCGGCGATCGCGGCGGCGCACCGGCATCTCTGGCGGGTTTCCAATAGGCGCACCGCCTGCGCCTGCGACGCGTGCGCGATGCGCTTCGCCAATGTTGTTGACGGGCACTTCAAGCTGATCCCGCGCGATCCGGAGTCCATCCCTGGCTTTCAAATGAGCGACGCCCAATGGGAAAGCCTCGCGCTGCCGATCAATCTGACGTTTTTCTACCACGACTCCGCCGCCGGGAAAATGACCGCGATGTATCCAAGCCCGGCGGGGGCGACCGAATCGTTGCTGCCCATGGCGAAATGGGAGGCTTTGGCGGAGGAAAATCCGCGGTTGGCGCTTATCAAGCCAGACGTGGAGGCGCTGCTGGTGAACCGCCTGGTGAACACGCGGGAATATTTCATCGCGCCGATTGACGTTTGTTACGAACTGGCGGGATTGGTTCGGGCGCATTGGCGGGGTTTGTCTGGCGGCGAGAAAGTGTGGGATGAAGTGGAAGGATTTTTTGGGCGCTTGCGCGCGAGGGCGGATTGTTCAACGGCGGAGGTTCGCGGTGCCTGAGCTTGATTTCAACGTTGTCGGTGTTGAGGCGGCAAACCGGGGGTTGACCCCGTTGCTGCAATTCAAGGTGGCCGTCACGAACAAGCCGCAGGCGGAACAAATCCACACGGTGACGCTGCAGACGCAAATCCAGTTGCAGCCCCAGCAACGCGCTTACAGCAATGGCGAGAAGGCCAAATTGGTGGAATTATTTGGCACGCCGGATCGATGGGGCCAAACGCTGCGCAACCGGTTGTGGGGTTTCAGCAACGGGATCGTTCGCGGCTTTGTCGGAAGCACGGAGGCGGCGCTGGCGATGCCTTGCACGTTTGATCTGAACGTGGCCGCGTCAAAATATTTTCACGCGCTGGATTCGGGAGAAGTTTCGCTCCTGTTTTTATTCAGCGGCAGCATTTTTTACGAGGGGGCCGGCGGCAAGCTGCAAGTGCGGCAGATTTCCTGGAACAAGGAGTGCGTGTATCGAATGCCGGTCGCGGTCTGGAAGACAATGATGGACCATCATTTTCCGAATTACGCGTGGCTGACGCTTGGCCGTGAAGTCTTTGACCGCCTCCATGCCTACAAGCGGAGCATCGGCGCGACCTCGTGGGATCAGGCCGTCGAGGGCCTCCTGAACGCCGGCGCCAAAGAGAAGGCCGCGGCATGACACATTCTCCGCTCCTAAAAAGCATCGTCCACGCGGTCCTTTACGAGGGTTACATTCTTTATCCGTATCGCGCTTCGTCCATCAAGAACCAGCGCGGGCGGTTTACGTTCGGCCGCGTGTATCCGAAGGATTACAGCAAACAGCAAAACGGGCGGGAATCGTGCGCCATCCAGACGGAATGTTTGCTGAAACGGCAAAATCAATCCGCCGCCGTCGAAATCACGGTTGGCTTTCTCCAGCCAATGTGGCGCGAAGCGGGCCATTTGTCCGGGCCGGCGGAATGGGCGTCTTCGTTTCAACGCTCGGATCGAATTGTGGTTGACGGGAAGGCATTCGATTCGTGGCAGGAAGCAACCGAGCGGCAAATCACGGTTTCGATCGGCCCGCTGGACGCATCCGAACGCAAGCCGAGCCGGACGGCATTTTGCTTTCCTGAATCGCAAACCTTCGAAATGCTGGGCGGCGCGAACGCGGCCATCCGGCGGCGGACGGAAATGGCCGAGGGATATTTGAATGTCGAAATTTCTCCGGCAGGAGCGGAAGTCTTCCGGATTGTCGCGCGCGTGGGCAACACCACGCCGGTCTCCGCCGCGCAAGGCGAAAATCAGGACGAAGTCGTGATGCGCACGTTTGCTTCGACGCACACGATTTTGCAATGCGCGGGCGCCGAATTCATTTCCTTGCTTGAACCGCCCGAAGAATTTGCCGCGCTGGCCTCAACCTGCAAAAACGCGGGCACATGGCCGGTGCTTGTTGGCGATCCCGAAAAACAGGAAAAGGACACGATGCTTTCTTCGCCGATTATTCTCTACGATTACCAGCAGATCGCCCCGGAGAGCCGCGCCAGTTTCTTTGACGGGCTGGAGATCGACGAACTGCTGACGTTGCGCGTCATGACGCTGACGGACAGCGAAAAAATGGAGATGCGCAACGTGGATGGTTTCGCGCGGCAAATTTTGGAGCGAAGCGAATCCGCGAACGCGGACGATTTTCTGAAAATGCACGGCGTGATGCGCGCGAACAAAACCCGCGCGGTTCGTTGTGAATTTAAAGCGGGAGACCGTGTGCGCATCTGCCCGAAACGGCGCGCGGATGCCATTGATATGATTTTGGCGGGAAAGATCGGCATTGTCGAAGCCGTTGAGCAGGATGCGGAGGAAGTCATCCACCTTGCCTTGGTCTTGGAAGATGATCCGGGCCAGGACCTGGGCATGGCCCGCCAATCAGGCCATCGTTTCTTTTACAGGCTCGACGAAGTTGAACCGCTGACGGAGGCGCTGGCATGAAAAGAATCCTGATCGCGGGCATCGGCAATATTTTCAACGGCGACGACGCATTTGGCTGCGAAGTCCTTCGCGCGCTGCAAAGCAAACCGTTTCCGCCAAACGTGACCGCGATTGATTACGGCATTCGCGGATACGACCTCGCGTATGCTTTGGCGGGCGATTACGACGCGATCATTTTAATCGATGCCATTTCGCGCGGCGCCGAGCCAGGAACACTTTTTCTGATCGAGCCGGACGTGTCGGGTGAAGCGGAACCTCCAGTCATGGATGCTCATAGCATGAATCCGGTGGCGGTGATTCGCCTGGCGCGATCGCTGGGGCGCATTACCGGAAAATTATACTTGATCGGTTGCGAAGCCGCGGTCTTGGACGGCGAAACGGGAGAGTTCGGATTAAGCGCGCGCGTGGAAGCGGCCATTCCGCCCGCGATGGAAATGGCTGCATCTCTGGTGGAAAAAATTCTCGGTGAAAGGAAATTATGCGAACGACCTACATTGTGCTTATCGTGATTGGAGCGTTGATCCTGCTCGGAATCATCATGATGATTCCTGAACTTCGGAGGTATTTCCACATCAAAAAAATGTAAACGAAGAAGGAGTTTCCATGAAAATATCAAATGTGCCGGTTCTGGCCGATTATCAGCCGAAGGTGGGAGAAATCCATGTGTTATGGATGACCACCGGGCTGGGGTGCGACGGGGACTCCGTCTCTATCACGGCCGCCTCCCTGCCCAGCATCGAGGACGTGGTCATGGGCGCGGTGCCGGGCCTGCCCAAAGTGCATCTTCACAATCCGGTGCTCGCATACGAGGTGGGCGACGATTTCATGAAATGGTGGCATCTGGCGGCCGAGGGCAAACTGGAGCCGTTTGTGCTGGTCATGGAAGGCTCGGTGCCGAACGAAAAAATCAAAAGCGAAGGTTATTGGGCGGCGATGGGAACGGATTCCAAAACCGGCCAGCCGATCCCCACCTCGGACTGGATTGACCGGCTCGCGCCCAAAGCGACCGCCATTATTTGCGCGGGCACGTGCGCCACTTACGGCGGCATCCACGCCATGGAAGGCAATCCGACCGGCGCGATGGGCGTGGCGGATTATCTCGGCTGGAATTGGAAATCCAAAGCGGGCCTGCCAGTCGTGAATGTTCCGGGATGCCCGGTGCAGCCGGACAACATGATGGAGACGCTGCTCTATTTATTGTATCAAGTGGCCGGGCTGGCCCCCGTCATTCCTCTTGACGAGCAATTGCGGCCGACCTGGCTTTTTGGCAAGACCGTTCACGAGGGATGCGACCGCGCCGGCTATTATGAGCAGGGAGATTTCGCGCACGAATACGGTTCGCCAAAATGCCTGGTAAAAATCGGATGCTGGGGCCCCGTCGTCAATTGCAACGTCACCAAGCGCGGCTGGATGGATGGCGTGGGCGGCTGCCCGAATGTCGGCGGCATCTGCATCGGCTGCACGATGCCGGGATTCCCGGATAAATTCATGCCGTTCATGGATGCGCCGCCCGGCTCGGCCGTCTCCTCGTTCGCGAGCGGAATTTACGGCGGGCTGATTCGCGCGCTGCGCGGCATCACCAACCGCACCGTCAACAAGGAACCCAAATGGCGGCATAATGGCCGCGAACTTGTGACCGGTTACAATCCAACCCATTACGGCGAAGGAAAATCCGTTTAGCCAACAATTAACCATTCGGAGGATTTATGTCCGCTCTTGTTGAAACCGCTCCCAGAAAAGCGCCGCAGCCGCGCGCCACAACCAGCGAAAGCTCAAATCTCGTCGATATGTCGTGGGATCCCATCACGCGCATTGTCGGCAGCCTTGGAATTTACACGAAAATTGATTTCGAGAAAAAACGGGTCGCCGAATGTTACAGCACGTCTTCCATTTTTCGCGGCTACAGCATTTTCATGCAAAACAAAGACCCGCGCGACTCCCATTTTATTACGAGCCGAATTTGCGGGATTTGCGGCGACAACCACGCGACGTGCTCCGTCTATGCGCAGAACATGGCATATGGCGTCAAGCCGCCGCCCCTGGCCGAGTGGATCGTCAATCTGGGCGAGGCCGCCGAATACATGTTCGATCACAATATTTTTCAAGACAATTTAGTCGGAGTCGATTTTTGCGAAATCATGATCAAGGAGACCAATCCCGGCGTCTGGGAAAAAGCGCAAAGGACGGCAGCGCCGCACGCCAAGGAGCACGGCTACCGCACCATCGCGGACATCATGAAATCGCTCAATCCGTTCGAGGGCGAATTTTATCGCGAGACGCTGCAAATGAGCCGCATGACGCGCGAGATGTTTTGCCTCATGGAAGGCCGCCACGTGCATCCATCGACGCTTTATCCCGGAGGCGTGGGGACGGTTCCGTCGATTCAGGTCTTCACCGATTACCTCGTTCGCCTGATGAGGTACATCGAGTTCATGAAGAAAGTCGTGCCGCTGCATGACGACCTTTTTGATTTCTTTTACGAGGCGCTGCCCGGGTACGAGAAGGTCGGCCAGCGGCGCATCCTGCTGGGTTGTTGGGGATCGTTCCAGGACCCCGACCATTGCACATACGATTACAGAACCATGGACGCATGGGGCAAAAAAATGTTTGTCACGCCCGGCGTCGTTGTGGATGGAAAATTGGTCACGACCAACCTTGTTGATATCAATCTGGGCATTCGGATTTTGCTCGGCTCCTCGTATTATGATGATTGGAATGAGACCGGCGAAGTTTTTGTGAAGGAGGACCCCCTCGGCAATCCCGTGGACAAACGGCATCCGTGGAACCAGACGACAATTCCCAAGCCGCAGAAGCGCGATTTCAACGGAAAATACACGTGGGTCATGTCGCCGCGCTGGTTCGACAAACGGACGGGGGACCACCTCGCGCTGGACACCGGCGGCGGGCCAATCGCGCGGCTGTGGGCCACGGCCCTGGCCAATCTTGTTGACATAGGTTACGTCAAAGCCACGGGCAGCAGCGTGAAAATCCGCCTGCCGAAGACTCCGCTCAGGCCGGAAACGGAATTTGAATGGAAAATCCCGAAGTGGAGCAACGCCATCGAACGCGACCGCGCCCGGACTTATTTCCAGGCTTACGCCGCCGCGGTCGGGCTATATTGCTGCGAACAGGCGCTCAGGCTTGTCCACGCCGGAAAAACGGACACGTTCGCGCCGTTCAAAGTTCCGAACGACGCGATTGGCTGCGGCTTCCATGAGGCCGTGCGCGGTGTTCTCTCGCATCACCTGGTCATTCGGAACAAGAAAATCGCCAATTACCATCCTTATCCGCCGACGCCATGGAACGCCTGCCCGCGCGATATTTACGGCACGCCGGGGCCTTACGAAGACGCGGTGCAGAACACGCCGATTTTCGAGGAAAACGGCCCGGATAAATTCAAAGGAATCGACATCATGCGCGCGGTGCGGAGTTTCGATCCGTGCCTGCCATGCGGCGTCCACATGTATCTGGGCGGCGGGAAAGTGTTGAAGGAAATGCACACGCCGACCGCGCTTCAGGGTTTGAAGAAAAAATAAACTCACTCAACTATGACAACAAACATTCCCACGATCCAGGCCTCGCCCGAAGAAATCTACGACATCGAACTCGAACACAGCCTGCTCGAAGCCAACGCGAAAATCGCCGCGGCTAATCGCAAGGCGCTTGATTCGCACGGCATCACGGCGATTGATTTCATGGGCGCGATTGGTTCCGGCAAGACGACCCTCATCACCAAACTGGTCGAGAAACTGAAACCGAAATTGGGCGTCGCGGTCTTCAATGGCGACGCAACCGTGAGCGATGATTTTGACGGCGTTGCCCGCCAGCAGGCGCCTGTTGTGCAGATCGCCACGGTCAACGGTTGCCATCTGGACGCGAATGTTGTGGGCAAGGCGCTGAAGCACGTTGACCTGAAAAAGATCAGCCTCATTTTCATTGAAAATATCGGCAATCTCATTTGCCCGGCCGAGTTCCCGCTTGGTTCCAAGGCGCGGGTGGTGGTCATCAGTGTGACCGAGGGGCCTTACATGGTGAAGAAGCATCCGCACATGTTTCTCGGCGCGAGAATTGTTGTCATCAATAAATCTGATCTGGCGGACATCATGGGCGTGAGCATCGCCGAATTGACGAAGGACGTCCACACACTCAAGCCGGACATCAAGGTGATCGCGACCAGTTGCAAAACCGGGGAAGGCGTGGAAGAGGTGGCCGGGGCGCTCCTGGCCGTTTGAACAGGCGCGCCATGCACGAATTTTCCATCGCCACTCAAATCCTGGAGAGCGTCCTGGAATTTGCCGGCGCCCATCCCGGCGCGGAAGTGGCGGCAATTCGCCTCGCGATTGGCGAATTGATGTGCGTGGAGCACGAACAATTGCGCTTCTGCTTCGATTCCATCAAAGGCGGAACGGCCCTGGAGAACACGTCGTTGGAAATGGCCGCCGTTCGCGCGGTTGTGGAATGTCCGCACTGCCGTTATCAGGGAGCGGCCAAGTATTGGGAGGATGCCCAGGCGGCGCCGGTCCCCACCTTGCAATGTCCGCGATGTGGAAAAGCGGCCGCGGCCATCGAAGGCGAGGATTGCGCGATCAAGAGCATTCAATTAAGCGGGTTGCATTATGAAAACGCCATCTGACGGTATCCATCAGGAGGGGCGGAAGCTGCAGGATATGATCGCGCGGATTGAACAAATGCCGGACGCCGAGGCGCGCGATTTGACGCGCGAGTGCCTTCAATCCGTGCTGACGTTGCACGGCGAGGGCCTTGAGCGAATGCTGTTGTTGATTAAGAACGCGGGCGCGGCGGGAAGGGAAATCAGCGAGGCGTTGCAACGCGACAAGTTGACCCGCGGCCTGTTGCTGATTCACGGGCTGCATCCGGTTCCTCTCGCGCGACGCCTGGCCGACGCGCTGGACAAAGTGCGGCCCTACATGCAAAGCCACGGCGGCAATGTCGAGTTGCTGAGCCTGGAAAATGACGTGGCGACATTGCGCCTGCAAGGGGCGTGCAAAACCTGCCCCTCCTCGGCAGTGACGCTGGAATTGGCCGTGCGGCAGGCAGTTGAGGAAGCATGCCCGGATTTGCTTGGGTTTGAAGTTGAAGGCTCAATCACTCAGGAACAGGCGACAGAACACACCCCTAACTCGGAAAGGATATTGGTGAGATCATTATGACGACGCTTATTTCATTGACGGTTCTTGGATTTCTTCTTGGCATGCGCCACGCGACGGATGCCGATCACGTCATCGCGGTCAGCACGATTGTCACGCGCCAGCGAACGGTGCGGGGTGCGGCGTTGATCGGAGCGTTTTGGGGGCTGGGGCACACGCTGACGTTGATGGCGGTGGGCGCGGCGATTGTGCTGTGCGGCCTGGTCATCCCGCCGAAAGTGGGCATGAGCATGGAGTTTTCCGTCGGGCTGATGCTCATCATTTTAGGCCTGTGGAATCTTAAAGCGTTCGCCCGGTCTCGCAACAGCGTCGGCCAGGCGGACTTCGGCGGCAAGTTGAGCGGATGGTTTGACGCGCGATTTGGCGGCAGGCGTGTTTATCAGAATTTGCGCCCGTTCCTGGTGGGAATCGTTCACGGGTTGGCGGGTTCGGCGGCGCTGGCCTTGCTAGTATTGACAATGATCCGCAATCCTTACTGGGCCATGGCTTATCTAGCCGTGTTTGGCGCGGGCACGATCGCGGGCATGATGCTGATTACGGCGGCGATCGCGTGGCCGTTTGCCTTCAGCATGGCGCGCTCGGCGGCGTTGCAGGGGAAACTCGCGATTGCTTCCGGATTTCTGAGCCTGGGCTTCGGTGTTTTTATGGTCTGCCAGATCGGGTTCGTGGATGGATTATTGACCTGATGCACGATCAACTGGAGGCATGTTGCGCATGAGTCTTCGCGGCCGCCGCGCAAAAAGCTCGCCGCTTCGCCGAATTGTCGAGAGCGTGACGGATTCCGGCGGGCCGGACGAGCATGGCGTCGCCGACAAGGCGCAGGAAAAGGAGATCGAGAACCGCACGGCGCCGCCGGGCGAAATCGTCTATGGCGCGGTGTACCGGGAGGGGGAACACGAACTGAATCGGAGCAGCCACGCGTTGGCGTTGTCGGGCTTGGCGGCGGGTCTGTCCATGGGATTCTCATTCATCTCAGAGGCATTTCTTCGCGAACGATTGCCGCGCGCGGATTGGACGCCGATTGTCTCAAAACTTGGCTACGCGATTGGCTTCCTGATTACGATATTAGGCCGCCAGCAGTTGTTCTCAAAGAACACGCTGACGGTCATCCTGCCGATGCTTAATCGAAAGAGCAAAGCCAGCTTCACCCATGTGTTGCGGCTGTGGGTGATTGTGCTGGCTGCCAATTTGCTCGGCGCGTTTTTGTTCGCGCTGTTCATCAGCGGCACCGCTGTGTTTGACAAGGACACGCGGGCGGTTCTTTCCGACATTGGCGCGGAAACATTTCAATTTTCCTTCACAACCACATTCCTGCGGGCCATTCTTGCGGGATGGTTGATCGCTTTGATGATCTGGCTCCTGCCGTTTGCCGAGTCCGCCCGGGTGTGGGTCATCAGCTTGCTCGCCTACATCGTGGGGATCGGTCATTTGCCGCATATCGTGGCCGGCGCGACGCCCGCGTTTTATCATGTCCTCACGGGCGGCATTTCCTTCGGCGGCGGTTGCCTGCGTTTTCTGCTGCCGGTCTGCCTTGGCAATGTCGTGGGCGGAGTCGCAATGGTGGCGGCTGGAGTCCACGCGGAATTCCACGCGGAACGGCGTGAAAAAGAAAAGTGATTCTGAAGACCCATGTGCCTCGCCATTCCAGGAAAAGTCATTGAAATCGCCACCGACGAAAATGGCGTGTGCCTCGGCAAAACGAATTTCGGCGGCATCGTAAAACAGGTCTGCCTTTCTTACCTGCCGGACGTCCGCGTCGGCGATTACGTGCTGGTGCATGTGGGCGTGGCCATTGGCAAAGTCGATGAAGAGGAAGCGGCGCGCACTTACAAAGCGCTGGAAGAACTCGGCCAGTTGGGAGAATTGGAGCCGCCGGATTTGGATGCCTTGGCGCGCTCCCGGGAAGCTCCGCCATGAAATTCCTCGACGAATATCGCCAGGAGCCGCTGGCGAAGAAAATCGTGGACGAAATCCACCGCGTCGTCACCAAACCCTGGGTGTTGATGGAAGTCTGCGGCGGCCAGACTCATTCCATCGTGAAATACGGAATCGACCGGATGCTTCCGGCCGGCGTGGAACTGGTGCATGGGCCGGGCTGCCCGGTTTGTGTCACGTCGCTGGAAATGATTGACAAGGCGCACGCCATCGCGCGGCGGCCGGAAGTTATTTTTTGTTCGTTTGGCGACATGCTGCGCGTGCCTGGATCGGAGTCGGATTTGCTGGCGCTGAAATCGCAAGGGGCGGATATTCGCGTGGTTTATTCGCCGCTGGATTGCCTCAAAATCGCAAGGGCGAATCCTCAAAAGCGCGTTGTCTTTTTCGCGATTGGCTTTGAGACCACGGCCCCAGCCAACGCGCTGGCCGTTTCAGAGGCGCGGCGGCAAGGCGTCAGGAATTTTTCCGTTCTCGTCTCCCAAGTGCTGGTGCCGCCGTCGATGGCCTCGATCCTGCAATCGCCGCATAACCGGGTGCAGGGTTTTCTGGGGCCGGGGCACGTCTGCGCGGTCATGGGTTTCACGGAATACGAGCCGCTGGCCGCGAGGTTCCGGGTGCCGATTGTCATAACCGGATTTGAGCCGCTGGATTTGCTGGAGGGAACTTTGATGGCCTTGCGCCAGCTCGAAGCCGGCCGCTTTGAAGTCGAGAATCAATACTCCCGCATTGTGAGCCGCGCCGGCAACCGCCCGGCCGCGGACATGGTGAACAAGGTGTTCGAAGTGTGCGACCGCAAATGGCGCGGCGTCGGTTCCATTCCCAAGAGCGGCTACAAATTGCGCTGGGAATTTCGAGACCACGACGCCGAGCGAATTTTCGAGGTCAAGAAAATCGACACGCAGGAACCGGCTGATTGCATCAGCGGCCTGGTGTTGCGCGGGATCAAGAAACCGCACGATTGCCCGGCCTTCGGCACACTCTGCAAACCGGAACATCCGCTGGGCGCGACAATGGTTTCCGCCGAGGGCGCGTGCGCCGCTTATTACGCTTACGGGCGCCATTTGCAACCGCAAATCTCATGAGTGATCCGGGCGAAAGTTTCCGGGATAAAATCCTGCGCAAGTGCGGCGAGAGCGTCGAAATGAAGCAGAAATTTTTCGACACCTACGCCGCGCAAATCGAAAACATGGCGCGGGACATGGCCAAGCGTTTCAACGAAGGCCGCAAGCTGCTGGTCATGGGCAATGGCGGCAGCTTGTGCGACGCTTTGCATTTTGGCGTCGAATTCACTCATCCGATCATCGAGAAGCGCCGCGCGTTTCCCGTCATCCCGCTCATGGCCGACATCGCCACGCTGACGGCCATCGGAAACGATCTCGATTTCTCCCAAGTGTTCGTCAACCAGATTGCGCTATTCGGCCAGCCTGGCGATATGGCGCTGGCCGTCAGCACGAGCGGAAAATCCGCCAATTTAATTTACGCGATGGAAACGGCCAAGGAGCGCGGGTTGATGACCATCGCCTGGCTTGGAAAAGACGGCGGGCGCCTGGCCGGGCTTGTTGATTATAATTTCATCGTGCCTTCCTATAGCATCCACCGCATTCAGGAAGTTCATGCGACCCTGGTCCATATCGCGTGGGATTTGATTCACATCGCGCTCGGCGAGGAGGATGTCGTTTAGCCATGACCGGACAATCTCCAAATGGCCAGCCTTCGTTTCCGGGTTCATGTCCGCTGCCCTTGATGAATCACCGGCAAATCACGCTGGCGCACGGAGGCGGCGGAAGGATGTCGCACGAGCTAATCCAGAAATTGATTCTGCCGGGATTTAAAAACGAGTTCCTGGAACCTTTGCACGACGGCGCGATTTTTTCCATCAACGGGACAAAACTCGCCTTCAGCACGGATTCGTTTGTGGTCAATCCGCTGTTTTTTCCCGGAGGAGATATTGGCAAACTGGCCGTCTGCGGCACTGTCAACGATTTGGCCATGTGCGGAGCCGTCCCGAAATATCTGTCCGCCAGTTTGATTCTCGAAGAAGGCTTCGCGATGGAGGAGCTTGCGCGCGTCATCGCCTCCATGCGCGCGACGGCCGACGAGGCCGGAATTTCGCTGGTCACCGGCGACACCAAAGTTGTCGAGCGCGGCAAGGGCGACAAAATTTTTATCAACACGGCCGGCATTGGCATTGTGCCGGATCACGTGAATATCAGCCCCCGCCAGGCGCGGCCCGGCGACCAGATCCTCATCAACGGGCCGATCGCGGTTCACGGCATCGCGATCATGTCCGTGCGCGACCACCTGGAGTTCGAGACTGAGATTCGCAGCGATTGCGCGCCGCTCAACACGCTCGTCGCCGCGCTGCTGGAGGCGTGTCCCGAAACGCGCGTGTTGCGCGACCCGACGCGCGGCGGCGTGGCCAGCGCGTTGAATGAAATCGCCCAGGGGTCGAACGCCGGCATCCAGATTGACGAAGCCTCCATTTCCATCAGCGAGGAAGTCAAGGGAGCGTGCGAAATCCTCGGATTCGATCCGCTCTACGTCGCAAACGAGGGAAAACTTCTGGCCATCGTGCCGCGCGAAGGAGTCGAACGCGCGCTGAAAGCATTGCGCGGCCACCCGCTCGGCCGGGAATCGTCGATCATAGGGGAGATTGTGGAGAGCCACGCGGGCTTCGTCACCATGCGCACCCGAGTCGGCGGAAACCGCGTCGTGGACATGCTCGCCGGCGAACAATTGCCCAGAATTTGCTAAACCGCCTGTCTGAGGCCGGCCTGCCGCCGCGGCCATCGCATCATCGGCACGGGAAATGTCTTGCAGCCGGAATTGCATGCACTACATTTGTAGTATGACTGAAGTGTTTCAATGCCGAATCGATAAAAAGCTTGCCGCGAAAGCCAAAGCCGTTGCGGCGGAAATTGGGATGACTCCCGGCGAAGTGGTGCGCCTGACGTTTACGCAAATGGTCAAGCGAAGAGCGATACCCTTTCCGTTGCAGGCGGACAGTCCGGAGGACGAAACGCTCTCCCCGGCCAAACGGCGCTCGCGATTGTGGGATGATCTATGATTCCCAACGCGGGTGAAACATGGTTTGTTGACTTTGGCATGGCCGCGAAACCGCGATGGGCGTTTATCGTTGGAAGCGCCCGGGATGGGAGATTGGCTTTGGCCAGTGTGGTGAAGATCACGACTGAATATGCTGGCACGCCTTATGAGATCGCATTGCCGAGGGTGCCGTGGTTGCGCGAACAGAGCTACATCAACGCCCAAAGCATCCAGCCGGTAAAATATGTCGAATTGACGAGAAAGGCTCCCAGCCAATTTGACCCGCGCATATTGACCGAGATGCGCGCCGCCCTTAAACGCTGGCTTCGACTCTAAAAGCCAACCAACAGCCAATCTCATTTTGTGCCCGAAGCAATCTCGCTTCGACCCGGCGACATCCTTAATTAGGCGGACGGAGTGTGCGTCTGACATTTAATGGCGGTTGGATATATTTCGATGATGAGTGCGACTTTGGCGAATCTGTTTGAAAAATTCGCGCCACACCTTTCCGGGCGAAGTCGAATCCCGGCGCGAGTGACGGGCGATCTTGCCACCGTCGAAATCCGAAACGTCTCATTTAAGCCACCCCTTGAACCTGATCGACCAGGCGGCGGACGAGGCGGGGACGATCATTTTCAACGATGCCCGCCGCCGTGAGGTTCCATTTGGCAAATGCGGATTCCAAACTGCCGGACGGCGACGGTTGTCCGGTTTCGACGGAAGCAGCCATGCGCTGCAAATGACCGGCTACGGCCGTCCGCAATTCGGACTCGGAAGCCTGCGCCGCCTCATTGAGGAGCTGCCATTCCTCAATCTTCGTGCGCCTCAGCAGGGCCGTGGCAATGAGGCCAAGGGCTTGAACGTGTGAGGCAATGCGCTCGGCCAGGCACGATGAAAAGTTCCTGGGGTTGTCAAACATGATATCCTCTATGGCGGCTTGCTCCGAAAGAACCATCACACTGTCCATGTCCCGGGAAAGAGCTTCATGCAGCGATCTCGTTTTGTGCGCGGTGGTTTCCATGGCCAAACCGGCCTGGGGAAGGCAAACCAGTTGGGAGAGCGTGCGCAAAACCCGGGCCACAGTTGCCCGCACCTGGTCCGTGGCGTGTTCCGGCCAGACGTAGCGGAACATAATGGCCGAGACGAAAGTCCCAAGGAGGATTCCCGCGACGCGGTCGCGAATGGTTGTCAAATTTACTTGAGGCTCGAAGCCCTGGAAAATGCTTAAGTAAAAAGCGAACGCGAATTGCAGCCCAGCATAGGAGATTCGCTCCGTGCCGCTCGCAATCCATCCGGCCAGCGCCGATCCAGCGACCGTCAGCAAAACGAGCGAGGTGATGCTGACCATATGGGGGAGGAGAAAAAACAGGGCTAGATACCCGGCCAGGCCGCCCGCCAAACATCCAAAGAAGCGCAGCCAGCTTTTGTAAATTGTCGCTCCGGTGTTTCCCAACGCGATGAAACAACAGGTAATAAACGAGGTGCTGATCCCAGGCCAATGAAACGCATTGTACATAATGTAACATAGCATGGCCGCAAAACTGACCTTCAAAGCGAACCGCACGTGAGCTGGATTGGAAAAGGCATCGGGGTTGAACAACGGCTTCTTCGGCTTCTCAAGGTTGGCGGATGAATAGTCAGAAGACCCGCGAATCATGGTGTCGCGAAAAGATTCGATGGCGAACGCGAGTTCGCGCAATTGCGGAAGCGCGGGCCGTTGCGGCGGCGTTTTGCGCGAAGACAAAACCCTTTCTTTTTCAGGCAGGAGAACTCTAAGTTGCTCGATCTCGGCCAGCAACGTTTTGGCTTGAAGAATATCATCAGCCGAAAGGGTCTTTGGCTCCCTGAATTCCAAAGATGCGGTGGCGTTGGCCAAGTGCGAGGCCGCGGAAATAGTTTCCACAAGAAACGGATGCCGGCGCTTCAGCGATGGCTCCTTCATTTCCGCGAAATGGAGAAGCCCGAGCATCTGTGTGCCGCCCTTGGTCGCCAGATTCATCAGCGCCTGGTTTGTTTGGCCGCCAGCCGAACCCTCTTTCATGACACCGCGCAATGCCGTTGTCGCCGCATCCAGTCGTTGCCCAAGGCCCTGGACCAGGGCGGTCCAGGGATCGGCCGGCAGCAGCAGTTGATTGACAAAGACGGTCAGCGCGATCGGATAAACAACCGCCACCCACAGCCATAGCTCGTTGCGGACCAGAATTTCGGCATTCGGCGCGGCCTCACCGATGGCAAGCATCAGCGCGCTAAAGAAGCCGACCGCGAATCCCAACGGGCCAAGGACAAAGGTTCGCGCCAGGAACATGGCGCAAAAAATCAGGCACGCCATGGCGGGGATTCGCAACTCCGGGTAATCAAACGTCCAGGTGTAAAGCAGAAGATTGATGATGGTGGCGGCGGTCACTCCCAAAATCATCAGCACGCCCGTAAACAGCGTGAGCACGCGGTTTTCCTTTGTGACAAAAAAACAAAAAAACGCTGAAAACGCCACTTGAGGAACTCGCAACGACATGGAAACAACGGTCACGATGGCTGCTGTGGCCACCAATCTTATCGTCATGGGCATGCGTCCCGGAAAAAGCGCCAGCTCACGGCGCAGCCACACCAGCCATGCTGGCCGGAAATGCTCAAGCGTGGTGACAGGAGCCAGGCTCATTTGATAATGGCGACGGCGGAAGCCCCGATTCGAAATAATTCCGGGTCCGCGTTTTCAACTTCAATGCGGACGGGAAACCGCTGCGCGATGTGCACCCAATTCAACTCGCGCGGCACTGAGGGAACGCCTGCGTTGATATTGATTTCGTCAACCGATTGCACGGCCCAGCCAATGCCCTGCACTTTGCCGGTGAAATGCCTGTTGGGCGCGGACATCAGATAAACGTCCACCAAGGAACCCTTGGAAATGTGCCGAAGCTCTCCTTCACGATAGTTCGCGATCACATACCAATGTCGCAAATCCAGCAGCGAAAAAACCGGAGCGCGCTCGGAGGCATACGCGCCCGCGGACAGGTTAAGATTGATGACCTTGCCGGGAAACGGCGCGGCGATTTTGCAATAAGAGAGGTTGAGTTCAGCCAAACTCAGAGCGGCGGCGGCGCCCGGCCGTTGCGCCTGGAGGATGGCCAATGTGCTGAGCGTGGTTTTGGCCTGGTTCAATCGTTGTTCCTCCGTGGCTTGCGACGCCTCGGCGATTTTGACAGCCGTTTCCGCCCGGTCAACGTCATCCGCGGTCGCAAAACCTTTGGGCAGCAGCGGCTGAATTCGCTTAAGGGTGTCGGTGGCCTGCTTTTCCTGCGCCTTGGCCTGCTCCACTCCCGCTTCAGCGGCTTTGATTTGGTATTTCAGGTTCTCGTCCTGGGCGCGGGCGACCTCGATTTCTTTGTCCAGCGCGGCCAGCGCGGACTTGGCCCTATCCGCTTGCTGCTGGTAATCTGCCGGATCAATCTCGAAAAGGACGTCTCCTTCCTTGACCTCCTGATTATCTTGCACATTCAGTTTGATGATCGGGCCGCTCACGCGCGGCGCAACTCCAATCACGTTTGCCTCGGCGATTGCGTCGTCGGTTCGCGGGTGATGCTCGACAATGTCCCAAACAAAAAGCGTCAACGCGCACGCCGCCAAAATAAGGACGATGCTAATGACGCGGCCCGCAATTTTGCGCCATTCATTGTCGTGCTTTGCCGGCTTTGTTTCAACAGAGCCGGGAGAGACATTCGGACTATTTTCGGAAGTTGGATCAGACATAGGCTTAGTTCCTGAAAAACGACAGCCAAAGAACCAGAGTGAATGAAACGAGCATGGAAATATAGACCAGCGGAGCCGGGCGAAGATGGGCATTTAATTTTAACCCGATGAGAATCTGGCGTGTCATCAATGTCAGCGCCAGCCCCAGCACAATGCAGATGATCCAAGCCGGAAAATACGAGCCAATGATATCGACCGCGGGTGAATGATCGTTGGCCGAGCAACCGCTCAACGCCAACCCGACAGGCAGACATATGAATTTGAATTTTGCCGATTTCATTCAGTGACGGGCGCTTCTGCGCGGTGAGGCCGGTTTCGCCAGATCTCCCACCCTCAAGGCCAGAGTGGTCTTGCTGGTGTAAACAGCCGAGCGCGCGTCCACCAGGGTGGTTCGAGCCGTGGCAAGGTTTCGCTGGGCCACTTCCACATTGACGTAAGTGCCCAGCCCGTTCTTGTAAGATTCCAAAGTGGCATCAAATGCCGTTTGCGCGGCGGAGAGCAGCACTTCCGCCGCATCCTGTTTCCGCAACGCGGTTTTCAAGTCGTTATAAGCCTTTATCACCTCTTCCACCGCATGGTCGCGGCTGTCCGTCAGGTCGCTTTCGGCTGCTCTAAGTTGTGCTTCGGCAATGTGAAGATTATCCCGCCGCAAAAAGCCGTCAAAAATTGGCAATTCTATCGCCAGCCCGGCGCCATAAACCGGTTTGCTATTCCCGAAATAAGGCGAGTTGAAAGCGCTGACATCCAGTTTCTGCCAGCCGGCGCTGGCGCCAAAGCTAAGCTTCGGATAGTAAGCCGCGCGAGCCGCGCGCACCGCTTCCTGGCTGGCTTTGAGACCCGCCAATTTGGCCAGCAGGTCCGTGCGCTGGGAAAGCGCGCGGTCAATCAAATGATCCAAAGCCTCATGCAGATCATCTGCGACCGGCCTTTCGGGAATTGCCGCGACACGAATCTGCGTGGCGGGAAAGATTCCCAGCGCATCCACCAGCGCGACTTGGGCATCCTTCAGCGTGCCTTCGGCCGCCTCAAGGTTGTAATCGGCTTGGGCTAGTTCCTGTTTGGCCTGCAATGAATCCTGGGTCGTTCCCAGGCCGTTTTCAAAACGCGCCTTGGATGCATCGGCGACGATTTGAGACGCCTCCAATGTGCTTCGCGCTGCTTCAACCTGCTGCCGGGAAGTATTGTAGCCGTAAAAATCTTCGATGACGGCATAGACAACTTTTTGGTGAGTGGCATTAAAATTCACATTGGCCATCATGAGTTTCTGCCTCGCCTCCGCGACCGCTGCCTTTCGCCCGCCGAAATCCAACAGGAGCCAGCGCAGGCTGAACCCGGCATTTTCCTCAATTCCGTCGGCCACGAAGACTGAGGTCAAAGCGGTCAATTGGTGGGCAAAGTCCTCGCTGGCCGCGGCTGCCAAATAGGGATAGTAGGCGCTCTTGCTTAACCCAACCGCCTCGGCTTGGGCGCGCGCCTGCTCCCACGCCACTCGCGTTTCGGGGTGGCTGCGTTCCGCGATATCAATCAACTCCGGCAAATCGTAGGTTTTCTCCGCATCGATGGATGTGGCGTTGGCATTGTTTCGCCCAATGCGCGAAAGCTCCCGCTCATAGTCGCCCAGCTTGGGCGGCAGCCACGGTTTATCCGGCGCTGGAGGCGCGGCATCCTGGCCCCAGAGAGATTGTTGGAGCAGAACAAAAAGGCAGCCAGCAGAACGAAGCCAGGCTCGCGCCGGCCGCCGCATCCACCGAAATTTGGCTGGGTTCAACCGCATGGTTGAATTCTCATTTAGTTTTTTGCAGTTTTTAAAGAGCCGCGGAGGCGCGACCCCCCGCCGACATTGCCGCACACGATGAAATCATTCAAACCATTTTGAGGCCGTGCTCGGAGCCGGCATGGAGAACCAAGGAGGCCACTATCTGATGGCAGCAAAAGACAAAATGATCCCTCCATCCGCCTCGGCGATCGGTGGCGAAGACTTCGATAGCTTCGCCGGTGGACTTCATCAATTTGGCGTTCGCCGCCGATCAAGTTTTGCACTTCGGCTGAGCAATCTGAAGATTCAGAATGACCTGTTGCCCCCGTCTCGCCGGGAGGAGCCATCATCATCAAGACAGCCGGAGCCAGTTCCGAAGCCATGACCATCAACGCCAGCGATGGCGCCGCCCCTGCCAGCCATTAACGCACCGAGAGATTTTCGAATAGGAACGCGTAAGCGTCGGCTTTTTCTTCGATGAGCTGGCTGGTGGTGGGGCCGGCGCCGTGGCCGGTCGAGCGGCGGACTCGCAGGAGAACGGGCGCGGGTCCGGCCTGGCCGGCTTGCAGCGCGGCCGCGAATTTGAACGAATGGGCCGGCATCACGCGCGCGTCATGGTCGCCCGTGATCACAAGGGTCGCTGGATAATGCGTTCCGGCATGGACGTTGTGATACGGCGAGTAGGCGTAGAGATACTGGAAATCATCCGCATTGCGCGACGAGCCGAAGTCGCCCACCCAGCCGGCCCCTTGCCCGAACAGATCAAATCGAAGCATGTCCATCACGCCAACATATGCCAGGACGGCGCCGTAAAGGCTGGGCCGCTGGGTCAGGCAAGCGCCGACGAGCAGGCCGCCGTTGGAGCCGCCTTCGATAGCCAGCTTTGGTGTCGATGTGTAATGCTGGGCGATCAGCCATTCGGCGGCGGCGATGAAATCGTCAAATACAATTTGTTTGCGCGCCCGGATCGCCTGCCTGTGCCAGGCCTCGCCGTATTCGCCGCCGCCGCGGATGTTGGCTGATGCAAAAATGCCGCCCCGCTCCAGCCAAAGCATCCGCGTGGCATCAAAGTGCGGCAAGGTGGAAATTCCAAAACCGCCGTAGCCATACAGAATGGTTGGATTCGTGCCATTGCGTTTCATCCCCTTCTTGTGAACAAGGAACATCGGAATCCGCGTGCCGTCTTTGGAAGGATAAAAGACCTGCTCCACCTCGAACGCATCGCGGTCAAACTTCGCCTCGGGCGCGCGGTAAACCGAAGTCTGGCCGGACTCCAGATCGAGCCGGTAAATAGTTGGCGGCGTGATGGGATCGGTGTAGCTGTAGAATGTTTCCTTATCGTCCGGCTCGCCGCTGAATCCGCCTGCCGTGCCGCGGCCGGGCAGCGTCAATTCGCGGCGCGATTGCCCGTCAAGCCCGTAGATGGAGACGCGGCTGGAAACGTCATGCAACGTGCGAACGATCAGTTGATGGTCCACCAGTGTCACGCTGCCATAGGCCACGTCCATTGAGTCCGCGCTTTGGGGAACGGCTTCCTTCCAACTTGATCGTTGCGGACTCAACGGGTCCATCGCGATCACCCGCCCGCGCGGAGCTTCCAGTGTGGTTTGGAAGTAGACGCGTCCGCCGTCCGCGCCAGCGTAAATGTACTCGGCATCAAACCCTTCCGCCATCGGAAAGGGGGCGCGGCCGGGCGAATTGAGGTCCAGCGCATAGACATTTTCCAAACCTTTGTCACCCACTTCGCCTTCGCCCGCGCAAATGACCAACCAGCGGCCATCCGGGGTCAAGTGCGGTTCAAACTGCCAATCCGGGTGGTCGGGCCGCTCATAGAGACGGCGGTCCTCCGATTGGGATGTTCCCAAGGCGTGGTAAAAAACCGCGTCGTGGAGATCGCGCACTCGCAATTCCTCTCCGGGCGCGGGGGCCGGAAAGGCGCTGTAATAAATGCCCTTGCCATCGCGAGAGAAGATCGGGTGGTAATACTTGGTCCAACGCAAAACGTCTGGCAGATCAAGGCCGCTCGCAAGATCGCGCAAACGCCATTCCGTCCAATCCGATCCTCCGTGGGAAATGCCATAGGCCAGCATCGTGCCGGATCGATTCACGACGTGGCCAACGACGGCGAGGCTGCCATTGGTCGAAATGAGATTGGGATCAAGCGCGATCGAAGGCGCTCCATCCAGGCCGGCAGTCGCATAGAGAATGCTCTGTTGCTGAAGGCCGGTATTGTGCGAGTAAAAATAGCGGCTGCCCTCGTGAAACGGGATGCCGAATTTCTCAAAGTCCAGCAGCTCGGCCAGCCGATGTTTGATCGCCTCGCGTCCGGGAATTTTGTCAAGATAAGCGTCGGTCACTTTCGCTTCGGCTGTCACCCACGCCGCCGTTTCCGGGGAGTCGAGGTCTTCGAGCCACCGGTATGGATCGGCGACCTTGACGCCGTGATAATCATCCACGACATCGCCCCGCCGTGCTGGCGGATATTCCAGGCTGGGCGCGGCCATCGCCTGAATCAGGCAGCCGGCCATGACCAGCGCTCCGCCGATGGCTTTCGTTTCGTTTTTCATACTCTTCAACTTCGTTTGCGGGCGATGATGACGCTCCGGTCGGCGGCGGTCGGAACGCAAGCGGCCGCGCCGAATCCAGCTTCCGACAGATAACCGGCCATTTCCTTCTCCGAATAGCATTTGCCCTCTGTGATCGTCATCAGCAACGCCGAATAAGCGGCCACCGGCAGCGGGCCGGTCTTGTCCGCGTTAATGTGCGCGTCATGGATGATAATCATTCCTCCGGCTGGAAGCGCGGCGGCGGATTTGGCCAGCAACTGTCTCACGCGGGCCGCGTCCCAATCATGCAGGACGTTGGAAAAAAGATGCAGGTCGAATCCCTCCGGCAGCGCGTCCGCGAACATGTCGCCTGGCAAAACCTCAACGCGGTCCGCGAAACCTCTGGCGGCCAAGCTGCGGCGGGCCACGCGGTCCACTGGCGATTTTTCCAGAACGCCAGCCCGCAAATGCGGATGGCGGGCGACGATGGAACACGCGTAAACACCAGAGCCGCCCGCGATATCCAACAGGCGGCGGTGTCCCGAACAATCCAGTTTGCCGGCCAGCGCGGGGCCGAGAAAAGCGCCCCGGCAATCCATCGCGGCCGTAAAGGAGTCCGCGAAGGCGTCGTCCTCCATCGCCAAAGCCCAGGGTTTCTGATCGCGCAAACTGGCCCAATGCGACGGCTGATCCGTGCGCAGAACGGCAAGTATATCCTTGCAGACCGGGCGGTCTTTAACTGAGGCAAAGTACGGGCCGATGAACCACGGCGAAGATGCCAGCAGATGTTCCCGCGCCGCGGGCGTCACGAAGAAGATTCCCTCCTCGCGGCGCAGCAGGCCCATCGCGGTCATCAGTGTGAGCATGACGTCGGCCGGGCGCGGGCGGATGCCGAGGGCCTGGCACAGCGCCGGCAAGTCCGCCGGTTGCGCCGCGAGGCGGCTAAAGAGGTCAAGGTGGCAAATAGCCGCCGTCAGCATGTCCACCGCATAAAGGCCATCGCGCTGGCGGTAGATCGAAGTTGGATCCGTTTCCGGTTGGTCAAGAAAATTCATATCGTTAGCGGCGCGCCATTGCGGGAGACAGGCCGGACAGCGCCGGCTTCAAGCCCGGACGAAACCCAAAAAAGGGACTAACCCTCGATGTGCCTCAAGCTTTGCCGACAGACCCGTTCTTGCCGGCCGGGGGCGACAACTTCAAGACGGATTCCCGCATTTCTTTGCCGGGCTTGAATTTTACGACTGCCCTTTTGGGAATGGTAATATCTTTTTCAGGCCGGTTGGGGTTGCGGCCGACGCGCGATTTGCGCACCCTCACTTCAAAAACTCCAAAATTGCGCAGTTCGACGGTTGTGCCGTCAGCCAAGGCGCCGCAAATGTGATCCAAGGTTTTTTGAACGACGTCAAGGACCTGCTGTTGAACCAGGCCGGTCTCTTCACTAATACGAACGATTAGATCGCGTTTTGTCATATAGTTGTCTCACTTGACTCAGGGCCGAACCGCAAATTCAAACTCACATTGACAGGACATCCATAGCTCTACTCCACGCGAAAGAAGCGGTCAAGCGATGACTCATCAATTTTGCTAAATATTTGTAGGGGAAAACCTTAACTCTCAATGACGCCAATTTCCACAGGTTCGACCTTGATTCCGATTTTTTCCAGCCATGAGATCGCGGCTTTGACGCTCTCCCGCGCGCCGCTGATTTCCAGGCAGACGATGCCGATTTCATCAGTCACGCTGGCTTGGCGGACGTTGGTGACGACGGGGAATTTGCGGCCCAATTCCCAGACCACTGGGCTGGTGATTTGCCGGGCGGGATACATCAGCCAAAGCCGTTTTTGCACAGGCTCGGCGGCGGTTTTGGATTTGCGGACGGGCATGGTTTTTCCTTCTTTATCCGCCGGCGATGGCGGGGATGATGCTCACCTCGTCGCCGTCGCGCAAGGCGGTTTGCTGGTTTTGAAGAAAGCGGATGTCTTCCTCGTTGACATAGACATTGACGAACCGCCGGACGCTGCCGGCTTCATCGGTCAGCCTCTCTTTGATGCCGGGAAAGCGGTTTTGCAATTCGGTGATGGCATCGCCGACGGTGGCGGCGGTGACTTGGACGGTTTCTTCGTCGTGCGTAAGTTTGCGCAACGGCGTTGGGATGCGAACGGTGACTGGCATAATTCTTTCAGTTATATTTTCAGGCGCGAACTGGAGCGCGTGTCTCGGCGTCCAGCAGGCTTTCAAATTCTCTCAAGCTGGGTTTGATTTCCCGCGCGCTGCCGGCATGGCCGGCCACGGCGTCGAGGGTTTTCAACCCGTTTCCTGTAATGCAAAGGACCGCCGAATCATCCGCTGGAATGGCGCCCGAAGCAATGAGTTTCTTGGCTACGCTGACAGTCACGCCGCCGGCTGTTTCGGCAAAGATGCCTTCGCATTCGGCCAGCATTTTGATGCCTTCGCGGATCTGGTCGTCGGTTGCGTCGTCGGCGCTGCCGTTGGTTTCCTTCATGACTTTGAGCGCGTAAAAACCATCGGCCGGCGTGCCGATGGCCAGCGACTTGGCGATCGTGTTAGGCTTGACAGGCTTGAAGAAATCGAGGCCGGCCTTTTTAGCGGACGAAATGGGAGAGCAGCCGGTGGCTTGCGCTCCATGAACCCGGTAACTGGCCTCCGGGGCCAGGCCCAGCTTCATGGCCTCCTGGTAACTCTTGTGAATCTTCGTCAGCAACGAGCCTGAGGCCATGCACACGACGGTATGGGGCGGAATGCGCCAGCCCAGTTGCTCGACAATCTCAAAGCCCATGCTCTTGGAGCCTTCCGCGTAATAGGGGCGCATATTGACGTTCACGAATGCCCACGGATATTTGCCGGCAATCTCCGCGCAGAGCCGGTTCACTTCATCATAATGCCCCTTAATGCCGATTACCGTCGCGGCGTAAATGAGAGAATTCAAGATTTTGCTGTGCTCCAGATCCGCCGGGATGAACACGTACGCTTTGAGTCCGGCGGCGGCGGCGTTGGCGGCGACGGAATTGGCAAGGTTGCCTGTTGAGGCGCAGGCGACGGTCGTGAAACCGAGTTCCCGGGCGCGGCTTAAAGCGACGCTGACCACGCGGTCCTTAAAGGATAGCGTGGGATAATTGACGGTGTCATTCTTGATCCATAGCTCGCGAATGCCCAGTTTCCGGGCCAGTCGGTCGGCTTTGATTAAGGGCGTGCAGCCCACTTCCAGGCCAACCGTCGGCACGCCGGCCACAGGCAGCACTTCGCGAAACCGCCACATGCTCTTGGGACGGGACTCAATGGCGGCGCGAGTCAGCGATTGCTTGATGCGGTCGTAATCATAGACAACCTCCAGGGGGCCGAAATCAAACTCGCAGACGTGGTTGGCGGTCAAGGCGTATTCGCGTCCGCACTCGCGGCATTTGAGCGCCTTCATAAAGCCGGCATGTTTTTCCATAATTGTTTGCTCCGCGCAGGGGCCGCAAAAGCCCCGCTCCTCAGGAGAAGAGGAATCCTCGGAAGACATGCTCTTCTCATTTTTTGCCCGCCGACGCCAAGAAACGGCTTGCGCGCCATCGGGCCTGGAATTGGCACCTGGCGCGACGTTGCCGCCGCCGGTTGCCGTGGTTTCACAGGGCCAGTCCCTCCACCACTCTGAATGAGATTCGTTTCATCAACGAATGCGGATAGATTGATATATCTTTTTAAAACTGTCAATGGCTATTTTTCTGGCCTAATTTATGATGAAGTATTGAATCGCGTCCGACAAAGAGCAGATTCGGGCCAGGGGATATTGCCCGTAAAAGTTAAGGCGAATGGCTGCCACCATTGGTTATTGGGGTTTTTATTGTTCCTTTCCTTGTGCGCCTCAGCACGGGCTAATGTTTATGCGACGGATATTCAGGTCAACGGTTCGCTCCAAGACGGCATTCTGCTTCCGGGTTCTCCGGTGAGCATCAGTTACATTCTCAATGACACAGCCACCAACGTCTTCGTGCGGATTTTTTCCGGAACGAACGTGATCAAAACGTTCAATTCCACCAACGGCGCGGCCGGCACCAACACGGGCCTCAACACAATTGTCTGGAATGGCGCCAACAACAGCGGCGGAGCCGCGCCCATCGGAGCTTATTATCTGAGCATCACCGCCTCCTCCTCCGGCTACGACGAATGGACCAACTTCACCGATGACGGAACCAACTTCGACGTTTTCTTCCCCACCAGCATCGCGGTGAATCAAAACAGCAACAGCCCCTATTATGGGCGGGTCTTTATCGGCAACGGCCAGGCTGGGGGCGGCGCCGCAGCCGGCATTCTCAAATACAATGCCGATGGCAGCCCGGGCGACGAAGGCTTGTTCAGCACCGGTGGCTACCCGTGGGGCGGCGCCAAGTTCTTTAGCCCATGGAAAATGGACGTAGGCCCGGACGACCGATTATATGCCGAGGATTGGAGCCAGCAGGGAGTCGTCATGTCATTCGACCAGGTAATTTCGACCAATTGCGTTTTCGTGCTAAGACCGGATAACTATCCCTATCCCGATGTCTCGTTAAGCGGCCTCTGTGTGCATCGCGCTGGCACGAACCTCCAGCTTTACATGGTGGATTTCAACACAGTAACCAACCAGCCCGATCCAGGCTTGGGCATCATTTCGTGGATGCTCGACTCCGACGGCGTGGCTGCCACCAATGACATGGGCACGGTCGATGTGACTCTGACCAACAACTCAGACCTCACGCTTTCGCCTTACGCCGTCTCCGTGGACGCCAACGGCAGGATTTATACAATTCAAAGGGCGCAGAATGACACGAACCTGGCCATGGCCGATTCTGACACGAATCCGAAAGTGTTGTGTTTTCCGGCTGCCCCAACCAACGGCCCTCCCGACACCACCGCGATCTGGAAAGTAGGCGCCGATGATTCGACGCTGGTCAATTGCTTTGGCCTGGAAGTGAATCCCGCGGCCTCGCTCGTGGCCGCGGCCAGCCGGGGCTATGGGCCTCCCGGCGATACATTGCAAGATGGAGGATTAAGCATCTTTCAGGCGGCCAATGGTGATTTGGTGACAAATATAACAACGGACACCGAAGGCGACACCAACCTGGAGTTTTTCGATGTGGCTTGGGACAACGTCGGCAACCTCTACACCGTGTATGGGACGGATGGCTTTCAATTTGAGGGCTGGCGCGTTTATTCGCCGCCTGGCCCAAACCGCGCCACCACTGTTGCCGTCCCATTCATTCAGGTCTACCATTCTATAACCCTGCCGCGCTTATCCCTTCCCACCGCCTCCCTGGGCCAGTTGAACTTCACCCTGACCGGCCAAAGCAATGTCACCTATGTCATCCAGCAATCCACCGATCTGATTAACTGGACTTCCATCGCGACCAATTTCAGCCCTCAGACCGTCCAGACGGTTTCCGTAAATCCAGCCGACACGCAAGACTTCTACCGCGCCGCCGCCATGCCATAAGGCGTTCCGAGACCGGTGCCGGTGAACCGAATTTGGCATCGCGTCAAGGCTCGACTGATGCCGATACTCAAGGTATGTCGGCCCCATATTGTTCATTGACGGACTTCTCGGGACAGGGTTCCATTGGAGCCAATATGATGCGGAATAACCTGCCTACGCGGCGGCAGTTTTTGAAGACTTCGGTGATGGCGGCGGCGGCTTTGCCAGTGCTGGCCGATGCCGGCGGCGCGCCGCGCAAGCGGCCCATCAAAAAGGGGTTGATGTGGGGCGCCGTGCCAGGCGCGATGCCTGTTCTGGATAAGTTCAAGCTCATTCAACAGGCCGGTTTTGAAGGAGTGGAAATTGATTCCGGCATGAACCAAAAAGAGGTGCTCAACGCGCGGGACGCGACGGGTTTGGTTATTGCCAGCGTGGTGGATTCGGTGCATTGGTCGCAGACCCTGGCGGACCGAGACCCTGCCGTGCGAAAGCTGGGACTGGACGGCTTGACCACGTCCTTGCGCGACGCCAAGGCTTATGGCGCGTCGTCGGTGTTGCTGGTGCCGGCCGTGGTGAGCAAGGAGGTTTCCTACGACCAGGCCTATACGAGATCGGCGGAGGAGATCAAAAAGGTTCTCGGATTGGCCGGGGAATTGGGCGTGAAGATCGCCCTTGAAAACGTCTGGAACCATTTCCTGCTGAGTCCGCTCGAAGCGGCGCGTTACGTGGACCAATTTCAGAGCGCCGCCGTCCGCTGGCATTTTGACGTAGGCAATGTGATTGACATCGGCTGGCCGGAGCAATGGATTCGCATTGTCGGCCCCCGCATCCACAAATTGCACATCAAGGAATACAGCCGCAAAAAGCGCGACCAGGAAGGGCTGTGGAAGGGTTTCCAGGTTGAGTATTTGGAAGGAGACAACGACTGGCCGGCCGTAATGAAGGCGCTGGATGAAATCGGCTACGAAGGCTGGGGGACCGCCGAGCCGGCTTACTGGCCCAAAGGAGTTGAGTTGCCTGAGCGCCTGAGCCAGGTCTCCAAAAAATTGGACGAGATTTTCGCCAGTTGAGTCCGGGAATGTTTCGTCCAGGAAAAATTTCACGAAAGCGCGCAATTCCTGTTGAACGTTGGCGCGCCTTTGTTTATAACGAGAATCAATGACTCCATTTGGCGCTTTGCCGAAATTCAAGCAACATGGGGTTTACAGCGCGAGAATCAGGAAAGTCAATCAACGGACGCACTCCGGCCATCCGGCTTTGGCGTGCCTGCGCGGCATCTTGCTCCACATTATCCGGGCCGCGAAAGGAGGCAGAGGCTTATCAGTTTCATGAATTTCGCTCCGACAGGCCGCCGGGTCGTCATTACAGGCATGGGAGTTGTTTCGCCCAGCGGGAAAGACCCCGATACGTTGTGGCGCAATGTGCGGGATGGCGTGAGCGCGGCCGCGCTGGTCAGCCGTTTTGACACCAGCAAACTGCCAGTCAAAATCGGGGCCGAAGTCAAAGATTTTGATGTTTGCCAATACGTCCAGAGCCGCAAACCGGGCCGGTTCGACTTGACAATCCAATACGGCATGGCGGCCGCCACCATGGCCATGCGGGATTCCGGGCTGGAGATCGACACGATGGACCCGGACCGCGTCGGAGTCATCGAAGGCACGACCATCAGCGGCACGGGCAGCACGCTCAAAACGCGCGACACCTACCTCGCCAACGAAGGCAATTTTCGCGCGCTCCATCCCTACAATCTGGTGGCGGCTTATTGCGGAGAGGGGAGCAGCACGATCAGTTTGCATCTGGGCATCCAGGGGCGCGCGGTGACTTATTGTTCGGGCTGCGCTTCCAGCACGGACGCCATCGGCTACGCTTCCCGCCTCATCGAAACGGACGACCTCGACGTGGCCCTCGCCGGCGGCGCGGAAGAGATGCTGGAGATGCTGCACGTGGGCTTTTGCCGGTTGCGCACGATGACCGAGCAACCCTGCCCGCCGGAGCACGCCATGCGCCCCTTCGACCGCAACCGGGATGGATTTCTCCTGGGCGAAGGATCGGCCTTTTTCGTGCTGGAAGAATTATCCCACGCGCTGGGCCGCGGTGCGCGCATCTACGCCGAGGTGGGCGGACACGGGCACAGTTGCGAAGCCCATCATGCGACGGACCCGCACCCGGAAGGTTTGGGCTATGCCCGCTCCATCGAGAAGGCTCTGCACCGCGCGCGCATCGCACCGGCGGAGGTGGATTACATCAATGCCCACGGTTCCGCCACGCCGTTGAACGACCCCGTTGAAACACGGGCCATCAAATCCGTTTTTCGGGACCATGCGCGTCAGCTTGCCATCAGCGCCACCAAACCAGTCACTGGACATTTGATGGGCGCTTCGGGCGCGCTGGAAACGATGATTTGCGCGCTCTCCATCGTGCGCCAGGAAATCCCTCCGACGATCAATTTGCGGGAGCCGGATCCGAGCTGTGACCTTGACTATGTGCCCGGCCAGGCCCGCTCCTATCCGGTGAAAGTGGCGTTGAATTTGAGCGCGGGCTTTGGCGGGCGCTATGCCTGCCTTGCGCTGAAGAAATATTCATGACTCGCCTGGATGTCATTCAAATCACGGCCCTCACGGCCGTCGCGGTCAATGCGATTTTGACGCTGGTCGTTTTGACGCGGGATTGCCGCTCCAAGCTCCACCAGATTTATCTGGCTTGGGGAATCGCGGCGACATTGTGGAATTTGGGCGTGTACAATTTGAGCCGGGACATTGGGCCGCGGGAAGCTTTTGTGTGGGCCAAGGTTTTGCAGTTGGGGGTCATTTTTATCCCGGCCATTATCTTCCATTTGTGCGTGATCATCGCGCAAGTGCGCGCGGGGTGGGTGGCGCCAGCGTTGTATCTGGTCGTGACTGGATTTGCGGCCAGCCTTTTCTTTAACAAGTTTATCACGGGGGTGCATCTTCTGCCGGTCGGTTATTGGTCGGTTCCCGGTCCGGGATTTTACGCGTTTAGCTTCGTTTACGCTGCGGTCGGGGTCTTTCTGCTCGTCTTTCTTTACGGCAAACAACGCGGCGCCCCGGCGATGCAGCGGAAGCGCCTGCGGGCCATGCTGGCCGCGTGCGTTGGGCTGGCCGTCTTTGGCACCAATGACCTGATGCCGATCATGGGCCATGACACCTATCCGCTGACCCATGTTAAATTCTTTCCGCTCGGCAGTTTCGCGGCCATTTTCTACGTGTTGATCATCGGTTACAGCGTCTTGCAGCATCGGCTGCTTGACATCCACGTGGTCCTGAGCCGCCTGGCCGCGCAAATGGTGCGGCTGTCGTTTATGATGCTGGTCGGTTTTCTATTTCTGCTGGCCGTTTCGGAATTTGTGCCAGGCCTCTTTACCAAATACTCATTCGTCGCCGCTCTCCTGATTTTACTGGCCAGCGCGCTGGTCGCGTCCTTTTTCTTTCCCCAGTTTTTTGGCAAAGACAGCGACGACAAATTGGAGCGGCATATTTTGGGAGACCGCTTTGAGTACCACGCCCAAGTGCGGAATCTGATCCAGACCATGCGCTCGTTTCCCGACCCTCAGTTTCTGATGCAGGAACTGGAGGACCTGCTGGCTGGCACGATGAGAATGCGCAGCTACCAGATCATCCTGCTGGATGACACCACGCGCGGATTCAAGGTCTTTCACTGCCACCCGCCGCGCCCCGAACCGCCGGCGGCGGATTTGCAGGTGGATTCCCCGGTCTTTCGTTATTTTCAGCAGACGCGGGCCAAATGGCTGGCCTGCTCAGTCATCGCCGATACCGCGCATTCGATGCTCATGAAGCGCGAGGCGCGCGCGCAATTGAAGCCCTTCGAGGCGGCTTTCTGTTTTCCGTTCATGGTGGGAAACGATCTGATCGGCCTGATGTTGCTCGGACAAAAATCCAGCGACGAAATGTTCACCCCGCACGATCTCCGGCTGCTGGGCGACCTTTCCTCCAGCCTGGGCCTCGTCTTGAACCAGATTCGGCTGCGCCAGCAATTGCAAGTCGTGCATGAGCAGGACTTGCTGGGCCGGATGTCGCGCGGATTGGCGCATGACCTGAATAATTTATTGACACCGGTGCAAACACTGTTGCAGTTGTGCAGCGAATCGCATTTGAACCAGGAAACCATCGACCAGCTCCTGCCCATGTCCTTGCGCAACCTCGAAACCGTTCGCTCTTATGTCAATGAAGCGCTGTTCTTCTCCCGCTCGGCCAAGCTGCACGGGCAGCCGGGTTTCATCGACCAAATGGCGCGCGAAGCCATTGCCCTGGTCCAGCCTTCCGCGGATGCGAAATGCGTCCGCGTCGCCTTCGCCGGGCCGTCGGACGTTGCGATGGAGATGGACGGCGTGCTCATCAAGCGCCTCCTTTGCAATCTCCTTTCCAACGCGATCGACGCCTCGCGGCCCGGGTCCGACGTCGAAGTGCGCCTCTCGCCTTTGCCCAAAACCGAACCCAATCGCGAGTGGCGCCGGCTGCGCGTCATCGACCGCGGCGAAGGCATCAGCGCGGAAAACCTTCAGCGCGTCTTCACGCCCTATTTCACGACCAAAAATACCGGAGATGGAAAGCGCGGTTTTGGGCTTGGGCTGGCCATAGCGCGCAAAATCGTCCACCTGCATGGCGGCAACCTGAGCATCACCAGCAAGGAAAGCGAAGGCACGACCGTCCAGATCGATTTGCCCAGCCGATTGAGCGGACAGAGTTCTCCCGCCCCGCCGGGCGGCCCGCGTCCGAACATGGTCCCGGCATGAGAACGCTGTTCGTTATCGCCCCAAACACCGGACTCGCGGCGGCAATCCGGGCCGCGGTCGATCCGTCGCGATACCGTGTGATCGAGGACGATGGCTTCCACGAAGACGTCCTGCGTTTGACCGGCGCCTCATTCGATATTTGCATATTTGACACCGACCTGACGACGATCGAGCCAATCCGCGAGATTGAAAAATTGCGCCTGCTGTTGCCGCGCTGCCCGGTGATTCTTTTCGCTTCCGATGCCCATTGGAAATGGGAAGAAGAGGCCTACTTGCTGGGTGTCAGCCATATTCTCAGCAAACCCGTCCGCGGGCGGCTGCTCAATTCGCTGCTGGACCGGTTGCTCGCGGCCCGCCCGGCCGACGAGGAAAAGGCGCCGCCGGCGCCGCGTCCGCGCTCGGCGGACAAACCCGCTTCGGACGATCCGCCCGTGCCCGCGCGCATGCTCCAATTGCTGCGCAACTCCGCCTCCATCCTCGGCCACAGCCTTTCCACGGAGTTTCTTCTCCAGGAGTTTTTGCGGCTGTTGCGGGAAATCCTCGGGCTGAACCGCGCCGCGATTTTTCTGCGGCCATCGCCTGTCACATCCAGCGCGGCGCAGCCTGGGGGCGCTTCGCAAAGGCTGGCTTCCGCCTGCGCCCTGGGACTTTCACCCGCCGTCTTGGAACATTTTGAACTTTCGCTGGAGGCGGGCGTGGGCGGCTATATTTTCCGTTCGGGCCGCGTCCTCCGCCGCGAAAGCCCGGAGGTCGAGAGCGATCCGCGCATGGCGCGCGAATTCGACGTGTTGGGCGTGCGCGTGGCCATCCCGGTGCTGGACCGGGAATCTCTCATCGGCGTGGCCATGCTCGATGAACGCATCACGGGCGAACCGATGACCAGCGACGAACTGGCCCTGATCTTCCACCTGCTCGAACAATTGGGCCTGGCCATCAAAAATGCCTGGCGCCACGAACAAGTCTCCGCCCGCCAGGAAATGATGCTGGACATAGTCAATCATATTAAGGCCGGCTGCGTCGTCATTGGGCCTGAGCTGGCCGTCCTGCACGCCAACGAGATGGCGAAGTCCTTTTTCCCGCGCCCCAACCGCCCCGCCGGCGCCTTCGATTTCAACGACCTTCCGCGAGTGATCGGCGGCAAGGTTTTTACGGTGCTCAAGACAGGCCAGCCGGTGGCCCAATACAAGCATCACTCCGCGGCGGCCCTCGGCCAGACCTTTCAGATTTCCATTACTCCGTTCCGCAAGGGGAACGCTTCGGCCCCGACGGCGGCCTTGCTCGTGGTGGAGGATTGCACCGCCGCCGACCGCCTTCGCCAATTGGAAATCGAGACCGCCAACCTCCGCCTCGTCAAACAAATGGCCGGGCGCCTCGCGCATGAGATCGGCAACACCATCGTGCCCATTTCCACCCATCAGCAGCTTTTGCACGAGCGCGCGTCCGACCCGGATTTCCAGGCCTCGCTGGCCCGGGCCATGGAGGCCGGCGTCAAGCGCGTGGGGCGTCTGGTCGATCAAATGCGCTTCCTGGCCCGCGATCATGTCAACAAAATCGAGCCGGTCCCGGTCCGGCGGCTAATTGAGGACGCCTTCCGCGATGCCCGCGCGTATCACCCTTCCGCCTCGGTCCTGTTGCAATATGAATCTTCGGAAGAGCCGCTGGCCATCACGTGCGACCGCCAGGGGCTTCAGCACGCCTTCGCCGAGATCATTCTCAACGCCCTCCAAGCCAGCCAATCCCCCTGCCAGGTGCAGGTGCGGACGCGAACGGACACCGACTCCAACGGCTTGCGCTGGGTGCAGATCGAGGTGCAGGACAGCGGGACGGGTTTCTCCGCCGAGGCGGCTGACAAGGCGGCCGAGCCTTTTTTCACCACGCGCAAAGTGGGCCTGGGCCTGGGCCTGACTATCACCAATAAAATCATGCAGACTCATGGCGGCCGGGTGGAAGTCCCGCCCCCGCGCCCCGGCGTCCCCGGCCTCGTGCGCGTCTCCCTTCCCCTCGAAACGGCGCCCGCCCCAGGATGAACGACACCCAGTCAAGAGGAAATAATACGCGTGCCGCGGGCCTTGCGGAATGTCACTGCGCTCCGATGCGGTAAAAACGCGAGGTGTTGGTGGGCGGAGAATCGTTGATTTGCAGTACGCCGCCGGCACTGCCGTTAATGGTCTCCACGGTCTGCCAAGTCACCGAAGGGGTGAGGTTCGTGGTGTATTGCACCGTGTAAGTTGCGTTCGTCTGGGCCATGATTTGGAACTGAAGGACGTTGCTTGAAATGGCAGGAGGCAGCAGCACATTACCGCAAATCGCGCCGCCGTCAACGTCCGAGGCCGCATAAAAACGACCGCAAGGCATGGGTCCGCGGCTCACTGGTTATATTTTTGAGTTTTGCTAACATCCACAATGCCAGTCACTTGCAAAAATAGGGATCGAGAAATCGCCCGTTTTTGCAGAAAAACCATGGCGCCGCGGGGGAAAAATGACACTTTCGCAACGCCTTTTTCACTTTTTAATGGATTATCATTGCACAAGTCGTTGACCCTCAGCGATTTCCGCCGAGGCCATCCCTTTCAAAAAAATCGCCGCAAAACACTACCGTAGGTTTTTGTGCTTTTGGTGTTTCTGTCACAATTCCCGCGTGAACATCCAAAATTGTTCAGAAAGCGAAGACGCGCTCCTTCGGGCGATCGGGCGCCGCGCGACCCGCTTATATCGGGAACACCAAAACAACGCAAAACAAGCCATTACAAGCCAAAATGCCGCCCTTCGGGACGGACGGGCGCCGCAAGTTCCATTTATTCCGCCAAAGCAGACAAGTTGGCCCGCCAGCCCGCGCCAAAAATCACACGGCAAACGGCTGCCGCAGTTTTTGCGCCTTTTGCTTCTTTGCGGCCAAATCCTTTCCGAGCGTCTCCGCGCTTCGCTCTCCCGAAACCAAGCCCCAGCAAAACAAGGCCGCACAAGGCGGCACAAGCCGCCTTCGAGAAAAAAGGCGCTTCAGGACGGACGAGCGCCGCGAGACCCGTTTAATCCGCGCCAGGCATTCCGTTCCGCAACCGCAAAAGACTGGGGATAGGTGCGCCTAAATACGGTTAATTACGGTTGAACAGGCCACTTTCAAAAAGAATTCCGAACCGATGAGCTGCGCCAAGCCCATTTCCAATCCTTTTTTCGCGCTTGACCGGCTGGGAGGCGGGAGCTAATGTTTTTCCATGCTTGGAAAAGCTCCGCGAATCATTCTGCTGGGCGCCGTCGTCGTTACAGGCGAGTGCGCCGTGGAGAATTGTCGCGTTTAACAAGACTTGAAATCCACGGCTGCAACCGGCCGTGGCCCTTTTTATTCGGCCCCGCCCGCCAGCCAGTAAAAAAATGAATACGAAAACACGCGCAAAACAGAAGGCAGCCCCCAAATTGGAAATCGGCCCCCGCATGGCAGGCAGCGATATTCTGGTCCGCGCACTCGAACGGGAAGGGGTGGAGTGCGTTTTTGCCTACCCCGGCGGGGCCAGCATGGAAATTCACCAGGCGCTGACGCGCTCGACCATCCGCACGATTCTGCCGCGCCACGAACAAGGCGGCTCCTTCGCGGCCGAGGGTTACGCCCGCGCCACCGGGCGGCCCGGCGTTTGCATGGCCACAAGCGGCCCCGGCGCCACCAATCTCGTCACCGCCATCGCCGATGCTTACATGGATTCCGTTCCGCTGGTCGCCATCACGGGCCAGGTGCCCCAGGCCATGATCGGCAAGGGCGCCTTCCAGGAAACCGATTTTTTCGGCATGACCCTGCCGGTTGTCAAACATAGCTATCTCATCACCGACATCAAGGACATCCCGCGCGTGGTCAAAGAGGCCTTTTACGTGGCCCGCACCGGCCGGCCCGGCCCGGTCGTCGTTGATTTTCCCAAGAATCTCCAGCAATCCCACACCCAACCTGTCTGGCCGGCGGAAGTTTCCCTTCGCGGCTACAACCCGGAACAGCAGGCCGACGACCTGGCGCTGAACGAAATCATCGGATTGATCGAAAAGGCCGAGCGCCCCGTCATCTACGCCGGCGGCGGCATCATCACGGCTGAGGCGGCCGGGGAGTTGCGGCGGTTTGTCGATGCCACCCAAATCCCCGTCACGACCACCATCATGGGCTGCGGCGCGTATCCTGAAACGGCGCCGCTTTCCTTGCGCTGGCTCGGCATGCACGGGGCTGCCTTCGCCAATTGGGCCGTCAGCGGCGAATATGAGCGCCGCAAAAACCCGGCCGATCCGTCCGTCCAACTCAAGGCCGGGGCCGATCTGCTCCTGGCCTTCGGCGTGCGTTTTGACGATCGCGTCACGGGCAAAGTGGATGAATTTTGCAAAACCGGCACCATTGTTCATATTGACATCGATCAATCCGAGCACAACAAAAACCGGAAAGTCCAACTGGCCATCCAAAGCGACATTCGCTACGCCTTGCGCCGGCTCAATGAGATGATCCGCCGCCGCCCAATCCGCAAATCCTTCACCGGATGGCACAAGCAAATCGAAGAGTGGAAGTCGCGCGCTCCCTTCCGTTACGGCGTGAACGAGGAGGTCATCCGCTCCGAGCACATGCGCGACCATTTGCAGGGCCGGGAGAGTGAAGTGATCCTGCCGCAAATGGCCATTGAGACCCTCTATGAATTGACCAAGGGCGAGGCCATCATCACCACGGGCGTGGGCCAGCACCAAATGTGGACTGGTCAATACTATAAATTCTCCTCCCCGCGCCAGCTTCTCACCAGCGCCGGCCTGGGCGCGATGGGTTTCGGCTATCCGGCCGCCTTGGGCGCCAAAGTGGCGTACCCCAACAAACAGGTGGTCGATATCGATGGCGATGGCTCCTTCCTGATGAACGTCCAGGAACTGGCCACCGCGCACATTGAAAAAATCGCGGCCAAGGCTCTTATCCTGAACAACCAGCATCTGGGGATGGTTGTGCAGTGGGAGGACAATTTTTACGCCGGCAACCGCGGCCACACCTATTTGGGCGACCCGGAGCACCGGCGGCAGATTTATCCCGATTACGTGACCATGGCCCGCGGCTTCAATGTCCCCGCCCAACGTGTCATGTACAAGAAGGATTTGCGCCGGGCCATGCAGGAGATGCTCGATTCCGACCAGCCTTACCTGCTGGACGTGATCTGCCCCTACACCGAACACGTCATGCCGTTCATCCCGGCCGGGCGGACGGTGGCGGACATGCGTTATTGAACCCCCAAAAGCGGCCGGGGCCGCGGTCGTGGTGGCAGGCGGTTCATTCCCGCGCGCCTGCCCAATAATCGTTGAACTCGCCGAAACTTTTTGTATCGTGCTTTGTTTCAATGTCTGGAATACTGAGTAATGGCTATTGCATCAATTAAGACGTTGCTGGAGAAGCACAATCTGGCGACCATACGGCAGTTTGAGGAATGGGTTAAATCGTGGCGCATGGCGGCTGAAAGCGGCTCGCAGGAGACCTTGCTTGCCTTCATCGCCCGCGAGAAGGGATTTACGGAAGAGGCTTTCCTCCAACAACTTGCCGTGGCCCTGGGCTGGCCGTTCATAGACCTGGCCAAAATCGAGGTTTCCCAGGAAGCTCGCAAACGCCTTTCCACCAAGGTCGCTTTCCAATACTTCGTCCTGCCCATTCAGTTCGAGAAAGGCCAGTTGCAGGTCGCCGTCAGCAACCCGTTCGATGCCGCCATGCTCAGCGCCGTCCAATTTGACGCCCGCGTGCCGGTCAACTTCGCGCTGACCACCCGGACGGAAATCGAGAAGTCCCTCAAGAAGTTTTACGGCGTCGGCGCCGAGACGCTGGACGAAATCGCCAAGGAGGATGAGCCGCTGGAATTGCTGGTCGATGACCGCGAGATCACGGAGGACAACCAGGAGGCCAGCGTCATCAAATTTGTCAACCAGATCATCTGGGAAGCGTTCAAAGACCGCGCGACGGACATCCACTTCGAGCCGGCCGAGGATGAGTTGCGCATCCGCTACCGCATTGACGGCATCCTGCACCAGACCCCCATGCCGCCGCAGTTGAAGCGTTACCAGGCTTCGCTTATTTCGCGCATCAAAGTCATGTCCGGCATGAACATCGCCGAGAAGCGCCTCCCTCAGGACGGACGCATCAACGTGCGCATCAAAGGGGAGGAAATCGACATCCGCGTTTCCACCGTCCCCACCGTCTATGGCGAAAGCGTCTCCCTCCGGCTCCTCACGCGCGGCAAGATTTTCCTGAGCCTCGACAAGCTGGGCTTCGACCCGGCCGAAGAATCGCGCATTCGCGAAATCATTATCAAGCCGCACGGCATTTTCCTGGTCACCGGGCCGACCGGTTCGGGCAAATCAACTTCGCTCTACGCCTTTCTCAGCACCATCAATTCAATCACCAAGCGAATCATCACCATTGAGGAGCCGGTTGAATATGAGCTTAAGGGCATCAACCAAATCGCGGTGCGGTCGGACATCGGGCTGACTTTCGCGATGGGCCTGCGCCACATTTTGCGCCAGGACCCCAACGTCATCATGGTCGGGGAAATCCGCGACTTGGAAACGGCGGAAATTGCCATCCGCGCCGCTCTGACGGGCCACTTGGTCTTCAGCACCCTGCACACCAACGACGCCCCCAGCGCCTTTACCCGCTTGATCGACATGGGCATCGAGCCGTTCCTGGTCGCTTCTTCCGTGGAGGCGGTGCTGGCCCAGCGCCTCGTCCGCACGATTTGCCCCAAGTGTGTCATTGAGCAAAAAGTCGAGCGCGCTTATCTCAAGCGCATCGGGTTCCCGGAAAACGAAATCGACATCAGCAAGTTTTGGAAGGGCGGCGGCTGCGAGGATTGCCGCCAACTGGGCTACCAGGGACGCATGGGCATTTACGAGTTGCTCTTCATGGATGAAGAAATCCGCTCGCTCATCATGACCCGCGCCAACTCCTCGGTCATTGCCTCCAAGGCCATGGAAAACGGCATGAGAACGCTGCGCAACGATGGCTGGAAGAAAGTCAAAGCCGCCAAGACGACGATTGAGGAAGTGCTGCGCGTCACTCAAACCGAGGAACACTTGCAATCATGATTGAGGACGCCAAACAGCCGGCCTGGGTGAAAGGTTCCTGATGGCGCGCTGGCAATCCGCCAATCTGTTGCACGCCACCGCTGCCGGCCGCCGCCTTTGGCAGCTTTCCGCCAGCGGTGACGGCTTTTCGGTCCAGTCCGAAAAAGCCCTGCTTTCCACCGATCCGCTGCCCGGAGGCCTGGTGGGCAAGGATTGGCACACCCTTTTCCGCGCCAAGCTCAACGTCGCCTGGCTCCCCGCCGACAAAGTCTTTCTGCGTGCGGTTCACCTGCCTGCCAGCGAGCGCGCCGACATCATGCAAATGGTGGAGCTGCAAATGGAAAAGCTCTCGCCTTTGCCGGTCACGCATGTGGTTTGGAGCGTTTACATGATGCCGCGGCCGGAAGGCAAGCCTGACGCGCTGCAAACGGTCATCGTGATCATCGCGGCCCGCAGCGCGGTCGAAGAATTTTTGGGGCGCTTGGAGGCGCAGGGCTTTATGGCCGACCGCCTGGAAGCGCCCGGCTTGGACCAATTGTTGTTGGTGGACATCAACGAGGAAGGCGTATGGATCGTGCCCGGCGCGCCCGGCGAACCGGCCTTGGTAGCATGGTGGTACGGGGGCGCGATTCAGAACCTCACCCTGGTCACGCTTCCGCCCGGCGAGGAACGCGGCCCGCAATTGCGCACGCAAATCGAGCAAATCGCCTGGGCCGGTGAGTTGGAAGGCTGGCTGACCAGCGCGCCAAAAATTCACCTGGTCGCCAACTCCCAGGAAGCCCGGTTTTGGGAGCCGGTCTTTCGGGACTCCGGCGAGGAGCTGAACGTGATCGCTCCGCCGGGGGAGGCGAAATTGGTGGCCCGGAGCATTCAGCGCAGCGCCCAGGATTCCTCCACCAACTTGTTGCCGCCGGAGTTTTCCAAGCGTTACCGCCAGCAATTCGTGGACGGACTTTGGATGCGCGGCATTTTTGCCGTGCTGGGCCTCTATGTCGTGGGCGTGCTGATTTACTTTGGCGCGTTGTACGCCTTGAAAATGAAGTTTGACCACGTCAAGCACGACCTCGCCAGCATTGGCAACAGCTATACCAATGCCATCAAAGACATCAAACAATTGGACATCCTTCGGGAACGCTCTGATCTCAAATTCCTGGCCCTGGACTGTTGGAAGGCTGTGGCCGAGCATCTGCCCGAAACCGGGACCATTGACGACTTCTACTTCGAGCGCCAAAAACTCGAACTCCGGGGCACCATCACCTCGGAGGATCAGGAAGCTCTGTTCAACTTCAACGAGGAACTGAGGCACATCCCCAATACGAACAAGCCGGGCCAGCTTCTTTTCAGCGAGGTCAGTTCGCCGCCGATCAGAGTCAATGGCGACAAGGTGGAATGGCGCTTCACCTGCCAGCTCAATGCCTCTCCCAATGAATAACTTCCTGAGCCAGCTTAATTTGACCCCGCAGGAGCGCCGCGTCATGGTCATCATTTTTCTGGTCATGATTTTCGTGCTCAACTTGATGTTCGTATGGCCGCATTTTGGCGAGTGGGGCAAGATCAATAACCAATTGGAGGAAATGCGCAGGACCATCGCCAACGACAACAGGGCCATTCAAAATGACCTGGCGCCCGCCACCGGCACCCATGCGCTGGTGGTCAAGTATTCGCAATTGGAAGGCGGCCACGTGGAGGAGCATGCCGTCGATCCCCAGAACCAATTGGACAAAACCATCCGGGACGAGGAGCGCAAGACGGGCGTCTATGTCCAGCAATTCAGCCCCGGGTCCGTCAAGACGAATGAATTTTTTGAGGAGCTTTCCACCGCCATTACCGTCCAAACCCAGGAATCAAACCTGGTCAATTTCCTCTACAACATGGGCCTGGACCCCGCCATGATCCGCGTCTCCCGGCTCGATCTCCAGCCCGCCGATGCCAACCGCTACGCGCTCAAGGGAACAATTACATTGACAGGCAATTATGCCAAGAGCGCGCCGGCCGCCGCTGCCCCGGCCAAGCCAATTCCAGGAACCCGCCCGCCCCCGGCGGCTCAAGCCCGCGGCAATAAGCCTCCCGCCGGCCCCGCGGCCGCGCCCGCCAACAAACAGATTCGTCTCGTCCCCAACGCGCCAGGGGCCAACAGGCCGCGGCAGGGGCCGCCGAAGTCAAATCTTGAGTTGCCCAACAGGCCCATGACCAAGCCCAACCGCGCTCCGGCTCAACCGGCAGTGCCGCAATAATCCATTATGAACCTTAAACGTTTCATGCCTTTGCTTCTGCTCTTGCCGCTGGTGATCGGGCGGGCCGCGCTGTCCGACCCGAATCTCGATGGCGGCTGGCAAAGTGTCCAGGTTCAGTTGCCGCCGCGCAACGTCCAGCCGGAGCATCGGTCCGGCGTTCCTTCGGCCACCACTCCAAGATTGGCGCCCAATGCGCCGGGTCTCGCTCCTGCTCCCGCCACCGGCCCGGCCGTTTCGCCCAAGTTTCCCGCCTTTCCCAAACCGGCCGCCCCCGCTGCTTCTTCCAACGGTCCCGCTCCCGCGGCCGCAACCGCCAACACCAACGAACCGGCGGACATCACCTACAATTTTCCCGGCGTGCCAGTGGAGCAGTTGCTGGATGTGTATGCGGATTTGGTCGGCCGCACCATCCTCCGCGCCAACAGCGGCCAGGGCGCCGTTCCCAAGGATGCCACCATTACTCTCAAGACCGAAAACAAGCTGACCCGAACCGAGGCCATCCAGGCGCTGGAAACAATCCTCGGCATGAATGGCATCACCATTGTCAACATCGGGGAAAAATTTGCCAAGGTTTCGACCGAGGCGCAGGCGCCGCATGAAGGCGGGGCGATTAGCACCAATGCCAGCGGCATCCCGGAGTCCGGCAAAATGGTGACGCAAATTGTCCAGGTCAAATATACGGACATCAAGGACATTTCCGACGTCCTCAAGCCATTTTCCCGCATGCCGGATAGCATCATCGCCCTCCCCAGCACTCAGACGCTCATCCTGCGCGATTATGCCGAAAACGTGGCCCGCATGGTGGAAATGGTCAAAAAGATTGACATCGTGACACCCTTGATTATCAAGCCCCACATCATCCCCATCCGTTACGCGCTGGCCGCTGACATGGCGGCGGCTCTCGGCCAGTTGGGCGCGGGCGCGGGCGGCTCGGTTGGAAAGAGCAGTTCGGGAGCCAACTTCAGCCTCGGCAGCCGCGGCGGTGGGAGCGGCTTCGGCGGCGGCGGCAACGGCATGAATGGCATGAATGGCATGGGTGGCGGCTATGGCTCCTCGGGCGGATTCGGGTCTACCGGCGGCTATTCCGGGCAGGCGGTCGGAACCAGTCCTCTTGGCTCCGCCGCGACCAGCGGCCGCAGTTCATTCCAGAACAACCTCAACCGCATCGTCTCCAACGCGGCCAACGCCGGCACCTTCCAACTCTTTGGCCAGACCAAGATTATTGCCGATGAGCGCACCAATTCCCTCCTCGTCTTTGCCAATGACGAGGACATGAAGATGATCACCAACATCATCGACAAGCTCGATGTCGTTCTGCAACAGGTGCTCATCGACGCGATCATCATGGAAGTGGACCTGGGCAGTTCGTTGAACACTGAAATCAGCTATCTCTCCCAAAGGCAGGGCGGCAGCACGGTCACCGGCGCGGGCGGCCTGCAAAACTTGCAAAACGCCTCGGGTTTCCTCAGCGGCACTTCCTCCACCAACGCCGGCGGCGTGGCCAGCGTGGCTGGCTCGACTCTCGCCAACCTTCCCTCCGGGTTCAGTTACTTTGCCAAATTCGGGGATGACCTCAACGTCGTCATGGAAGCCGCCGCCAGCGACAGCCGGTCGATCATTCTCTCGCGCCCCCGCATTCAAACGTCGCACGCCGTGCCAGCCGATATGTTTATTGGCAAGACGGTGCCTTACATCACCGGCTCCTACAATTATGGCTACTCCGCCGGCCCAAGCTCGCAATACAGCCAGTTGGAGGTCGGCATTCACTTGCAGATACTCCCGCTCATCAATCCGGACGGCCTCGTCGTCATGGACATTCAAGTGGATGTCGAAGGCATCATCGGCGAAACGCCCATCAATGGCACGGATGTCCCCATCACCAGCAAACAGCAGGCCGGGGCCAAGGTGGCGGTCAAAGACGGCGAAACGATCATGCTGGGCGGATTCATTCAGGACAACCCTTCCGTCACCGACGCCGGCGTGCCGTGGCTGATGAATGTTCCATTGCTGGGCAACCTTTTCAAAGGCCGGCTCTCTTCCACCAGCCGCCAGGAGTTGGTCATGCTGTTGCGCCCGACGGTCTTGCCGACGCCCCAGATCGCCGCCGACGTGGCCACGAGGGAACGCAACAAGCTGGCTGGAATCAAGCAGGGCGAGTGGCAGCTTCGCAATGAAGAGAAGGGTCGCTACCAGAAGATCGAAGACGAGATGCTGAAAGACGCCAAATCACGCGCCAAGAAAGAGAAGAAAGACGCGGAAAAGCGGGCCAAAGAAGTGCAGAAGTATGGCACCAACGCCCCAAGCCTTCAATCCGTTCCGCCGCTGGAGGATTGAGTTTGAATGCGCGCGGCCAGCAGCGCTCCGGCGATGAACAAGACGGCGCAATAGGCGAAGGCGGCGCGGGACCCGAAGGCGTTCCAGAGCGCGCCAACAATTATACTTGACACAAAATCTCCCGCCCCGTTCACGGCGGCCAGGACGCCAAAGGCCAGGCCATGGTGGGCTTCGTCCGCCAACTCGGCGCACAGGGAATCCTCCAGCGTTTCCACCATTGCCACATAGACTCCCGCCAGGACGAAGATCAGGACCAGCGCCCAAACCGCCGCCGGCAGCGCGATGATCCCAACCGCCATCACCGCCGCCAAAAAGAACCCGGCCGCCAGCAAACGGGTCTTGGCCATCCGGTCCGCCAGGCGGCCCGCCGCCAGCGCGCAAATTGAGTAAACTATATTGCGAACCACGTAGAGCGCTACGGCGATGCTGGCCGCCTTGGCGGTTCCGTGCGCGGGCGCGAGCCTTTGCACCGCCAGCAGGATGAAGAGCGTGGGCGCGCAATCCCCCGCCCCAAACAGCCCGACTGCCGCCAGGAACCGCCGGTAGGCCGGCGGCAGCAGGCGCCACCGCGCGCCCAGAGAAATGTGCGGCACGGGCGCCCTGGATTTCTCTTTGACAGCAAACGCTATGACCGCCGCCGCCGCCAGGCCCGGAATGAGCGTCAAAGCGAAGACCGTGGAATAAGAGCGGTGAAATACCGTCAACAAGACAAACGCCGTGACCGGCCCCGCGATGGCGCCCGCCGTGTCCATCATGCGTTCAAACCCGAAGGCGCGCCCGTAGGTTTCCCTGGTGACCGCTCCCGCCAGCAGGGCTTTGCGCACGGGAGTGCGGGCGCCGCGGCCCAGGCAGGCCAGCGACCGCGCCAGCAAGACGTTCCACGCCGCCGCCGCCAAGCTGAAGGAAGCCGTTCCCAGCGCCGTCACCAGATAGCCGATGACCGCCACAGGTTTGCGGCGCGGGAGCTTGTCAGTAAAATAGCCGGAACCGATTTTGGTGAAGCAGGACACTCCGTCCGAGACGCCTTCGATCACTCCCAGCCACGCGGCCGCCGCGCCCATTGTCGCCAGAAAGGCGGGCAGAATGGCGGTGGCGGTTTCCTGCGACCAATCGCACAGAAGCGAAGCGAGTCCGATGCCCAAGACCGTGCGATTGAGCCAGCGCGCGGAGTTGTTGTGCGTATCCCGCATGACGTTCTGAAATGGTGCCAGCGACTGGAGTCGAACCAGTGACCTCGGGCTTATGAGTCCCACGCTCTAACCAACTGAGCTACGCTGGCGCACCCTCTTATCTTTCGCGGACTTGGCCCCGGTGTCAAATTGGATTTTCTTTCCGCGCCCGCTCAACGTCGCTGGCGATCTGCGCGCGGAGGGCAGCCAAGTCCGGGAACTTCTTTTCGTCCCGCAGCTTTTTGACGAACGTCAATTCTAATGCCTTGCCGTACAAGTCTCCTTCAAAGTCGAGCAGGTGCGCTTCGACGTGCAGTTGTGGATCCGCTGAGTGGATGGTCGGACGATGGCCAATGTTGACAGCGGCCCGGAATTGCGACGCGCCCATGTCCGCCATGGCCGCGTACACGCCCAATGGCGGCGTGACCAAGCCCGTGACATCGAGATTGGCGGTCGGGAAGCCCAGCTTCCGCCCGAGGTGTTCGCCCTGAATGACCGCGCCGCGCAGGACGTAAGGGCGGGCCAGCATCCGGCTTGCCAGCCCAAAATCCCCCGCGCGAATGGCATCGCGAATGCGCGTGCTGCTGACGGATTGGCCGTCCAGCTCCACGTCGCGCAAAGCGTGGACCGCGAAGCCAAGCTCCGCGCCCAGCTTTTCCATCAAGGCCACGTTGCCGGAGCGATGCGCTCCAAACCCGAATTCAGCGCCGACACAGATGCTTTGTATTTGACGGAAATCGCGCGCGAGATCGCGGATGAATTGCTCGCCAGGAATTTGGCTGAAGGCTTTGTCAAATCGAATCACGCAGGCCGCCTCCACTCCGCACGAGGCGATGACTTCCAGCTTTTTGTCCAGCGGATAAATCAGCGGCGGCACGTGGGCGGGTGCGACGACCGCGTTCGGGTGGCGGTCGAAAGTGACGGCGGCTGCGACGGCGCCATGCCGCTCGGCCTCCGCGATGGTTTGGCGAAGCACGTGCTGGTGGCCGAGATGAACTCCGTCGAAAACGCCGATGGCGGCGCACACGGAGCGCGGGCCGGGATTCAAATCGGCGGCGTCGGAGATGACCTTCATCCCGGGGGCAGGCTCACTAGGGCGGCCAGCTTCAAGAAGGGGATGACTCGCTGTTGAAAGTCGCTGGCGCTTAGTTTGAGGACGTCCTCAAAAGGCAGTGCGTCCTGAACGTCGTAATTGCCCGAAGCAACGCGGCGCAGCGTGGCCAAGTGGGCGCCGCAGCCGAGCTTTTGCCCCAACTCATGCGCCAGCGCGCGCACGTAAGTGCCCTTGGTGCAGGCCGCCCTGAAAAAGCCAATCGGCTCCTCGTATTTGGAGAACCGGAAATCGTAGATGTGAATCAGCCGCGGCTTGCGTTCGACTTCGATTCCCTTCCGCGCCATTTTGTAAAGCGGCACGCCCTTGATCTTGACAGCGGAAACCATGGGCGGCATTTGCATTTGGTCGCCTTGAAAAAACTTCGCGCCTTCGTTCAATTCCTCCAATGTCATCGGAGGGACGGGCAGCGACGAAACCAATTCGCCGTCGGCGTCGTAACTGTCCGTCGTCTCGCCAAACTTGATTGTGCCCTCATAAACCTTGTCGTCGGACATCAGCTTTTCGGACAGCTTGGTGGCTTTGCCCAGCACGAGGATGAGCAGGCCGGTGGCGTTCGGATCGAGCGTGCCGCAATGGCCGGTCTTCTCGATGCGAAAAGCCCGGCGCACGGCATCGACGACATCGTGCGAGGTCGGCCCGGCCGGTTTGTCAATCAGAACGGCTCCGTCAAATGGATCAAAAGTGCGCATGGATCAATGGGCGTCGAGGGCTTTCCTGATGCTGGCGATGATGCGGCGCTGGACCGAAAGGGGCCGGCCCGCGACGCGCGCGCCCGCGGCCGCGATGTGCCCGCCGCCGCCAAATTGGCTGGCGATCTTATTGACATCCACGCGCGGCGATTTGGAGCGCAGGCTGACGCGGACTGAGTCCGGCTCCACTTCCTCGAAAATGGCCGCCACCACCACCGGTTCGATCGCGCGGATATGGTCAATCAGCCCCTCAGTGTCGCTGCGATCGGCGCCGGTGCGGGCAAAGTCCTTTTTCTTGAGCCACAGGTAGGCGATCTGGTCGCGGTGCGTCAAATGAAAATGGCTGTAGAGATGCTTGAGCAGGCGGACGCGCGAAAGGGAAAATGATTGATAGACCTCGTGGCAAATCGTCTCCACATGCGCCCCCAATTTGACCAGTTCGCCAGCCGTGTGATACGTGACCGGCTTGACGGTCGGATATTGGAAGGAGCCAGTGTCCGTGGAAACCGCCGTGAAGAGGCAATCGGCGATGGCCGGCGTGATGGGCCAGCGGGCGGCTTGCATGAGGCGGAAGATTAATTCGCCGGTCGAGGCCTCGCGCGCGGAAATCCAATTGAGGTCGCCATAGCGGGTGTTGCTGAGGTGATGGTCAATATTGATCGTGCATTTGCGCTGGACGGCCGCCCCCACGGCGCCCAGGCGCTCGAAGGACGCGCAATCCGTGCAGATGAGCAAATCAAATTCCCGCGGGGCGGATGGCTTTTGCAATAGATGCTGCGGGTCCAAAAAGCCGTACTTCTGCGGCACGATGTCCTCGTTCCAGCAGGCCACTTCCTTGCCCTGTTTGCGCAAAGCCAGGCTCAACGCGACTTGGGAGCCGATGCAATCGCCATCGGGACGGACGTGGCCGGCGACGCATATGGAGTGGTTTTGGCTGATGGTCTCGAGGATGCGATGGATAATCTTGGGATGCGATTTCATGAGTCGGACGAGGGTTGGTCCAATTCGTCCAGGAGACGGAGAATTTTCTGGCCCCGCTCGGCCGAGTCGTCAAGCACAAATCGAAGATGCGGCGTGTACTTCAGCACGATCGCCTTGCCCAAATAACCTTGGATGCGTTTGCGGCTCGACTCCAGCGCCTCCATCGCCCGCTTCTTCTGCGCTTCCCCTCCCAGCACGCCAATATAGACAGTGGCGTTGTGGAGATTAGGGGCGACATCGACGTCGTTGACGTTGATCAAGCCGACTTCATCAACAGGCAGTTGGCGGCGGATGACTTCGCCGATCTCCCGTTTCAATAGTTCCCGCACCCGTTGCAGTCTGAGCGACATAACACCACTTGCGCGTCAAGGCAGCTTGGAGGCCACTTTCTCGGTGGTGTAGCACTCGATCAGGTCGCCGGGCTGCATATCATTAAATCCTTCCAGGCGGATGCCGCATTCCATGCCGGCCCGCACTTCGTTGACTTCGTCCTGGAAACGCCGCAAGGTTTGGATGACCCCCTGATAAATGAGGCCCTTGCGCCGCAGGATGCGGGCCTTGCCGCGCACAATCCGCCCGCTGGAGACCATGCAGCCGGCCACGTTCCCGCCTTTGGACAATTCAAAAATCTTGCGCACTTCGGCCGCGCCAATGACGACTTCCCGAATCACCGGCTCCAGCAATCCCGCCATCGCTTCTTTGACCTGGTCGATCAACTCGTAAATGATGGAGTAAAGTTTGATTTGCACGCCTTCGCGCTTGGCCAAGTCGGCCACGCCAACGTCGATGCGCGTGTGGAAACCGAGAATGATGGCTGATGAGGCCGAGGACAAGAGAACGTCGGACTCGGTGATCGTGCCAACGGCGCTGTGAATGACTTCGAGCGAGACTTGCGAGGCCTCAATTTTCTTGAGCGCTTCCACAATCGCTTCCACGGAACCCTGGGTGTCGGCCTTGACGACGACCTTGAGCGCTTTCGCCTGGCTGGACTCCAAAGTGTCAAAAAGATTCTCCAAAGTGACCTTCGCGCGCGCCTCGGTGGACAGAGTGCGGGCTGCTTCGGCGCGCTGTTCGGCCAGGTCGCGCGCGGCCTTCTCGTCTTCCAGCACGCTGAATTCCAGGCCGGCTTCAGGGACGCCGTTTAAGCCAAGGATTTTGACCGCGACGGACGGGGAGGCTTCCTTTTGGCGGGTTCCTTCCTCGCTGATCAATGCGCGGACTTTGCCCCAATAAGGCCCGCAGATCACCACGTCGCTGACACGCAAGGTTCCCTTGCGCACGAGCACGGTGGCGGTGGGCCCGCCCGGTTCCAGGCCGGATTCAACGACGTTGCCCTTGGCGCGGCGGTCCGGGTTGGCTTTCAATTCCAGCAGGTCCGCCTGCAGGAGGATCATTTCCAGCAATTTATCCACGCCCTGTTTGGTCAGGGCCGAGACATCGACAAAAATCGTGTCGCCGCCCCAGTCGTCGGGCACCAGGCCCTTGTCTTGGAGTTGCTGGCGCACCTTCATGGGATTGGCGTTGGGATGATCGCATTTATTGACAGCTACAATGATCGGCACTTTGGCCGCCTGTGCGTGGCTGAGCGCCTCGAGCGTCTGCGGCATCACGCCGTCATTGGCCGCCACCACCAGCACGACGATGTCGGTCACCGTGGCTCCGCGCGCCCGCATCGCGCTGAAAGCGGCGTGGCCCGGCGTGTCCAAAAAGGTGATCTGTTGCAATTCGTTTTTGCGCTCCGGGTGCGGGAAGGAAATCGTGTAAGCGCCGATATGCTGCGTAATCCCGCCGGCTTCGCCTGCCGCGACGTCGGACTTGCGGATGACATCCAGCAGCGTCGTTTTGCCATGATCGACGTGGCCCATGATCGTGACCACCGGCGGCCGCGACTTCATTTGCTCCGGCTTGTCCTCGACGTCCAATTCGACTTTGCGCACCGGCGTGTGAGCCCCGGCTCCGCGCTCGCGTTTTTCGACCTCGAATCGGAAGTTGTACTTGGCGCAAATGCGTTGAGCCACGTCCTCGTCAATCGACTGGTTGACGTTGGCGAACACGCCCACTTCCATGAGATCGGCGATCAGTTGGAAGGGTTTGCGTTTCAATTGCTCGGCCAAATCGCGCACGATGATCGGCGGCTTGAGCGTGATGAGCTGGCCGGTGGCGGGGGCGAGAAACTTTTCCGGCGCTTTGGCGGGCGCGGGCGCGGATCGCGGCTGCCATTGGCCTGGCCTGCCTGCGGGCCTCTGCGAGGAGGGCTGGGCGGCGGGAGCGGCTGGGGCGCCCGGTCCCCGGCGAGGGTCTCCCCGGCGCTGGAAATCCGGCCTGCCGCCGGGAGCGGGAGCGACGCGGCCGGGACCTCCTCTGTCTCCTTGCGGGCGGGGCGCCGGCTTTTGCGGCAAATGGACAAAACCGACCTTTTCCCCAATCTTCGGCGGAGGCGGGGGCGCTGGCGGCGGGGGCGGCGCGGTTGGCTTCGGAATCTCCACGGGCGCCACGGGAATCACGGTCGCCGGCACCGAGGGCGGCGGCACGATAATCGGCGCAGGCGGCGGAGCGGGAACTGGCTCCGGCACAGGCGGCGGAGCGGGAGCAACCACGACGGGCGCTGGCGCTTCGGGCGGCTTGACCGCTTCGACAGGCGGAGCCGGCGCGTGCGGCGGCGCTTCAACTGGGGGTTCGATCACCGCGACCGGTGCCGGCGGAGGAATGACTTGCGCGGGTTCAGGCGTCGCGGATGGCGCCGGGATGGCGGCAGCGGGCGGCGGATATAATTTGACGAGCGTCTCTTCGAGAAACTCGGCGGTGATCTTATCGAGGGAACTGGATGGAACCTTGGCCTGGGAAATGCCCATCTCCTTGGCTTTGGCGAGAACTTCCTTGCTCTCGATGCCAAGTTTCTTTGCTAAATCGTAAATTCGAACGGGCATAATCTTCTTCTATCCGCCAACTGGCCGACAACGTCTTCATGGCCTTAACATGCCAACAGTGTAGGCAATCCGCTTCATCCGCTCAAGCCCCTTCCGGCTTTTCGGGCGGCCTGCCGCCGTGACGCCGATCCACTTCGGCCCGGATCGCTTCCATAATAGCCGGGGCATGATCCTTGATCTGTTCAATTTGCTCCAGATCACTTAACTCCGCCTGCAAAAGCGCCTCGAGGGTCGGGAATCCCGCATGCACAAGCACGCTGGCCACTTCCGGCGTCAGGCCCGGCACAGCCGCGAAGCTCTGTACCGCCTGGGCCACTTTCTCTTCGAAACCCACCAGCACGATCGTCTCCGGTTCAATATCAATCTGCCACCCTGTCAGCTTGGAGGTCAAACGCGCGTTTTGGCCGCGCTTGCCAATCGCCAGCGAAAGCTGGTCTTCCGCGACCATGATTTTGACCCGATGCCGCGTCTCTTCCACAGTGAACGACTTCAGTTGCGCGGGCGCCAGGGCGTTGGCGACGTAAACCTTGATATTGGAGTCCCACTTGATGATGTCCACCTTCTCGTTGTTCAACTCGCGCACGATATTCTTGACGCGCTGGCCGCGCAGCCCCACACACGCGCCCACCGGGTCCACCTTTGGGTCGCGGGTATGGACGGCCAGCTTGGTGCGAAATCCCGGCTCGCGGGCGATGCCCTTGATCTCAATCGTGCCGTCGTTGATTTCCGAAACTTCCAACTGGAACAGCTTGATGACAAAAAGCGGATCGGCGCGCGAAAGAATGATCTCCGGCCCGTGCGATCCGCTCTCCACGGCTTTGACGTAGCAGCGGATGCGTTCGCCGATCTGGTATTCCTCAGTGGGCACGCGCTCGCGGTTTGGAAGAAGGGCCTCGTATTTGCCGAGGTCGATGGTCACATCGGAACGCTCGAACCGCCGCACAACCCCGCTCATGATGTCTCCCACGCGATCTTTGAATTCGGTGAAAATAAGCTGCTTCTCAGCGCGGCGAATATGCTGCATGAACGCCTGCTTGGCGTACTGGGAAGCGATGCGCCCAAAGCCGGCCGGCGTCACTTCGACTTCCAACTCATCACCCAATTGGGCATCGGCCTTGATGCGGCGGGCGTCGAATACGGAAATCTGATCGTGTTTGGACGCGACTTTTTCGGACACGACCAGCTTGGCAAAGGCTTTGATGTCACCCGTCTTGGTATCAATGGCGCAACGCAATTCCCGCGCGGGACCGACGGCCTTCTTGGCAGCCGAAAGCATGGCCTCTTCGACGGCCTGCACCAGGACGTCCCGGCTAATGCCCTTCTCCCGCTCCCAAAATTCCAAGACTGCTAAGAAATCCGCGTTCATATCTTTGTTTTCCCCGATTCGGGGAATAAAAAAGTCGGCAGAACCTGGCTCTCCGACTTGCGCGCTGAATCCAGTTCAGCAAAACAAATTAATACGCATCACTATAGGCCCGCGGGAACAACCGTCAAGCCAAAAAGGCTAACTGCCAATTGGTTGCCATCCTCTCGATTTATGATGCGCTGCAAATCACGCGCGCGGCGGGTTCTCCGCCCATGCGATTTCTCCATGGGCAATCGCAGCAGTGGCTTTGCCCTTGAGACGCCAGCCTCCGAACGGGCTATTGCGCGACTTGCTGGCGGATGCGCCCACATCAAACGTCCATTCCCGGTTCACGTCCATGATTGTCAAATCGCCATCCGCCCCCGCGCGCAAACTGCCTTTCTCGCGCAGGCGCAACAGCCGTGCCGGGGCCACCGTGAATTTCTCGATCACACCGGAAAGGGCCATTCTCCCGGAGTGATAAAGCGCCATCAGCGACAGCGCCAATTCCGTCTCGAAACCCGTTATGCCAAACGGGGCGTAATCGAACTCCACCTCTTTCTCGTAATCGCAATGCGGCGCGTGGTCGCTCCCGATGATTTCCACGGTCCCATCCACCAGCCCTTCGATCAATGCCGCGCGATCCTCTGCGGAGCGCAAGGGCGGGTTCATTTTGAAATTGGTGTCGTAGGAAGGCCACCGCGGACGCTCGCCGCTTCCCGGCGAAATATCTTTGCCATCCGTCTCCCAAAATTTTTCGCTGCCCGCCAGCACTGTGTCCGTCAGCGTAAAATGGTGCGGGCAAACTTCGCCGGAAATGGGCACGCCGCGTTTCTTGGCCTCGCGCAGCAATTGCACGCTGCGGGCCGAACTCAAATGCTGGCAATGCACCGGCGTGCCGGTCATTTCCGCCAGCAGAATGTTGCGCGAGACGATCAGTTCCTCTCCCGCTGCCGGCCAGCCGCGCAATCCCAGCACCGCGCTCCAATATCCTTCATGCATCACGCCATCGGTCACAATGGAATAGTCCTGGCAGTGGTCCATGACCGGCAAATCGAACATGCCCGCGTACTCCAGCGCGTGGCGCATCAACTCATTATTCTGCACGCAATGGCCGTCGTCGGTGATGGCGATGACGCCCGCTTCTTTGAGCGAGCCGATGGGAGCCAATTCCTCCCCCGCGATGCCGCGCGTGATGGCTCCGGCGACAAAGACATGAATTTTGCTCTCCTGCCTGGCCCGGTCGCGAATCAGGGCGACGGTGCCGGCATTGTCGATAGCCGGCGTCGTGTTCGGCATGCAAACGACCGAAGTGAACCCGCCGCGCGCCGCCGCCGCCGTGCCGGTGGCGATGGTTTCCTTGGCCGATTGACCCGGTTCGCGCAGGTGGGCGTGAAGATCGATCAAGCCCGGCGTGACCACCATGCCGGCGGCATTGAAATGGGGCGTATGAGCGGGGGCTTGGGCCGTAAGGTTTGCGCCGACGGCGCTGATTTTGCCATTGAGGATCAGGACATCGGCGGCGGCATCAAGGCGAAGGGCCGGGTCCACCACGCGGCCGCCGGTTACGAGCAAGGAATTCATCCGGGGCCGAAGATACAGGGATAGGGTTTGACAACGCAAGTCCGGGCGGTAACCTAGAGCGGAAAATAGGCGCGGGTGTAGCTCAATGGTAGAGTGCCAGCCTTCCAAGCTGGCTATGAGGGTTCGATTCCCTTCGCCCGCTCCATTGATTATCAATGGTTTGCATAAAAGTGCAAGTGGAGTGACTTCAAATTTCTTTACGGCGAGCGGATGCGGTAGAAGCGCTGTGCGTTCGTGGTGGCCTGCGGGTCAGTGAACTGGAACTGGCCGGGGATAGTTCGGAGGGCGCACCCAGCTTGGTCCAATTCGTCATCGGCAAGGCCGGGTTGGTGGTGGTCAGCACGGTAAAAGTCGCGCCGGTCACGTTGGTGAAACTGAGAGTAAACAACCCGTTGGTTCTCCCTGCCAGGACGGTCGAGGCGACGGGCAAATTGGAATTGTATAGCTCCGCGCTGGCGAGCTGAGTGTTGTCATATCCCCCCGCGACGAGCACCTTGGCGTTGGGCAGCAACGTGGCCGTGTAGAAGTAGCGCGCGCGGTGGCGAGGCTTCCGGTGGCGCTCCAGCCACCAGAAGGGCATCATCCACCGCGATATCAAGCCGTCAAATATCCTGGTCACGCTCTATGACGGCGTGCCTGTGCCCAAAGTGGTTGATTTTGGCATCGCCAAGGCGACGGAAGGCGGGCTGAGGGACGCCACGGTCTATACGCAATTGCATCAGTTCATTGGGATACCCGCGTACATGAGTCCGGAACAGGCGGAGATGAGCGGGTTGGATATTGACACGCGCAGCGACATCTATTCGCTTGGCGTATTGCTTTATGAATTGCTCACCGGGAAGACGCCATTCGACGCGCAAGACTTGATTTCCAAGGGCATCGAGGCCATGCGCAAAACGATTCGGGAGGAAGAGCCTGTCCGGCCAAGCACCAAGCTGGGAACATTGCGACGGGACGAGCTGACGACGACGGCGAAGCGCCGGTCAGTGGGCGGACCCAGGCTGGCCAAGACGCTTCGCGGCGATTTGGACTGGATCGTGATGAAATGCCTGGAAAAAGACCGCACCCACCTCTACGAAACGGCCAATAGCCTGGCGCTGGATATTGGGCGTTACGTCGAAGGCGACGCGGTGCTGGCGACGCCGCGCCTCTGCGGTAATCCGAAGCGATTGCTTCCTTTGAGTGGGCGGCGTAGCATTGGTGGCCGTATGCGCAAATGCACGTTCATACTCCTCCTGTTCGCTTCGACCTTGTGCGCCTTGGGGCTGGCTCGGCTTTGGGCGCTTGCGCCACTGGGTCCTCTGGTTTACCCAATGCCGACAAACTCGACCGATGCAGACCTCATCCGAGCCGTCTGGCATTTTCGTCTCATATCGCCCGAATGGGGTGGCAATTCTTTGGACTATCTCCATTGGAGCATGATGGAATTCTACGCACGATTTGCGGTCGTGTTTTTGGGCTGGTGTCTGACGATGAAACTTGTCGAGCGGAGATACTTGAAAACTCATTCCAAAGTACCTCCTGCTAATGCCACACCAGGTCATACCGCCCCCTTGGTTTGATTCGCAGAACCCACAATTGCCAAGATTGCCGCCTTGAACGCGGCAGGCAGACCGCCCCAAGCATTGACTACTTGCGCCAAATCGCGTCCATCGTTGCCCTGAATCTGTGCGCGTATTTGTGTATGGGCCGCTTGGGCATGTTCTGAAACTGGTTGGCTTTCAATGGGTTGCGAATTTTCGGCGGATGGTTCGATTCCTTTCGCCCGCTCCATTCTCGATTAATACGTTGAAAATCAATCGCTTACGTAATATGAGAATTCAGGAAGATCACAAAGTAAGAATAATGACTCTCATATTTTGCCCCCAAGGTCGCCCAAACTGGCCTGTTTCCAATGGCTCCCAAGGTTTCTCTTGACGAGGGGAAGTAAGAATACGATGCCCGAAGACCGTGCCGACTTTATACTACCGAAGCAAACCACGAACCATCTTCCTGCTGTGTGGCCAGAAGGAAATCAACGCCGCGTTGGTACGCGGGGTCGGAAACAGGCAGGCCTGCCAGTTGGAGTGCGACCAGACTCGTTCCAGTGGCGTAGGGCGTGCTCTGCATGGAGGGAAGGTCCGACCAGCCATCGGATCGTTGTGCGGCCAGAACTTCCCGTAGGGCTTTGTGTGTTGCGGTTTGATCGGCGCCAGCCCAGGCAACGCCAATTAACCCGACTTTCGCAACTGGAAGGGGTGAAGCTTTGTAAGTGACTGCAAATCAAGGCAGCGTTTCAAAAGGTCTGCACCAAGGGTTTATTCGGGCAGCAGTTGGCCTTTCTGCGTGATGCGCGGCGGTGATTGCGGCGGCAGT
>DASXZY010000040.1:0-49080 GCA_036501625.1 Verrucomicrobiia bacterium
CTGGTGGACGATCGGCGGCGCGGCAGCGGAACCGGCGCCCGCGGCAGCGGTCGTTTTGCGCTGGAGCGATTTTTTACGGCACTCCTCGCATTCGCCATCGGGGCCGGATTTGCCGCCGCAGGAACACTTGCGCTGAAGCGAACGGCTGGAAGCGGAGGCGAAAGTTCGCGCCGGCGCGGCAGTCCGAATCGTGCGGGCGCTTTGACTCATCGCGACAGTTCGTAACACCGCCATACAACTCCGGCAAGCCATTTTCTCGATCGCCTGATTATTGCTTGCATTACCATTAAAACATGGTATTGATTAAGCCGTGTCGCGCTTCGGCGCATGTTCTTTCGGGATTTTTGGCAGGATTTTCCAAAAAAATTTAAACAAAAACAAACTGAGACCAAGCAATTTAAGGGAAAACAAGGTTTAACAAGGTCAATCGCGGTATTTTAGGTTAAAACGTCCGCCCGGCCGGGCGCAAGACCGTGCCTGCTCCTTTTGTGAACCGGCAGCGGAAGGCTTGTGCCGGGCCGCTTTGTAAATGAAACATAACGTCGAGTGAGAGCATTTTGCGCCAAATTACGGTGGATTGCGCTCCCTCCAGGCTTCGGGATTCTCCTAAGCTTGACTGGCATAAATCGTGCTTTTTGCAGAACTGCTAATGGGACAGAAAAAAGTTGAAGATTGCATTTGACGCCAGCGGCAGAAAGGTTATGCTCCGCCCTAATTGTAAAAAATGAGCGCGACCAGCAAACTCATTCCCCGTTTGCTGAACGGTGGAACAATATACGGGAGAACCAAGCCTCTATAAAAACATAGAACGGCCTCTCATCAAATTATGAAAAGAACATGGAACGTCCTAGTGGCCTTGCTTCTGTTGGCAGCGCCATCTGTCCTGCAAGCCCAATTCACTTACACAACCAATGCCGACAACACTCTGACCCTTTCCGGTTACTCCGGCGCCGGCGGAGAGGTCGATATCCCATCCAGTTTTGACGGCCTGACGGTCGCCGATATCGGCACCAATGTGTTTGCCGGGCTGCTGGATCTGAGCAATGTAGTCATGCCTGACACGATTGTCAGCGTCGGGTCTCTGGCGTTCTCTGAATGCTTCAACCTGACCAACGTGGTGATGTCCGATTCGCTGGCTGTCATTGGAAGTGGAGCCTTTGGCTTTTGCAGCAGCCTGACCAACGTTGCCATTCCCGGCACCGTCACCAACATCCAGGACTTTGGGTTCATCTTCTGCACCAATTTGCTGAGCGTATCGATTCCGCCCAGCGTCGGCTTATTGGGGCAGGCGGTCTTTCAGGATTGCATAAGCCTCACCAACCTGGTTATCAGCCCGGGCGTCCCCATGCTTGGAGACGAGGAGTTCGTCTCCTGCACCAAGCTCAGAAGCGTAACGATTCCGGGCAGCGTAACCAGTTTCGGAGCGAATGATTTTCAAAACTGCACCAGTCTTTCGCGCGTCACTTTAAATGCGGGCGTTCCCTACGTGGGCGCCAGCATGTTCGAAGCCGACCCGGCGCTGTCCGTCGTCATCCTTCCTTCCACCATTACGAATATCGAAGAGTATGCGTTCTCCGGCTCAGGCCTGGTCAATTTGACCTTTCCCAGCAGCCTTCGCAGCATCAATCAATATGCGTTTGCCGGCTCCTTTCTGACCAATGTAACGCTGCCCAGCAGCCTCCAAAGCATCGGCGACGGCGCGTTCTCCGGCACGATGGCCACCAGCGCCTCGATTCCCGCCAGCGTCACGAATATCGGAATTGAGGTTTGGATATTCTGCGCCAATTTGACCAATATTTCCGTCGCCCCGGCCAACACGGCTTACAGCAGTTTGAACAAAGTCTTGTTCGATGCCGCCCAGGACACGCTTATTGAATTCCCTGATGGCCTTCGCGGTGCTTACTCTATTCCCGGCACCGTCGATAATATCGCTGAAGGCGCGTTCGCGGCCTGCACTTTGTCGAACGTGACAGTCGATGCCGGCGACACCAACATTTCCGTTTCGGCATTTTATGATTGCCTCAACCTGGTCTCCCTCTTTTTTGATGGCAATGCCCCCGTCACCGATCCAAGCGCGTTCAAATTGGACACGCACGCGACGATTTACTATTTGCCTGGAACAACCGGATGGAGTTCCCCCTTTGCCGGGCTGCCGGCCGTCTTGGCTGAGTCCATCGTGTGGCCTGCTCCCGCGGGTTTCAACTATGGCACGCCCCTGACCACCAACCAATTGAACGCCACCGCGAACGTGCCGGGCACTTTCGTTTACAATCCGCCGCTCGGCTCCGTCCCCAATGCGGGCAGCGATGTTTTGACGCTGGTTTTCACTCCGAGCAACACGACGTTTTTGATTGTTGTCACCAATACGGTCAACCTGGCTGTGGCTCCCGTGCCGTTGACCATCACGGCTGACGGCGCGACCAAGAACTATGGCAATACGCTCGTGATCGCGGAAGCGGAATTTACTTCCACCGGCTTGGTGAATGGAGATGCGATCACGAACCTCACACTGAGCAGTCCTGGCGCGGCGGCGGGGGCTACGGCGGCGGGATCGCCATATCCGATCGTACCGAGCGCGGCGATGCCGGCGTCCCTGGCCAACAATTACAACATTACCTACCAAAACGGGCAGTTGACCGTTTTGCCGGCGCCGCTCTCGATTACGGCTAATAACACTAACAAACCCTACGGCGCCACCGTCAATTTTACGGGGAACGAATTTGTCGCCAGCGGCCTGGTTAATGGCGACTCCGTCTCCAGCGTCTCTCTGGCCAGCGCTGGCGCCCCTGCCACCGCCACCGTAAGCGGTTCGCCTTATCCCATCGTGCCGAGCGCCGCCCAGCCAGCCAGCCTGAATAACAATTACGTTATCACCTACAACAACGGCCAGCTTGCAGTTTCGCTGGCCTCGCTGGTGATTACCGCCAACAGCACCAACAAAAACTATGGCACGGCCATCAACTTCGCGGGGACCGAATTTGCCGTCCACGGCTTGGCGAATGGGGACACCGTTTCCAGCGTGACGCTGGCCAGCGCGGGCGCCGCGGCGAACGCCCCGGTCTCAGGCTCGCCCTACTTTATTTTCCCGAGCGCGGCCCAGCCCTCCAGCCTGTCCGGCAATTACTCCATCTCTTACGCCACCGGCCAGCTCACCGTTGGGGCCGTGCCATTGACCATCACGGCCAACAACACGAACAAAAACTACGGTAATAAGCTGAACTTCGCGGGAACGGAGTTTGCCTCCAGCGGCTTGGTCGCCGGAGACACGATTAGCAGCGTTACTTTGACGAGCGCCGGAACGCCGTCGCTGGCCAGCGTTTCAGGTTCTCCGTATCCGATCGTGCCGGGCGCCCCGGTTATCTCCAGTGCCGCGGGCAATTATGTTATCACCTATAACAACGGCGCTCTGACCATCAATCCGGTCAACGTTGCCGTCGCGGCGGGTCTGTCGGCCAACGACAAATACTATGACGGAACCACGCTCGCGACCTTGTCTTCCAACAGCGTGAGTTTGACCGGCATCATCGGCAATGACAGCGCCAATGTCAGCCTGAATACCAACGGTTACACGGCCAACTTTGCCAGCGCGGGCGCCGGCGCCCACATCCCGGTGGCCGTCAGCGGGTTGACGTTGAGTGGAACCGCCGCGGTAAATTACAATCTTGTCCAACCCGCCGGCCTGGCGGCCAGCATCACCGTGCCGGGCCTCCAAATCGCCTATGGCAATCCGAACGTGATCGTTTCGTGGCCGGCGAGTGCGGCTGCTTTTGTCTTGAATGCGGCGGCGAGTCTTTCGGCTCCGGGGCCTTGGTCGGCGATAACCACCGGCATCACTGTCAACGGAACAAGCAATACGGTGACCCTCAGTGCGAGCGGCGCCGCCCAATTCTTTGAATTGATCGCGCCTCCAGCGCACTGACGGGCTTCGGGTGGACAGGCCTCCGGGCCGGCTATTTGCCGGTCCAGAGGCTGATCATTTCGTCGATCATTGAGTCAAATGTATAGCTGGGGACCCAATGGAGGATGCTCCTGGCCTTGGCGCAATCACCGCACAAATAGCGGAGTTCCTCGGGCCTCATGTACTTGGGATTTTGCACCACGTAATCCCGGTAATCCAACCCCAGCTTTTTGAAGACGATGTCGCAGAACTCGCGAATGGAATGAGTCTGGCCGGTTGAAATTACAAAATCGTCCGGCTCGGTGTGTTGCAAAATCAGGTGCATCGCGCGCACGTAGTCTTTGGAATGCCCCCAATCCCGCTGGGAATCCAGATTGCCCAATTCCAATTTGTCCAGCTTGCCCTGCGAAATCAGAACCGCGTTCTTGATGATCTTGCTGGTCACAAAGTTGGAAGCCCGCCTGGGTGACTCGTGGTTAAAGAGGATTCCATTGGACGCGAACAATTTGTAGGAGACGCGGTAATTGCGCACGATGCTGTAGGCAAAAAGCTTCGCGCATCCGTAAGGGCTGACCGGCATCATCTTGGTGCTCTCGCGCTGCTTGCCGTCGGGATCGACGCTGTTGCCGAACATCTCGGAAGAGGACGCTTGGTAGAACCTCGCCCCCGGCGCGTGCGAGCGGACCGATTCGAGCACGTTCAGCGCGCCCAGCGCGTTGGTCTGCACAGTGTATTGCGGCACATCGAAACTGATGCGCACATGGCTCTGGGCCGCCAGGTTATACACTTCGTCCGGCCGGACTCGCATCATGACGCGGTCGATGGTCGAAACGTCCGACACATCGCCGTACTCGGTCTGGATGAGCTTGGCGATGGGATCGAGCCGGCTCTGCTGGTTCTCGGTGATGGAGTTGCGCCGGATCAGGCCATGAACTTCATAGCCAAGGGAAAGTAAATGTTCGGCCAAATAGGAGCCGTCCTGGCCCGTGATTCCTGTAATAAGTGCTTTTCTAGGCATTGGTCTTTTTATACGAGTTGACAGTTTTTTGCAATCCTTCTTCCAGCGTATGCAATTTAAATTGGGCGGGCCAGCCCGTGGTTTGGCCGGCCAGCGCGACATTGATTCGGCGGCTGGCCGTTCCCGAGGCTTTGGACACGTCAAAAACAATTTCTCCCTTGTAATCCATCAGCCGGGCCAGAATATCCACGGCCTCGCGAATCGAATAAGTTTTCCCGCTGCTGATGTTCAACAATTCGCCATTGTAATCCCGGTGCTCGAAAATGCCGCGCACCTGGTCGTCCACGTAAATGAAGTCGCGCGTTTCCGTGCCGTCGCCCCAAATCTCCAGCCGGTCCGGGTTCTGGCGCATCCGGGCCAGCAATGACGGAATGACGTGCGTGGTTGCATCCTCCGGCCCGTAGACGCTGCCCAGCACCAGGGACGTCCCCTTCATGCCATGCTGGCGCTTGTGGGCTTCCAGTCCAACTCCCAGAAGCTTTTTGTTCAGCCCGTAATGCTCGGTCGCCTGGTGCAGCCTGCCGTTCCAATAGTCTGCTTCCGCCGCTTCGGCGATTCGCTCCGGATAGGCCCAGAGCGAACTCATACAAATAAGGCGCGCCCGCGGCTGGCTCAGGCGCCAGGCTTCGAGGACATTCAGCGAGATTTTCGCGTTTGCCAGGAATTGGTCCGCGGCGTTGCGGGCGGACCATTGCGCGTTGCCCTGCACGTCGGCCAGGTGGACGATGTAATCGAACGCGCCAAAGTTGGCAAACAGCTCCCGCGCCCGCGCCGGTTCTCTCAAATCGAATTCCCGCCCAGCCGAGACAACGCCTTCCTCCCCGAACTTCTCTCGCAGGAAGCGCGTCAGATTTTTTCCGATGAATCCCTTCGCGCCGGTTACCAGAAACCGGCTCATTTCTTCAGCATCTCCGGCGTCAGAATGGGCGTGACCCGGAAGGTGTCGCTCTCGTAATCCGCGCCTCCGCGGATGCCGTGGCTGAAGACGATGAATTGGTTGGGTTCCAGAATTTCCAGCGCGTGGACCTCGAATGGCGGCGTGGAGACCAGCTCATATTCGCCCACCAAAATGGATTGCACGGGCTGGCTCTTGTCGGAAGGCTGATGCCAATAGCGCAGCGATCCTTTCGTCACAAAAATGTGCTGGGTGGTCGCCTTGTGATAATGGTTGCCGCGGATGACGCCCCCGCACTTGGACTCGATCACGGCGGCGTGATGAATCTCCGTTTTGTACAAAATGTCCGAAATGGCGCCGCGGTCGTCGCTCGTCGCGGGCGTGATTTTCCGATGAGTCATGATTCGTAAGGGTTTAAAAAGAGGATGCGCGGATTGATCTTCTTGAGAATGTTTTGCAGCGGAGCCGAAATGTTCCAGGACAAAATGATCGCGTGGACCGCCTCGTAATCCGCGAGCTTTTGATCGGGGCAAATGGGAATGCGCGTGCGAGGCGTGTATTTGCCGATTTTGCTGGGAGAGGAGTCCGTCACGCAATCGATGACCGACGCATCTAGATTGTAATAGCTCAAAAAGGTATTCCCTTTGGCGGCCGCTCCGACGCACACGATGGCCGTGCCTTCCACTTTGAGCCGGTAAATCTCCCGCAGAAACCGGTTCCGCGAAGCTTGAATCTCGCGCATGAAAACCTGGTAGGCCGCCGGGTCGAACAATCCCGCCTGCTTTTCCTTTTCCATGAATTGGGCCACCGCAGGCCCGGGAGTTTTGGCCGTGAGAGCGGACGGTTCGTGGCCGACAAAGACGCGAATCGAGCCGCCGTGATAATCGACCTCCTCCACATGATTGACATGCAGGCCAGCCTGGCGGAACAAATTGACCGCCGAAGTGACCGTCAAATAACTCACGTGCTCGTGATAAATCTGGTCGAACTTTCGTTGCGTGACCGATTGCATCCAATAGGGCAGCTCGAAAACGAAAACGCCGCCGGGCGCGAGCAGCGCCTTCACGCCAAGCGCGAAATCGAGCGGTTCGTTGGCGTGGTTGAAAACATTGTTCGCCGCGATCAGGCGCGGCTTCTGGCCCAGAGCTTTCTCAACCGCGCCGGCAGTCGCCTGGCCGAAGAGGCCGGCGTAAGTATTGACGCCGCGCTCTTTGGCAAACCGCGCCATAGCCGGGGAAGGATCGACGCCCAAACTGACGCAGCCCAGTTTTTGAAATTGCTCGGTCAAAAATCCGTCGTTGGAGCCGGCCTCGACCACCGCGTCGCCGCTTCGCAGCCCGATCATCCCAGCCACGGTCGCGGCGTATTCCATCCAGTGATTTTGCGAAGTCTTGGAGTTGGAGGACGTGTAGGAATAATCGTATTCGGCGTAGCGCTCGGCCGGATTGGTCACCGTCCGCAACTGGACTTGCCCGCACCGCGCGCACAAATCGCAGATCAGCGGATAGACCCGGTCGCCCTCATCCAGCCGGTCGGCGGGGATGAAGGTGTCCGCCATGGGATGCATTCCCAGATTTACAATTTCGCGCAAGTCCGGCGATTTGCACGACAGGCATTCTTTTCTGAACATAATCAAACCGTCTCGAACGAGGTGAAATCCCGGCCCAAATACGGCCCGTTTTTGCACTCCACCATCAAGGCGCCCCGCTCGCATTCCAGCGAGTGGCCGCCGTAAAAAGTCATCAGCATGTTTCCTTGCGACAAGGCTTGCTGGTGCAGCGGCGCATGGTCAAGGTCAAACAGGCGTATTGTCAACTCGCCGCGCAGGACGATCCAGCATTCCTGCGTGATGCCGGGACTGGCCTCCGGCCTGGGCTGGCGCGGCTGGTGAATGTGTGGATTGACCTTTTTGCCGGCCGGCAGCTTGATCAGCGAAACCTGCAGCCATTGCTCGTGCTCGCAAAGGTCCAGCCGGTTTTCAAAAGCTTCGTTCGCATCCACGATCACGTGCAACAGGCGGCCGGGTTCGGATTTGGAATATATTTTGTTCAATTCAGGATGACTTCGCGCAGAATCATTTCGGCAAATGCTTCCGCGCTCAGGGGTTTGATTTGTTCGCCATGCACGAATTGGTGGATCGCCTGGCGGTAACTTTCATATTCCGCCGGCGGCATCCCTTTGAGATAGGCATAGAGCGAATCGTAGTCGTGAAACTTCCGCTTGTCAATAAAGGCGGCCGGCGGAACCAGCTTTTCCACCTCCGGGTCGCCCTGATAAATTGGCACGCTGCCGGCGAACATCGCGTCCAGCATTTTTTCCGTCAGCCAGCCGGGATAACTCGCGTTTTCGTAGCAAATGGAAAACTTGTATTGCCGCATAATGTCCCGCTTTACCGGGACGCTCCCGCGGGCGGATGGGAAAAGCCGCTGATGCGGCAGCCACGGGCAGGCTTTGTAAGCGCGCGCCAGGACGGGATTGATGATCGAAAGTTTCTTTTTGAAATAGAACCGGTCCCAGCGCTGTCCCCACAAATCGAATTCATCCGGGTGATGTTTTTCAAACCATCGAATGGCCCGCAGCCGCTCCGTGTACAACTCCGCCGGCACCCAACTGTATTTCTGGCTGGCGATCAGGCAGCAAAACTTCGCTGCCGTGCTGGGTGCGTAAGGAATGAATTCCGGCAACTTGTGCGGCATGTGCATCCGAATGTATTTCTTCCCATCCGCCCAAGCCGGATGCCACGTGAACACTTTTGTAAAAGGCGCGTGATTGGCGCGATTCCAGTTGTCGGGACGCACCGCCGGGCTTTCCAGGATAATCAGGTAAAGAGGCGTGCGCCCGCTTTTGATCAGTCCGCGGAAATAGGAATTCAGCATCGTCGGATAATCAAGAAAGACGATGGCATCAAAGCTCTCCAGCGGCGCGGTGTCGATGGTGGCAATGGTGTGTCCCAAGCCGCGCAGAAATTTGGCCATATACACACCGGGATAAGCCAGGTCGTCCCCAATATCCGCCGTGCTGGTTTCGAACATGCGGTTCTGGTTGAACTGCCGGTAAAAATTATAGAATCCGACGTTCATGGCCCGGCGAGGATGGCGGCCTTCACACAGCGGCCGGCCGTGGCCTGGACGATTGGCAAATTTTCATGCCGCGCAAAATACCAGAGGAGCCTTGGCCGTCAACCCCTGAAAGTCCGGTGAGCATGTGTGAACAATTTTCCGCGCTTTTTACTCGCGCCGCCGGCCGCCTGCCTTCACGATGGTGAAGATGGCAGCGGAAGAAAGAGTCCTTTGTTTTGAACGGAAACTTCTCGATGATCTGGGCCTGTTTCAGGGTCTCAGCCTGGATGTAAAGAAGTACCTCCCGGTTCTAACGTCGCCGTCCAATCTGGTTTATCTCAACCGCGGCGAAGCCGAGAACGACAAGCGTTTCAAACAACTTATCCCGTATGTGCTGCTGGTTTGCGGCGGCAAAATTTTGCGCTACCGCCGCGGGAAGGGCGGCGGAGAATCACGGCTGCACGGGTTGTACTCTGTCGGCATTGGAGGGCACATCTCGGAGGAGGACCACGGCCTTTTCTCCAGCGACCGCGGCTACCAGGACGGCATGAGGCGCGAGTTAATGGAGGAAGTCGGCGTGGACGTGGCCAATCAGCCGGCCCTGGCCGCCATTAACGATGACAGCACGGACGTTGGCCAGGTTCATTTTGGTGTCGTCCATGTCGCGCGCGTGCCCGATGAAAGCGTGGCCTCGCGTCGCATTGGCATTGTCTCCCCTGAATTCATTCCGATGGCCGGCGTGGCGAAGGAGACGGCCGCCTACGAAACATGGTCGCGTTTCTGCCTCGAACGATTGGATTCTCTGCTGGGTTCAGCCTGATAATCCTTGCAAATCCGCGCGATTCTGCGAAGTGTTATTTCGATATGAGGAGGATATTTAGTCTTGTTGTGGTTTTGTTTCTGGGCTGCCTGCCGCCGGCTTATGCCGCGACTCAATTGATTGCCAATGGCTCCTTTACGGGGACTGCCCAAACCCCTTGGAAGGCCTCCGGAAACGGCATATCATTCCAAAACGGCTTTCTGGAGATGGGCAACGCGGCCGGGCAATCGCAGACAGTCTATCAGACCGTCACTTTCCCCTCCAACCTGATTGGGGCAACGTTGAGTTTGGCTTATGATGTCGCCAGCACCGACCCAAACGTTGACGACTTCCTGTCGATCTACATCACGACCACCAACAACGCCAGTATTGAGTATTCGCTCGGCACGGTCTCCAGTGCCAATGTGACTGGCGGTTATATTGGTGTCTCGACCAATTTTGTGAGCTACGCAGGCTCGAACCTCATTTCGGCTTTATCGGGGCAAACGGTGAACCTGCTTTTTTACGTATCGACCGATCCGACTTACGGAAACTACACCCAGTTTGGAATCACCAGCGTCTCGCTCGTCGCGGGCACGACGGCGGACATTCCCGCTAATGACGATTTCGTCAACGCCACCTTGATTCCATCCGCCGGCCTGACCAATATCGCCGTTACCACCTATGCCTCAAGGGAGGCGAACGAGCCGGACATCGCCGGCAATCCCGGCGGCCACTCCCTCTGGTGGACCTGGACATCGACGGCTTTGGGCACCGTCGCCATCAGCACGATCGAGAGCAGTTTTCATACGACGCTGGGCGTTTATGCCGGTGCCGCCATTGATGGCCTGAGCGTCGTGACCAATTACGATGGCATCAACAACAGCGCTGGTTCATCCTTTGCGTCTTTTCCCGTCACCGCGGGAACGCAATATTACATCTCCGTGGACGGCTACAACGGCCAGTCCGGCAGCACGCTTTTCACCTTGAAATTCGTCCCGGACAAAACCGCTCCCGCGCTCCTCATTAAATCACCGCTTCCCGGCGCGAACGTGAGCAATTCGACCGTGGTCGTGACGGGCACGGCGCGCGATAATGTGGCTGTCGGCTCGGTTCAATATCGGTTGCTCAACGCCGATGGCGCCGGAGCCTGGCAGTTGGCCTCGGGCACAAACTCGTGGTCGGCCACCAATTCCGATCTGATTCCCGGCACCAACACCGTCCAGGTCAAGGCCATCGACACAAGCTCGAACGCATCCCTTGTCCATTCGCTCTTGCTGAATTACATCGCCCCTTCTCGTTTGACGTTGAACAAAACGGGGGCCGGCACGGTCGTCGGAGCCACTAACCAGCAAATGCTGCACGTCGGTTATGCTTACACGCTGACGGCTATTCCGGCCGCTGGTTTCAAATTCGCCGGCTGGACAGGCGGCATTGTGGCCAATACCGCCGCGCTGAGGTTTATTATGACTCCCAATCTAAGCCTCACCGCCAGCTTCGCGGATGGGCAAAGACCGATCTTAAGCATTACGGCGCCGAAGCTAAACCAGCGCTGGAGCAATGACGTATTCAATGTCATCGGCACGGCCAAAGATAACGTCGGAGTGGCCGCGGTTTGGTATCAAGTCAATGGGGGCGCGTGGCTCTCCAATGTCAATTCAACCAACGGCTTCACTAATTGGCAGGTGAACGTGCCGGTAAAACAAGGCGCCAACATGATCAAAGCTTACTCACAGGACGCCGCCGGAAATGTTTCACTGACCAACAGCGCCAGCCTGATTTACGTTCCCAGCACGACCGCGACGTTCCAAGCCGCGGGCCTCGGCGGGTTCAAGCCGGATTACAACAACGTCCTGCTGGCCATCCACAGCAATTACACGGTCACTGCGGTCGCGAACACGGGCTATGTTTTTTCCAATTGGACGGACAGCGGCGGGACAGAGATCACCAACAGCGCGGTCTTGAAGTTCACCATGGCGAGCAACTTGTATTATATCGCCAATTTCATTCCCAATCCGTTCCTGCCGGCGGCCGGAATTTACGACGGCCTGTTCAGCGGCCTGAAAAATGCCCTCATGCCGTCCAATTCGGGTTTCTTCACCGCGACGGTCGGCACCAACGGCGGTTTCACCGCTAAATTTCAACAGGGGATCAAAAGCTATTCGGTGGCCGGCCAGTTCTCGCTCACCGGCGCCTGGAATACGAACGCTCTCAAGGTCTGGAACAACACGGCCATTGGGCTGCAATTGAATTTGCCGATCGGATATTTCTTGTCGGGAACCTTGGCCAACTCGCTCTGGACGGCCAATTTGGGCGCCAACCAATCCGTCTATTCCAAGACCAATCCTTCAACCGAAGCGGGCCAGTACACGCTTGTCCTTCCGGGGTCTGCCACCGCCGGGCAGCCCGGTGGAAACGGCTTTGCCTCGGTCAAGGTGGACGCGCTCGGCAACATCACGCTGGCCGGCACGCTGGGCGACGGCACGAAAGTGACCCAATCCGCCGTCGAATCCCGCCAGAAGATTTGGCCCGTCTATATTCCTCTTAACAACGGCAGCGGCATGATCTTAGGCTCGCTGGAGCTTATCGACGAAACCGACCGGGACATCGACGGACTATTGAACTGGTTCCAACCCGCCCGGGCGAAGGCCGCGACCTATCCGGCGGGTTTTACCAATAGTTTTGAAGTCGCCGGCTCGAGGTATTCCCCGCCCAAAGGTTCGCGGATTCTCGACTTGACAAACGGATTCGCGCTGCTGCAAGGCGCGGGACTGGCGCAAAGCATCAGCAACCAGTTCTTCCTTGCCGCCAGCGACATTGTCAGCGGCAGCAACCAATTACACCTGACTCTGGCGGCGCCGACCGGATTGTTTCATGGGACCGTGACCAACGGCAGTGGCAAAACCGTCACCTTCAGCGGCGCCGTGCTGCAAAAGCAAACCAATGGCTGGGGGCAGTTTCTTAATGACGAACAAACCGGAAGTGTGTACATTGCGCCGCGATGAAGACGCTCCATAAAAACCTGCCGCCTTGCGGCGCGCTTCTGGCTTTGGCCGCGTTGGCCTGTTGCGTTCTGCCCGGAAATCTGCTCGCCGCCGATCCCGTTCCCTTCAAGGCGGACGTCACCGGTTCCGGCCCGCCCATGATTCTCATTCCGGGCCTGGCCAGCGGCCCCAACGTCTGGGATGGCACGGTTGCCCATTTTAAGGATCACTACCAATGCCACGTCCTGACGCTGGCGGGCTTCGCCGGCCAGCCGCCGATCGAAGGCCCATTTCTGCAAAAAGTGCGCGACGGCATTATCAAATACATACACGACCAGAAACTCGGCCACCCCGTGATCATCGGCCACAGCCTGGGCGGCATGATGGCTTTTTGGGTGGCGGAAACGGCCCCGGATGACGTCGGCCCAATCATCGCCATCGATGGTTTGCCGTTCTATTCGGCGCTGATCGACCCCGCCGCCACCCCCGATTCCGCGCGCGGCCAGGCGGACCAGCTTCGCTCCATGTACGCCGGCCTGTCGGCGGAAAAATTCGCCGAGAACAACCGCCGATTCCTGTCCATGATGATCACCGGCTCTTCCAACGTCGATCTCGTGGCGTCGCAGGGCGACAAATCGGACCCCAAAGCCGTAGGCCAGGCCTTTTTCGACTTGGTCACGACAGACACCCGGCCCGGCCTCAAATCCATCAAGTCTCCTGTGTTGTTGATTGGCGCAAGCGTGGGCGAAGCCGACGAAGATGCGAAGAAGAAAGCCGAGGAAGGCTACGCCGCCCAAATCTCAACGATCCCGCGCCACAAACTGGTTTTCGCACCTTCGGCCCGCCATTTTATTCAACTTGACGATCCCGCGTTCTTCTATCGCGAGACGGATAATTTCCTGAAGCACGCCAAAGAGTAGAAGGGCCGGCGTGCTAGGATTGCCGGATTCGCCCGAGCCATTGCGCCAGGTCTTCGACGGTCCAGTTCGGCTGGGTTTCCGTCAAATGGTCCGCGGCCGCGCCGTGCTGCCAGACGGCGTAGCGGGCCGCCAGCAGCGGGTCTTTGCGCCAGGCCGGCTGCGCCAAAAGCCCGGCCAGATAGCCGCCCAGCAAATCGCCGCTTCCGCCCTGGGCCAGCCACGGGTTGCCCGAACTGTTGACAAAGACTTCGCCGGTGGAGCGGCCGGCCAGAGTTTGATGGCCCTTCAGCACAACCCAGCAATTGCTAAATCGTTTTGACAATGCCCGCAAGGACGCCATCCGCGCCGCCTGCACCTGGCTGGCCGTGCATCGCAGCAACCGGCCCGCTTCGCCGGGATGCGGCGTGATGACCCGCACGGCTTCGACTGGCGCCGGCACCGGCTCCAGCCAATCCAAGGCGCTCGCATCGACGACCATGGCCAGCGGGGAAGTGCGCCAGAGCGCGCGCATTTCCTTCATCATCGTTTCCGGCAAATCCTGCGCCGCCAGGCCGGGGCCGATCAAAATGGAAGTGCAATTTTTCGGCAGCGGCCCGCCCGCCCGCCACGGATGAACCATGACCGCTTCAAGCTGCCCCGCCACGGGCACGTAGACATTGGGCTGCGGAAAGACCGTCACCAAACCCGGATGCGCTCGCTGGGCGCCGCGCGCCGTCAGCACGGCCGCTCCATGATAACCCAAACTGCCGGCCACGATGGCTGCGTGCCCGTAATCGCCTTTGTTGCCCGCGCAATCGCGGCGCGGCGGCAGGCCCGCGAATTCCTCGGCGAGCGTCCAGTTCAATTCTGCTTCCACCGGGCAGGGGGCCAGGCCGATTTCCGCCGCAACTTCCAGCCGTCCCACAAACTCGGCAGCCTCCAGCAAGCCCTTCTTCGGCGCGCCCAGAGTGAGCGTCAGCGCGGCCTTGATCGCGGCGCCTTCGGTTTGCCCGGTGTCCGCGTTCACGCCGGAGGGGACATCGACCGCCAGCGCTGGAATGCCGCAGCCGTTGATCGCGTCGATCAGCTTCCGCCAATCCGCGTCCAGCGGTCGGTCAAGACCGATTCCGAAGAGGGCGTCAACAATCCATTCCGGGCGCGGATGGCCGCGCAGTCCCTGTGAAAACTCAGCCAGCCCTGCAACAGGATCGGTTATGTTTGTCAAAACGACATCGCGCCCGGAAAGATGCGGGTGGGCGGCCCGCGCGTCATCGCCGTTATGCCCTTTGCCCGCGAGAATCCAGACGCGGCCATCGAGTGGAGTCAATTGGATGATGCGACGTGCCAGAATCCGGCCGACTTGCTGGATGACCGCCTGTTCGGTCTGGCCGGAGGCCCAAGTGGCTTTCTCCCACTGGCGCATCTGCTCGACTGAAATGACGGGAATCCTTGGCACGCTTTGTAAAATAACTTGGTTCTCGTCTTAATTCAACTTTGGAACCGGCCATTCCAAAATCTGCTTGGCAGCCAGCAGCCGGGGGCGCAAGGCGCCGTAGGAAATTGCCTGCACGCCCGCATTTTGTTCCAGGGCCAGCCCTGCCGCAATGGCGGATGACTGGCCCAGCACCATGAAGACCGGCTCCATGCGAATGGAGCCGTAGGCAATGTGGCTGGCAGAAAGGCAGACTGGCACGAGCAGGTTTTCGCATTCGCTCGCTCGCGGCGTGATCGAGCGGTAACTGATCTGGTAAGGCGGAAAACCGCCCACCTGCACGTCGCCTTCGTTTTCGGCCTTGCCGTGGACGGCCAGGCGGCGGCAGTTGTGCGAGTCCATCGTGTAGGCTGCCAGCCCAACCGGATCGGGCTGTTTCATGGAGTAACGGCAATTGCTCTCGGTCATCACGTAATCGGAAACCATGCGGCGCGCTTCGCGGATGTAGAGTTGATGGGGCCAGCCGCCCGTGTCGCTGAATTCGTCTTTGCAAAGGCCCCAGGATTGCATCTCGGCTTGCAGCGCCGGGGGAACGCGCGGGCTGCTGGCCAGGAAATGCAAAAAGCCCCGCGTGTAATCTTCGTGCGCCCGCCAGATGCGCTCGCGTTCGGCGTAAGTTCCGTCCGCGTACCCGGCGTTGCCGCCAATGAAGTCGGTCGAGAAACCGCCATTGTTGTTGATGTCCGTCTTGCCGCCGGGCAATTGCAAAATATCCATGAACATGCGCAGGCGCGGCGTTTGGCCCGCGTTCACGAGGGCTTCGATGTAACGAGCCAGCAGCTCATACCGCGCCGGATCGTAATCAGCCGGCGGAGCGATGGGCAGTTTGTTGGCCGGATTCTGCGTCAAGCATAGGCGGAAATTGTAGGCTTGCACCGATTTGTCTCCCGCGCCCGCTTCGCCCGGCGGCGCGTCTTGAATCAGGGGCAGCACACCGCTGGCAGGATCGCCCGGCCGCAAATAAGGATCGACTGGCACGGTGAATTGATGTTTGGGAGTGACCGCGCGAATGCCGTCGAGAGTTTCGTGGTAGGTGGCGTTGGCTTCCCGCCCGACAAAATAGGAAACCCCGGCCCTGGCCATCAAGTCGCCTTCGTAACTGGTGTCAATAAACATGCGCGCCTCGAAGACCGAGCCGTCTTCCATCGTTAAACTTTGGATGCGGGCGCCGCTTTTCTGAACGGACGCCAGGCGCTGATGAAAATAAACGGTGACTCCCGCTTCGCGCAGCAGGCCGTTGAAGACCCGTTCCGCGATGCGGGGCGGAAACTTCCAGGCCTCCTTCGCACCCAGGGCCTGGCCAACGCGTTGATAGAATTCCCGCGAGAGTCCCCCGATGGCCGCTTTATTGCCGATGTCGGTCTGGCCCAGGCCGCCCGCCGACATGCCGCCAACGTGCCCGCCAAACTCCGTCAAGACGACTTTGCGGCCTTCCCGCGCCGCCTCCACCGCGGCCGCCACGCCGGCTGAAGTGGCGCCGAATACGCAGAGGTCGCTCCGCACCGTTTGCGCGGAGTGGGAGCGCCAAGGCAGGCAGAACCACGCCAAAAAAACGAAAACGAATGGCGCGGAATGGAGTCTCATGCCCGGCCTATTTTTGCGGGGTGTGCTGGACTTTTTTGAGGTCGCGGAAATTGCCTTCCTCGCAGCATTGGACGAATTGCTCGGTGACCGACTTGAGGTTTTCCCAGCGCGCCCGAATGGACTTGGCTTCGGCGCCGGTGATCTGGTTGTCGGCCGCGGCGGCGGCCATGACGGAAAGCACATCAGCAAACTCCTGCACGACACTGTTCATGGCGGGCACCAATTGGAGCGGATGCGGATGCTCGCCTCTTGCGTTCCTGACGTAGAATCCTCCGGCCTTATGGCAAACCCATTGGACGATGCTGGGGTCGCCGCTGCAACGAATGAGCGCGGCGATGCGGTCCAGCGGATTGACCGCGCCGCTGCTGCTGGAGGGCGGCTCGGCCCATTTGTAGATCATGGAAAGTGACAGGCCCATTTCCGACGCCGCCTGTTTGGGGCTTACTTTTTGAAACACTTCACGCAATAGCTCATGGGATTCCATGCCGCGATAATGAGGCATAGCAGAGCTTCTGGCAAGGTTGTAACCCATCTCATAAGTGGGAGGATGGGTTCTAAAAGCCCGCACTCACTGCGGGTGGCGGAGCTATTTCACATGGAGCGAGCGCGGCCAGAAACTCGGAATAAATCCCGTCATGGCTCTCTTAAACTCCGTCTTCTCTTCTTCTCTCGTTGCGGCCGGCCAAACGTCGCTGGCATCTTTGAAAACAGCCTCGACGAACTTGTCCGTCGTGTCGCAGTTGCAAACGCATTGGATGTCTTTGATATTGCCGAGGATATTCTCGTCGAGCCTGCTGGCGACGTTATGCTCTTCGGCGACGCCTCCGCTGTCAATCGCTATCTGGTTGCTTTCCGCTTCGACTGTGGCCCCAAATGTCCCCGCGTCGCCCGCACTGGCCACGGCGCACTGAGCGGCGGAGCGGCAGGCGCGTTGCAACATGGCGGCGGGCGCGTGACCTGCGGCCGGGCCGGAAAGGTTTGCATGCTCCATGACACACTGCGTCATCGTTGGGGGCGACAACGCAATAACTCAGCCACGCCGCACCCGGCCTGTCAAGCGCGAACGGCAGTTTTCAGTGCTTGCGCAAATCGGAATTATCACAGATGATGAATGTTCGCGGTCGAGATGGCCGCGATGTTCCGGCACGAACGCGCGGAGCAGGAATTGGAAATTTTAGAATTTTAGTATGATCGGAACGATTCGAAAGCATCAAAACTGGCTTTGGGGAATTATTATCGCGGCCACGATTTTTACGTTTGTCTATTACCTTTCGCCCAACCAGCAATTTGGCGGCGGCGGCGGGTCGAGCTTTCACGGTTCCGGCCCGAATCTCGGCTCCATTAACGGAGAGGCCATCACTCCGCCGCAACTGAACGCCGCCGAGCGGGAATCGCGGCTCTTTTATTTCCTGCGCACGCGCGCCTGGCCGACGACCGAGGAGCAAAAGAAACAAATCCGGCGCATGGCCGAGCAGAATCTGGTCGTTGAATCCCTTATCAAGGATTATAAGATCAATCCGACCACCGACGCCGCCGCCCGCTTTGCCAAGCAGATTTTCGGCGTGCCGCTCGATCAGCCCATGCCGCAGGATAAGTTTGGCGACTGGGTTCAGAACGAATTGATGAGCAAGGGCGGGTTGGACATGAACGACTTCGACCGCTTCGCCCGGCATCAAACCGCCCAGGACTATCTGATGTCCCTATTCGGCATGAGCGGCGAACTGATCACGCCGAAGGAAGCGGAATTCTTCTACCGCCGCGAAAATGAGCCAATGGTCACGGAAGTTGTTCCGTTTCCGACCACCAATTACTATGCCGCGACGGCGCCGTCCGACGCGGAGTTGCAGGATTATTTCAACAAACATCAAGCCGAATACAGGCTGCCCGATCGCGTGCAAATCAATTACGTGATTTTCACTCCCTCGAATTACTACGCCAAAGCCGACCAGACGATGGGAACCAATCTCGAAGCAAAAGCGGCCGAGATTTACCATCAGCAAGGGCCGGACGCTTTCAAGGATGAAGCCGGCGAACCTCTCAAGGAAGCCGAGGCTGAGAACAAGATCAAACAGCAGATGCGCGAATATGCCGCCATGCAGGAGGCCCGAAAAGCCGCCAACGAATTCCTCACTACCCTCTCCGACGGGCACGACGATACCCATCCTTTTTCCACTTCCGATTTGGAGAAACTGGCCAAGGCCAGGGGCATGACTGTCAAGACGACCGAACCTTTTGACGAGGAGACCGGCAACACAGACCTCGAGCTCCCGCCCAAATCCATCCACGTCCTGTTCTCCTTGCGGAGCGACGCCCCGGAGGACGCGGAGAAATCCATGCTCTATGCCCCTTCGCCGCTGGTGGGCGAGTCGGGGGTTTATGTGGCGGGATTGCAGAAGCGGTTTCCGAGCGCGTTGCAGCCCTTGACCATCGTGCGCGCCCGGGTCATCAAGGACTACCGGGACTCCAAATCCGTCGCGATGTCCAAAGACGCCGGGGACAGATTTGCCGTGGCCGCGCAAACCGGATTGTCGCAAGGCAAAACATTCGACGCCATCTGCGCCGAGCAGCACGTCAAACCGATTTCCATGACGCCTTTCGCGCTGGTCACGACCAACGCGCCATCCGACATGGACAAACAATCCTTCCAGCGGCTCCAAGAGGCTGTCTTTTCGCTGCCGGTTGACCAAAGTTCCAGATACATTCCCACGGGCGACGGCGGAGTCGTTGCTTATGTCAAAGCGCGATTGCCTGTCAATCAAACTGAAATGACGAAGGAATTGCCAGTTTATCTCGCCCGCATGCGCGAGCAGCGCCAGGTCGCCGCCTTTCAGGAATGGCTGAACCGCCAAATTCAACTGCGCCTGATCCCGCCGCCCGAAGACCAGAACGGCGCCGGATAAGCCGTGAGCGAGATCATCAAACTCTCCTCGCCCGCGACAAGCGAATTCTGGAAAATCTCGATCCTCTACGAGGACGCCCATTTGCTGGCGCTTGACAAACCGGCCGGCTTGCTCGTCTCGCCCGACCGTTATGATCCGGCGCGGCCGAATTTGATGAAGCTGCTGCACCGCGATGTGGAGCGCGGAGCGGCTTGGGCAAAGGAACGCGGCATCCAATACTTGATGAATGCGCACCGGCTTGATTTTCCTACCAGCGGCGTCCTTTTGCTGGCCAAGGACAAGCCCACATTGGTGGCTCTAGCCAGCCGATTTGGCTCCGAGAAACCGCTCAAGGTCTATGCCGCCTTGGTGCGCGGCGCGGCCAAAGAATCGGCCTTTGAGTGCGATGCCATGCTGGGGCCGCATCCGTTGCGGCCGGCATATATTCGGGTGGACCCTCGCAACGGCAAGCGCGCGCGCACGGCTTTTTCGGTGCGCGAATCCTTCGATGGTTATCAACTCCTGGAATGCCGCCCATTGACGGGGCGCACCCACCAAATCCGCGCGCACCTGAAACACTTGCGGCTGCCGATCGTGGGCGACGATGTTTACGGAGGCGCGCCGCTCTGGCTTTCCACGCTCAAGAGTTCGTATCATCTCAAGCCCGGCCGAGAGGAGCGTCCGCTCATCGCCCGCGCCGCCTTGCACGCCGAACAGTTGACAATTCACCGAGCCTCGGCAGAGAACGGCGCCAGTGCCAGCGAGGCGGTTTATGTGATGGCCCCGTGGCCAAAGGACTTATTGGTATCTGTCAAATATCTGCGCCGCTACTCCGGCCGGCAAAAGGGCGCCCAGTAAATCGAACAATCGTTCAACTCACCATCCAGCTCATGATGGCCTTTTGGCAATGGAGGCGGTTGGCGGCCTGGTCGAAAATGGTTCCCGCGTGGGCCTCAAACGTCGATTCATCAATCTCTTTGCCGCGATAGGCGGGCAGGCAATGCATGACCAAAGCGTTGGGACGGGCCAGTTTGACCAAAGTTTCGTTGATCTGGTAGGAGGCCAACTCTCGCGACCGCTCGTCGGACTCGGATTCCTTGCCCATTGAAACCCAGACGTCGGTATAGAGAAGGTCCGCGCCGTTCGCCGCGCCCTGGACATCTTCTGTGCAAATAATCTGCCCGCCGGCCCGGCGCAGCAGCTCTGGCGAAGGCTGGTATTTTTTAGGCGCCGCGATGCGCAATTCAAAATCCAGTTTGCCGGCCGCGAACATCCACGAAATCGGCACATTGCAAGCGCCGTCACCAATAAAAACGACCCGCTTGCCCGTGATCGGCCCGCGCCTCTCCTCGAAGGTGAAAATGTCAGTCAGAATCTGGCACGGATGCTCCTGGTCGGTCAGGGCGTTGATGGTCGGGATGCCGGAGAACTGGGCGAATTCCTCAACATCATATTGCGCATAGGTGCGGATGATGGCGCCGTGAATCATGCGGCCCAGCACGCGGGCAGTGTCCTTGATCGGTTCGCCGCGGCCAAGCTGGATTTCCATGCTGCTCAGAAAGATAGCCTCGCCGCCCAGTTCCCGAATGCCAACTTCAAAGGACACCCGCGTGCGCGTGGAAGATTTGGAGAAGAGCATCCCCCAAATTTTGCCTGCCAGCGGCTGAACACTGTGCCGGCCGCGCTCCTGTTTCATGGCGGTCGTGGCTGCCAGAATTTGTTCGATGTCGAGCCGCGTCATGCCCTCAATGCTCAATAAATGTTTCATGGCGACAATTTCTGGACGACGGATTCGATCAACCGAACCGCTTCTTCGGCCTCAGAAGAAGACAGGTTCAACGGCGGCAGCAGGCGGATGACTCTTGCTCCGGCGGGAATGGCCAGCAAGCCGGCTTGGTGCAAGGCGTTCACGAATTGAATGGCCGGCGCCTTTTCGCTGGCCGCGAAGGCCGGGATTTTTTCCTGCAACTCCAGCCCGATCATTAGTCCCAGGCCGCGCGCCTGGCGCAGCACGGCCGGATACCGGTCCGCCATAAGCGAGAATTCATTCAGCAGGAAATCTCCCACCGTGCGAGCGTGGGTTTCCAAACGGTCGCGCTGGATGACCTGCAAAACTTTCAACGCCACCGCGCAGGCCAGCGGCCCGCCTCCAAACGTGCTCCCGTGCGTGCCCGCTGAAAGCAAATCCGCGTAAGGCGCGCGCGCCCAAAACGCCCCAATGGGAATTCCGCCTCCCATCGATTTGGCCATCGCGATTCCGTCCGGAAGAAACTTCGCGGCCTCGGGCATGGGATGATTCTCCAGAATGCGCTGCCAGCTTTGGAAACGCCCTGTGCGAAAATGCCCGCATTGCACTTCGTCAATCAGAAGGAGCAGTTTCTTTTCATCGCACAATTGGCGCAGGCCCAAAAGATATTCGGGCGCGGCCGGAGTTACGCCGCCTTCCCCTTGCACGCCTTCGATCAAAATCGCGGCGGTGGCCGGCGACAATGCGGCGCGCGCGGCCGCGAGGTTGTTGAACGGGATGTGCCGGAAACCGGGCGTCATCGGTTCGAATCCTTTCTTGACCTTCGCCTGCCCAGTCGCGGAAATGCCGGCCAGCGTGCGCCCGTGAAATGAGTTCTCGGCTGTCAAGACTTCGTAGCGCCCCTCGTCGTGGCCGAATTTGCGGGCGAGTTTGAAGAGGCCCTCGTCCGCCTCGCCGCCGCTGTTGCAAAAGAAAACTTTGCCCGGCCCAATCAGGCCCACCAGTTTTTCCGCCAGCAACCCTTGCGGCTGATGATAGTAAAGATTGGACGTATGCGAGAGCTTGCCCGATTGCTCGATGAGCGCGGCCGTAATGTCCGGCGACGCATGGCCCAGCGCGGAAACCGCGATGCCGCTGCCGAGGTCCAGATAACATTTGCCGTTCACGTCCCATACCCGCGAGCCTTGGCCGCGTTCCAGGACCAGTTCGAATCTCGCGTAGGAAGGGATGACGTTCTTGCGGAACCGCTCCTGAATCGACTGCATTTCATTCCGGACCGCCGCAATGGGGGCTGGCAGGATGTCTCTCATTTATTCTTCATTCACCATAACGGGGAAAATTTGCCACGTTTGCATGACAGGTTCAACCTTTGCCGCAGGAAATCAACGCACCAATTCCGTGCCGACTCCTTTGTCCGTAAAAATTTCCAGCAGAACGGCGTGCGGCACGCGGCCGTCCACGAACGAAACTTTTTCCACGCCCGCCTCCAGCGCGGCCAGGGCTGCGTCGATCTTGGGGATCATGCCTTTGTCAATAATCCCGGCCTTTTTCAGTTCGCGCGCCTCCTCCGCGCCCAGGCGCTGGATGGCCGTGGAAGCATCCTTGGGATCGCGCATCACGCCGGGAACGTCACTCATAAAAATCAGCCGGCTGGCGCGCAACGCGATGGCCAGATGCGCGGCGGAGGTGTCGGCGTTGCAATTATAAAGGCGGCCGTCCTCTCCGCGCGCCGTCGGGCTTAGCACAGGCGTGACGCCCTCGCGCAGGCAGGCCATCACAGGCTCTGTTCGAACGTCCGCGACTTCGCCCAGAAAACCGGCGTCCAGCGGCGCGCCGCCGTCTCCGCGCGGCCAAAGTTTGCGCGCGGTGAAAAGGCCGGCCCCGGAGAATCCGCGGGCTTTGCCACCAAGCTGGTTGATGGCGGCGACGATGCCAGGATTGATCTCGCGCGAAAGCACCCGTTCGACAACCTCCACCGCGGCCTCATCCGTCACGCGCAATCCTTGAATGAAGCTGGCTTTCAACCCCGCGTGTTCCATGGCCCGCGTGATAGCCTTGCCCCCGCCATGCACGACCGCCGGAAGAATGCCCGCCGCGGCAAGGAACACAACGTCCCGCGCGACGCCCTCGCGCACGGCTGGGTCCGGCGAGTCCATGAAACTGCCGCCATATTTGACCACGAAAATCTTGCCGTGAAAGCGCAGCAAATAAGGCAGCGCCTCGAGCAACACATCCGCTTTGGAAATCAGTTCCTTCACTTTCGACTTACTGATACCCGCACAATTTCAAAGTTCAAGAATCTTGTCGAAATTCATTGCGCGGGCCATACTTTCCGGAGGTGGAAATTGCTATGACGCGTGATATCTCCGGCACGGAAAGATCGACTCAATCCGGCGCGCATCCCAAGGCGCTCTGGGTTGGATTGAGTTTGGGCATCGTGGCTGTCGTCGGTTTCTTTGATTACTTCACGGGGTTTGAGCTTAACTTTTTCGCGTTCTATCTCATTCCGGTAATCCTGGGCGTTTGGACGGCTGGCTGGGGATTTGGCATTTTTGTTTCCGCGCTGTGCGTCGTGGTGTCGGTGGCAGGCGACAAGATTGCGGGGGCGCGCTATTCCAGCCCGCTGGTGCCGGTTTGGAATACGGCGATTTATTTGACGTTTTTTCTGGTGGTGGTTTGGATCGTGGCCCGGCTGCGGTCCCTCCAACTCGACCTGGAAGAACGGGTGCGCCAGCGGACGGCCGCGCTCAACAACGAAATGCAGGAGCGCATGCGCCTGGAGGAGGAAATCCTGAGCATCAGCGAGCGCGAACAACAGCGCCTCGGCCGCGACCTGCATGACAGTTTGTGCCAGCACCTGACCGGCGTGGCCCTCGCGGGCGAAGTCTTGAGCGAACAATTGGCGGCCCAAGCCAAGCCGGAAGCCAAAGCGGTGGACCATATCGTGCAAATGGTGGAAGGAGCCATTGAATTGACTCGCACGCTGGCGCGCGGCCTGCATCCGATTGAATTGATGGGCGAGGGTTTCACCGATGCTCTCCGGGAATTGGCCGCGACTGTCACCGAAGGGTTGAAAACACTCTGCACCTTTGAATGTGACAAGCCCGTCGAGATCGTCGAGCCGGCTGTAGCCACTCATTTATATCGAATCGCCCAGGAGGCGATCACCAACGCCGTCAAACATAGCAACGCCAAGTCGATCTCGGTGCGCCTCGAGTCCGAGGACGGCGGCTTGACACTGGCCATCGCTGACGACGGCCGGGGAATGCCCGCCAAAATCGCGGGCGGGATGGGCTTGCGCACGATGGCTTACCGGGCCAGTGTGATCGGGGCCAGCTTCAGCGTCGAGCCTCGCCAGCCGGCGGGGACGTGTGTCATTTGCAAATTGCCGGCCCAAGCCCATGACGCCAAAAACTAAAGTGCTGCTCGTGGACGACCATCCGCTGGTGCGCGAATGGCTGGCCACGCTCATCAATCAGCAAGCCGACCTGCAAGTCTGCGGCGAAACGGAGAACGCACGCAAGGCGCTGGAAATGGCGGGCCAGCTCAACCCGGACGTGGCCATCGTCGATATATCGATGGAAGGCGGATCGGGCATCGAACTCATCAAGAACATCAAAGCCAGCCATCCGTCCGTGATGGTCATCGTGCTGTCCATGCACGACGAGGGGCTTTACGCCGAGCGGGCTTTGCGCGCCGGGGCGCGGGGCTACATCATGAAGCGCGAGGCCACCAAAGGCGTGCTCCAGGCCATTCGCTGCGTGCTGGGCGGGAAACTTTATCTGAGCGAGAAAATGGCGCGGCAAATGGCGGAGAGACTCGTCGAAGGACGGATCGAAGAAGGCGGCTCCAGGATCGGGAAACTCAGCGATCGCGAACTCGAGGTTTTTCATTTGCTGGGCCGCGGCCATTCCACCCGGCAAATCGCGGATGAGCTCAATGTGAGCTTCAAAACCGTGCAGGCCTTTTGCGCCCGGATTAAGGACAAGCTCGGGCTGGCAAGCGCGACCGAGTTGCTGCGCGAGGCCGTGCGCTGGCACGACAGCCAGCAGCAAGAATAACTCAACTCATCATGTACGACAGGGCCGTACAAACCATTTAGACGCCGCCCTACAGACATCCGGAGCGCCCTTGCTTACCTTCCAGGGTGTCAATGAGAAGTTTTCTCGCTTCGGTTTCGGCAGTCATGGCGGCAGTGTTGAGCGCGCTGGCTCAGCCCCCGTTGACCCTGGCCCAGGCGCGCCAGATTGCCTTCGAGAAAAATTGGGATTTGCTGGCGGCCAAAAGCGGCATTGACTCCGCCATCGCGCAACTGATCGCGGCCAAGGAATTCCCGAACCCTTCCGCCTCTCTCTCGACCGCGTATATCGGCGCGTCACGGAACGCGACCGTCGTAGGCAACGGTTTATGGGAGCGCAGTTACGATACGATCTTCGCTGTCAGCCAGCTTATCGAAATCGCCGGCAAACGCCATGACCGGCAAATGGCCGGGCGGGCTGGTGTCATCGGCGCCAAGGCCCGTTTCTACGACGCCAAGCGGACGCTCGACCAGGGAGTGACCAAGGCTTACATCGCCGCGCCGCTGGCGGAGAACAACACGCGCATTCTCAATGAATCCTCCCGCCTGCTGCGCCACGAAGCGGACATCGCCCAGGCCCGGTTCAAGGCCGGGGACATTTCGGACTCTGACAAAAAGCAGATCGAGATCAACGCCGAGCAATTCGCGTTGCGGGCCAGGACGGCTGAGACGGCGATGACGCAGGCGCGGATTGCGGTCGAGGTTTTGATGGGCGAGGCCAATCCGGCAGGCAGCTATGTTTCACAGGAATCGATCGAATCGCTGGCACAACTTCCCGCGGCCGGCGCTGAGAGCGGGGGAACCCGCCCGGACATTCTGGCGGCTGAAGCCGACGCGCGCGGCGCCAGGGCCAATCTTCAATTGCAAAAGGCGCTGCGCATTCCAGACCCAACTTTCCAGATTGAATATCAGCACCAGCCTCCCGGCGGTGGACCGCCTGTGGACACTTTTGGTTTTGGGGTTTCGTTCCCGCTGCCGCTGTGGAATTTGAACGGAGGCAACATCAAGGCGGCGCAGGCCAATGTGGACCAGTTGGAATTCGCGGCCGGAAAAGCCCGAAGCCAGCGAGCCGCGGATCTGGCCGCGGCGCAATCCGAATACAACGAAGCCCGCGCGCGCTGGCTTAACTATCGCGACCAGACCGCGCCCAAATCCGCCAGGGTGCGCGAGGCCGTGGCCTTTGCCTACGAGAAAGGCGGCGCGTCCCTGGTGGATTTGCTGGACGCCGAACGCACTGACAACGACGTCCGCCTGGCGGCCATCCAAGCCATGTCCGACACCGCCGGCGCCGTGGCGGACATGGCCGCGGCGCGCAATGTCGTGACCGAGGCGGCCTTGCAAAAGCGCCCATATTGACTATGCCCAAGACCGCAAGAATGGAATTGACAACATGGAGCGGCCTGCTGGCCCTGGCTCTTTTGGCTGGCTGCGGGAAGGGAGAGAAAGAGCCGGCCTTCGCCCCGCCTCCGAGTCCGAAAATCGATGGCGAGAAAGTCATCTTTACAACGAACGCGCCGCAGTTGGACTCGATCGAAGTTCAAACCGCGCAAGTCCGCACCACGGCTGTCACGCATGTCACGGGCCGGCTCATGTGGAACGAAGACGCCACGGTGGGCGTGTTCACGCCGGTGGCCGGGCGCGTTATCCGCATCATGGCGGAACTGGGCCAGTCCGTCTCGAACGGCGCCCCGCTGGCGGAGATCGATTCACCGGATTACGACCAGGCTGTGGCGGCCGAGCGGACGGCGGCGGCCAATTTGGCGGCGGCGGACAAGGCTTACGCGCGCAGCAAGGAATTGCTGGAGCACGGCGCGGCCGCGGCCAAGGACGTGGAAGCGGCCCAGGCCGCCTACATCGCCGCGCAGGCGGAGCGCGACCGCTCGCGGGCGGTGCTGGCCAATTACGGCGGCAGCGACAAGGGCAGCAACCAGATTTATATTTTGCGCAGCCCCATCGCCGGCGTTGTCGTGGATAAAAACATCAATCCGGGCCAGGAACTTCGCGCCGACCTCATGCTGGCCAACGCTCCCAATTTGTTTGCCCCCAGTTTTATCGTGAGCGACCCCGGCAAGCTTTGGCTGCAACTTGACGTGACGGAATCGGATCTGCCGTCGATCCAGCGCGGCCAGCCTCTGCGCGTCACGTCGCGCTCCTTTCCCGGCCAGGTTTTTAACGGCGTGGTGGACCGCGTCGAGGACACGATGGATGCGAGCACGCGCGCCGTCAAAGTGCGAGCCGTTGTCAACAACCCGGAGCGACAGCTCAAATCGGAGATGTATGTGCTGGCGGACGTGCTGGCCGGCGCGGCGCGGCCGGGGCCGCTGGGCGTGGAAATTTCGTCCAAAGCGCTCTTCATGAAGGGCGGCGGCTCGTTCGTATTTCTGGAAGACGCTCCCGGCGCTTTTGAGCGGAAGCAGGTCAAAGCGGGCGTCGAGAAAGACGACAAAGTTCCGATTTACGGGGGCGTCGAGCCTGGCCAAAAAGTGGTCATTGAAGGGGCGCTTCTTTTGCAATCGCTGGTGGAACCTTCGCCTTGACAGGATGATCAGCGCGTTCACCACCAAGGTCGTTCATAATCGCGCCATCGTGATCCTGCTGATGTGCGTGTTCATTTTCTGCGGGGCCATGGCCTTTCACGACATCCCAGTGGAGGCTTATCCCGATGTCACCAACGTCACGCTTCAGGTCTTCACTCTTTTTCCAGGGCACGCGGCGGAGGAGGTCGAGCGGATGATTACGATCCCGATTGAAAACGCCATGAACGGCATTCCCAAGCGCCTTTCCATGCGCTCCATTTCTGAGTTTGGCCTTTCTCAAATCACGCTCGTCTTTGCCGATGACGCCGACAATACCTGCGTGCGCAACGCCGCCAATCAATTGCTCGGCACGGTCACATTGCCGGCTGGCGCGCAACCCGCGCTCTCGCCGGACGCGACGCCCATCGGCGAAGTCTATCGCTACACGATGCGGGCGGCGCCCGGTTATCCGCCGGAGGAAGTGCGCGCGTTGGAGGATTGGGTCGTCGAGAAGAAAATGCGCTCGGTGCCGGGCGTGGTGGATGTGAATCCGTTCGGCGGGCTGACCAAGCAGTACCAGGCGCTGATCGACCCCGTCAAACTAAAGTCCTACGGCCTGAATTTGTCGCAAATCTTCACCGCGCTGGCTAACGGCAACGCCAACGCCGGCGGCTCTTACGTGGAGCACGGCACCGAGCTTTATGTCGTGCGCGGATTGGGGTTGATCAAAGGCATTTCGGATATTGAAAATATCGCTGTGGCGACTGTCAACGGCACGCCCATCCGCATCTGCGACGTTGGCTCGGTCATCGTCGGTCACGCCAACCGCCTCGGTCGCGTCGGCCGGACGGAGGGAACCCGCGACGAGGACGACGTGCCCGAAGACATCGTCGTCATGCGCAAGGGCGCCAACCCGCTCGAAGTCTGCCGGCGCATCGAGAAGATGGCTGATGAAGTCAACGAGAAGTATTTGCCGCCCGGCGTCAAACTAGTTGAGTGCTACGACCGGACCGGATTGACCGAGCGCACGCTGCACACCGTCGGCCACAACATGATTGAAGGGATCGCGCTGGTGTTGCTGGCGCTGTTCGTGTTCCTGGGTTTGGGCAATTGGCGCTCGGCGCTGGTGGTGGCGCTGGCGGTGCCGTTCGCATTGCTGGGAGCGTTCATGCTGCTGGACTGGCGCGGCATTCCGGCCAATCTCATTTCCATGGGGGCGATTGACTTCGGCATCATCGTTGATTCCGCCGTGGTGGTGATGGAGAACCTTTTGCGCATCCTGGAAGCGCGGAAAGGGCAAATCCGCTCGTTGACCGCGGCCATCGTGGAAGCGGCGTCGGAAATGGGGCGGCCCATCATCTTTTCCAAAGTCATTTTGCTGACAGCGTTTGTCCCGCTCTACACGATGCAGCGGGTCGAGGGAAGAATTTTCAAACCGATGGCTTTGACGCTGACGTTCGCGCTGATCGCCGGCACCTTCTTTGCCATCGTGATTGCGCCGGCGCTGGCCACATTGGCGGTGCGCGGCGGGCGCATCGCGCCGCATGAAACCTGGCTGGTGCGATGGCTGGTGCGCATCTACCGCTCGTCACTGGCCTGGGCCTTGCGCGCGCCCAAAGCGGTTTATGTGGCCGCCGGTCTTTTGTTGATAGCGAGCGGCGTCATCTACTGCAGGCTCGGCAGCGAATTCCTGCCCAAGCTGGACGAGGGCGATCTGTGGGTGCGCACGTTCGCCCCGCAATCCATCTCGCCGTCCGAGTCCGCCAAGATCACGCACAAAGTCCGCAAGACGCTGGCTTCGTTTCCCGAAGTGCGCTGCGTCGTCAGCCAATTGGGCAGGCCCGACGACGGCACCGACGTCAACGGCTGGGACGTGACTGAGTACAGCGTCGGTTTGATCCCGCGCGAAAAATGGACCACGGCCCACACTCGTGACGCGCTGTGCGAGGCGATGGATTCCAAGATCAAAAGGATTCCCGGCATCGACACCCAATTCAGCCAATACATCGAAGACAACGTCGATGAGGCCGTCTCCGGCATCAAGAGCGAGCTGGCCATTAAAATCTTCGGGCCGGACACGCGCAAGCTTCAGGCCTTTGCGGATAAGATTGTTGACATCATCAAGACTGTGCCGGGCGCGACGGATGTCGGCACGGACCGGCTCCTGGGCCAGCCGCAGATCCAAATCACCATTGATCGCGCCGCCATCGCGCGCTACGGGCTGGCCGTGGCCGATGTGCAAACGGTGGTGGCGGCGGCCATCGGCGGCCAGGCGGCCACGCAAGTGCTGGAGGGCGAGCGCTCCTTCGATTTGGTTGTCCGCCTTTCGCCGCGGTCGGTGGCGGATTTGGAATCCATTCGCAACATTCCCATCTTCGGCTCCACCGGCGAACGGATCACCCTCGGCACGGTGGCGGAGGTGGAGGCGCGGGCCGGATTGAATATAATTGAACGCGAGGAAAACGAGCGCCGCACCGCTGTCAAGATGTCCGTGCGCGACCGCGATCTCGGCTCGCTGGCGGGCGAGGCGAAGCAAAAGGTCGGCGCGCAAATCCATCTGCCCGCGGGTTACCGGCTGGAATGGACCGGCTCCTTTGAGAACGAACAACGGGCCGAGCGCCGCCTGGCCGTGGTCGTTCCAATCACCATTGCCGCGATTTTTTTCCTGCTGTTCATCGCGTTCGACTCTGGGAAGTTCGCGGGGCTAATCTTGTTGACGGCGCCGTTCGCGGCGGCGGGGGGCATCATGGCGCTGCCGGCCTCCGGATTGAACATGTCCGTGGCGGCGCTGGTCGGGTTCGTCGCGCTCTTCGGCGTTTCGATCCAAAACAGCGTGATCCTGGTCACGCGCATTCGCGAGTTGCGCCGCGAGGGGTTGGGAATGCTTGACTCCATCACCCAGGGGGCGGCCTCGCGCGTCCGGCCGATGGTGATGACCGCGCTGATGGCCATGCTGGGGCTGCTGCCCATGGCGATTTCACACGGAGTCGGCGCGGAAACGGCGCGGCCCTTCGCGGCGGTCATCATCGGCGGCCTCCTCAGCGGGACGGTGCTGATCCTTTTCGTTCTGCCTTTGCTTTATCCGTTCTTCGAATCCGCCGCGGACAAGGCTGCATTTGACGTGAACCTTGAACAACAGCGCGCCCATCCGGGAGGCGCGCCCGGCAGGAAAAATTGACAATAGTTTGACAGAAGCCGCCCCGGTTCAATTGCCCGGCGGCTGCCCCAGCATCTGCTGGACGGCGCGGGCCAGGACTTCGGTCGTGAACGGCTTTTGCAGAACGGCGCGCAGGCCGGGGCCGCTGGCGAAATTGGCCGTCCTCATTCCGCCAAAACCGGACGCGAGAATGATGGGCAATTCCGGGCGGATTTCGTGGATGGCGTTGGCCAGTTCGATGCCGTTCATGCCCGGCATCGTGAGATCGGTGATGACCAGATCGATCTCGCCAGGCTGGGTGTGAAAGGACTCCAGGGCCTCGGCCGCGGAGTGTACGCCGGTGACCCGGTAACCGAGCCTCGACAACGACAGCGATGCCGCTTGCGCGAGCGCCGCCTCGTCATCCACCAGGAGGACGTGCTGGCCCGCGCCGGCCGGCACGGCTCCGGAGCCAATGGGCAGGGCAGGGGGCGGCGCGGCCATTTCAGCCGGGAAGTAAAGATGAAAAACAGTGCCCTTTCCCGGCTCGCTTTGCATGACGACGGCTCCATCGTGGGATTGCATGATGCCCAGCACGACCGCCAGGCCCAGGCCGGTTCCCTTGCCCGGCCCCTTGGTCGTGAAGAATGGCTCGAACGCGCGCGCCCTCGTGGAGGCGTCCATGCCGCAGCCGTTGTCCTCAATGGACAGCCGCACGTAAGGGCCGGCGTGGAGGGCCGCATGCAGAGACGCAGCAGTCTCGTCCAGGATGATCGTGCGCTGCGTGATGCGGATGAGGCCAGCCCCGTTTTTCATGGCGTGCCACGCGTTGGTGCAAAGATTGAAGATGACCTGGTGAATTTGCGTTGGGTTGCCGAGGATGGCGTTGCCGCCCTGATCGAGGTCCGTCACGAGTTCCACCGTTTCGGGCAGGGCCGTGCGCACCACGTTGATCGTGTCAATCACAATGGGATGGAGCAGCATCAATTCGCGCTGGTCCTTTTGCTGGCGGGTGAAAGTGAGGATTTGCTGGACGATTTCCTTGGCGCGCAGGCTCGCTTTGAGGACCTCCTCCAGGTGCCGGGCCACCGGATGGCCGGCCGCCAATTCCAGCTTGGCCAAATCGCTGTAGCCAATAATGATGCCCAGGATGTTGTTGAACTCATGCGCGGTGCCGCCGGCCAGCGTGCCGAGGGCTTCCATCTTTTGAGCCTGGCGCAATTGCTCCTCCAGTTTTTTGCGCTGTTCCTCCGCGTGGCGGCGCTCGGTCACATCCTGGATTTGGGCCACGAAATGGCGCGGGGTTCGATCGGGATTCCACGCCAGCGAGGCATTGAGCTGCACCCAGATGACATGGCCGGATTTGTGCAAATACCGTTTTTCGATTTGGTAGTTCTCGATCTGCCGGGCCAGCATTTGCCGCTGGAAGAGCAGGCCGGATTCACGGTCGTCCGGGTGGGTGATGGATTGGAAATCTGTCACCAATAATTCGCCGCGGGTGTAGCCGACGATTTTGCACAGGGCCGGATTGACCTCCAGCCAGCGCCCGTCCGGCCCGACCACGGCCATGCCGATGGGCGAATGCTGCATGGCCGAGCGGAACTTGTCCTGGCTCAGCCGCAGCGCTTCTTCGACGTGGATGCGCTCGGTGATAAATTGGGTGAAGAGGACCAGGCCGCCGACGGAGCCATCGGTTTTGAGCCAGGGGCGGGCCTCCCACTGCAGCCATTCGACGGAGCCGTCCCCGCGCGGAATCGGGTCGCGTTCGCAATGCTCGCTGGAGCCGGCCAGGACGTTTTGGTAAACATCCTTCCACCGGTCCGGCATTTCGGGAAACATCTCCTGGTAGGACATCCCGGAAATCTTCCGCCCCTCCAATCCGTAGTCGGCGAGCCAGCGGTCGCTGGCCTGGAGGCAGCGCATCTCCGTGTCAAACATGGCGATGGCGGCCGGGCTGTTCTGGATGAATTGGCGGAGGACCGTTTCGGCGGAGGCCGGGTCTCGCTGAAGGGCGCCTGGCGACACCCCTGGCGCGGCCGCCGGCGAAACGCCAGGCGGCTTGGCAGGAGTTGCCGAAGACTCGCTCATAAATTCCTATAACGCCCGTTGCGCCGGAAACACAACTGAGCTTGCTCGTTCAAGCAGGCTACGCCGGGAGCCTATGCCAACTCAATCCTTTATCGGCCGCCCCGGGAAAAACTTGACATCATTCTGTCAATACCTGTTTTACCTTCCGCAGCAGGTCCTGGCTGGTGAACGGCTTTTGCAAATATCTTTCCTGGTCTTCCGTCCCGCCGGAGCGGCCGCAACCGCTGCTCCACAGGATGCGGGTGCCGGGAGCCGCGCGCAGAATCTGCTCGCTCAATTCCCGCCCGCTCATGTTCGGCATGACGAGATCGGTGATGACAAGGTCGATTTTCTTCTTGGATTGGGTGAAGATTTCCAGGGCTTTTTGGCCGCTGCTGGCGGTCAGGACGGCATAGCCGTAGGAGGAAAGGATCATCTGCCCCATTGTCAACAATAAATCCTCGTCGTCCACGAACAGCACCGTCTGCGTCCCGTTCAAATCCCCCGGCACGGCTGGCGCCGCCTTGACGATCTTGCCTGTGGCCGGCAGGTAAATCCGCGCGCTGGCGCCCGAGCCCGGCTCGCTCGAAACGGCCACGGCCCCGCCGTGATTGGTGATGATGCCGTAAACCCAGGCCAGGCCCAGGCCGCGATGCCGCGCGCCTTTGGTCGTGAAAAATGGCTCGAAAATGCGCGGCATGATTTCGCCGGGGATGCCCGCGCCGGTGTCCGAAACTTCCACGCACACGTAATGGCCTGGCGTCAATTTAGCCGTGTGGTCCTGCTTCGGCTCTGTCAATTCGAGGTTGCGCGTGTGGACGGTGATCCGCCCGTCGCCCGGGATCGCTTCGACGGCGTTTTCGAGAATTTTGACCAGCGCCTGCTGCATCTTGGCTTCGTCGAAGGTGGTGGTGTAAAGCTTGCGTTCCAGATGGCAGGTGATCCGCACCGGCTTTTGCATGGAACCTTGGATGGCCTCGACCGTGCGTTCGAGCAGCATGTTCATGTTGCCGGCCACCTGCACTTTGACGTCTTTTTCCTGGCGGCTGAAGGCGGCGAGATCGTTGGCGATTTCCGCCGCTTTGGCCGCGGATTTCTCGATCTCATTGAGCGAACCGCGCCACGGATGGCCCGGCTCGGCCTTGCTTAACAGCAGCGACGAGTGCCCCAGGATGCTGGTCAAGGCATTGTTGAAATCCAGCGCGACCGTGCGGGCCAATTGCAGCGCGCAATCCAGTTTTTGCTTGTGCGCCAGGCTCGCTTCGACGGCCGCCGCCACGGCGGGCTGCGGCGCAGAAGCAGGGGATTCGCCCGGAGCGCCTTCCTTTAACAACTGGAGCAGAACCACATCGCCGCTGCCTGTAAGACTTAACTGCGCCAGAAACGAGCCGGGCAAACCGCTCTTGAGATTAAACGTCAGATGCGGCGGCGCGTCCGGCGGCGGCAGCGAGACAAATTCAAGCGCGGAACTGGAATTTCGCGGCGACCAAACCGCGGCCAGCGTCCCATCCTCTTTTTCGATTTGGGGCCCGAAGGCGCGCACGGCCGCGCGGTTGGCGCGGAGCATTTTGCCGTCTTTTCGCAACACCAGGACCGGCCATTCCGCTTCCTGCAGCAGAAATTCGCCGTCCGTGTCAGGCTTCGGCGCGGCGGCGGGAGGCTCGCTCTTGAAAAACTGCGCCAGCACGAAGCCCGCTTCGCCGCCGGCGCAGCATTGCAGCCGGAACGTTTCCAGCGCGCCTGAGTCAAGACGGAATTTGAGCGGGGCGGACGCTTGCTGGCGATTAGCAAGCCCGGCGGACAGAGCCGAAGAGTTTTCGGGCGCGCAGAGGGCCGCCACGGATGCGCCTTCGCCGGCGGCTTTGGCTCCGAACAGTCGCGCGGCGGCGGCGTTGGCGCGGCGGATGATGCCCTTGGCATCCACCAGCAAGACCGGCCAGGCGGCATTGGAAAGTCCAGAGGGCAGGCTGCCTTTTTCAATGGGAGCAGCCTCCTCTTTTGGGGGCGCGGCATAAGCCAATTCCGGGAAGGCCGCTCCGGAATCCTTGAAAAGCTGCCACACGATGTAAGTGTGGCCGTCCCGCGCGACTTTGGCCGCGTGGGCGACGAATTGGGCTTTCTGGCCGCCGGTCACGCGCAGCGACACCGAGGCGGTTCCGGCGGCGGCGGGCTGGCGCAAGAATTGTTCCGGCGGGATTTTGTTCTTGTCATCCCACAAGGCGGCGACGGAGGCGGCGCGCAAGGATTCAGGCAAATCAAAGAGGCGGCGGGCCGCCTGGTTGGCGCGGCAAATCAGGCCATCCTCCTCAAGGAGCATGGCCGGCCAGGAGGCCTGTTCGAGCACAAAATCCGTTTCACGCCGCATCGTCGGTTCTCACCTTACTCGATTTTGCCCCATGCTTCAATAAATTCGCCAGGCGGCGGGGTTTCTAGTTTGACGGCTCGGAACATTGGCGAACGAGGGAGGGCAGGGTGCAATCGGCGCAGAGAGAGTTGGTCTGGTCGCAGAAGTCATGGATAATTTGCAGCAAACCTTGCTGGCTGGCGGCGAATCGGGCGGGGACGCTGGACTGGATGCCGAGGAGGCGGTGGCGCGCGAGGCGCAGCATGGAATTGTCCTGCGCGGCCGGCCAGGCGAGGTAGCGGGCGGCGGCGGTCTTGACGAGAAGCTCGTTTTTGCCCGCGCGCGCGCGTGCCCAAAACCACGGCAAAATGATATTGACGGCCAGATCGGTGGCGCGCGTGCCGCCCAGCAACGGCTGGGGCCTGCCCAGGCGCGCGGAGGCGAAGCTCCAATGCCACGACCAATATTCGTCGTGCGGCGGCTGCAGGCATTCCAGCAAGGCGGACTCCAGGGAGCCATCGGCCACCGGCGACGTGAACCATTGCTCCAGCTTGGTAAAAAAATCCGGCGACATCAGCCAGTGCGAGGCCAGGACCAGGCGGCGGTGCGGCTGGTTGGCCGGGCGGAGGCCGTACATGCGCCAGAGATTTCTGGGAAGCGAAACTGAGCGAAATTTATCGCGTTCTCGCCACCAATGGTCCCAGAGAGCGCGGAGATGATCGACTGGCTGGCTGGCATCCCGAAGCTCGGCCGGAAGGAAATTGCTCACGCCAAGCAAACGAGCCTGCATCTCCAAAAGCGAGGCACAGCCGTCGCGCAAGGAGGGCAAGAGTTCGGCCACCCGTTGCATGGCCCAGACGTTTTGCTTGTAACCCAGCCCGCGAAAAAGGCCCTCCCACAAAGATTGCTCCCAGCCGGCCTGCCGCGCGCGCGCTTCCAGTTCCCGCGCCTTGCGCTGAAAACGAACGAGCGACGCCTGCCGCAAAAGCTGCTCGACGCCGTCCGCGCCCAATTGCTTCAACGGCCCGGAGCACTCGCCGCGCAAGGATTCCGGCCATCGCTCCGACGCGCCGCCGGCGGCCCAATTGTGCATCTCGGCCAAAGGCAGGTCGAGCGCGTCGCGCAAGGCCAGGGTCGGACGGCCGCTCGGGTCCGCGCCCTCGCCCGTCCAGACCACGTGCAAAATGACGCCCGTGTAGGCGGGATTGCGATGGTGCTGGTGCGCCTGCCAGTTGGCGGGAATGGAATCGATTTCGACATCGCCCGAACGCGGCTCCTCTTGGCCAATCTGGATGACCGCTCCGTGAAAATCGGGGCCGGCTTCGCGATTCCAGAAGCCGGGATGCAGCACGCGCACGGGCTGGCCATCGGCCGTGCGAAGCTCGTCCCGGCGCAGGCGCTGGTGATGCCAGATGTTTTGCAGGAGCCGCTCCGGGGGACATGGCGATTCGCCCTCGCGCAGGCGGGCACGGGCCTCCTGCTGCGCGCGCCAATGATCGTACACCTCAGGTCTGAGAGCGGGCACGTCGCATGATTTCAAGGAGGCGGGCAAAGTCAAGGAGGGAGAAGTTATTTTTTGACCAGGCTGTCGCCAACAAAAACCCGGAAGTCCTTGATGCGCCCGGTTTCCACGCCCTGGCGCGGCACATAGCGGAAGCCGGAAAGGGCGCGCTCGGCCCCCAAGTCGATGACCAATTGGTGCGGCTGGCCGGGGTGGGCCGCGCTCCATTCTGTATGCCAGTAATTGGCCGTCTGGCCGTCGATGGCGTTCTCGGCCGTGCCATCCTCCTTGTCGCGCTCTTCGCTGTCCACGTAGGCGATGGTCCAGCCTTCGTGGCTCAAGGGGCGGCCGGATTCATCGAGCAAATCCAATTCGGCCACGGCCGCGTAGGGCTTGCCGTCAAAGGCGGAAAGGGATTCCAGGCAGAAATAGCGGCCCTGGGCGGCGGCGATGAACTTGATTTCCTGCATCCTGCCGCCGGGCGCGAACGACGCCGCCAATATGGGCGCCAAACCTGTCAACTGCAATGTGACCTGGGGGCGGCGGGCGCGGGAAAAGTCCTTTTCCGGGTGAAGTTCGTCAAGTATAGGATGCTCCAGGCCGGCCAGGACGGGCTTCTCCGGTGATGTCAAGTCTAAAATTACCGCCTCATTCGCGCCCGGCTTCAGCCAGCAGCCCGGCACGAAGGCCGTCTGCGCCGGGCCGATGTTCCAAAAACGGCCGAGACAATGGCCGTTGACCCACACCACCCCTTTGCCCCATGCGCGCAAATCCAAAAAGGTGTCGCCCGGCGTTTCGACGTTGAGCGCGGCGCGCCAGAAGGCGGGCGCTCCCATTTTGGCGGGGCCGTATTTCAATCCCGCCAGCATCGGCTCGTCCAGCGGCAGGCGGAACATCTGCCAGTTGGCCAAAGCCTCCCCGCCCAATTTCACCGGCGCGTGGAGGCCCTTGCGGTCGTGCGCCTCCTGGCCAAAATTCACGCGGCCCATCGCTTCGACCAAAATATCCAGAGTCGCGGGCGCTGTTCGTTCCGGCAGGGTGACGGTGAAATGGCCGTTGCGCCGGTCCATGACGCCGATTCGCTGGCCGTTGAGAAAGACGAAACCGAAATCATGCACGGCGGCGGCTTCCAGCGGCGCGGCCGGGCCGGCGGGAATGGCCGCGCGGTAGAGGATGCATCCGCGGCCCTGATCGCAATCTTCCATGACGCGCGGCTGCGCGTCCAAAATGGGTTCCGGCAAGTTGTCAAATAAAGGCGCGCATTCCGTTGCCTCGGCCGGCGCGATGGCCGCGACCGGGTTGGTCGCGGGCGGATTTGGCAGGGTTTCGCCGGGGAGCAGATGCTTGGCGAACAGCTCGCGGGTTTTATAGAATTTTTCCGTCGGCCAGCCGGCTTCGCTGATGGGCGCGTCGTAATCATAACTGGACGTGTCCGGCTTGAACGGACGGTCCGCGCCCGACCACAAACCAAAAGTCGTCCCGCCATGCGCCATGTAAATGCTGAAGGAATCGCCGTGATCGAGCATGTAAGCGAGGTCCGCCAGGTAGCGCGGTGTGTTGCCGAGATGATGCGGCGCGCCCCAAGTATCGAACCAGCCGGGATAGAATTCGCCGCACATCAACGGCCCATGCGGCAGGATTTCGCGCAGGGCCTTGAAACTGGCGGCGGGGTCGGAACCGAAATTGACGACAGGAAACAAATCGGAACGATAGCCATCCTTCAAATGATAGGGCGGGTCGCAATCAAAGAGCGTGACATCGAAGCCTGAGTCGAGCAGGGCCTGGCGCAATTGGCCCATGTATCCGGCGTCATTGCCATAGAAGCCGTATTCGTTTTCGACCTGCACCATGAGGATGGGGCCGCCGCGCGTGATTTGCAGGGGGCCGAGGACGCGCCCGACTTCCTTGAGGTATGTTTTGGCTGGTTCGAGATAGCGCGGATCGCGCGTGCGGAGACGGATGCCGCGGTCTTTGAGCAGCCACCAGGGCAGGCCGCCCATTTCCCATTCGGCGCAGGAGTAGGGGCCGGGGCGGAGAATGACCCAGAGGCCCTCCTGCTGGGCTTCGCGGCAGAATTCCGCGAGGTCGGCCTGGCCGGACCAATCGAACTGGCCGAGCCGCGGCTCGATTTGGTTCCAGAAAAGATAAGCGCAAACGGTGTTCAAGCCCATGGCTTTGGCCATTTGCAGCCTCTGGCGCCAATAGGGCGCGGGCACGCGCGCGGCATGGATTTCGCCGCAACGGATTTGGAAGGGCCGGCCATCGAGCAGAAACGCATTCGTGCCGATGGCGAAGGTGTGCCTTGGGGCGGCCGCGTCATCCGCGAGGGCCGGCAAAGCCAGCGCGGACAGAAGGACGGCTGCCATCCAGGCAATGGGACGGAGTTTCATGGTCTGTGGGTGGAGAGTGGCGGAAGGCGGGGCGAACCGCAAAAGGATAATTTTGGTTTGTTCGACCTTGTTTTTGCGCGTTTTGCCCCAATTTGGCGGCCGCCAGCCGGGCCGCGGCGCACTGAAGAGGCTGGCCGCAAAAAGGCGCAAAAGGCACAAAAAAACGCAAGGACATCCATCGCAGTTTTTGTATTTTTTGCGGCCATCTGATCTCCGTTCTTTTCAGAAAATGGCTTGTTCGGCCTTGTTTTTGCTTGTTCTGTTTAACTTCGCCTTGTTTTAACCGCGAAATGGGTCGAAAAGCGCGAAAAAGCGCGCCTTTTGGCATGGCGCGCCGTCACTTTTTGGCCGTTTGGACAAGATGTTGCCACGCCTGCATTATAACACATCTTCGCGAGGAAACCCCATTTTTTTAAATATTTTATATAATGGAATGCAACAAAGAAGATTGGCTAATCATTCATTCCAAACGAAATCTCCGCTGGCGACGCCCCAATCCATGCCGAAAAAGCCGGCCGCCCGCACTCCGGCCGTTCCTTTGGAGAGCGTATCCGTGCCGAAAACCGTGCAATCCGGATAGGCGACACCGGCTGAAATGTAAGGCACGCGGTCGGTCAGTTTTTGACCAACCACGCCAGTGCCGCTGACGACGGCCACGCACGCGCGGCCGCTGCCCGGACGCGGACGGCAGAATAGGCACGCCACATCGTCTCCGCGATACACATGCGTCCCGATCTCGACGGCGCCGCGATGCACTTGCACCGGGCTGCCGCCCAACAGCGCGGCCCAGGAGCTATTGTTATCCGCGTTGCCATAAAGAACCACGCCGCGATCCGGTTCGCGGGCGGGATCAAAATCCGCGTCGGCCACGACATCGACGGCGCCATTGCCCCGATACCACCACGTTTCGGCGTCAAAGCGGGATTTGGCGGCCGCCCAGGCGTTTTCGCTGGCCGAACCTTTGGTTCCATAGACGAAAATCATCCGGTGGCCGAACGCTTCCTTGAATGGGCCGTAACGATTTGGCCCTTTTCGCGCCGGCGAGGGAGGCCCGGCCAAGGCCCATTTGCCGCTGGCGGATTCAAACCAAACCGGCGACGAGGGCAATCCCTTGAACGCCTGGCCGTCGAGGGTGATTTGCACGGAGTTCGTGGGCGCGATGCGGTTTGGGCGCAGCGCGAAGCGCGTGACATTTTCGGTGGTGATTTCAAACGCGCGGCTGAGCGGTTCGTAGTGCGCGATGACGCCGCTCTTTTCCAGCGGATGCTGTTGTTCCTCGATGGTAATCCAGTGCGACGAGGCCGAGACGCCGGGATTCATGGTGGTGAAGTTGATGTCGCAAACGTCGGCGTCATCGGGAAGGCGGTGGCGCGCAAAGAAGTCGAAGAGGGGCGGCCAATCCACGCAAAGGTTGCCCCACCAATGGCCGGCTTTGGGCTGCTCGTGGTACATGAAATCGTGATGAAATTGGCTGAGGCGGTCGCGCATGGCGCGCGCTTCGGTGACGGGCACGTTGTCGTCATCCGCGCCGTGCAAAATGTAAACGCCAAAATGCAAGCAATTGCTCACGAGGCCCATGGTATCGCCGGGATCGCTGGCGCGCGTCAGCAGGCGCTCCATGTCGTTGTTGGTCGCGCGCCGCGCGCCGCCGTAAGACCAAAAACTGATCCAGCCCGCGCTCGGAGCGATGGCGGCGAACCGGCCGGGATACGTCACGCCCACGTGCCACGTTCCGTGCCCGCCCATCGAGTGGCCCGCCAGATAGACTTCGTTCGGATCGATGTCGAATTGTTTCATGGCGTGGTCCAGGACTTCGATCGCGTCGCGCTGGCCCCAATCCTCCCAGTCGAAACCGTAATTGCGGCGGTTGGTGGCGGCCGCGATGGTGGCCCACGATTTGGATTGATAGGCGCCGGCCTGCCCCGTGGCTTCGACGCCCGCTCCGTGCAGCGTCAAGACTAGCGCTCTGGGACGGGGTCCGCCGGGCAAAGGCCGCGCGGGGGCGATGGCGTAGTATTGCACGCTGCCATCCGTCTCACTGATGAAAGTCTGGTTGTAGTGGTCGGTTTCATGGCGCAGGTTGAGCCAGGTTTGCGCGGTATCAAGCTGGCGGCGGCCGGCGAATAATTGCATCCCCAGTTCAAGGCGGTTCGTGCGGCTGCTCCAGCGCGGTTTGAATCGAAATCCAACTTTGCGCGTGCTCAACGGAGGCACCGATGGCAGCGGGCTGTCGAGGCTGCCCCGGCCATCGACCGAGGCGCGCAGGACCAGGTCTTTGAGGAAATTGGTCGTGCAATTGATGACCACGGCCGCCGCCCATTGCGGCTCGTTTTGGCCGTGAACGATGTCAGGCAGCGTCAGGTCCTTGGTGTAAAGAAGAATGGGCTTCGCGGGATCGGATAATTTCGCGTGAAGCCGGCCGCGGCCGACGTGAAAAAGAAAATCGTTGACGCCATAATGAAGCTGCACCGGCAGTTCCAGAATGCCGTTGGAATAAGGATCGCCCGCGTGCGGCTCTCCATTGACGTAAACAACGTCCTGCCCCGCGGCCGAGAGCAGCCGGACGGCTTCCGCGCCGGATTCAATCTGGCTGTCCAAATATCCGTTCTGCAATTCGCGGTTGGTGAAGGCGCCGTCGCCGGAGGCCGTGGCCGCGCGCCACATCCGCTCCGTGTCGCTGGGAGAAAGCGGCTGGCCGTCCGTGGGAGGCGTCCATTGCCCGGTCACGAGCAGCTTCGCGACGGGGTCGATGGGAAAGCCGCTTCGCCCGCGCCCCCCGCCGCCGGACCTCAAAACCACGCCCGACCGAATTACAGTCTCCTCCGCCCGCGCCACGAGGACGGAGAGCGCCAAAAGAAATAAGCAACGAATCATGCGGCAGTAATCTGAACATCAAAATGGGGGGATGATGCAAGACTTAACGAGGGGATGCACCAGCGGCAATATCGACGGCGGAGTGCAGAATGCGGGACGAACGCGATTGCATTCTTGATTAGTCGCGCTGCCCACTTTGCCGATCTCCGGAAAGCCTTCCGCGGGCTTTTTTTCCGTCTTGCGCGCGGCGGCGGCGCGGCGCAATCTGATCCGCGTCCGCACAAACCACTATGAAAATCGAAGGCATCAAAGGTTGTTTTGAGAAGACGCACGGCATGTTCTATTTTGCCCGAATGTGTTCCAAGATTCGGCTGCACGCCCAGGGCAAGCTTCCGCGGGATTATTTCAGCATGTTGGGGCAGGGCTTTGACGGGCGCACGTGCCGGTTTTTGCGTGTTGGCTACAAGGACCTCGATGCGCAAGTTCGCGCCGGAAAATCCGACGAAGAGGCTCTGGATTGGTGCTTCGCCAACGGGCATCGGCCAACCGATGAAGAGATTTTGATTTACAACAGCTTCATGAGCAAGCGCGGCTGGCACGACGACGAGACCGATGGATACATCCCGGAGGCGATCCAGCGCTACGGCGTTCCGAACGACGGCCGCGTGCAAACGGATTTCGACCTCATCGAAATCGACGAGGGCCGCTGGCATCCCGACATGTGGCGCGACGCGTGGAAGAAAAGCTAACCCGCCGATCGGCTGTGAACGAAGACAGCGGCGCCACCGGCGAATTCGTCAATATGGGCGTGGCGCTTTACGCGCCGGAAGCCAAATACATCAGCGCCATTTGCAATCCCCGCTACGGCCGCTTGAGCAAAATGTTTCTTGACGTGAACGGGGAGCATTTGCGCTCGGTCATGCGCTATGTTCAGGCGCGGTTCGAGGAACATGCGGCAAGGTTTGGCGGCGAATTGCCCCTGGCAGAAAAGCCCAAGAGCATCTTGGAAATTGCGCATGCCATTCTGCCGCGTGACGACAGCCGCGCTGCAATGGTCGGAACCAAACGGGGGGATTACGGAAGACCCGGCAGCGACCCTGGACCAACTTTACGCCAGGCTCGTGGAAAAATATGAGCAACGAGAACAGTTGCCGAGCCGTCTGGATGATGACGTATGGAAGGTGTTCCGCAAAGAACTCGAATCGAAGCAGATATTGTCGCGGATGCAACCCAAGCGCATCGTTGCAAAAGATTACGACCACGAATTTGACCACGCATGGCGCAATGGGACTTGGAACCTGTATCAGCCCGTCTCGATGGACCTGCAGGATGCCGAAAGGATTTTGGATAAGGCGAATCGCTGGCTCGGACGTGCCACCAATCTCAAGGATGCCGGCGAGCAATTCCACCTTTGGATGCTGATCGGCGCGCCACGCATCGAAAAGCTGCGTCCGGCCTACGCCAAAGCGCTGAACATCCTGAACAAAATGCCAATCCAAAAGGACTTTATTTCGGAGCAGGACGCTGACAAATTTTCAAGCGAATTGGCCGCTGAGATGGCGAAGCATCCAATCACCTGACGAAATGTTCAACGCGGTGAGCCGAGCGGTTAAACCCCAATAATCCTGTCCGACATTTTCCCGCATTAACCCGCCGACAGCGCTTCGCGAATCCATTCCGGCGCGATTTTGTGGCCGGGTTCGACTTGGCCGAGACGGCGGGCCAGCACGAAACGGATTTGGCCGTCGCTGACTTTTTTGTCCAATTGCATGGCGGCGATCAGGGCGTTCTGGCGGCTGGCGGAGAGTTTGATTGACACTGGCAGGCCGGCGCGTGCCAGCAGTTTTTCGATGCGCACGGCGTCAGCCGCCGGGAAGCCCGCCGCGCGCGTGGAGAGTTTCGCGGCCGCCACTTGCCCGATTGAAATCGCTTCGCCGTGCAAATACTTGCCGTAGCCGGAAATGGCTTCAATCGCGTGGCCGATGGTGTGGCCGAAATTGAGGATGGCCCGCAGGCCAGTTTCCGTTTCGTCCTGGCGCACGACCTCGGCCTTGATTTCGCAGCAGCGCGCGACGACCTCCGCCAAAACCTTGCCATCGAGGCGCAGGAGCTTGGGCAAGTCGCGCTCCAGGCGGGTGAAAAGGGGTTCGTCGTAAATAATCCCGTATTTGATGACCTCCGCCAGGCCGGCGCGAAATTCGCGGGGCGGCAGCGTTTTCAACACCGCCAGATCGCACAGGACAAAGCGCGGCTGGTGAAACGCGCCCACCAGATTCTTGCCCGCCTTCAAATTGACACCGACTTTGCCGCCGACCGAGCTATCGACCTGCGCCAGCAGCGAAGTTGGCGCCTGAACGAATGCGATGCCGCGCAAGTACGCCGCCGCCGCGAATCCGGCCAGATCGCCTACCACGCCGCCGCCGAGGGCCACGATGAAGGATTTTCGTTCCAGGCGATGGCCGGCCAGGCGGTCGCAGCAAGTCTGGAACATTTTGAGGCTTTTTGAAGTCTCGCCAGCGGGCACTTTGACGAGCAGCGGCTCGAAGCCCGCCTGGCGCAGGGAAGCGGCGGCCTTGGCGGCGTAAAGCGGCGCGACCCGGCCGTCCGAGATGAGGGCGCACCGGCGGCCCAAGCCCAATTGCGCGCATTGCGGCCCCAGATCGGCCAGGATTTTGCTCCCAATGAAAATGGGGTAGCTGCGGCGGCCCAAAGGAACATTAACGGTCTGCATGGCGCAAAACATAAGCCGCTTTTCATTTAGGTTTAAAGTTCAATCGCGCAAGTGACGTTATTATGCGCAATGCTTGATCGCGTCCCGGCGGGCGGCAACGTAAGCCTGCCCATGAGCCAAAACGATGCTTCCTGCCTGCCCGCGCCCGGCAGGATGAGCGCGCTTTTTGGCCGGCCCCTCTTTCTTTTCCTCGCCATTCTGGCAGTGACGATGTCCTTGCGGGCGCCTTTGCTGGACATCCCGTTGGACCGGGACGAAGGTGAATACGCTTATATTGGATGGCGGATGGATCAGCATGAGCTGCCCTACCGGGATTGGGTTGATCAAAAGCCGCCGGGCGCCTTTTGGGTTTACCGGCTGGCGCTGGCGCTGCCGATGGATCCCATCCTGGCCATCCATTTGATGGGCGCGCTCTTCGCGGCTCTTTCAGCGGGCGCGCTGTTTCTGCTGGCGCGGCGTTACCTGGACGATTATTGGGCGGCGGTGGCGGGCCTGTTGCTGGGCGTGCTGTCGGCGGACCCGGCGGTGCAGGGCACGGCGGCCAATACGGAATTGTTCATGCAGCTGCCCATTATCCTGTCGCAATTGGCCCTCATTCGCGCGACGGCCTCCGGCGCTCGGCGGCGCCGATATGCGATCTTGTGCGGTGTGCTGGCCGGCGCGGCGGCGCTTTTCAAACAGGTGGGCGCGCTCGATTGGCTGCTGCTGGTGGTGGTTTTTCCGATGTGGTGCGAGAAGGGCCAGCGTCTGCGCAAAACGCTGTCGTTCGCCGCGTGGTCAGCCGCCGGAGCCGCCGCCGTGTGGGGCAGCCTGATGATCTATTTCGTGCTCAATCACGCTTGGAACGATTTCATTTACAACATCCTTTATCACAACCTTGTCTATATCCACACGCTCTCGCCGGCCGACCGGTTGGCGCATTTTCAGGACACGGTGGCGAAGCTGTTTAAATCGCAGGCGCTCATCTGGCTGTTTGCGGCCATCGGGGGAGGGATGTGGCTGAAGCGGGGCCAGAAAAAAAGGTTCGCTTACGTGCTGCTGTGGATGTTGTCGGGCGCGGTGGGCGTCAATCTGAGCGGCTACTTTTACCCGCACTATTTCCACGTGCTCCTGCCGCCGCTGGCGCTGGCGGCGGCCATGGGCGCATCCGCCCTGGCTTCGGCGGGCGCAGCGGAGGCCGCGCAAGGATGGTTCCGGCGCGCGGCTTTGACGGGCGCGCTGGCGCTGATTCCGGTCATGACGTTAAGCCCGTTTTTGTTCAGTTACACGGCCAGCGAAGCGGTCCGGCGCATTTATCCGAACGACCCTTACGCGGAGATGCCGTCCCTGGCCCGGCGGCTGGCGGAAGTGACCGGCCCGCAAGACCGGGTGTATATTTTTGGCTCGGAGCCGGAATTGCTGTTTTACGCGCGGCGGATTTCGGCGGCGCGCTATGTCATCCTGCCTTCGCTCTTCGGCCCCTACGCGGATTCGCAGGAGAAGCAAACGGCGGTCTCGGTGGAAATTACGAAAGCGCATCCCGCGGCCGCGTTTTATCTGCCCAACGGCCTGTTCTTCACGCCGCATATCGAGCATTATCTTACTGACTGGAGCTTCGATTATCTGCACCGCAATTTCCAGGCCGACCGCTGGCTGGGCCGAACCGGCGCCGGCCCCTTCACGATCTGTCCCGCCCCCAAAAGCGCCCCGGCCCCAACCAACATGGTGGGCGAGCTTCTGGTCAGAAAAGCGCCGTTGTGATCCGCCGCGCCGCCGCCTAAGACGATGGCCCGCTCGCGTTCGCGCCGGAAACGAGAGGGCGGAGGCTGAAGGAAATCGAAAGCTCTGGGCGTGGTGAATTCCCCCCATTGCTTCCCGCGCGTGTCGCAATGTCATGCCGGTGTCCTCGCTAACTTATCTGCCAGCCGTCTATCCCACTGGACACGGCTTGGCCGAATGAGTAATCTTCGGATGATTCAAGGTATCCGGCTGGGCTTCCGCGGCTAGCTTCCAGCGTTGGGATATGAAATCATGGCGGGTAGTATTGTTCAAAATCTATTCTGGATCAGGGCGGCGGCGTTGGACAGCTAACCCTTTTAGATTTCATTTGTGCGGCGTCAAGCTGTTGATTAACAATGTCTTGAATGTTGAGGCGCTCTTCGTCCGGAATTCCTGAAATGATGATGGTTCCCTTCGCATCAATGACATAGGCGGTTGGGATACCGCCAACGGAATAGTTTTTAATGTCCTTGTCCCCAAGCCAAACATTGTGGGTTTGATTCCAATCTCTTTCCTGAACGCGTTTGGCAGCAATGTCTGCCGTGTCATCAACGCTGGCGGCGATCAACACAACTTTATCTTTCCAATTGGGATGACGGGCAGCATCGAGTTGGAGGCCAGCGATGCTTTTCTGGCATGGTGAACACCAACTGGCCCAAAATTCCAAGACGACAATTTTGCCCGCATAGGCTGAGAGATGTTCCGTGGCGCGATTTGCCAGCGTAACCATTGTGATGTCCGTTGGAAGCCGTGCGGACAGCAGCGGCGGCGCACTGTCCCCACCTGAACCGTGACAATTAAGAACCTTCGCCCGCAGAGCGCGCTTAAGAGGCGAACCGCCGCCGAAGGGCGCATAATCCAGCCAAACCCATTCCCAAAAGGCCGAGGGTTGCGCCGCCGTCCGGCACGTAATTCCATGACCCGATAGCGGTTATGTCTGAATGTGCGGTCAACCCTGTGGCGCTAGGCAGGCCGATCGGACGCTGATCCTGCCCATCGAAACCATTCTGTGAGTTGTCCGAAACGTCAAAACTTCCTTCAAAACGCGTTGAATTCACGTAGCCGAAGGAAATGTCATTGGCGTCACTGCTTGAAGTGCTATTTTGTGGAGTTAGATCAAAAACCCCTGACTCGATCAAATTCCAGCTATACGTGTAGATAATATCGACATTGTGACTATTGAGCCCGTCGTCCACGATTGTAACCCTGCTCCCGTTGAAAATATCAGGTTGTCCTGCGTCCGCTTCGAAGGTGAATGTGTAGTATGTCGGGGTTGCCATGGCGTTGGCGCAGGCGGCTAGGACTGCGAACAGCCCAAGAGTAATTCCTTTCATAAAATATTGCTTTTTTAATTGCCATTCCTGCTCGCGGTTAATCACTCAATTTCCAAGTGATGCCAGAAACGTCACGATCCGGCAATATATAGCAGGTGACATGCCAACTCCGCGCCGGAAATCATCCCATCGCCGTAAACCATTGCAGGTCAATGAAAATTGATGCCACGATGTAAATTGCCTGGATGGTCGCCGACAAGGAAAAATGTAAAGAAATCCGACAAGAAAACAGCAAAATTGCCCTTAATTCCACGTTTTTCCGCAGGGGGCTAATTCTACAAGTGATTGATTTTCAATATATTATGTGAGGCGTCAATCGAGGAATGCGTGAATCAGAAAAATTGTAAGGAAATCCGACGCCTTTTACACTATCCGGTCGCGGTCTATTAGATTGTTGCCGGAAGGGGGGAATCCTTGAAAGCCGAGGCCAAAACACCCCGGAATGTAAGCTGGTGTAAAGGCGTGCTTCGCCGGTGGCGAGAGGCTGGTTATCTGGCATGGAACCACGACGCTCTTTGCCGCTTTGGAAGTGGCTCAGGGCAAAGTGGTCGGACAGTGCTATTCGCGCCATCGGCGCCAGGAGTTCCTGAAATTCCTTCAACGCCTGGATGCAGAATATCCCGGTGAAATGGAACTGCATCTGGTGATGGACAATTACGGCACCCACAAACACCCCCGGGTGGTGCGCTGGCTGGAGAGGCGCCCGCGATTCAAAACTCATTTCATTCCGGCCAGTTCCAGCTGGCTCAATCTGGTGGAGCGATGGTTTGCGGAGTTGACGGGCAAAGCGGTGCGGCGGGGCAGTTTTGCCAGCGTGCCCGACTTGATCGAGGCGATCTTCGGTTTTATTGAGCACTGGAATAAGGAAGGCAAAGGCCTTGTTTGGACGGCCAAAGCCGAAGACATCATGGCCAAACTGGAACGATGCAAAAAGCGTTTGGAGGAAGTTCAGCCCGGCTGCATGCGCAAAAAATCTCGCAATAAACTTACGGTATAGTTATTTACGCAACGGAACACTAGTGTAGTGTCTCATAAATAACTGGTGCTATAGCGGATTGGTGGTATTTTCCCTTCATGTCGAGGCAAGCTGCGCCCGTGATTTTGAACGAAACCGACCGCCAAGAGTTGGAGCAATGGGTCCGCGCCCATCGCACTCC
>DASXZY010000041.1:0-127407 GCA_036501625.1 Verrucomicrobiia bacterium
TGACCGCTGGCTGGCGCAGCACCCCAATGTCCATTTCCATTATACCCCGACGCATGCTTCGTGGCTCAACCAAGTGGAGGTGTGGTTCAGCATCCTCACGCGGCAAGCCTTGCGCGGAGCGAGCCTGCACAGCGTGGCGGAATTGCGGGCCAGAATCGATGACTTCATTGCGGCCTACAATCAGACCGCCGCACCGTTTGAATGGACCAAAGTGAAAGTTTTCCCCAAAACCCCGGAAAGTAAGTACGCCAACCTATGCAAGTAGATAGTAGCTCAAGCGGTGGGGTTATGAAGCCATCAAGATGAACTTCCAAGTGCTCTACCGTTCCATCTTCGATTTGGTGCGCGACTTCATGAAAGACGAAGCCTTCAGCCAGCAGGACCGAACCCTGCGACGTTACCTCAACCCGGAACTTTTAATAATTGACGATTTTGGCCTGAAGCAGTTGCCCAAGAACTCCGGGGAGCACCTTTTTGAGGTGATCATGCGCCGGTATGAAAACCGTTCGACCATCATGACCAGCAACCGGCCACTGGAAGAATGGGGCAAGCTACTGGGCGACGTGCCCACCGCCGGTGCGATCTTGGATCGTTTCCTGCACCACGCACAGACCATTGCCATTACTGGACGCAGTTACCGGCTCAAAGATCATGCCACCGTTGCCGGAAAAGAGGATAAAAGCAAAAAGACCAAATCCAAGTCCAACGAAAGTTCCGCCGCAGAACCGGCGAGCTGAATGGCTCGCTACCGGTTCTGCTCGTTTTACTTCGCTGCTGGCCAACTATGGAAATCGCTCGATTTTCTCCGCAAAACGACCGTCTTGGCCGCTCGGGGTCAGCGCCGATTTGAAAATGCAGATGGATCCATACGCATGACAAAAGACTGGCAAGAGGCAACCAACAGTGGCGACGCCGAGCGCGCTGGCTCACTTCTCTATGCCGGAGCCGACATCAACGCGCTTGACCGCCACGGCCAGACCGCGCTGATGAGTGCCGCTCACAAAGGCTATGCCGAGGTTGTTCGACTATTAGCACGGCGTGGCGCAAATCTCAATCATGCCGCGAAGTATCGCCTCACCGCTACAATGCTTGCGGTCATAGCTGACCATCCCGATGTTGTGTGCGTGTTGGTGGATGCTGGTGCTGATCTCACGCTTCGGGGCAGCCCGAACACTGCTCCTATTTACGACAAGACCGCGTTGGAGATGGCAGTGCAGATGAAGCGCCAGCAGTGTGCCGAGATACTTCAAATTGCCGAAGCAAAGCAGAAGCCTTGCTCGTAACCTTGGTGGAAGCGGCTGCGCCAGCCGACATGAAGAAATTGAAAAGCCTCTTGCCTGTGACCAGAAAACTGATATGAATTTAGCGCCTCAGAGTGGCTGGTTTTGATTCGACCCTAACTGGCTGGTTTTGAAGTGACCGGTGACAAAACAAGGGAGCGTCCTGGCGGCAGTCGAGCCTTTGGACAAGCTTTTTTCAGCTGGGTATTTCATAGGCAGGGGTTCCGCTCGGTTTGATTCATGCGACCGGATTCATGGCCGGAGCGGGTATCAGAAGAATCATTCACAACCGTGTCGCTTTATAAGCTTTTTCGATACTCGTTCGGCATCTTCGCAATCACGTTCGGAATTATGATGTGTCTGGCCTGCATTGTTGACATGGTGCGCGGAGACGGTGAGATTCCATCGCGGGCGTTCGAGGTGATGGCGTGCGTTTGGCATGAGGGGTTGGACCATCCAAAATAGCTTGAATCCATTGTATCCCGCAAGCGTCTGACAAAGTCCGAGGTTAACTCTTGAACGCTTGCAGCACGAGGATAGTGCCGGTGATGATCAGGCTGGCGTAAACGCAGCGGAAAAATCCTTCACCGGTGAGGCGGCGGTTCAGGGCGCGGCCAAGCATGATGGCGGCCGCGATGACCGGAAGCGACAGCATGAAATACCGCGTCACGGCGGGGGCCAATAATCCCACCGCGGCGTAGCCGATAACGCCGGCCAGGCTGGCGGGCAGGAAGTAGCCTTGCAGAGTCGCGCGAAAATGTTGCGGAGACCAGCGGCGCAGCGCGCCGTAGATGGCCAGCGGCGGGCCGTTCATGCCGTAGGCGCCGCCAAGAATGCCGGAGCAAAAACCAGAGCCGAGCAGCCAGGCCGGATGGTCTTTCTCCAGGCGCAATTTTATTTTTGCCGTGAGCGAGTAAATGGAAAAACCGGCGATGAGAAGGCCCAGAATCATTTTCATGGCTCGCTCATTCATGTGCGTCAATAAGAACAATCCGATTGGGATGCCGAACAGCGAGGACGCGACCAGTCCCGCCGCGCTGCGCATTTCGATCTTGCGCCAATCCTGCGCTACGATCACCGCCGCCACCAATACCGAGACCAGCGCCGCCAGCGGGGCCGCGACCTTGACCGGGATGAGCAATGCCAGCAGCGGGACGGCCACCAGCGCCTCGCCAAATCCGAAGGCGGAGCGGATGAGCGTCGCGAGGAAAATCACCGCCAGCACGTGAAGGGTGTCGGAGTCCCACATTCGGCCCGATGCTAACTCCCCGCCGCCGCCACGTTCAAGAGTGATGCGCGGTCAGATATAGGGTCCGTGAATGCCGATCGTGTGAAACAACGCGTGCGGCACCGGAACAATAATCAGCAGCAGCAGCAGAAAAGCGAAATAGCCCAGCGCCTTCCTCGGCCGCCCGACGGGCGAAATGTCATTGGCCGCGGGCGTGTCGCGAGTGCCCGCGATAAAAAACACGATGAACGCCCAAAACAGGAGTCCCGGCCACACGAACAGCACCAGGAAAAACAACGCGGCCATCGCGGCGATGCTCAATCCATGCGCGTGGCGCGACCCAAACAAAGCGTGGGACATATGGCCGCCATCCAATTGCCCGATGGGCAGAAGATTCAGCGCGGTCACAATCAATCCGAGCCATCCGGCGAACGCTAGCGGGTCCAGCAAAAGGTGGCTTCCCATCGGGACGGAAAAGCCGAATGAGAGCTTGGCCAGGCACGCCAGCAGCACGGACGAGTTGAGACTGACCCCCGCGCGCCCAAGCACATCGGGCCCCGCGGCTGGAATGATCTGGGAAAATCGCAGCCCGATCAGCAGCGCGGGAATGGCGAAGACCAATCCCGCCAGCGGCCCGGCCACGGCCACGTCAAACAACGCGCGGCGATTGGGCGTGAGCGATTTGATTTTGATGAAAGCTCCGAACGTCCCCAGCGAAAAAGGCACCGGAACGAAATATGGAGGCGTCACTTCAATGCCGTGCGCTTTGGCCGTGAAGTAATGGCCCAGTTCATGCGCGCCCAAAATCAGCATCAGGCCGATGCTGTAGGGCAATCCCACCACGAAGCGCCCTGGCTCTTGCAGAAGGTTGACCCCGGCATGAAGCGCGCCGGCCCAAGTCGTCGTGGCCACAGTCGCTAAAAACAGCAGCCAATGCAGCGCCCAATTTGGCCGCGCGCGCGCACCAGCCTGGGACTGGGCCGCTGGAACCAGCAGCACGCGGGCCTCGGTTTCGTCGCCTTCCAGAAGCATCGGCATGACCGAATCGCCCGCAAAGGCCAGCCGGATTTTCTCGAAGACCTCGTCAGCCTTGCCCCGCAGCCGGCCTTCGAATTCGAGGATTTCGCCCAAGATTCGATGCGCGGTGATAATCATCAGCGGATCGAGTTTGGCCTCGCAGGCCGCCAGTCTTTCCGACGGAATGACCGGCGGAGCGTCCTGCGCCGCCGCAGCCGCGCGCGATGCCATGCTCCTGGCGCCCATGGTGTAAAACAGATAGAACGCCACCAGCATCAACAGCCAAAACAAGAGCGAATTCATTTGCGTTTCCCCATCGCCGGCGCCGGCTCAAGGTTGCTCCAGCCAGGCTTGCGCCTCGACCGCGGCCGTTTGGTCGAAATAGCGAATTTTCGCGGTTGAAAACGGTTTGCAAAAGGCGGTCAAATTTTTCTCCCATTTTTTATCGCCCACCATCGCCATTCGCTCGATATCCGTGACATGTTTCAAATCGAATTTGATTTCGTCCCACACCGCGTCCGTTTCCCAGCCGTGAAAATCGTCCATCACGAACAATACGCGGAATTTGCCGATGCGCCGGGCGGCCTCTTCGAACTCCGGCACGAACTGCAGGAAATCCTCATGCGAAAGTTTGCCGCTCACGCGCACGACGACAGTTTTGCCTCCGATTGATTCCGAGAATTGAATCGCCATAAATGAACGTACGCATGGGCCATTCGATTTACAAATGGGGTGAAGACCTCAACCAATCGTGCCTGCTCCTTCACCCATCTTTTGCTTTCAAAAGGAGCCTTTCGCTGGGATGATGGAATGTAATGAATCGGCGCGAATTTCTCGGAACGATAGCGGCGGCATCGGCGGCCGTTCTGGCCGGCGGCAGCGCGGTTGCGGAGGCGAAGCGTTGCGTTTTGGAGGCGTTTGAATTTTCCGGTGTCTCGTTGCGCCCAAGCCGGTGGCAGCGCCAATTCGCGCGGGCGCGCGATTTCTATATTCAAGTTCCCAACGACGACATTCTGCGCGGCTTCCGACTTCCGGCCGGGCTGCCCGCGCCGGGAAAGACTTTGGGCGGATGGTGCGAAGAGGATTCCTACCAGGTGTTCGGCCAATGGCTGATGGCCATGTCGCGCGCCAGCAAGATCAATAATGACACCGCGATGCGCGAGAAGGCGTCCATATTATTGACGGAATGGGGCAAGACGCTGGACCGAAATCCCGATGCCAATGGCCGCTGTAAATTCCAGCAGATTCTGGCCTCAAGCCGGTTAAGCCATTACTTTTTTGACAAGATGGCGGGCGGCCTGGTGGACATGCATCTTTATGCCCAGCATCCGGAGGCCCTGCCGCTGCTGGAAAAAATAACAGATTGGGCCGTCACGCTGCTGCGGCGCGATCGCGTCCCCGGAGGGGCCGGGCCGGACCAAAAGGCCGATGGCTACCCGCTGGAATGGTACACGCTGGGGGAGAATCTTTTTCGCGCTTTCGAGACAACCGGCCGCGCCGGATACCGGGATTTCGCGGAGGCCTGGCTCTATCCGCAGTATTGGGACAAATTCCTCTCGACATCGCGACCGGTGGGAATTTTGGGGCAGCACGCCTACAGCCATTGCAATAGCTTGAGCAGCGCGGCCATGGCCGCCGCGGTCACCGGCGACCCCAAGTATTTGCAAATCGCCAGAAACGCCTGCGACTTCTTCCAGCAGACGCAATGCTACGCCACAGGCGGTTACGGCCCGGGAGAAAGGCTCATGCCGATCGATGGCTCCCTCGGCAAATCCCTCGAAAAGCAGGTGGACACTTTTGAATGCCCGTGCGGCTCGTGGGCCGGTTTCAAACTTTCCAAGTACTTGATGCAACTTACCGGCGAGGCCCGCTATGGCGATTGGATCGAGAAGCTGGTTTACAATGGCATTGGCGCGGCGCTGCCGATGGCCGGCCGCGGCCGCACGTTTTATTACGCCGATTATCGCCTCGGCAGCGCGGCCAAAACGTATTACGGCGCGGCGTTCCCGTGCTGCTCGGCCACCTACTTCCAGGACGTGACCGAGTATCACAATCTCATTTACTTCAAAGAGGCGGGCGGCCTTTGCGTCAATCTGTACATGCCGTCGGAAGTTACTTGGATGATTGCCGGCGCCGAAGCCAAACTGATCCAGGAGACAAACTATCCCGAAGAGGATACTGTCAATCTAAAATTGGAATTAAGCCAGCCGGCCAGATTTAATCTGAAGTTCCGCGTCCCGTCCTGGGCGCGCGATGTGTCTGTCAAGGTGAACGGTTCGCCGGAGAATATTCCCGTAATGCCCGGCTCGTGGGCCGTGCTCGCGCGCCTCTGGCGTCCGCAGGACCGGGTCGAGATTCGGATTCCACTGTCCATTCGCGCGCAGTCGATCGACGCGGAGCGCCCGGAGCGGATGGCTCTGCTGCGAGGCCCAGTCGTACTGGTGCAAAACCTGGCGGCCAGCGCCATGCCGGCCATTCCCAAGGACGGCGGGCTGGATTCATGGCTGGCGCCGGCCGGCGCTCCCGGAGTCTTCCGGGCAACCATTCCAATGGCGGCGGAATTCACCGCGTTCTATTTGATAGGCGAGTCGCAACCCTACCGGATGTATTTCGACTTTTCGCGTCCGTCTTAGCGCAGCCGTTGCGCACTCCAGCGCAAACTTTGCGCGCCTGTCGGGGTTTTAAATGTTATATAGCGGCTTTTACCGGGGGAAACGCGCCTTCAGGCGGCTGGCACGCTAATTGCATCAACATTCGGCAGTGAATAGAGCACTACATGACAAAGGAACAGAGATGAACGCGACCATATTGAATTATCCGGGTTTTCAAACACTGCCGAAAGGTGTCAAACAAATGCTTCTCGTTTCTGAGTCGTACTTCTTTGAGCAGGACGCCGCTCCGCGCCCAATCCAAAACCGCGCCGTTTATGTGCTGCGAGCCATCCGGGGTTTCAAGGCGCTGCCGCAACGGGTCGCGGACTGCGCGGCGGAATCGGCGCTGTCCGTGCGCAGAATTCGAATTGACGGCCTGCGCCGCCCGCTTCGCAACGGTTGGGCCGCATAAGGAGATTTCAATCAGCGCACGCCAGCGCTCGTTCCGCGGCGTTGAGCGCCCGCCAGGTTCCCGGCGGCAAATCGCGCGGCTCAAATTTCCCAATGCGCACGCGCAACAGGCGCAAGGTTGGCAGCCCCACAGCGGCTGTCATGCGGCGCACCTGCCGGTTCTTGCCTTCCACCAGCTCCAGGGCAATCCAGCTATCGGGCACGGTCTTGCGGACTCGGATTGGCGGCTCGCGCGGCGGCATGGCCGGCGGGGGTTCCAACAAGCTCGCGCGGCACGGCAGTGTTTTTCTCCCTTGCACAATGACGCCGCGGGATAATTGCTCCAAGTCCCCGGCCCCCGGAATTCCCTCCACCTGCACCCAATAAATCCGGCCGTGTCCGTGGCGCGGATTGAGCAGCAATGAGTTCAGCGCCGGCTCATCGCTCAACAGCAGCAGCCCCTCCGAATCCGCGTCCAGCCGCCCAATCGGATAGACGCGTGGCGGAAAGCCGAATTCCGCCAGCGTCCGATGGGCGGAGCCATCGCGGGTGAATTGCGAAAGCACGCCAAACGGCTTGTTAAAGGCAATCAACATGGCCAAAAAATATTTTTTGCTTGGACAGCATTTGTCCAACCAGCCTTGTTAAAGTGGCCGGCAGATAAGGATACATTATGAATACAAATCAAATCCGGCAAATGGAACTTGGACTGGAAGCCAAATCGGCGCGGCGTCAGCGGCAAAACCGGCGCCAGCGGCGCCAGCGCGCGCAGTGGTGGTTTTCCCAAATGCGCCGCGTGGTCGATGCCACCCTGGAATGGAGGCCGGAGGAGGAAAAATGCTGAACTGGCTGGCGATGCCAAATTTAAGCGTGCTTTTTCAGGGCGGGCGGTTAGTTTGCTCGCATGGTTTGGATCATCCTTTTGCTCTGTTTGGGGCTGGTGGGCGCGGCCGGTTATTACCAAGGCCCGGTTCGGGCCGCCTTCGCATTTTTCGGCTTGTTTTTCGGGACGCTCCTGGCCGGGCCTCTTTCGCCGCTGACGGAGCGGCTGCTCATTCTTTGCGGATTGCATCATCCGGTCTGGAGCGTCTTCGCGCCGCAAGTGCTCGCCTTTCTGATCGTGCTCATCATTTTCAAAGTTGGCGGCCAGGTGGTCCATCAAAAAATCGCCGTTTATTTCAAGTACAAGGTCGATGACAAAACGCTTTATCGCTGGCAGCGGGCTTACGCGCGGTTGGGATTGTGCGTCGGCCTCCTGAACGGCGCGTTTTATTTCATCTTAATCTCCCTGTTGATCTATTCCGCCGGGTATTTTACGACGGAAGCCGCCGGAGCGGAAGGCGGGTCTGGCGGAGTGCGGTTCCTGACCGGGACGCGGTCGGAACTGCATTCTTTGAACCTGGACCGGGTGCTGGCCAGTTACGACATGGTGAGCGCCAAAGACTACCAGGCCGCGGACATGGCCGCGCTGGTGCTGCACAATCCGCTTTTGCTGAGCCGCCTGGGACATTATCCGCCTTGCCTGATTTTGGCTCAGCAGCCGCAATTTAAGCAATTGGGCAACGACAAGGATTTGATGCAACTGGTCGCCGCTCAAGGCAAGCCGATTGAAATCCTCGACCAGCCGCAAGTGCATACGATGCTGACCAACGCCGCCACATTCGCCCAGGTGCAGAATCTCATCGCGCCGGATTTGGACGATTTGCAGACCTACCTGACCACCGGCCAATCGCCCAAGTATGATCCGCAGGCCATTTTGGGCGTCTGGGACATCGACCGCGCGGCCACTGTCTCATCGACAGTCGATCAAGTGAAGAAAAAGCAGCCCGGCATTACGCCGTCGAAGCTCAAGGCCATCCAGAACGAATTGTTCCCGCTCAGCCAGGGCCTCTCGCTCACGGCCACGCCCGATCACCAGGTCATTTTAAAACAGCCCAATCCCAACAATTCTGAAATCACCGTCGTGGCCACAGGGACGTGGAAGCAGGTCGAGGATACCTATCAAGTGAATCTTCCCGGCCTGCTGCCGGAAACATTCGAGGTTGAATTTGTGGAGGGCAACCGGCTGTTGATGCCCAAAACCGTCCAGGATAACACGTACGTGCTGGCCTTCGACAAGGAGCTGTAAACAAATCAAATGAATTTGCACGAATACCAAGCGAAGCAATTGCTCGCCCAATACGGCGTAGCCGTCCCGCCCGGCGAAGTCTGCGATTCCGCCGAAGCGGCCCAAAAAATCGCCGAAAAACTTTTCAGCCAGGGCGAGGCGCTGGTCGTCATCAAGGCGCAAATCCATGCCGGAGGACGCGGCAAGGGCGCTTTCAAAAGCGGTTTCCAAGGCGGCGTCAAACTGTGCCGTTCGGCGGCGGAAGTCTTTGAAAAAGCCGGCGCCATGCTGGGCAACGTGCTGGTTACCAAACAAACCGGCCCCGAAGGCCGGCTGGTTTCCAAACTCCTCGTTGCAGGCGCGCCTAATATCAAAAAGGAACTTTACTGCGCCGTCCTGTTGCATCGCGCGGCTGGCCGGCCCATTGTCATGGCCAGCACCGAAGGCGGAATGGACATCGAACAAGTTGCCGCCGAGCACCCGGATAAGATCATCCGCGAAGTCATTGATCCCGCTATTGGCTTGATGCCATTCCAAGGGCGCAAATTGGCGGCCGCGCTCGGCCTCAAAGGTGAGCTGATCGCCGCTGGCGCCAAGATGTTCGCCGGCCTTTATAAAACGTGGTGGGAATGCGACGCGAGCATGGTCGAAATTAATCCGTTGTGCGTTGTGGCCGGCGCGAATGGCAAGGAAAGCCTGCTGGCCATCGACGCCAAGATGAGCGTGGATGATAATTCACTTTACAGGCAGCCTGCCATCCACGCCATGCGCGATTTGTCCGAGGAAGCGCCGCTGGAAATCGAAGCGGGCAAATACAATCTCAATTACATCAAGCTCGATGGCAGCATCGCCTGCCTGGTCAACGGCGCCGGCCTGGCCATGGCGACGATGGACATCATCCAGCATTACGGCGGCAGCCCCGCCAATTTCCTGGATGTCGGCGGCGGCGCCAACCAGGCCCAGGTGACGGCGGCGTTTCGGATTATTCTGCGCGATCCGAATGTCCGGGGCATTATGGTCAACATCTTCGGCGGCATTATGGATTGCAACATCATCGCTTCGGGCATCGTCGGCGCGGTGAAAGAAACAGGCTTGACGCTTCCCCTGGTCACGCGGCTCGAAGGCAACAACTCCAAAGCCGGCCGAAAGACCCTGGCCGATTCCGGCGTGGCCATCATCACCGCCGGCTCCATGGCAGACGCGGCCCAGAAGGTGGTGCAGGCAGTTGGAAAATCGTAGCTTGCCAGAACCATCTCCCGCTGGCGGCGCCGTCTTGCGCGGCCCGTCGCGGCCCGATCTCCTGCGGGACGAGTGCCTCGCGGACATCCTGTCGGCCGCCGCTCGGCGTCGTCCAAACCATCCGGCGCTCATCTGGGGCGCGCGCGTTTTAACATACCTGGAACTGGACACCGCCGCCGAAACCGCCGCCCGCGCGCTGGCCCATTTCGGCGCCGGGCCGGGACGCGTTGTGGGATTGTTCATGCCGCGCGGCGCGGATTTGCTGATGGCCCAGGCGAGCATCACCAAAAGCGGCGCCGCCTGGCTCCCGTTCGATGCCGAGACTCCCTTGGAACGGGTCAAAGCGTGCCTCGACTCCGCCCAGGCTGCCGGCCTGATTGCGTGCCGCGAGTGGCTGCCGCGCCTAGCCGGGCTGTCGGTGCCGGTGTGGGCTTTGGAGGATTTGGCCGATCACCAATATCCAGCCGCGCCCCGCGCCGCCGCCAAACCTTCCGACCCGGCCTATGTCATTTACACGTCCGGTTCCACGGGCCAGCCCAAGGGCATCGTCATCAGCCACCGGAGCATCTGCCATTTTCTGCGCGCGGAAAACGAAATGCTGGGCGTGCGCGAAGACGACAAAGTTTACCAGGGATTTTCAGCGGCGTTCGACATGTCGTTTGAGGAAATCTGGATTTCCTATCTCGTTGGCGCGACCCTTTGGATTGCTCCTCCAGAAATCACGCGCGATCCGGATGCGCTCTCCCAAGCCCTGGCGCGCGAAGCGATTACCGTGCTGCACATCGTGCCGGCGCTGATGGCATTTCTGCGCGATCCGCCCCCTTCGGTCCGGCTTATCAACCTCGGCGGCGAAGCCTGCCCGGACGCGCTGGCCCAGCGCCTCGCGCGGCCCGGCCGGCAGGTTTTCAACACCTACGGCCCGACCGAAGCCGCCGTTTCCGCCAGCATGATCGAGTTGCGCCAGAACGAATCCGTCAGCATCGGGTGGCCGCTGCCCAATTATGGCCTGCTGGTCGTGGACGAGCAGCTTCGCCCGCTGCCTGCCGGGGAAGCCGGCCAATTGTGCATTTTCGGCCCGGGGCTGGCGCTCGGCTATCTCGGCCGGCCGGATTTGACGGCGGAACGGTTCGTGCGCAATCCCGCCGCCGCCGGCCCGGAGGAGGCCGTGATGTACTTGACTGGCGATCTGGCCCGCTTCGACCCGGGCGGCCCGGCGCGCTGCCTGGGGCGCGCGGACAGTCAAGTTAAAATTCGCGGCTTCCGGGTTGAGTTGGAGGAAATTACAGCCGCCCTGGCCGCCCTGCCCGGCGTCGCGGCCGCAGCCGTCCTCCTGCGGCCGCTAGGCGGCATGGACGAAATCGTGGCGTTTGTCGTTTGCGCGGACGGCGGAGAAATCGGGGCAGGGATTTTGCGACAGCGACTGTCATCAAAACTGGCCCCCTACATGGTGCCGGCACATTTTGAAATCGTCGCGCAGTTGCCGCGCCTGGCCTCCGGGAAAATCGACCATCACGCCTTGCGCGCCGCGCCCCTGTCGCGCCCTGCTGGCGAGGCCGCCGCGCCGCGCAACCCGGATGAAGCCGCCCTTTTCGCCGCGCTGGCGGCGCTGCTGCCGGGCCGCGCGTTGCGGGCCGAGGCCGATTTCTTCGACGATTTGGGCGGGCATTCATTGCTGGCGGCGCGCCTGGTTTCGTTGCTGCGCGAGCAGCCGGATTACGCGGGCTTGAGCGTGGCGGACATTTATCAGCAACGGCGCCTTGGCCAAATCGCGCGCGTGCTGGAGCTTCAACGGCAATCCAGCCGCCCGGCCCCGCCGCCGCGCCGCGCCGAGACGCCTCTCCGGCGCCGGTTCATCTGCGGAATGGCTCAAGCCGCGGCCGTGCCTTTTTTCGTGCTGATGCAGATTGCCGACTGGCTGGCGCCTTTTTTTGTTTACCATTTTTTCACGGGCGATCCGGGCGACAGCGTGGTCCTGGCCGTATTGTACGCGCTGGGCGCGTTCATTCTGGCGCAGGGGGTCAATTTCGTTCTGGCCATCGCCGGCAAGAGACTGCTGGCGGGCCGGCTGAAGGCCGGGCGGCATCCATTGTGGGGCGCGGTTTATTTCCGGTGGTGGCTTGGGTGCAAATTTCTCGAATTGCCGGATGCCTATCTGCTGGCGGGCACGCCCTGGATGCCGCTTTATCTCCGCGCCCTGGGCGCCCGCGCCGGCCGGAACGTGATGATTGACAGCTTTACCCTTGGCGCACCCGAATTGCTGGCCATCGAGGACGGGGCGAGCATCGGCACCTTTGTCAATATTGAAAACGCCCGCGTCGAAGGCGGCGAACTCATTCTCGGCCCGGTCCTGCTTAAGAAGGAATCGGTGGTGGACTCTTACGCGGCGCTGGAAGAAGGGACGGTCGTGGGAGAACGGGCGCGCCTGCGCGGGCAATCGGCGCTGGCTTCGGGGCTGTCCATCCCGGACGGCGAAATTTGGGAAGGCGCGCCCGCCGCTTCATCTCCGCGGCCTGATGAGGCGTTGCCGCCGCGCCCGGTCGTTTCATTCGCGCGCCATTGGATGATGGCGCTTTTATCCGCCGCCACCGCCGTGATGGTGTCGATCCTTTTTTTTCTGCCGACCTTTCCGGCCTTCATGTTCATCGACTGGATGGACGTCCACACTTGGAATATATTTGACTCCGGCATGGGGCCGCCGGCGGCGTTCGGGCTGTTTTTTCTTATGGCCATTCCGGCCAGCGCGCTGCTGGCGGGCCTGACGATGCTGCTGGTTTCCGCGCTGCGGCGATTGCTTCCCCGGCAGGCGGCGGGCCTCGCGCCCGTGCATGGCATGGAGTATTGGCGGAAGCGATTGATGACCCTTATACTTGACCAAAGCCTGCACACGCTGCACGGCCTTTACGCCTCCGTTTTCGCGCCGGTCTGGCTGCGGCTGCTGGGCACGGAAGTCGGCCGCCACGCCGAGGTTTCCACGGCCGCTGGCATGATTCCCGAATTGCTGTCGCTGGGCGAAGACAGCTTTATCGCCGATGGCGCGATGCTCGGCGACGAGGAAGTGCGCGGCGGCTGGATGATTCTCAAGCCGACGCGCATTGGCCGGCGCTCCTTCGTCGGCAATGGCGCCTACGTTCCCGACGGCACGGCCGTGCCCGACGACGTTCTGATTGGCGTGCAAACGCGCGCGCCCGCCAATGGCGAACTCAAGCCCGGCCAAACCTGGCTGGGGTCGCCGCCAATATTGCTGCCCGCGCGGGAGCAAGTGACTGGCTTCCCCGAATCGCTCACGTTTCGCCCATCAAAATGGCGGCGGCTGGGGCGCGGGCTGGTGGAAAGCGTGCGCATTGTTCTGCCGCTGGCCTTCGTCATCGCGGCCGGCTACCTGATTGTCGTGCTAGTCGTGCCGCTGGCGGACGATGACAATTGGATCGCCGAAACCGCAGGCGCGCTGGCTGCGGCGGGCTGTCTTTTTGGGGCGTGCTCGTTCGCGCTGGTCGCGGCCCTGAAATGGCTGTTGGTGGGACGCTACCGTCCGCGCGCCGCGCCCATGTGGACTCCGTTTGTCTGGCTGAGCGAAGGTGTCACCAATTTGTACGAATCGCTCGCCGTGCCGAATTTTTTGGACGCGTTGCGAGGCACGCCGATGCTGCCTTGGGCATTGCGACTGCTGGGCGCGCGCATCGGGCGCGGCGTTTATTTGAACACGACCGACCTGACGGAATTCGATTGCGTGCGCATCGGCGACGAAGCGGAGTTGAACGCGTGGTGCGGACCGCAAACGCATTTGTTCGAGGACCGCGTCATGAAGATCGGCCTGGTGGAAATCGGCGCGCGCGTGACCGTTGGCACGCGCGGCACTGTTCTTTACGACGCGCGCGTCGGCGATGATGTGCGCCTTGGCCCGCTGACGCTGGTCGCCAAAGGCGAACGCCTGCCCTCTGGCACGCGCTGGGCAGGCGCCCCGGCCCGGCTCGTTCGTTGACACGCTGCTTGAGAAAGCCTGCCAAACCTGCCATATTGCAGGTGACGGAACCGCAACGCGGAGGCAGATATGACTTTTCATCTTGTTCGCGCTTTTCTGGCGGCCATGGGGGCGGCAGCTTTCCTGGCCCTGCCCGCCCCCTCGCGCGCCGCGCAGGCCTCGCTAATTCACATTGATGGCGCCATTGGCCCGGCTACGGCCAGTTATATTTCGCGCGCCTTGGCGGTAGCGGCGGCCCGCCACGACGAATGCCTCATTATTCAACTCGACACTTTGGGCGGCCTGCTGGAACCGACCAAGGCGATTGTCGGAGATTTGTTGAAGGACGAAGTGCCGTCGGTCGTTTACGTGTCGCCGTCCGGGGCGGGCGCGGCCAGCGCGGGCACGTTCATCACTCTGGCGGCCGACGTGGCGGTCATGGCCCCCGCGACGACTATCGGCGCGGCCCATCCCGTCTCGCTGGGCGGCGGCGCGGAAATTGACACCAATTCCGTCGAAGGACGAAAGCTGGAGAATTATTCGGCCAGTTACATGGAATCAATCGCCGACAAACGCCATCACAACGTGGAATGGGCCGTCTCGGCCGTGCGCCAGTCCGCCTCGATCACGGCCGGGCAGGCCTTGAAACTGCGCGTCATCGATTTTACCGCTGGAGACGTGGCCGACGTGCTGCGCCAACTGGATGGCCGCGAAGTGGCCGGCAAAGTGTTGCATACGGCGCAGGCAAGCGTGGCGGCGATTCCAATGACCCCCGGAGAGCGCATCTTCCAAACGCTGTGGCGGCCGGAAGTGATGTTCGTGCTCATGCTGGTGGCCATTTACGGAATCATTGGCGAATTGAGCCATCCCGGCGCCGTGCTGCCGGGGGTGGCGGGCGCGATGGCGCTGGTGCTGGCGCTTTACATGGGCGCGATCCTGCCCGTAAACGCCGCCGGCCTGGCGCTGATTTTTTTGGGCGTGGGCCTTCTTATCATTGACGCATTCGCCACCACGCACGGCGTCCTGACGGCGGGCGGCGTCGCGTCATTTCTGCTCGGATCGCTCCTGCTTTTCCGGCACGAGCCGGGTTTCGGGCTGCCCTTGGCGTGGGTTATTCCGGCGACAGTCTTGACGGCGCTGTTTTTTGTGTTTGTAATTGGGGCAGGCCTGCGCGCGCAATTGCAACCAGCCAAGACCGGGCGCGAAAGCATGAAGGGACAGAGCGCGACGGCCATTACCGCGGTCGATCAAAAGGGCGGCAAAGTTCTCTTTGACGGCGAGTATTGGGAGGCCGCCGCAAACGCCCCCGTCGAACCTGGCGCGCTGGTCGAGATCAGCGGGCTTGAAGGGCTGCTTTTACACGTCAAACCTAAATCATAAACGCTTATGGGAAACGAAAACGTCAGTCATATTGTGGAAGGCGCCCTGGCTTGGATTGTCCTTGCGGCCGTGCTGGTGGCAGTCGTCCTGCCCAGCGCCGTGCGCATCCTGCGCGAATACGAGCGGGGCGTGGTCTTCAGGCTGGGCAAACTCATCGGCGCCAAGGGGCCGGGCGTGGTTTTTCTCTTTCCGATGGTGGACCGCATGGTGCGCATGGACTTGCGCGTGATCACCATCAGCGTGGCCAAACAGGAAATCATGACGCGCGACAACGTGCCGGTGACGATGGACGCGGTCGTTTATTTTCGCATCGTCGAGCCGGAAGCAGCCGTCGTCAAGGTGGAGAATTATCTCCAGGCCACCAGCCTGATCGCCCAGACGACCATGCGCAGCGTCCTTGGGCAGAGCGAACTTGATGAGTTGCTGGCCCGCCGCGACAAGATCAATCAGGTTTTGCAAGAGATCATCGACCGCCACACTGGCCCGTGGGGCGTCAAAGTCACGGCGGTGGAAGTGCGCGACGTCGTGCTGCCCGACGGCATGAAACGCGCGATGGCCCGCCAGGCCGAAACGGAACGCGAGCGCCGGGCTAAGATCATCGCGGCCGAGGGCGAATTCCAGGCGGCGGAAAAACTCGTGCAGGCAGCCAGCATGATCGCCGTCCAGCCCATCGCGCTGCAATTGCGCTATCTGCAAACCATCAGCGAAATCGCGGGCGACCGGAATACGGCCACGATTATTCCGCTGCCCATGGATTTGCTGGCGCCGTTTTTGAAGAAACCGTGAGAAGGCCGCCGTGGCGATTGAGCGACTCAAGCGCAGCCTCAAGGCGACCTTCCTTGGCCTGGCCGTCAATGCCCTCCTGTGCGCGGCAAAATTCACGGCCGGTTTGCTGGGGCATTCCCATGCGCTCATTGCCGATGCGGTCGAATCCACCGCCGACATCCTGAGTTCCATCATCGTCTGGCGCGCGCTTGTCGTGGCGAACGAACCGGCTGACCGCAACCATCCTTACGGCCACGGCAAAGCCGAGCCGCTGGCGGCCGCGACTGTCGCCATCATGCTGCTGCTGGCTGCCGTCGGCATCGTCGTCAAAGCCGCGCAAGACTTGACGCAGACGCCGCACATGCCGCAGGCTTTTGCGCTGTGGGTTTTAATTGGCGTGGTGGCGGTGAAGGAACTTTTATTCCGCTTCGTGTCAAGAGAGGCGGACGCGGTCAGCAGCATGCTGGTTTACGCCGACGCCTGGCATCACCGGAGCGACGCCGTGACTTCCCTGGCCGCCGCGATGGGCATCACGCTGGCCCTCCTGGGCGTCTCGTTCGCCGACGACGGCGCGGCCATCGTGGCCGGCGCCATCATCGCGTGGAACGGATGGAAATTATTAAAACCGGCCCTGGATGAATTGATGGACGCCGCGCCGAACGCCGCGCTGGTGGGGCAAATCAGATCCATCGCGGGCCAGGTGGCGGGCGTGCGGAGAATCGAGAAGTGCATCGCCCGCAAGGCCGGCTTCGAGTTTTTTGTGGATATGCACGTGGAAGTGGACCCGGAATTGACCGTTCGCCAGGCTCACGAAATCGCCCATCACGTCAAAGACCGAGTCCGCGCGGCCGTGCCTTCAGTGCATGACGTGCTAGTCCACATCGAACCCGCTTCTCACTTGTAAAGATGATAGCCGGCCTCGCGCGCGGCCGCGATGGTCTCGGCGTAGGGCGTGTCGGCCACATCGACGAAGCCGATTTGATAATTTTCCTCGTCCAGCGCGCGGCCCAAAACCGGTTCATCCCGGTATTGGAACCAATGAACGCCCACGAATTGCGGATGATGGAGCGCGCCTTCGACGTACTCCCGGCAGGCGCCAGCCCGCGCCGCCTGATCGGGCAATTCGACCAAGCCGGGGTGAAACATCCCGCGGTCCAGCGCGCCAAAATGATATTCTCCCACCAGCAAAGGAACATCGGCCCCGCCGTTGAATTTGAAATTGGCCACGCCGCGTTTGTAAATATTGTAGCTGACCACATCGCAATACTTCGCGGCCGCGGCGGCGGCCAGCGCGTTGACCCACGCGAACCGGCATCCGAGATAAAGCTGGTGCGGGGCGCCGGCTTTGACCGACTCGCGCGCGACGCGGAAATATTGCTCGGCGCACTTGGTGTAAAACGCCGTCAAGTCGTTTCTCGCCTTGGCCTCGTCCGGCTCGGCGCGGTTTTGCAGGAGCGCCTCCCATGACTCGTAATTCGCGCCCCAGGCCGCGTTGAGCCGGGCGATGTCTCCGTATTTCGCTTGAAGGTCCGCGATGAAAATCTTCTTGGCTGGCTGGGTCGGGCCGGATTTGAGCGCCGCCACCGCGATGGACGTGTCGCCGCCCCAGGACATTTCGTTGTCGGAAAAATAGCCGATGCACCATGGGTCGCCGGCGGAGGTTTCCTCGGCGCGGCGCAGGGACCGGCGCATTCCCCGCTCGAACGAGGTGTCAAATACATCTGGAAACTGGCCCCAGTAGCCTTTGCTGCCCTCGATCATGCGCGTGCCGCCGGAGCCAATGCTGTCCGTGTAGGGTGTCAAATGCGCGGCCCAGAGCGCGTGATCGGACCAGTTGCCGATGGTGTTCAATCCCCAGCTTCGCAAACGCAGCTGCGCCAGGCGGCCGGACGCGGCCTTCCAGTCCGCGCCGTATTTTCGCGCCAGGTTGGCCTCGACAAAGGAGAAGCATTCCGGGGATTTCCCTTGGTAATGCCCCATGATCGCGCGGCCGTGGGAAAGAAACTGCTCGAACTCCGGCTGATGGCCGGGAAAATCCTGGAACCATGTTTGCCGCCCGTCGATGGGCGTCTCTTCGCGAAAAGTCACGCAATCCATCCCGTGCGAAAAGAAGAGATGGCCGTCCGGGTCCACCAGCCACCATTTGCCGCGTGTCTTTTCCGTGCGGAAAAAGCCGGTGGCCTGGAGTTGCGGGCCTGTCCGCCAGCCGCCGTATTTGTCCCATTCCTTCGGGCCTGGCCGGGCTGCGAGATCGGCGGCTTCGGCCTCGCGCTTGGACGCCATGTCGGCCAGGGATTCCGTCTTGCCCGGCCAATTCTTGTGCCGGTACTGGCCAAACGTGTCAATAAAAGGAAAAAACGGATTGGCGTCGGACGTCCAGGCGGTCGGCGGCGTGTAATGGCCGGCGGCGCGAAGATCGGAGATTTCAAAAACGTGGTCATCCGACGGTTTATCCACGAAGACCAGCACTTGCGTCACGTTGGCGGGGTCGATGGTGTAAGGCCCGCCGAGCTTGACCGGGTAGCCTCGCATTCCAAAGAGTTTGCCGTCGAGCGTGTCGCTGTGGGTTCGTTTCAATTGCACATGCAACGTGTCCGCCTGTCCTGGCGCGAGCGTCACCTCTCCGTTCGCGCAATGATCCTTGCCATCGGCGCCCGGATTGTCCGCCCGGCAATGAATCGTCGCGACATTGGAGCCGGCATTCCTGACAGTCAGCGCAATTTCCTCGTATAACGAAAGGTCCCAATGGCCTTTGGGCGCGGACAGAGTGATGCCCGGCCATTCCGCCTTGTGTCTGGCCGCCACGCGCAACACCGCGCGGTCGTGGGAAACGGTGGCGTCCGTCGCGGCCACCTTTGTCAAATCTATTTTATTAAGCGAGCCGAACAGCGGTTCGTCCGCCGCCCAAGCCCCGCTGCCGGCCAGCAGGAAAACGATGGCGCAGGAAAGGAATTTGCGGGGTGTCATATCACTGCGTGGATTTTTGCATGTCGCCCAATTGCGAGTCAATCAGGTTGCGCATGAACTTGGCTTCGCTTGGTGAAATGCCGCTCTTGCGCAAATTGACGGAGAAGGCGGGCAGCCAGGTGTCGCCGCTCGCTCGATAATGCAGGCTGCCGGTCAGCCGTTTTTCCAAGTCGTCCATGTGGCCGGCGCCATAGAAAATAGCGATGGACCCGGAGCGCGGAACTGTTTTGAGTTCATCCTTGAGATCGGCCACGACATTTTGGTTGCGCGCTTGAATGAGCACCTTGATGAGGTCTTTCCACTCTGGCGGCAAGCCTTGCGCGTCGGACAAATCGCCCTTGAGCTTGCCGACCGCTTCGATGAAGGTCAGCTTCGCCACCGCCTGCAATTGCGGGCTGGCGGCGATGATTTGCATGCCGATTTTGAAGAGCGAGCCGAGAAACGAGCTGCCGTCCATGATTTGCAGCAAGGTGTTAAACGAAGTGTTGCGCCCGCCCTGGCCGGGCGCGGCCAGCGGTTTGCCGCCGGCCATGATGCGCTGGATTTGCTCAACCGAAAGGTCGCTGTTGAGAAAATTCGTCCGGTCATAGTCGATGGCCTCCAATTGAAAGACCAGGCCAATGGAACGGGCCAGCGTCGATTGCATTGAGTAGCCGCCATTGTCGCCGGAGGGCGGCGGCGGTTTGGGGGCCGGGGCGGAACTGCCGGGGGCGTCATGAACGTGGTGCGGGTGGGCGTCAGGATTGATGCCCTCGTAAAGCACCACTGTTTGTTTGTCAAGAAAACGTTGCAGCGTCTCGTAATACTCCGGCTCGCCGACGTGCATCACCGCTGCCAGCCAGACGTCCGGCCCGCGATGCCGCCCGGCGGGCACAAACTTGCGCAACGCGATTTGCAACTGAACGGTGTCCGCATCCGGATTGGCGATGCGCGTATAGGGCTGCGGATCGGGGTCCTTCGGCGCCGGCGTGGAACATCCGCCCCACACCAAAGCCATCGAGCCAAGAAGAACAAAAACCAATCTCCGCATGCCCGCAACAATAGCCGAGACAACCACCCCTCATCAAGCGAATCAGCATGCGGGGACCGCCTCGCCGCCGCATGACGGAATTGGCGAGTTTAAATTGTGAGGACCGGTGCGAATCATGTCCAACCCCTGCTACAGCAGAGCGGCGAAATTCCGGCCGGGCGAGTTGATTGAACGCCTGGCTCTCTTCGCGAGCCAAAGCAACCACGAGTTTTGGCCTGGCGATTTATCGCTGCGCGATAAGACAGTTTTTGCGCGTGACCGCCTGCCTAGCTCGCGTGCGATAGCGGACGTTTATCTATTGGCGCTCGCCGCGAAACACCATGGATGTCTGGCCACTTTCGACCAAGCCATTGCCGCCTCGGCTGTCCCCGGCGCGCCTGCGGCCGGCCTGTCTGTAATTTGAATGTGTTTCAACGGCCCGGCACCGGCACGCGCAGATCGCGATGTGGAATTATTGCCGGGCGCGCGCTGCGAGAGGCTGAACGTGCCGCTCTATAAAAGCTCTCCATTTCTCAATCGTCTGTCGCGTATTGTCTCCAACGAGCCGCCACATAGCACGCCCTATGCCGAGGACGAGCGCGATCGAAAACAGAATTCCAGCCAGCGTAACCGGCGAAACTTTGCTCTCCAGAGCTTGGACCGGCTTGCCAGAAACAGGCATCCGGCTTTCTCACCAAATCCCAAACGCGTCGTTCGGAATCGAGGAAGCCGAGTTGGTTTGCATCTGCGGGAGGCTGCGCCATTGGACGTGGCCGTCGGCGAAGCTGACGTTGCCGCCGACTGCTCCGACGCTGGCGACGCTGTTACCGGGCACGCCCACCGTGAAGGAGGAATTGTGGGCCGTAATGGCTCCGGCGGCCGTGTGCGGGACAACTTTCATTTGTGCGGGAAAATAAGTGGAACTCGCGCCAGCCGGCGTCCAATAATTCGCATCCGCCAGCAGTTCGTTGGTGGTAGTGCCGTTGTTGGGCATTTTGACCGGCATCATGCTGTAATCCGGGCCTTTGGAAGAATCAACGACGGTTGCCGCTGATTCCGCCACGTAACTGTATCCAATCACATATCCGATATTCTGGATGTGCTGGGCCACCGGAGTGGGAGGAGTGCCAAAGGAAATGTTGGGACAATAAAGGATGTTGGAGCAGCCGGAAGCCAAATCGACCAGATTCGAGAACGTCTCGTCTGACAGAATAAGCGAGTGATAATACCCCTTGTCATCGACGGAACTGGGAAGGAACTGCTCATCCGCGTCGGCGTACATTTCCAAAGCCTGATAAACTTGGCGCAGATTATTCCTGCAAACGGCGCGTCGGGTTCGTTCTTTGGCGGTGGACAAGGCCGGAAGCATGATGGCGGACAGGATTCCCATCATGGCAATGACGACTCCCACTTCCACCAAGGTAAACCCGGCAGTGGAACGTGCAACAATCTTGCGATTGAGGATGATCGCCATAGTTGTCCGTCGTCGTTGATCGTCTGTGACCCAAATGTGCGGGATTTTCCCGATGATTGCAACATTTATTTTTGTAGTGTAAACCATCGCGACGAACGGATTTGACACCGCACTTGTCCAAGGTAGGTTGTGGCGCGATGTTCGCGCGTTCATTTGGCTCAATCCGCTTGCGGGGGGGACGGCAAAACAACCTCAAAAACATCAATCTCGATGTCCCTTTGCGCCAATTGGTTGTCATTGCGGGCCTGAGCGGCTCGGGCAAGAGTTCGCTCGCCTTTGACACCCTTTTCGCGGAGGGCCAGCGCCGTTACATCGAGACCTTTTCCCCCTACGCCCGCCAATTCCTGGACCGGATGGACAAACCGCAGGCCGAAAGCATTGAGGGCATCCCGCCGGCCATTGCGATTGAGCAGCGCAACACGGTCAAATCCACCCGTTCCACCGTCGGCACGATGACCGAGATCACCGATTACGCGAAGGCCTTTTGGGGGCGTGTTTCCCGGCTTTATTGCCGCCAATGCGGACAGTCCGTGCAAAAGGACCCGCCGGCGTCCATCTGGCAGGCCATCCGCGGCGAAGCCAGGGAGGGCGAAGCCATGATTGCTTTCGACCTGGCGCTGAGCGAGAAGTTCTCCTTGGAAGAATCGCTGGCCCTGATCGCCCGGCAAGGCTACCGGCGCCTGCTTTTGGAAGGAGAAGTCGTGCCGCTGGAGGAGTTTGCGGCGCGGATCAAGAGCCTTCGCCCCGCGCGAATCACGGTCGTCCAGGACCGCGTCAAACTGGCCTCGGCTAATCGCGGGCGGTTCACCCAAGCCTGCGAACAGGCCTATCATTTTGGCAAAGGAAAACTCGCTGTGCGGATCGCCAGCCAGGCGCGGCTCTTTTCCAGCGGATTGCATTGCGCCCAATGCGACCTGGAATACCGCGAGGCCACACCCGCGTTGTTCAGTTTCAATCATCCCATCGGCGCTTGCCCGGCTTGCCGCGGTTTTGGCCGGATTATAGCGATCAACTATAAGGCGGCTGTGCCTGATTGGAGCAAAACGCTGGCCGAAGGCGCCGTCAAACCCTGGCAAACCCCCTCCAACGCCGAATGCCAGGCCGACATGATGAAATTCGCCCGCAAACGCGGCGCGCCAACGGACGTGCCGTTCGGCAAGCTGCCGCAAAAGTGGCGCGATTGGGTCATCGACGGTGACGAAGGCTACGGGACAGATGCCGCCCACAAATGGCCGCGCGCCTGGTACGGCGTCAAAGGCTACTTTCGCTGGCTGGAATCGAGGGCCTACAAAATGCACGTCCGCGTGCAGCTCGCGCGTTATCGGATTTACAAACCTTGCCCGGAATGCCATGGCGCGCGGCTCCGGCCGGAGGCCCTGCTCTATCGGGCCGGCGGTTTGACGCTGCCGGATTTCTTCCGGCTGACGGTCGAAGGCGCGCTTCAGTTTATCAAATCGCTGGCCGCCCACAAATTGCCGAAATCAGACCCGGCCGGCCTGGCCTTGGAAGAAGTGCAATCCCGGCTGGCCTATCTGGATGCGGCGGGATTGGGCTACCTGACTCTCGACCGCCCGACACGCTCGCTTTCCGGCGGTGAAACCGAGCGAGTCAATTTGACCGCCTGCCTTGGCTCGCGATTGGTCAATACGCTCTTCGTTCTGGATGAGCCGAGCGTCGGTTTGCACGCCCGCGACACGGGGCGGCTGGTGCATTTGATCCGCCAATTGCGCGATGCCGGCAATACGGTGGTGGTCGTTGAACACGAGGCCAGCGTGATGCGCGCGGCGGACCAGATTATTGAATTGGGACCCGGCCATGGCGAATCGGGCGGGGAAGTCGTGTTTCAGGGAACCTTCGCGGACATATTGCGCGCACCCGCTTCGCTGACCGGCGCGTATCTGGCCGGAACAAAACAAATCGAAGCCCCGCCCCGCCGCCCTGTCACCGCGAGCGAGCCACCCCGGCTGACGTTGCGCCACGTGCGCCTTCATAATCTGCGCGATTTAACCGTTGAGATTCCGCTGGGACGCCTGGTTTGCGTGACGGGCGTCAGCGGCTCCGGCAAAAGCACGCTCGTCACCCAAGTCCTCACCCCCGCCCTCCAAGCCAAGTTGCGCGGCAACAGCAATCCGGAAGCCGTGCCCAGCGAGGAAGACGACGCCGGCGAAACGGAAACGGAAGAAGCCGCCGCCGCGCCGATCGCGCTTGAGGGCTGGGAAAGCCTGTCGCAAGTCGTGGCGGTGGACCAATCGCCGCTGGGCCGCACGCCGCGCTCCAACCCGGGAGTCTATATTGGCGCCTTCGATGACATTCGCGCATTCTTTGCACAAGACGAAGAGGCGCGCCGGCGCGGATTGAGCGACAGCGCGTTCAGCTTCAACTCAATTCAGGGCCAATGCGAACGCTGCCGCGGCGCGGGCTTTGAAAAAATCGAAATGCAGTTCCTGAGCGACGTGTTTGTGCGCTGCCCGGATTGCAACGGCCGCCGTTACCGAGCCCACATTCTGGAAGTCAAAGTTACGGGGGCCACGAAATCCGGCGTGAAGCGAGCCTGGAGCATCGCCAACGTTCTGGAAGCGACAGTCGATGAAGCGGTGGATTTCTTTGGCGGCTTTCCAGATTCGCGCCCAGCCACTCGGGCGGCGGCGAGCCTGCGCTTATTGCAGGAAACCGGCCTCGGCTACCTGCATGTCGGCCAGCCGCTCAACACGCTTTCCGGCGGCGAATGCCAGCGGCTCAAGCTGGTCCAGCATCTGGCTGAAGCCGGCGCCTCCATCGCGTCCGAAACGGCTCGGGTTCTGTTCATTTTCGACGAACCAACGACCGGCCTGCATTTCGAGGATGTGCGGCTGCTGCTCAAGGTTCTGCAAAGATTGGTGGATCAAGGCCATACCGTCGTAGTCATCGAACACAATCTGGATGTCAACCGGGCGGCGGACTGGCTCATCGACTTGGGGCCGGAAGGCGGAGCGGAGGGCGGATTGCTTGTCGCGGAAGGGACGCCGGAGCAGGTTGCCAGCATTACTAAAAGCCATACCGGCCGGGCCTTGGCCGGGATGAATTAGCATTGTGAATGCTGATTTTGCGCCAAAATGGCACAGAAAAATTTGAGATTTTGACCCCGAAATCTGAGGCGGAAATACTTTATTGCAAGGTATTTAAAATTTATTCAATAAAAATTTGCAAATTCTGAACGTCTTCCTTTGACATCACCCCCCGGTTATGTATTCTATGTCGGCGCGGTCTTCTAAACCAGGGTTTGCTCAAACGGGATAATTAGGCAATAGAGACAGCGTGTCGAGTAACGCGGCCCAATGAAAGCCGCCGGATTGAATGAACTCAAGGACAAAAAAGGTGTCCGACTAAGATATGCTGCGAAAGAGATTTGATCGGGGCAATAATCGTCGAACGGGCTTGGCTGCCGCGCCGGAGAAAAAAGGCGCCGTCAAAGAGGCTCGTTTTACGCTGCAAACAAACGGCAAGCGCGGTTCCCATAAGAACGGCTCGTCCGCTTCCAAAGGTGCTTTGCAACCGCCCCAGCCTGCTTCATCGACCGTCTCTTCGGCCCATCAGCCGATCAGCACCGATTCCCCCATCATCGCCGAGAAAGTCAAAGAGCTGCTCCGCCTCGCCCAAGACCAGGGCTACCTGACTTACGACGACATCAACGACGCCTTGCCGGACGATTTTGTCACGCCGGAAACGCTTGATACCATTTATTCCAAACTGCGCGGATTCGAGGTTGAAATCGTCGAGGCGCCCGATTTGGAACGCGCCAAACAGCAGCAGCAGCAACAGCAGACCCCCGAACCGGAGGAAGAAGAAGAACCCGGCCGCCTCGATATTCTGGATGACCCGGTGCAGATGTACCTGCGCCAGATGGGCAAAGTCCCGTTGCTGACCCGCGAGCAGGAAGTCCAAATCTGCAAGCGCATTGAGGAAGGCGAAACGGAGGCCCGGCGGATTCTCTTTGGTTTCGGCTTTGCCGGCAAAGAGCACGTGGCACTGGCGGAAAAACTCCTCGGCGACCCCCCGCGCGAACGGTTTGACCGCGTCATCGTTGACAAAAAGGTCGAAAGCCGCGCCACCCATTTGACCGCGCTGCGCCGCCTCATCAAGCGCGCCCGCGAGCTGGACATCAAATTGGACAAGTCTTACGAGCAAGTCCGCGCGGCCCAGGGCAAACCGGCGGCCGGCCGGCTCATGTCCAATTACCAGAAGCTGGACAAAGTCCTGCAAACGAATTTTCCCAAGTTCTACTACAAGCCCAAAGTGGCCGAGGAAATCATGATCGTGGCGGACAACGTCGCCGACCAATTCCGGGCTACCCAGCGCGCGCTTGAGGAATTGCAGCGCCGCCGCAAATCCGCCTCCAGCACCGCTCAATTGGCCGCCGAGCAGCGCAAGCTGGCCGCGCTTGAGAAATTTGTCCGCATGAACTGCCCGGCCTTCCTCACTTCCCACGCCACCATGAAAAAGGCGGCGTCCCGGGCCGATGAAGCCAAATGCGAAATGGCGGCCGCCAACCTGCGCCTCGTCATTTCAATCGCCAAGAAGCACACCAATCGCGGGCTGTCGTTCCTCGACCTCATTCAGGAAGGCAACATGGGCCTGATGAAGGGCGTTGAAAAATTCGAGTATCAGCGCGGCTACAAATTTTCCACTTACGCCATCTGGTGGATTCGCCAGGCCATTACCAGGGCCGTGGCCGATCAGGCCCGCACTGTCCGCATCCCCGTCCACATGATTGAGGTCATCAACCGCCTCATGCGCGTGCAGAAGCGCCTCATGCAGGAGTTGGGCCGCGAAGCCGAGCCGGAAGAGATTGCCGATGAGCTGAATTTGCCGGTCGAGCGCGTGCGTTCGATCCTCAAAATGGCCCAGCAATCCGTCTCGCTCCAAGCCCCGGTCGGCGATGGCGACGACGCCAGCGTGGGAGATTTCATCGAGGACAAAAAGGCCGCCAATCCTTCCGATGTCACCAGTTACAGCCTGCTGAAGGATACCTTGAGCGACGTGCTGGCGACCTTGACCGAGCGCGAGCGCAAAATTGTCGAGATGCGTTTTGGCTTGGTGGACGGTTATGAGCGGACGCTGGAAGAAATCGGCCGCCAATACAACGTCACCCGCGAGCGCATCCGCCAGATCGAAGCCAAAGCGTTGCGCAAGATGCGTCACCCGACCCGTCTGCGCCACCTTCAAGGCTTCCTCGAAAGCGAAGAGACGATCTTTCAGTAAGGGCGGCTGCGGCCGGGCAAAGCCCGGCAGGCTCCAACCGAGCCAGAGGCGTGAGCCGTGGTTATGCTCCCGAAGCGCAATGTCGTCGTGAAGTTTGCCATCGCCATGTTTGCGATGATAATTGTTTGCACGATTGCCGGCAGATGTTCGCTGCCGAAAACCTTTACGACTGCACAGATTCAGCGGGCATTCCGGATTTTTTGCTTCCCGGTGATTGGGTTCACGCTTTTGGCGGCCATTCCGCCACCTCAGTTCTGCACGTTGTCCACGGCCGTTCGATGAGTGAGCCAGACACGATCAAAGAAGGCTGGAGCGTGGCAGGCCTTTGGGGACTGTGGCATTCATTCGTTGGCCTTTCCATCGCTGTCAGCGTTTTTCTGGCACGAAAGAGATGGATTGCGCCTTATATGATGCCTCGCCCCTTTAAATGGAACTCTTGAGATTTCCCTTCCCCAGGGGCAACCTTGCCCCCGAACTCTTTGACGCAGTTCGATCCAAAACCGTGCAGCATCGCCTTTGATAGGGTTAACTACTGCCGCCATCTTGGGGATTGGTGGCGGCTTGATTTATCATTACGTGCATTCAGATGAGGAGCTTTGCTTCAAAGGTGGAATGGTCAATTGTTCAAGCTGTCGAGTTTCAACATCGAGACAAGCCCGGCGGATCTCTTGCTTTGTCAACGACGGATTCCCATGTGGTTATCGCCCTCATGGGGGCGCCGTCACAAGCTAAACGTCGCGTTCGGCACGAACTGCGAAGTCGCTTCGACCGTGACATGCGTTCCGCCCAGCTTCTCCAAACGGCCGCCGACAGCTTGCAACGCCAAATCAGGCCGGTTGCAATCCCGGCTTAGATGCCCGAGATAAAGCCGCCGCAACGTTGGGGCCAGAATTTGCTCCGCCACATCGGCCGCGCTTTCGTTCGACAAATGGCCGTGCCGGCTCAGAATCCTTTGTTTCAAGCTCCAGGGGCGCCGCGGGTCGTCCTGCAACATTTTTACGTCGTGATTGGCCTCCAGCAACAACACATTGGCCGCGCGCACCCGCTCAACCACCATCCTGGTCGCGTGGCCGAGGTCCGTTAGAAAACCAATGTTTCCCAATGCCGTCCGCGCCAGGTATCCCACTGGATCAAACGCGTCATGCGGGATGGAAAATGTGTCAATAATAACATCGCCCGTCTCAAAGGAATCGCCCGTCGTGAAAATGTGCGCCTGAATCTGGATTTCCAATTGCGCCTCAATCGCCTGCTTGGTCAATCGGTTGCAGTAAATCGGCACATCCAATTTCGCCGCGAATCCCCCCAAGCCCGTGATATGATCGGAGTGCTCGTGCGTGATGAGGATGCCCGTCAGCGTTTCCGGCGCGCGGCCGAGGGTGGCCATCCGCTGGCGGATTTGGCGCGCGCTCAGGCCCGCGTCAATCAAAAGGCGGGCGTGGTCCGTTTCCAGATAAGCGCAATTGCCCGCCGACCCGCTGCCCAGAATAGTTAGTTGAACCGCCACCGCCTGACCATAGAAGCGCCGAACCGGGCCATCAATCTTTTTTGCGAAAAATGAGTGGTTTCTCTTGAGCAAACAAAAATTGGTAGTAAAATTGCTGCGATGTCACAGGGGTTGCATTTATCGCAGAGGATGTCGCTCTCGCAGGTGCTGGCGCCGCAATTGCAGCAGTCGCTGGCCCTGCTCCAAGCTCCCACCTTGGAACTGAAAGCCCTCGTCGAGCAGGAATTGCAGCAAAATCCCATCCTCGAAGAAGTCCCCGCCGCCGAGGTGGAAATGAACGAGCGCATCAAGAACGATGGCGAGAGCGACCATGACAATTTCGCCTCCGACCTGGCCGAGCCGCCCGCCGATGTGAAGTTCGACCCCGCCACCGAAAAGCCCAGCAACGCCCCGGTCGATGATTTCCAGGCCGAGTTCGAGAAACTGGTGCAGTTCGACCAGGAATGGCGCGATCATTTTTCCCAGACCAATCTGCCGAACCGCCAAGGGCAGGATACGGAGGAGAAACGCCAATTCATGTTCGATTCCCTGGTGGCCGGCACGTCGCTCCAGGAAAATCTCCTCGAACAAATGCGCTTTTCCGAGATGACCGAGGAGCAAAAGCCCATCGCGGAGATGATCATCGGCAACGTGGACGACCGCGGCTACCTCAAGGCGACCGTCGATGAGTTGGCGTTCTCCACCAACATCGCGCCGGAAAAGATCGTGGATGTTCTCAAAATTATCCAGGAATTTCACCCCCCCGGCGTGGCCGCGCGCGACCTGCAAGAGTGCCTGCTGCTGCAATTGCAGCGCAACAACCGGCAAGAAACCCTCGAGTACCGAATCATTCGCGAGTTCATGGACGCGCTCTTCAAGCGCAAGCTGCCCGAAATCGCCCGCGGCTTGAGCGTCAGCATCGATCAGGTGCAATGCGCGCTGGAACGCATCAAACACCTGGAGCCGCATCCGGGCCGCGATTACTTGCCGGACAATGAGCGGTATATTTCGCCGGAAGTCTTCGTGCAAAAGGTGGGCGACGATTACGTCGTCACAACCAACAACGAGCAAGTCCCCCACCTGCGCATCAGCAATACTTACAAGGATTGGATGACCCAATCCGGCGGCTCGGCCGAGGGCCGCGAAGTGCGCGACTACATCCGGGACAAAATCCGCGCGGGAAAATTTCTCATCAAGAGCTTGCAGCAGCGCCAGCAGACCATCCTGAACATCGGCAACGAGATCGTCAAACGCCAGCGCGAATTCATGGAGAAAGGCGTCGCCCATCTCAAGCCCATGACCATGGTGCAGATCGCCGAGGTGGTGGGCGTCCACGAAACGACCGTCAGCCGGGCCGTATCCAACAAGTACATGGAAACTCCGCAAGGCACTTTCGTGATGAAATACTTTTTCACCTCCGGCATTCAGACCGACACCGGCGGAGGCGTCTCCAACACCAGCGTCAAAGACATGGTGGCCGAGATGTTCAAGGGCGAAAACTCAAACAAGCCGCTTTCCGACCAGGAGATTGTGAAGATGCTCAAGGAAAAAGGCATCGTCATCGCCCGCCGCACTGTAGCCAAGTACCGCGCCGAGCTAAACATCCTCCCCTCCAACTTGCGCAAGGTTTATTGAGGCTGCACCTCAACGGGCGGAATCGAGCTGCACTTCTTTTTTTTGCGCCTTTCGCGCTTTCTCGTGATCTTATAAGTGCCTAATCTGCAATTGCTTGTGAGAATAGCCTTTGAAAAATCGGCCGTTTTTGCAGAAAACCACCGAGTCCGGCCAAAGAAAATGCAGCTTTCGCAGGCGCCATTTCGCTTTTTTGAGATTTGCTAATTTGCAACCCGCATCCCATGAGTGACTTATGAATCGAGGCATGCGCCAAAAAAAATCGTGCTGAAAACCTACGATAGGTTTTTTGATTCTTGGCGGTCGTGGCACAATTTCCGCATGGACATAAAAAGTTGTTCGGAAAATACGGATAGATTTAGCCGAGAAGGGACAAAAACTTATGCGGGAGCGATGCTGGAAATTTTGTGAATTTTGAGCTTTCTTGCGGCCAAGTCCTTTCACGGCACGTCGTGGCGCTCCGTCCCGGTGGCGGCCTGCGGCGGGTCAGTTGCGGCACGTTGCGGTCAATTACGGTGGATTGCGATATTGTCGAAAACGCCTGGCCGGCGGGCCACACTGCTTGCGGGCATCGCAGCGTCCCGCCCCCCGCAGCCAAAACCCAGCAAAACAAGGCTCCACAAGGCGCAACAAGCCATTTGTGAAAAAAACCCATATCGGGACGGTCGAGCGCCGCGAGACCCGCTTATTCCGCCTCAATCGCAAATGCCGGAAATTGCGGCCCAGACGAGTTAGAATGCGGCAAAATACGGTTAGATGCGGTTGTTAAAGGCAATTTCGAGAAAAAAAGTCCAACCAATGAACCACGCGCAGGCCATCCAAGCCCCGTTTTCAGGGCTTGCTTCGCTTTTCCACCACGCTTCGCACCTCGCCGGATTTGAGCTTGGTCCTCAATTCCTGGCCGGCGCGCGTTTCGCGGGCGGAGCGGATGATCTGGCCGCCGCGCGCGTCCATCGTGATCGAGTAGCCCCGGGCCAGCACCTGTTCGGGACCAAGCAAACGCAGCCGCGCGGCCAGGCCATCGCTGTGCTGGCGCAGCGAACGCAGCCGGTTGCGCGCCCGTTCGCGCAGGCGCCCGCTCCGCTGAACCAGCGTTTCGCGCCGCTGCCTCAGCCAGCGGCTCGGGCGCAGCCGCCCCAGGCGCAAGCCGAGATTCCGCGCGGCCTGACGCCGCTCTTTCAATCCCCGCCGGAGCGAACGCCCCAGCTCGTCTTGCAAATCATCCAAAAGCTGAAGCCGGCGGTTGATCTGGCGCCGGGGATGCGACGCTTGCAATCGTTGCGCCAGTTGCGCCAAATGACGCCGTTCCGCCGCGCCGCGGCGCCGCACGGTTTCAGCCATGCGCCCCATCACTTCGGCCAGCCAGCGAGTGGCCGCGAAGGCGCCTTCGGTCAGAATCTCCGCCCCGGCCGTCGGCGTGGCCGCGCGAATGTCCGCGGCGAAGTCGCTGATGGTAAAATCGATTTCATGGCCGACGGCCGAAACAACCGGCAGGGCGGATTGAACGATGGCCCGGGCCAGGGCTTCTTCGTTGAAGGCCCACAAATCCTCCAGGCTGCCGCCGCCGCGTGTCAAGAGAATGGCATCCAGGGCCGGGCCGGGCCGTTGCGACCATTGATTGAGCAGCGCGATGGCGCCCGCCATTTCCGCGGCCGCGCCGGAGCCTTGCACGGCGCATGGGCAGAAAACGATTTCGAGCGCCGAATGCCGCCGCCGCACCGCATGCAGAACGTCGCGCAACGCCGCGCCGGCGGGCGAGGTAATCAGCCCGATGCGCTGTGGAAAGCGGGGCAGGGGACGTTTGCGCGCGGGGGAAAAGAGGCCCTCGGCTGCGAGCTTTTGCTTGAGCTTTTCAAAGGCGGCTTGCAGCGCCCCGATGCCTTGCGGCTCGACAGCCAGCACGTGCAATTGGTACTGGCCGCGCGGTTCATAGACGGTCAATTCGCCCTTGAGCACCACCTTTTGGCCATCCTGCAGGCCCTGCCGGTTCGACACCGCGTCGCCGCGAAAAAGAACACAACTGACCTGCGCCCCCGCATCCTTGAGCGTGAAATAGAGATGCCCGGAACTCTGGGCGCGGCAATTGGTGATCTCGCCGGCGACCCACAACTGGCCCAAACTCCGCTCCAGCAGGCGGCGGATGTCGGCTGTCAATTCGCTGACGGAAAAAACGCGTCGCACCGCCTCGGCCGGAAAAAGTTCGCCGCCGAAATCCCACTGCGATGAAGCTTGGCGCGGCACAACTTCGCTCAGGGCGCCGGCTCGGAAACGCGCGTGATGCCCAGCGCGCGCCCGGATTTGGCGTCGATGCGCACCAGCGCGCCCTGCAAAAGGATGCGTTCGCTGGCCACGCCGAATTTCTGGGGCGTGTTGGCGCAAAAACGCTGGATGACCGGCTCGATTTCGCGGCCCAACACGCTTTCATGCGGCCCGGTGAAGCCGGCGTCTGTCAAATAGGCGGTGCCGCCGGGAAAAAGCTGCTCGTCGGCCGTCTGCACGTGGGTATGCGTCCCCACCACGGCCGAAACTTGGCCGTCCAGCATGCGAGCCATCGCTATTTTTTCAGAGGTCGCCTCCGCGTGCATGTCAACAAATATAACAGGCGTCATCTGCCGCAGCCGGGCGACTTCCGCGCGGGCGCACAGGAATGGATTCTCCAACGGCGGCATGAAGGTGCGTCCCTGGAGATTGACCACCGCCACGGCCAGACCGTTGGCGCGCCAGACCGTGCTGCCCTGGCCGATCGTGCCGGGCGGATAATTGAGCGGCCGCAGCAGGCGCGGCTCCGTTTGCAGGAGCATCGTGACTTCCTTCTGGTCCCACAAGTGATCGCCCGTCGTGATGACATCCACGCCGGCGGCGAGGATTTCGCCAGCGGTATTGATGGTGATGCCAGCGCCGCCGGCCGCATTTTCGCCATTGGCAATGACGATGTCAAGTTGAAGCCTCTCGCGCAGTCCTGGCAGCAGCCGGCGCAACGCGTGCCGCCCCGGTTCGCCGACAATGTCCCCGACAAAAAGAAGGTTCACGGCCCGATCCTAACCGGCGGGCAGGGGGCGCGCAAGGCGGCAGGCAAATCCTTGTCAACAAGCGCAGGTTCTTTGCCTCGACAACCGGCCCGCCCTTGGGTAAACACGCCCCCGTGAATCAGGATCCGCCCAGTTTGTTGCTGCTGGTTCCGGCCTACAACGAGGAGGCCCGGATTGGCCCGACCTTGCGCAGTTACGCGGAATACTTTCCCCGCAATTACGCCGGGAAGTTCCAATTGGTCGTCGTCCTCAACGGCTGCCGCGACAACACGCTGGGCGTCGTGCAATCCGTCGCCAAGGACTTTCCGATCGTGAGCTGGGTCGTGCATGACGAGCCGATCGGCAAAGGCGGCGCGCTCATCGAGGGCCTGCGCCTGGCGCCGCTGGCGGATTTGATCGGATACGTCGATGCCGACGGCGCGACGGAGCCTCCCGCGTTTTTGGATTTGGTGCGCCGCGCGAAGGAGGCCGATTGCGTGATCGGCTCGCGCTGGCTGCCAGAGTCGGACGTGCGCCAATTGCAAACCTGGAAGCGGCGGTTCGCCAGCCGGTCGTTTCACGGCATTGTGCAACTCCTCTTCGGGATGAATGTCCATGATACGCAGTGCGCCGCCAAAGTCATGCGGCGCGAAGTCGTGGAAAAAATCCATTCCCACCTGTGCATCGCGGACATGGCCTTTGACATTAATCTGCTGTTTCTTGTCAAACGCAACGGCTTCACCATTCTGGAAGCGCCTACGACTTGGACGGACAAGACGGGGTCGAAAGTGGCCTTGTTCAGAACCTCGCTGACGATGCTGCTCTCGGTGCTGCGGATACGTTCTATTTACTCGCCGTTCAAGGGTTTGCGCCCTCTTTTTGCGCCGCTGGAGAATTGGTTCTATCGGAAATTGCGGGCGCCGCCTCCGAAGTCCGATCCGAAACACTGACCGTTCCCGGCTGCCGCGAGAACCACGCCGCAACCAGGCAGAGGGCCGTGCTGGCCAGGCCGAGTGTTTGTATGACACGAATGAAGGCGTCGAACGTTTTCATGCGCAGCAGGGCCGGCCCCTGCAAGCAAAGCGCGCCCGCATAGGCCGCCGGCACGAGCAGCAGCCACAGGACCGCCCGGAACCGGCCGCGCGCCAGGATGTTCTGCACGAGCACGTTGGCGACTGTCAATGGGAGCAACGCCCATGCGAACCACGGCACCAGCGGAGCGGCGTTCCACATTTCGGGGTTTTTGATGTACATCAAACGCAGCGGAAGTTTGGGCAGAATCGTGCAGCCGATGCCCGCCAGCACGCCGAAGAGGATGGTCGCCCACAACGTCGCGCCAAGGCTGCCGCCGCCTTCGGAGCGGGCCACGCTTTTGGTCACGCGCGCGAACATGACCAGCGCGACCGGCGCGATGAATTGAATGATGGCGAAGCCCGTCAGCATGGCGCCGCCGTAGAGAGCCGTCTGGCGCGCGTCGCTGAAAAGCCCCTGCACGAACAGCATGTCGATGCTTGACATCAGCAGCACCGTTCCCAGTCCGAGCGTCAAAGGCACAGCGTGGCTGAGCCAGCCTTTCCAGTCGAACCGGACGGCCGGCCGGGCGCGCCAAATCGAAAAGGTCAGCCACGCCGCGATCACGATGGTGACAAATTGCCCCGACATCGCCGCGAACATCGCCGCAGCCGCCTTGCCGTTGAAGAACAGGATCAGCAGCAGCATGACGCTAAAGCGCCCCGCGCCGTCAGTGATTTGCAGCCAGCCCAGGCCAAGGAACCGGTGCTGGCCTTGCAACACGCCCTTGGCGATGGGTATCCACAAACCTGTCAAGCCTAGCATTAGGGAAAAATAGAGCGCCCAGGGATTGCTGATTTTAAGCAGATGAGACAGCGGGCGCGCGCCGGCCAAAACAAGAACGGCGCAAAGCAGCCAGAACAGGAAGGTTCCCAGCATGACGGCGCGAACGGTCGCGATCAAGTGGCGCTGCTGATTGTCCGTCACGACCGCCGCGGCTTGCCGGGCGAAGATGGTTTGCAGCGCGGCCGTCGGGATGCCCATGATGATGAGCATCCGCAGCAGGGAGACGAACGTGGAGTACTCCTCCGGCCCCATTTTCCTGGCGACGGTGTGGACCATGGCCATCATCATGCCGCCCGCAAAGGTGGCAATGACCATCCAACCGCTCTGCCGCAAAAAGCCCGGCTCTTTGTTCACGCTCATATATTCTCACGGCAAACCGCCGAAAAACTTGAGCAAAACAGCGGCGGCCGCGGCGAGGGAACGGGTCTCGATCCACTCCTCAGCCGTGTGCGCCTGGGCGATGTCGCCCGGCCCGAAGACGATGCTGGGAATGCCCGCGCGCGCCAGCACTGACGCGTCGCAAAAATAATTGACACCCACCGGCGCCTTTTGCCGGGAGGCTCGCAGAAACTCGCGCACCAGCGGCAGCCCCGCGCTGGTTTCCATCGGTTCGCACGGGCAGGCCTTTTCCTCGCCGATGCTGGCGCGCAGGCCGTGCCGGCGGAATAGCTCCCGCAATTCGCGGCGCACAGAAGGCCCCGTCTCGCCCGGCAAGGTGCGCCGGTCCACGCTGGCCTGGCACTGCGCCGGCACGATATTCGGCTGAGTCCCGCCATGAATGGAACCTACGCTGACGGTGGCGCAACCGAGCAGCGGATGGCGGCGGCGCTTGAGCTGCCGCGCGTAATCGGTCTCGAGAAGATCGACGATGCGCGCCATCTCGTGCGCCGCGTTCCGGCCCAGATGCGGACACGCGCCGTGGGCCGCTTTGCCGCGCGTTTCCAAGTGAAGCCACAGGCTGCCTTTGTGGGCCGTGACGGCGCGCAGCCTGGTGGGTTCGCCGACAATGGCCAGATCCGCCTTGAATCGGCTGGCTGCGAGCGCGCGTGAACCGGACTGGGCGTTTTCCTCATCAATCAATCCCGCGAAGACAATCTCCGTCGAGGCCGGGCGGCGATGGTTCCGCGCCAACGCCATCAACGCCCCCAGCATCGCAGCGATGGAGCCTTTGGTGTCGCAAGCGCCGCGGCCATAAATCCGGCCCTGGCGCAAGCGCGGCGAAAATTGGTTTGACGCAAGCGCGCCTACCGTGTCCATGTGCGGCGCGAGCAGGATGCGGCGGCGGATGGCGCCCGGCGGCGCGAGGCGGGCGAGGATGTTGGCCCTGCCTGGAAGAACCTCCCGCACGTCAATGTCCAGGCCGGCCTTCGCCGCGGTCGCGGCCAAGAAATCGGCCACTCGCGCCTCGCCGGATTCGGGATGGTTCGGTGGAAGGAAAGCAGGATTGACACTGGGCAGGGCAATCAATTCGCACGCGAGTTTTTCGATGTCAGTCACCGTTGCAGAGTAAACCTTGGGGGTTACAAAAAAAGCACCGATTTTGTAGCTGCTTTGTGCGGCTCGCGATGTTAAAAGTCTCGTGTCGCCGGGGCATTGTTCCGGCGGCCGCACAAAACGCAACACGTTTATGGAACAGTATGTTTATCTCGGCTGCTTTGCGGTTGGCCTCCTGTTCACGGTCCTAAGCTTTTTCTTCGGCCATCTAGGCGCTGATCACGCCGGCCATGATGTCGGCACCGGCGGGCACGCGGAGGCCGGCTACGAGCATTCGGGAATGCCCGGCGTGTCGGCCTTCAGCCCGACGATCCTTTGCTCGTTCGTCACGGCCTTGGGCGGATTTGGGATGATCTTGTCCCACATCGGCGCGACCAAGAGCGTCTGGATCAGCCTGCCGCTCTCGCTGGTTGGCGGATTGGTTATCGCCGCGGGTGTCTTTTGGATTTTCGCCGCTCTTTTCAGCCATACGCAAAGCTCAAGCGAATCGCGCATAGGCTCCCTCGTTGGGCGCACGGCCACGGTGATTACCCCGATTCCGGCATCCGGCGTCGGCGAGATCGCGTACGTTCAGGCCGGCACGCGCTACACAGCGCCAGCGCGCGAACAGGGCGGCGCCGCCGTCGGCAATGGCCAGACAGTCAAGATAACGCGCATCGCCGACTCCCAATTCTTCGTGTCGCCGATTTAGGACAGCAATTCAAATATCACCGACAACACCATGAATGCTCTATTCGCGGATCTCTTCCCCTCCATCTCCCTTGGCGGCTGGGTCGTCACCGGCGCTGTCGGGCTTGTTTTGGTCATCTTTCTCTTCTTGGCGATCTGGGCCAGCCGTTACACCAAGGTTGGCCCCAACCAGGTGCTGGTTGTCTCCGGCCGCAAGCATAAGTTCGTCGAGGCGGATGGCACCGTCCAATCCCGCGGCTTCCGAATTGTCAAGGGCGGCGGCACCTTCGTGATGCCGGTGGTCGAGAAGGTCGACGTCCTGTCGCTTGAATTGTTGACCATCGATGTCCAAACCCCGGAGGTTTACACCAGCAAAGGGGTGCCGGTCAAAGTCGATGGCGTGGCCCAAATCAAAATCAAAGGCGACGACATTTCCATCGCCACCGCGTCCGAACAGGTTTTGAGCAAGTCGATTGACGAGATCAAGAGCGTCGCGACCCAGACGCTGGAAGGCCATTTGCGGGCCATCCTCGGCACGATGACGGTGGAGGATATTTACCAGAACCGCGACGCCTTCGCGTCCAAGGCGCAGGAAGTGGCAGCGGGCGACATGGCCAACATGGGGCTGGGCATTGTCAGCTTCACCATCCGCGACATTCGCGACGGCCAGGGTTATCTGGACGCGCTGGGCAAGCCGCGCATCGCCCAAGTCAAGCGCGATGCGACCATCGCCCAGGCCGAGGCAGACCGCGACGCGATGATTCGCTCGGCCCAGGCCACGCAGGCGGGCCAAGAAGCCAAATACGTGGCCGACACCCGGATCGCCGAGGCGCAGCGTGATTATCAAACCAACGTCGCCACCTACCAGGCCGCCGTCAACCAAAAGAAAGCGGAAGCCGACCTCGCCTACGATCTGCAAAAGTTCAAGACCGGCCAGTTGGTCAAAGCCGAGGAGGTGCAGGTCAGCATTATCGAGAAGCAGAAACAAATCGAATTGCAGCAGCAGGAGATTTTGCGCAAACAGCGCGAACTTGAAGCGAATGTGCAAAAGCCGGCCGATGCCGAGCGTTACCGCGTGGAGACCCTGGCCAACGCCACCAAGTTCCAGCTCGAAACCGAGGCCGCCGGCAGCGCCGCCGCCACCAAGGCCAAGGGCTTCGCCGCCGCTGACGTCGCCAGAGCCACCGGTTTGGCTGAAGCCGAAGCCAACAAGGCGCGCGGCTTGGCTGAAGCCGCCATCATCGAGGCCCAAGGCACCGCCACCGCCGAGGCCATGAAGTTGAAGGCCGAGTCCTTCAAGCAATACAACGAAGCGGCCGTGGTCGAAATGATCGTGCGCATCCTGCCTGAACTGGCTGGCAAAATCAGCGAACCGCTGGCCAAGACCGAGAAGATGGTCATTGTCAACACCGGCAATTCCCCCGGCGGCGCCAGCAAAGTGACCGGCGAAGTGGCTCAAATCATCAGCCAGCTTCCGCCTGTCATTGAAGGTTTGACAGGGCTGAGTTTCGAGAAGCTCCTCCAGCAAGTGCCCGCCTTGAAAAAAGCCATGACCGGCAATGCCGGCAACCCTCCCAATCCCCCCAAGCCGCCGCCAGCATAATACATTTGAATCATGCGTTTGCTCGAAGCCATTCTTGATGCGAATCATCGCGCGGTCGACGGAGACGGCACAGCCGGCCTGCACATCGCGGAGTACGCCACGGAACTTCCCTTGGTCGCGGTGACGTGCATCGACCCGCGGCTCAACCGCTTTTTTCCCGGCGTGCTGGGCCTGCCGGACGAACATTTCATCTGGCTGCGCAATGCCGGCAACATCATCACCGGGCCGCTCAGCAGCACCATGCGTTCGCTGGCCCTGGCCTGCGCTGTCAAGAACGGGCGCGAGATCGCCATCATCGGCCACACCGATTGCGGCATTCGCCATACGACCATCAGCGATTTGACCGAGCGATTCAAAGCCCTTGGCATCGAGCGCCATCAGTTGCCCGAGAACCTGACGGAGTATTTCGGCGTTTTTGCGAGTGAACGGCAGAACGTGATTCGCAGCGTCGAGTTCGTGCGGCAAAGCCCCCTGATCGGCCCGAAGATTCCCGTGCAAGGATTGATCGTGGATACGCAGACCGGCCGGCTCGAATGGGTCGTCAACGGATATGACGTGCTGGCCCGGCCTGGGAGCGCCCCCACTGCCAAGCTGGCCGCGCTGGGGAGAGACATGGAAGACTTGGCCGCGGGCGCCGGATTTAATCTGGGCCAAATCCGCTTTTCCGAAACGAAAATCGGAGAAACGGCGGCGGAGATCAAATCGATTTTCGAGGCAAAACCGCCTCCCCCTCTCGCGGCGCCCATCCCCGCCGAGGCGCCAGTTCCAGCCGCGCCCGCGCTGCCGCCTCCACCGATGCGCCCGCGAGCGGTGCCGATTCCCCCGCCCATCCAGTTGCACCCCGGCGGGCGCAAACGCTGAACTTCTCTTTGCCGAAAAAAATTTAGGCCCGATGGGAATTGCCCATCAGGCCTTGAACTAACCCTTTGACAACCTCACAGACTTAATGAGGCATCGCAATGGGGCCGAATTGCACTTGGAAATACAAGGAGTCCGCTGCCAAGCGGGCCGATTGAACGCCCGTAGGCGCAGGGAACGCAGGGTCCGGATTCCACGGGTAACTGGGCCGCGCTGCCAGGCGTGGCGCCTCGACTGGCGGTTGAATAACCGCGGGAGCAAACACGACCGAGGGCGGCAATTGCTGAGTCGTTTCGGGTTGAGCGCCCCAGGCGGCATTGCCCGTCGCAGGCCAATCGTTGGGGTTGAACCCCTCGGCCTTGGCCAGATTTTCCCGGCTGGCGTTTAGAATAAGGTAGGAGCCGTCATCGCTTGGATGGAAAGCGGCCATTGGCACAGCCAACAGTTTTGCCTTCGTGAACATTCTCGTTTTGACATCCAGGACGCAATACGAGACGCGTGACTTGTCATAGCTTACTACCACATCGGAGATGTGGCCCAGCGTTTGGCCGCGTTGATTTTCGACCTTGGCGCCGATCATCTCGCTGCATTTCGTCACGATTTGCGGCTGGGTGGAAGCACTGGACGGCTGCCCGCTCTGCTGCCGTTCCTGTTGCAGCGCCTGCTGCTGTTGATCCTGTTGTGCCTGCCCCTGCTGTTGCTGCTGGGGGGGGTCTGTGGAAGCTTCCTGAGCGATCGCCACCGTTGAAGCGGCGGTCACCGCCGCGCACAGCGTGGCTGCGGCCAGGAATGAGTTAAGTTTGCTTTGTTTCTTCATACTTTTGCCTTTCATTCTGCTTGTCTGTTCAGTGTCATTTGTTTTCCCATTGCTACGTAATCTCGCTCAAGAGGGGCCACTCTCGCTATGGGGTCATGCCCTCTTTTTGGCGTGAAAGAATTGCCCATAACCATAGTCAATACAAACGACGCTGGCAGCCAAATCACGGGACAGGCAGCGCGCAACGAAAGCCAATGTTGCTGGCGGCGTAACCGGGAGTGTTTCCGTAGCGGTATGAATTGCGGCAGTCCAAGGCGTAGTAGTTCCAATTGCCGCCGCGGCCAACTCGCCCCGATCCCTGGTCCGTCGCCGGGCCGCGCGGGTCCGCTTGAAGCTCAGCGGGGTAGGCCCCGGCATAATCCCAGCACCACTCCCACGCGTTGCCAGCCATGTCATACAAGCCATAGCCGTTCGGAGCGAAGGACCCGACCGGGCTGGTGTAAGGCATATCCCCGCTGTCAAAATCCGGGTTAAACCCTGCCACCGGGCCTATATCATAAGAGTAATCATTAGTATCGCCGACATAGTTTGCCTGGCTTTCGGAAATGGTATCGACGTTGGTCCAAGGAAAACGATGGCCAGCGCCGCCGCCGCGGGCCGCCTTTTCCCATTCGGATTCGGTCGGCAGCCGGTAGCCGGCATTCCAATTTACAAAAGGCGCCACTTCGCCATTGGTGTAAGCTTGCGTCAGCGCGGCATCGGTGTAATAGGCGGGCGGGCGTCCCTCCATTTGCGAACGCGCGTTGCACCACTTGGCCATGTCATACCAATCGATATCGAGCACGGGATGATTGGCAGCGTGGCCCCTCCCCGAATAGTCATAGCTATATCCATTGGTAAGGCTCCATGCCATAACCGTGTCCCACAACCCCAGGGTGGTTTCGTAGGTGGACATGTAGAACGCGCTGATATAAACCGGATGGACTGGCAATTCGTAGAATTGCCCTTCATGGAAGGTATCGCCCATCTCGAATGTGCCGGCAGGAACCAGGGCCATGCCAGGCGGCGGATTGGATGGGAAATTTGGGTCCGCCACGCGATAAAACCGCTGCGGGCCGGGCGCGCTGATGGTATCGGTGAACGTGTACGGACTTTGCGGCACCACAATGTTGGAAAGGACGGTCCAATTCGTTTGCGTGAGGTCCGTAATAGTCAGGATTTGGTTGGTCGTGCCCGCCGCGCCGTAAATGGTCAATTGCGGAGCCGCGCCGCTCAAGGCGGCGCTGGAAATGGCCGGCTGGCCCTGGGCGCCCGCCGCGGCCATAAATGTCAAGAATACCATTGTGGCGGCTTGGCCGCCCTGAATTTTGAATTGATTCATAATTGCCTCAGAATAAGGCCGCGCGAAGTGCATCCGCGCGGCCGGCAGGTGTCATGTTTAATCTCGTTTGGCTATTCTTCGGAATCGCCGGTCGCGGTGGCATGTTCGGCTTCCCGGGCATCCAAATTGACAATCTGCACGGCGAGGGAAGTCAGGTGGTCGTCCGCGTCGGTTTCCTCGTCGAGCGTTTCCTCCAGCAAATTGGCGGCTTCGTCGTGGTCCAGCAATTTGGCCCAACTGCGCAACGAGCCATAAACCGCGATCTCATAATGCTCGATCTTTTGCGCGGCGCAGATCAACGCGGCGTCGCCCAAGCCGTCTTCGGTCCGTTCGAGGATGCCAGCCAGCAGCCCTTGCATGGTCTTGGACTTTTGCTGGACGGGAGCTTCTTCGCCCAGCAGTTCAATGACTTGCTCCAGGCGGCGCACGTGTTCTTCAGTCTCAAGGATGTGGTTGGAGAAGGCCTCCCGCAGTTCCTCGTGTTCAGCGGTCTCAGCCATAGTGGGCAGAGCCTCGATAAGTTGCTTTTCGGCGTCATAAATGTCCGCCAGTTCAGTGAGAAAACAATCCGTTAGTTTGTTCATATGTGCGGCCAGTTTTACCCTCGGCCCCGCCCGCCAGCCATGCGTAGTTTACCCCGAAAAGAGCGCGGCGAACCCTCCCCCGCGGCTGGCGCGAATGCGCATAGTGTCACCACCCCATTGTTGACGCAGCTTGGTATTTTATGTTAAGGCCGTGAGCACAGTTGTGACATGCCCCACGTGTGAACTGGTCCAACACGTCGATCCGGTGCCGAAGCGGTCGGAGGCCCATTGCGCGCGCTGTGGTTTTGCCATGCGCCCGCGCAAGGCCAACAGCCGCCAGCGCACGCTGGCTCTTTCTCTGGCGGCCCTGATTCTTTATTTTCCCTCGAACCTCTACCCGCTCGTCACGACTGAGTATCGCGGGAGTTATTCGGAAATCACCATTCTGCAGGGCATCCACACTTTATTTCAGGATCGGCAATATTTCATCGCCGGGCTGGTCCTTTGCACGAGCATTTTGTCGCCCATTCTCAAAATCCTGGGGCTGCTTCTGCTATCGTGGACACTGGGCTGGCCGCGTTGGAAAAAAGCGCGCACCTGGACCTACCAAATCATCCGCATCATAGACCCGTGGAACATGCTGGAAGTATTCCTGCTATCCCTCTCCGTTTCGATGATTGAAATGGGACGCGTCGCGACGGTGCATCCAGGGCGTGGAGTGTTTTCATTCACTGCGGTTGTAGCATTGACGCTTCTGGCGACGCTTAGCTTTGATCCGCGCCTGCTCTGGGACCAGCCGGAAGCAAAACCGGAACATGAGGCCAGCACGACCATCTCATAGCCGCCTCTTCCCCGTGGCCGCGATCGTGTTTGCCGTCACTCTTCTTTGCAGCTACCTGGTCGGCATCGTCGCCGTGCAACGCACCGCGCAGGTCGATGCCGAGCGGGCCGTCGAGCAGCATCTGGAAGAAGCCTCTTCGAGCCTGGATGACGCGGAGACCGCCCAGCGCGGCTATCTTCTCACCACCAACGAGCGCTACCTCCAAATCTATAAACGGGCGACCGCCCAAATCGAAGCCGGCAAAAGCATCCTGCAAACCGACGCCGCGAGCGGGGCCCTTTCGAGCACGGCGGTGGAATCTCTTATCCAGCGCATAACCGGCAAAGAGGACGAAATGACCCGGACATTGCAACTCGAGCAAACCAACGGCCTGCCGACGGCCGCGGCGGCCATGCGCACCGGGGTCGGGGAGCAATTGACGGATGCTTTTCGCCAAGAATTGGAACGTATGAAAATGAACGTTCTCGCGGGGCTGGCTCTCTCGATGCGCCGCGCCCGCGCGGCAGACCTGGCGGGCACCGCCACGTTCGCCTTGACGATCATCGTCAACCTGCTCTTTTTGGCCTGGGCCGACCACCACGTCTCGCGGACGGCCGGCGAGAGAGAAGAGGCCGTTATGGAAGCGACCCAGCAGAAGGATTTGTTAACCACCACACTGGCATCCATCAGCGACGGTGTTATTGTGACCGATGTTCACGAAAGAATCACCTTTCTCAATGCCGAGGCGGCCCGGCTCACGGGCTGGAAACCGCCCGAAGCGGTCGGCCAGCCGATTTCTTCCGTGTTTCAAATCGTTCACGCATCGAGCCGGCTGGCCATGGAAAGCCCGGTGCGCAAAGCCTTGCGAACGGGCATCCCGACAGGCGAGGATAACCATACGGTGCTGTTATCCAAAACCGGGGCTGAATATCCTATTGATGACAGCGCGGCGCCGATCCAGGCGGAGCAGGGCACGCTGTCTGGCGTGGTGCTTGTTTTCCGCGACTGGACCAACCAGCGGCGCGCCGAAGAAGCCCGCGCCCGCCTGGCCGCCATCGTTGAGTCCTCCGAAGATGCGATCCTGTCCAAAAACCTCGACGGCATCATCCAAACCTGGAACATCGGCGCGGAACGCCTCCTTGGCTACACACCCGGGGAAATTATCGGCAAACCCATCATGGAGCTGGTCCCGCCAGAGCGCCAGGTCGAGGAGGATTTCATTCTTGGCCAGGTTCGCCAAGGCCAGAAAGTCGAGCGGATTGAAACGATCCGGGTAGCCAAAGACGGCCGCCGCATTCCCGTGGCCCTGGGCGCCTCCCCCATTAAGGACGAGAATGGGCGGATCAGCGGAGCGTCAAGCATGATGCACGATGTCACCGAGATCGTGGCCGCGCGCGAAGAACTATCACTGAGCCGCGAGGAACTGGAGCGCCAGGTCGAGGAACGGACGCTCAAGTTGCAGGACGTGGTGAACGAACTTCAGCATGTCTCCTACTCGATCACTCACGATATGCGCGCCCCGCTTCGCGCCATGAGCGCGTTCGCCGATATCCTGATGGATCAAACCTCCCCGTCGCGGCCCACGCCGGCCGAAGCGCAGGATTATTGCCGCCGCATCGTAAGGGCCGCCCGCCGGCTCGATCAACTTATCGTTGACGCCCTTAGCTACACCAAGGTTGTTCTTCAGGAAATCCCGCAGGGGCCTGTGCATCTGGACAATATCGTCGGCGACCTTATTGATGTTTATCCTCACCTCCACCCCGATCGGGCGGACATTAAAGTCGAGGGGACGTTGCCGGTCGTGCTTGGGAACGAATCGTACTTGACCCAGTGCTTCTCCAATCTCCTGGGCAACGCTGTCAAATTTGTGGCTCCGGGCGTCAATCCGCGCATCCGCCTCCACGCCGAAACTCGAGGAAAAATGGCTCGCATCTGGGTGGAGGACAATGGCATTGGCATTCCGCTGGCGGCGCAACGGCGGCTGTTTGGCATGTATGAAAAGCTCGACGACCGCTACGAAGGCACCGGCATCGGGTTGGCGGTGGTTCGCAAAGTGGTCGAGCGCATGGGGGGCACGGTCGGAGCGGAATCCGAACCGGGCCGCGGCAGCCGTTTCTGGGTTGAACTGAGGCCGGCTGACAAAGATAGGGTGACGACCCCATAGGAAATCCAATACGCCCGCTCAACATTCGCGATCAGTGATACAAAGTAAACCGACCGAAGGCTCAGGGCGGCCCGTATTGGCAGCCGAGGACGAGGAAGGGGACGCGATGTTGTTGCTTCTGGCCTTTAAGCGGACTGAGCTTCGCCACCCCATGATCGTCGTCCATGACGGCCAGGAAGCCATTGATTATCTGGACGGCCAGCCGCCGTTCCACGATCGAATTGTTCATCCGATCCCCGCCTTGCTGTTGTTGGACCTCAAAATGCCGCGCCTTAATGGCTTTGACGTGCTGGCGTGGTGGGCCAAGCGGCCGGACTTGCGGGACATCCCGGTGGTCGTTCTTTCGTCCTCGTCCCATCCTTCGGATATGGCCAAAGCGAAGCAAATGGGCGCGCGCGAATACATCGTCAAGCCGCACGGCTTCGCGCAACTCTCGCGACTCCTGCAAGAACTTTGCGGGCGATGGATGCCAGCGGTGGCGGTTTGATTGATTGAATCTGGTTCTCCATTAACACGATTCGGGGCACGTACCCCATTTGTGACGCTGTCCCAATAAAGTATCTAAAGAACATGCAACACGCATCAAACGTCGTGGCCTTTGAGTTCGCCGCGCAAGCAAAGCCGGCCTTGAAGGCCTTTATTGTTTACGAAAGCGTCGCGGCCGGAAAAAGGGCCAAGGAGATTTGCGACATGGTGTCGGACAGGCTCGGCGACGGATGGAAAATCGAGATTGAGATGTCGAGCTTCAAGTCATTGCGCATCGAAGAGGTGCGGCAAAACGCCGCGGCCGCCGTGGCTGACGCGAACATCGTCATCTTCTCCTGCCGCCACCGCGATTTGCCCGCCGACGTTCTGAACTGGACCAAAGCATGGCCGATGCGCACGCTTCATTCAGCCGCCTTGGTGGCGCTGCTCTCCGATGACGCTGGCCAAACCAAAAAGACGCCCGCTGTAAAACAATTTCTGGCCGACGCAGCCCGGCAACGAGGCATGGACTACTTTTCCCATCTTTACCTCCCCGCGGAGGAAATAGCGGCCGACTCACTCATGACCATTGTTCGAAAGGAACACGATGACGAACCTTCTTGCTCGACCAGCAGCCATGATTGCCATTGAAGTCGATTTCAAGCTCGATGGCCTCCGCGCGTGGCCGGTTCCCATCGGACAAGCGCGAACCCGCCGCCTCCATTCTTATAACACGCGGAAACATCGCCCGCCCTGCGGCGTCAAGAAGAACCGGACTGGAGGGCGCAGACCGTGAAGGCCCTGCTGCCGCTTTTCGTCTTCATCGACGCGTGCGGTTGGGAAATTGTCAAGCGGGAGCCGTTCCTCTCCAAAGCCGCCCCAAACCGCCGGCGGCTGACTTCTGTTTTTGGCTACAGTTCGGCTTGTGTGCCTTCGATTCTCTCCGGCCGCTGGCCGGCGGAACACCGGAATTGGAATTACTTCGTCTATGACCCGGAACATTCACCGTTCAGATCTTTGCGCCCCCTGCGCTGGCTGCCCTCGGCCGTAACAGGGCGGCGGATATTTCGCCGCAGCCTCTCGCGGTTGGTCAAAAGCAGGCTCAGTTTTCGCGGCTATTTCGATCTCTACAACATCCCGTTCAAACATATTTCGCTTTACAACTTTTCCGAAACAAAAAGCCCTCTTCAGCCGGGAGGGCTTAACCGGGGCCCGAACATTTTCGACTACCTGGAGGAACGGGCCGTGCCCTACTTCGTGAGCGATCCCGGACGGGATGAATTCACGAACCATTCCGGCCTGCTGGCCGAGGTTCAGTCCGAACGAATCGATTTTGCGTTTCAGTATTGGCCGGGCCTGGACGGCATGCTGCATTTCCTGGGAAACCGCTCTCCGGAGATTCCGGTAAAGTTGCGCGTTTACGAGGATTGGATCGGGCAGTTGCTGGCGGCGGCCAGGGCGCACTACGAAGAAGTTCGACTTTACGTGTTCAGCGACCATGGCATGGCCAATTGCGACACTTTGCTGGATTTGCAGCGCGAGATCGCCGCCCTGCCGCTGCGGGTGCCCGACGATTACGCGGTCGTTTACGACTCCACCATGGCGCGTTTTTGGTTCTTCAACGACCGCGCGCGATGGCTGGTCACGCGGCGCTTGCAGGAAATCAAACAGGGACGCATTGTGCCCGATGAGGAACTGGAAAAACTGGGCGCTTTCTTCCCGGACCGTTATTTTGGCGAACTGATTTTTCTGGCGCAGGAAGGCGTGTTGATTGTGCCCAGCCACATGGGGGCGCGGCCCATTCGCGGGATGCACGGCTACCATCCAGACGACATTCACAGTTATGCCGCGCTCTGCACGAACCAGGACAATATTCCCGGCGACATCGACTCCATACCTCACATGTTTCGGTTGATGACCCGCGACGCGGACTTGGCCAAGGCGCGGAACACGCGCCAATTTTCGGCCGCGCCCGCGTTTCACACGGTGAAGTAATGCCTGATGGGCTGGGCGCCGCTTTCTTCTAGGGTATTCACGCCATTTGACGCGTTGAAAATCTCGCCACACTTGAAACCGATGGATTCATTGGTCAGCATCATTATGCGCTCGTTTAACGAGGGATGGGCGTTGCGTGAAACGTTGCCCGCCTTGCGTGCGCAGGACTGGAAGAATTGGGAACTGATCGTCATTGATTCCGGATCGACCGACGGCTCGGCCGATCTGATTCGCCAGGCCGCTCCGCGCCACTTCGTGCAAATCCGGCCCCAGGATTACAACCCGTCCCGTGTGATGAATCTCGGCATGAACCTGGCCGCTTCAGACCTCGCGATTTTTCTCAATGCCGACGCGACCCCGCAAGGTTCCGGGTGGCTTCGTCCGCTGGTGGAATCGCTGCGCGAACCGCGCGTGGCAGCGGCGTTCGGGCGGCAAATTCCGAGGCCGGATTGCCAGGCGGTGTTTGCCCATGATTACGCGCGTTGTTTTGGCCCGCGCAGGGACTCCGCCCGCTGGGACCATTTTTTCAGCATGGTCAGCAGCGGGTTGCGCAAAGAGGTTTGGGCGCAACGCGGCTTTTTGGAGGCCATGCAATACTCCGAGGACGACGAATATACGCGGTGGTGCCGCGCGCGGGGATGGCAGGTTGCCTATTGCCCGGATTCGGTCGTCATGCACTCGCACAACTACACGCCCGGCCAGGCCTATAAACGCTCGTTCGGCGAGGCCAGGGCTTTGGCGGCAGTCTGGGAGCGGGCCGCCTGGGAGATCAATTGGCCGCGCACCGTCTTGCTGGGGTGGATGAACGACGTGCGGCGCGACTTCAAATTCTGCGCCCAACAAGGGCGGCTGGCCGAATGGCCGCATGCCGCGCAAATCCGCTGGCACCAGCGCCGGGCCAAACTGCATGGATTCCGAGACGGCTGGAAGCATTACCGCCATGAGAGCCCGATTCACCGTTGACGGCAGCGAGGATTTGGAAGGACGCCTGGAGGACCTCTGCACCCGGGTGCGCGATGGCATTTGCGCGCGCATCCCGCGGAAGGAGATTGAAGCGATCGTTTTGGGCGGAGGCTACGGCCGCGGCGAAGGAGGCGTTCTCAGGACGGCCACCGGCGACTGGCCTTACAACGATTTGGAGTTTTACGTCTTTCTCAATGGCCCGCGCCTTTGGCAGGAGCGGCGTCATGGAGGGGCGGTGCGCGATTTGGGTGAACGCCTTTCGATTGGGGCCGGGTTGCATGTCGAATTTAAAATTGACTGCCTTGAACGATGGAAAAGCAGCCCGGTTTCAATGTTCAGCTACGACCTTGCATCCGCGCGGCGCGTGATTCTTGGCGCTGAAGACATTTTCAAAGGGTGCGAACATCATCTTGACGGAGCAGCCATCCCGCTCGAGGAGGCAACGCGCCTGATGTTTAACCGCTGTTCCGGCCTCCTGCTGGCTCGCGAGAAGCTTCAGAAGAGCGTTCTCACCAGCGAGGATGCGGATTTTGCCGGCCGGAACCTGGCCAAGATGCAATTGGCCTTCGGGGACGCCGTCCTGGCGGCCCATGGGCAATATCATTGGAGCGCGCGGGAACGCGGCCGGCGATGCGCCTGTTTCCCGGCGGCGAATTTGCCGCCGTGGTGGGCGGAAGTTCCGGCGCATCACGCGGCGGGTTTGGAATTCAAACTCCATCCCTCCCGCGCCGTTCGCACCGCGGATGAGCTGGGCGCGGAACATCGAAGGCTGGCCGGATTGGCCATGCAACTTTGGCTCTGGCTGGAAAGCCGCCGACTCAAGGAATCCTTCCGTTCCGCGTCAGACTACGCCTTAAGCGACTTAGAGAAATGCCCCGGGACATCCGCGTGGCGAAACCATTTTCTAAACCTCAGAACCTTTGGGCCAAAAGCCGCCGCCTTCTCTCGCCGCTACCCGCGCGAAAGGCTGTTCAACGCGCTGGCTTTGCTGCTATGGGAAACGGACGTTGCGTCTCAACCTCGTTTCCTGCGGCGGCTCCAGCGCGAACTGCAAACCGACGCCCTCGATTGGGCGGGCCTGGTAAATGTCTTCAAGCGGATTTGGCCCTGTTACGGATGACGACCCTTATGGCAAAACCTGACCCAAAAATTCAACGCCTTGTTCCAAGCCAGCCGCCCATCGCGATCCTGGGCGTTCCCTTTGACAACGTGACCGCAGGCGAAGCGTTAACAGCCATTGAACAAATGGTGGCGTCGCGCCAGCCGCATTATTTGGTGACGGCTAATGTCGATTTCCTCGTGCAGGCGCAAACGGATGTGGAATTGCGGCGCATATTGACAGACGCCCACCTGGTCCTTTGCGATGGGACTCCGTTGCTGTGGGCGTCCCGGCTTCTGGGCAATCGCCTGCCGGAGCGAGTGGCGGGTTCGGACCTCGCGCCAGTGCTGCTCAAAGTCGCCGCGCAAAAGAAGTATCGCGTATTTCTGTTGGGCGCGTCGCCAGATTCAGTCGAGGAGGCGGCGGCGCGGCTAAAGCGGGGGGAGCCGTCACTCGAGTTGGCCGGTTATTATTCGCCGCCATTCAGCGGCCTGCTGGAAATGGATCACGAGGAGATCAAGCGGCGCGTGCGCGAAGCGCAGCCGGACATATTGTTTGTGGCTTTTGGCTGTCCCAAGGCCGAGAAATGGATGGCCATGCACTATCGCGAATTGGGCGTGCCGGTCGTGGCTGGGGTGGGAGCGACAATTGACTTTCTGGCCGGCCGCGTCAAACGCGCCCCGGAGTGGATGCGGCACGCGGGTCTCGAATGGGTTTTCCGCCTGGCCTGCGAACCGCGCCGCCTTTTCCGGCGCTACATGAAAGACTTGTGGGTCTTTGGCTGGCGCATCGCCGCCCAATGGCTGCTGCTGCAATGCCTCCCGCGCCTGGCCTCGAAAAAATCACCCGCGCGCGCCGAACGATGGTGGGATCACACCCGGTGGGCAGGCCGGCATTGCATCACGGACCTTTCCGGCCTTCGATTTATTGACAGCACGGATGCCGGGATTCTTCTGTCATTGCGAAAGAAACTGCGCGCGACCGGCCGGCAATTTGTCCTCGCCTCCGCCAGCCCCGGGGTGCAACGGTCGCTGGCGCTGATGGGCTTGAAGGATTATTTTGCCATCGCGCCGGACCCGGCCGCGGCGGAACTCATTATCCAGGCGCGGACATTGGAGGAATCCTCGGCCGTGACGGGCGGCGGCTCGGATGACGCCTCCAGGCTGGCGTGGCGGGGAGAAATTACGGCGGCCAACGCGGGCGAGGTTTGGAACCACACCCGGGACCTGCTGGCGGGCGCGGGAAAACCAAGCCCGGTCGCCATTGATTTGTCATGCGCGCGATTCATTGACAGTTCCGGGCTGACGATCATGGTGCGCGCTCAACAGTGGGCCTGGCGGCAAGGAACCAAGCTGGTGTTCACGGGAGCGCAACCGGCTGTGCGGGACGTTCTCCGCGCGGCCAAGCTTGACCGGCTTTTGTTGGAGCCGTCCGCGATGTCCGCGTAGCCGTGCATGCCGGCCTTTCCACTTCCGTCATTCAACGCGGCCAAACCGGCGTGGCCCAATACGTGTTCGCCCTGACTCGCGCGCTGCTCGCGCATGGGCAAAATGAATACACGCTCTTCGTGCTGGAAAAGGACATGCACCTTTTCGACTTCGCGGCCGGATCGGTCCGGCTGATTCCAGTGGCGGAGCGATACCGGCCCCCAGTCAACAATATCATGTGGCATCAGGCCGTTTTGCCCGGATTGGCCGGCCGGCTGCGCCTTGATGTGCTGCACGTGCCCAGCTACCGCCGGATGCTTTGGTCCCGGCCCTGTCCACTCGTGGCGACCATCCACGACCTCGCCCAATTCCATATCAGCGGGAAGTATAATTGGCCCCGCATGGCCTATGGACGGATGGTCGTGCCGCAACTGGCCCGCAGGCAGGACCAAATCGTGGCCATCAGCGAAAACACGGCGCGCGACATTGTTCATTTTTTGAAAGTGCCGCCTGACCGGCTCACGGTCATCCACAATGGTGTGGACCATGATCGCTTTTTCCCAGGCAATGCCATGCAAGCCAAAACGCTGGCCCGCGACCGCTTTGGCCTGGAGCGCCCGTTCTTTCTTTATGTGGCGCGTCTGGAGCATCCGGCCAAGAATCACACGCGTCTGCTCGCCGCCTTTGACCGGTTCAAGGCAGCGACCGGGTCACCCTGGCAATTGGCCCTGGCCGGGAGCGATTGGCACGGCGCGGAACACATACATCAGGCAATTGAACAATCGCGATTCGCGGCGGACATTCGCTGCCTCGGATTTGTGCCGGATGGTTTCCTGCCCGATTTGTATCGGGCGGCGGATGTTTTTGTTTATCCGTCCTTGTTCGAGGGTTTCGGCATGCCGCCGATTGAAGCCATGGCCTGCGGCTGCCCCGTCATTTCCTCCGCGCGCGGCTCGCTGGGCGAAGTGCTGGGAAATGCCGCCGTGCGCGTTGACCCCGAAGACATGGAGGCCATCACGGCCCAGTTGCAAGCGCTTTCAGCCGGCGCCGCCGAGCGCGAGAACTTGCGGGCGGCCGGACTGGCGCACGCCAGGCGCTTCAACTGGCCCGGCGTCGCGGCGGCGGTGGCCAAAGTCTATGAGCGCGCCGCCGAGACCGCTAAAACTACTGGCCTTCGCCGTCCTTGAGATATACGCGCGCGCCGGTGGAAAAAGAGCCTGTAAAAACAACGCCGTTTTCCGGAAAGTAACTATGGAACGTGCCATGATAGCTGTAGCCGGTCAGGTATCCGGCCTTATTGTGGATGGTTTCCTGGATGCCGAAGGTCGATCCGATCGCGTTGGTATGATATTCGTCATTGAGCAGCGTCTCCAGATAATCGATCGTTCCGGTTTGGTTGGTGACATCCAAATAATTATATTCCATTTGGTACACATCGGCGACGAACACTCCGTTCGTTTTCCAGACGACCGCCGTGTCACGCTTTTCCACGCGGTAAACAAATTCGAGGTCCCGTGGATTGAGCCCGTTATTGGTCGCGACTATGTTAACCAGGGTCTGCTGGTTAACATTCGTCGCAACCAAAACGCCGCGAGCATTGTGTGTGTAGCCGACGGCATTCCAATTCATCAAGTATTCATTGGTCTGTTCCTGTGCCTGGGCGGCCAGGCCTCCGGCGGCGCCTAAAGCCAGTGCGAGTAGCAGTTTATAAGTTTTCATAACGCCGAAAAACATATCCGAAACGGCGCTTTTCACAAATGGGGCGATTCGCCCAAGGGTTAGGCCACAACCCCTATGAGGGTTAGTCCCTATTTGTTGGCGCGGGACCGCATTTATGCTGGCGGCGTCCTGAAACTACCATGCACAAAGTTCTTCATGAAGCGTTCGAAGCAAAAGCAGCCGAGCGCGCGGATTCCATCGCTGTCAACCTGGCAGAAACATCTTTAACCTATCGCGAATTGGATTCGCGCGCGAATCAACTGGCGGCCCGCCTAAGATCGTTCGGCGCCGGGCCGGAAGTTCCGGTTGCCCTTTACCTGGATCGCTCACTGGAAATGGTGGTGGCGATTTTGGGCGTCCTCAAGGCCGGCGGCTGCTACGTGCCGATCGACCTCGCGTATCCAAAGGAGCGCGTCGCATTCATGCTGGAGGACGCGGGCGCTTCCATATTATTGACGCAAGAAAAACTGGCGGCGTCCCTTCCGGCCAAACCCGCCACCGTCCTGCGCATCGACACGGACTGGCCGGACATCGCAACGCACTCGCCGGCCAGCCAGCCCAGCGGCGCGAACGGCAGCAATGCCGCCTATATTATTTATACTTCCGGTTCAACCGGGAAGCCAAAGGGCGTCGTCGTCACCCATCACAATGTGCTGCGCCTGTTGTCCCAAACGGACCACTGGTACGGCTTCAACGAAAACGATGTGTGGCCGTTGTTTCATTCGTACGCGTTTGACGTGTCGGTGTGGGAGCTGTGGGCTTCATTGCTGCATGGCGGCCGCCTGGTTATCGTGCCGTACTTGACCAGCCGCTCGCCGGCCGATTTTTACCAATTGCTGGAATGCGAACGCGTGACCGTCCTGAACCAGACGCCATCCGCCTTTCGCCAGCTAATATGGGCCGAAACCCAGGCGCAACGGCGGCTGGATTTGAACCTGCGTTACGTCATTTGCGCGGGCGAAGCGCTGGAGTTGCAAAGCCTCAAGCCCTGGTTCGAGCGCCACGGAGACCAGCGGCCCGTCGTGGTCAACATGTACGGCATCACCGAGACGACCGTGCATTCGACCTATCGCCCTATTACCATGCAGGACCTAGCCAGCGGCGCGGGCAGCGTGATTGGCGTGCCGATTCCAGACCTGCAAATCCATCTGGTGGATGATCAGCTCAAGCCGGTCGCGCGCGGGACCGCGGGAGAAATTTGCGTGGGAGGCGATGGCGTCGCGCGCGGCTATCTCAACCGCGACGATTTGACGGCGCGGCGCTTTTTGCCCGACCCATTTTCCAGCCAGCCGGGAGCGCGCATTTACCGCAGCGGCGACCTGGCCCGCGTTTCGGAGCAGGGAGAATTGGAGTACTTGGGGCGCATGGATCATCAGGTGAAGATTCGCGGATTCCGCGTGGAATTGGGCGACATTGAGTCGGCTTTAAATAGGCATCCCGGCGTTCGCGAAAGCGTCGTGCTGGCCCGGGATGAAGCGGAGGGAGAGAAAAGGCTGGTTGCCTACATTGTGCCGGTGGGCGGCGCGCCGACCGTGACGGAATTGCGGGAACATCTGCGGCCTATTATCCCAGAGTACATGACGCCCGCCCGATTCGTCATCTTGACTGCGCTGCCATTGACGGCTAACGGCAAGGTGGACCGGCGCGCGTTGCCGGCCCCCGATGACACGCGGCCGGAGATGGAGAGCCAATACACGCCTCCGCGCGGCGGCGGCGAGCGAAAACTTGCCACGATTTGGAGCGCCGTGCTGGGCGTGGCCAAGGTTGGAGTTCTGGACAATTTCTTTGAGCTGGGCGGCGATTCCATTCGCAGCATCGCCATTCTTTCACGCGCTGAGGAGCAGGGGATTAAACTTTCTTTGCGCCAAATGTTTCAACACCCGACCGTTGCCGGCATGGCGGCCTGCGCTGCCGCGTCCGAGGCGCCGGAGGAAAAACTTCACACATCTCCGTTCAGCCTTGTCTCCGCCGCGGATCGCGAACGGATGCCGGCCGATGTCGAGGATGCTTATCCGGTCACCCGCCTTCAATTGGGAATGTTCTTTCACAATGAACTCAATCCAGAGTCGGCCATTTACCATGATATTTTCAGTTACCGAATTGAATCGCCCTTTGACCGCGAGAAACTGTCCGACGCCCTCAGCCATCTGATTCAACGGCATCCCATTCTTCGCACGTCGTTTCATCTGGCCGGATTTGGCGAGCCGCTGCAACTCGTGCATCGCCAGGCGCGCTTTCGCCTGACGGTTGATGACCTGCGCGAGGCGGGCGAGGCGGCCCAAAATCAGGCGCTGGCGGAGTGGATTGAAAACGAGAAACGCGCGCCGTTTGATAGGACAACGGCGCCACTGATTCGCTTTCATGTCCAATGGCGCCGCGCGCAGGCGTTTCAATTCATCATCAGTTTCCACCACTCTTGCATGGATGGCTGGAGCCTTGCGGCGGTCTTGACGGAAATATTCCGGGACTATGCGGCCCTGAGGCGGGCGGAGGCGCAGGAAATTATTCCGCCGCCCCGCGCGACCTGCCGGGACTTTGCCGCCTTGGAGAGACAATCCTGCGCGTCGGAAACGGTGCGCCATTTTTGGAGCGAAAAATTGACCGGCGCCAATATGCCGATGGTGCCGCGCTGGCCCAAGTCGATGTGCGCCGGCGGCCGGGAGCAGGCGCGCGGGCCGGAGATTCAAGTCGAAGCGGAAGTGTTGCAGGGCTTGAAAGAGATGGCGCGCCGCGCGGGCGTCCCATTGAAAACCGTCCTCCTGGCCGCGCATCAGCGAGTAATGAGCCTTTTGTACGGCCAGCCGGAAGTCGTGAGCGGGCTTCTGTGCAATGGCCGGCCTGAAGCGGTGGATGGTGAAAAAGTGATCGGCCTTTTCCTGAACACCCTGCCGCTGCGTTTATCGATGGCAGGCGGGACATGGCTGGACCTGGTGCGGCAATGTTTCGCGGCCGAACAGGAAATCGCGCCGCACCGCCGTTTTCCGCTGGCTGAAATTCAGAAGCTAAATGGCGGGCGCCCGGTTTTTGAGGCGGCGTTTGATTTTGTCCAATTTCATGTTTACAACGAAATGCCAGGCGGGATCGATTTTCGCGATGGCGCATACTTCGAAGCCAACGACTTGACCGCGTTTACAACGTTCATGCTCGACGCTTCGGGAAAGCAGCTTGAATTCCATATTGACTACGATCCCAACCGCCTCTGCCGCCGGCAGATTGAGGAAATGTCCGCTTATTACGCCAAGACCGTCCGAGCCATCGCGCTTGAGCCAGAAGGCCGCTACGAGGCTTTTTCGCCGATGCCACCGGAGGAAAGAGAACGCACGCTGGTGGAATGGAACAAGACGGCCGCCGATTATCCCGGCGCAGCCATTCACGAACTGTTTGAACAACGCGCCGCCGAGGACCCGCAAAAAATCGCGCTGGTTTCCGAGAATGAAACGTGGACCTATCGCGATTTGAATCGCCGGGCCAACGACGTTGCGCGCAAACTGGCCGCACTGGGCGCGGGCGAAGGGACGCTGGCCGGAATTTGCATGACACGCACGGCTGAGATGGTTGCGGGGCTGCTGGGAATTCTCAAAACCGGCGCGGCCTACGTGCCATTGGATCCCGCGTTTCCCAGGGAGCGATTGGCCTTCATGCTGGCCGACGCGAAAATGCAAATCCTGGTCACAGAAAACCGCGCCCTGCGGGCGCTGCCCGACACCGAGGCCAATATCGTTTGCGTCGATGCGCTGGATCATGAGGATTCGGACGACAATGGCAGTTTCCGCTCCCAACCGGACAGTTTGGCTTATGTCATGTACACGTCCGGCTCCACGGGCAAGCCCAAGGGCGTTCAAGTAGCGCATGGCGCGGTCGTGAACCTCCTGGCTTCCGCCGGCAAGAGCATAGCTTTCGAGCCCGGCGACAAGCTGTTGAGCGTCACAACCCTTTCGTTTGACATCGCGGGATTGGAAATATTCCTCCCGCTCATTTCCGGCGGCCGGCTCATCCTGGCCCCGCACGAGATTGTCATTGATGGCCCAAGACTCGCCGCCCTGATCGACTCTTCGCACGCCACCGTCATGCAGGCCACCCCGGCAACTTGGCGGCTGCTCATCGAATCCGGCTGGACGGGCCGTAAATCGCTGCGCGTTCTTTGCGGCGGCGAGGCCCTCACGCGCGGCCTCGCCGACGCTCTCCTGGCGCGAACCGGCGAACTGTGGAATTTTTATGGCCCCACGGAAACGACGATTTGGTCCACTGCCTGGAAGGTCGATCCGGAAGCGCCGATTGCGATTGGCCGGCCGCTGGCCAACACGCAACTGCACATCCTCGACAGCCAGCTTCAGCCCGTGCCGGTTGGAGTCGCCGGCGAACTTCATATCGGAGGACACGGCCTGGCGCGCGGTTACTTGGGGCGGCCTGATCTGACAGCCGAAAAGTTCATTCCTAATCCGTTCAGCAATGAGGCGAGCCTCCTTTATAAAACCGGCGACTGGGCGCGGTACCAGCCCGACGGCACGGTCGAATGCCTGGGACGGATCGACCAGCAAGTCAAGATTCGCGGCTTCCGCATCGAGCTTGGCGAAATTGAAACTGCGCTGCGCCAGCACCCGTCTGTGGCCCACGCGCTGGTGGTTCCGCGCGAGGACAGTTCCGGCGAAAAGCGGCTGGTCGGTTATTTGACGACCCGGAACGGCCCTCCGCCAGTGGCGGAATTGCGCGAGTTTATCCGTTCCAAACTGCCCGCCTACATGGCGCCGTCGCACTTTGTCATGATGAAGGAGTTTCCGCTCATGCCGAACGGAAAGATCGATGCGCGCCAATTGCCCGCGCCGGAGGAGATGGCGGCCGGGCTCCGTGATTACGCCGCGCCGAGGGATGAGCACGAGCAGGCGCTGGCAGAGGTCTGGCAAGAGGTGCTGTCTCTGAAGCGCATTGGCGTAAACGATGATTTCTTCGAGTTGGGAGCCGACTCCCTCTCGGCCACGCGCGCTTTCGCGAGGATCAACCGCCGGTTTGGCATCAACCTCCCGTTGCGGGCAATTTTCGAGAATCCGACAGTGGCCCGGCTGGCCGCGGAAGTGCTCAAGGCGGGACCGGCTGCGGCTGCCGGTCCGTCCATCACCCGGCGGCGGACGAGGGCGGTTAAATTAGTCTCGTAACTTCATGGGGTTGGAGCCATTGCGGGCGTGGGTCATCACCTACTTCCCGATTTCGAGGCAAAATTCTATCTTTCCAGTATGTTGGTCCAAAAAGAACCACAGGCGCCAAACGTGGCAAGTGTTCTGCCCTTGTCATTGGCGCAGGAAGGCCTTTGGTTCTTTGAAAAAACCCATTCCGGCAGCCCTGCTTACAACATCGCCGAGGCTTGGTGGCTGGACGGGCCTTTGGATGTCGGCGCTTTGCAACGGAGCCTTGATAAACTCGTGCGCCGCCACGAGACGCTTCGCACCGCCATCGAAGCCAAGGATGGAAAACCATGCCAGATCGTGTTTCCTCCAAAACCTTTTCCACTTGCGTTTACGGACCTTCGCGGCCATGCCGAGGCGGAGGCCGAGGCGGAAGCGCTGGCGAAACAGGACGCCCGCCAGCCTTTCAATCTGGCCCAAGAGCCGCTGGTCCGCTGCTGCTTGTTTCAAGCGGCCGATGAGAAGCATCTGCTCACGGTCAACATGCACCACATTATTTCCGATGCCTGGTCCCAAGGCATATTCCTGCGTGAATTGGCAGCTCTTTACGGAAATGGCCAGCAGCCCTTGCCCGAGTTGCTTATTCAATACGGCAACTTTGCCATGTGGCAGCATGAAATGGCGCGCGAGGATTCTTCCAGGCAAAACCTGGAATATTGGGGCCGGCAATTGCGCGGCGCCTCGCCGTGGCTGGCCTTGCCAACGGATTTTCCACGCCCGCCGATTGAAACCCACCAAGGGGCCGCTCTGTTCTTGACATGGCCGCAGCCAGCCTGCGCCGCGCTCAAGGAGATCATTCGCGCGGAAGGCACGACGACTTACCGTTTCCTGCTGGCGGCCTTCGGGATTCTCTTGCAACGCTATACGGTTCAGGACGACATCATCATCGGCTCGCCCTTCGCCGGCCGGGATGAGGTCGAGACTGAAGATTTGATCGGGTTCTTTGTCAATACTCACGCCTTGCGCCTGGATTTGTCCGGCGATCCGCCGTTTCGCGAATTGCTCCGGCGGACGAGCGAAACAGCGCTCAATGCCAGCTTGCATCAGCGAACTCCCCTTCATCACGTCATTCGCAAATTGGGATTGGAGCGGGACATGAGCGCGCAGGCGCTTTTTCAAGCGGCCTTTGGGTGGCAAAAAGATTTCACGGAGGGTTGGTCGCTGCCCGGCATCAAGGCCGCGCGTCTCGACTTGGACAATGGCACCTCCAAATTCGATTTGACGGTTTTGGCAGCCGAGACGGGGCAGGACCTGCGCATCCGGTTTGAATACAGCGCCGATTTGTTTACCGCTGCCACGGTGGAGCGCTGGGCGCGGCAATTCCGCCGGCTCCTTGAGAGCATCGTGGCGGAGCCTTGGCGGCGCATTTCTGAATTCGCGCTCGACACTCCCGAAGAAAAACGCAAATGCCTGGCATGGGGCATGGGAGCGGCGCGGGAGTTTGAACGGGATTTGTGCGTTCACCAGATTTTCGAGGCCCAGGCGGCCAAGACTCCCGAAGCGGTCGCGCTGGCCTGGGAGCATGACGAAATGACCTACGGCGAACTCAATCACCGGGCCAACTTGCTGGCGGCACGGCTGGTTGAAGCGGGCGCAAGCGCGGACTCCGTCGTTGGAATATGCCTGGACAGGTCCATGGACATGATCGCCGCCCTGCTGGCCATTCTCAAATCCGGCGCGGCCTATCTGCCCCTGGACCCAGCCAATCCGAAAGCGCGCAACGCGATCATGGTGCAGGACGCCCGGACTGGATTCGTATTGACACGAACCAGCCTTGCCGGCGCTGTGCCGGTGACGTGGGAGCAAGTCCTTTGCATCGACGACCCGGCGTGGCCCGCGAGCGTCGAGAAAGTCCCGCGATTGGATGCCCGCAATCCAAAAGCGACGGATGCCGCCTACATCATGTACACCTCCGGTTCGACCGGCTGGCCCAAAGGCGTCGCGGTGTCGCATCGGGCCATCGCGCGGCTGGTGCGAAATACCGACTATGTGCCGTGCGCCCCCGGTGACGTTTTTCTGCAATTGGCCCCCATTTCCTTCGACGCCTCGACCTTCGAGATATGGGGCGCGCTGCTCAACGGAGCGCGGCTGGTGGTTCATCCGCCTCAGATGCCTTCCGTGGAGGAACTGGCCCGGGTCATTGAGCGCCACGAAGTGACGACGTTGTGGCTGACTTCCGGCTGGTTTAATCAAATGGTGGACGGCCCCATCGCCAGCCTCCGCAGCCTCCGGTATCTGCTCGCCGGCGGCGAGGCGCTATCGGTGCCGCATGTGCGCAAAGCGGCGCGGGAGTTGAACAATTGCCAGTTGATCAACGGCTACGGCCCGACCGAGACCACGACCTTTGCCTGTTGTTATCGCATTCCCAAATCATGGCCCGGCCGCGCCTCGGTGCCGATTGGCCGCCCGATTGCCAACACGCGGGTTTACATTCTTGACGCAGCCCAGAATCCCGCCGCGGAAGGCGCGATCGGCGAACTTTATATTGGAGGAGACGGCGTGGCGCGCGGATATGTCAACCGCCCGGAATTAACCGGCGCCAAGTTTGTCAACAGCCCCTTTGAACGGGAGCGCCTTTACCGGACGGGCGACTTGGTGCGCTGGCTGCCGGATGGAAATATCGAATTTATCGGCCGCAAGGATGAGCAGCTCAAAATCCGCGGCTTCCGCGTAGAACCGGGCGAGATCGAAGCGGTGCTGGTTAATCACGAGGCGGTGCGGGAAGCGCTCGTCGTCGCGCGGGCCGATCATTCAGGCACCAAACAATTGGTCGGCTACGTCGTCCTGCACCCGAACGCATCGGCGAGCAGCCTGCAATTGCGCCAATTTCTGGCGCAGCAAATTCCTTCGTTCATGGTGCCATCCCACATCGTTGCGCTGGAACAATTGCCGCTGACGCCCAACGGCAAAGTCGATCGGCGCGCCTTGCCGGCCCCGGAAGATTTTCAATCCGAGGCGGACAAGGCGCCCGCCGGGCCGCGCACCGCCACCGAAACATTGCTGGCCCAGATATGGCGCGAGGTTTTGCAACGCGAGCAGCCGGTGGGCATTCACGATAATTTCTTTCATCTGGGCGGGCACTCGCTCCTGGCCACCCAGATTATTTCCAGGGTGGCGCGCGCGTTGCGAGTGGAATTGCCGGTAAGGGTGATTTTTGAATCGCCGACCATCGCCGGCATGGCCCAGGCCGTGGACGAACGCCAATCGGCGGAGCCGGAAGAAATCGCCGTCCGCCCGGACCATGCATCGCGCGCCCAACAGCTTTTGGACCGGCTCGACCAATTGTCGGACAATGAAGTTGAAGAACTGCTGCTCGAACTCGAAGAAAAGGAAGTCAAATAATGAACGCCCCCAGCGAATCCCTCACCGCCGAAAAAAACCGGGCGAAGCTTGCGGAGCGCCTCCGCCTTGCATCCAGCCGCGACGAGCAAGGGCCGCTCTCGTTTGCCCAGCAGCGCTTGTGGTTTCTCGATCAACTGGAGCCAAACACCCCGCTTTACAACATTCCCTCAGTCACGCGTTTGTCAGGGCCTCTCAACATTGCGGCCCTGGAGAAGGCGCTGCGCTTCATCATTGGGCGGCATGCGCCGTTGCGCACACGGTTCGCTTGCGCCGGGGAAACGCCCATGCAATCGGCCCCCAGCCGATTCGACTTTAATCTCCGCGTAGTTGACGCGGCCAGCGACGCCGAAGCGGAACGCTGGATGCGCGAGGAAATCCGGCGGCCCTTCAACCTCGCCGGATCAGAACCCTTATTGCGCGCGTCCCTGGCGCGCCTGGCGCCGGACAAGCATTTGCTCGTGCTGAACCTGCACCACATTGCCGCCGACGAGTGGTCGCTGAATATTTTGTTCCGCGAGCTTGAAGAATTTTACGCGGCCCAGCTTGAAAGCCGCCCGGCCCGGCTGCCCGCCTTGCGCGTGCAATACTCGGACTACGCGGCCTGGCAGCGCCGGAGGCTGCAGTCAGATTCAGGGCCGGAACACTTGCATTATTGGGAAAACCAATTGGCCGGCGCGCCGCATAGCACGGAATTGATGACGGACCACCCGCGCACGCGGACGGCTTCGTGCCCAGGCCGGACGTTGTCTCGCCCGTTGCCCGCGGACCTCGGCCCACGCTTGAAGCAATTGGCCGGGAACAGGCAATCCACGCTGTTCATGGTCGCGCTGGCCGCGTTTAACGCGGTGATTTATCGCTATACGGGACTGGAGGACATCATCCTGGGTACGCCGGTGGCTGGCCGCGATCACCTCGATACCGAGGGATTGATCGGGTTCTTCGTCAATACGCTCTTGTTACGTTCCAATTTGGCGGGCAATCCGTCGTTTGACGAGCTGCTGCAACGCGTGCGCAACGGGGCGGTGGCCGGTTACGCGCACCAGGATGTGCCGTTTGAAAAAGTGGTGGAATCCCTGCGGCCCGAACGCGCGATGAACCATCTGGCTTTCACCCGGATCATGTTCGCGCTGCAATCGCGCGCCGATGCCGATGGTTCGCTCCATCTGCCGGGGCTTAAAGCCGAATGGTTGGAGGCCGATACCGGGACGGCCAAATTTGATCTCACTTTCGTGGTGCGGGACGTGGGCAGCGGACTGTCGGCGCACGTCGAATATAATTCCGATTTGTTCGACCAACCCTCGATGGAAAGGCTGCTGGAACATTTTGAAAACCTGCTGGGCGCCGCGGCCGCCAATCCCGCGCTCCGCCTCTCCGAGCTGCCGATGCTGGGGGAGGCGGAGCGCCGGCGGCTGCTGGTGGAATGGAATGACAATGCCAGCGAATATCCGCGCGAATCCTGCATCCACGAATTGTTCGAGAAACAGGCCAGGGAACGGCCCGACGCGCCCGCAGTGGCGTTTGGCGGGATTGCCTGGACCTACGGCGAGCTCAACGCCCGGGCCAACCGGCTTGCCCATTGCCTCCGCCGCCGCAATTTGGAACCGGGCGCGCCGGTGGCGATCTGCATGGAACGCTCGGCCGCCATGGTCGCGGGCATTCTGGCCATCTTGAAAGCGGGCGGGGCCTATGTGCCGATGGACCCGCGTTATCCCAAGGAACGCCTGGCGTTTATCCTGGCCGACACGCGGACTTCCATATTATTGACCCAGCAGAGCCTTCTCGCGCATCTGCCGCATCGGCGATTGCAAACGGTTTGCGTGGACACCGACGGCGGCGAAATCGCCAGCCACAGCGCGGATAATCTGCCCAACCGCACGGCGCCGGAGGATGTCGCCTATATTATTTACACATCCGGATCGACGGGCGAGCCGAAGGGCGTGGCGGTGCCGCATCGCGCCGTCAACCGCCTGGTCTTTAACACCAATTACATCAAATTGGATGCCACAGACCGCATCGCGCAAGTGTCCAACATGTCATTCGACGCGGCGACGTTCGAGATATGGGGCGCTTTGCTCAATGGCGGGCAACTGCGCGGGATCGCGACGGACATCGCGCTCTCGCCGAAGGAGTTCGCCAGGGAGCTTCGGGAACAGGACATCACGGCAATGTTCCTCACCTCTGCCCTGTTCAGTCAATTGGCCGCCGAAGTACCCGGCGTGTTCGCAACGATGCGCACGCTTATGGCCGGCGGCGAAGCGCTTGATCCGAAATGGGTGCGCGCCGTCCTCAAGGATCGCCCGCCGTTGCGGCTGGTCAACGGTTACGGTCCGACCGAAAATACCACCTTCACCTGCTGCGCGCTGCTGCGAGACGTTCCTGAAGGCGCGGCCAGCGTGCCGATTGGCCGCCCCATTTCCAACACGCAAGTCTATATCTTGGACGCCCATCGCAATCCCGTGCCCGCGGGCGTGCCTGGAGAATTATTTACGGGCGGCGACGGCCTGGCACGAGGCTATTGGAACCGGCCGGAATTGACCGCGGAAAAATTCATCCTGCATCAATTCAGCCCCGATGGCCCGTGCCAGTGCTTATATCGAACGGGGGACATGGCGCGGTATTTGCCGGACGGAAACATCGAGTTTCTTGGCCGGATCGATGGCCAGGTCAAGATTCGCGGCTTTCGGATTGAATTGGGCGAAATCGAGGCCGTGCTCGGACGCTGCCCCGGCGTGAGGGAATGCGCCGTCAAGGTTTGCGGTTCCGGCGCCGGGCAAAACAGCCTGGCCGCGTATTGTGTGGCCGAAGGCAAACGGACTCTCAAGCCCGGCCCTTTGCGCGCCTTTGTGGCGGAACATTTGCCAGAATGCATGATACCCGCAGCGTTCGTGCAACTCGCGGCCCTGCCGCTCACTCCCAACGGCAAAGTGGACCGCAACGCGCTGCCGGAGCCGGATCACGCTCGCCCGACACTGGAAAAAAAATATGCTTCGCCAAGGGACGCGGTTGAATTGGAATTAACCCGGATTTGGGAAAGCGTCCTCGGCATTGAGCCAATCGGAATCGAAGACCATTTCTTTGAACTCGGGGGGCATTCGCTCATGGCCGTCCGGCTGGCGGCGCGGATTGAGAAAGCCTTCGGGCACAAGCTGCCGCTGGCCGCGATTTTCACGGCGCCGACCATTGAAAAACTGGCCGTCGTGATCCGCGACGAAATGCGCGGCGACAGCGCCACGGCCGGCACTTCGGTGGTGGAGCTTCAACCCAAAGGAAGCCAGCCGCCGTTGTTTCTGGTTCATGGCGCGGGAGGCGGAATGTTTTGGGGCTATGTCAATCTGGCGCGGCGACTCGGGCAGGATCAGCCGGTCTATGGGTTCAGCTCACGCGGATTGGACGGGCGCGCGGAGTTCGAAACCATCGAAGAGATGGCCGCGCAATACGTGCGGGATTTGCGGGCCATCCAGCCGTGCGGGCCTTATCATTTGGGCGGCTATTGCTTTGGCGGCAACGTGGCGTTCGAAATGGCCCGGCAATTGGAGGCCCAGGGCGAAAAGGTGGCCTTGCTGGCGCTGCTCAATTGCGCCGCCCCCAATTCCCGCTATTTGCAAGCGCGCTGGACTCCCGTCTGGTGCATTCGGTTTTTGCGCAATCTATTTTACTGGGCCGATTATTGCCGGCAATGGACGGCCCCGCAGCGGAGTGAATTCCTGCGCTGGAAATGGTCCCTGGTCAAACAATGGGTTTCGCGCAGGCCGACGCACGGTGTCGATAACTTGATCGACCTCGCCGCGCTGCCCGAACAGCAGCAGGAAATTTGGAAAGCCCACGTCCGCGCCCTGGTGAAATTTCATCCGCAAGCCTATTCCGGCCGCGTCCATTTGTTCCGCAGTCCAGGCCATCCGCTGTGGTGCTCGTTCGAGCCGGATTACGGATGGGGCGACCTGGCCCGGCAAGGGGCCGCCGTGACCGTCGTCAAAGGCGCGCACGAAAAAATTCTCGAAGAACCGTGGGTGGACGAGACGGCCGCAGCCTTGGCGCAAGTGCTCGAAGAGAGCCGCGAAACCGACTTGGAATTTTGGAAAAGGACCTTGGCGGGCGCGCCGGCTTTGCTGGAACTGCCGGCGGACCGCCCGCGTCCGGCTGTGCTGGGGACATCCATGGGCGCGGAAACGCGGTTGCTGCCGCGGACACTTCTTGCGGACATCGAAGGCGCGGAGCGCGAGACCGCGGCCTTGGCGGCCCTCAACGTTGTCCTGAACCGATACAGCGGGCAGGACGACTTGCTTGTGGGAGTCCAATCGCCGACGAACACCGTTGTCCTGCGAACGACCATGGCGGGCCATCCCACCGGGCGCAAAATTCTCGATGGCGTGCGCGCGGCTCGAAACGCGGCCCTGAAACATGGAAATGCTCCGTTTGCTGAACTTTGCCCGGAGCGCAGCCCGTCTTATCATCCGGTGGCGCAGGTATTTTTCTCGAATGGCCTGGCATCGGCCCCAGAAGGAATCGACTTGCGCCTCTGCCTGCTGGAACACGCCGAAGGAACCTCTCTGCGCCTTGAGTACGCGGCGGATTTGTTCGACGGCGCGGCCATTCAAAGAATGCTGGGACATTTGGAAGTGGCGCTGAACCGGCTCGTGACCGCGCCCGAACGGCCGCTTTCCGAACTGTCCATCCTCACGCCGGCTGAGTCAGACTTGCTTCTGGTGGAATGGAACCGGACGCAAAAGGATTATCCGCGGGAGAAGGCGCTCATCGAACTTTTTCACGAGCAAGCCGCGCGCGCGCCGCAGGCGGAGGCGCTCGTATGCGGCGAACGCCGGCTGACTTATCGCGAGCTTTCCGAACGCGCCGGGCGCGTGGCGAAACATTTGCAAGCTTTGGGGGTGGGGAGCCAGTCGCTCGTGGGCATCTGCCTGGAGCGTTCCGAGGACATGGTGGCGGGGATCCTTGGGACACTCCAGGCAGGAGGGGCCTACGTTCCGCTGGACCCGGCTTATCCGCAAGCGCGCCTGGCTTTCATTGTCCAGGACGCCAAATTGAAAGTGTTATTGACCCGGAGAAATCTGCGCGGCCTCGCGCCCGCGGGTGAAACGCCGGTGTTATGCGTCGAAGACCTTGGCGGCGATGGCGAGCCGCTGGCGGCGGCGCGCGCGGCCGGGCCGAACGATCTGGCTTACGTGCTTTACACATCCGGCTCGACTGGCCAGCCCAAAGGGGTGGCCTTGGAAAATCGCAGCGCGGTGGCCTTCGTTTCGTGGGCCAAAGAGGTCTTCACCCCTGAGGAGATTTCGGGCGTGCTGGCTTCGACATCAATCTGTTTTGACCTTTCCGTGTTCGAGTTATTTGTGCCGCTGGCCTGCGGCGGGAAAATCATTTTGGCCGACAACGCCCTGGCGCTGCCCGGCTTGCCGGCTGCCCGCGAAGTCACGCTAGTCAACACCGTTCCTTCAGCCATGCGCGAATTGCTGCGCTGCCACGGCGTGCCGCCCTCGGTGCGGGTGGTCAATCTGGCGGGCGAGCCGCTGACGGCGGAACTGGCCGCGCAAATTTACCGCGATACATCCGTCGAAAAAGTCTATGACCTCTACGGGCCAACCGAAACGACGACCTACTCCACTTGCGCGCTGCGGCGGGCTGGAGAACCCGCGACCATCGGGCGGCCTTTGGCCAATGAGCAGATCTACATTCTTGACAAACACATGCAGCCGGCGCCAGCGGGCGTGCCTGGCGATTTGTATATCGGCGGAGACGGACTGGCCCGCGGTTATCTCAACCGGCCTGACTTGACGGCGGAACGTTTTCTGCCGCATCCCTTCCAATCCGGCGCGCGCATTTACAAGACCGGCGACGTCGCCCGCTGGCGCGAGGACGGCAATCTCATCTATTTGGGGCGCTCCGATCACCAGGTCAAAATCCGGGGCTTTCGCATTGAGCTTGGCGAAATCGAATCCGCCCTTAAGAGCCATGCGGCCGTAGCGGAAGCGGTCGTGATGGCCCGCGAAGACCGGCCCGGCGAAAAGCGGCTGGCCGCCTACGTTGTCACTCATGCGAACCAGACCGTGACGGCCGGCGAGTTGCGGCGCCGCACCCGGGAAAAATTGCCGGATTACATGACGCCCGCCTTCTTCATTTTCCTGCCCAAGCTTCCGCTGACACCGAATGGCAAAGTGGACCGCCGCGCCTTGCCCGCACCGGACGAAGAGGCGCGGGAACGCGGCAAAGAATTCACGGCCCCGCGCCCCGGCTTGGAAGAGCAAGCTGCTGCCGTCTGGAGCGAAGTCCTCGGCGTGAAGGCGATTGGAGCGGCAGACAACTTTTTCGAATTGGGCGGCAACTCGCTGCTGGCCATCCAAGTCATTTCACGGCTGCGCGACATCTGGCGGATCGAACTGCCGCTTTCATGTTTGTTTGACGCGCCGACGGTTCAGGCGCTGGCGGCGGGCGTGGGAACGGGCCGCTGGAAACTCCGTGAGCAGGCGGTTCCGCCGCTGGAGCCGGTTTCCCGCGCCGGGCTTCTGCCCGCTTCCTTCATGCAGGAACAATTGTGGTTTCTCCACCAACTGGAACCGGGCAGCGACGCTTACAATGTCCCAGCGGCGATTCACCTCAAAGGCCCGCTGAATTTGAAGGCTCTCCAACAATCGTTCGACGCGATTGTGGCGCGGCATGAAGCGCTCCGCACGACCCTGCATTTCTCCGATGGAAATTTGAAGCAGGAAATCACTGCCGCGCTGGAAGTTCCAATCAGCGTGGCGGATTTGGGGCGCCAAGGCGAACCGAAGATGCTGGAACTGTTCCAGGCCGAAGCGCGGCGGCCATTTGATTTGGAGCACGGGCCGCTCATCCGAGCCAGCGTCGCGCGACTCGGCGAGACAGACCACGGATTGGTCATCGTCATGCACCACGCGGTCACGGATGGCTGGTCTCTGGATATTCTTTTCCGTGAATTGGAAACGGGTTACCGGGCCTTCGCGGCGGGCGCGGCTCCGGCATTCACACCTCTGCCCGTGCAAGCGGCGGATTACGCGGGCTGGCAGCGGGGCTGGATGCAAGGCGCAGCCATGGAACGCGAGCTGGCGTATTGGAAGGACAAACTGGCCGGCGCGCCGGTCGCTCTTGAATTGCCGTCCGTTGCGGCCGGCGCCGAACCGCCCGCGGCCAAGGCGGCGCGTGCCACGGTCGAATTGCCGGAACAACTCCGCGCCGAAATCATGCGGCTGGGCCAGGGCGAAGGCGCCACCACGTTTATGGTCTTGATGACGGCCCTTGCCATCACGTTGCGCAATTGGACTGGGCAAACGGACATGGTGCTCGGCACGGTTTCGGCGGGGCGCAGCCGCCGCGAAATTGAGGACCTGATTGGCTGTTTCATGAATTTTCTCCCGTTGCGCCTCAAGATCGACGGGACGGAAACGGGTTTGGAGGCCTTGCGCGCGGTCAAAGAAGAAGTCATCGAGAGCCAGGCGCACCAGGATTGTCCGTTCGAAAAGATTGTCGAGTCCGCAAAGGTGGAGCGGCGTCCGGGCCGGAATCCGTTGTACAACGCCGCGTTGCTGTTTCAAAATCTTCCCCGCACGCCGGATTTTGGCGGCGGCCTGGCCAGCAGTCCGATGGACGTGTGCGTGGAAGCAGCGCTGCTGGACTTGCGCTTTGAGGCCAATGAGAGCGCCGCGGGCATTGGTCTCACTTGCGAATATAGGGCGGATTTGTTTGACGCCACGACCATTGAGCGCCTGCTGGCGTCATTCCGCGGCATTTTGGAAACATTGGCGCGGTCTCCGCAAACTCAGGTGGCTGGCTTTGAGCTGGAGGCTGGGTTGCGGCAAACGCCTCCCGAAACGATCGCCGTCTGCGGCACGTTTACGACGGAGCCGGTAGAAGAGCCGCTGCGCTTTTGGCTCGATGAATTGGGCATTCGGCATCGCATCCAATTCGCGCCTTACAATCAGGTTTTCCAACAATTGCTCGACCCGGCCAGCGTTCTCTCTGCCAATCGCCATGGCCTGAACATTGTGCTGATCCGGCTGCACGATTGGTGCACTCCCACGTTCGGCCATTCCATCAAACATCACGCCGACGAATTCATTCGCGCCATCCACGCGGCCTCGGAGCGCGGAGGCGCGTCCATTCTGGTTTGCTTTTGTCCCGCTCCGCCTGACCCTGGCCGCGGCTCATCGAAAGCGGAGGCGCTGGCGGAATTGGAGGCCGCGCTGGCGGGCGCGCTGGAACAAATCGATGGAATTTATGTGGCGACCTCGGCGGAATTGGCCGGGCGGTATCCCGTGCGCGATTATGACGACCCGGCTGGCAATGAACTCGGTCACATTCCTTATACACCAATGTTTTTCACAGCCCTGGCGACGCTGATCGCGCGGAAATTCCACGCGCTGCGCCGGCCCGCTTGCAAAGTCATCGTCCTCGATTGCGATCAAACACTATGGCAGGGCGTCTGCGGCGAAGACGGCCCGAAAGGAATTCAAATCGATCCACAGCGCGCCGCGTTGCAACAGTTCATGCGGCGGCAGCGCGAGATGGGAAAATTGCTGGCGGTATGCAGCAAGAACGATGAAGCGGACGTTAACGCCGTCTTCGATGACGGGCCAGCGATGCCCCTGGCGCGGGAGCATTTCTCCGCCTGGCGCGTCAACTGGCGGCCGAAATCGGAGAACCTCAAGGCCATCGCGGAGGAGCTTAAGCTTGGCTTGGACAGTTTTATTTTTGTTGATGACAACCCGGTCGAATGCGCCGAAGTCCAGGCAAATTGCCCCGAAGCGCTGGCGCTCGCTTTGCCCGAAGACCCCGCGCGGATTCCCGAATTCCTCGAGCATTGCTGGGCATTCGATCAATTGAAGACGACCGCCGAGGACCGAAGCCGCGGCGCGATGTACTTGCAGAACAGATTCCGGGAGCAACTGCAGGCGCAGGCCGGCAGCTTCGCCGATTTCATCAAGGATCTTCAACTGGAAGTTCAAATCGCTCCAGCCGCTCCCGCGCAATTGGCGCGCGTGGCGCAGTTGACACAGCGCACCAACCAATTCAACGCGAGCGGAAAGCGCCGCACGGAAAGCGAGCTAAAGCGGCTGGCCGGACAGCGCGAAGTGGCAGCCGTCTCCGTCAAGGATCGTTTTGGAGATTATGGATTGGTGGGCGCGATGATCTTCGAGCCGCGGGATGGCGCGCTCGTTGCGGACTCTTTCATGTTGAGTTGCCGCGCGTTGGGACGCGGCGTGGAGCATCGGATGCTGGCCTGGCTGGGCAGCGCGGCCGCCGCGCGCGGCGCGAAGTGGGTGGACGTCCCATTCGAACGGCTGTCTCGCAATCAGCCGGCGCTCGATTTTCTGGAGAGCGCGGGCGCTTCCTTCAAACAGGCGCACTTATTCCATTTCCCGGCGGAAGTCGCGGCCGCGATTGCCTTTAACCCGCAGGACGCCGCGAAGGCATCCAGCACGGAGACGGCGCCTTCGCAAAGGACACCGCAACAATTCAACCAATGCCGGAAGATCGCAATGGAGTGGCGCGGCGTGGCGGAAATACACCGGAAAATCGAAGCCCGGCCAGCGGCGCGGCGGAAGGGCGGGGCCGGGTTTGCCGCTCCGCGCACGAGCATGGAACGCCGGCTGTGCGAATTGTGGCAGCGGCTCTTGCGCGTGGAACAAGTCGGCATTGACGACGACTTTTTCGAGTTGGGCGGGCATTCGCTGCTGGCCGTCAGGCTCTTCGCGCAGGTGGAAAAAATGACCGGGCGCAAGCTGCCGCTGGTCACGCTTTTCCAGGCCCCGACCGTCGGGCAATTGGCCTCCATTCTCAGCGAAGACAAAACAGAGGGATTGCATTCGCTGCTGGTGCCGATCCAGCCCAATGGCAGCAAGCCGCCGCTCTACCTCGTTCACGGCGCCGGCGGAGATGTGTTGTGGGGCTACGCGAATCTAGTAGCGCACACGGACCCCGACCAGCCCCTTTACGCTCTCAGATCGCGCGCGCAAACCGGCATGGAGGAATTCGAGCGCCTGGAAGACATGGCGGCCTGCTACGTGCAGGTGATTCGAAGCCATCAGCCCGAAGGTCCTTATCACTTGGGCGGCTACTGTTTCGGGGGAAATGTCGCCTATGAAATGGCGCGACAAATTCAAGCGGAAGGCGGGAAGGTCGCGCTGCTGGCCTTGCTGGACAGCGCCCCATCCAATTCCGGCTACGAAAAAATCCAATGGTGGCGGCCCGATTTCGCCGGGCTGTTCGCGCGCAATCTTTACTATTGGCTGCAGGATTTCCGCCTCGTGCCGGCGGCGGATCGCCGGCGATTCATCGCGCGAAAACTCCGCTCTTCCGGGCGCAAGGTGGTCCGCTGGATGCGCGGCTCGAAGGCCGGCGCGGCGGTAGACCTGGAAGAAGTCATCGACCCGTCTTATTTCCCGGAACAGGAATTGAAGCTTTGGCAGATTCATTTGCGCGCGCTCGCCAACTACGCGCCTCAGCCGTCGTCCGCCCATGTCACCCTGTTCCGCACTCGCGGGCATCCGCTCTTCTCGTCGTTCGCGGAGGATTTGCGCTGGGGCGGGCTGGCCGCGGGCGGCGTCACAGTCAAGTTGATTCCCGGTTCGCACGAAAACATTTTTATGGAGCCCAACGCAAAGTCCGTCGCCCAATGCCTGTCCGCCGCGCTGGCGGCGGCGCAGGAAAGCGCGGAAAACAAACCGGCTCTTTTTCCCCTATGACACTGATTAAATTCATCCTTCGCACATGCCGCGGGCTGGTCCTCGCGACAACTTTCATGGCCCTCTTAAGCGGGGCTTGCAACGCCGGCCTGATCGTGCTGGTCAATGACGCCCTGACTCACACGGGCCCCGCCACGCGCGGGATGATTTGGGCGTTCGCCGCGCTGGGCTTGGGCAAGGTCGTCTCCCTGTTCTTTTCGCAATCCATCCTGGCCGGATTTTCGCAAAGGGCCGTGGCCGAATTGCGGCGGGACTTGATTCGCAAAATCCTGGCCGTGCCTCTGCGGAACCTCGAAGAACTCGGCACGCCGCGCATTCTGGCCGCGCTGACCGACGACGTGTTCAACGTGACGCAGGCGTTGCTGGCGGTGCCGGTCGTCTCCGTCAATGTGGCGATCCTCATGGGCGGCGCCGCGTATTTGGGCTGGCTTTCATGGAAGCTGCTGGCGGGGATCATGCTGGTCATCTTCGCGGGCGCCTTGGGCTACCTGCTGGTTGTTTCCAGCGCCCTGCGATTCTGCCGCTGGGCGCGGGAAGAGGAGGATAAACTGTTCGGCCACTTCCGCGCGTTGACGGACGGCATCAAGGAATTGAAACTTCACCGCAACCGGCGCAGCGCCTTCTTCTCGCGCAACATCGAGACTGTGACTGCCACCTACCAGCAGCATAATGTCTCCGCCGAAATCCGTTTCGCCGCGGCCCAAAGCTGGAGCCACCTCCTTTACTTCGCGCTGATTGGCTTGATTCTGTTTCTGGCTCCGAGTTGGGGCAGTTTCAACAACCGGACCTTGACTGGATTCGTCGTGACCACGCTCTACTTGATGGGCCCGCTCTCGGGGGTGTTGAGCAGCATTTCGCTCTTTGGCCGCGCGCGGGTTGCTTTGCAGAAAGTGCAGGACCTCGGCGTTTCCCTGGCAGGAAGTTCGACGGAAGAATGCGCGGAAACCCATGCTGAGCCGAAGCGCGCAATCAAACGGCTGGAGCTTCGCGGAGTCGTTCATTCCTATCACCGGGAACAGGAGGACAGCGCCTTCGTGCTGGGGCCAATTGATTTGACGTTTGAGGCCGGCGAAGTGGTGTTCCTGGTAGGCGGCAATGGAAGCGGAAAATCGACCCTGGCCAAGATCATCACCGGCCTTTACCTGCCAGAGGCGGGAGAGTTGCGGCTGGACGGCGAATTGGTCACAAACAAAAACCGGGACGCCTACCGCCAGCATTTCTCGGCGGTCTTCGCGGATTTTTTTGTGTTCGACAATTTGCTGGGGCTGGAACGCGCGGATTTGGACCGCCAAGCTGGGGGCTATCTCGAACAACTGCATCTCAAACACAAAGTGCGCGTCACCAGCGGCGTCCTTTCCACAACTGCCGTATCGCAAGGCCAGCGCAAGCGCCTGGCCCTCCTGACGGCCTATTTGGAAGACCGGCCCTTTTATCTGTTCGACGAATGGGCCTCGGACCAGGACCCTCTTTTCAAGAAAGTGTTTTACACCAAATTGCTGCCTGATCTTAAAGCGCGCGGCAAGACTGTCCTGGTCATCACTCACGACGATCACTATTTTGACATGGCTGACCGTCTGATCCGCTTGGACTACGGCAAAGTGCTCGCGAGCGAGACCGCCGACTTCGAAGAGGAAAGGCGCGAATTCGCGAGTTGAAGGCGCTGGATATGGAACCGGGGAATCATACGCAGTACCAGCCCATCGAAAATTACGGAGTCATTGGCGATCTTCATACGGCAGCGCTGGTGAACATGTGCGGTTCGATTGACTTCATGTGTTTTCCCAACTTCGATTCACCCACCATTTTTGCGGCGTTGCTGGATCGCCAAAAGGGCGGGCGGTTTGAAATCACCCCGATTTCCGGAGACTTCAAGAACAGACAGCGCTACCTGCCGGACACGAATATTTTGTTGACTCGCTTCCTGGGGAATGACGCGCTGGCGGAAATTTCCGATTTCATGGCCATGACCCACCTGGGCCATAACCACAACCTCGTGCGGCGTGTCAAGGTTGTCCGGGGCGAGATTCGTTTCAAAATGGTTTGCGCCCCGAAATTCGACTATGGCCGGGCCAAACATCGCATCGAGAAGAACTCGGGCGCGATCGTTTTTGTGCCGGATGGCAAAGGCCTGTGCGCGGTGCGGCTGCACAGTGATCTCACGTTGCAAACCGCCAATGGCGAAGCCGCGGCCGAATTCACATTGCGGGCCGGCCATTCGGCTTCGTTCATCCTCGAGGAGGCGGTGCCGGGGCAGGAATCGTGTTCGCGCGGCGCGGATTATGTTTCCGAAGCGTTCAAAGAAACCATGAATTTCTGGCTCGCATGGGTGAGCCACTCGCGCTATCGCGGGCGCTGGCGCGAAATGGTCAACCGCTCCGCCCTGACGCTCAAGCTGCTGACATCGCAGAAGCAGGGCTCGATCGTGGCCGCTCCCACTTTTGGCCTGCCGGAAAACATCGGCGGGCATCGCAATTGGGATTATCGCTACACTTGGATTCGGGACGCTTCCTTCACGCTTTATGCGTTGATGCGCCTGGGCTACAAGGAGGAAGCGCGCGCCTTCATGGGCTGGGTCGAGGCGCGGTGCCAGGAACAGCATCCGGGCCGGCCTTTGCAGGTCATGTACCGGATTGACGGCAGCCGCGAGCTGCCCGAAAAAGTCCTGGCGAACCTTGAGGGTTACAAAAAATCGTCCCCCGTCCGCATCGGCAACGCCGCCGGCGGGCAGCTTCAATTGGACATTTACGGCGAGCTGATGGATTCCGTTTATATATACGACCTTCACGACGAGCCGATCTCCTACAATTTTTGGATGAACCTGGCTCGGCTGGCGGAATGGGTCTGCGCCCATTGGCGCAAGCCGGATGACGGGATTTGGGAAGTCCGCGGCGGCGCGAAGCCGTTCCTCTACTCGCGCGCTTTATGCTGGCTGGCGATTGACCGCGCCATGAAGATCGCGCAGCGCCGCTCCTTTCCCGCGCCGCTGGTGCGATGGCATCGCATCCGCGATGAGATTTACCAGAACATTTACAAAACGTTTTGGAACCGGCGCCTCAAGTCCTTCGTGCAATATCGCGGCGCGGCGGCGGTGGACGCTTCTTCATTGCTGCTGCCGATGGTCAAATTCATCAGTCCCACCGATCCGCTGTGGCGGTCCACCATGAAAGCCATTGAGAAAGATTTGGTGGAGGACTCGCTGGTCTATCGATACCGGAAACAGAACGCCGCTCCAGACGGAATCGCCGGGCGGGAAGGGACGTTTTCCATGTGCTCATTTTGGTACGTGGAATGCCTGGCGCGGGCCAACGACCTCAAGCAGGCCCGCTTTATTTTTGAAAAGGCGCTCGGTTACGCGAACCACCTCGGGCTCTATGCCGAGCAACTTGGCCCAAGCGGCGAGCACCTTGGAAATTTTCCGGTGGCCCTTTCCCATATTGCGCTCATCAGCGCCGCCTGGACGCTGGAGAAGCGCCTCTCACAAAGTGAATAAGCCCGAGAAAACAGAACCCTCACCGGACGGCGCCCCCAGTCCCGGAGGCTGGCCGCCCAACTGGAGGATGTCGTTCATTTTCTACATTCTCTTCATGGCGGCCATGCTGTGGGTTTGGCAGGAAGCCTCGCACGAACTGGTCATGCGTTCCATTCCCTACAGCCAATTCAAATCGTTGCTCGCGCGGCGCAAGGTGCAGGACGTCATGGTCTATCAAACAGACATCACGGGGAAATCGGAATCCGTCCAAACCAATTCGGCCGCCACCAACCAAGCCGCCTCCACCAAGAGCGCCGCCGCAGGCACCAAAGAGCAGCCGTGGCTTTTTCGCACGGTGCGTGTGGATGATCCCGATCTGGTCCACGATCTCGAAAAAGCGGGCGTCGATTTTACCGGCGTGCAGAGCGGCGTGATGTCGCAGCTTCTCTGGGCCTGGCTGGTGCCCATCGCGGTCATGGTGATTTTGTGGCGGCTGCTGGCCCGCAAATTGGGCGGCTTAGGCCAGGGCTTGATGAGCTTCGGCTCCAGCAAAGCCAGACTTGTGCCGGAAACCGGTTCGCCGGTGACGTTTGGCGACGTGGCTGGTTGCGACGAAGCAAAATTTGAGTTGCAGGAAGTAGTGGGCTTTCTCAAGGACCCGTTGCGTTACAAAGCGCTCGGCGCGACCATTCCGCGCGGCGTCCTTTTGATCGGCCCGCCCGGCACCGGCAAGACGCTGCTGGCCCGCGCCGTCGCAGGCGAGGCCAAGGTTCCATTCTTCCTCATCAGCGGCAGTGATTTCGTTGAGATGTTCGTCGGCGTCGGCGCGGCCCGCGTGCGCGACCTTTTTAAAAATGCCAAGGCACAGGCGCCATGCATCGTTTTTATTGACGAACTGGACGCGGTCGGGCGCCAGCGCGGCGTCCACATGGGGCCAGTCAATGACGAACGGGAGCAGACGCTGAATCAATTGCTGGTCGGGCTGGACGGCTTCGAGCCGAACGCCGGCGTGATTGTTCTGGCCGCCACCAACCGCCCGGAAGTCCTGGACCGCGCGCTGCTCAGGCCCGGCCGCTTCGATCGCCAGGTAGTCGTCGATGCGCCGGACGTGGAGGGGCGCTTCGCCATTCTCAAATTGCACGCGCGCGACAAGGCGCTGGGCGCCGACGCCGATCTCCGCAAGATCGCCGCCCAGACGCCGGGATTTTCGGGAGCGGACCTGGCCAATGTCCTGAACGAGGCGGCTTTGCTGGCCGCGCGGCGCCGGGCCTCGCAAATCACGCAACACGATCTCGAAGACGCCGTGGAAAAAGTCGTGGCCGGCCCGGAGCGCAAGAGCCGGCGCCTGAGCGAGGACGAAAAGCGGCGCGTCGCATTTCACGAGGTGGGCCACGCGCTGGTGGCAGTCCACAGCCGCTGCGCCGACCCGGTTCACAAAATCAGCATCGTCCCGCGCGGCCACGCGGCGCTCGGCTACACACTTCAGGTGCCCGCGCAGGATCGTTACCTGATGAGCCGCTCCGCCCTGCTTGACAGAATTAAAGGGCAGCTGGGCGGCCGCGCGGCGGAGGAAGTCGTCTTCCGCGACGTGAGCACCGGCGCGGAAAATGACCTGCAACACGCCACCGCTTTGGCGCGGCAAATGGTGGCCATGTTCGGCATGAGCGAGGTCATCGGCCTGGCCCACTGCGCGCGGCGCGATGGGATGTTTGAATCGGCGCCCGGCAGCGGCGTGGTTCAGCGCGATTGCAGCGAACAAACGGCCCGCGAAATCGACGAGGAGGTCAAGAAGATTTTATCGGAGTGCTACGCTGAATCCCGCCAGATCTTGCTCGATCATCGCGGTCAACTGGACCTGGTGGCCGCCAAACTGCTCGAACAGGAGACATTGGACGCCCAGACCTTCCAGTGCTTGCTCAAGGAAGAGAGCCAGCCACTGCCTTCTGCCGCCTCCATCCGCAACGGCGCGCATGACGGCGTCGCGGACGGACACACCGCATAGGCCGGTTTTTTTTTGAAAAACACCGTGTTTAGCCGTATTCAACCGTATTTTGCCGCATCAGCCGCAACCCCGATTCCCATAAACTGTCAAAGAGCCATGCGCCCAAGCGCCCGAACTTCGAGAAAATACCACCATTTAATGGTAAAGCAATCGAATTATTCGGACCGCCCCTAATCCTTGGAGGGCGCCTCACGCCGTTGTGACAATTTCCTTGGCGTCTTCCGCCCGCTTTTGCGTTGCTGGAACAAGTTCGTGGTACCAGTCAACGTGAGGAGACCATTTCCAGCACGCAGGACAGCACGTATTCTCCCAATTCCTGCCGCATTTCGGGCACACGCCGCATGTTTCAAAAGTGTTCCAAAGACAGCCGCAAGATTTGACGCACACCCACCGGTCCGAAGGACGTGGAACGTAGTGGCATTTAGGGCAGTATATTTTAATGCTTCTCATGGGGCCTTCCGCGGATTTGAGCCGCAGCCATCGTAGCGCTTCAGGTTGGCCTGTGCAATAAGGGCTGGCGCGGCGTGGGATACAATGCAACGCGATTGTAGGCCAGACACGGACACGGAGCCGTCATGGGGCGCTGACAAAAGAAATCGCGCTCCGCTGATTTCGCAAAAACTCCTTCGCGGCCACATTGGCGGCGCAATGGAGAAAATTCTTGTTATCACACTGGGCCTATTGGCTTTGGGCGCTTCCACGCCCAGCTCCAACGCGGCCGCGGCAGAAGGCAATAACGTGGTGGTTTGGGTGGAGGACGCCGTCCCTGCCGGAGCGCAATCGGGATCTGATGGCGGCGATTCCTGGAATTGGACTTCCAGCAACCCATCCCCCTTCTCAGGCTCTTTGTCTCAGCAATCCAGCGCGGGCGCGGGTTTGCACGAGCACTATTTCTCCGGCGCGACCCAGGCGCTTTCGGTGCAGAGTGGGGACACTTTATTCGCGGCGGTTTACATTGATCCGGCGAATGTGCCCGGCGAAGTGATGCTGCAATGGTGCGATCAGTCGGGAAGCTGGGAACACCGGGCCTATTGGGGCAGCTACCTCATCAGTTACGGAGCCAACGGCACAGCCAGCAGTTATAACATGGGCCAGATGCCGGCGGCGGGCCAATGGACGCTGCTGACAATCCCGGCCAGCGATGTTGGATTAAATGGCGCAACGGTCACCGGAATGGCTTTCAGCTTGTTTAACGGACGCGCGCACTGGGACTATGCCGGCGACGCCAGTTCCATCGCGGCCACGAGCCCGACCAATTCAACGCCCACAAATTCGACTCCGACCAATTCCACTACCTCCACCACTCCCACCAACACGACGACAACCACAACAACAACGACCACCACCAATTCCGCCGGCGCAACCAACGCCTTCGCGCAGGATTATTCGACCAACGCGGTGCCGGGACTCGACTCTGTGGACGACATGATGCTCCAATTGCCGAAAGTCGGCGATAACGCGCTCCACATTCTGACCCCCACCATTTTGGAGCTGGATTTGATCACGTCCAAAGCCCTCGATCCCGCGCCCGTCACGAATTGGAACCTGGTCAACGCCAGTTCGCAACTCGTGCCACCGGCCGCCAGCGCCTTCGCGGTTACGGCCAATGGCCAGACGGTCGCGGTCAGCAAGATTGGGTTCAAGCGGCGTCCCATTTACGCGCCGATGACGAATTACGATCTGCGCGTGGCAGACTCGATTTATTTGGAATTGGCCACGCCCATCGCCGACAACCAAATCGTCCAAGTGCTGAATACCGATGGCACGCTTTGGGCGTCCAACACTCAATTTGTGGCCACGGCCAATCCGCTGCGGTTTAATCCGGCCATCCACGTTAATCAGGAAGGCTATTTGCCGTCCTTTTCCAAACAAGGAATGGCTGGCTATTACCTTGGCAGCCTGGGCGAGATGCCCATCCCGGCCAGCGCGGGATTTGAGCTTGTCGATGCGAACTCCGGCGCGGTGGTCTTTCAAGGGCCGCTCACGCTTCGTCCGGACGTGGGCTACGAATACACGCCGCTGCCCTACCAACAAGTTTATCAAGCCGATTTTTCCGCTTTCTCCACGCCCGGCCAGTACCGTCTGGTAATTCCCGGTTTGGGCGGTTCGATGCCCTTCCGCATCGATGAGGGCATAGGGATGTGCTTCGCACGTGCCTATGCCCTCGGTCTTTATCATCAGCGCTGCGGCGCCGACCTCGGCCTGCCTTACACGCGGTTTCAACACGACGCCTGCCATGTCGCGCCAGCCAGCGTGCCGATGCCCGCGTCGTCCTATGGGTTCTCCTGGACGACGATTTCCAATTACGCGATAACCCCGAACACGGAAAATCCACCGCAAATCGCGAAGGACTTGACCGGCCCGCAGACGGATCTGTTCCCGTTCGTCAATCAAGGCGCGATTGATGTTTCCGGCGGCCATCATGACGCCGGAGATTACAGCAAGTACACGATCAACAGCGCCAGCCTGGTTCATTACCTGATGTTCGAGGTGGATTCGCTGCCGGGCGTGGCGAAATTGGACAACCTGGGCATTCCCGAGAGCGGCGACGGCGTCAGCGATGTCATGCAAGAGGCCAAGTGGGAGTCCGACTTCCTGGCCAAAATGCAGGATGCCGACGGCGGGTTTTACTTCCTGGTCTATCCGACCGGCCGCGAATATGAAGGCAACGTGACACCGGAACACGGCGACCCGCAAGTGGTCTGGCCCAAAACGACGTCGGTCAGCGCTGCCGCCACAGCCGCGCTGGCGCAATGCGCGTCCTCCCCGGCGTTCAAGAAAGCTTACCCCGCCCAAGCCGCGCTTTACCTGCAAAAGGCGCAATTGGGCTGGAAGTTCCTGACCAACGCTGTTGCCAAATACGGCAAAAACGGCGCCAGCCCGAGCGGCTCTTACCAGAAGATCACCTCCTACGGAGATGATTTTGCCGATTCCGACGAATTGGCGTGGGCGGCCTGCGAGATGTTCCTGGCCACCGGCGACGAGAATGCCCATCAAATGCTCCTTTCGTGGTTCAACCCGGCCAATCCCGCGACATGGCGCTGGGGCTGGTGGCACATGTCCGAGTCTTACGGCAATTGCATTCGCAGCTACGCCTTCGCCGTGCAGAGCGGGCGGGTGGCTTCGGCCAGCCAATTGAATGCGACGTTCCTGGCCGCGTGCCAGGCGGAAGTCACCGCCGCCGGCAATGACGTGCTGGCGTGGTCGCAGAAAAACGCCTACGGCACCAGTTTCCCTCCGGCGACAAAAGCCGTGGAGAGCGCGGGCTGGTATTTTTCAGCGGACCAGGCGTTCGACATGGTCGTGGCCTACCAGCTTAATCCCAATCCCGCTTACATGACGGCGCTGCTGGCCAATATGAATTATGAGGGCGGATGCAATCCGGTCAATGCCTCCTACATTACGGGCCTTGGCTGGAAGCGGCAGCATGGGATCGTCAGCCAATGGGAATTGAATGACATTCGCGCTGTTCCGCCGTCCGGCATTCCCATCGGCAACATCCAGAGCGATTTTGAATACTTGTGGGATTACAATGGCGAATTGGAGGAGCTTTCCTTCCCGTCGGATGGAGCGGCCGCGGCGCCGTATCCGTTTTATGATCGCTGGGCCGACAGTTGGAATGTGACGACCGAAATGGTCGTGCTCAACCAGGCGCGGGGCCTCGGCTCGCTGGCGTTTCTGGCCGCGCAAACCGCCGCGGCTTCGCAACCCTGGAAGGCGGTTGCGGCCCAAATCGTCAATGTTCCCACCGGCGTGGCGCCGATCGGCTCCAACATAACCGTTTCCCTGCAAGCTCCGGGGCTGGACCTTTCAACCGCGCGGATCACCTGGGAAGCGAATGCGGCAGGCAGCACCCAACCTGGCCAGCAACTCGGTTTCGGACAGACATTCACGTACGCCCCATCGTTGAACGGCATGCAATGGATCGAGGCTGAGGCGCAGTTCCCGGACGGCCGCCGTGTTTTTGCAACCAACAGTTTCATGGCCAATTCACCCAACATCGTTTGGGTTGAGGATGCATTGCCCGGCGGCGCGGTGGGCGGCGCGGATGGAGGCGATGCGTGGAATTGGATCAGCGGCAGCCCCACGCCCTATTCCGGCAAATTGGCGCAGCAATCCGCCATTGAAAGCGGCGAGCATCAAGTCTATTTCGCCAATGCCTCGCAAACACTTTCCGTTGGGACTAACGCGGCGCTCTATGCCTGGATTTATCTTGATCCGGCCCATCCGCCAACCGAAGCGATGCTTCAATGGAACGATTCATCTGGAAGCTGGGAGCACCGCGCCTATTGGGGGGCCAACGTGCTTGCGTTCGGCGTGGACGGAACCGCCACCCGCACGAACATGGGCCTCCTGCCGGCGGCCGGCCAGTGGGTTCAATTAAAAGTCCCAAGCAGCCTGGTGAATCTGGCGGGCAGCACGGTCAGCGGCCTGGCGTTTACGCTTTATGGCGGACGGGCGACGTGGGATTGCGCGGGCGTTTTGAATTCCATGACCGGCTCCTCGAATCCCGCCCTCACGGTCAGCGCCACTACGGCGATTCAATTGGTGGCGGGCGCGCCGGCCGCGGGCGGGACGTTCACATTCAGCCTGACAACCGCGGCGGCGTCCGCTTTGAACATTGGTTACACCCTTGGCGGCTCAGCGGCTGCGGGAGTCGATTACCAAGTGTCACCCTCGACCATCAACATTCCTGCGGGCGCGAATTCGGCCACGCTGACCGTGGCGCCCATCAGCTCCACCAATATTACGCCAGGGAAAAATATTGTTTTGACGCTCAATGCCGGCAGCGGATACGCGGTGGGCTCTCCGGGCGCGGCCACGATTATTCTGCCTGGCAATACGATTCCGGCGCAGGCGGGACTCAACGGCGGAGTGCCAGCCTTTACCTGGATCAGCACAGCGGGCGCGGCCTACCGGGTGTTTTACAAGAATAATCTGGATGACTCTTCGTGGCTAGTGAGCGGGCCGGACGTCACGGCCAGCGGGACGTCAACAACATGGACAGACCCCAATGCGTCCCATCCCACGCATCGATTCTACGTAGTGATGCCCGTTCAGTGACGGGCCGGGGCGCGGCTGAGAATCGGAATATTCAAATTGTAGCGGGTGTCTTTGAACTCGTAGTGGATGACCATGCGCCGGAGGGGAAGCGTCGAAGCATGGGTGGCCGCTCCCCATCCATTGTGAAAATCGGTGGCTTGACGGGGGTCGGCCGTCCAGCGTTTGCCAGAACGAACGAACTTCATGGTTTTGACGTTGCGCAAAAGCACTCGCATGGGGGGAGCGGGGAGGTTCTCGTCTGGCTGGGGCCTTCCGGGCGCGGCGGGGACCGGCTTCATCTCAAATCGCGGGGTTGAATCTGGCTCCTCCGGGGAGCAAAGGCGCGAATACTTGGCGCGGCCAGAACGGGGGCGCCGCCCGCGCCGAGAGGCTTTCGCCGGTTCATTTCGGGCATCCAAAACAGATAGCGTCTTAATCATACGGCCTCCATTGCATATATAGTTGATACAGCTTTTTGAGCCTGGCCCCTATGGGGACAACACCCCAACATAACGCAGCAGGACAGCGACCCGCCGTCCTGCTGCTGTAAACGCGCGTTAAGGGGTTAGTTTTGGTTGAAGGTAACGGCTCGTTGCGATTCGTCAGCCGGCAAACCCTTGAGGATGGTCGAGATCGTCGTCTCATCCACGCCTACGGCGCGAGCGGCGTCCTCACAATGGCGCAAATGCTTGCGCAAGGCCGGCAGAGTATTCTGCGCGTAGTCTTTTACGTAAGGCTCCTGAATCTCCGCGACGGCTTTGTCAAACCGTTTGATGCATTTGACATGATCTTTGAGCATCATCGTCGTATATTCACGATTGAAGTCCACGTCGCCGGCTTTTTGCAGGTGCTTAAGCGAGTGCTGGTTCATCATGTCCAGCGCCGAGTCAAGCTGCACGGCGTGCGCCTGGGCGATTCCCTGCACCAGTGCCAGGTTCTTTTGGTGGTCGTCCAGCATCATCTGGGCGAGCTTTCGCACGGCATCGTTCTGCGATCTGGCTTCAGCCACATTGGCCATGGAGATTTCCGCCTGATTTGCCTGGGCGGCATCGCGCAGGAATTCGCGGCCCGCGTGAGAGATTTGCGGGTCGCCGGAGTTTTGCGGCGGCGCTTGCGGCGAGTTTTGGGCCTGCAGCGAGCAAGCGGCCAAAACCGCGCTCAATACCGCCCCCATTTTAACAAATGATTTCATAATATTTAGTTTATCCTTTCCTGCGCTTAACGTCGCCTTTGCGGCGCCATTCGCAATTGGTAAAAAGCCTTAACTCTACCCCCGTTCTTGCTTCACCCCGCCCTCGTGGCGCTTGGGCCAATTGAGGATGTCAGTAGGCTCGCGGAGCAATTCTTTGACAGGCCAGGTGCAATGGCAGTCCCGGCAGTAAAATAATTTATCCATCAATCCCATCCAGTAGAAGATCACGCCAAAGAACGTCGTAGTTAAAAACTTGCGCGTATATTGCGGATATTGAATGTGGGGCGAGCCGCACTGAAGGCAGTGGACTTCACCATGCAGGATGCCGTCCTGCTGGTCAGCCTCCAGCAGAAACTGGCGGGCCCGGGTGTATTCGGACTCCTTAACGAGAACTTTTTCGCAGGCGTGAGGCTTGGACAGAAACCAAAATTTCTGCATTCGTGATTCGTCTTTCACGTTCGCTTCAATGCCGGCTTTTTCGAGTTTGACTTTGACGGCTTGCGCTTTTTCCAAGTCGTCGAATGTGGCTACAACTTCAGTTCGTGGTTTCATAAACTAGTATAAATCCGGGCGGGCGGCACGGCAAAGGCGGGCAGCCTGAGCGCGGGCTGGGATTTTGCCTGAACCTTTGGCTCAGGCGGTCCCGGCGGCTGTCAACAAATCTTGAATGGCTTCCTCGTCCCATAATAAATCGCGTTTTTCGCGGGGAGTAAGGGCGGCGGCGCCGTCATGCTGGTACTTCAACTCCAATCCCTTGATATAATTGCGGCGCAGGTCATCCTTAGGCTCTCCGTCCTCCAGGAGCGAGAGATGCACCGCGCGCACGTCCGGGTCGTGCAGCACCCGTTCGACAGCCTCCGCCTCTTTGGCCCATTGCCGGCTGCCGGCCCAGGCCAGCGCGCGTTCAAGACCCAGCAAAATCGGCGGCGTTTCCGCCTCTTCGGGCGTCAAGAACAAACCCCGCTTGCGCGCCCATTCGCCCAAGCTGACGCGGCTGCTCCAGACCGACATCGGAATGACCAGCAGAAAACCGAGCAGAACCGGCGAAAACCACCAGAACAGCTTCGGCGCCTCCGTCAACAATAAGACGGACCACACGATTCCCAGCAACGTGCTGGGCCAATGCCGGGCCACGGCTTCGCCATAGCCTGTTTGGGGCTCGCCGCGGTCCTGCGCCTCCCATTTGACATTCCTGCCCATGAGAATTCCCGTCACGAAATGCGTTTGCAAAAAGGCCAGCACCGGCGCAAGAAGCGTCGAAGCGATCGTCTCCAGGAACACGCTCAACGCGAGCTTGCCGCCGCCGCCAAATTCGGCGCGCTGCTTGCGATGGAATAAATGCGTGAGCAGGCTTAATGCTTTGGGCGCCATCAACAGGCACATTACCGCCACGAACAGCCAAATCGCCTGCTGCTCCACCGAGATTGTCCAAATCGGGTAAAGCGACGGCCCTGCCGGAAAGTACGGATGGGGTCTGATGGATTCGCGGATGCCCTCGATGGTGCTGACCAGCAGCATGAGCATCCATAACGGCGCGGCTAAATAGGCCATGACTCCCAGGCAAAGGTGCAAACGATTGACAGGATGCAGCCCCGGTATCAACAAAAGCCGCATGTGCTGCATGTTGCCCTGGCACCAGCGGCGGTCGCGCGCGGCGTAGCTGATGAGCGATGGCGGAACTTCTTCGTAACTGCCGCCCAGCTCGGTGGCCAGATAGACCTTCCATCCGGCGCGGCGCATGAAGGCCGCTTCCACAAAATCATGGCTCAGGATTGAGCCGCCCAAGGGTTCAGGGCCGGAGAGCTTGGGCAGGCGGCAATGTTCGATGAAGGGTTGAATGCGGATGATCGCGTTGTGGCCCCAGTAATTGGCCGCGCCTCCCTGCCAAAAATTCAGTCCCGTAATGAAGACCGAACTGTAGGCGTGCGTGGCGAACTGGCGCATCCGCCCGAAGAACGTATTCCGATTCACGGGCAGCGGCGGCGCCTGGATAATGCCCGCGTTGGGATAATTTTCCATCAGCCGCACGAGGTTCGTGAGACAGGTCCCCGTCATGATGCTGTCGGCGTCAAATACAATCATGTAGCGATAGCGGCCACCCCAGCCCGCGCAAAAATCGGCGATGTTGCCCGTTTTGCGGTCCACGTTTTCACGGCGGTTGCGGTAATAAATGCGGCTGGGATCGCTCACGGCCTGGCGAAAATCCTGCAAGGCCATTTCCTCGCGAATCCAGGTGTCAGGGTCGGTCGTGTCGCTCAGGATGAAAAATTCGAAATAGGGCAGGAAGCCGGTTTCTTCGAGACTTTCGTAGGTGGCTTTCAAGCCGGCGAAGACCCGCACCGGGTCCTCATTGTAAACCGGCACGACCACCGCGGTCAGGGGCCCATCGGCGCCTGGCGCGGCCGGGTCCGGCAGCGCGCGCGTGAATTCGAGCGCGCCGCCTCCGAACAGGCGCACCGCGAAACCGAGCACAGCCGTCCAGAAGGAAAGCACTATGGGCGAGAGCAAGATGAGAAACAGCGCGAAAATGGCTCCCTTTAAAACGTTGAAGCCATTGATTCGCAGCATGGAATACATGCCATAACCGACGACCAGCATCGTGCCGGCCGACAGCGCGGCGAAAAACATTTGCCGGACGATGATCCATCGGCGGGCGGAATTAAGTGTGGATGGCTGCATGGCAAAACGTGTCAATTCGATTTTTGATAGTTATAGAGCCAGGTTTCGCTCGCTGGTTCGCGGCCGGGTTGCAAGAACATTCGCAACTCCGCCGGGCTATCCCCAGCCCCGGCGAGATCAAAGAACACCTGCCAGCCGCCAATCGCTTCATTGGTTTGAATGACCAGATTTTGGGCGCGCCCCTGCGAAACGAAAATCCGGGCGGCCTCTGCCGACGTGATGCTGGCGGGCTGCGGCCACGCCCCCGCGAAATCCAGGACAAAGCGCGGCGGACGCCCGTTGACTTCCGGCTGAATGCGCGTCGATTGCACTCGCAGGAGCGGGCCGCGCTCAGGCCCGTTCAGCAGCGCCGAGACGCGGTAGGTAAAATGCATTTCCTGGCCCGGCTGCGGCTTTTCCGAAGGAACCCAATAAGCCACGATATTGTCATTGTAATCGTTGGGCGTCGGAATCTCGACCAGTTCGACCGCGCCGGGCTGCCAAGGGCCGATTGGCTCGACCCAGTAGCTGGGGCGCAGTTCGAACCGGCATTGCAGGTCGTCGTAATCGGCAAAATTCCGATCGCGCTGCATCAAACCGAAGCCTTTCAAGTCCGACACGGGAAAACGGGTGACGCGAAACGTTTTGGCCGGATTGACCAGCGGACGCCAAACCCAATTGCTGTCGCCGGATTGAATTTGCAGGCCATCGGAATCATGGACTTGCGGGCGGTAATCGGGAAAAGACCGCTCATGGTTTTGGCCCACCAGGAAAAGGCTGCCCAGTGGCGCGAGGCCGATTTTCTTGGGGCTTTTGCGAAAGAACAAACTCGCTTCCACCTCTGTGACCGTGACCGCGCCCGGTTCAATGACAAAGCGATAGGCCCCGGCCACGCTGGGGCTGTCAAGCAGGGCATAAACGCGAATGCCGCCGGCGAGCTGGGGCGGTTTTTCCAGCCAGAATTCCGTGAAACGCGGAAATTCCTCCCCCGATGATTCCGCCGTGTCAATGGCCAGTCCGCGCTCGGAAGAACCGTAGCGCTGCAAACCGCCCAGCGTGCGAAAGTAGCTGGCTCCCAAAAACTCCGCCGCCTCGTCCATTTTTTGCGGCGAATTCATCGGATACAGGAGGCGAAAGCCGCCGAATTGCAGCGTGGGCGGCAGATTGTTCGGCACGCGGTTCGTGTTGTAATCGAAATCCTCGGGCGAATAGTTCACGTCCCGCACTTTGCCTTCGTCAACAACATGAATAACAACCGGGTCCTGGTACAAATAACCGCGCTGAAAGAACTGCGCCATGAAGCGCACATGGTCGTTTTTCCAAAGATTGTGCTCCGGGCGGAAGCGGATCTTTTGATATTCGTCAAATGTCAGCTTCTTTAAGGAATCGGGCAGGCTGGAATTATCGGCCGGGCGAAAATCCTTCGCGGACAAAGCGAGGGCCATTTCGCGCACCGTCGAAAACGAAAACCCCGCCGGCGTTTGGGCTTGGGAACTGATAACCGCTCCCGCCAGAAACGCGCCCGCCGTTATTTTAATCCACATAGGCTCACATTAAGCGCGCTTCCGGGGCCGCCCAATGGGCAGTACGCCTAATGCCGCCCTGGGGAAAGACATGCCATCTTGCTGTCAAACGTGAAGTCCATAACGATATTGCGGGTTGTTGCGCTGGCGCTGTGCGGGGCGGGTGCGCTCCGGGCGGCGGATGATTTAATTTTGCGCGACGACCAGCCTTTGCGGCTGCCGCCGGTGGGGGCGCATCAATTGCGGGTTATCGCTCCGGCCTTGCTCGAACTCACCATGGTCACCACGAAGGCGCCGGATCCCGCTCCGGTGAAAGAATGGAACTTTGTGGACAGCAACGAACAGGGGCAATTGCCGGAGCCGGCCACATTTGCAGTCACCGCTGGCAGCGCGCGCATTCCTGTCAAACGCGTTGGCTTCAAGCGGCGTGTGTTGTACGCGCCTTTTCCGAAGCGGGATCTGCGCATTGGAAATTATCTGTACCTTGAACTGGCGGGGACCATTGGGGAAAACCAAGTTGCCGCGGTGAGGAGCGCCCTTTGGCCGGCCACTGTGGCGTTCACCGCCCGCAACGAACCGTCGCGCTGGAGTCCGGCCATTCATGTCAATCAAACGGGTTACCTGCCCGATTTTCCGAAGGAAGCCATGATTGGCTATTACCTCGGCAGCCTTGGGGAAATGAGCGCGCAAGCGGCGGGCGCGGCGCAATTTCAAATACTTGACGCGGTTTCGGGCCAGGAGGCCTTCCTTGGCCCGTTGCGCCTGCGTCCCGGCCTGGGCTTTCCGAATCCCGCCTATCAACAGGTGCTGGAGGCGGATTTTACCAGCTTCACCACGCCCGGTGTTTACCGGCTGTGCGTCAAGGGCCTGGGTGTGTCGTTTCCATTTCAAATTGGCGCTGACGCGGCCGGGGCTTTCGCGCGCGCCTACGCTTTAGGCATTTACCATCAGCGCTGCGGCGCGGCCAATGAACTGCCTTTTACCCGTTTTGTCCATGCCGAGTGCCATATGGCGCCGGCGGCCGTGCCGGATATGTCCGGCGACTTTAACGAGGTCAATGCCGTGCTGACAAAGGAAACGGCCGATTTTAAGGACAATCCGCGCCACACGGCGCCGCCGTTGCGGAACGTGGACGCCAGCCTTTACCCGTTTGTCAATCGCGGCCCGGTCGATGTTCACGGAGGGCACCACGACGCTGGCGATTACAGCAAATACACCATCAATAGCGCTGCGTTCATTCATTATCTCGTGTTCGCGGCGGATGTTTTTCCCGGCGTCACAAATCTCGACAACCTCGGCCTGCCCGAAAGCGGCGATGGCAAAAGCGACGTCTTGGAAGAAGCCAAATGGGAGGCGGACTTTCTGGCGAAGATGCAGGATGACGATGGCGGCTTTTACTTCCTGGTCTATCCGCGCGACCGCGAATACGAAAACAATGTGACGCCCGATCACGGCGATCCGCAGGTGGTTTTTCCCAAAACTACGGCGGTCACTGCCGCCGCCACGGCCGCGCTGGCCCAATGCGCGTCGTCACCGGCCTTCAAACGGGAATTTCCCGAAGCCGCCGCGCTTTACCTGGAAAAAGCAAAGAAGGGATGGGCCTTTTTGGGGCGCGCCATCGCCAAATACGGCATCGACGGTTCCTATCAGAAAATCACCCATTACGGCAACGAATTTATGCACGACGATGAATTGGCCTGGGCGGCATGCGAAATGGACCTGGCCACCGGCGACCCGAGAATTCACCGGAAGCTCCTCGAATGGCTGCACCCAGCCGACCCAGCCGAACGCCGGTGGGGCTGGTGGCGGTTGTGCGACTCTTACGGCTGCGCCATTCGCAGCTACGCCTTCGCGGCCAAATCGGGCCGAGCGCCGATCACGAAGTTAAACCGCCTGCTGCTGGAGGAGTGCGAGGCGGAAATCGCGGCCGACGGCCAAGATCAATTGATTCGCGCCCGCCACAGCGCCTACGGCGCCAGTTTCCCCGATGAAACCAAGCGCGCGGGCACGGCTGGCTGGTATTTTTCGAGCGACGCGGCCTTCGATCTCGCGGTGGCCTTGCAATTGGATTATCCGGTCATGAACGATCCGCGCCCAGCCATGCGGGCCGCGCTGATGAGCAATTTGAACTACGAAGAGGGCTGCAATCCTGTCAATATCACTTACCTGACCGGCCTGGGCTGGAAGCGCCAGCATGCGATGGTCGATCAATTCGCACTCAACAGCCGCCAGGCGCTGCCGCCCACGGGCCTGCCGCTGGGAAACATCCAAGCGGGCCTCGGCTGGCTGGATTTGTACCAGCGGGAGCCAAGCGAACTCTCCTTTCCCTCGGACAGCGACCCGCTCCATCCCTATCCTTTTTATGACCGCTGGAGCGACGCTTTCAACCTGACGCAGGAATTCGTCATCCTCAATCAGGCCCGCGGGCTGGCTTATCTGGCGTGGCTCATGGCCCAGACGCCGCTCAAGGACCAGCCCTGGAAGTCCGCCAGCGGGAGCATCGCCGGGCTGCCGGACTCGCTGCAGGTCAAAACCAACTGCAGTTTGACGCTTTCCGCCCCCGGCCTGGACCCCGCCGCCGCCCGCATCGTCTGGGAAACCGACGGTGCCGACCCTGTCTTCGGCGCATCGTTTGGCTTCATTCCCTCCTCGTCCGGGCCGCATTGGATCGAGGCGGAAGCCCAGTGGCCTGACGGGTGCCGGGTATTCGCCACGACCAACGTCACAGTGAAGTAAATTAGGGGGGAGTCAGGGATTTTTCTTGGGGTAGCCGCCCATGCCCTTTTCTCTGTTCACCCACCTGTGAAATCCCGCGCGTTAAACTAAGATTTGTTACGAAATGACGGACGACCGACAAGAGAATGTAACAAATTCGCCCTCGAAGACTGCCTCGGCTTCGATGAAGGTTTTATTTGTTCATCAGTACTGCGGCGCGATGGGCGGCGCGGAGGCCGACATCCTGCTGGCCGCCGGCTCCTTGAAGGAACGCGGGCACGCGGTTGGCCTTTTGTATTCCGAGCGCACCGGGCGTGGCGAAGCGGCCTGGGAACAAGCATTTGCCGAACGTTACACCCTGGCCGGCGGGGATAATTCCGAAGCCGCCCGCAACGCCGCCCGCCAATTCAATCCCGACGTTGTCTATTTCCACAGCCTGCCCGATCTCGGCGTGCTGGGAGCGCTGCTGGACTCTCCCGCGCCGCTCGTGCGCCGGGTGCATGACCATCGGATGTATTGCATGAGGGGCGGCAAGTATAATTATTTTACACGCGCGGTCTGCCAGCGGCCCACGTCTTGGAAGTGTGTCTTTCCGTGCCTCGCTTCCATTGGCCGCAACCCGGACGGACTCGTGCCTTTTAAGTGGGTCAGCTATCAAGCCAAGAAAAGAGAACTTGAACTTAACCGGAAATGCGACTGCCTCCTGGTCTATTCCGAATATCAAAAGGAGGAGCTGGCCCGCAACGGATTTGACGCCGCAAAAATCGAAGTTCGAGTGCCGGTTCACGACGCCGGCCCTGCCGGGGATGAAAGTTCCTTCGATAACAAAAATCTCATCCTCTTTGCCGGCCAGGTCATTCGCGGCAAGGGCGTGGACTTGCTCCTTCGCGCCCTGGCCAAAATCAACTTTCCGTTCCAGGCCGCCATCGTGGGCGAAGGAAATCACCGCCCTTATTGCGAAGCCTTGTCGAAGCGCCTTGGATTGGCCGGGCGAGTCAAGTTTCACGGCTTCGTCCCGCGCGATGAGCTGAAGCATTTTTACCAGGAAGCCAGCCTTCTGGCCGTCAGTTCTGTGTGGCCCGAACCGTTTGGGTTGGTGGGCCGCGAAGCAATGCGCCACGGGCTGCCAGTCGTCGGTTTTGACGCGGGCGGCATCCGCGAATGGCTGCTGGACGGCGAAAATGGATTTTTGGTTCCGTGGATGGATACCGATCGATTTGCGGAGCGAATGGAACAATTGCTCCGCGATAAAGAACTCGCCCGGCGGCTGGGCCGGCGCGGGAGGGAGTTAACAAACCAACAAAAAGAGGCCTCGCGGCAAGTTTGCCCGTTTGAGCAAGCGCTCCTGCGGGCGGCCCAACGGCGAAGCCCGCAAACACTCATATGAATCCTGAAAATCTTACTCCGCTATTGCTCCGGCGATGCGCGATGGGGCGAAATCCCATCCTGCGCTGCTGGCTCATTCTTCACGTTTATCAGCAGCGCCTTCGCGCCCAATGGCTGGAACATGGGGACGATTGGTCCAAACGCCTGCTGGACATTGTGGCGGCGGGGTTCATGCTCGCGCTGGCCTGCCCGCTGCTGTTGTTGATCGCCCTCTTCATCAAACTGGAAGATGGCGGGCCGGTCTTTTTCGCGCAAACCCGAGTCGGCCAGGACGGGCGCGAGTTCAAAATGTTCAAGGTGCGCTCAATGTGCCTTAACGCCGAGCAGCGCCTCGCCGATTTGCTGGGCAAGAACAAGCATAGCTGCGGCGTGACGTTCAAGATTCAGGACGACCCCCGCATTACCCGCGTGGGAAAATGGCTCCGCAAGTTTTCCTTCGACGAGCTGCCGCAGCTTTACAACGTGCTCATTGGCGACATGTCCCTGGTCGGGCCGCGCCCGCCGCTGCCGCGCGAAGTGGCCAAGTACTCACCCGCTGACCGCCGGCGCCTGGCGGTGAAGCCAGGCATCACCTGCATCTGGCAGATCAGCGGCCGGGCCAACATCGATTTCTCCGGCCAGGTGCAATTGGATGTCAATTATATCGAACGCCAAAGCATCTGGACGGACCTCTCGATCCTGACGCGCACCGTTCCCGCGGTTCTTTCTGGAAAGGGCGCATGTTAATGAAGTCCGTCCTGATCTGCCCCGGCCCGCGCCGCGAAGTCCCGCTTCTTTCCGCGGAGACGCCGCTGGCGGTCACCCTCGCGCTGGGCCATGGGCTGGTGGAATACTGGATGAGCCACCTGGCCTGCGCCGGCGTCAAGCAAGTGGCGCTGCTGGCCAGCGACCGCGCGGATAAGGTCCGCAAAATCATTGGCAGCGGTTCCCGCTGGGGCCTGGAGGTCGAGGTCAAAGAAACTCCGTCCGAAGCGATTCCGGAACATGCCGCCGAGGAATATGGCGCGCCGGCGACGGTCATGGATCATTTCCCGGGGCGGCCGGAGCATCCGCTGTTCGCCAGCTATCAACACTGGTTCAACGCCATCGAAGCGTGGATGCCGAGCGCGCTCACGCCGGAGCGCGTCGGAATGCGGGAGTTGCAGCCGGGCGTGTGGGCCGGACTGCACGGCCATATTGCGCGTGATGCCCGCCTCGCGGCCCCCTGCTGGATTGGCGACCACGTGTATATCGGCGCCGGAGCGGTCATTGGCCCCTCGGCCGTGGTGGAACACGGCGCGTTCATCGAGCCTAACGTCGAAATCAAGAATAGCGTCATCGGGGCGTCCACGTTTGTCGGGCAGTACGTGCGGATCAGCCATTGCCTGGTCTGGGGCGACACCCAGCTTCATTGGCAAACCGGGCAGGCCAGCCAAGTGGAGGACGAATTTCTTCTTTGCTCGCTGCACCCCAAACGCCGCGCCGCCAGCGAAGACAATCCCTGGCTGGATCGCGTCGCCGAATGGCTCTACCGGCTCAAGGAAGACCAGCAGCCCATGCAAACCCAGCCGATCATCGTCAAAAGATAGTATTGCCATCAAGGCTGGGCAGCTCGGCGAAAGAGATCACTTTCACATCCGGGCGGCTGGCCAGGAAACTGGCCGTTTGATGCAATACCTCAATGAACGGCTGATCCGGATGGCCGCCAGGGAAATATTCCCACCAGTGTGTGACCAGCACCGTCAGGGCGTGCGTCTCGACGCGTTGAATGATGGCTTCAAGGATGTTCCCGCGCGGACGGTGATACGAAAGAAGGCAGCCGGGATGGGAGAGAAGCCATGTCCCGCCCACGCGCCAATGCTCGGCGCGGCGGAGCTTTTTGGCGGCGTATTCCGGCCACCACGCATACGGCAGCCGGCCGAACTCAAACCATCCCGTTGAAAGAACCCGGAAGCGCGCGGCGGCTTCGGCCATGCTCTCGCGCGAAAGCTTGTCGTAGGGCGCGACGAACGTTTCCGGCCTCGCAAATCCGGCCTCCTGCAAAAACCGCCCGCCGCGCTCAAGACGCCTTGCCACCTCCGCCCGGTCCGAGCGGTCAAATTCCAACTCGTCGTGGTGGCATCCGTGCTGGACGATGTGATATCCCGGATTCCCCACTAAATAGTTGACAAGTTTTGCATTCGAGCCGATGGGCATCTTTTCGGCCGTCGCGCCATTGCCATCAAGAAACAGGAATCCTTCCGGCTTCCCGTCCGCCATCCGGGTTTTGACATCGACTTCAGGGATCGTGGCCAGATTGACGGGCAGGCCGCGATATAAGAACGGGCGGTAAAGCTGCTCCAGGCAATGGGGCGGGGTCAGCGCGTTGGTGTCGTCATCGCGGAGGATTACGTAGCGCATTGTTTCTCCCGGATCAGCTCCTCGTAAAGCTTGCCCAACCGGCCGGCCAGGGCCGCCAGGCTGTGCTGCTCGCTGACACTTGCGCCGTCGCGGGCCATGCGCCGGGCCTCAGCCGGGTCAAACAGCGCGCGGTCCACGGCTGCGTGAAAGGGCGCCGGATCGTCCAGCCCAAAGAGCCACCCGTTCTCCCCTTCGCGGATTAACGCGCGCGGGCCGGAGGCGCGGCTGGATATCACCACGGCGCCAGCCGCCCAGGCTTCGAGAATGACCAGCCCAAAAGTTTCGGAGAGAGATGGCAGGAGCACGGCGCCCGCTTCCTGCATCAGCCCGATCAAACGCGGATCGTTGGAAGGCATGCCGCCTGTCAAAAGAACGCGGCCCTTCAGGCCAAGCTCTTCGATCTTTCGCCCAATCAATTCTCCGTAAGGCTCATCCGTGCAAGGGCCGGCCAGTACCATGACGGCCTTTGGATGACGCTGAAAAAGGGCGGGCGCCTGTTCCAAGAGCCAGCTTTGGTTTTTGATCGGGTCAATCCGCCCGACGCACAGCAACATGGGCCGCCCGGCGATTTGCGGGAAAGCGGCCCGCGCGGCCGCTTTGCAGTCCGCCTGGTATTGGGAGAGCGGCACCCCGTGCGGCTGGACGACGATGCGATTGTTCGGATGGCTTTTCCTGAGCAGGGCGGCCTCCGTTTCATTGCAAGTGATAATGCAATCGGCATCGCGAAAGAGAAGGCGCGCGCCGAGCAGCCAGCCAAAAATCCGGCCCCATTCCCAGCCCGTGCGTCTGGGGGCGTTAAACTCCCGCCGGACATTTTGCGGCAAGTCCAGCACGCCGCCGTGAATCGACACCACAAAGGGAATGCGGCGGCGCCTGGCCACCAGCCGGGCAATCCCGCCAATCCGGCCCAATGTGTGCGTGTGCATGATGGCGGCGTCGCGTTCGCGCCACAGCAAGCCGGGAAGATCAAACGACATCAGATTGCCGCCGACGGAGAGAAGCTGGCGCCGCCGCCGCGCCGAGAGGCCCGCGATGGGCACAAACGCGCGGAAACGCCGAATCTCCGGGGCTTCGCGCTCCGCCGGCCCCGGCAGGCGGGGGCTGTAAACGACAGCCTCGATGTCATTTTGGCGCAATCCCTCAAAGAGCCTTTCCAGCGCCGTCTCGGTGCCGCCCCATTCGGCGCGGTCAAGTTTTCTCAGCACATGAACGGTCCGCATGGAGCATCGGGCCATTCAATAGAAGTACACGTCCGTGCTGGTCACGCCGGGCCGGCAAGGACCGACACTTTGGAATATCTCACAGCGCGCGGCCGCGTGCCCCTGGCGAATTTCCGGGTAGCGCCACGAATCATCGACCACGATGATCCCGTTCTTCTTGACGTGCTTCTGCGCCTTGTCAAAGCACACCGGCCGGACGCGCGTCCATTCCTCGCTGCCATCGACCACAATGACATCAAACTTCTCGTCGGGAATGGCGTGGAGATAGTCAGACTTCTCGAAGCCGGCTGGATTCTTGAAATCGAACGGGTGGAGGACCATGGTCACATTGTCAATGGACTTGTCGCACAGCCGTTGCGAAACCAAATCGTGCCAGGCCGCGTTATCCTCAATGGAATGGACGCTTTTGACGCGACGCGCGAAAAACAGGGTGGAACCGCCGGAGCCATATTCGCAGACGGTCATGTGCGGTTTCAGAAAGCCATCGAGGAAATCGATGGCTCCGTAAGCGAACCAGGGCAATTCCAGGTCGGCAGGGGATTTGCGCCCGAAGACGTTGTGAGCCACGCAGCGCGGCACGTATTCCGGGTGGCGGCATAGGTTTGCCACGACGCGGCCAATTTTTTGTGGGACTGTTCCTTGCATAATTAAACTTTCTCGAGGCCGCGCCTTTGCGCTTGCGGCCAATAATCAGTGGAGCCGGCTTTCAAAGTGGCAAAGGCCATCCGTCCGGAAACCAGCGTGAGCAGCGAACTGGCCATCGCCGCCGGCAAACAAGCCACGCGCTCCAGGAGCCTGAGCCGTTCGAGCCGCCGCAAGGCGGCCCCGCTCATTCGCGGATAGAGGCGCCAGCAGAAGCGCGCCTGTTGAAGATGCTGGCGAATGAGCCTTTTGAGCCAGGCGGGGTCCGTGCGGTCCATTTCCATCATGGTGGCGGCCAGTTGTTCTCGTTCCGCGACCGGCCGATTTTTGAGGTAACCATCCACCAGCACGTGGATGACGGTCTGCCCCATGATCTGCCTCTTTTGGTTTTTGAGAATGGCGGCTGGCGAGGTGTAAGCCTCGAAAATATGCTCCGCTTCGTCCGCCACGCGAATGCGCCGCGCACTGGAGGGCCGGGTCAAAAAATCCGTGCAAACGAGCGTTTTGATAAATCCGTCCTCGCAGGCGCCGAGGTCTTTGGGCAGGTAAATGTTGCGCGCGGTCGCGGCGCGAATGCAGTAAAGCTGGCCGCACAATTGCGCTTCCGCCGCCGAGGTCAGCCGCGACGCCGCCAGCGACAAGCGGTCCCACACGGACTTGCGCTGCTTGAAAAGAATGTCTTTGCGCGGCCGATCCACCGCGATGTTGGCCTCAGCGTCTTCTTCCAGCGCGCGCAGCATGTTCCACAGCGTTTCCCGGCGGTGGATCAAAATGTCGGAATCCATCAGGAACAGGTAGCGCGCCTCCCTGGCGGAGAGCGCGTGCGTGAATTGGTTCCAGGCATTGAGCTTGCCGCGCTCGGTCAATTCGGCCACTCGCAGCCGGAAAGCAGCGCGTTCGGGATGCTCGCGCTGATGCGCGGCGAATATTTCCTTTGCCATTTCGGCCGTGCGATCCGTGCAGCCATTCGCCAGGCAAATAACTTCGCACTTCCAACCGCAGCCATTGAGTTCCTGGAAGATCGATTGCTCAAAAAGGAAGCGCAGCATCGGGCCAAGCCCGGCTTCCTCATTCCAAGCGACGATGCCAATGGAAACCTGGATGGATTCTTGTTTGGCAGGCGCGCTTTGCATCATCGGCCAAGCGTAGAACGGGCAGGCGCGCGAGTGAAGTGGGCTATTAACCCCAATTTCCAGTCCTTTCTGCGCGTGGGGTCCTGGGATCGGCTCACTAAGGTATCTACCTACTAAATTCAAACGGGAAATGCCCTACTCTGGATGCGGCTATTATTGAAATGGAACCGTCTCCAGACACTAAACGGGCTGCTCCTCGCATTGAACTTTGGACAGTGATCGATTTGGTCGCCAACCGCTGGCCGTGGCTCGCGGCTGGGGCAGTCCTGTGCGCGGCCGCGCTCGGCCTGCTGGCGTGGAAATTCGTCGGGCCAAAATTCACCGCCACCGCCCAATTGCTTCGCTACGCCACGCCCGGCATTAGCGATTTCTTCAAGCAGGACGGCCCGATGTCGCCGGAGACCTTCGCCGGCCTCATTCAAGCGCCGGACCTTTTGCAGCGGGTCGGGGCCAAAGCCAATCCGCCCATTCCGCCGCAAATTTTCGCCCGGCAAATCAAGATTGACCCGGACGACGCCTCCGACCTGGTCAACGTGGCCTTTGCCGACCGCTCGGCGCAACAAGCGGTGGACCTGCTTAATATTTATTTGACTAATGCGGTGGAATACTTGCGCGCGATGCAGGCCCAGGAAGTCCGGCAGGCGGCGGATTCGTATCTCAGCAAGCAAGTTGGGGAAATGGACCAGGACATCGTCGGACTCGACAAGGAATTCCACACCATGGCCCTGCCGCCGCAAATCACCAATAAAGTCGCTCAAATCGGCGGGCAATTGAACGAGTTGAGCCATTCGCTGGCCACTCCGTCGCGGCCCTCTCCGCTTGTCGCGATGGAGATGGAAAAGCTCAATGCGGCCATGGGCGAACTGGCCATTCTCTTGTCCAAAGACACCGAGCTCAATCCGCTGGTGCAGCAGAAACGGGCCGAGGTCAACGCGTTAAAAACGCAAATTGCCTCGGACTCGACCAACACGCTGGCCGCCATGCCTGAAATAGCCGCCGCAGCCCCGGCGGCGGCTCCGGCCCCGGCGCCGACTCTCAATCCTGAAGTGGATATCATTCGCGCCAAGCTGCTCTCCCTGGAGGAGGGCCGGGTGCAATTGGTCAACCGCCAGCGCGAGGCGGAATTGTACGTGGCCAATCCGCCTGGAGAGGCGCGCGTGTTCGCCCCGGCGGACCTCAAGACTGTGCGCACGAATCACCGTCGCATGAAGATCGCCGCCGTGACCGCGATAGGCGCGCTCGCGGGATTGGCCGGCAGCCTTATCTTGGTATTGCTGGTGGAATTCATCGATGGCCGATTGAAGACGGCGGACGATGTCAAACGCGTCACGCGATTGCCAGTATTGACAGCTTTGGGCGACATGAAGAAAATGAACAAGGAGGCGCAAAAGCAATGGGCCTTCCGCGCGTGGACTCTATTGCAGGGCCGCCTTGCCCCAACCGCTCATCACGGGCTGGTCTGCGGGTTCACTTCCTCCGCCAAAGGCGAGGGCCGCTCCACTTGGATTCATCTTCTGGCGGAAGCGGCGAGCTTGACCGGCTTTCGCGTCTTGACAATCGCGACCCGCCCGCCTGGGCCGGACGAAATCCCAGGCGCCGCGCACGCGGGCGATCTATTATCCGAAGGCCTTGACGCCAAAGACCCAAGTGACGGAATCGCGCCCGACTCGGCGGACAAACTCGCGCAACGCGACGTCGGCGCGTTGAATTCTCCGGGGCAAATCACGGAAAAGCTGACCGACCCGAATTCACAGCCGGTCGTTCACATCCCCTTGCCAGGCTGGGTGTGGAACCGCGAGCGGCGGCAGCAATGGCAGGAGGCGCTGGATCATTGGCGGAAGATTGAGAACATTGTGATTCTTGTGGAACTGCCGCCGGCGCACATGCCGGAGACGGTCCTGCTTGGGTCGAGCCTGCCCAATCTTGTATGGCTGGCCGATGCAAGCCAGGCGAGGGCCGCCACCACGCGCGACCAATTGGAAACGCTCCGGGATGCCCGATGCAAACTCGTTGGCGCCGTGCTCAACCGGGAAATGATCTCAACACTCCGGCGGCGGTTTCCCCGCTGGGTCACCTGCGCGGCCTTGCTCTGCTCGCTGGCCGCGACGGCCGCGCGCGCGCAATCGACGAATGCGCCGGCGGTTGCCGCGCCGCGCACCAACGAATCTTTTTCCATTGTTCATCCCTGGCAACGGGCGGAATGGCAGCAACACTTGACTCTCGGGCCAGGCGATGTCTTGAATTTTGGATTATTTGGCCAGCCGGAACTGGCGGTGCAGGAAGTGGCCATCGCGCCGGATGGCCGCGTCACTTATCTGGAAGCGCAGGACATCATGGCCAGCGGCTTGACCATCGATGAATTGCGCGACCACATGGATAAGGAGCTGGGCAAGTATTATCGCGCGCCACACACAATGATCACTCCTGTGGCGTTCCGCAGCAAAAGGTATTACATGCTGGGGAAAGTCATGCTCAAAGGCGCGTTTATCCTGGACCGCCCCATCACGGTGCTGGAAGCCATCGCGCGCGCCAAAGGATTTGAGAACGGGCTGGTGGATCGCAATGTGGTGGACCTGGCGGATTTTTCGCGCAGCTTCATCGCGCGCGGCGGCAAACGGCTTCCGCTCGATTTCGAGAAGCTCTTTGCGTCCGGCGATCTGTCCCAAAACGTCCCCGTCGAACCTAATGATTACATTTACATCGCGGGCGCGACCACGCCGGAGGTGTACGTTGTCGGGGAAGTCCGGCTGCCGGGGCCGGTGGGCTACACACCGAACCAAACGATCATCACGGCCATCGCCGCCCGCGGCGGGTTCACGCAACGCGCTTACCATTCGCGGGTGCTGGTTGTGCGCGGATCGTTTGACGCGCCGCAAAGGTTCGCCGTCGATGTCTCGGACATTGTCCGCGCCCGGATTACCGATTTCCGCCTCCAGCCCAAAGATATTATTTACATCAGCCCGAGGCCTTTTGTCCGGGTTGAGGAACTGGCCGACTTGGCTGCGACCGCATTTATCCAAGGCTTCATCACGCAGTGGGTCGATACGAAGGTCATCCAGCCTTTCGCCCAATGAAGAGTCTCTGGACCAGCATAGGTTGCGCGGCGCTGGCGGTGGCTTTGGCGGGCTGCGCGCACGCGCCGCCAAATTTTCCGCCGATCGCGGCCGCCCCGGTCACGGGCATTGTCACCAACTTCGCCGGCACGAACACACTTGATCCCGCTTGGCTCAAGCCGCCGCCGGAGCCGTTTACACTGGGGCCCGGCGACCGCGTGGAAATCCAACTGGTGGGAGAAACTCCGACCAAGGTCACCACTATTGTGGCGCCGGACGGCAAAATTTACTTCGATCTGCTGCCGGGCCTGGATGTTTGGGGGCTGACACTTTCGCAGGCCAAGGCGCTGCTGGAAACGAACTATTCCCAATACGTCCGCGAGCCGCCCAAAGTGTCCATCATCCTGCGCGAGGTCAACAGCCAGCACGTTTGGGTGCTTGGGAGGGTGCAGGCGCCGGGCGTCTATCCCATGACGGGGCCGATGACGGTGCTGGAAGCCATCTCGCTGGCGGGCGGCACCATGAGTTTGACATCCTACCGGGACCAGGAGGCGGCCGGCGTCGGCGAAGAGCTGGCCGATTTAAAACGCAGTTTCGTGGTGCGCCAAGGCAAGTGCCTGCCGGTCAATTTTGAGAAGCTATTGCTCGAAGGCGACATGTCCCAGAATATTTATTTGGAACCCGATGATTTCATTTATTTCCCGTCGGCAGCCTCGCGCGATGTCTATGTGTTGGGCGCCGTCGAGGAGCCGCGCCTGGTGCCGTATCACGAGGGAATGACGGTAGCGGGAGCGGTGGCCGGGGCTTACGGCACGTTAAAGGAAGCCTATTTGACGCATGTCGGAGTCGTGCGCGGCTCGCTGGCCCAACCGCGCCTGGCGGTGGTGAATCTCAAGCGCATCCTGCATGGCGGCGCGGCGGATATGCCGCTGGAGCCGGGTGACATCGTCTATGTGCCGGTCTCGCCTTACAGTTATATTGACCATTACCTGGAGGTGATTCTCGACACATTTGTCAGTTCGGCCGCGATTAATGCCGGCTCAAGCCTTGTCGGTGTGCCCTCCACTGGGACGCCGGGCGTCTTCATTCCCGTCGGCAGCGGTGTTCAGATCATTCCGCCGGCCTCGCCGCCGCCTATTCATTAAATTTACTGGGGCGTTCTCCCCATGCCGCCAGCAGTGATAGGATGTATTTTGCCTCTGTTATGCAAACTATGAAGTCATCAGACGTTAAAACGAACAATCCCGCGCCCGATCAAATCGCCGCGCTGGCCCACAAAATTTACATGGACAGCGGAGAGCAGCAAGGGCGCGACCTGGAAAATTGGCTGCAGGCAGAGAAAACGCTGCGGCAACAGAACCCGTCAATGCGGACGCAGTCGCAGCAGAAAACGGAAAATGGAAGTCAGGGACGACGCCCCGCCCAGCAGTTTTGAGAAGAATGACCCCTTCTGGCCGCGCGCCGCGCGCATGCTCCGATAGGCGGAAAACCCCGCTATCGCCATGCCTGCGGCCGTGAGCCAAGGCTTCGCCGTCCGAGCCATCCCCTTGGCTTGATGGACGGCAGTTTTAATGCGCCCCCAATCCTGAGTCATTTGCGCCCGATGAACTTCCGCTTCAAGGAGCAGGCATCGTTTGCGTGTTTGCAATTTGTCTAGCGAAGCAATTCGGCCAGCCATTCGCGGTCCTTTCGCAATTGCGCCAGGGTTTCAGCAAAAGCCTCCCACTCGCGCCGCAACCGGGCGAGGCGCGCGTAGAAAAATAGAGCCATCCCGGCATAAACAGCCGTTAATACAATCATCGCGACGAGGGGCGCGGTATTCCAAAACACCAGAAGAACGACTATGGTCAGGGCGACTCCCGCCAGCAGCGCGAATGTCGCCATGCACAGCGCCATCAGCAGCGCCATTAAAAGCCGTTCGCGTTCCTCCTCAACCTCCAGCAACAACAATTGCAATCGGTTCTCGCCGGCGTCCAGGGCGCGTTTGGCCATGCGCCCGGACGCGGCTCGAATCTCGCTGAACGGTGAGAAAGTCTCGCTCATAGCCCGTCACCCACTTTATTCGGTGCGGCGGGTGAGCAGAAACCCCAGCAGGGCGCCGATGCCAAAAGCCACGGCGACGGACTGGTAGGGGTTGTTGCGGATGGCCTGATCCGCGGCCTGGACCCCTTGGCTCGCTTTTTCTCGCAAGGTCGCGCAGGCTTCCCTGCCGCTTTCCAGGGCCACGTTCAAACGCTCGCGAGCTTCCGTGACTTTTTGGTCCGTTATATCGGCCGTCGCTTCCAGAAAAGCGCGGGCCTCGTCGGCCAAAGTGCGGGCGTCATTTTTCAAGGCGGTCGGTGTTTCGTAGCGCGTCATAAGATTCCTTTCAGTTTGCGGTTCGTTTCGTTAATTTTCGTTTCCTTCCTATTCTTGAACCTAAGCCGCTCCCCGTCAAATGGGGCGAACAACTACCTAATGGGCCATCAGGGGAAAAGCCGCGCGAAATATCCTCCCCGGCCGCGCAATTCCCCCGCCCCGCCCATCTCCGTCAATTGGCCATCCTCCAGCACGACGACCCGCTCGAATCCGGCAATGGTGGCAGGGCGGTGCGCCACCATTAATGCCGTGCGCCCGCGCAACAAGGCTCGCAGGCTCTCCGCGATCAGCCCCTCGCTTTCCGCGTCCAGCGCGCTGGTCGGTTCGTCAAGCAGAATAATCGGCGCATCCTTGAGAAAGGCGCGCGCCAGATTGATGCGCTGGCGTTCGCCCGCGCTCAGCCGGGCCGCCCCTTCGCCGATGCGGGCCTGGAATTTTCCGGGAAGCTTGTCAATAAAATCCATCGCGTTGGCCGCGCGCGCCGCCGCCGCGATTTCCTCCGCGCCCGCGCCCGGCTTGCCGCAGCCGATGTTTTCCGCCACCGTGGCCGGCAGAATGATTGGCTCTTGAAAAACCAGCCCGATTCCCCGGCGCAGTTCCTTGAGGTCCCATTGCCGCAAATCCAATCCGCCCAACTCCACCCGGCCGCCCGCCGGATCAAGGAACCGCGGCAGAAGCAGCAGGAGCGTCGTCTTGCCCGCTCCGCTTGGCCCCACAATCGCGGCCGACTGGCCGCGCGCCAGTGAAAAGGACACGCCGCGCAGCACGTCCCAGCCCGGTTGATAGGAAAATGAAACGTCGTGAAACGCGATCCCCCCCGCGCTGGATGTCTTGCCGGCCGGGGCTGGCGATTTGATTTCGTTCGGTGTGTCAAGTATCTCGAAAATCCTCCGCGCCCCGGCCAGCGCGCCCGCGACCGTCGCGCCGACGCAGGATAACTGGCTCAACGGCTCGTAGAGCAGAACCAGGTAGGAAAGAAAAATAAACAACTGGCCGATCGTCAGCGCGCCAGCCATGACCTGCCGGGCGCCGAGCCATGTCGTCACTGCCGTCCCGCAGCCGAATATCACCGCCACCGCGAAGCCGTAGCCCAATTCCGCGCCGTGCTGCGAGAGCCGCTCGTTTTGCGACCGTTCCGCCTCCGCGCGAAACCGGGCCGCCTCCACTTCCTCCCGCAGATAACCTTGCGTCAGCGGCAGCGCGGCCAATCCCTGCTGCACCAGAGCCGCCACCGCGCTGTCGGCCTGTTGCGCCCGCGCCGTCCGCGACCGCATGACCGCGCCAAAATACCGCAAGCTGATGATCAGCAACGGCGCCAGCGCCAGCGATACCAATGTCAAAGGCAGATTTAATCGCGCCATAATGCCGGCCATGAACACCAGCGACAGCGAGGCAGTCACGAATGTCACCAGCCCTTGCTGGAACAACGTCTGCACCGCATACGTGTCCCACGACGCGCGGTAAATCAGGTCTCCCGCCGTCGCGCTTTGCTGAGCCCGCAAGGAAAGCCGCAGGAGCCGCTCGAATAATTCCCCGCGCAATCTCGCCAGTCCGCGAAGGCCGGCCTGGATGGAATAATAATTCTGCGCCGCTGAAAAAGCGCCCTGCGTGAAATGCAAAATAAAAATCGCCAGGCTCAGCCACAGAATCATCGCGGGCCTGGCCGAAGCCGGCACGAACTGGTGCAATCCAGGCAGCGGCTTCGTTCCCAGCACCGAGTCGATCAGCAGGCCGACGGGCCAGGGTTTGAGAACATTGAGCGCCACGCTGATGAGCAGCAGAACAAAGACCCCGGCCACTCGTGACGCATCCGGGCGAAAATACTTGAGCGCGCGCAACAGGTCTTTCATCAAGTGGCCCCATGTTAAGCAGGAACGGCGCGGTTGGGAAGGAATCGCTTGCTTGAAATTTTGATTGCGCGGGCGGCTGCTTTTCTTTCAAAGTTGGCGCCATCGTGGCGAAGAAGTTTTTCAAGCGCTTTCGATTCGAACTCGAATTGCTCGAGCTTCGTCTCAGCCGCATCGCCGGCGTTGATGAGGCCGGACGCGGGCCCCTCGCGGGGCCGGTCTTCGCGGCGGCTGCGGTCTTTCCGCTGGAATGGCTGCGCGGCGGATTGCCCAAACCTTTGCGGCGGATCAACGATTCCAAACAGCTTGCGCCCGAGTTGCGGGAGGAATTATTCGCCGAGCTTACGTCCCATTCCGAATTCCAATACGCCGTCGCGCATGTCGAATCGGACGCCATTGATGGCATCAATATCTTGCAGGCGACCCATCGCGCGATGAACCTCGCCCTGGCCCAATTGCAACCCGCCCCCGAACACGCGCTGGTCGATGGCCTGCGAGTCAAATCAATGACGATTCCGCACACGGCCATCGTGAGCGGAGACGCGTTGAGCTATTCCATCGCCGCCGCCAGCATCCTGGCCAAGGTCAGACGGGACCGCCGCATGTTGGAATTGGACCAAGTGTATCCCGGCTACGGATTCGCCGAGCATAAGGGCTACGGGACGCCGCAACATCTGGCGGCCATCAAAAGCCTCGGCGCCTGCCCGATTCACCGGCGTTCCTTCGCGCCTTTTCGCCCGGTGCAGGAAGAATTGTTTGAGTGAATCTCGGCCCCCTGAAAAAACTCATCGGCTGGGGCGCGCCGGAGGCAGGGCCGGTGCAGCATCGCCACGGGCGGGCCGGCGAACGCGCGGCGAAGGAGCATCTTCACCGCGGCGGATTAAAATTCCTGACCGCCAATTTCAATTCCGGGCGGGGTGAAATCGACTTGATTTTTCGCGATGGCGATTGCCTGGTCTTCGTGGAGGTCAAAGCGCGCGCGCGCGGCGGCTGGACGCGCCCGGCCGCGGCAGTCAATGCCCGCAAACGCCTGCGCCTGACCCGTTGCGCTTTTGATTATCTGCGCCTTCTGAAAAACCCTCCCATCAAAATTCGGTTTGACGTTGTCGAAGTGCTGCTGGCAGATGGCGAGGTCGGCGAAGTTCGGCACTTGGCGAATACCTTTACGCTCACCGCGCCATATCGTTACGGTTAAAACGACGCTCGTGACGCGCGCAAAGTATGATTGATATCAATAAAGATTCCCCGGAGCTGGCCGCACTTTTCCGCGAGACAGTCAACGGCTCCCACAAAACCCATAAGAACGGCGACATCCAGAAAATCCTCGACCGGGTGAGGCGTTCAAATAATCAAGTAATCCGCCGGCAGGCCCGAGCGCGGCGGGGTAAATTGGGCGGTCTCGATCCACTTGGACCGGGTTGATTGCAGGCGGCTGATGAGGATGCGGGACAGGCGCTTGAAAAGTTCGTAGCCAAAATCGTGGTTCCGGTCGCATTCCTGCAATAGCCGGCTGCCAAAGAAAAAGATCGTTTCGGTGCGCTCCTCGGACATGGCGTTGAGCGGCCAGTAATACGGCGGAAAAAGCCACGACCAACCCAGCACGTCTCCCGCGCCGATGGTTTGCACGCGCAACGGCGAGCGCGCGCCGGGCGTCTCCAGGCCAATCTTCCCCCGGATGACGAGGTAAAAGCAATTGGCCGGCTCGCCGGTCTCCACCACCAGAGTGCCCGGCTCGAAAGTCGCTTGCATGGAGCATTCCGCCAAAATGTGGCGGTCTCGTTCCCCCATTCCCTGGAAAAGAGGATGGTCAGGCAACTCCCCAGAGGTAAAGGCAAACTTCGCTTTGGTTGCCATCAGGCTGTCATTCATGTTTTGTCCTTACAAAGTGGGCGATAAAGCGAGAATGGCGCCAATTTCACCTTTGCGAAAAAGGGATGGTATTTTCCTCTCCTACTCTTAATCCTCTCGCAGATTAGAATTAGAGGTAAGATTAGGACTAAGAAACATATGCTCGCAAAACGTGTCATTCCGTGCCTCGATGTTCATGACGGCAAAGTCACCCGCGGCGTCCAATTTGGCCGCGCGGAAGCCGGCGAACTGCGCGCCGTCGGCGACCCCGTCGATCTGGCCATGCGCTACAACGAACAGGGCGCCGACGAAATGGTCTTCTTCGACATTACCGCCAGCGCCCACGGGCGCGCCACCATGATCGATGTCATCGAGCGCGCGGCCGACCAATGTTTCATGCCCCTCACCGTCGGCGGCGGGTTGCATTCGGTCGAGGACATGCACGCCATGCTGCGCGCGGGTGCGGACAAAACGAGCATCAACTCCTCCGCCTTGGCCAACCCCGATCTCATTCGCCAGGGCGCGGAAAAATTCGGCAGCCAGTGCATTGTTGTCTCCATCGACGCCCGGAAAGTCGCGCCGGGCCGGTGGGAAGTTTTCTCCCACGGCGGGCGCAAAACGACCGGGCGCGAGGCCGTTGCCTGGGCCAAGGAGGCGGTCGCGCTGGGCGCGGGCGAAATCGTGCTCAACAGCATCGATGCTGACGGCACCAAGGCGGGATTTGATTTGGAAATCACGCGGCGCATCAGCGAATCGGTCGGCGTGCCGGTGGTGGCCAGCGGAGGCGCGGGCCGGCTGGAACACATGGCCGAGGTGTTGCTGGAGGGCAAGGCCGACGCCGTGCTGGCGGCGAGCATCTTTCACTTCGGCGAATACACGGTGGCGGACGTCAAAAGGCATCTCGCCTCGCGCGGCATTCCGGTGCGGCTTTAATTTGTTTGTATGACACATTCACGCTGGCTTCCGTTTGTACTATTGACTTGCTCCAATGTCTTCATGACCTTCGCCTGGTACGGGCACTTGAAATTCAAGAACCGCCCGCTCTGGGAGGTCGTGGTCGTCAGTTGGGGCATCGCGTTCTTCGAGTATCTCCTCCAGGTCCCGGCCAACCGCTGGGGCAGCAACGTCTATGCGCCCGCCCAGCTCAAGGTAGCGCAGGAAATCATTACGCTGACGGTCTTCAGCGTTTTCGCCGTCTTCTATCTCGGCATGGCCATCAAATGGAATCATGTGGCCGCCTTCGCCTGCATCGTCGCGGCCGCCTGCTTCATTTTCCTGCCGAACGCCTCTTCAGCTCAGGAAACCCAGCCCGCGGCCGAACCGACCGCGTTCCAGCCGAAACTGGCCGAGGCCGCGTTCGACCAACTCTGGGACGCGTTTGACCAAAGTTACGCCATGTTCACCATCCGGCCGGAAGTCGATTGGGCGAAGCTGCGCGAGCAACACCGGCCCAAAATGTTAAACTGCAAATCCGCCGAAGAATGCGCCCTTGCCTGCGCCGACATGCTCCAGAACTTGCACGATTTGCATGTCTGGCTGACGCTGGCGGGCGTGCCCGTGCCCGTCTATTCGAGGCCAAGGCCAGACAACGCGAATCCCCACGCCTGCAAATCCATCCTCGGCGGCATCCCCAAGGAGACGGGACGCATCATTTGGGCCGTGACGCAGAATCACATTGGCTTCATCGCCATCTTCGGATGGGACGATGATACCGTCCCGGCCCAATGCGCCGAGGCTTTGGAAAAAATGCGCGACACGCGGGGATTGATTGTTGACGTCCGCTTGAATGGCGGCGGCAGCGACAAATTGGCCGAACAATTCGCCGCCAGGTTCGTCGAGAAGAATTTCACCTACGCCTACAGCCAGTTCCGCAACGGCCCCAGCCACACGGACTTGACGGAGAAATACCCGCGCGTCATCAAGCCCGGCGGCCCGTGGCGCTATGACCGCCCAGTCATCCTGCTCATCGGGCAGAAATGCTTGAGCAGCGACGAATCGTTTGTCGGCATGATGACGGGCGATCCGCTGGTCACGACCATGGGCGATCACACCGGCGGTTCCAGCGGCAATCCCAAAATCATCAAGCTCCCGCTCGATATGACTGTGAGCGTCCCGCAATGGATTGATTACCTGCCGGATGGCACGCTGCTGGACGGGCATGGTTTCCAGCCGCAAATTCCTTTCACGCCCGCGCCCGGTGCGTTTTTAGGAGAACGCGACGATCTGCTGACTGCCGCGCTGGAGCGGCTCGCTCAGCAACCTCTGCCGGGCATACCCATTGAAGGCCCCGCGTTCACCGGCTCCGCCCGCAAATCGCCGGAGATTGTCGAAATGAATCCCGCCAACGAGGCAGGGGATGTGGACCCGGCCCTGTCGGAATTGCGCGTCACCTTTGATGTTCCGATGGGCGGCGGCATGTCCTGGTGCGGCGGCGGGCCAAATTTCCCCGAAGTGGCCGCCGGCGCGAAACCGCACTGGAGCGAAGACGGCAGGACATGCGTGCTGCCAGTCAAACTAAAACCAGGCCGGAGCTATAATCTGGGCCTCAACAGCGCGTCGTTCCACAACTTCCGCAGCGCAAAAGGCGTGCCGCTGGCGCCGGTGGCATACTCTTTCAGAACCCGGCAGCCTTGACGATTCAGCCGATGGAATTCTCCAGGCACACCTTGCGATAAATCCACGCCAGCGGTTTCATCGTGCGCGGCAGCCGTTCGTCGCTGAAATCGACGCCGAGCAACCCGAACTTTTTGTCGTAGCCAAATTGCCACTCGAAATTGTCCAGCAGCGACCAGTAATAGAACCCGCGCACATCCACGCCGCCGGCGATGGTCCGGTGCAGCGCGGCCAGATTCTCCTTCAAATCGCGCTCGCGAAAAGCCTCGTCGCTGGAGGAGCAGCCGTGCTCGGTCAAGTAAATCGGCAGGCCGCTGACGCGATGCAACTCGTTCAGCGCCACTTCGAGGCCGGCCGGATGGCGCTCCAGCATATCGTCGCACTCGACGCCCAGGCGCCCCAGTTCTTCGCGGCTGTAACCGTTGGTGGGGACCAGCGGCTGGAGGCGGCGGAAACGAATGCGCCCGTAATAGTTGACGCCGAGGAACGTCGAAGCCGACTTCCGTTCGCCGCCGAGAAAGCATTGAACGACATAATGGTTTAAAAGCCGGTGGGTCAGCCGGGCCATCATCGCGTCCCAGGGCGAGGTTCGCGAGTAGGGAATGAAAAAAGTCCAGTTTTTGGAAAAGCCCGCTTCCACTTTCCCCAGCGCGCTGCCTGCCTGGCGAATCATGCGGCACACTTGTTCGTGCGCGATGCCCATGTTCCTCACCACCGCGCGGAACGAATCCACGCGCCATTTTTGCAAGGGCGGAAACTCGCCGATCAAATACCCGCAGCACCCGTAGGTATCCGGCTCGTTAAACGTGTTCCAAAAGCGGACGTGCTCGCGCAGCGCTTCCACGAGCTTCGTGGCGAAATCGACAAACGCCGGGATGGCCTCGGCGTTGGTCCAGCCGCCGGCGGCGTTGATCCACGGCGGATTGGAAAAATGATGCAGCACCACCATCGGCGCGATGCCCGCCTTGTTTAAGCGGTCCAATTGGTCCCGGTAGCGCGCCAGTTCCACCTCGTTCAAGGGCGCGCGCGGGGCGGATTGCAGGCGCGACCATTCAATGCCCATCCGGTAGGCGTTGACGCCAAGTTGCCGCATCCACTCGACGTCCTCGGCGTAGCGATGGTAGCTGTCGCAGGCAATGCGGCAATTGCGACCGTCCCGCGCCACGAAGTCCGTCCATTCATTCTGAATATGGCCCTCGATCTGCGTGGTGGAAGTGGCCGTGCCCCACAGGAATCGATCGGGAAACTTCAACACAGGACTCACGCCGCTTTTGGGGCCTCGCAATGATGACAGACTTCCTGCGCCGGGGCCGCGGCCCGCTCCAGCGCTTCGAGCAGAATCGAATTGGCCCGGCCAAGCCATGCGCGGTAATTGGCATTGTCCAATCGTTCCGGCAATTCCGAAAGGCGGTCCAAGTTGAAACTGGAGTCCGCCACGCCAATTCCGATGCGCGTGGCGTCAATGGCATTGATTTGCTGCTCGACATGGTTCTCGACAGGCACCAAGAACAGCGGTTTGCCAAACCAGGCCGCCTCAGCCAGAGACTCAAAGCCGGCCGTGCAGGCGACGGCCCGGCATTCGGCCATCATGCGCAAGAATTTTTCGCCATCCAGGCGGTGAAACGTGAGCGTGCCGTCGTAACGAAATTCCGGCGGAGCATCCGGCTTGTCATAAAAACAATGGAGGGCGGTTCCCGGATTCTTGTTGTGCCACGCGATGATTTGCCCGGCGTAACCGTGGTTGAGCAAATAGACCAGGATGAATTTGCCGTCCGGATTGGCCTGCAAGTCAAATACCTGGCGGCGCAGGATTGGCGGGGAGACAATCAGATTTTTGTCCGGCAAATCGGGCGCGGGATACAGCGAGAGCGCGACGCGCGTCGAAGCCGCGCCGACGAGGCGGACGTGCCATTTCATGACGAATTGCTGCGCGCGCCAGCCCGGCATGCGAACGTAGGACGGATGTTCGAGCATGAATTGGTGCGCGACCGCGACGACCGGCGGGCGATCGCGGCAGGTCAGCGCGTAAAATCCGGTCAGCGGCTCGAAGAAATTAATAATGACATCCGGCTCGCTCTCGCGCACCGCCGTTTTTAAGTCGCGCACGCCCCGCGCATAGGCGGGCAACTGCCGCGCGATGCCGGCCAGCGTGGCGGGCACGCTGACCTTTCGGTTGTTTTTGCAGGCGAAGTCAGGAGTCGTAATCTTGGTAATCGGCATCTTCATTGCCGATGCAAAGAACGGGGCGGCCGGCCGGTGCGGTCCCACGCCGAGCGCCACTTTTACCACCTGATGTCCCGCTCTCTCCGCCATCTCCTTCACCGCTATCGCTTGCGTCATGTGCCCCCGGCCCTCGCCGAGGATGCTGAGCATTATTTTCATGGAAGTTTAATAAACGAATTGTCCCGTCGAAATCCTCCACCAGGGCCGTGCAGCTTTCCACCCAATCGCCGCAATTGAGATACACGACGCCATCGGCCGGCCGGATTTCGGCGCGGTGGACGTGCCCGCAAATGACGCCATGCACATTTTGTTTGCGCGCCATTTGAATGATGGCCTCCTCGAAGTCAGTCACGTATTTCACCGCCTGTTTGGCCTTGTATTTCAGATAGGCCGCGATGGACCAGTAGCCAAAACCGAGGCTGCGCCGCAGGCGGTTGAAGTGCAGGTTGATGTCCAATATCCAATCGTACAATCGCGTCCCAACCCTGTCCAACAAACGGTTGAAGTGCATGATGCCGTCAAATTGGTGCCCGTGCAGGACGAGGTAACGCTTGCCATCGGCGGCCGTGTGGATCACTTCCCGCGCCAAGGTGACGCTGCCGAAATTCATATTGACGAATTGCTCCAGAAATTCGTCGTGGTTGCCCGTGATGTAAATGACCTGTGTCTCTTTGCGGCTTTTGCGCAGCAGTTTTTGGATCAGGACATTGTAGCGGTCCTCCCAATGCCATTTGGAGCGCAAGGCCCAGCCGTCGATGAAATCGCCGACGAGGTAAAGATACCGGCACTCGCACTGGCGCAAAAAATCGAGGAGGGCATCGACTTGGGCGTGCTTGGTTCCCAGATGGATGTCGGAAATCCACACGGAGCGAAACCGCATTTTTTCCGGGCCGGCTGGTTCAGAGTTTGAGATCATCAATTGGCCTTGTTGTTGGTTCACTCTCAATGCTTTGGGCCGGCGCTTCAACCTGAATAATGCCCTGTGAGCAAGATATTGCATGGCCGTAACGCCCTCGTGACGCGGCTGTCACACAACGTTTTTCCTTTGACTTGCCTGGCGGCTGGTTTCTCAATCAAAGGCATTATGTCATCGTTAGCTGGCAAAATCGGATTAGTCGTTGGCGTGGCCAATAAACGTTCCATCGCGTGGGCCATCGCCCAGGCCTGGCACAAGGCGGGGGCCGCGCTGGCCTTCACCTACCAGGGCGAACGCCTCAAGGAAAACGTCGAAGAACTCACCAGCGCCTTTGGGCCCGACACGCTGCTGGCGCCTTGCGACGTCGCGCGCGACGAGGAAATCTCCCGCGCCGTGGCCGCCGTGCGTGAGAAACACGGCAAACTGCACATGCTGCTGCACTCCGTCGCTTTCGCGCCGCGCGAGGCGCTGGAAGGAGATTTTTTGGGAACCTCCCGTGAAGCCTTTCGTGTGGCGCACGATATCAGCGCTTATTCGCTCGTCGCGCTCGCCCGCGAGACCGCGCCGCTGATGACTGAAGGAGGCAGCATCCTCTCCATGACCTACTATGGCTCGCAGAAAGTGGTGCAGCGCTACAACGTCATGGGCGTGGCCAAGGCTTCGCTGGAGGCGAGCACGCGCTATCTGGCGCACGACCTCGGCCCGCGAAAAATTCGTGTCAACTGCATCAGCGCCGGCCCCGTCAATACGCTGGCGGCGCGAGGCATTGCCGGATTTTCCGAAATGCTCAAGCATTACGAATCGCACGCGCCGCTCAAGCGCAACGTGACGCCGGAAGAACTGGGCGCAACCGGCGTCTTTCTGGCCAGCGACGGCGCGGCCGCCATCACCGGCCAGGTGCTTTACGTCGATTGCGGGTTCGAGATCATGGGGATGTGAAGGCGATTGCCCTGGGAGTTTTGCTTTCGGCCGCGGTTGCTTTTGGCCAGGCGAATTACGAGGCCGCTTCGGCCCTCCTCTCCGGCGGCGCTGCCGGCGCCCATCCGGTTACGGGCCTTGGCGGCGCGAAGGGCGGGCGCGCCACTTTCACCAACGTGTTTGCGCTCCGGGATGGATTGTACGCGCTGGACATTTATTTCGCAGTGAACGATGAGCGTTCCCTGGCCTTGACGGTGAACGGCGGCGTCCGGCTGGATTTGTATTGCGAGCGCGAAGGGCCGCGCGGCAAGGCGTCCGTCAAAACTGTTTTAATTCCCCTGCGCGCGGGCGCCAATGTCATCGCATTCGATAATCAAGGCGAACCGGGCGCGGATCTCGAAAGAATCGTTCTCCAAACGAACCCCATTCCATCCGGCTCGATCAGCGGCGTTGTAAAGGATTTCGCCGGACGGCCTCTGGCCGGAGTTGAAGTCTCCCTGCTGGGCGGTCTCGATTGCCAAACGGCCACCGGCGGCGATGGGCTTTACAATTTTCCATTTGTGCCCGACGGGGGTTACCACATCAGGCCGTCGCTGCCGGAGGATTTCTCCGATCCTTGGGAAGCGAGCGCGTCGATTTCCAACGCAACGGCCATCCGCCGGGATTTTTCCGCTCGCCGCCGCGCGCGTGGCAAAAAGAAGGTCTTGGATTTGGGGCCGTGGCGCGTGGATTATGATTTGGCGGCCGGCGCGGCCGACTTCGAGTTCCTAGGCCACCCCGTGCTTCGCGATGCCATCGCCGCCGCGCGCCTGCCGGAAACCGTTACGAGCCTCGATTACAAATCTCACAAAGCCGCGCGCTTTGAGTTCGCCGGTGGCATCCGCTGGCAAGTCGTTTGCGCCAACAACCCAAGCGACCGAATGACGCAAACCTACTCCTGGAGCCGCGGGGATAACTTCATCGCTATCGAAACGGAAGTTACCCGAAAGCCTGCCGCGCGCTCGCGCTACATAGCTCCTTTGATTGCGCGCGGCCAGCCTGGCGCGTTGCCCGCCGGCGATTTGCGCACGCTATTCGTGCCCTACGACAACGACAAATGGGCGCGTTACGCCGCGATGCCCTTCGGTGGCGAAACGACCAGTTACGAGGTTTCCGCACTTTACGACAATAGCAGCCGGCGCGGCCTGATCGTTGGCTCCCTGGAACATGATTGCTGGAAAACTGGCGTTCGTTCTTCGACTTCACCTGGCGCGATCGACAGCCTTGAAGTTTTCGGAGGCGTGACTTCCCCAAAAACGCGCGATGTTTTGCCACACGGCGAAGTGGACGGCGAAACGATCCGCTCCCCAAAGATTTTCCTCGGCTGCTTTTCCGATTGGCGCGACGGATTGGAAGCTTACGCCGATGCCAACGCCCGCCTCGCGCCGCGCCGGCCCTGGGCTGGCGGCACGCCGTTCGGCTGGAACAGTTGGGGCAAGTTGCAGATGAACATCAACTATCAGAAAGCTGTGGAAGTTTCGGATTTCTTCGCGCGCGAATTGCAACCGCGCCAGTTTCAGGACGATGGCGTTGTTTATATCGGATTGGATTCGGGCTGGGATTACATGAGCGGCCAGCAATTGAAACAATTCGTCGCGCATTGCCACTCCAACCACCAGGAGGCGGGCGTTTATTTCACGCCGTTCACGAGCTGGCAGGGCAACGGCGACACCCCCGTTCCCGGCACCGCATACCGATACAAAGACCTCTACCTCTACGCGCATGGCCGCAAACAGCGCATCGACGGCGGCATCGCGATGGACCCGACGCATCCCGGAACGCAAAAACTCATCGAGATGAATGCGCGGCGATTCCGCGAGGCCGGTTTCAAATACGTCAAGGCGGATTTCCTGGCTCAAGGCGCGCTGGAAGCGGACAGCCATTATGATCCGCGCGTGACGACCGGCCTGGAAGCTTACAATGCAGGCATGAAATTCGTGGATGCCGCGCTCGGCCCCCATATGTTCCTGAATCTGTCCATCGCGCCGCTCTTTCCCGCCCAGTATGCCAATTCCCGCCGCATCGCCTGCGACGCCTTTGGCGCCATCAGCCAAACGGAGTACACTCTAAATTCGCTCACCTCCGGCTGGTGGCTCTCCCGCGTGTATGATTTCAACGACCCCGACCAGATGGTCTTCGACGGTTACTCCGAAGCGGAAAACCTGTCGCGCGCCACGTCGGCAGCCGTGACGGGCCTCATGCTGGCAGGCGATGATTTCTCCGCCACTGGCAGCGAATCCGGCAAACAACGCGCCTTGCGATTCCTAGGCAACAGCGAAATCGACAGTCTGGCCCGTTCCCGCAAGTCGTTTCGCCCGGTCGAAGGCAGCTCCGGCCTGGGATCGGCGAACCTTTTTGTGTGGGACAGCGGCCCGTTTTTGTACTTGGCTGCCTTCAATTATTCAAACGTTGAGGCGAACTATTCGGTTGACTTGAAGCGAATCGGCCTGAATGCCGCCAGCCCAGTCGAAGCGAAGGAACTTTGGAGCGGCTCAATCTTCCAGGCCACGATGCCAATGAGCATCCGGCTCGCCCCCGCCGGCGCCGCCCTTTACAAGTTTACGCGCCCGTGAAATGCGCTTAAACTTTCCGCATGGATATAACGAGGACTGCTTTCGGCGCCTGGAATGGCGGGCGCTTCATGAATTTTGGCGAGCCGCTCCCGGCCGAGCGCTGGACGCTGCTGGTTCGCCATGCTTTCGAGCGCGGCATCCGCACTTTTCTGACGGCCGATGTTTATGGCGCCGGCCAGGCCGATGAATGGCTGGGCCGGGCGCTGGCGGGCATCCCGCGTTCCGAGTATTGCCTCGTTGGCGCGGTCGGGCACGATTTCTACAAAGGCCAGCGGCAGGGTTCGCGCGGCTTTCCCCGGTTCACCGATCCCGCGCTTCGGCCTCCCGCCGATTACGCCGATTATCTGCGCATGGCCGCGGAGAAATCTTTGCAGCGATGCGGCGCGGATAAATTTGACGTTCTTCTTTTGCACAATCCCGATTCCACCGGCTACGGGAGCGACCGGGTTTGGTCTGGCATGAGCAAATTGATCGATGCCAAATTGACGGACCGCATTGGCATCGCGCCTGGACCGGCCAATGGATTTACGCTGGATTTGATCCTTTGCTTCGAGCGGTTTGGGCCGTTGCTGGATTGGGCCATGATTATTCTCAATCCGCTCGAACCATGGCCCGGCCAGCTTGTTCTTCCGGCAGCCGCCAAGCATGGCGTTGATTTAATCACCCGCGTGGTCGATTACGGCGGCCTTTTTCACGACGACGTCAAAGCCGGGCATGAATTCGGCGCGCAAGACCATCGCGCGTTTCGTCCCGCCGGCTGGGTTGAGGCGGGCAACAAGAAAATGGACCTGATGCGCCCCTTCGCCGAAAAACACGGGCTGACTCCGCTCCAGCTAGCGTGCGTTTGGAATTTGTCGCAAAACCCGGTCAAAGCCGTCGCGCCAACGCTGATTCAGGAAAGCAAAACCGGCAGCAAAACAATCGAATCCAAGGCGGACGAGCTTGCTTCGCTGCCAGATGTGACGTTAACGGAGGGCGAAATTGAAGAAATCAGGCGCCTGGGCGACAACCGCGGCTGCATGGCGCTCAAAGGCGCGAACCGCAGCCACGCCACCGCCCCGGAACCGGACCGCTGGGGCCTTTCGCCGGACCTGGAAGCGGCAGGCAAAGCCTGGGGCATCGATCCTGACCGTGATTTGGCGGTGACTCATTGAAGACGATTTATTTTGACTACAACGCCACGACGCCGCTGGATGCCAGCGTCCGGCGGGCCATGGCGCCGTTGGAGGAGGAGATTTTCGGCAATCCTTCCAGCGCGCATCACGTGGGCCGGAAGGCGCGCGCGATTTTGGATGATGCCCGCGAGCGTTCCGCCGCTGTTTGGCGCTGCAAGCCAAGCGAGGTCGTTTTCACCAGCGGCGGCACGGAGAGCAACAACTTCGCCATTTTGGGCGCGGCGCGGTCTTTGCGCGCAAAGGGCCGCCACTTGATTAGTTCGACCATCGAGCATCACGCTGTTCTCCATTGCTTCGAGTATCTGGAAAAGCACGAAGGATTTTCCGTCACCTATTTGCCGGCCAATTCGGAAGGGCTGATTTCTTCCGAAGACCTGAAAAAGGCGATCCGGTCGGACACGGCGCTGGTCTCTCTCATGTCCGCCAACAATGAAATGGGCGCCATTCAGCCGGCGGCGGAGTTTGGCGAAATTTGCCGGTCGCGCGGCGTTCTGTTTCACACCGACGCGCTGCAATCATTCGGCAAGGAGCCATTCGCCAGCATTCATCAGTTTAACGCGGACTTCGTTTCCTTTTGCGCGCACAAGCTGCATGGCCCCAAAGGCGCGGGGGCGCTGTTCATCAAGTCGCCGTTGCGGCCGGAGCCGATTATTCTGGGAGGCTCGCATGAAAACGAACGCCGGGCCGGCACGGAAAATGTTCCCGCCATCATCGGCTTGGCCCATGTGATCGAGAATTTTCTTAAGCCCCCGGTGTTCCCAGCCGAATATCTCCACAAGTTGACATCGCATCTCATCCAATTTCTCGGCTCCCTTGATGGCGTCCAATATCGCGGCTGCGCGAGCCGCCGTCTTGCCAACACGGTCGCGCTGACCGTTGACGGTTGCGACAGCTCCACGTTGCTTGCGGGTTTGGATTTGGATGGCATCTGCGCTTCGAGCGGCTCCGCTTGCGCTTCGGGCGCTCTGCAGCCATCGCACGTCATGCTGGCGATGGGCGTCGAAAAGAGCCTCGCCAGTTCGCTGGTCCGATTTTCACTTGGGCGCGATTCGACGATGGACGAAGTAATGGCCGTTGAAGAGGCGCTAAAAAATGTGATCAACCAGGCGCGGAAACGCTGAATTGATTGTGAATAGTTTGTGATGAAGGCCAATAACTTGGCCTTCCGGCGCTTTCCCGCCCCAATCCAACGGATTATTCACGGCCGGATTTTCGCCGCAACTCGTTGATGGCCCCCTTGACATCGAAGAATGCTTGCATTATTCACATGCCTTAATAATAGTGTTTCTCTAAGAGAAGAAAGAATATATTAAAGAGGCGCATGAATCTGAGCGTTGCAAAAGACCAATTGATCCACGGTTTGCAAGCTGTGCAAAATATCGTCAGCACGCGAACCACTCTCCCCATCCTTTCCAACGTCCTGCTGAGGGCTGGTGAAAACAAGCTGGAGTTCACGGCCACCGATCTGGACGTAACGGTCGCGTGCTCGGTTGAGGCTACAGTCAAGAAAAAAGGCGCGAGCACGGTGCCAGTCAAACGGTTCTTCGGGATTGTGCGCGAACTTGGCAGCCCGGAAATCGAGCTGGAAGTCGATGAGAAGAATGCGTGCAGCGTGCAGGCGGGCGCGTCGTTTTACAAAATTCACGGGTTGAGCGCGGACGAATTTCCGCCCATCCAGAGCCTCAAGGACGACAAGAAAATCACCCTGCCGCAGGAAAAATTTCGGAGCATGTTGCGCAAAACGTCCTTCGCCATTTCGAGCGACGAATCGCGCTATGTTCTCAATGGCATTTTCATCAGCCTGAAGGAGCATAAGATGACCATGGTGGCGACCGATGGCCGGCGCCTGGCGCTGGTGGATGAGGAAGTCGATATTCCTGATACCAGCCAGGGCGAGTTCATCATTCCGACCAAGACTGTCAATGAATTGACGCGCTTGCTGGGCGACAAAGGCGACATCGAAGTCCGCTTCACGGAGAATCAGGCGGCGTTTACGTTGAAGGACGACAAGGGATTTTCGGTGCTGATTATTTCAAAATTGGTCGAGGGCAATTACCCGAATTACCGCCAGGTCATTCCTGGCGAGACCAAGGAGCGCATCACGTTGCCGCGGGAAGAGCTTTTGGCCGCGACACGGCGCGCGCAAATCATGACCAGCGACAAGGCCAACTCCGTCAAGATCGCCGTCAGCCGCAACAATCTGGCCATCACAGCCAATTCGCCGGAAGTCGGTGAAGCGCGCGAAAGCCTGGCCATCAATTACAAAGGCAAAGACATGGCCATCGCGTTTAATCCGGCCTATCTGGTCGAGCCGTTGAGCGCGCTTTCTGAAGACGAGGTTTTTCTGGAATTGATCGACGAATTAAGTCCCGGTGTTTTGAAAATCAACGGGCCGTTTCTCTACGTTGTGATGCCGATGCGCCTGAGCTAATCGGTTGTGAATTTCCGGTGAGCAACAATTAACAACATTGTAGTGCTTCCGCCGGCTGCGGCGATAAGATCGGCGGTCATGAATGATTTTCAACGCGTTCTTGATGCCACCGAGCAGCACCTTCTCACGCTCAAATCATCGGGCGTTCGTTTCCTGACCGTTGAACCCTCAACGCTCGTTCAGTTGCGCGAACCGCCGCCGCCGTTCATTGAGGCGGCAATCGAGCCAGAGCGCAATGGCCATGCCGAACCCGATGTGGAAAACACACCGCCAGCGGCTGCCGCGGCGCAACCGGAAGACCTCGAAGCCGCCATGGCGGACCTGTGCCAGCGCGCGTCAGTTTGCTTGAAGTGTCCGCACTTGGTCAGCAGCCGAAAAAACGTTGTTTTTGGCGTGGGAAGCATACGGGCGCGGTTGATGTTCGTCGGGGAAGCGCCGGGGGCGGACGAAGACGCGCGGGGAGAACCGTTTGTCGGCGCGGCTGGCCAATTGTTGACACGCATCATCCAAACAATGGGCCTAAGCCGGGAAACGGTTTACATTGCCAACATCCTCAAGTGCCGCCCCGACACGCCCGGGCAATCCTCCGGCAATCGCAAACCCACCGCGGACGAAATGAAAACCTGCCTGCCCTATTTGCTGGCGCAGATCGACGTGATCCGTCCGAAAGTTTTGGTGGCCTTGGGCGCGACCGCCATTGAAGGATTGCTGGGCGCCACGGGCGGGATTGGCAAGGTGCGCGGCCATTTTCAAACATTTCGCGATATTCCGTTGATGCCGACCTTTCACCCAGCTTACCTGCTTCACACCCAGGCGCCCTCGGAGAAGCGCAAGGTTTGGGAGGACATGCTTCTGGTCATGGAGAAGCTGCAAATGCCCATCAGCGAAAAGCAGCGCGGGTATTTCAAGTCTTAGCCTCGGCCGCCTTGGCTTTCGCTTCCGCTTCGAGCGCCGCTTTCCTGCCGACCGCCGCGTAGAAAATCAAAAACGCCGCGCCAACGCTGATCGGGATCAATCCCCACAACGCATGGCCCGGCGCCTCAACGTGCAGCGCCAGCATCAGGGCCGCGCCAACAAACAGAAGAATGAGTCCCGCCAGCAAGTGCCGGTGAGGCGAGCCGGGCTCATCAACATCGCCGAAGTATGTGTCTGGCAGAGGCGGCAATTCGAGGCCCTTCTCGATGGCAGCCATCCGTTCCTGGTGGAACAAAGTGGATATCTCCTTGCGCTTCCGATAGTTGAAAAAAGCTTTCAACATTCCAATTCCAACGCCCATGATGATCGCGACCACGGGAACAATCTGCACACTTAGTGAGGGCTGGTTCATAAAGTATTCTCTCTTTCTTTTCACAGCATCCGGCTCATCCGGCGCTTGTTGATGGTTCCGACTCTCGTGCCCGTGAAAATGTTTCAAAATTCTTTAAGGGCGAAACTTTTTGAAACTTTTTGAAACCCTGCGGCCCTCCGCGCAGTATAAATGACAATAAATCAGCTATGGAAATCGAAATACGGCGGCAATTGGAGGCCGGGCAGCGCGGTGAGGCTTTCGATTTGCTGGTCGAACATTTCAAAGACAAGGTTTTCGGGCTGGCTTTCAGCATGTTGCGCGATCAAACCAAGGCCGAGGACATCGCCCAGGACGTTTTCCTGAAAATCTGGAAGGCGCTTCCCGGCTATCATGGAGGCGCGTCGCTCTCCACCTGGATTTATGCGATCACGCGCAACACCTGCCTGACCGAAATCAAGAAACGCTCCTCGCGCCCGACCATTTCCCTGCACGACCCGGCGATGGAGGAGGCCGCCGACAGCATCCCCGCGTTGCAATCGGCCGGCGGCAATCCAGGGGCGGAACTTGACGTGCGGGCGATGCTGGCGGAGCTTCCAGAAAAGTACCGGCAGGTGATTGTGTTGTTTTATTTGGAACAAAAGGCTTACGAAGAGACGGCGGCAATGCTCGGCATGCCCATGGGCACGGTCAAATCTCTTTTGTTTCGCGCCCGGAAGGAGCTTTTGCGCATCGCCGCCCGGCGCGGAAGGGCGGAATTGCCGGCCTGCGCGGCCACCCAAGGATAAGGTATGGATTGTGATGAAATGGAAAGCCGGATTGTGGAATTATTGGAGAATCAATTGCCGCGCGCCGAACGGGCTGGGGTTGAAATGCATCTGGCGGAGTGTGTTCGCTGCCGGGCCTTTTCCCGGCAATTAGCCGGGCTGGAGGCGGCTCTGGCGCGGAGCATCAAAGCCCCCAAGCTCAACCCTGGCTTCAGCGCGCGGCTTAAGGAGCGCGTGCTCGTTTCAGAGACGGATTGCCACGACCGGAAACAGCAGTTGCAAGCTGAGTTTGAAACGAGTTTGGCCCGGCTCCGCAAAAAGGCGCTGGGCCTCGACAACGCGTGGATGATTGTCCGCCATGCCGCATTTGCCGCGATCGGCGGCTGGCTGATTTTGGAGCTTGCTTTGGCGCCGGGCGGCATGGCGCAGGCGTGGGTCTTCGGCGGGCTGTTGGCCGCTGCGGGTGTCGCGGCCGCCTTTCCAGAAAAGCTGAAACGGCTTTGGACTTAACTGGCGAATAACGCCGCCGGATTCTCCGAAGCCGGCAGAAACCGCCCGCGCGCAAGGCAATCCTCCGCTTGACTGCCATTCCACCGCCGCATCCGGAATAACTGCGCGAAAAGAAATCCGGGCGCCGCTCCGCCCTGGCCGCCCACCAATTCCGCCCCGCGCCGCACATTGTCCATGAACCAGGCTGGCATCACGAGGTGATACGGGTTGCGTTGGACTTCTCCGACGTGGAAGGAAGTCGCGGCCACCAAATCCTCCACGATGGCCGGCGTGTATTCGACCATCAAATTGGGCGATTGCATTTGGCCCCAAAATTCCATTTCGAACAAATGGCATTGGAGACCGCGCGATTCCTTGAGGGCGTCCATGACCAAAAAATGCTCGCCGATGTGGGTGCTGTTCCAGTCGTGCTCGTGCGAAAAGAAAATCGCCTTGGGCCGGTGCTTCTCAAACAGCTCCGCAACCAGGCCGGTCATGCGCGACCAGGCCTCCGGATCCGCCTCGCGAATCGAAGTCCGAACAGCCATGCCGCTGGGATCAAGCGATTCCAGGCCAAAACCGAGGTAATGGCAGGCATTGCGCAATTCCTCCCAGCGCGCCGCTTTGCGCGACTCAAGACTGCCGAGCGTAACGGCTGCGTTAATGACCTGCCAGCCCGCCTCGCGCATCAAACGCAGAGCCAATCCGCCCGCAATTGTTTCGTCGTCCGGATGCGGTGCGAAAAATAAGGCAACCGGGGCATCCGCCGCGGGAGCGGGCCGGGTCGGGGCCGCGAATCCTCCGAGGGGCAGCGACTTCCCTTCCGCGACAATGCGCGCGAAATCCGAAACGAACTTGCTGTAAGGATTCATAATGTTAACGCGAAAGCTCGCTCCACAAAAAGCGATATGCCAGCGCGTCCATGAACGCCGCCTGGCGGTTGTTGGCCGCCGCGCCGTGGCCGCCTTCGGTGTTCTCGTAGAACAAGACCTGGTGGCCTTCCTGTTCCAGGAGGGCGGCCATTTTGCGCGCGTGGCCGGGATGGACGCGGTCATCGCGCGTGGAAGTGGTGATGAGAATCGGCGGATAATGCTGGTTCGCGTGGGTATTTTGGTAGGGCGAATACTTTTGGATGTAGGCCCAGTCTTCCGGTTTGTCGGGATCGCCGTATTCATCCATCCAGCTCGCGCCGGCCAGCAGCTTGTTGTAACGGCGCATATCGAGCAACGGCGAGCCGCAATGGATCGCGCCAAAAAGATCGGGCCGCTCCGTCAGCATGACGCCCATCAGTAATCCGCCATTGGATCGGCCTTCGATGCCCAAATGTTTGGGCGAAGTGACGCCGCGCCGGATCAGGTCCTCGGCCACCGCGATGAAATCGTCGTAGGCGCGCTGGCGGTGTTCCTTTCGGGCGGCTTCGTGCCATTGCGGGCCGAATTCCCCGCCGCCGCGGATGTTCGCCAGCACATAAACACCGCCCTTTTCCAGCCAGGCCACTCCGGTGGCGGCGCTGTAGGTGGGCAGCCGCGAAATCTCAAACCCGCCATAACCGCTCAATAGCGTGACATTGCTCCCATCCATTTTCATCCCTTTGCGCCCGGCTTGAAAGTAAGGCACGCGCGCGCCGTCTTTAGACGTTGCCTCGAACTGCTGGATTTCCAGGCCCGCCGTGCCAAAGAACGCGGGCAGGCTCTTGATTTTTACTGGCGCGGCGCCTCCGGCCGTGCCGAGCCACAGGCTGGAGGGCGTCAGAAAATCGGACTGTGTCATAAAATAATCATCCGAATGGTCTGGGTCCACGGCTGAGATTTCCACCAAGCCAAAAGCCGGCGCGGGCAGGGCCGTGCGTTCCCATTGCGCTCCGTTTGGCCGCAAAAGCCAGGGGCGGCAGTGGACATTGTCCAATTCGTTCAGCGCCAGGTAGTGCTCAGTCTCGCCGACGCTCGAAAGAACGACACTGCCAGAAGGCTTGAAGAGCACGTCGAAGTGGCGCTGTCCTTTCAAATAGTCCTCCAGGCCGCAGCCCAGCAGGGAGCCGGCCGCATAAGTTTGCCCGCCAACGGTCCAGTCGGAACGCAAGCGGAAGAGCAGCGTCTTGCCAAACGCGCGGAGGATGGCATCGGCCGGCTTGTCAATCAGCATCCATTTATCGCCGCGATGAAGATACATTTCGTCCGTGAAAAACGTCGGCGCGCGGACGATCCATTCATAGACTTGCCCGTGATTGTGCGAGACATCGGCGTGGGCCTCTTCGTCCTCCGGTTTGGCCTCAAAGACGTTGGTCGCCTGGCTGAGCGGAGTGCCGCGATGCCATTCTTTGATGATGCGCGGATAGCCGCTGCTGGTCAGCGAACCGGAGCCGAAGTCAGTCCCAATGTAAATCGCATCGCGGTTGAGCCAGGAAACGCTGGTTTTCGCTTCTGGCACAGTGAAGCCGTCCGCCACGAAATTCTTCGTGCTGAGATCGAATTCACGGATGACCGTCGCGTCGGCGCCGCCGCGGGATAGTTCCAGCAGGCAACGGTCGTTCGAGGGCTTTAGGACGTCGTATCCATGCCAGACCCAGTTTTGCTTTTCGAGCGCCGCCAATTGGTCAAGGTTGAGGACGGTCTCCCAGGCGGGGCTGGGCTTTTTGTATTCCTCCAGCGTCGTGCGGCGCAACAAGCCGCGCGGATTTTTGTCGTCGCGCCAGAAATTGTAAAAGAACGCGCCTTCCTTGTTGACCCCCGGGATGCGCTCGCGCGAATTGAGGATGTCCGTCAAGCGATTTTCCAGCCTCATGAAGTCCGGCGAAGAGGACAATTGGCGGGTGCTGACGGCGTTCTGGGCATGCACCCATTCGAGGGACTTGGCGCTTGAGACATCCTCCAGCCAGAGCCAGGGATCATCGGGAGAATCGGCTGCCGGAACGGCGGACGAGGGCAGGCACAGGAGAGCCGCGAGGAATGGCCACCGCGCATGGCGTTTGAATGATGGCAACATAATCAGCGTCTAATCAAAGCCAGTTATAAAGGGGGGCCGCCAATTTAGGCCAGTTTAAAAGATTTGCATTTTCCACGCGGGAGCATAGAAAAGTTTAATATGAAATCAAAATTGACTCGCCGCTCATTTCTCAAGCGGTCCGTTTTGGCGGCCGGAACTGCCTCTGCCGCCCATTATCTGGCGTTCCCCGCCATCCTCTCCGCCCGCCAGCCCAGCGACACGCTCAACATCGTGCAGATCGGCTGCGGCGGCCGCGGAGAAACCCATTTGAACGAGGCCATCATCAAACAGCGCCAGCATCTGGTCGCGCTGGTGGACCCCGATGACCGCCAGATTGCCAGGAAGAAAAAAGAATTCGTAGCCAAAGGCATCCAGGTGGACCAGGTCCAGGCCTTCAGCGATTACCGAGAAATGTTTGACAAGATTGGCAAACAGATTGACGCCGTTTTCGTCGCCGCTCCCAATCACCATCATTGCAACGCGGCCCTCATGGCGCTGGAGGCGGGCAAGAATGTTTATTGCGAGAAGCCGCTGACCCACGACATCGCGGAAGCGCGCAAACTGCGCGAGGCGTCCTTGCGTTACAACAAGGTCGCCACGCAAATGGGCAACCAAGGCCATTGCGGGGAAGGCTACCGTCGCTTGTGCGAATTCGTCTGGGCCGGCGTCATCGGCAACATCACCGAGACCCATAGCTGGACCGACCGCGCCAACGGCGGCATCGGCCCGCGCCCTCCGACGCTCCCCGTTCCTCCCGGCATGCATTGGGATTCGTGGATTGGCCCGGCCCCATATCGCGATTATCACTCCGACCTGCATCCGCACGAGTGGCATGGCTGGTATGATTTCGGCAACGGCTCCATTGGCAACATGGGCTGCCATGTTCTGGAAGGAGTTTACTGGGCGCTCAAAGTGGAGCATCCCACCAGCGTGGAAATGGAATACGTCCGCGGCGGCACCGACCAGCGTTACCCGCTCGGCAGCCGGGTGCGATGGGACATCCCCGCCCGCGGTGACATGCCGCCGGTCAAGGCGTATTGGTATGAAGGCATGAACCCCACCACCCAGGCAAAAGCGGGGGGCAACGACGAAATGCACGGCCAGGCGCGCAACCTGCCCAAGCTGGCCATCGAATTGCAGAAGCAATATCCAGACGAGGAACTTTTAAGCGGCGACAGCGGAACTTTGTATGTGGGAGAGAAGGGAGTGATTTTCACCGCCACCTACGGCGGCACCGTGACCAATCCGATGCACATCGTGCCCATCGAAAAGATGGACCAGATCACGCAGCCGCCCCGCACCCTGCCGCGAATCAAGTCGGAAAGCCCGTTCATCAACTTCATCGAGACTTGCAAAGCCGGCCGCACGGACACCGCCACGCCTTTCGAGTACGGCGCGCGCCTGACCGAATACTGCCTGCTAGGCAACCTCGCGCAACACGCCGGCGAGGGCAACAAAGTCATGTGGGACGGCCCCAACATGCGAGTGACGAACATCCCGGAGCTAAATCGCTGGGTCAAACGCGAAGACCGCAAAGGCTGGGTGGTGTAACTACCGCCTAACATGCGAACACCCGGCCCGATAATTGAAAGGGACAGCCATTGGTTTATCGCGCGGTCTCTGGATGTGCCCGTGACGACCCAGGACGGGACACTTGCCGCCGTCAGGAAAAACCGCCGCGAAGCTGTGGAGCTTTACATCGAAACTTGGGGCCCGTCGAAGGAACTCAAATCTTAGCCACGCTCAAGCCACCAGAACAGTGGACAGAGCGCAGCGGCGTTTAGTCATGGCGAACGGATGCGATAATAGCGGCGCGGGTAATTTGTCCATTGAGGATCCGCAAAGTACACAGTGCCGTTGGTAAGCGTCATTGTCTGGAGCGGGAGCCAAACGCCGCTCGCTAAGTTGGTGTTCGCTTCTACGATGATCGGAATATTTGTCGTACCTGTAATGTTGAAGCCGAATTGATTGCTTCGCACGCCAAAACTTGAATCATCCTAAAAACGGCAGTTGGAAGGTAAGATTCTCCTTTGTGCGCTCAGAAAAACTCTGTGGCGGCGCTTCGGATTTGATTTTTTTGGTTTCCACATTCGATTTCAGCCGCCGGGGGGCCAGCCAGGCAGCTGCGGGAAGACGGCAGGGCTCCAGGATGCGGCGCCAAATCGCCGCCAGCGTTCTTCGGGCTTCAACTGCTCCGCAGCATTGATCAGCCCGCTGAGAAACAGCTCAGCTTGCTCAAAACGTTTTGGATATGGCTGGCTTCCGCATGCTGGCTGGCCAGGCGCAGGGTGGTCTGGCCGCCGCTCTTGACGAGGCGGGTCGACCGCGTGCATATCCCAGCTCCGCCCTTCCTGATGGCCGCAAATCGGTTTGACGGTCACATCCAAGTCCGCAATCCAAGGCTGTTCCAGCGCGGGGGCATGCGTGCGCCGCAACGCCTCCGTCTGCCAGGCGACCAGTTCGGTTCCATCCTGATCCTGAAAAGCGCGGCGCAAACTGTCCTCGCTGGCCACCTTTTCCATGCCCAGCCCCTGTGGGTTCACCCGATCTCCGCGCAAGGCCGTGACATGCGCGTAACGCCAGGCTCCGCTCAGGCTGGCCAGAACCCAGGCGCCCAGCAAATCCTTCAGGCTGGGCGCATTCGGACTGGAGCAGCGCAACGGACAATCCGCCACC
>DASXZY010000042.1:0-117911 GCA_036501625.1 Verrucomicrobiia bacterium
GGCCAGCATTCGCCTGGACCGCTCATTCAGGTGCGGCCAGAGATGCTGCAACTTCCGGCGCATATCTCGAAGAGATACCACGCCGTGATGGATAACATCACCCCAGTGAGTTGTAAATGTTATTTATTGACGCCGCCTAACCACAGTGTAGTTGCGACCGGGCGTCACCAAAAGATTAACCAACGAAAAGCCGCCCGCACCCCCCGTGCTGGGATTATTATACGATCCGCCACCTGCGCCCCAAAGTTTGACGGTCATTTTTGTGACCTGGGCGGGCACGGTGAAATTGTATGTTCCGGCTGAGGAATAAATGTTCGTTTGCACCGGGGTGAAAGTCACATCATTGAGAGCACTTTGATTCAGATTAGTCAACGCACCGCCATCGCCGGTGAAAGTGCCAGTGAATCTTACGCCTGTGGCGTTATTCGTGATTACGCTCGATGGAAGCTGGGCGGCGGGAATGGTCCCCGTGATGTTTGTTCCGGCGACTGAGTTGGCGCTGAAGGCAATGGTTGAATTCGCTGATTGAATCGCGTAAGGCGAGGAAGTCACCGGTTGCAAGGGCGCCAGTGCGGCAAACGCGCCCGCGCTGCCATTGGTGCGGATGCCGATTTGCAGCCAGCGCGGATCGCCATTGAAAATGGCTGCGCCGAAATCCAATTGCGCGGTGAACAGGCCGTTGCTGACGGCGACGGCCGTGTCCGTCAACGGTCCGCCAACCACGATGCCATTCGTGCTCGCGTCGAAAAGGGTGAATTGCAGGTCGAAAGTTCCACCCGCCGGTATCCCGTTATTGTTCAACTCACCCTGATAGGTGAAGGCCGTGCCTTGGCCGTGGGCGGTCGAGAGATTGAAGTTAAAAGTGCAGAGACAGCTCAAAACTAATGAAGGCAACGTAATTTTCATGGTTTACAACGCCCCCGTCATCGGTGCATTGGAAGCGCGCTCCCAACATTTGGGATCTCACCGCTAACGCACCAGAGACAACTGGGACCAATCTTCCATATCAGGCGGCAGAAAAAACTGCAAGCAAATGAAGGTGGAAAAACTCATCTGGCGCACTCGTCATACTGGCGCCGGAATCGTGACGAGGCTTTGAATCCCTTCACCCGCTCCATTGATGGAGAAAAAGAACGATTGCGAAAAAACCATCATCTCCCAGGCTATCAAATATATTTCCCTTTCACGACCCCTTGCACGACCTCGCTAATAATTCGGGGTCAGGTGAGTCCCAGTGGGTCCGTTTCAAAAGTCACAGATCACCTGCAAAATAAGGGTTTGTCCGAGTGAGACCAGATGGAGGGAAAATGAGTCGAAATGCCTGAATTTGTTTGCGAATGAGACGCTCTACCAACTGAGCTACGACCCCAACAAGTTCAATTCAAACGACTTATGACTATTTTCGCCACATGCGATTTTTTGCTTCTATACTGCGCTTCTATACTGCGTGATGACGGGCATGAAATCGGCCCATTCACGCAAAGGCGAGTTCCGCAACGTCGGCGAAAATTTATGTCGTTATTCATCGAACGGGGTTTATTATGCCCGCTTCCGAATCAATGGCAAGTTGATTCATCGCAGCCTCAACACCACCGACCGCGAGTTCGCCAAGCGGTTGCTTAAGGAGGAAATCAGCAAAGCCGGCAGAATTGACCAAAAGCTGGCTGCTACGCCCTTGTCCGAACTGCTCCGGCTCTACGAAGAACGGCTGGACCAATACGCTCCCAAGACGGTGGCTGCCAGGAAATCAATTCTTAAGATTTTCAAGGAGACTTGGAAATTCGGCTTCGATGTGCCAGTGAAGAAAATCAGCACCGGTCAAATCGAACTGTGGCTGGCCTCGCGCCGGGCAAAGATGAAGAACGCGACCTACAACGAATATGCCCGATTCGTGCGCCACGTTTTCGGCCTGAGCGTCAAGCTCCGGGTGTTGTCGGCGTCGCCAGCGGCGGAAATCAAGGGGTTGCGCGTGGAGGCTCCTCTCCGAACCACCCCAACCTGGGAACAATTTCAAGCCATAGTTGCAAACATCCGTTCCCAGAAGTTTAGCGATACCGCCGAGGACTCCAAAACGTGTCCCGATGAGTCAAACGCAAGCCAGCCGGGGCGGCGAATGAGCTGGGCGGGCGTTGACGCGGCGGTTTGGCAACTCTAACATGCGCGCACTCTATATGCCTAATGGATTAAACTTCAGCCGGAGAATTTTAGCATTTGCGGTTCTCATCCTCTGCCCGCTGGCTTTGTTCGCGGGGGACAATCCGTTCGCCGCGGAGAATGATGTGGCGTGGCGCGGGTTGGGCACGAATGAGAATAGTTCCATGCCCATTGGAAATGGTGACATCGCGGCCAATGTCTGGACGCAACAAAATGGCGACATCGTTCTCCTCGTGGCCAAGGCGGATGCATGGAGCGAAAACGGGCAGTTGCTCAAACTGGGGCGTGTGCGCGTCAAGCTGGCGCCCAATCCATTCGCCTCGCCGGCGGACGTGACGCAAACTCTCAAATTGGAATCGGGCGAGGTCGAGCTTCAATCTGGACGGAATGTCGCGCGGATTTATGTGGATGCGAACCAACCGGTGGTGCGAGTGGAATTGCAAACGGAAACGCCGGTGCAATTGGAGGCGAAGGGGGAATTGTGGCGCGTTAAACAGTATCATCTCGCGCCGCGCGAAGTCTCGCGGGATGGGTTTTTTGAATGGGGGAACAATCCCGACGGCCTTGCTTTCCTCCCTGACACAGTGCTGCCGGCGCGAAACGATTGCGCCGCGTGGTGCCATTTTGATTCCAACAGCATTTACCCGCTGGTTTTTGAACGGGAGCATTTGGAATCGCTTTTGCCAAAGTATCCCGATCCTCTTTTGCACCGCTGCTTTGGCCTCGCCATGAAAGGGCCGGGGCTGGCCGCCGCCGATGACTTGACACTCAAGAGCGCCAAAGCCTCGACATCCATGCGGCTCGAAATATACGGACTGACGCGGCAAACGGAGTCGCCTGAAAGCTGGGGCGCCGCGATGGCCGAAACGATCTCGCCGTCGGAGGCCGTCCGCGGCGCGGCCGCGCGCGAGGAGCATGTGCGATGGTGGCGGGACTTCTGGAATCGAAGCTGGATTCACGTGGCCGGCACGCCCGAAGCGGCGAAGGTTTCCCAAAGTTACGCCATGCAGCGTTACATGACGGCGTGCGCGGGGCGGGGCGCGCAACCGATCAAATTCAACGGCTCGCTTTTCACGGTGGGGCATGATTTGCCGGATGGCGTGACGTCTTCGGAACAGGAGCACGATCCTGATTTTCGAGCCTGGGGCGCCTCGTTTTGGAACCAGAACACCCGCTTTATTTACTGGCCCCTGCTGGCTTCCGGCGATGACGACCTGCTCGCGCCGTGGTTCAACATGTATGTCCATGCGCTGCCGCTGGCCAAGGATCGGACCCAGGCTTATTTTCATCATGGCGGCGGCGCGTTCATGGAAACGATTTACTTTTGGGGATTGCCAAACGTGAACGATTTTGGCTGGAACCACAAAGGGCCTGATTTGGAAAGCCCATGGATGCGCTACCACATTCAGGGCGGATTGGAAGTCGTGGCGCAAATGCTGGACTATTATGATGACACGCAACAGGCCGATTTCGCGCGGCAATCCTTGCTGCCCATGGCCGATGCCGTGGTGGCTTATTACGACGAGCATTGGCCGCGCGGCCCCGGCGGCAAAATTGACATGTACCCATCGCAATCCATTGAGACTTACCAGGTCAACGCGCGCAATCCGACCCCGGATCTCGCGGGCCTGATGACCGTCCTGCCGCGCCTGCTGGCCCTGCCTGACAGCGTGACCGCCGCCGCGCAGCGCGAACGCTGGGCCAAAGTTCTGAAAGACCTGCCGCCGCTTCCGTGGGCCATCACGGACACCGGCAAAATTCCGGCCAACGGCAAGGGCAGCCTCACTGGCCGGCTCGTCATTCTGCCGGCGGAATCCTACGGCGCCCCCAAAAACCACGAGAACCCGGAGCTTTACACGGTCTTTCCCTACGGCATTTACGGCGTTGGCAAAACCAACCTGGGTCTCGCGCGCGACACCTTCGCGGCGCGGCTGTATCCGTTCAACAAATGCTGGGGGCAGGATGGCGTGGAATCGGCCATGCTCGGCCTGCCGCTCGAAGCGAAAAAAGCGGTGATCCAGGAATTCACGTCCTACGGCGGCCAGCGGTTTCCGTGGTTTTGGTCGAAGAACAGCGATTGGATTCCCGACATGGACGACGGCGGCGCGGGCATGATGACGCTGCAACTCATGCTCATGCAATGCGACGGACGGCGCATTCAAATGCTGCCCGCCTGGCCGCCAGAATGGACGGCCGATTTCAAGTTGCGCGCCCCCTGCCAGACGGCGGTGGAAGGCCGGGTTGAACACGGGAAATTTGAGGTGAAAACCATCCCCGCGAGCAGAGGTGATGATGTGGTGGCGGCCGGGACGACCCCCTAATTCGGCTTGGCGGGTGCGTTGGTGCCGGAGGTGTCGGCTTGGAGTTTGTTGAAACGGCGGACAAGATCGTTGTATTTTTCCGCGAGGGCGTTGCGCTCGTTCATGCCGTCGTTCAATTTCTGGATGGCGCCGTCGCGTTCGGACAACAATTTTTTGATGGCGTCGTTTTGCTTTTCGATGCCCGCATTGGCCTCCTTGAGCCTGGCCTCCAATTGATCCACCACCGCTTTGTACTGGCTGATTTCGTTGCTTGACACATCGGCGGCCAGGCGCAGCCGGTTGATCTCGTGCTTTTGTTCGAGGATCGTTTGCTCATGGCCCGCGGCGGTTTGCTTCAATTCGTTGACACGAGTGGAGAGGCCCGCGATTTCGGCGTCCATGCTTTTGATGGAGTTGGTGAAGCCTTGAATGGCGGAGTCGCGCGCGAAAAGGGCCTTTTGCAAAGCGGCGCCCCCGCTGTGAAGGGCGGTTTGCACATGCCATTGCCACGCGCACAAACCGCATAGCGCGAAGGCCAGGACAACCAGCAGATTTTGCAGAAAATATTTCATGGCGCGGTCGAGGAATCGGCATTGACGGAAAAGGCGACGCGGCGCGCGCCCGACCGCCGCACGAAATCCAGCACGTAGATCATCTGGCCGTGGGTGGAATCGCGGCTGCCGCTGAGATAGACGGGGACATTCGTATTGACGCTGAGGCGCGCGGACAGCAGGCGGCCCAATTCTGGAAAGCTCAGGGCTTTGCCATCGACGGACACCTGCCCGTAGGGATCAACCTTAAGTTTGAGCATGTCGGGCTTGGCCGATGAAGTGATTTGGGTGGCCGTGGGAAGGCTGGCTTTGATCGTGCGCACTTTCTGCATTTGCAGGCTGACCATCATGAAGGAAGCGAGCAGGAAAAACATGATGTCAATCAGCGGGATGATCTCCAGCCGCGTGCGCCGGCGGGCCAATGGCGAGCGTATTTTCATGGGTTGTCCGCGTTCGTCGCGTTCTCGACCATGAAGGCCACGCGCTGCACGCCCGCGCGCCGCACGGCCTCGAGCACGCCGCACATGTCGCCGTGCCGCGTGGCCGTGTCGCCGCTGATGTAAACCGGCACGTTCGTATCCAGGCGGAAGCGGTTGCTCACCGCGGCATTCAATTGGGCCAGAGTCATGTTTGTTTTTTCGAGCCACGCCTTGCCGGCGGCGTCCACCGCGATGTTGATCATGTCCGGCTTGAAATCGGCGCGCGCGGTCATCGCGGCGGGCGGGTGAACTTTGATGTTTTGCGTGCGGGCCAATTGCAGGCTGACCATCATGAACGACGCCAGCAGAAAGAACATGATGTCGATCAACGGAATGATCTCGATCCGCGAATGCCGGCGCTTGATGGGCGAGGGGAGCTTCATTTGAGCCGCTTGACCATGACCTCGACATTGGTCGCCGCCGCCTCCAATTCAAATTCCAGCCTCGCCACCCGCGCGCTGAAGAAATTGTAGGGCACCAGCGAAACAATGGCGATGCCCAGGCCGCACGCGGTGGCAATCAGCGCCTCGCCAATGCCGCCCGTCACGCTGACGACCGACAACTCGGCGCTGCCGACGCTCATGAACGCCCGCATCAGGCCCGTCACCGTCCCCAGCAATCCCAGCAGCGGCGCGAGCGTGACCAGCGTGTCCATGACGGTCAGGAACCGGCCCGCCCGCTCCAATTCGATGCCCGCGCCCAGCTCCAGCGCGCCTTGCAGGGAGGTGTGCGCGTGATTCAATCCGCTGTAGATCATGCGCACGACCGGATCGCGCGAGTCTTGGGCGAGTTTGCAGGCGGCGGGCATGTCTCCGTTGTCAAGCGCAGCGAGAACTTCTTCGAGCTTGCGGGGATCGCGCCGGGCGGCCTCGCGCATCCACCAGAACGCGCGTTCGCCCACCACGGCCACGGCCACCAGGGCGCAGAGGGCGATCGGGTACATCATCGGCCCGCCCTCCATGAAGTATTGAAATGCGATATTTGCCATCATAATTTTTTATAACAATTGGCGTCTCGTTTATTGCTGCCGCAACACAAACTGAATGGGCGCGTAAATCTTGTGATTGCCATTGAGAGGCGGCTGCATCCAACGGCGCTCAACCCATTTTCGGGCGGCTGTGTCCAGGATGATTGAGCCGGAGGATTTATAAATCTCGGCGGACATGACAGCGCCAGAATCATTGACTGTCAAGAGCAGGATGACCGTGCCCTGCTGGCCCAATTGCCGCGCGATCGGCGGATACTCCGGCGCGGGACGCAAGCCGCCGCTGCCCGTGCTTTGCACAACGGCCGGCGTGTCATTCGTGGCCGGCGCCGTTTTCTTTGCCCCATTCCCGCCGCGGCCGCCACCGCCGCCGGCAGCCGGAGCCTGCGCGAGGGACAAGGGCACGACCAAATCGCCGACCGTGGGCACGGCGAAGTTGATGGCCGGGGTGTCGATCACCACGGGTTGAATGGCGGGCGCCCGCGGTTTTTCGCTGTCATCCTGGTTTTCCGTTTCCGCCGCCGCTGCCGCGGGCGGGGCGGGCGTTGGTTCGACCAGAACCGCCACCGGCTGTTCCAAGGGCGGCACCGGAATGCTCCCAGGCATCGTGGATTGCGCGCCCAATATCCCGATGACCAGGAACAACAGGCTGATGGAATTGGCCCACGCCAGCCGGCGCGGCACGGCCCGTCGTGGCGCGGGCAGGCAAACTCGCGCCAACTCAGATTTTAATTGATAACCGGTTTCTGCCATTTGTGCTGTCTAAAATATATAGCTGATGGAGCCAAAAATCCCGCGTCTTTCGCCATATTGCGGCGCATTGACCCCGACCCCGCTGCCAGTGCGCAACGGATAGACGGCGTCGCCCACGTTGACCACGTCTACGCGCACCTTCAAAAGCGACCGGCCCGGAAGGCGGAAGCTTTCTTCCAGCCCTGCCGCCACCGAATCGTATGCGCCTACGGAGGAACCGTTGGGAACCGGCACAGCGCTGCCAGCGCTGATTGGGTCGCCGTCCTGGCGCAATCCGCTGCCATAGAGGGCATCCACAAAAACTCGCGTGGCGAAACGCCTGCCCTCGTTCCAAACATACGCCGCGCCAAAGGAGCCCGTCACGCGCTGGTCGTGATCGAGGTAAATCCAATGGCCATTGACATAGTTGACAGTCGTTTGGTCCGGCCACAAAAACTGGGCCGAGGCCGTGCCCATCCCTTGCGCGACCGAATAGGCCACGTTCGCGTAGGAGGAAAAGCCGCCATGCTCGTAATTGACCGTGAATTCGACCCCGCGCACACGGCCGCGATCGTAGTTGAATGAGGAAAGGATCAACGACTGGCCGAAGAACCCGTCGTCCAATTGATTTTGCGCGGTCTTGTAATAGCCATCCACACCCAGCGTCAAACCGGGCACGAACGGCACTTTCTGGCTGATGCCCGCGTCATAATAATTGGCCCGCTCGGCCCGCACCGGCGAGGCTTGGGAGACGCTCGTCTCGGCCGATGTATTGGCAAAGGCGGCAATGTCGGAGGCGGGAACGGTCTCCAGCGGCGGCGGCGTGAAGTAACGCGAATAACCAATGTGGAGCGTGGTTGTGTCAAACGGCTTGTAAACCAAATTGGCGCGCGGGCTGAGTTGGTTTTCGTCGTCGCTGGTCGCGGAATAAACATCGAATCTTGCGCCGTAATTCAAGGTGAGCGGCTTGACGATCTTCCACTCATCCTGCAAATAAACGCCCGCGAAAATCGCGTGCGTCCATTCATTTTGATGGACGGTTCCAATAAAGGGCGCGCCCGTGTCGAAGTTCTCAATGACCGTGGTGTAAGTATCCGCCTGCACGGCCTCGTCCAGAAACGCCGCGCCGGCGCGAATGGTGTGGTGTTCGCCCCATTGGTAACTGCCATCGAATTGGCCGCCGCCGGAATATAGGAACCGGTTTTCATCCGTCGCCACGCCGCTGTTGAATTCGAGATCGGCTGGAATGTCATCGGGCATGTAATGCGCGCCGCTGGCCCGGCCGTAAACGGAGAACTGGCCGTTGAAATCGCCGGCAGATTTTTGATAAGCCGCCACGCCGTAATAATTTTGCTCGGTTTGATTGTCGTTTAGCGCCGTCGGGGAGAGGCTCGGCAGCGCGGGGCCGTTGGAGGGATAATTCGGTGTGAGGTTCGGGCTGATGGGGATTTCAAAGGTGGCGTAATTCGCGCTGCCCATCAGCACCAGGCGGCTGCTCGCGTCAATCAAATAGGAACCGTAAAGAAAAGTTCGATATTGATCGGTGTAATCGTGGATCGGCACGGAACTAGGCGTTGGGTCTTCAATGCCAATGTTGTTATGATCGTAGCTGCCGTCAACGTAATAGGTCCATTTGCCCGAAGCGCCTTGATATTGGAAGCTGGGACGGATGGTGTCGTAACTGCCGCCATATAGCTCGGCCGAACCGCCATTGGTGATCGCGCTGCCTTTGGTTTGAATATCGACAATGCCGGCGGTGCGAAACCCGTATTCGGCCGGCAGCGAACCAGTAATGAGTTGCAAATCCTTGACGAAACGCGGATCCAATTCGTTGCCGAATCCTGTGATGCCCTCCGGCAGGAGCACGTCGTCGATCCTATATTGCAAATTGGCGTGCTCGCCGCGCAGGTGAACCTGCCCCAGGGAATCCTCCGCCATGCCGGGCACCCGCAGGAGCACTTGCTGGAACGGGGCGTTGTCGCCCTGCGCGATGTTCGCGATTTGCTGCGCCGAAATGGCATAGGAAGTCGCGCCGACGCTGGTGAGAATCTGGCTGCGCGCCTGGTTTAACTGGCCCTCCACCGTCACCGTGCTCAAAACATTCGTTGCTGAGAGGTCATTTGCCGCCTGTCCCAGCGCGGAAACGGCGGCCATCGAGCCGCACGCCCACGCGATGCCCAAAATATGCTTCTTCGTTGTATTCATAAAACTTCATTTTACAAGGGTTAAAACTTTCCCAAAACTGCGCCCGCCCCGGATTTGCCGGCCGCAACACAATATTGGGCCGTCCAAGGCTTAAACTGCTTTTACGAATGGGGAACTAACGAAGAATCAGGCGGGAGGACCGCGGCTGGGAAGCAAATGAACGTCCGCGGAAATAAAATCGGCGCTGCGGGCCGTTAATTGATAACCAAAAACCGGCCGGGTGATCGCGGCGTTAACGGTCGTGGCTGGAGCATGAACCTGCCCATGCAGGAACATCGTCACCGCGCAATCATGGCCGGGTCTGGCCGCATCATGATGGAACCAGGCGTGAACGGAAGGAGCCGCCGCCATGATTTGCACCAGCAGGAAGATGCCCAGGGAAAAAACACCCATGCCGCTTTTCGCGGCGCGCACGAGCCTTTTGGCAGGCAGCAAAGTCACGGCGGATACTATGCACGCTTGCCGCGCGTTGGCAAGAGAATTCTGGCCGGAGAATTCTTATATGTGACACCAATTGTCACTTCAACCCGTAACAGCGGCGCGCGTTTTCGCTGAACAGGCGGCGTTTTTCTCCGTCGGTGCGGCCGCGCGTGATTTCACGCAGCGCGTCCAGCCATCGCCTCCATCCGCCCGCCAGCAGGCAGACCGGCCAGTCGCCGCCAAACATCACACGCTCAAAACCAAATGCCTCGAACGCGACATCGATAAACGGACGCAATTGCTCCGCGCGCCAATTTTTCCAATCCGCGCGCGTGATCGCGCCGGAGACCTTGCACGTCACGTTCGGGAACGAAGCCAGCCGGCGCAAATGCTCCGACCACGGATGAAGCGAGCCGCGCGCGATGTCCGGGACGCCCAAGTGGTCAAGCACAAAATTCACGGCGGGGCATTGCTCCACCAATTTGGCCGCGGCCGAAAGCTGCTCTTCCCGCGCGCCGATTTCAAAATTCCATCCTTTGGCGCCAACGAGTTTTACGCCCGCGACAAATTCCGGCCGCGCGCAAAAATCCAGCGCGGGTTCGCCTTGAACCAGCCGGCGCACGCCCTTGACCAGCGGACAGCGCGCCAGTTTTTCAAGAGCCGGGCCGATTTCCGCGGGCTTCTCCACCGGCGCGAAGGCCACGACGGCAGCGATGCGCGGTTCCTCGCGGGCGAGCGACGCCACCCAATCCACCTCCTGCCGCGCTTGCTCCGGCCGGCAGTCCGCCTGGACAAAAACGACTTTTTCCACGCCGCATCCGGCGGTTTCGCGGAAGTAATCGACCGGCAGCTTGGCGCCGCCGATGGGGGAGCCATTGAGCCACGGATAATCCAGGCGGGCCGGGTTCCAAAAATGCGCGTGGGAATCGATGACCGGCAACTCAGAATCGGATTCGGCGGGCGCTCCGAGTGTGTCCGCAAGGCCGGCCGCGGCGGCGCACCGCAAAAACGCGCGGCGCGTCATCATTCGCCGATGATTTTCACGAGGACGCGCTTGCGCCGGCCGCCATCGAATTCGCCGTAGAAAATTTGTTCCCACGGCCCGAAATCCAATTTTCCCTTGGTGATGGCCACGACGACTTCGCGGCCCATGATTTGGCGTTTGAGATGGGAATCGGCATTATCTTCGCCGGTGCGGTTATGGTGGTATTGGCCGATGGGTTCGTGCGGCGCCAGCTTCTCCAGCCACACCTCGTAATCGTGGTGCAGCCCGCTTTCGTCATCATTGATGAAGACCGAGGCGCTGATGTGCATGGCATTGACCAGGCAAAGGCCTTCGAGGATGCCGCTTTTTCGCACCAGCTTTTCCACTGAATCAGTAATGTTGACAAACCCCCGCCGTCCCGGAAGTTCGAACCACAAATAATCCGTCAAAGATTTCACGCCCCCATCCTGCCAAACCGGAGCCAATCTGAAAAGGGGCCAGTTGAACGGCGTCCGGAGCCTTTCTTCTTGTTTCGATTTCCGGGGCGGATATAGGATGCCGCGGCGGCGCGCGGGCGCTGGCAGAATGTTTAAATGAGTTCAATCCGCACGATGGCGTTTTCCTCGCTTCACAAAGATGAGAGGGTTTTAAAACACAAGCTGGCCCCGGGAACGGTGCGGCGGTCTTTTGGGCTGGTGCGGCCCTACGCGGGCGTTCTGGCGTTTTTTATGACGCTGGTTGTGCTGGATGCGGCGGCGGGAACTGTCAATCCGCTCATTTTTCGGCAGTTGATCAACAAGGGCATCCTGCGTCATGACGCCCACCGGGTCGTGATGCTGGCTTTGACGGCGGCGGCAATTAGTATTATTGACGGCGGCCTGACTTTTTGGCAGCGCCATTTGGCCGCGAGCATCGGATTGCAAATGGTGTATGACCTGCGCACGCGCGTCTTCGGCCACATTCAACAAATGTCGCTCGCGTTCTTCAGCCGCGCGCGCACGGGGGCCTTGGTCAGCCGGCTCAACGGCGATGTCAGCGGCGTTCGCGACGCCTTCACCGACCTGCTCTCCACCGCGATCGGAAATGTGGTGACCGTCTTGATCGTATTGACCGCGATGTTCGCTTTGTCCTGGCAGCTTACGGCCGCGGCGTTGCTGGCGGTGCCGGTGTTCCTGGTGTCGGCCCGCAAGGTGGGGCGGAAACTTCGCGAACTGACCCGCGAAAATTACGATCGCGCCGCCGAAATGAACAACCTCATGGTCGAGCGATTCAATGTCGCGGGCGCGATGGTCTGGAAGGTTTTTGGCCGCCCCGAAGAAGAGGCCGCCACCTTCGCCCGCCACGCGGACCGGGTTCGTGTCATTGGGATGGCCATGTCCACCTACGCGCGCATTTTGTTCATCGGTTTGGGATTGATGGGGTCATTGGCGGCCGCGGCGGTGTTCGGCTGGGGCGGTGTGCAGGCGGCGCACGGAGCGCTGGACGTCGGCACTGTCGTCGCGCTGGTATCCTATCTCATCCGGCTTTATGGGCCGCTGACCGGGTTATCGAGCTTGCAAGTCGATGTCATGACGACGCTCGTTTCGTTCGAGCGCGTGTTCGAGGTGCTGGACTTGAAGCCGAACATCACTGACGCGCCCAATGCCCGCCCGATTCCCAAAGAGCCGGTGCGGATTGAATTCGATCACGTCCGATTCCGCTACCCGGCGGCGGCGGAAATTTCCCTGGCCTCGCTCGAATCCGTCGCTGCGCTTGACAAGCATCCCGAAAAGGACGTGCTGCGCGAAATCAGTTTCACGGCCGAGCCCGGCCAGGTCGTGGCCTTGGTCGGGCCATCCGGCGCGGGGAAGACGACCCTCGTGCAATTGGCCGCGCGCCTTTACGATGTCTCCGAAGGCGCGGTGCGCGTCAACGGCGTGGACCTGCGCGAAGCCACCGGCGCCTCGATTCGCGACACGGTGGGGATGGTCATGCAGGACTCCCACATGTTCCACGACACCATCCGCGCGAATCTGCAATATGCCAAACCCGGCGCGAGCGATCAGGAATTAAACGCGGCCCTGGATGCGGCGCAACTTTTGCCGCTGGTGCAATCGCTGCCCAAGGGATTGGACACGCTCCTGGGAGACCGCGGCCACCGGCTTTCGGGCGGCGAGCGCCAGCGCCTGGCCATCGCGCGGCTGTTGTTGAAGGCGCCGCGGGTGGTCATTTTGGACGAGGCCACCGCGCATCTGGATACCGCCGCGGAACGGGCCATCCAACAGGCGTTCGCGACCGCGCTGGAAGGCCGCACTTCGCTTGTGATCGCGCACCGGCTCTCGACCGTCCAAAACGCGGATCAAATTCTGGTTCTTCAGCAGGGCCGGATTGTGGAACGCGGCCGGCACGACGAATTGCTGCGCGCCAACCAACTCTACGCGCAGTTGTATCAGAAACAATTCAAAGAAGTTCCTGCGAAGGGCTAGGCCGGGCTAAATCTTCCAATACGGCTTGGCGCTGGCGTCGATTTGCTCGAACAACTGGCGCACGCAGGCCGGAATCTCCTCCATCGCCTCCGCGATGCGCGCGCCCAAACGGCTGTCATATTCGCCCAGGCGAAATTGCGAGAACAAGTCGTTCAGGGCTTTGCGCTGGTCCGGCAGCGTGCTGGCAGGGCTGAGGCGCGCCTCCAATTCCCTGGGCGCCAGCGTGATGGCCGGAAAGCCGCGCGCGATCGCCCGCGCGTCAAGCAAATATCCTTCCAAGTCGGGAAAATCGAGCGTGACGACCTGCTCTGGCGGCAATTGCAATTGGTCCACAATCGCTTTTCGCGTGCGGCTGGCCATTTCGCTGCCGTTGCCGAATACGGCGAAGACCAGCGTATGGACGAAGTTGCTCAACGCGATGCGCGTGTTGGCGAAGTAATGCAGCGTGCAGGCGCCCTCGGCGTCGAGGAATTGAACGTTGATGTGAAAATTAAATCTCCGCGCCCACGCCTCGAAGATCGGCACGTGATCGGCCTGCTCGACAAACACAATGGCCTCCGCCTCGAAGCTGAACGAAGGTTTGACACCCAATTGCTCAATGACTTCCGGGGCGTGCTCAGGCGTCACGGCCACCACAGCCGTCGTTTTATCCGCGTCGCGTTCCACGATGAACAGGGAGGAAAGCGGGCACGAAGCGGCGATGGCGGTGGAATGGGTCGCCACGAAAATGCGTTTGCTCCTGGCTTCTTCGCGCAGGAAATGGAACAGGCCCAATTGCGCTTTCGGATGCAGATAGGTTTCCGGCTCCTCGACGCAGACCCACGAACCCGGTTTGGCCAGCACGATTTTCGCCACAATGGCCACCAGCGAGCGCGTGCCAAAACTCATTTGATCAATCGAATAAACCAGATCTTCATCCGCGTCGTCGATCATGCCCAGAGTGGCCTCGTTGTGAATGGTGGGCGTGTAAAGCTTGCCGAGGCTGGGCACCAGCTTGGAAACTTCCGCCTCGATCTTGCGAAACTGCTTGGGCTTGTTGTTGTAGAGCCAGTGCATCACGTCGGGCAGGTTGGAGACATCGGCCGTTAGCGTATGGCCGCCGAGAATCGGCGCGCTGGTGGGCATCTTGCGCAGAGGATCGGCCCATTCCAGGTTGGCGAATTGTTGATAAACGGCCTCGGCCAGCTCGTGCGAAATCGGGAACGCGGCGGCGCCCTCCGGCCGGCCCAGGCGCAATCGGTAAGGCTCCAGCGTTTCCAGGCGCGGCTCCAGCGGGACTGGCTCGGCCGGAAGTTCGCCGGCGCAACGTTTGCTCAGCGCCTCCATCTGGCCGGACACCGCCTCCAGCATGCCCGGCGCGCCTTTGACGGAAAAAATCTCAAACAGCCGCTCCCCGGAAATGTTGGGCGTGGAAAGGGCCTCGGTGAAACTGTCGCGCGTGAGGGTCATTTTCAAAACGAGCACGGAAAGAAACGCGGAGTTGATCACTTCGGCGGCGGCCAATTGCGGATTGCCCGCGTAGAGGCGGTGGATGAAATCAATCCGCCTTTTCGGAGCGGGCACGAACTCAAAGAGGAACTCGATGGTTTCGTTCTCCTGTTTGCGGTGGATAACTTCGATAAGGCTGCGGCCGCGGAACGCCACCGCCTGCTCAAAGCTGATGGCCGCCTCGGAAAGGAACTTAAACGCGTCAAGGCAATTGGACTTGCCGGCATTATTGCGGCCCATCAGAAGCGCCAGGTTATTAAGGTCATTCAACTCCACGCGCCTGATGCTTTTATAATTGCAGGCAATCACCCGCCTCAGACTAAGATCGACAAGTTCCATCACGCTGGGTTTTAGATAGCCTCTTTTGTGGAAGTCTCAAGGGTATTCGTGGAACGCGGCCTAGTCGCTCGCTGCCTCGGCGGTTTGCCGCGAACGCGCTTCCATCGCGCGGAAACGGGTTTCCAGTTTGGGGTAATGTTTGATCAGCGCCTGAAAATGCGTGTCCCGCAGCGAAAGCAGGAGCGTCGGCGCCAAGGTGCGCACGGTGGCCGTCCGGGGCATCCGATGCAGGAGCGCGATCTCGCCGAAGTAATCCCCGTCGTCCAGGACGGCGATTCTCTTGGGTTCCTCCGCGCCGTTTTGCTTGAGAATCTCGACTTTGCCGCGGGCGATCAAATAGAACTTATCCCCCATTTCGCCTTCGGTCACGACATCCTGCGCGGCCGGGTAGGATTCGGCCACAAAGTATTGCACGGCCTCTGCCAGCGCCTCCGGCTCCAGTTCGCTCATCACGGGGTAATCCTGCAAATGCGCCGGATCGATCACGCCATCGTCCCCCTGCTCGTTGATCGTGAACCCGCTTTGCCGCCGCCAAAGCCTGGCATAAGCGCCGCGGGCCGCCATCAAATTCGCGTGGCTGCCCGCTTCAGCCACCCGTCCGCCTTGCATGAAATAAATGCAATCCGCGTTCTGCACCGAGGCCAGCCGGTGGGTCACGGAGATCACCGTCCGCCCGGCCGACAAATCGCGCAACGTCGCGTTGATGGCCGCTTCCGTTTCCGGGTCCAGGGCGGAAGTCGCTTCGTCAAGTAGAAGGATGCGCGGATGCCGCAGCAGGGCGCGCGCGATGGCAATCCGCTGGCGCTGGCCTCCGGAAAGGCGGCCCCCGCACTCGCCGGCCAGGGTGTCGTATCCTTTGGGCAGCGAGGCGATCCATTCGTGAATTTCCGCCTGGCGGGCCGCGCCTTCCACCTCGTCATCGCTGGCGGAAGGGAAGCCCAGCCGGATATTCTCCCGCAGGCTCAAGTGGAAAAGGTCGCTGTCCTGGAAGACGACTCCCATCTGCCGCCGCAACGATTCCACCATCGTTTGCCGGATGTCCACGCCGTCAAACATAATTGAGCCGGCATTGGGATCGTAGAAACGAACAATCAAATTGAACAGCGTGCTTTTGCCGCTGCCGCTGCTGCCGACAAAGGCCACAAAGGTGCCGCATCGGATCGTCAAGTCGATTCCGTGCAGGTTTTGCAAGCCGCCGCCGTAACTGAAGGAGACATTGTGAAAGCGGATGTTCTCGCGCATCGGCGGATGATCGGCCGCGCCCGGCTGATCGCTCACGGCGGCCTCCTCCTTCAGAAGTTCCTGCACCCGGCCCAGGCCGAGGACGGATTCCATCAGCACCGGCGTCACCTGGGTCAGAGTCTGGATGGAACGGACGACGTAAAGAAAAATGCCCTGGAACGCTACGATTGTGCCCAGCGTGCGGTGCCCGCGCGCCACCATCAGCAACCCCAATCCCATCACCAGCACTTCGGCGATCAGAATGATAAGGTTGGGCGAGCGTTCCAGCACGTAGGCGATGAACTTGGCTTTGGCCGTCTCCCGCGTCAGCGACTCTGTCAAATCAACAAATCCGTTGATGAAATGCGGCCCCAGCCCGAAGGCCTTGACCACCGGCTGGGCCAGTACCGTTTGCTGGGCGATGTGTTCCAGTTCCGATTCCTTGTCCTCCACGGGCACGCGGGCGTCCGCCGCCACCTTGACCAGCGGCCGCGGCAATTCAACGCACAGCACCAGCGCGCAAACCGTCAGCGCCGCCAGCCGCCATTCCAGAAAAAACAAAATGGTCACGCTGCACACAATTCCGACCGCCCCCAGCAGAAAACCGGCCGCCCCGGATGTCACCGCCGATTCCAGCAGCACGAGGTCGCCGGAGAGCCGGGCGATGAGGTCGCGGCTGCGCTGCTGCATGAAGAAGGACATGGACATCTGCTGCAAATGGCGGAAGACCGCCTGCCGGGCATCGCGCTTGATGCGCGTGCTCAAGACCGCGAAGCCGTAACCCCGCAGCAAATCCGCGCCGGACGCCAGCAGGACGGCCAGGATGAGCGCCCCGGCGATCTTGCTGAAAAAAATGAGGTCCACCCCGGCGGAAATTTTGTCAATAAAATACTTAAGCCCCAGCGGCCACATGATGCTGAAGGCGACATCGACCATCAGCAGCGCTCCCACCCCGGTGGCGATGCTTCGGTAGGGGGACAGATACCGCGCCAGCACGCGAAGATATTGAAAAAAGGTCATGAAGTATCGATCACGTCATGGTTTTTCCCGTTCGCGCCCGCCGTCCTTGCGCATCATGGCTTCTTCCTGGCACATGCGGGACAATTCTTAGCGTTTTTTAAGCCAAACCGCACGGAAAAAACGGCCCCATCTCCGAAGAAGGCGGCTGAGTGCGAGTGATGCATGGTCTGAATTCGCTCTATCCGCGCCAGCAGAAAACAAAAACTCACATCCTAAACGCCATCTTTGCTTTTCAGTTTTCGAGTGCAGCGGTTTTGCGGAACAAGCGACTGGGGTGGATAGAGAGCGCAGCCGGAGCAACGCCGCCTCTTAAATTCGTGGCATTAGCGCCCAAATGACCCATAACAAAATCAATACCAAACCGAACGCCGCATAAGCTCTGCGCCGTTTCCACGAAAACAATACTGTAATGAACAGCGAAACGAACACCGGAACAGACGCGTCGAACATGCTCTGGTACCAAAACGTTAGTCCATGAACCGTCAGTGTCTTAGGGTTACCCCACATGACCAAAATTAGAACAAGGCAAAAAGACTCGACTGTCCATCTCCACAACTTGAAAAATTCAAGTTTCCGATTGCGAGGGTTGGGAAATGGTTCACCGTGCGGCATACTTTTTAATTCAGGTCGCCGGGCTTTCGCCTAAATCTTGCCCGGTTTTCATGCGCATGTTCATCAAAGGAGGACGAATGGTAGTCTTGAGGGTTTGGCGTTGCAAGCCGGCTGGAATTTGGGTAGTGGGTACTTTGAATTTGAGATTTCGCGCTGCCCTGTCCGCTGTGGGAAATCAGGAACTTATCGGCTTCCCTCGTAAAATTGGTGCGCGAGAGAGGACTTGAACCTATTTCAGACTCGTTTTTCATGTTCTCGTTGTTGCTCATATTTGCCTTTCTTTGATCTATCTTGCTGCGGATGATACGTCGTTATCCCTTTATTTACAAGCACTTTCTTGCATCTTTGCGCAATAATGTGAAGAAAAACGCGTGTCGCGGTGTGTCGCCCGTTTGGCTTGTGTCGGCGATGTGTCGCGATCAAAGCAGGCGGTTTTCTGTGTCGGATTGTGTCGGGAGGGGACGGGCGGGGCGTCCGCTGTCTTGAGCCATCCGGCGTACAATCGCTCGCCGTGGCCTTGCTGGCGCGCGCGGGCGGCGGGAATTGGCGGGCGGCGGACTGCGCTACAGGGCGAGCGGCCATCGCGTTTAACGCCGGTTACGGTGGACGGCTTGCTCCGAATCGTAACGCGATGCCTGCGCGGCTGGCGCGGCCAGCATCGGATCGCCGGGCAAGGAATCTCTTTTTTGTGGCCAGACCCCGTCCGGGCAGCCTTCGGCATACCCCCCCCTTCCACGCGTTATCCGGTCACCGGGAGTCCCGCGCGTACACCCTCACTCGTTTTTGGAAATGCTTCTTGACATAGAGAAGCGGAAATGATTCAAATGCGAACAAATGACTGATTGGTCAATTGTTACGGGTCTCATCCCGCAAACGGAAAGCAAGGTCGGCGGTGATGTAGTCGGTAAGGGACTGTCTGCAAACCTGCTTGTTGTGGGCGTCACACCAAGTTTTAACTGTGACTGCCTTAATTGGAATGCGTCTCGTGACCATTCCTTTGTTTTGCAAATCCTTCTCGAATGCTTCGATCTTCGCTCTGAAAGCGCGATAAGTCAGGGGGTCTTGTCTCTCAGATGCAGGAAGCATGGCAACAACGGCGAGATAGTCTGATTCGTTTTCGTACCACGGGACAGCCATCGGCAAACTTGGTTCCATATTCTTACCTTATTTTACAGAACCCTTGTTTGACACCTAGCGGGCAATCTGGCAGGCTGGCAACGCTTGCAGCCACCGCTTGTCCGGTGCTTCCTTGCCGGGGTTCAAGTTCACGGCAAAGGAAATCTTTTGGCTGTCACGGCTCCAACCGTGGCAGCCTCTTGCTTTCTGGCTCAGGATGCGGCAATTGAACTTGCGGACGCAAGGCGCAAGTCTGGCGCTGATCTGCCTTTGTTTTGGCTGGCAGGACGGTTAGCGCCGGGCATGATTAGGCCGCAGTCAATCAGGGCGATGATGAAACGAATTCTGATTTGTTTTGCGATGGTGTTTGCGGACGTTTGCCTTGCGGGGCCGGTCGCGCTCTACGTCTGGAACACGACACAGCACGCCTTCGATTCAGTGTCCCTCGGTTCTTTCGATGGCTTCCCATACTTAATCTTTGGCGGGCCGGTCGCGGGCGTCACAAACGGTTGCGGCTATCTCTATGACACTACGGAATTGGCATGGCTGCCCATATCCCTCCAAGGCGACACCAACGCGGAATATATGGCTTTTGGCGTTGGCGGTGACGGCTCGGACGCATCGTATTTCTTGGACGGCACCAATGCCGGGGCGGTCACATTGCAAGACTTTGGAGGATACCCGGACGCCTACTTGGGGCCGGATGTTCCGGCAGTTGTCCTGTCCAAGGCGCGGTTGGCGGGCGGCTTTTTCCAGTTCCAGTTCAACACGGCATCAAACGTCAATTATCAAGTAAATTTCTCTACGAATCTGCGGATATTCGCGCCGCTGGCCGTGGTTGCGGGGACGGCCGGGCCGATCACGTTTACCGACACAAACAACGCGCGGGCGGTTGGATATTACAGAGTCAGCCTGGCGCTGGTTCCGTGACTAGGATTGATGTAAACGCCTGATACCCAAGCCGCTGAGGGCTTGCGGGAATGCCCCGGCTGTGATTAAGTGCAGCATGAGCGACAACCCAACAGCATGTCCACCGACAACCAAGGGCACGCGGCACTTAAACCAAGGAAATGTCCCCGGCAGGCTCAGTCCATATTCACAAGCCGTTGAGTGGCAACGCCGTTTGAATGAAGCTGGAACGGCAGAGGGGATAACGCCGCAGGCTCTTGCGGCTCTCGCACGCGCCTGGAAGGAACTGGAAGAAATCAAGCGCAAGATCAAAGGCAAGGCCGACCCTAAGCCAGTGGATACGTCCGCCATCGCCGCCCAGAATCGCCGCCGCCATCGCCAAGGCCAGAACCTCAGTGACCCGGTTGAACCGATAGTGCTGGCGAAGGCTAACGGTCGCTGAGAGGGAGTATTTATCCAGCCGTGTGCGGTTGCTGGCGCGAACCGATTCAATGATTTAATCGCGCCTCGATCATCGGAGAAACCCGCCGAATTATAGAGCATTGCCCCAAGGAGTGTTTTCGGTTACGAATGGGCTGTAACGAGCAACTATGTAAACCGAAGCGAAAACATTTAGCGTAGCTATGGCTACGGTCTCGCTAAGAACCGCGAATTTTCCGAGTGCGAAGATCAGCCTAAGCGCGCGCCTAAACGGGTGCGGCTTGGCTCATTCTCTACACGGGCGTTGCGCGGTGGCTCTACTGAGGATGCGCCAAGTTCGCGCCTTTTTGGTCACAGCCGACAATCCGACGAAATAAATTATGAAAAACGCCATGCCAATATCGTGCTTTGCGGTAGTGGTTTCGATGAGCACTTGGTCGCCGGTTCAAGCGCAGTTCAACACCTTCAACTTGCTGCATTCTTTTTATGAGACAAACAGCGAAGGAACCAGTCCGCAAGCCGGTTTGATTCTGTCTGGTGATACCCTGTATGGGACGACGTGGCAGGGCGGGAGTGCGGGCTTTGGCACGATATTCAGAATAAGCCTCGATGGCTCAGGTTTTACGAATCTTCACACTTTCACAGATGGCGCGGATGGGGCCAATCCGCAGGGAAGCCTGATTTTGGCGGGCAACATCCTTTACGGGACTGCACAAGGAGGGGGCAGTTGGGGCAATGGCACCGTGTTCTCGATCAATACAGATGGCACGGTTTTTACGAATCTTTATAGCTTCACAGGAGGGGGCGACGGAGCCAGTCCGCAAGGCACTCTGACTTTGTCTGCGAGCAATCTGTACGGGACGGCATTTACCGGCGGCATAGCGGGGAACGGCGTCTTGTTCGCGCTTAACACCAACGGCACAGGCTTCACGAATCTTCACATTTTCAGCGCAACATTATCGGGCACGAACAGCGACGGAGCCAACCCGGATGGTGGCCTGTTCTTATCAGCCGAAACGTTGTATGGGGCGGCATATGCAGGCGGCAGTGCTAATCAAGGCACCGTGTTCAGAGTGAACACCGACGGCTCGGACTTCACAAACCTTCATAATTTCACTGCAACTTCTGTTTTTAGTCCTGTTACAAATAGCGATGGAGCCAATCCAGTGGCTGGTGTGATTCTGTCAAACAACACGCTGTATGGGACGGCGCAAATCGGGGGCAGCGCGGGCTGGGGAACCGTGTTTAGTGTTAATACGGACGGCTCGGATTTTACGAACCTGCATAGTTTCGGCGGCAAATTAGGTTTCAACTCGAGAGTCACCAATACGGACGGAGCTTATCCGAATGGCGGTTTGATTTTGTCAGACGACACGCTTTATGGGGCGGCGCTTAATGGCGGCAGCACTGCTAAGGGCACTTTGTTCACAATTCACACTGACGGCTCGGATTTTACGAACCTGCACAATTTCACCGGCAGCAGCGACGGAGCGAATCCGTACGGTTCCTTAATTTTATCTGGCAACGCATTATATGGGACGGCGTCTGAAGGTGGCACCGGGAACCAAGGCACCGTGTTCGCGTTGGCATCGCCAGAGGCTTTTATTCCGCCGATCTTAGGCATTTCTTCGGCAGGCAATCAATTCGTTCTCTATTGGCCCGCTTCGGCTACGAATTTCATTTTGCAGACAACCTCTAATTTGTCCTCGCCGAACTGGGCAACGGTTTCCAATGGGGTGCCGATAATCGGCGTCACACTCACTAATGTTTCGCCGGGCGCCTTCTTCCGTCTCCAACAGCAGTAACGAGAGCGGGGGGTGTTCCTTGACCCCACCCCATAACACCATGCCGTCCCCGTCATTTCAATCAGCGGCGGGTTTTTGCGGATTTTTGGGCAACCGTGCCAAAGCTCGCTGACACAATGGATTGGAGATTCCGCGCAACCCAATGATCAGGCTTTCGACGGTGGACTTGTCCGCTCCGAGAAATTCCCCGGCCAGGACTTGGTTTGCGACATGCATCCACAGTGCGCAATCCGGCGGCAGATTGGCGGCTTTGGCCTCCAGCAAATCCAAAAGTTCGCGCTTGTGCTGGCGCAAGTCAGCTCTGATTTCAGGCGGACAATTGACGGGCAAAAGCACTCTCAGCTTGTCGCCAGCGGGTTCAATCCGCCCACCCGCTTGTTTGACGGCCAGCAGGATTTCAGATGGAGTTCTCATATCAATTCCTCGACCAACTCTTTCGTTCTCTCCTTACCCGGGGATTTTGAGTCGTGACAACGTGACAAATCAGCGTTTGCAAGGGTTTCGTCAGGATTTGAACCCGTGACATGGTTCGGGGGTGTCACGCTTTCAGAAGTGGGCTTTCCCCCTGTAAAATCAAGGGTTGTCACGGTGTCACGCTTGGCAAGCCCCGAATTGGGCAGGTAACGCTCAAACGCCTCGTTGAAATCAGCGGTTTCGTAACCTTTAGCCCGGTCGTCAACGATGCGAAGTGTTCGCGGGTTAATGCCGAACGAATGGAGACGGCGGGCCAACCAAGACTCGGTGATCGGCTTGCCCCGGTTGGCTTCTGGCCACGGTCGGTCGGACATGACACACAGTGCCTCAACGAGCGACTTGGAAAAAATGCGGGAGCCGGTTGATTCGGCCAGGACGTGGCGGATGTCTTCCAACAACGTCGTGCCGACACCTTGGGCGTCCATGTCATCACATGAAGTCAGCGCGGTAAATGCGGCGGCGGCCCGGAGCGGCCAGGCACCACCCGCAATTTCTGCGATGGCAAAGAGCGGTCGCCAGTTGTCGGCCAGCCGATTATGCGCTCCATCGGGCAAAGCCGGGTCGCACGCCTCAATCTTTTTGAAATTGTCGGCGGCCCAGCGCGCCAGCTTCCGGCAGAGTTCTTTTTCGGCGGCAACACGACGGGAGGAAAACCGCGCCGCTACTTCACCGGTTTTGGCGCGAGTCAAAACAATGCCGATGCTACGGTCGTGCAAGGTGCCCGGAAGCGTGCCGATGCCACAAAGCACGACGGGGGCGAACACGTTGAAAGCGCGGACTTCGTGTTCGTCGCCTTCGCAACGCAAGGCTTGTCCCCCGCGTCGGTGGCCCGCGTTTAAAAGGCCGCGCAGTTCGTCGCTATCGGGCAACCAAGCGTCGTACTCGTCCGCTAGAACTACAAGCTTATGCTTCTCAATGAGACGAAACAAGACGGCAGGCGTTTGATTCTCCGTCTGAACGGAGCGCGGAACAAACAACGCGACAACATCACTCAATGTGGTTTTGCCACATCCTTTTTCGGGCGAGCGGATGTTGAGTCGCGGTGTCACATCGAACGCCTGAAAAGAATGAGTATGAGCCACCCACAATGCGATTGCATCGGCAGCGCCAGGAGGCAGCGCCACATACCGCGTGACGGCGGCGGCAACGGCGGTCAGTATTTCCGCGCCGTCAACGGGTTCTGGCCAGGGTTCAACTTCGGGTATCTCTACGGCGCAACCTTGCAAATGGCCGCCGGTTTCACCGCGCTGCTTTTCAACCTCGGCGTCCAGGGTCGAAACGCGCACACCAAGTGCATTTGCTTCTGTCTGGCGGCAACGGTCATATTCCGCCGGGGGCAAGTCGGCCAGGCGCGCGTAGGTATCCGTATCGTTTTCTGTGGGCAGGACGGCAGTGTCAATTTGTTGTTTGACTGTGGGTAGTTCTTCAAGTGCGGCCAAATCGTTGAAATCAGTCGGCTTGGTCGTGGCGTCTTTGAATTGCGGCACGGCCAGCCGGGCGCGGATTGCCTTTGCGGCGGCGGTTGCATCCGTCACGCCCGGATTTTTCCTTGGCGCTTCGGTCCACTGGTCATTGTCGGCGGCGATGATGATTTCGCGTTGCGGCCACAATTCACGCGCCGCCTTCGCTACCGCAATCAGGTTGTGGCAATTCATGGCGCAGATTACGGCATGGCCGGTTGCCTCATGGAGGCTCACGCCGGTTGCGTAGCCTTCGCAGATGACAAGAGGGCCATCCGCCTTGTCAGCAAGGGTGAAGAAACATTCCTGTATGCGGCCACCGCCAAGGAAATTCTTTTGACCTTCCGCACCAATGAATTGGAATGAATGAAGTTCGCCGTTGATGTCGCGGAGTGGCAGCGCAATCGTGCCTCGATGCCCCCGCGCCTCGCCGCAGACCTGAACGCGCTTGGCGGCAAGGTAGGGATGCGAGGCAGACAGCGGTTCGGCGCGTTTGAGAATCCGGGCGGCTATTTTGCGCGCCTTTTCCCGGCGTTCCTTTTCCCCCCTCTCACGCTCGCGTTTAGCCTCCTGCAAAGACTGGCGGGCGCGTTGCCATTCCGCTTGCGACAAATGTCCGTTGCGGTCGTGCCAATCTTCATTGATGCCGCGCTTCCAGCACCCAAACGCCCCGGCCATCGGCGGCCCGGCATACAGCACGTACCAACTGTTTTTCGACTTGTCATCTCCGGCGCGGAAGCGGTGGAGTTTGCCGTCCGCCTCAATTGGCCCGGCGCAGTCTAGGCCAGCGCGGTGCAGTGCGGCGCGAAAGGAATCAAGGGCGTTCATTATTCGATGCCTCCGCGTTGCATCTTCAATAACGCCTGCTCCACAGTCGGCCAATGGAACAGCACGCGCCTGCCGGTGACATTCACGTAAGGAATTTTGCCGGACGTTCGCCAGGTCGCCAAAGTTCTCCGGCTGATTGGCAGGCGTTGCAACAGCGTCGCGGTGTCGATGAAACCCGGCTCATGGCCGGCCAAATTGATCAATTGATCCTTTGCCATGCAAACAGATTACACGGCGAGAAATGCCGGTTTGAATTGTGCCCCGGCAGCATGGGGGGGGTATCTACGCTATCAAAAAGCAGCATCGCGGGCGCTCTACACGATAGTTCGGCAGCAAAAGCGCGTCCGAATCCTGTCAAGAGGCGGGAATTGCTCTTTTTGCACGCTTCTTTGCTTCGTATTCCTTCGCGGCGCGTGCGCGTCCGGCAGCCTTCTTTTTGGCGGTTTTTTCAGGCAACCACCATCTAGGATATTCCTCGGAGCAGATATGCCAAGTCAGGTCGTCAATCCCATCGGTAGAATAGAGCGTAAAGCGGGCATCCAGCAATCTTTCACGCTGCTTTGCGTCTAAGAGGGACGACTCCTGTTGCACGATAGATTTTTTCAGCAATTCGGCGGTCTCTTTTGGTGATAAGCTTCCGGGGACGGATGCCTGGACGAGAATCACTCCGCGCTTGGCAGCATCGGTTATTTGTTCTTCAAGACGGGCCAATCGCATTCGGATGTCGTTAAGATTAAAGATTTTTGCGCTTTCGGCTGCATCAATTTGCCAGGATAGGAATTTTCGGAAACGGGGTTGATTGTCCGCCTTTTTCTTCCCCTTGACGATCAAACGATAGAAGTCATCCAGTGTTGCCGGAAACTTTTCTGGCATTGGTGGTTTTTCAAATTCCTTTGAAGCAATCTCTGCTTTACTCTGTGGTCGCGCGCTTTTCTCCAATGAAGATTGGCAATCATGGAGCAGATGCAGAGCGGCATCTATCGCTTCTTTGTTTGGCAGGGTGGTGAATCGGGATTGTGCAACAAGATGCGCGAGTGCGACGGCGTCTATTGTCGGGGGCGTCGGAGCGGCGTTTTGCTCTGCGCCTCGCTGCTTATCGAGTTTCGAGTCTGGAATGTTCATGCGTTTCAACCGTTCGCGCTCGCGTGCAGCGGGATGACATTGGCACTGGATTTCGACGGCCTGACGGAAAACCATTTTTCCGCCTCAGCTTTCGTGGCCAGTCCCTTGTAATGCGCGTGAATCATGGCCGGGGAATTGCCCGCCTGGGCGGCGGTCAAGTTTTCGTTGCTGTGCAAGGCGAAATGAAACGAGCAATAGCCGTGGCGCATACCGTTGCGGCGTGACGGGATTTTGAGGGACTCACGCAACCGGACAAATGCCCGCATATAGCCGTTAATCCCGGTAGGTTGGTTCCATAAGCGGCCTTCCATCGCCCGAAACGGTTCCAGCCATGCGGCCAGCGCCGGGCAGATTTCCACCAGACGGCGGCGGCGTGTCTTGGCGTTTTGCGCGGTGATTTCGACATGGCCGGGGATGCCAAAAACATTTTCCCATGTCAGGCGCAAGGTTTCCTCAAGGCGAAGCCCGGCCAGCCCTTGCAGGGCCATGATGGCACGCAGCGGGCCTTCCGCCGATTCGAGCAAGCCGCGCAATTCAGCGGGCCGGTAAAAGTCGGTTGCGGCGGCGTCAAGCGGTTCTTTCTGCATGGCGTCGGATTCGATTAAGCGGTGGGTGGGTGAGAGATAATCCTGCCGGACACACCAGCGCAAGAACATGGCTACGGCGGCGCGGCGGTCGTTGCGCGACTTTGGCCCAAGAGCGGTGTGGGTGGCCATGTAGCGGGCCAGAAAATCGCGATTCAAGTCGCCAAGGCGATGCCCCGGAAACGTCGCGGCAAATTCCTGTAGCCAGCATTCGACGTGCGAGGCATAGCAAGGCGAGAGTTGAGAGCGTTTGCCGTCCACCGCTTGCGCCTTGGGTTTCCTGACGGCAAGGAATTCCTTCACGGCGTCGGCCATCAGCTTGGGCTTGACCGTGGCGAGCGTGTGGGCAAAAGCCTTCACGGACTCGGTTAGGCCGTATCCTTGCGGCAATTGCTTGATGGCGTCCAGAAAGCCCGTGACGGCTTCCAAGGCCGTGAAAGTGCGCCCGGTGTCGCGGCGGCAGGCGTCTAGGGCGTCGCGAATGGAAAGGGCGGCGGCGGCTTCCTTGCCGGTCAAGGCGGTGACTTGCGAGCCTTGCGCCAATTCCTTCACAAGGGCATCGGCCCGGCGCTTCACTTCGCTGTAAGATTGGAAACGCTCCATCCGGCGCTTGCCCGCCACGCGCCAAGCCAGCCGGTAAGCCGGATAGCTGGCGGACTTGCCGTAAATCGTGGCAAGGACTTGTCCCCGATGTCGGATGCGTTTTGGGAATCGCATGTTCTCTGTTTCGGAATCGGGCGTTTTCTGTGTCGTTTCTGTGTCTAAAACATCCGAATTCTCCGCTTCCCTCTTAAAAATGGTGCGCGAGAGAGGACTTGAACCTCCACCCCTTTCGGGACCAGATCCTAAGTCTGGCGTGTCTGCCATTCCACCACTCGCGCGCCGACTCAGCGGGAGCCTCCGCCGTGTCGTGCAAGTTTCGCAAAGGGGTTGGCGGGGCGCAAGCAGCCAGTTCTAACGGGCGGCGCAAAAAAACAACATTTGCCAAATTCAATGTCATGGTTTACCATCAAATAGTGGTTGTGCGCTTTGGCGCGGTGATCTTTGACATTTTTTGAGAGGTTGCCTGGAGCGGGTTGAGGCGGAATATCGGCCGGTTCGGGGCAAAACGCGGGAAAACAAGGCGGCACAAGGCAGCGCTCGCCGGCAACTGTTGCCGGCAAAGCCCCGAAGTTTTCGGATGGCGGGACCATTGGCGGCATGGAAATTCGGACAAAACGGCGCAAAACGTGGGAAAACAAGATGGCACAAGGCAGCAATCGCTGGGAACTGGTGCCGGCAAAGCCCCCGAAGTTTTCGGATGGCGAGATTATTGGCGGCATGGAAATTCGGACAAAACGGCGCAAAACGCGGGAAAACAAGGCGGCACAAGGCAGCAATCGCTGGGAACTGGTGCCGGCAAAGCCCCGAAGTTTTCGGATGGCGAGATTATTGGCGGCATGGAAATTCGGGCAAAACGGAGCAAACATGGGAAAACACGGTCGAACAAGGCAGTTTTCGAAAAATAAGGCGGAAACGGCAAAAGATATGATTTAGATTATTTAGATACTATTTGCTTGCAAATAAATTTGATAGATAGTAAATGATAGTCAATAGACAGGAAGCTGATAGGCGCGAGAGCGCGGCCGCTGGCTTCCCGCAACGAAAGGAAGTCTTATGACATCTGATGCCGATTCCGGTTCTGGCCCGGTTCCTCCGGCGCCCATTCCTCCCCCGATTGAATGCTCGCGGCCGGCTGGCTTGCCCGCGGACCCTTGGGAGCCTTTCCGAAGATGGGCGCGCGTTCTGGCCGCCCGCAATCCGTTTTATATCGTCAGCGCCATGCTGCTGCTGTGGAGCATGCGGCGGCTTTCGCTTGACTCCAGGATATTCCGCGATGAGCTGCCGCAATTGCTCTTCAACTTCTCCTCCTTCCAGATTTATGAACTGCTGCTGGCGGGGACGGCCATTGGGCTGGCCCGGCGGCGCGCGTGGTATGATTCCGGGCTGCTGGTGGGATTGGAAAATATGTTTGTCTGCGTGCCCTTCCTCCTCGTCAGCCAGGCCCTCCTGCTCGAAAACTGGATTGCCGCCGCCTTCTGCCTGGCGGGCGGCGGGCTGGCGGTCGCGCGCATCGCGGCGCTCAAACGCCGCTTAAAGGAGCTTGCGATGCCCGGCCCGCTGCTCTGGATGGGCGCCGTCCTCCTCTGCTTCAACCTGGCATGGCCGCTGCTGATTCGCCGCCTCCACCAAAATGTCTCCATGCCCGGCTGGGATGATCGGGGACTGATGCTGACCTCGCTGGAGTGGAACTGGCTGCTCCCGGCGGCGGCCGCGCTGGGATTATTCTTGACAACGCGGCCCGGCGCGGCTGCCATGCCGGCGGGCGAGGAACGGCCGTTCTACAATTGGCGCTCCTTTCCCCTGCTGGCGCTGCTGATGTGGGCGGCGGGAACCGGCGTTCATCTTTACTGTATCAGTTACGTGTATGGATTGCCCTGGAACATCGCCTTCCTGGCGCCGGGCGCGTGGGTGGCTTCGTGGGTTCTCTGGCGTCAGGCGGGGCGGCTTGTGCCGGAAGTTGTTCGCGCGACTGTTCAACGCGGCCTGTTGTTTCCGCCAGCGCTCGTTTTGCTGTGCTGCCTGGGCGCCACGCAGCCGTCAGTGTGTTTGACACTGGCCGTTTTGAACGCAGTTGCCTTTGGGGCCGCGGCGGTGGTTCGCCGCGAACGGCTGGCGGTTCACTTGGGAGCGTTTTCCGTGCTGGCGGCGCTGGGAGCCATCCGGCCCGCGGAGACGGCCCAGATTTTTGGCGGCGGGAGCTTGTTCTACATCGTGGCATGCGCGCTTGTTTCCGCGCGGCCCAGATTGGGCATCGCGGGCGGATTTGCTCTTGGAATCGGGCTGGCGTGCGCGTTAGGCGGAACGGCCATGATGCTGAACTTCGCGTTGCAGGCGGCTTTGGTGTTCATCCTTCTGCACAGCCTGCGCTGGGGCGGCGGCCGGCATTCCGACGCGGCCAAGGCCCGCGCGATTTGCGCCGCCTGCTGGCTCATTCACACCGCGGCCTGGGTGATTGCCATGCCGGCCGGCGCGATCGCGGTGACGATGGCCTGCGGTTCGTCGATTCTTATTGTTTACACCTGCGCGCGGTTCGTTTTGGGAACATGGGGGCCGCGCATCATCGCCTGGAGCGGCGCGGCGGTGATGTGGTGGGGGCCGCTTTATCTGGCCGGGCGGCATTTGCTGCGCGCGCCCGAAGGCGTGCTGGAACTGCTGGCCAGTTTCGCGCTCTTCGGCCTCGGCACGCGGGCCGCCCTGTGCAAGGCGCGCCGCCGGGCGGCTTGACCGGGCGGCGAATCGGGCTACTATGCTGGTGTTTGATTGCGGGGCGCGCGGCGGCCGCCGTCCCGCTCTCATTCATCTTGACGCTGTGAGTTTCATGCCCGTTTTGAAAACGCCCCGCGGCAAGCCGGCCTTCTGGCTGCTTGCCGTTGTATTGTCGGCGGCGCTTGCGGCGGCCGCGCAAACTTCCAGCCCGGCCTTCAAGCGCCCGTCCGTGCCGCTGCCCGCGCCAGTCAATCCCAGCGAGATGCCGGCCGCATTCACCAAGGAGTCTCCGGCCACGCTGGACGATTTGCGCGAGATGCAAGACCGCGTCGCGGAGCTGGTCGCGCGGGTTTCTCCGGCAGTCGTGGGCGTGGAAGTCGGCAATGCCAGCGGCAGCGGCGTGGTCATTTCTGAAGACGGCCTGGTCTTGACAGCCGGCCACGTGGCCGATTGGGCGGGCCGCCGCGTGAAGTTCACCTTTCCCAATGGCAAGACCGCGCGCGGCAAAACGCTGGGCGTGGACGAAGACGCGGATACCGGCTTGATGCGCATCACCGACCCCGGCGCCTGGCCGCACGCGCCGGTGGGCGATATGAAGCGCGCCCGGCTGGGCGATTGGACGCTGGCGCTGGGCAACCCCGGCGGATTCGATTCCAAAAGGTCGCTGGTGGCGCGCCTGGGAAGGATCGTCCGCTTGATGCCGGGCGTGGTGCAAACCGATTGCACGATTTCCCCCGGCGATTCCGGCGGCCCGCTATTTGACATGTACGGGCGGGTCATCGCCATTCACACGGCGATCGCGACCTCAATGGAGGAGAATTTTCACGTGCCCATCACCGAGTTCTTTGCGACCTGGAGCGAATTGTCGGCCCCGCTCATCACGCCCAAGCCCCCGCCCGCTCATGAGCCGGCCTACAGCGGGTTGAGCCTGGCGGATGATCCCGAGGAATGCCGCCTGAGCGCCATCGAGAAAAACAGCCCGGCCGCCAAAGCGGGCCTCAAGCCCGGCGACGAAATCCTGAAAGTGGACGGCCGGCGCATCGAGGCCGCCGCGATGTTCCGGCGCTGGCTGGCCGAGAGCGCGCCCGGTGAAACGCTGCACTTGGAAATTCAGCGCGGCTCGCAGGACTTTACCGTCTCGATCAAACTTCAACCCTTGCCGCGCACGCGCAACAAATGAAATCGGCCTTCACATTGTGGCTCGTTCTGCTGGGCCAGGCCGCCCTCGCGCAAACGCTTGAGGATTTCCCTCAATTGCCGCGGTCCCGTTATCACAGCGGCCAGGATGTGCTCAACGCCTTCAAGCCCGTCTCCGCCCGGTTGCGCGATTCCGTGGTCGAGTTGAACGTGGGCGAAGACCCAGTGGCGCTGGGCGCCGTCGTAGATGCCAGCGGACTCGTCCTGACCAAAGCCAGCGAACTGAAATCCGGCAAACTGACTTGCTGGCTGGCCTCGGGCAAGGAAGTGGACGCCAAATTGCTGGCCGCCGATGAGGACAACGATGTGGCGCTGGTCCGCGTCCAAGCCGCGGGCCTCAAACCCATAGAGTGGGCCGCCAAACAATTGGTGGAAGGGCAATGGGCCGTCACGCCCGGCCTGTCCGACACGCCGCAGGCGGTCGGGATCATCAGCGCGCTGACCCACACCATCCGGGCCCAGCGAGCGTTCATTGGCATCCGCTGGGACACGTTCTCGGCGCGCCCCGTTGTCTCGCAAGTCGAGCCCGGATTTGGCGCGGAAAAGGCCGGCGTCAAGCCAGGCGACCTCATCGTGGCTGTCGATCATACAAACGTCACCAATGCGTCCGAGGTGGCCGATATTTTGGGGGAATTCCACGACGGGCAAACGGTGCAAATCCGTTTCAAACGCAAGGAAGAAGTATTTGACGCAAGGATCGAATTGATGCTGGCCAAGCCGGGGACGCTCTTCGCCTCCGACGGTCCCGAAGACAGCCTTCGCGGCGACGTCAGCGCGCGCAACGGGCAGTTTGAGGAAGCCATCGAACACGACACGGTGATCGAGCCGTGGCAATGCGGCGGGCCGCTGGTCAACCTGGACGGGCAAGTCATCGGGCTGAACATCGCCCGGGCCAGCCGCTTCGCCACCTACGCCTTGCCCGCTCCGCTGGCGCGAAAAATCCTGGCCAAGCTCAAATCCCAAACCCAACAACCCTCTCCGCCAACCGATGCCCGATGACGCGGCCAGCCTGAAGGCAGCCCATGACCGGCTCAAGCTGCTTTACCAAGTCAGCAACGTCATCCATTCGACACTTGACCCGCAGCAAGCCCTGCAATTGATTCTGCAAGAAGCGGTGCGTGTAATGCGCGCCTCCAGCGGCTCCCTGGCTCTCATCAACCCCAACAACGGCCTCTTGGAAATCCACGCCTCGGCCGGTTTGCCGCCCAACGCGCCGGAGTTGAAATTGCGCGTCGGCCAGGGCGTGACGGGCTGGGTCGCCCGGATGGGCAAACCCGCGCGCGTCGGCGACGTCCGGCAAGATGCCCGCTACGTCATGCTGAATCGGGAAGTGCTTTCCGAACTGGCCGTGCCGCTCGAAGTGATGGGAGAAATCAAAGGCGTGATCAACGTGGATTCCCGCGATGCCGAGGCGTTCAGCCAGGAAGACCAGGAATTGCTGGAAGAACTGGCGGCGCAAGCAGCCAAGGTCATTCAAAACACATGGCTCTTTGAGCAATCGCGCCTCAAGGCCCGGCTGCTGGAGACGCTGGTCAGCGTCAGCCGTTCCATCAATTCCGCTCTGCACGTCGATGAAGCGCTCCAGCTCATCACGCGCGAAGCGTGCGCGCTGATGGGAGCGCGCATGTGCTCGCTCTTGATGCTTGACGCCACCGGCGAATGGCTTGACCTTCGGGCCTCCTACGGCGCGGGGCCGTCTTATCTTGACAAGCCGCCCTTGAGAGTGGACGAGAGTTTCATGGGCGTGGTGGTGCGCCGCCGGAAACCGATGCAACTGGAGAACGTGCAAGCGTCCGCGCTTTACCAAAACGTGGAGATGGCCCAGCGCGAAGGATTGGTTTCGCTGTTGAGCGCGCCGTTAATTTTTGGCGGGCAAACGATTGGCACCCTCAACGTTTATGCGGGCGAGCCGCGCAGCTTTTCCAACGAGGAATTTCACATCATCACGGCCCTGACGGAACTGTCCGCCATCGCCATTGAAAAGGCGCGCCTCTACGAGCGGGTGGTTGACGTCGAGGAGCAATTGCGTCAAAACGAAAAACTTTCCGCCCTCGGCCTGCTGGCGGCGGAGGTCGCGCATGAAATCCGCAATCCGCTCACGGTCATGAAGATGCTCTACCATTCGTTGAGCCTGGAGTTCTCGCCGGGCGATCCGCGGGTGCGGGACGACATCATCCTGCGCGAGAAAATGGACCACCTGAACAAAATCGTGGAGCAAATCCTGGACTTCGCGCGCAGTTCCGAGCCGAAGATGCGCAAGACCAATCTCAATCTATTAGTGAACGACCTGGCCCTGCTCATCCGGCACAAATTGCACAACCAGCAGATTGAGTTTGTCCGCCGGCTGGCGCCGGCCTTGCCGGAGGTGATGGCGGATGGCACGCAATTGTCTCAGGCCTTTTTAAACTTGACCCTCAACGCGGTCGAGGCCATGCCCCAAGGCGGCAAGTTCACGATTTCGACCCGCGCCGTCACGCTGCCGCGGCGGGGAGGGCAGCCGTCGCACGTACTGATAGAATTCCGCGACACCGGCCACGGCATGACCAAAGAGCAGCGCGGACGATGCTTCTCATCGTTATTGAGTTCGACGAAGGAGTCAGGAACCGGCCTGGGCTTGGCCATCGTTGGCCGGGTGGTGGAAACTCACCGCGGGAAACTGCGCATCTGGTCGCGTCCCGGGCTGGGAACGGCCTTCACGATTACCCTGCCGGTATAAACTCCAGTTCCGCTCAGGGAGGACTTGCGAAGGAAACGGGGAGCGGGCGGTATTGGGCGCCGGGGGCGAAGAGCGAAGGCAGGCTCGGAGCAGGGTTGCTCGCGCTTTCGTTGCCTATCCAACTGGCGACATGAAGCGGTTGGGACAAATTGTAACCGGCCGTCATGGCCTCCTCAGGAGCGGCCGAGCGCCAGCCGTTTTTGGGCGCCTGGGCGAATCCCAGCGGCTGCGTTCTGACGGAATAAAACACGCTGACAGTCAGCGCGCTCAGAGCGGCCATGGCAAAGCCCACGGCAAAAGCCGGGCGAAAAATAAACTGCCCCTGGAACTTCTCCCAAAAACTCGGCTCGCCTTCGCCACACTCGATGCGGGACATGATGCGGTTCGGCAGGCGGTCGAAATAACCGGGCGGCGGCTGCTCGTGCCGCTTGAGGGCCATCAATTTCAGCAATGCATCAAAATCTTCAGGCACTGGGTTCATACTGGCGTTTGCTACTTCAAATAATCTGACAAATGGGCCTGCAATTGCTGCCTGGCATAAAAGAGGCGCGACCGCACGGTGCCGACATTGCAATCCATGATCTTGCCAATCTCCTCGTGGGAAAGCCCCTGAATATCGTGCAATGTCACAACCATTCTGTGGTGTTCTGACAGCTTTAACAGGGCCCCGTTCAATTTCTCCTGCAACTCGCTCAGGTTCAGGTCTCTGCGGGGAGTCCGCTCGGAAACGAGCGCGACGAGGTCCGGGTCGTTTTCCGCGTTGAAATCGACGTCGTTGAGGCTCATCTGCGTCCGGTTCTTGCGCTGCTTGAGAAAGTTGATCGTCTTGTTGACGGCGATGCGGTAAATCCAAGTGTAAAAACTCGAATCACCCTTGAAGGATTTAAGCACCCGGTAAGCCTTGATGAACGTCTCCTGCGTCAGGTCGTTGGCGTCCTCGTGGTTGGACGTCATGTGATAGACAGTGGCGTAGATGCGCTGCTGATACCGGCGCACCAAGGTGTCGTAAGCGCGCATGTCCTCATTCTGCGCGCCGCGCACCAAGACCAGGTCCTCAACATCCTCCAACTCGACTGCCTCCTGTCGGTCCGCCCTCGGCAGGGCTGTTGATTTTGTCAGTTCAGCTTTCGTATGAAATATGGCCTTCCACAAAGGAAAAGCGCTGATCATTAATATACAACCCCTAAAGCCTCGGTTTGTTCCGCCAGAAATTCAGTCAGCCCAGCCAGGCCCGCGCGTCCTTCTCCCGGAGGAAGAGGCATCAACGCTTCGCGCGCGGCGACCAGATATTGCTGGATGACCGAACGTGATTCGGCAAAGGCCTCATATTTGGCCATCAGTTCGACTGCGCCCGCCAAGAAGGCAGGCTCCCAATTGGCCAGCCAGCGCCGCAGACAATCCTGGTCTTCCGCGCTGGCGCGATCCCGCACAATGAGAATGGGGAGCGTCATTTTCCCTTTGGCCAAATCAGCGCCCAAAGTCTTGCCGGCCATTGCCTCCGAACCCAGCACGTCTAGGCAATCGTCGTATAACTGGTAGGCGGTCCCAAGGGCCAGGCCATACTTGCGCAGGCAGCTCCGCCGCGCCTCAGAAGTCTCGCTGACGTATCCGCCCAAATCGCATGACAGGGCGAACAATTCCCCCGTCTTCATGGCCAGCATTTTGAAATAATGACCGCGCGAAACATCGAAGTCCCCGCGCGACCGGCTTTGCAAAATCTCGCCCGCGCAAACGGTGTTGGCGGCGCTGGCGGCGGCCCGGCAAACTTCGGGCGTCGGGAAGCTGGCCGCCATTTTGAGGGCGTGGGCGAAGAGGCAGTCTCCCAGCAACACGGAAGTCTCATTGCCCCAATTGGCCGCCAGCGTCAGGCGGCCGCGCCGCAATTGCGCCTCGTCAATAATATCGTCATGCACCAGCGTGGCCAGATGGATCATCTCCACGATGACGGCGGCGGTCCAATGCCCCTCGCGGAGCGCGCCGACGGTCTTGCCGCTGAGGGAAACGAGCATGGGGCGCAATTGTTTTCCCTGAGCCGTGAGAGCGTATTGGGCCATCGCGGCGATTTGCGGCTCAAAGCCATCCGTCTGCGCGGCCAATTGCCGGGCCACTCCTTGCAAAAAAGGCTCCACCGCATCGGCGATCTGTTTCCATCCGGTGCCTTGCGGCATTGACGGCGCGATGCGGTCAGCAACCCGACTGGTTTCAGCGACCAACATGTGTTTGAAGTTAAGAGCATAACCACCGTGAAGCAAGTGAAACTTGACATCGCGCCGCCCTGCCGCTGCGCTTGACGGCTAGTTTGGCATCCATTACGTTGCCCTCGCTTATGCAAAACTTTTTAGTGCCCATGGTCGTGGAACAAACCGGACGCGGCGAACGCGGCTACGACATTTATTCGCGCCTGCTGGTGGACCGCATCGTTTTCCTCGGGACACCCGTGGATGACATGGTCGCCAATTTGATCATCGCCCAGTTGCTGTTTCTCCAAATGGCCGACCCCAAAAAGGACATCCATCTTTACATCAATTCGCCGGGCGGCAGCGTCACGGCCGGACTGGCCATCTACGACACCATGCAGTTCCTGACCTGCGACGTGAACACCTATTGCATCGGCCAGGCTGCCAGCATGGGCGCCGTTCTTTTGTGCGGCGGCACCAAGGGAAAGCGCTATTCCCTGCCCAACGCCAACATCATGATCCACCAAATCCTCGGCGGCGCGGAAGGCCAGGCGACAGACGTGGAAATCCGGGTCAAGTACATGCTCAAATTGAAGCACCGCCTGAACTCCATCATTTCCAAGCATACCGGCCGCGCTTTCGACCAGGTGGAGAAGGATTGCGACCGGGACAATTTCATGACCGCCGATGAAGCCAAAGCTTACGGCCTGGTGGATGAAGTGGTGCAGTCGCGCAAACAAATTCCGGGTTTGACGGATCACAAACCTGACGATAAGATACCGTAGTCTCAAACATGGCGCGCCCGACCAACATAACGCTTTGCAGCTTCTGCGGGAAATCCCACGCGGATGTGAAAAAGCTAATCGCAGGCCCTGGGGTGTTTATATGCGACAACTGCATCAACTTGTGCAAGAGCGTCCTGGACAAGGAGCTGTCAGCCGAATCGAAACGGACCGGGGCTAAATTCGCCGTTCCAAAGCCAGGGGAAATCAAGCAGCACCTCGACCTGCATTGCGTCGGCCAGCACCACGCGAAGAAGACCTTGGCTGTGGCCGTTCACAATCATTTCAAACGCCTTCTCCAGGAACCGGTTCGCGCTTCCGGCGAGGAATCCACAAGCCCGCATGACGATGTGGAAATCGAGAAGAGCAACATTCTGCTGATCGGCCCGACCGGTTCCGGCAAGACGCTTTTGGCCCGCACGCTGGCCCGCATTCTGGACGTGCCCTTCGCCATCGCGGACGCGACGACTTTGACGGAGGCGGGCTACGTGGGCGAGGACGTGGAGAACATCATTTTGCGCCTGCTGCAAAACGCCGACTACGATGTCAAGCGGGCGCAGGTCGGAATCGTTTATATTGACGAGATCGACAAGATCGCGCGCAAGACCGAGAACGTCTCCATTACGCGGGACGTGTCGGGCGAAGGCGTGCAACAGGCTCTGTTGAAAATCCTGGAAGGGACGATCTGCAACGTGCCGCCGCAGGGCGGGCGCAAACATCCCCAGCAGGAATATATCCGGGTGGATACCAGCGGCATTTTGTTTGTCTGCGGAGGCGCTTTCATCGGATTGGAAAAGATCATCCAGCGCCGGCTGGGCAACCGCGTGATGGGTTTTGCGGCCGTCGAGCAAGGCGCCCGCACGACTTCCATCAATCGCGACAAAGTGCTGGCCATGGTGGAACCGGAGGATTTGATTTCCTTCGGCTTCATTCCCGAATTTGTTGGGCGGCTGCCGATGACGACCGCGCTGGAGGAACTGACCGAAGACCAGTTGGTTTCGATTTTGTCCGACACGCGCAACGCGCTGACCAAGCAATATCAAAAGCTGCTCTTCATGGAAGGGATCGAACTGGCTTTCACGCCCGACGCGCTGCGCGAACTGGCCGCGCAGGCGATCAAGAAAGGCACCGGCGCGCGCGCGTTGCGCAGCTTGCTGGAGAAATTGATGCTGGACGTCATGTACGACGCGCCAACCAGCGAGGACATCGCCAGCGTCACCATCACACGGCCCGCGGTGCTCGGCGAAGCGAAGCCCGTGCTGCGGCGCAAGACCGATCAGGCAGCCGCCTAATTCACGAGCGGTCCCTCCGGCAGAGCCGCACTATCCCGTGGACTTGAACCCGCAAAGATTCATCGCCCGCCATGTCAGCGCCGTCCCGCGCTCCGGCATCCGCGATTTTTTTGACATCGTCCAGGGGATGAAGGACGTGATCTCGCTGGGCGTGGGCGAGCCGGATTTCGTCACACCCTGGCATATCCGGGAAGCGGCCATTTACGCGCTGGAACGGGGGCGGACTTCCTACACTTCAAATTTGGGCCTGCTCAAACTGCGAGAAGCCGTATCGCGAAACGTCGAGAAGAACTTTCAGGTTTCTTACAATCCGAAAACGGAAATCCTCGTCACGGTCGGTGTCAGCGAGGCGATGGACATCGCATTCCGCGCCGTGCTCAATCCGGGCGACGAGGTCATTTATCACCAGCCGTGTTACGTCAGTTACGCGCCCGGCATCGTGATGGCAGGCGGCGTGCCGGTGGCGGTGCCTTGCCGGGCGGAAGACGGGTTTTCCGTGACGGCCGAGGCGATCGAACGCGCAGCGACGCCGCGCAGCAAGTTGCTGGTCTTGAACTTTCCCACCAATCCAACAGGCGGAACCATGGAGCGGAAGGAATTGGAGAAGATCGCCGAAGTGGCGCGGCGGCGGGACCTGCTGGTGTTGAGCGACGAGATTTACTCGGAACTGACCTTCGAAGGCGAACATGCCAGCATCGCGTCGCTGCCGGGGATGAAAGCGCGCGCCATTTTCCTGCACGGGTTTTCCAAGGCCTACGCGATGACCGGCTTTCGCATCGGCTACGCGTGCGGCCCGGCGGAAGTGATTGAGGCCATGATGCGCATTCACCAGTACTCGATGCTCTGCGCCAGCATCATCAGCCAGGAAGCCGCCATCGAGGCGCTCGAACACGGCGAGCCCGACACGGCCGAAATGCGCGAGCACTACCGCGCGCGCCGCAATTTCCTGGTGCGCGCCCTCAATGACATGGGCCTGCCTTGCCGGCTGCCGCGCGGCTCATTTTACGCCTTTCCAAACATCACTTCAACGGGGCTGGATTCGAAGCAGTTCGCGCTGAAATTGCTGGAGCAGGAAAAGGTCGCGTGCGTTCCGGGCGGCGCCTTCGGGCCGGATGGCGAAGGGTTCGTGCGCTGCTGTTTCGCCACCGCCTTCGACCAGGTTGAAGAGGCGGCTCGACGCATGGAACGGTTTGCGGCTAGAATGCGTTCATTATGAAGATTGGCATTGGCTCCGATCACGCGGGGTTCGAATACAAGGAGCGAATCAAGCAAATGCTCATTGAGATGGGCCACGAGCCGCGCGACTTCGGCACGAACAGCGCGGAATCGGTCGATTATCCTGATTTCATCCGGCCCGTCGCGGAGGCGGTGGCCAAAGGCGAACTGGAACGCGGCATCGTGCTGGGCGGGTCGGGCAACGGCGAGGCCATTACGGCCAACCGGGTGCGGGGCGTGCGTTGCGCGCTGTGCTGGAACCTGGAAAGCGCGCGTCTTGGCCGCGAGCATAATGATGCCAATGTTTTGTCGCTGGGACAGCGCATGATTCCGGCGCCGCTGGCCTTGGAAATCGTCCGCATTTTCCTGGCCGCGCCCTTCGCGGGCGGGCGCCACTTGCGGCGCATCCGCCTCATCGATGCGGGCTGGAACCCATCCCCTGTTTAGGAGATGCGTCCTAACCTTTGAAGACAATCATCACCCCGTAATCGCCGAGGACCTGGTGGCTGCCCAGTTCCACATAGCTGTAGGAAATGGCGGTGATGCTGACGATGTTGAGCTGGCCCACCTTTTCCAAAAAGGTCGAGACGGTTTCGTCAAACCTATCTTTGCCCACTTCCACGCAATCGCTGCGCTTGAACGTTTTGATGCGCATCGTCTTGTCGCCTTCCTTGGCGACGATGTCCAGCGGACGGGCGGTTTTTTGAATAAGGGCCTGATCGGGCGCGCGCTCATGCACGGGCACGCTGAAATGTTTTTCGTCCTTCACAGGCTCCGGCGCGGGCGCGGCCAATACGTGAACGACCGCCGCCGGATCGGGATGGGGAACGCTGATGGAGCTTCCACAAGACGGACAGTCAATGGTTGATCCCGCGCCGGTGGAATCGACTTCCAACTCCTGGTCGCACACGGGACATTTGAAGCTGATGTCCATAGTTATCTCACTTTGGTGATTGTTGTCGCGCCAAGTGTGCCCTATTCGGCTGCCCGAAAGCGAGAAAAATCATTCGTAAGTTGGCTCCAATTGTTTCATCCGCGCATAGACAGGCGAGCCGGGCGCGAGGCGCGCTTTCACTTTCTGGAAAACGAGCCGCGCTTCTCCCGGATCGCTCGCGCCGGCCAGCACGACATAATCCAGCTCAATCCACGCCCGGCGCGGGTCGTTGATCTCATGGGCGTGGGCCGCCAAAAACCGTTTCATGGCCGGCGCGCCGCGTTGTTCGGCGTCCTGCAACTGCGCCTCCAGGTTGCGTGGCAGCCCCGATAGTTGATCCCCATAGACTGGCGGCGGCGCGGGCGCGGCTCCAGGCGCAGGTTTTGGCTGGAAGGTTCCGAAGTATTGATGAAGCTGCCAGGCGCCCAGCGAGAGACCGACAATAACGACCAAGCCAATCACGTACTTCATAGTCCCTCCAGGGGTTGCGCGGCGGCGAAATCATTCATGTGTCAATAATTATTTTAGCGGCTCCGCATCCTGTGCTTGATTGGCCAGGCGCGCAACCAAAATTCTCTCGTGCCCGTTGTCATCCCGGTCGATGGCCTCGATCTCCCATTTTTCATCCTCGAAAATCCGGCGGGTCGCGGGCGCTCCGTCGCCGTCCAATTCCACCATGACCCGGCCGCCCGGCCGCAAGAGCGCGCCCGCGCCCGCGGCGATGCGCCGGTAAAAATCCTGCCCGTCGGCGCCGCCGTCCAGCGCGTGGCGAGGCTCGAAATCCCGCACTTCTGGTTCCAGCGTCTCGATGCGGCCGGCCGGGATGTAGGGCGGGTTAGAAAGGATCAGGTCAAACCGGGCGTCCGCCGCCACCGCGGCAAAGAGGTCGCCCTGGCGAAACTGAATGCGGCCAGAGAGTTCATTTGACAGTGCGTTCCGCTCCGCCAATTCCAAGGCCGCTTCGGAAATATCGGTTGCGCATATTTTTGCCTCGGCGGCATGGCACGCCACCGCGATGGCCAAACAGCCGCTGCCCGTGCCAAGCTCCAAGACGTCCGCTGGGCCGCCCCGTTTTTTGAGCCATGTCCAGGCCCGCTCCGCCAGCGATTCCGTTTCCGGGCGCGGGATGAGGACGTGGCTGTTGAGCGGGATTTCAAAGCCGCAGAAACAGGCCGAGGCCGTGATGTATTGGCACGGCTCGCGCTGGCCGCGGCGCCGCACCATCGCGCGCAGAGCGTCCGTTTCTTCGGCGGTCAGGACGCGCTCAAAATTGATGTAGAGCTTCACACGCGGCATCCGCAACATGTGGGCCAGCAACAGTTCCACTTGCAGCCGCGGCGAGCCGACGCCCTTGCGGGTTAGGAACTCGCTGCCGCGCTGAATGGATTCCAGGATTGTCATTTCAACGCCATGATCATGCCTCAACTAAAAAATTGTGGACAGTTGTTTTCAGCCTCGGTAGAGTCAACGGGAAATTCCCGATTCTGATGCAACCAGAGCATTTTTATGGAAGTCAAAATTGTTTGCGTCTGCGGCCAAAAATATGGGTTTGACGTCGAGCCGGTTGGCGGCCGCATGCCGGTCAAAGTGGCCTGCCCAGGCTGCGGCGCGGATGGAACGCCATTAGCCAACAGCTTTCTGGCGCAACAATTTCCGGGACAGGCGCCAGCCGTTCCCGTGGCCACGCTGGCCGGGCCTGCCGCCGCCCCGGCCCCGAGACCCGTGGTGAGAATCATCCAGCCGCAGGCCGCCATCGCACCGCCCATCAAGGCAGAGCCGGAGGCCATCGCGCCGATGATTGGATCCGGAGCGCCGGTCGGAATCAAAGCGCCGGCCCGAAAAGAGAAGCAGCAGTCCGGGCAATATAGTTTGGGACTGGGAATTTTGGGCGCATTTCTGGGAGCGGGCTTGGGAGCGGGGTTTATGGTGGGGTTCGCTATGTTCGCGAATTTCCGGTTTCCATTCATGGGCACCTGCATTGGGGCGCTGACGGGCCTGGGGGCGCGATTGCTGGCCCGGGGAACGGATTCGACTCTGGGCGGCATCGCGGCGGCCATCGCACTGGTCGCGACCGGAGGCTCACTTTTTCTGATGTACGGCGGCTTGGCAATAGGGTACCTCATAACAATGGCGGTCAGCGTCTATTTCGCGTGGAAAGTCGCGGGTTGACGTAAAGCCGCCGGCTCCTTTTTCTCTGTGGCCATTTTCCAGTGTCGGGATTAGCGTGCATCCGATGGAATCATTACTGTCCGCCAAATCCATTCCGCCTTCCGAGAGGCTCATTGTCGCGCTCGACGTCGCCAACGGCGATTTGGCCAGAAAGCTGGTCAATGAATTGGGCGATTCGGTTTCTTTTTACAAGGTCGGGCTTGAAATGCTGATGTCCGGCGACTTTTTCGATCTCGTCCAATGGCTTCGGGAGCGCGGCAAGCACGTCTTCGCCGACATTAAGTTTTTCGATGTGCCGGAAACGGTCAAGAAGGCGATGTCCCAGGTCAAGCGACTGGGAGTCACCTTCGTTACCGCGCACGGCAACGACGACATCCTTCGGGCGGCGGTGGAGGTCAAGGGGGACGCCAAAATCCTGGCGGTGACGGTATTGACGAGCCTGGACAAGAACGATTTGGCGGACCTTGGCTTTGCGTGCGATGTCGAGGCGCTGGTGCTGTCCCGCGCCCGGCGCGCTTTTGCCCTGGGATGCGATGGCGTCATTTCGTCCGGGCTGGAAGCGTCGAAATTGCGCACGACGCTCGGCGGCGAGCTTCTCATTGTGACTCCGGGCATCCGCGCCTTCTCGAACCTGGCCGTGCGCGACGACCAAAAGCGAACGGTCACGGCGGAGGAGGCCTTTATCGGCGGCGCCGACTACATCGTGGTGGGCCGTCCCATCACCAAGAGCGACCAGCCCAAGGCGCAGGCGGAACAGATGCAGGAAACGATCCGGCGGCTGTTCAGGCCCTAAAGGCTTTTCGGGCATTTTGCCAAACTTTGCATTGTTGGCATTTTTCATGCTAGTAAGTTGGGCATGAGCAAAAACACATTATCCCTTGTTGCGCTTATAGTGGTAGGGTTGAGCTGCGTTTGCTGGATCGTCTCGAGGGTGCGGGCATCTATAAGAAACCCCGCGCCATTGGGTTACCAAGACGAAGAAGGTTTTCATTTTGGCGCGCCGAAATGACCGGGTTTAGGCGTAATTAGGCGCATATAAGCGAATTTGCCGGGTTTTAACATAGCCTCAAAACAGGACAGTGTATGTCTCGGAGTGAGACACGTCTTGTTTGGCATAGGCATTTAGAACGATTCTTTTCCAAACGCGTTTTCCACAACGCCGTTTCCCACAAAAAGCCCGCCATCAATAATCCGCCTTGCGGGCCAGAAATCGTTGCGCGGGGCAGTTCGGACGGCCAGCCAAACCAAGCGCGTTTGGAGTTTATGTTCCAAAAATAACGCAATCTACCTTGTTTTTGTATGTTCTGCCTATTTCAGGCTTGTGCCGCCATCATGGGAGGCGCTCTTTGCGCGTTTAGACAATATGTTGTCATGGCTGCACTGTAGCACACTATTACGTTTTTTATATATAAAATGAATCATTTCATTTTAGATGATTATATTTATTGAATTATCTAATCATAATTTCTTGTTTCCTTTTTCGACCGTGCGAGTTAAAAAGGGCGGGTGAAAATTCTCGTTTTATCCCTGGCTTTTTTCGTTTGCGAGGCGGGCCCGGCCGCAGCCGCCGCTGATGTCGATTTCACCTCCCAGATCGCGCCCATCCTTGAGAAATCCTGCATTTCCTGCCACGGCCCCACCAAGCGCAAGGGCGGTTTGCGCCTTGATTCCAAAGCCCTTGCGATCAAGGGCGGCGACGATGGTGTTGTCCTGGCGCCGGGCGATGCGGCCAAAAGCGATCTTTACCGGCGCATCATTTTGGCGGCGGGGGCAGATGATGTGATGCCGAACAAGGGCGAGACGCTCTCCAAAGCCCAGACTGATTTGATCCGTGATTGGATCAACCAAGGCGTTCACTGGCCAGAAACGGCGCTGGCCGCCTCGGCTGCTGAAGCGCCCGCGCCGCCGCGCGAATCGGATGTCCCGGCGGCCGATTTCAAGCCGGGCGCGGCGGAGTTGAAGGCAACCGCGAGCCTGCAGGGCATGGGCATTGAGTTGTGGCCCGTCGCGGCCGGGTCGCACTGGCACGAGGCCAATCTGCGCGGGCAAAGCGGGAGCGATGTCGATGCCGCGCTGGCCCAGCTCAAATCCGCCGCCAGCCTGATTATGTTGAATCTGGCCGGGACAAAATTCTCCGCGGCCGGCCTGGCCAATGTGAAGGCGCTGACCAACCTGGCGCAATTGCATTTGGAGCGCACGCAGGTGCAGGACGGCGACCTCGCCAGCGTCAGCGGGTTGAGCCGGCTGTCGTATCTCAATCTTTACGACACGCCAATCACCGACGCCGGCCTGGAGCATTTGAAAGGCTTGACCCATCTCCGCAACCTGCACCTTTGGCAGACGAAGGTGACCGACGCCGGAGCGGCGGCGCTGCAAAAATCCCTGCCGCATTGCGACATTGACAGAGGCTGGATCGCCCCGGCGGAGGAAACTAAAAAGACGGAGGCTAAGAAATAGGGAGCGGAGCTTTTTTACCTTAATCTTAATCCTTCCCCGAAAGAGATTAAGATTACGATTAAGCCAAAACCAAAATGGCGTTACGCCAGAATATCCGTCACCACTTTGGCGGGTTCCTGGCCGGTTAGGCGCTGGCCGAGGCCTTGGTACATGAAAGTGAACTTTTCGTTGTCGATGCCCAGTTGGTGCAGAATCGTGGCGTGCAACTCGTGGATGTGGACGGGGTTTTCGATAATGTTGTAGGACATTTCATCCGTCTTGCCGTAAACGAAACCGGGCTTGATGCCGGCGCCGGCCATCCAGAGCGAAAAACAGCGGGGATGATGGTCGCGCCCGTAATCGTTTTCTTCCAGCTTGCCCTGGCAATAAATGGTGCGGCCGAATTCGCCGCCCCAGATGACCAGCGTATCCTCCAACATGCCGCGCTGCTTGAGGTCCTGGATGAGGCCGTAGCCGCCCTGGTCCACGTCTTTGCATTGGGATGCGAGGTCGCGCGGGAGACTGCCGTGCTGGTCCCAGCCGCGATGAAAAATCTGCACGAAACGAACGCCGCGCTCGGCCAGCCGGCGGGCCATCAAGGCGGAATTGGCGAACGTGCCGCGCACGCGGGCGTCTTCGCCATATAATTTGTAGGTCGCTTCGGATTCTCCGGAAAGATCGGTCAATTCCGGGATGCTCGACTGCATGCGGAAGGCCATCTCGAATTGCTGGGTTCGCGTCTGGATTTCCGGGTCGCCCAAGGCGGTGTAGGAGCGTTCATTGAGCACGCTGATGCCGTCCATCATTTCATGGCGCATCTCGCGCGAAATGCCCGGCGCGTCTTTCAAGTACAAAACCGGGTCGCCTTTGGCGCGCAACGCGACGCCCGCGAATTTGCCGGGCAGGAATCCCGATCCCCACAAACGCGATGTGATGGCCTGCACGTTTGAATAGGGGCTGGAATGGCTGGCGTGCAGGACGACGAAGGTGGGCAATTCATGATTGAGCGAGCCGAGGCCGTAGGCGAGCCATGAACCGATGGAAGCCTTGCCGTTAATCATCGAGCCGGTATAAACCAATTGATTGGCCGGTTCGTGGTTGATGGCGTCGGTGTGCATCGAATGGATGAAGCAAAGGTCGCCCGCCATTTTAGCCGTCCACGGCAGAAGCTCGCTGACCCACGCGCCGCTGGGGCCGTGCTGGCTGAATTTGAAAACCGACGGCGCGAGCGGAAAGGTTTGCTGGCCGGAGGTCATGCCGGTGAGCCGTTCGCCCTGCTGCTTGAGCCAGCCTTTAAGGTCTTCCTTGAAACGCGGGCGCAGGCCGGGCTTATGATCAAAAAGGTCCAATTGCGAAGGCGCGCCGATGAGCGAAATATAAATGGCGCGCTTGGCTTTCGGTGCGATGCGCCAGAGCTGCTCCGATGCGGCCGCGGTGTCGCTGGCGGAGCCGAAAACGCGCGGGCCGAGCAGTGATGACAAGGCGGCTACGCCCAAACCGGTCGCGCCCTTCCGGAAAAATTGGCGGCGGGTCAGCGAAGCGTTGACATTATTCAGGAGGGGCGTCCATTGCGGATTAACATTCATTGGCAGGGCCTCATTTCGTAAGGGATTCGTCCAGATTGAGAACTTCGCTGGCCATCAGCGTCCAAGTGGCGAGTTCGGCTGGCGGGACTTTTTTATCAAACGCGGAATCTCCGACCGCCAGCAAAGCCTCGGCGTCCTTCGGGTTTTCCTGATATTTTTTTAGAAAATCCCCTTCCATCTTGCGCATGAGCGAGCGGTCGCTGGGAGCCAGCGTTCTCGACAGGAGCAATTCGGTGATGTTGTCCAGGCGCCCATCGAAACTGGGAGAAGCAAGGATCGCGAGGTTGGCGATGTGGCGCGAAGCCTCGACATATTGCGTATCATTGAGCGTCACCAGGGCCTGCAAAGGCGTGTCGGTGCGGTCGCGTCGCGTGCAGAAAGTTTCGCGGGTGGGGGCGTTGAGGATTTCCATGTTGGGCGGCGGCGCGGTGCGCTTCCAATAGGTGTAGAGGGAGCGGCGGTAGAGATCGGCGCCCGTGCCCTGCTTGTAAAATCGAGTGTCAGACTCCTTCATCGCCACGGCTTCCCAAACGCCTTCAGGCTGATACGGCTTGACCGACGGCCCGCCAATTGTTCGCACGAGCAGGCCGGAGGCGGCCAGAGCCTGGTCGCGGATTTCTTCGGCATCCAGGCGCAGGCGCGGGCCGCGCGCGAGCCATTTGTTCAGGGGGTCTTTCTCCATTTTTTCCCGCGGCGCGACTTCGGATTGCCGATAGGTCGCGCTCATGACGATCGTCTTGACAATGTGGCGGAAATTCCAGCCTGAATCCATGAACTCCACCGCGAGCCAATCCAACAGTTCCTGGTCGGTCGGTCGCGCTCCCATGACGCCGAAATCCTCGGTTGTTTCGACAATGCCCGTGCCGAACAACTGGGACCACAGGCGATTGACAGTCACGCGCGCAACGAGCGGGTTCTGGCGCGAGATAATCCAGCGCGCGAGGCCGAGGCGGTTGTGGGGTTCATCGGCGGTCATTGGCGGAAGTGAGGCGGGGGTGGTGGCGATGACTTTGTCGCCTTTGGTGGTGTAATTTCCGCGCAGCAGGACGTAGGCGAACGGCTCCTCGTCTTTTTTCTCCTGCATGATGAGCGTGGTGCCGCCGCGTTTGCGGATTGGTTCCGTCTCCTCTTCCAGCTTGGCCAATTGCGCGGCCAGCTTTTGCCGCGGACGGTCATAACCGGCCAGATAAACGTCCTTGATTTCGGCGGCCTTGACCATGGCCGGGCCGCGCGCCAACCCGCCCAACGCCAGGCGCGCGACTTGATCCGGCTTCAAAGCCTGGCTGTAAAAGCGAACGTCTTGGAGGAACACGCGCCCGCCGGAAAGAACATCGGCCGCGCCGTCTTTGCCCGTGCGGCCACCCAGGCGGAGGGGGACATCGGCGACGATGTTGGAACCGAGGCTGTTATTGTTGACTCCCACGACCGCTTCCAATCCATCCACGTAAAGCGTGATCGCGCTGGCGCCTTCGCGTTTGCCGTCGAAGACCGCCATGACGTGATGCCAGCGGCCGGGTTTGAGCGCGTCGTTGGCCGTGATTTTGAGGGCGCGGTCTGGAAATTGATCGATGATATGAATGGTGGGCCTGCCTTCGCTCAGGAACAGGTCCCAGCCGCGGTAACCGTTGGCGCTGTCCATGCGCGAGATGACCGAGCCGTTCGGTTTTTTTTCCATCCAGATAAATGCGCCGTAACTGGCCTGGCCGTAACGCGGGACGACTGGCGTTGCTTGCGCAACGATGTCGCCGCCCAGGGCCAGCGCCGCAGGACCGAAGGGGCCGGCTTTCCTATCACCCTTGCCTGGCCACTCGATTTTCTTTCCCATGTCCATTCCGGCGCATGCCCCGTTGCTTTCCGTCAGCGGCAGTTCAAGAACTGGATTGAGGCCGATGGACGCGACCGCGGGCCTGGCCTTTTCGTTGGCCATCCACTTCTTGAACGCGGGTTCAGCTTCCTTCTGCCGGGCGGCGATCGCGCCTTTTGTTTGGGCGATGTCCTTCTCGTATTTGGCCCATTGCGCGGCGTCCTGCCGGGAGGGCACGAAGAGGGTGGGAAGATTGTTGCCGTTGGGGCCGTCCAAAATGGAACTGGTATTGTTGCGGAAGAAGGCGGTCAGTGAATAATAATCCTTTTGCGTGATCGGATCGAACTTATGGTCATGGCAGGTCGCGCAACCGGCGGTCAGGCCCAGCCAGACGGCGGTCGTGGTATCGGCGCGGTCCTTGGCGTAAACGGCGGCGTATTCTTCGGGAATGGCCCCGCCCTCGCTGGTCGTTTCCAACATGCGGTTGTAACCGGAAGCGACCTTCTGCGCCTCGGTCGCGCTGGGCAGCATGTCGCCGGCGATCTGCTCGATGGTAAATTGATCGAAGGGCATGTTGGAGCGGTAAGCATCGATCACCCAATCGCGATAAGGCCAGACGCTGCGCGCGTAATCGAGATGGATTCCCTGAGTGTCGGCGTAGCGGACGGCGTCGAGCCACAGGCGCGTGAACTGCTCGGCGCTGGCGTCGCTGGCCAGCATGCGGTCCACCGCTTTTTCGTAAGTCCGGCCGGAGCCGGAGCGGGCGAACTCCTCCACGTCCTTCGGATTGGGCGGCAAGCCGGTCAAATCAAAACTCAGCCGGCGATAAAGGCGCGCCCGATTTTCCTCCGGATTGGGAGCGAGGCCGTGCTCGGCCATTTTTTTGGCGGTGAAGTTGTCAATTGGATTGCGCGCCCACTTGGCGCCGTCGGCTGGCACGGGGGACTTGGCGGGCGGAATGAGGGACCAATGCTTTTCGTATTTCGCGCCTTGCGAAATCCATTCGCGGAGCAAAGCGATTTGGCTGGAATTCAGAGGATTGGCCTCTGAAACAGGGGGCATCACGTCATCATCAGTCGCGCTGACGCGCCGCACCAATTCCGAGGCGGAAGGGTCGCCCTTGACGATGACCGGCTTGCCGTTGTCGCGCGCTTGAAAGGCCATGTCCGGGCGGTCCAGGCGCAGCGGAAATTTTTTGGGCTTGCGCGAGCCTGAATCCGGCCCGTGGCAGTGAAAACAATGTTCGGAGAGAATCGGCCCGATCTGGTTGTTGTAGGAGATTGTGTCGGCGGCCGCCAAAGAGCCGGGAAGGCCCGCCAACACGGCCGCGCACAATATCCACCGAGGGGCGGAATTGAAAAAATCGCGGCGCCAGAAGGCGCGGTTGCCTCCTTTTTTGCCGCGTGGCCTAGAACTGGACGAAATCATGCAAGCAAGGTCAATAGACGCAAAATGAGCCTCTAATATTCACCCCGCCGCCCAATTGTCACGCAATCTTTCCATTCGGGGCGCATCATTGTCTCCCAACTCTGCCGCCGGATGCAAGCAAACTTCTGTATATATATCGCCGAAGTTGCCGAAAAACGGCGCTGGCAGCTAAAGTCCGGGCGGCGGCGGGCCGATATTCCGGGATGGCAGGAAGCAGGCTGGCATTGCGCCGGCGGCATCGATGGCCCGCTTTCCTGCGCGGCTTTTGTGAAAAACTGGACTATCAAAAAACGAATTGCCCTTGGGTTCGCTTCCATCCTGCTTCTGACCGCTTTGGCCGGAACCGCCGGATTGGGCGCCATCGGGTTTATCCAGCAAAATGCCGGAGCCATCGTCAATGACGCCTTGCCGGGAGTGACGCTGGCGGGGAAAACCAAATCCCTGGTGGTTCAGCGCCAGTTGGACTTGATGTGCCACCTTTCCGCCAAAACTCCCGCGGAAAAGAAGCATTTCGAAGAAGATGCCGCGGCTTGCGCGAGCACCGTCCTCAAATCGCTGGAGGATTTTCAAACGACGGTTTATCGCGCCGACGGGCGCCAGGCTTACCAAAAAGTGGCCTTGGCGCGCGACGGTTACAGCGCCCTTTACGAGGAGGCGCTGGCGGACAGCCGCGCGGGCCGCGCTGATGCCGCCTTGGCCAAAATTACCGACTCTCTGCAACCGGCCTTCTCAGCTTATTTGAAATCGCTCGATGACCTTTTCGAGGCGAACGCGCAGTACGGCCGCCTGGCCAGCGCGCGGATGCAAAGCGCCACGCGCATGGCTCGTTGGACGGTGACGGGGCTGGCCTTGTTCGCGGTGCTGATGGGCGGATTATTGTCGTGGGCCACCACGGTGGGGCTTAATCGCCTGCTTTATCGCGTGGCGGAGGAAATCGACCAGGCGTCCGAACAAATTTCTTTGGCTTCCGGCCAGGTTTCAACTTCCGGCCAGACCCTCGCCCAGGGCGCCAGCGAGCAAGCGGCGTCGCTGGAGGAAACCAGCGCTTCCCTGGAGGAAATCGCCAGCATGACGCGCCGCAACGCCGAACACGCCGATAACGCCAAGAAGCTCGCCGCGCAAACCCGCTTCGCCGCCGATACCGGTTTCAACGACATGCGCGATATGAGCCAGGCCATGGACGCCATCAAGAGTTCCAGCGACAACATCGGCAAGATCATCAAGACCATCGACGAGATTGCTTTTCAGACGAACATCCTGGCGTTGAACGCGGCTGTCGAGGCGGCGCGCGCCGGGGAAGCCGGCATGGGATTCGCGGTGGTGGCAGATGAAGTGCGCAATCTGGCCCAGCGTTCCGCCCAGGCCGCGCGCGAGACGGCCGACAAAATTCAAGACTCCATCACCCGCAGCCAGCATGGCGTGGAAATCAGCGCGAAAGTCGCGGCCGGTTTGCGCGAGATTGTCGAGAAGGCCCGCACCGTCGATGAATTGCTGGGGCAAATCGCGGCCGCATCGGTCGAGCAGAGCCAGGGCATCACGCAGGTCAACTCCGCTGTCAACCAATTAGATCAAGTCACCCAAACCAACGCCGGCAGCGCCGAGGAAAACGCCGGCGCGGCGGAAAATTTGAACACACAGGCGGGCGCGCTGCAATCGGCAGTGTCCTCCCTGGCCGCGCTGGTCGGAGGCCTGGCACGCCCGGCCAATCGCGTGCTTTTGCCGCTCCACGAACAATCCGCGCCAACGCGCGCGGGCTTTCGCGCCAACGGAAACGGCAACGGACATGACCGCCGGAGGCCGCTCGCGCGCAAGGCCGCCCAGCCCATGATGGCGGTGGAAGACGGTTTTAAGGAATTCTAAAAAGCGGACCCGGCGTTTTGCCCGCTGCCGTTTCTTTTTTAGCAAGGCCGCGATACCGGCGAGCGCGAGTAAAAAGAGAACCGCGACGCTCGCGCATCAGGCAATAGGCGTGAATCTGCCAGCGTGTCTTCCGGCAGGCCTCCCCCCAGAGTGGAAAGAAAAAGCCGGCGATCCTCGTTATCGCGGAAGATGTCTTCACGCCGGTCGCCGCGATTGAGCGCGTGATAAATGGCTCCGGCATATTCGATGCGCAACGGGCGCGGCATAGAGCCATTTTTTTTGCATCGCCAGTGCGCCTGCAAGAACAAAGCGCAAAAAGTGAGGACTGACACGAAATGGCGCTTATTCAACTCCCGTGGCGAGGTTTTTCCTCTCTTTGGCCGCGCGAAGAAGCATCGCCGTGAGACCAATAACCATGCCAGCATACAAGCCTAGATGAGTCCACCAGACTTGCCGAAACCGGCTGATCTTTCCAGCGTCAAGCAGAGTGTCCAATTGCGCAGAGAATCGGGCCGGATCAAATTTGGAAAACCCAAGCGGCAAGGCAATGCCGCAGAGAATCGCCCCGGTGATAGGCATCCATAGCATTCGCAACAGGCGCGAACATTTGCCCGGAGGATGCGCTGATTTTCTCCGGCTGGCATATAAGCAAATTGCGCCTCCAATTACCCCGGCGGAGAACCCAACTTGCAGTCCGAGCAGCCCGGCCTGCAATCGCAAGTCCGGGCCTTCCTCCAAACCCTTCCCCAAAGTGAAATACTCCGGAGAAAGCAAGGAAGTAATCAGATCATTCACAAATCCGATGGTGGCTCCAACCGCGCCGGTGGACAGTCGCCGATTCGTTTATAATTGCTGCAAACACGTGCCGGCCTCATTCCTGACTTTTTGCACTTTTGACGATTTCAGGGCTTGGCCCGCTGGCGTTTCTTTTTCAGTTCTTCGCGGAGTTTCTTCAGCGGGAGCGTGTTGATGACGTCTCCGGCTTCCAGCCAGCCTTTGCGGGCGACACCGGCGCCGAGGCGCAGGAATGGCGCGTGCTCGTTGCGATGCGCGTCGCAATTGATGGCACACTTGACGCCTTTGTCCTTGGCGCGATGCCAGAGGCGCCAATCCATGTCCAGCCGCGCCGGATTGGCGTTCAACTCGATCCAAGTGCCGTTAGCCGCGCAGGCGTCGATCACGGCCGCCTGATTGATTTTGAAGGCCTCGCGCTCGAGCAAGAGGCGTCCTGTCAAATGGCCTAAAATGTGAACGAACGGATTCTCCACGGCCGCGATAACTCGCCTGGTCATCTCCTCTTCGCTCTGCGTAAAACCCTGATGCACGCTGGCCACGACCACGTCCAGTTCCGCCAGCAGGCTGTCCTCAAAATCAAGGCCGGTTGATAAAATATCGACCTCGGCGCCCGTCAATAATTGGAAATCAATGCCCTCGCCGGCCAGCTTTTCATTGACAGCGCGGACGGCCGCGAGCTGCTCCCGCAGGCGCTCCGGTTGCAGCCCGTTCGCTTGAAAGGAGGACTTGGAATGATCGGTGATGGCCCAGTAAGCGCAGCCCAGCTCCATCATGTGGCGGGCGATTTCTTCGAGCGAGCCGCGGCCATCGCTCCAGTTGGAATGATTATGGAGCGAGCCTTTTAATTGCGTCCATTCCAGCAGGCGGGGAATTTTGTTTTTCTCGGCGGCGTCGAATTCCCCGGCGTCCTCGCGCAGTTCCGGCGGAATGAAGGCCAGGCCGAGCTTCTGAAAAACCTCCTCCTCTGTGGGGCAGGAGACGAGCAATTTGGGATCGCGCGTTTCCACGTCGGAATGGAACAGGCCGTATTCGTTGAGGCGCAAACCGCGCTGGATGGCGCGCTGGCGCATGACGATGTTGTGTTCCTTGCTGCCGGTGAAATAGAGCAGCGCGAAGGGGAACTCGGCGTCGCTGACCACGCGCAAATCGGCCTGGACGCCGCCGGTGAGAATCACGCTGGCCTTGGTCTCGCCTTTGGCCGAGATGCTCAGGACGCCCGGCTGCTTCGTGAAAAAATCAATCACAGCGGCGGGATTTTTGGAGGAGGCCAGAAAATCGCAATCGCCGATAATTTCCTTGCAGCGCCGCAGGCTGCCAGCCGTGCCGCAGCGCGTGACATCCGGGTGCGCGCGCAAGCTTTCCAGGATCGGCTCGGCCGCGGAAAGGGCGGCGCCGAGCAAATGGCGCGAGGCGTATTGGCGGCGAAACTGGATGCCTTCGAGAATTTTGCTTTGCGTTTTTTCACCGAAGCCGTCCAGCACGGACACCTTGCCATCCTGGCAGGCTTTTTCCAATTGCTCAACGGAGACCAGGCCGAGCTTGTCGTTGAGGGCCTTGATTTTCTTGGGGCCTAAGCCGGGAATTTGCAGCATGTCCAGCAAGCCGGGCGGGACGGACGCCTTGAGTTCATCGTAATAAGCCAGCTTGCCGGTCGCGGCCAGTTCGGTGATTTTCTTTTGCAGGGCCTCGCCGATGCCCTTGATGTCGCCGAGCCGGTCTTCGGCGATGATTTTTTCGAGCGGCTCGTCCAGGCTTTCCAATGTGCGCGCGGCGTTGGCGTAGGCGCGGGTTTTGAAGACGACTTCGCCCTTGAGTTCCAGCAGGGTCCCGATCTCCGAGAGAATTTCCGCGATTTGTTCTTTCGTCATCGGCTCCAGCATAACGGAATGGGTGCCGGATAAAAGTTGGAAAATTCGCGCGGCGCTCGGTAGTCTTTTGGCGTGCGCGACCCGGAAATTCCCGCGGCCCTGACCATCGCCGGCTCCGATAGCGGCGGGGAAGCGGGCTTGCAGGCGGACTTGAAAACATTCGACCGGCTCCGCGTGCATGGCGCCTGCGTGGTGACTTGCGTGACCGCGCAAAATCAAAGGGCCGTTTCGCGCCTTGAGCCGTGTTCGCCGCGCATGGTGCGGGCGCAATTGGAAGCCGCCGCCTCCGCGCTGCCCGTGGCCGCCGCCAAAACGGGAATGCTCTACTCGGCCGCCATCACGCGCGAAACGGCTGCGTTCTTCAAGGAGAGCCGTTCCATCCCGCTGGTGGTCGATCCGGTCATGGTCTCGACGAGCGGACGGCGGCTGTTGCAGCCGGACGGTGTGCGCGCCTTGCAACGGGAATTGCTGCCGCTGGCGGCGCTGGTGACGCCAAACGTTTCCGAAGCGGAGATTTTGGCGGGCATGGAAATCGAGTCGCCGGAGGATTTGCGCACGGCGGCGCGAAAGATCAGCCGGGAGTTTGGCTGCGCCGCGCTGGCTAAGGGCGGACATCTGAGCGGGACGGGCGCTGCGGTTGATTTTCTTTGCAGCAAGGAGGGGGAATGGATGTTTTCCGCGCCGCGCGTTCGCGCCGCGGGATTGCATGGAACCGGCTGCACTTATTCGGCGGCGATAACGGCGTGGCTGGCGCGCGGGCGGTCACTGGCCCAGGCCGTGAAACTGGCGAAGGAATTTATTACGCGAATGATCTCTGACGTTTCTTAATCCTGCTCGCATTCCTAATACTCAGAAGAGATTAAGATTAAGATTACGAGCAAGATTAAGATTTTTAGCCGTCCAGGCAGTCTCGGACGGTCTTGGCGAGGACGTGGGGTTGGTAGGGCTTGGGCAGGAAATGGATTCCCCGCCCAAATTGCCCGTTGCGGCCCAGCAAATCGACGCTGTAGCCGCTGCTGTAAACGACCTTGAGTTCGGGGCGCTGGGCTTGCAGTTGCTCGGCCAGTTCCCAGCCGGAGATGCCCTCCGGCATCATCATATCGGTCAATAACAAATCAATCTCATCGGATTGCGTCCGCCAGACTTCCAAGGCTTCCTTGCCGTGGCTGGCTTGCAGGACGCGATATCCGTAATGGCGCAACAGGCTGGAGACGAGTTCGCGCAAGTTCAAGTCGTCCTCGACCACCAGAATGGTTTCGTGCCCGCCGGGGCTGGTTTTGGCCGGGCGCGCTGCCTCTTCCGATGCCGCGGGGGCCTGGGAAAGCGGCAGGATTGTTTTGAAGACCGAGCCTTGGCCGATCTCGCTTGCGACCTCAATCCAGCCTTGGTGATGTTTGACAATGGCGTAAGCGGTGGCCAGTCCCAGGCCGGTGCCTTTGCCAACTTCCTTGGTCGTAAAGAACGGCTCGAAAATCCTATTGACCGTCGCCTTGGACATCCCCGTGCCGGTGTCGGCCACGGCCAGGCAGGCGAAGTCGCCGCAACGGGCGTCGGGTCGCTGCTGCGCGTAGGCGGCGTCGATTTCGACCGTCCCAGTTTTCACGGCCAGGCGGCCGCCATGCGGCATGGCGTCGCGGGCGTTGAGGGCCATGTTGACGATGATCTGCTCGATCATGCCGGCATCGGCGTAGATGGGAAGCGGCGCGCTGCCGCATTCCAATTTGAGCGTGATCGTTTCACCGAGGAGCCGGTGCAGCATTTGCGCGGCGCCGCGGACGACTTCATTCAAATCCACATGGCGCAATTGCATGACCTGCTTGCGGCTGAAGGTGAGCAATTGCTTGGTCAAAGTCGCCGCCTGGCCCGCCGCGCCGGTGATTTGCGTCAGCGACGCCCGCATGTCTTCCGAAAAATTGGATTCAGACAGGATGAGGCCGGCATGGCCTTGAATGATCGTCAGGATATTGTTGAAATCGTGCGCCACGCCGGCCGCCAGTTGGCCGACGGCTTCCATTTTTTGCGAATGGCGCAATTGCGCCTCCAAGTTCAGGCGCTCGGTCATGTCATGCACAATGACGAGAATGACCGGGTCGCCGGAAAAATCGAGGCACTCGACTGAAAGGAGAACATCGCGCAGGACGCCGTCTTTGGTGCGGAGGCGGCAGGAAAAATCGCGCACCGATTTGGAGTCGCGCAGCTCCTGCAACATGCGCAAACGCAATTCAGGGTCGGGCCAGATGCCCAGTTTGAGAGCGGTCTGGCCCAGCATCTCCCCGCGCTTGTAACCGAACAAGCGGAGCATGCTCTCGTTGACATCCAGGTAAATGCCCTGCTCGAACGTGCTCAACGACATGGGCATCGGGCTGGAGCGGAAGGCCTGGGAAAAACGCTCTTCCGACCGGCGCAGCGATTCCTGGGCCTGGATTCGCTCCAGCGTCGCGGAGCTAAAGTCGGCCAAAGTCTGGAGCACGGCCAAGTCATCCTGCTTGTAGGCGTGCTCGGTGTAGCTTTGCACGGAAAGGCAGCCAATGACTTTGGAGCCGCTGCGGATCGGGGTAAACAGGCGTGAAGCCGTCGGCTGGGAACAGACGCCAAAGGAGACGAAGGCCGGCTGAGTTGGAGAGGCTGGCCCCTGCACCCACTCCGCGCCATGTTCGATGATGCGTTTGTCGCGCGGAGTCACTTCGCGGTAGAGGCCAAAAACCTGCGTGCGCTTTCCGTCCACCACGTCATATAGCAGAATCGGGACGGTGTAACGGTAATCGGGCGTGTAGAGTTGCAGGTAGGCGGCGTCCCAGCCCAGAAGCTGGTCCGCGAGGTCCAGCACCGCCTGGGCGGCTGTAGTGGAGGAATTGGCCGCGCTCAATTGCTGGCCGAGATGGGAAAGCTGGCGGGCGCGGTTCTCCGCCTGGCGGCGTTCGGCGATTTCCCGTTCGAGCCGGGCCACCGCTTCGGACAATTGGGCCGTGCGCTCCTTGATCTTGCGCTCCAGTTCCTCCCGGGCCTTGAGCAGAGCGTCCTCCGCCTTGCGCCGCTCGGTGATGTCCAGCGAAAAGGCAATGACTCCGGCCACGTTGCCTTCGGCATCCTGATAGGGAACCTTGTCCGTTTGCAGCCAGCGCAATTCGCCATTGGCCCGTTGCAGGAGCTGGATGAAACCGAGCTTGGGCTGGCCGGAGTTGATGATCTCCATGTCCTCGCGAAAATACTGGTCGGCAAAACGCGGGCTTAACTCGGAGACCATGTGACCCTCGATGTCCGTGGCCGGCAGGCCGACCAACTCGGCGCGAAATTTGTTGACGCGCAGGATGCGATTGTTTTTGTCCTTGTAAGTGATGGCGGCGGGGACGGAATTGAAAATGATGCGCGCTTCCTCTTCGAGTTTGCGCAGGCGCAGATTGGCCTCGGTCAATTCAGCCGTCCGCTCGGCCACGCGGGACTCCAATTCGTCATGGGCCTCCTGCAATTCCTGGCCGGTGCGGATGCGCTCGAGCGCGCCGCCGCAATGGTCGGCCGCCGCTTGCAGCGACTTGAGCTTGGCCTCGTCGTAAAAGCGCGCGGTGTAGCTTTGCACCGAGAGAATGCCGATGATGCGGCTGCTGTCGCGCAGCGGCACGAACATGAGCGAAGCGGATGGGCGCGATTTATTGCCGAAGGGCACCAGGGACGGGCCGTCCGGGGCGGGGGCTTCCTCCCGCAGAAGCAGCTTGGCGCCGTGCTGGACAATCTCCCGCGCCATGGCCGTCGGTTTGCCGGAAACATAGCCGCTTTCGACATCGACGCGCTGGCCGTCGATGGTGTCAATATTGATGACCGGCTCCATCAGGTCGCGCTCGGCCGAGTAAAGATTGAGGTAAAAGGCGTCCCAGCCAAAAAGTTCGCTGGCGGCGTCAGCGATGGTGCGCGCGGCTTCTTCAACGTTCAGGGCGGTGGCGAGCTTGCGGCCCAGCTCGGAAAGGATGCGTTCGCGGGCCAGTTGGGCCTGCATGCGAAGCGCATGGCGGCGCCCCTGCGATTTGAGCAGCAACACCCACACCAGGCTGGCCACGCCAAGAAGGCAAACCGCCCCGGCCAATTCCATTGAATTGGTCGAATTCCAGCCCGCCGCGATGCCAAAATGCAGTGGCATAAATTCCCATGATTAGACCAAAGACAAACACCCTTGCCAATGCAAGATTTCCCGGAGGCCCCTTTTTGCTCTAATTATTTTCCCGCGCGCTCTCCGAATGCCCACAGATGCCCGGAGGACCTGATGATAATCGTATTGCGGGCCAGGGCGGGAGTCGCCTTGACGCTCTCGCCCAGATCGGCGCTGGCCAACTCGGTGAAGGTGTCTCCTGACTTTATGACCGTCACCACTCCGCGATCGGACACTGTGTAAATCCGTCCGTCCGCGGCGATGGGCGAAGCAAAATAGCCTCCCTGCGCGGCCAGGCGTTCTTCGTAAATGAGGTTGCCGGTGGCCTGGTCGCGGCAGGCCAGAAGACCGCCGCTGCGCACCTGGTAAATGCGCTTGCCATAAATCACGGCGGACGCAATTTCCGGTATCCCGCGTGTCTGCTGCCAAACCCGGTTGGAGGCCGTGACATCGCCCTTGCCGCCGGCGCGCACAGCCATGATGTTGCTGTTATTCCATGCGCTGTCGATAAAATGCTTGAGCGCGTCCCGCATTTGATCCCAAGCCTCTTTATTCATGGGTTTCGATTGGTCGATGCCGGTGAAGAATGTCATCGCCTGGCGCAATGTCATATTTCCCGCGCCGCCCGAAGCCTGGCGGTCGGTGAAGATGAAGTCGGGCGGCACTTCGTCGAAAGAAATCAGGCCATCGCCATTGCGGTCGTATTTTTTTGCAAATTCCCCGAATGTCGGGGGCAGCTTCATATTGGAACGCTCGCCTTGCACCGAGGCTGAACTGATGAAGAGCGTCCCATCCGAGCAGGCGGGCGTACTGCAAATCTGTTTTGAAAGACCGTCCGTCCACCAAACGAGATTGCCCGTGCGCGAATCGAAGGCGGAGAAGCGCCCCGCGCAAGCCAGGCCGACGCGGTCTTCACCCGATTCGTTCCAGCATACGGGGGTGGCCCAAGTGATGTTGTAGATGGGGCAGGGCGCTTTCCACAATTCGCGGCCGTCCTTCGCGCCGAAGGCCATGAGCGCCGAATCGTTTCCGTTTTGCTCGAAGACCACAACCGCATCGCCCACGCGCACCGGCGAGGTGGAAGTTCCCTGGTCCATAAAAGTCTTCGGCATCGGCAGCGGCTTCCGCCAGGCCTCGCTGCCGTCAAAATTGTAGGCGGCCAATCCAAAGGAACCGAAGTAGGAATAGACCCGTTCGCCATCGCATACGGGAGTTGGAGTGGCATCGCTGTTGACTTTATGCACCTTTTCCAAAACCGGCGCGTCAATCGCCTGCCGCCAGCGGATTTTGCCAGAGCTTAAATCCACGCAAATCGTTTCCAGGCGCGAACCATCGCAACCTGTCAGAAAAATCAAACCACCGCTGAGGATGGGCGAAGAAAGGCCGCCGCTCGTTTCCGTTTTCCAAAGCAGGTTGGAGTCCGGCCCGAAACGCAAAGGCGGATTCAATTGATCCGCGACACCCGCGCCAGCCGGTCCGTGAAATTGCGGCCAGCCAGTTTCGCCATGAGCTGCCAGGCCGCCCATTGCGATCGCCGCTGCCAAGAAGGGAGACGTGAGGTTTTTCATGGGGCAACTGGACCACCAATCAAGCAAAAAAACAAGGTTGAAATTCATCCCGCTGTCCCGCTGCCCGCTGTTTTGCCTTGGCCCGGAGCGGGGGCGGGCTTAACGTGCGCCGCATGAAAGTCCTTATTAAGCTTGCCGTGTGCGCGGCCTCGGTTGCCGCATCCGTCCTTCTTTGCGACGCGGCCAGGGCTGCCGATGCCGCAAAGAAAATTCTCTTTTTCTCGAAGTCCTCCGGTTTTGAGCATGACATGATCAAGGAGAAGAATGGCCAGCCCAGCGAAGCGCAAAAGATTCTCGCCGAACTGGGGCGGAAGAATCATTTCGACTTTACGTTCACGAAAGATGGCTCGGTCTTCACGCCGGAGAACATTGCCAGATACGATGTGTTCTGTTTCTATACGACAGGGGATTTGACACAGCCCGGCGCCGATCATAACCCGCCCATGACCAAGGAGGGCAAAGAGGCTTTCCTGGACGCCATTCGCAACGGCAAAGGTTTCGTCGGCATCCATAGCGCGACGGACACTTTCCATTCGGGCGCGAACGGCGTGGACCCTTACATAAAAATGATCGGCGGCGAATTTGTCACGCATGACGGATGGGTGCCGGGGCATCTTATCGTCGAGGATCGGAGTTTTCCGGGCATAAGCGGCGTGCCGGACGATTTCGGGCCTCCGGAAGAATGGTATTCTTTGAAGAATTTTTCGCCGGGCCTTCACGTGCTGCTGGCGCACAACACAGAAGCGATGGGCCGGAAGGCGCCCTACGACAGGCCCAACTATCCCTGCACGTGGGCGCAGTCGTACGGCAAGGGCCGTTCATTTTACACCAGCATGGGGCACCGTTTGGAGGTCTGGCAGACTCCGGTTTTCCAGCAGGTCCTCGTGGGCGGCTTGCGATGGGCCGCCGGTGATGCCGAAGCAGATGCAACCCCAAATATGGACAAGGTGACCCCACAGGCAAAGGGGCAGTGAGGGGGACAGGCCGGGCTCTGTAAAGTGTAAGGTGCGCCGGAAATCTTTACACTTTGAGCAGTCCTGGCGGGTGGCCTGAAACCTCTTGGCGCGGAATCGTTAATGTGATTTTGGCCGCGTATTGCCCTTCCCGAGCCTCCAATTGGCACGCTGGCTGCTAAGGCAATGCCGCTATCTGGGAGAGGGGCACCCTCCCGGCATCAGTTTTATTCAGGACCGCTTCGGTGACATCTTCGGCGGCTTTGCGTATCCTGAGAATTCTTTGAACGTAGGTGGCTGGTTCGGCGGCGATATTGTCGTTGACACCGCTACTGTTTCGGTCCCCGACGCGTCGTCCTCGCTGATGCTCTTGTCGGGCGCGTGCGCGGCTTTCGGCCTGCTTCGGCGCAAGCTTTCCTGAAAATAAATCGATCCGCGGCGCCAGCGAACCGTCTCGCTGGCGCTTTTTTTGGCAGCGTCGAAAAAGCGTTGACAGAATGTTCGCGACGGAGCAGCGTCGCTGCTCATGGAACGTCCCAAGAGTCTGAACGTCACGATCATGGGCCTTGTCCTCATCGCGCTCGGTTTTCCGGGGCGAATCCTGGCTGGCGAGGCCGCTCCAATTTACGGATTCTCCGCCGCCACTTCGCCGGCGGAACTCAAGCTCGAAGAGTCGTTTCGCGCCATGCCGGAAACGAACAATCTCCGCCAATACATGCAGAGGCTCTCGGCCCATCCGCATCATCTTGGCTCGCCTTATGACAAGCAGAACGCGGAGTGGATTCTCAGCCAGATGAAGTCCTGGGGCTGGGACGCATCCATTGAAACCTTTGACGTCCTCTTTCCCACTCCGAAGACGCGCGTGGTGGAAATGACCGAGCCTGTCCATTACATGGCGGCGTTGCAAGAGCCGGCCCTGCCGGCGGACCCGACTTCCGCGCAGGCGGACGAGCAACTTCCGACTTACAACGCCTATTCCATTGATGGCGACGTGACGGGCCCGCTGGTCTTTGTCAACTACGGCTTGCCGGAAGATTATGCGGAATTGAAACGCCGCGGAATCTCGGTCGAGGGCGCCATTGTCATCGCCAAGTACGGACGCTCCTGGCGCGGCATCAAGCCCAAAGTCGCCGCCGAGAACAAGGCCATCGGCTGCATCCTGTTTTCTGATCCCAGGGACGACGGTTACTCGGCCGGCGACGTCTTTCCGGAAGGCCCCATGCGCAATACCAACGGCGTGCAGCGCGGCAGCGTGATGGATTTCGCGACCGCCGGCCCCGGCGACCCTTTGACGCCCGGATATGGCGCGGTCGCCGGCGCCCCAAGGATTCCGCGCGCCCAAGCCAAGGCTCTCACGACGATTCCGGTCCTGCCCATCTCCAGTGGCGACGCCTTGCCGTTGCTGGCGCAGCTTGGCGGGCCGGTCGCGCCGGAAGGGTGGGCCGGTTCGCTGCCGATCACCTACCATCTTGGACCCGGCCCGGCCAAGGTTCATCTGAAGCTGGAGTTCAATTGGAACGAGGTGACCGCCTATGATGTCATTTCGCGCATGGCCGGCGCTTCAGCCAGCAATGAGTGGGTCATTCGCGGCAATCATCACGATGCGTGGGTCAACGGCGCTTCCGACCCGACCTCCGGCCAGGTTTGCCTGCTGGAAGAGGCTCGCGCCCTGGGACTGCTCGCGCAACAAGGCTGGAAGCCCCGTCGCACCATCATCTATTGCTCGTGGGATGGCGAGGAGCCGTGCCTGCTCGGCTCGACGGAATGGGTCGAAACGCACGCCGAGGAATTGCGCGCCCATGCCGCCGCCTACGTCAATTCAGATGACAACGGGCGCGGCTTTTTGTCGGTGGGCGGGACGCCGTGCCTGGAGAATTTCATCAACGGCGTCGCGCGCGGCATCGATGACCCGGAAGTCAAGATGAGCATTTGGCAGCGCAGCCTGGACGCCAGAATCGCCGGCGCGGGCAATGCGGCCGAGCGCCGTGAATTGCGCGCGCGCGCGGACCTTCCGTTAAGCCCGCTGGGTTCGGGCAGCGATTACTCCAGCTTCCTGGATTTTGCTGGAATCCCCTGCTTGAACGTGGAGTTCCACGGCGAAAGTTCCGACGAAGGCGTCTATCATTCCATCTACGACGATTTTTATTGGTACACGCATTTCGGCGACACGGATTTTGTTTATGGCCGCGCGTTGGCGCAAACGATTGGCACGGCCGTCCTGCGCCTGGCGGATGCCGATGTCATTCCCTACGAATTTAACGGCCTGGCCAGCACGGTTGAAAAATACACCGGCGAACTGCAAACCCTTCTGAAGCACAAACAGGAAGACATCGAGGAGCGCAAAAAGGAGATTGAGGAAGGTGTTTTCATCGGCGCATCCGATCCGCGGCATCCCGCGGGGCCGCCGAAGGATGAAGCGGTTCCGCCTGAATTGAATTTCGCGCCGCTGCTCAACGCGGACAAGGCGCTGTCGGCCAGCGCCCAGCGATATCAAAAAGCCTTTGCGGCCGCGCGGCCGAAGTTCGGCGATGCGGACCGCGCGGCGGACGTCGACGCCGTCAATCATATTCTCCTGCAGGCCGAGCATCAGCTCACCGGCGCCGGCGGCCTGCCCGGCCGCTCCTGGTACAAGCACTTGCTCTACGCGCCCGGCGTTTATGCCGGCTACGGCGCCAAGACCATGCCAGGCCCGCGCGAAGGCATTGAACTGGGCCATTACGAGGAAGCCGAGCGGGAGATCGCCCGCGTGGCTAAAGCCCTCGAATCGGAAGCAGCCCTGCTCGACTCCGCCTCAGGCCTGCTGGCTCGTTTTTAGGTTTGACGGAGTCCGGCCCAGCAAGTTTCTCTGTTTTCCGCGTCAATAAGGAGCGTATAACTCCGCGCCGCCAAAGAAATCGCCGCCGGAATCGTCACCGCCCGCGATCAGCACAAATCCGTTCGGCAACAACGTTGACGTGTGCCAGCGGCGCGCGGTGTTGAGCGAGGCGGCGGCCTCCCATGTCCCGGCAGCCGGATTGAACAACTCCGCGCTGGCGAGAACGCCGTTCGCGCCCAAGCCTCCGGCCGCGAGAACCAGTCCGCTTGGCAGGAGCGTCGCGGTATGATATTCGCGCGCGGCATTGAGCGGACCGGTGGCCGTCCATGTCCCGCTGGCCGGATTATACAATTCCGCGCTAGCCAGATAGCTGGCCGCATCGTCTCCGCCGGCGGCCAGCACCATCCCGTTGGGGAGCAAAGTCGCCGTGTGCCATTCTCTGGGAGTATTGAGCAAACCGGCAACCGACCAAATGCCGGCGGCGGGATTGTATAATTCCGCGCTGGCCAGCACGCCGGACGCGCCGCCGCCGCCTGCGACCAGCACCTGGCCATTCGGAAGCAGAGTGGCCGAATGGTAAACGCGCGCGGCATGGAGCGAGCCGGTGCGCGTCCACGTTCCATTGGCCGAGTTGTACAATTCCGCGCTGGCGAGAATCCCGGCGGAGTAGTTATAGCCGCCTGCCACCAGCACCAAACCGTTGGGGAGCAAAGTCGCCGTGTGCCAGACCCTGGCGTCATTCATCGCGCCCGTATTGGTCCAGGCTCCCGTGATTGGATTATACCGCTCGGCGGATGCAAGGGGGCCGCCGTCGCCGCCGCCCGCGTTTTCTCCGCCCGCGACCAAAACCGAATCATTGGGCAGCAAGGTCGCCGTGTGCGAGTAGCGCCCGGTATTGAGCGAGCCGGTGTTTGTCCATGCCCCGGTATTGGGGCTGTCCGCCAGGTTGAACAACTCCGAGTCGGCAATGGGAGGTATGGTGTAATTATAACCGCCGGCCGCCAGCACCTGCCCGTTGGGCAGCAAGGTCGCCGTCCCCACGGTGCGCGAGAGGTTCATCGATCCTGTCACGTCAAATTTTGTGTCCGCCGGAGGGGCCGCGTACAGTTCCGCGCTGGCAAGAGTCGCCCTGGCAGCCTCGCCTCCGGCCATGAGCGCCAAGCCGTCAGGCAGCAGCGTCGCCGTATGATACAAGCGCGCGGTGTTGAGAGAACAGGTCCAGTCCCATGTGCCATGGAGCGGGTCGTACAATTCCCCGCTGGCCAAAAGGCCCATGGCAAAGTTTTCGCCGCCTGAGACAAAGACCAATCCATTGGGCAGCAGCGTCGCCGAATGGGCTTCGCGCGCCGTATTGAGCGGATTGCAATTCGTCCACCTCCCCGAGACAGGATTATACAATTCCGCCGAGCTAATCGTATTGCCGGAAGCGCCGATGCCGCCGGCAGCGAGGACCAGGCCGTTGGGCAGCAGGGTCGCGGTGTGCCAATCTCTGGCCATATTCAGCGAGCCGGTGACGGCCCACGTCCCCGCCGTGGGATTATATATTTCCGCATTGGAAATGGAATTGCCGGAGGCGTTAACCCCGCCGGCGGCAAGCACAAACCCGCTGGGCAGCAAGGTCGCCGTATGATAGGCGCGCGCGGCATGGAGAAAGCCGCTGCTGGCCCATTTTCCCGTGGCCGGGTTGTATAACTCGGACGTCGAAAGAGGACGATTTCCGGTTCCCAATCCGCCGGCCGCCAGAACCAGGCCGTTCGGCAATAACGTGGCCGTGGGATATTCGCGCGCGGCGGTGAGGGCGCCGGTGGCCGTCCAGGCGCCGGTGGCCGGATTATACAATTCCGCGGTGGTGATGGGTGTTCCGCCCGCGTTCATTCCGCCCGCCGCGAGCACCAAGCCGCTGGGCAGCAGGGTGGCCATATGATTCGCGCGCGCGGTTTTCATGGAACCGGTGGCCGTCCATGCTCCCGTGGCCGGATTATACAACTCCGCGCTGGCGAGGACGCCATTCGCATCGGTTCCTCCAGCGGCCAAAACCAGGCCGTTGGGCAGGAGCGTCGCGGTGGAACCCTGGCGCGCGGTATTCAGCGCGGTGCCGGGCGAAAGCTGGCACGAGCCGGACTGCACCAAATCGTTGATCAAATCCTGCCCGGATGGCGTGCCCAATCCGGTGCAAAGATCGTATCCTGGCGCCGCGGAAAACCTGGCGGGACTGATCTGCCATTCGTTGTTTCCGGTGGCGGTGTCGTGGAAGTCCAGGGCATACCGCGATCCCGCGCTGATCGCGTAAAGGGCCGGGTTCAGAAAGCCCAGCGGCGGCGCGCCAACGCTGGCCGCCTGCTGATTGGCCAGCGCCGCGAAGGCTGCCCACAGCGGCGTCGCGCAACTCGTGCCGTCCACGCAAACGTTGACGCCATTGGTGTAAACAAACACCTCGTCGGCCGCCAGGGAAACGTCGGGAATGTTTCGCATAGTGGTGGAACCCTGGTTGGCGGACATATCGATGCCGGCCTGCCAGGGGGGAATCGTGTAGGTGGCGCTGATCCCGCCGCTGCTGCCAAGGCCGGCGTAGTTGGCGCATCCGGCGGCGTAGTCGAAATTCCAAACGGATTCCGAAAGCCAGGAGCCTTGCGGGCCGGTTGTGACCAATTCCGTTCCGCCAACCACCGTCACGTGTGGGGAATCTTCTGGAAACGATATGAGGGTGTTGGTGACATTGGCGTCAAAATCGCCGGAGATGACGAACACCGACTGGCCTTGCGCCGCCATCTGTTCAAAAATCTGCTCGGCCACCGGGTCGGCGGAGCCTGATGGCGAAAACCAGGAGCAGGAAATTTGTTTGACGATGTCGTCATCGGCCATGCGATTGAGCAGATCGTGCCAATAGGCGTTATCGGGGGGGGCTTCGTAGACCACGAGGCTGGACATTCCCGGCGCCATCGCGATGGCCATGTCCACATCCAGCGTTGCTTCCAGCGAACCGGTCGTGCCTGAAGGCTGGCCGTCGAAGCCATCCAGCAAGACGTTGGTAATGGCGACATTGGGCAAATTGCTTTCCCCGACGGAGGCGGCGTAATTTTCGTAATAGGCAATGTCGCTGGCCGCGTAACCGTCGAATTCCAATAACCCTATCGACTGCCCGGCGCCATTGAGCGCAACGCCCGGCGCATAGGCGCTTCGGAAATCAGAGCCCCAATAGGTGCCGCCCGGTCCCGAGCCGGGGCCGGACCTTATGATGACGTTTCCCACCGCTCCCAGCGCGGTTCCTGAACAGGCCGGATGCGGCAAGGCGTAATTGTTCAGCCCCTCGATTCCTTGAATCTGCGCCGACAAGTTCAGCGACGGCTCCGCGTCTGGCGCGTAAAACGTGCGCGCTTCCGTCGGATGCTGGTAAACCATCATATTCACGTGCAAGGCTTTTTCCACGTCTGCCGCCGCTCCGATCACGTCCAGGATGCGCCGGTTGGAATGGGTGGAGGCCACCGTCAAGTTGTTGGCCCGAGCGAAAGCCATGACCGCCTCGTAATCCTGCTGGGTGGGGCCAAATTTTTGCGTAAACTGGTCGGGCGCAAGGTATTGGTGATAGTTGGTGCTGATGGGATCGTAGATTTGCTGGAGCAAGCCTTCCAGGTCCTTTTGGTGGCGCAATGGCAGCGAGATGGCCAGGCGCATTCGTTTCGCGCTGTCAAGATGGCCCATGGGCCGGAATCTGGCGGTGGCGGAAAGCGCCGTGCCCGACAAAGTCTGGCTGGCGGCGGCGGCCGGCATTGCTGGGAAGAACGCACTCATGGCTGCGGCCAGCGCCAGGCTGCCAAGAGTGATGTTGATAGATATTTTGCACGTAGAGTTAGAGTAGTTTTTCATGTATTCCCCATTATCGCCTCACAAGGTGGCTAACCAAACAGCCTGTCAGGCAAGGCCTGAATTGTCAAGCGCGATTTGCCTCAATTTGGCTGTGCAAAATGCAACTGCGGCTTACTTGGCCACAAAGTCGTATTGACCTGGCACGACCTTGTAAACGGCGGCGGCGCCTTCCATTCCCGCGTAAGCCACGCCTTTTGACCGGGTGGCCGGATGGCCGTTTTCATAAACTTCGCGGCCGGCGGCGTTGGGAATTTTCACGATGGCATCCGTGTTGGCGGGGATGGTTACCTTCAAACGCAGGCTGTCTCCTTTGACGGCCCAATGCGTCTCGATTCGGCCGCGAATGCTGTCATAAGCCGTGTCCGCGAACGTCAGCCGGCCGTCCGGTTGCGGGGCAATGACGATGTGTTTGTAATCAGGCCCATCGCTCTGGATGCCGCCGAGGTTCTCGACCATCCATTGATAAACGGCTCCGAACGAATAATGGGCGAAGGAATTCATGCCGGGGTCCTCGAAGCCTTTGTCCGGTGTCCAGCCGTCCCAGCGTTCCCAGATGCTCGTGGCGCCCTGTTTAATGGAGAAGCCCCAGCTTGGAAATGTGTCGTTGTGAATGAGCCGGCTGGCCACGTCGTTGCGGCCGATGCGCGCCAGCGTGAGCATCAGGCTTTTGGTGCCGATGAAGCCGGTGGCCAGGTGCCAGTCGCGTTTCTGAATGTTTTCGACCAAGTATTGCGCGGCCCGTTTTTGGTTCGCCTCATCAAGAAGGCCGAACGAGAGCGCGAGCACATAATCGGTCTGGGTGTCGCCCTCGATTCTGCCGTCCTCGGACACGTAGGCGCGGTTGAAAGCGGCTTTGACGCGCTCAAACAAATCGTTATACTTGACCGCGTCATCATTGCGGCCAAGCGCCCGCGCGATTTCCGCCATCAGGTGCGTGCAATACGCGAAGTAGGCCTCGCAAATGACCGTGTGCGGCGTTTCCTGCCCGATGTTGAGCCAGTCGCCAAAACAATGAAACCGGGCTGGCGGCAGCAAATTGGAACGCGAGCGATGCTGGCAAAACTCGATGAACTTCGCCATGGAATCATAATGGCGCTCCAGCACGCGCGTGTCGCCATATACTTGATAGATCGTCCATGGGCAAATGACGCCGGCGTCCGCCCAGGCTGGGCCGCCGTCGTCGCCAGCCACTTTAACCGGCGCGACCATTGGGAATTCGCCATCGGCGCGCTGGCCGTCCTGGACGTCGGTCAGCCATTTGGCAAAGAAGCTTTGGACATCTTCGTTCAAGGTGGCCGCCCGGATATAAACTTGCGCGTCGCCCATCCAGCCCAGGCGTTCGTCCCGTTGCGGGCAATCGGTGGGGATGTCGATAAAGTTGGCGCGCTGCGTCCAATAAATATTTTTCGCCAGGCGGTTGAGCATCGGGTCGGAGCAGTTGAACGAGCCCGCATCGGCCGTCGCGCTGCTCAGGGCGATGCCCGTGATGGTTGTGCTGGAACGGTGTTTGGAGAGGCCGGTGACCTCGATATATTGGAAGCCGTGATAAGTCAGGTGCGGTTCCCAGGTTTCCAAGCCATAGCCGCGGCATATATACTGATCGGTGGCGCGCGCCCCGCGCAGATTGATCGTGTAGATGTTGCCATCGGGCCGCAAGCGCTCGGCAAAACGCAGAGTGATCACCTGGCCCGGCTCGCCCCAGGCCTCCAGACGCGCCACGCCGGCGAAATTCTGACCCATGTCAAACACAAAAACTCCCGGCGAAGGCTCAGTCACGCTCTTGGGCAGGATTCGCGCGAACGTCCGCACCGGCGGCCCCGGATGCGCCTGGATCAGCGGCGTCATTTCCGCGCCGGTCACGACCGGCTCCCACCGGCTGTCATTGAAACCCGGCTGGTCCCACTTGCTGGCCAGGCGCGCGTCAAACGTTTCGCCCATGAGAAAATCCGCCTCGCGCACCGGGCCGTCCGACGCTTTCCAATCCGGCCCGGTGGCGACCGTTTCGCTGGAGCCGTCTTTGTATTGGATTTGCAATTGCGCCCGGAGGCGCGGTTTCTTTCCGTAGTAATCGCGCCTCCCGCCGTAACCGACAAAGCCGCTGTACCATCCATCGGCCAGGATGGCGCCGAGCGCGTTTTTGCCTTCGCGCATCATGGAGGTCACGTCATAGGCGCGGCAAAGGACGCGCTTGGTGTAATCGGTCCAGCCTGGCGTGAAGCGGTCCTCGCTGACCAGGGCGCCGTTGAGATGAACGCTGGCCAAACCGAGCGCCGTTACATAAAGCATCGCCCGGCTGACCGGGCGCGAGGTTGTGAATTCCTTGCGCAAATACGGCGGCGGCGGAAGAAACAAATCGGTGTAGGACAGCGGCCCCCAGGGCGCGCTTCCGGCCGGGCCGATGACTTGGGCGGCGGGCCATTCTTCGGAGCTAATGGGGCGATTGTGCCAATTGGCGCCGCCGTTATTGGTCGCCCGCCATGAGCTGTCGGTGACGAGCGTGAAAACGCTGCCACCGGCTTTCGCGGTTAACTTGACAATCAAGGCGGCCGGCCCGTCCGAACTATTATTGACGGAAACCCGCACGGTATTCTGGCCGTGCTTGAGTTGAGAGGTCACATCGGCGATGCGCGCGTTGCCTCCTTTGGCGGGGCGCAATTGAATCTGGCTGCCGTTGATGTTGAAGGAAACATGCTCCGCCGGCGCGACCAGCAGTTCCGCGTTGTCCAGAAGGACATTGTCCGGCAGGGTCAGCGTGCTCATAAAAACGCCGGAGCCGCCGAGGGAAACCGGTCGAATCCATTTCGCATCGCCGAATTCCGCCGGGATCGGTTTGTCCGTTCGCATTTTATCGAAGCCGATCCAATCGCCGGTCCAATCCTCCTGGCGCAGCAAGCCCATCGACCACAAGGCGGGTTTGCTCCAGGAAGATCGTTTGCCATCCGCGTCCCACACCCGCACCTTCCAATAACAAAACTCGCCCGAAGAAAGCGGGCGCCCTTGATAGGCGATGCCAATGGTGTCGGCGCCTTCGAGGCGGCCGCTATCCCAGAGGTCGCCGGAATCCCTGGAGAGGAGCTTGGGCGAACTGGCCACGAGGATTTGGCAGGCGGTTTGGCCTTCGCCGCGCCGGCTGGAATGAACCAGCCACGACAAGCGCGGAGCCGTCTCATCGATGCCCAGCGGGCCGGCGAGATATTCGCAACGCAAGGAATCGGGCGCGAGCCGCGCGGCCTGGCAAGCAACGCCCGCGGCAAGAAACAACGCGGCGACAAGGTGGCGGAGCGGCAAAATGTTCATGCAATGGCTGCAAGTATGGCAGTTTCCGCGGAAGATTCAACTGCATCCGCCAGGAAGTGGAGCATAGGCCCGGGCCTTTTTCTCTGACAATAGCGCCACAATTCTCAACGGTTTGTGGCAACGCTCGGAACACCCTCTTTAGTAGATTGCGATTGCGGGATTTCGTCCCCCGGAAGCCAATCCATCCTTTTGGCACGGGACGAAATGCTTTCCCGTGCTTGAGATGCTGAGACTCGCGCGGCCACCGAATGCAGGCGTTTGAGACGTTGAGTTGCAAGACCGGGAAATGGCAGGCGCCCGACTTTCGTCTATCTTCCGCATCCCTCCAACGGGGGATGAAAGAATGGGTCGGCCCGATTACGATTCGCGCAAGTAGTAATATTATGATGATGCCACAACCGGGGCATGCCCCCGGAAAATTTGCCGTCCCGATGAGCGCCTGGCTGGGCCTTTGGCTGTCGGTCGGTTGCGTTTCCCTTTGCTCGCCCAAAGTTTTGGCGGCGCCGTCGTCCCGGTATGACCAGCAGGCGGCCGCATTGCTGTCGCGCATGACGCTGGACGAAAAAATCGGCCAAATGACCCAGGCCGATTGCGAGGCGCTCAAGGATCACGGCGATGTGGCGAAATACTTTCTCGGTTCCGTTTTAAGCGGCGGGGGCCACAGCCCGGTCGAAAACAACGCCCAGGGCTGGCTGAAATCCTGCGAACAATTCCGTTCCTGGGCGTCGAAAACGCGGCTGAAAATTCCGATCCTTTACGGCATCGACGCCGTGCATGGCCACAACAATGTGGATGGCGCGGTCATCTTTCCCCACAACATCGGTTTGGGAGCCACGCGCAATCCCGCCCTTGTGCAAAAAGCGGCTCGCGTCGTGGCGGCCGAGGTGGCAGGCACGGGCATTCAATGGGATTTCGCGCCTTGCGTGGCGGTGGCGCGCGACGAACGCTGGGGCCGCACTTATGAAAGTTTTGGGGAGTCTCCGGAACTGGTTTCGGCATTGGGCGCGGCGGAGATTCGCGGCCTGCAGGGCGCCCGGCTGTCTGATGCTGGCTCTGTGCTGGCCTGCGCCAAGCATTTCCTGGCCGATGGCGGCACCGATGGCGGCATGGACCAGGGCAACACGCTTTGCGATGAAGCCACTTTGCGCAAGGTTTTCCTGCCGCCTTACGCCGAGGCGGTGCGGGATGGAGTTGGTTCAATCATGGTTTCCTACAGCAGTTGGAATGGCCAGAAAATGCACGGCAACAAGAAGCTTCTCACCGGCGTGCTCAAAGAAGAGCTTGGCTTCAAGGGCTTTTTGGTTTCCGACTGGGCGGCCATCGACCAGCTTTCGCCCGACTTCAAATCCGACATTGCCACTTCGATCAATGCGGGCCTGGACATGGTCATGATTCCGAACGGCCCCGGAAAGCCGAACAATTACGCGGAGTTCATCGGCGACCTCAAGAATTTGGTGGCCGAGGGCAAGGTGCCGATGTCGCGGATTGATGACGCCGTTCGCCGCGTTCTGCGAATTAAATTTCAAATGGGCCTTTTTAACCAGGCCGGGCCCGAGCTGGCGCTGGCGGCAGCCATTGGCTCGCCTGAACATCGGGAAGTGGCGCGCGATTGCGTGCGTCAATCATTGGTTTTGCTGAAGAACTCTGATCACGTGCTGCCATTGCGCAAAAATCTCAAACACCTGCACATCATGGGCCAGGCCGCCGATGACATTGGCCGGCAATGCGGCGGATGGACCATCAGTTGGCAGGGCCAGGGCGGCAACGATATTCATGGCGGGACAACCATCCTGGAAGCGGTGCGCCACACAGTCGCCTCCTCCGCCACCGTGACTTATTCCGCGACGGACCTCAGCCCGGACCGGGCGGATGCCATCGTGGTGGTTGTCGGCGAAATGCCCTACGCGGAAGGCAAAGGCGACCGCCATGACCTGACTCTTTCGCGCGACGACCTCGCCCTTGTTGCCAAGGCCAGGGAGTCTGGCGCCCCAGTCGTCACGCTGGTGATTTCCGGCCGTCCGCTGGTGCTGGATTCCGCGCAGCCGATGAGCGATGCCATCGTGGCCGCCTGGCTGCCTGGCACGGAGGGCCAAGGCGTGGCCGATGTGTTGTTTGGCGATTACAAACCCACCGGCAAACTGCCGCGCGCGTGGCCGCTGGACAACGGCCAGCTTTCCACGAGCGCCCAAGCGGACGCCAAACCGTTGTATCCTTTCGGCTACGGCCTGACTTACGGTCTTTTGCCAGCCTACAAATGAATAATCCCGCGCTGGATGGCGGCGGTGACGGCTTCGGTGCGGTCCATGACCTGGAGTTTGCCGAAGACGCTCTTTAGATGGTCTTTGACGGTGTGCTCGGAAATGTTGAGCTGGTCGCCGATTTGTTTGTTGGCCAGGCCCTTGACCAGCAGTTGCAGGACTTGCTCTTCGCGCGAGGTCAGCTCTTCAAAGAGCTTGCGGGACGCGAGACGCTTGGCGATTTCCTTGGGAATCCAGCGATGGCCGGCGGCCACGGCGTGAATGGCGGGGATCAGTTCCTGGCCGGTCGCGCTCTTGAGGACGTAGCCCTGCGCTCCGGCTTGGAGAGCCTTGTGAATATCGGTGTCGCCGTCGAAAGTGGTTAGCATGAGGACTCGCGCATCCGGGTCCTTCGCGCGGATTTCGAGCGTGGCCTCGATGCCGTCTTTGCCCGGCATGCGCAAATCCATCAAGACCAGATCCGGCTTGCATTTGCTGTAGAGGTCCACGGCTTGATGGCCGTCCGCCGCTTCGCCGACGATGACCATATTCGGTTCTGTGTTGACCAGGCCGGTCAACCCCATGCGCACGATGAAATGGTCGTCCGCCACCAGGATGCCAATTTTCCCGTCTCGTTTCATGTCAAGTGGTCAATGCGGCGTGGGTGCCGTCCAGTTCCAGGGAGGGATGCGGGATGGGAATTTTCACGCGCACGGTCGTGCCAGCGTTGGGCGCGCTGGAAAAGGAAATCTCGCCCTGCAAACGCTTGGCGCGCTCGGAAATGCCCAGCAGTCCGAAATGCCCTTCGCGCGGACCGGCGCAATCATCGACGGCGAATCCTTTGCCATTGTCTTTGACCTGGCAGACGACGGTCTTGGGGCCGTAATCGAGCGTGATTTCTGTCAAAGTCGCGCCGGAATGTTTGATGACATTGGTCAGCGCCTCCTGCGCGATGCGGAGCAGATTTTCCTCGACCGTTTCGGGCAGCGGGCGGACGCGGCCGAGCGCCTTCATTTCGACACGCAGGCTCGAGCCGCCCGTGATTTGCTGGCTGCTCATCAACAGCGCGGCGGGCAGATCGAATCGCTCCAAAGCCCGGCAGCGAAGGTTCCAAACTGAGCGGTGGACTTCCATTTGGCTTTCGGAGATGAGGTTGCGGGCCAATTCCAAATGATGCCGCGCGCTGCCGGCTTCTTTCTCAAAGAGTTTGGTGGTGGTGTCCAATTGCAGCGCAACGCCTGTCAGGGATTGTTCCAGCGTGTCGTGCAGTTCCTGGGCCAGGCGCGTGCGTTCGGCCAAAGTGGCTTTGGATTGCAATTCAAGTTCCTTGCGCGCGGTGATTTGCAGTTTCAATTGCGCCGAGCGCTCTTTGACGCGCTCCTCCAACTGGTCGTTTTTCTTGGAAACCATGACCGTCCAGCCCACCGCCACAATGGAAACGGCCAGCAGGATGCCCAAGCCTGTCAGCAGCCGCTGGGTGGTCAGCCAGCTTGGCCGCGCCAGAATGCGCACATCCTCGCCGGCGGGCATTAGGATTTGGAACGACCGGGTTTTTCCATCTTCGCCGCTCTCTGTAAAACAAACGCCGCTAACCTCCAGCATGCTGCCAATGGGCAGCGGGGCCGCCGGCGCCTCAGTTTCGGCGGTGAACGTCAGGTTTTCGCTTTGCAACATCAGCACCGTTCGCGCCTGCGAAGCGCGGCCGGGCGTGTTGTCATGCTTGACAAAGCGGTCCAGCAACTTGCCTTGCAGTGTCACGAAATTAGCATGGCACAAACCATCCTGCACTTCCTGGATTGTGACGGCCTTGGGCGTCAGCGCGGCCGGAGGTTCGGCGGTCTTGCGGAAAACGGCGTCCTGCATCACCGGGAGAAAATTCTCAATGTCCGCGAACCCCGCCACTTCAACCATGTCGCCCACCTCCAACGAGTCCGTCTGGCTGCTTTCCACGCGCAAGCCGCCGGAAGCGTCCTGGAGAAACAATTCCTGGCCTGGCCGCTGATATGTAATCCGGCCCTTGACGTGGACGCGCTGGCCCGGCCGGTTATCGCGGCGATATTGGGCGATATTGTTCAACGCCAGCGGCGGCTCGGTGAAAGGATCGACGAGATCGGGCGTCTCCACCACGAAATCGCCCGGCAGCGATGTCATGAATAATTTCAATGCGGTCAGGCGCCGCTGTTCCTGGTTGAAAAACGCGCCGGAAGTCCCGCTTAGGCGCACTCGATAGCCCACGAGGCGCTGCGGTTCCATGCCGAGCGGCATTTTGGGAAAGGCGTGAAAACGGTAGCCGCCGGCGGCGATGCTCAAATCGAGATTCGATTCAGCGTCGATTTGGGCCGCGCGTACGATGCCGGAAATTTCCACCCGCTGGCTGTCCTCGGCGCCCGACATAAACCGCTCAATGGAGACCGCGCGCGCGGGCGGCAGCGGAGCCGTGCCGATTTTCACCACCGACGGCCCTGTGATGACCGGGGCGAAAGCGCCCTTTTCCGTCACGCCGGAAACCCGCACGACGTCCCCGGTGTGCGGCGAAGGGCCGTCGCGATTGTCCACGAAGACGCCGCAGGTCGCGTCCTGAACGAAGAAGCTTCCGCCCAAAGTCGGCACCGTCACCGTCACGGTCCCAGTCACGCGGACTTTGATTTGCAGGGCGGCGCGCGCGACGGGAAGAGAAATCACATCAATCGCGTTGGTCAGCAGCTCGTTGGTTTGCACGGCGGAGGCGGCAGGGCCAAACAGAAAGCATCCGCAGGCCAGGATGATGCCAGCCGCTGTCCGAAGCTGATTGCCAGAGCTCATTTTGTTTGGACTCGACTGAGACTGAGATCGAATTCAGAGAGTCGGACTTCCAGATTTCAAAGTCGAGATTATTCCAAGGTCCTCCGGGGCGCATCCCCCGAAAGAGGGGGCGGGCGGTCATTCTCCGAGGCTGGCTCGGGCGGTTTTGTTGGCGGGGTCCAGGCGCAGCACGGCCCGAAACTCATCCTTCGCGCCGGACGTTTTGCCATCGGCGGCCAATTGCGCGGCCAGCGCCAGATGACCCTCCACGTAGTACGGCTGGACTTCCACCGCGCGGCGATAGCGCGCCAGCGCGTCGTGGGGGCGGTTCATTTTGGAAAGGAGCTTGCCCGCGCAGACTTGAAAAACCCCCTGGGCCGGCTCCAATTTCGCGGCATGGTCAATCTCCTTCAAGGCAGAATCGAATCGGCCCTGGCTGGCGTCGATGTTGCTCATTTCGTACCAGGCCGGGGCCATGCGCGGGTGGAGCGAAAGCGTTCGGGCGAAGGACGCGCGCGCGGCGGCCAAGTCTCCCAGCCGTTCGCGCAGCCGGCCTTCCTGAAAATAAGCGACGTAAAAGGACGGCCGCAATTGCTCGACTTTTTGCCACTCGGCCACGCCTTCCTGGAACGCCCCGATGGCTTCCAGAAAATCCGCGAAGTTGGAATACAAGTCCAGGTCGCTGGGGGCGCGCGCGATGGCATCCGCATAAGTGGCGCGGGCCTCGGCGGCGTCGGCCGCGTCCATGCGCTGGTTCAAGGCCGCGATCTCCTGGCGCAGGAGTTGCGCTTGCGCGGCGTTATTGGACTGCTGGAATAAGGGCGGGCGCTGGCGGCGGCGCAGCACCTCGGCCAAAACGTTGCGGCGGTTCCAATCCGTAAAACCAATCCGTTTTTCGCAGGTTTCTTTTGACAGCCAGGAACCCGCCGCGCGCTGCCTGGCTTCGGCGGGCAAAAATTCTTCCACCCGCTCCGCCCAGGCGCGGGCCAGGCGGTAATTGCCATTGCCGTTGAAATGGACGTGTTCGTAAAAAGTTTCGCTGCCGCAGATGCCAGCCGGGAAATTGCTCCCCATAAGTTCCGCGGCATCGAACAAAACCAGGCCAGGCGCGGCCAGCCGATGGGCGGCGCCGCGAATCATGTCATTGACACGCGAATCAGCGCGGGCCGGCAGGGCGTCGAGATCGCGAGCCTTGACGAAATGCGGGCGCGCTTCTGCGGCATTGCCCGCGCGCAGGAGGTTTTCCGCCAATTGATACTCCGCGCCCGCGCCTGATTTGCCGTCATCCGCGGAAGCCAGCGGCGGGCAATCGCGCAAATTAACGGCGACGGTATTAAGAATAATTCTGGCCCCGGAATCCAATCCGGCCCCAAGGATGTCATCCAGGTTGCGCTGAAAATTCTTGTAAACGATTTCCTTGCGCGGATCGCCGGGCGGGACGCGGTTTTGCAGGAACATTTCCAGGCCGCCCCAGCTTTTGGCGCCGGGTTTTTGATCGCGCCAGCGCCGGGCCAGGGCCATCAATCCCTGGCCCAGGCGCGTCGTTTGCGCGGCCAGGCTCAGGCGCACAAACGGCCATGGCGGCGCCTGCGAACCGAACACGCTGGCCGCGCCGAAGGGGCCGACCATTTCGTTGTTGCCCATGTAAATAATCCACAGATCGCCCTGCCGTCGGGCGCACTCGCGGGCGATGGGCAGGATGGCGTGGGAATTGATGGCGGTAATGGCCGTGTTGACGAACTCGAAATGGAGCGCGGGAAAACGTTCGCGCAGCAGCGCCTCCAGAAATCGCGGCGCGCCGAAGGCGGGGTCGGGGTCTCCCAGCGCCGCCGATTCGCCCATGACAAAGATGCGATAATCGCCGGCCGGCTTTTCTGCCTCCATCATGACAGGGCGGGGCTGCCGGGATTTGTCCGGCGGGAAAAAGCGCAGCACGAAATCATCATTATTGACAAAATAATCCCGGCCGCCCGCGCGCTCTTTGAGAAAAAACGAAGTGGGATGCCCATAACCGGCCAAGCGCAGCGCCCCTTCCAATGCCGCCAGTCCCAGCAGCGGTCCCAGGAAAATCGCGGCGAGGCGAAAGAGCCATCGGCGGGGCGCCGCTTTGGCGCCCGAAGCGGCAGGGTTTCGGGATGTCTTCGCGCCCATGACTGGCAGCGTGCCATCGCGGCGCGCGCCCGTCAAACCGTTAACCGGCGATGCGCACCAGCGCCTGCTGCAAAATCAGGGCCGGGTCGAGGCTGCGGGAGATGAGCTGCCGGTTGCACTCCAGCAACAAGTCCATCGCGGTGACCAGTTCCGCCTGCGTATAGCGAGGCGCCTGCGACAGAGCGCGAAAGAGAACGTAAGGATTGATGGCCAGCGGATTGAACTTTTTGTCCTCCGGCAATGCCTCCGCCGGGACACGCGCCAATTGCGATTTGAACCGGCTGAAATCCGGCTCCGGCCGGAGCCATTTAAGCCGGAGCATCTCGTTGACAAAGATCAGGCTGCGCACTTTGCCGATCAGCCCGTAGAGAACGCCAATTTCGGTGTGTTGCGGGTCCCGCCGCATTTCCCACAATTCCTCGTCCAGGCAGCGCAACACGCGGGGCAAATTCCGATCGCCCAGCGCGTCGCCGAGCGCGAAGGCCCGCGCCTGTTTGTGCCGGGTCACGACAGCTTCAACGTCGTCGGTGTCAATCCGCGCGCGCTCTCCACAGTAAAGAGAAAGTTTCTCGACCTCGGTGCGCAAAGCGCGCGGATTGGGGCCGGTGTAGGCCACCAACCGGCCGAGCGCGTCGCTGGAAATTTGCTTGCCCATCTCGCCAAGGATGCGCGAGGCCAGGCCCTCGGCCTGTTGCGCCCAATCGCGGTCCTCGGCGGACCAGCCGGCGAAAATCTCGACCGTGCCGAGTTTTTCCAGCGTCTTGTAAAGCGTCTTGCGCTTGTCCACTTTCCCGGCGCTGACGAGGAGGCGCACCTTCTGCCACACGAACACCTTTAATTCCTGGGCCAGCTCGGCCAGGTTTTCCGAGACGGCTTTGGCTTCGGCCGCGCGCTCTTCGCCCATGAAATTGCAATTGCGCAGCCAGACCGCTTTGCCTTCGCCGAAGAAGGGAAGCGTCTGCAAGGCGGCCCGCAATTTGGAAAGAACGTTCAGAGCCTCGCCGCTATGATTGACGGCGGCGTCGATGATTTCGTGGTCCGTGCCGCCGATTTCAGCGGACCATTGGCGGAAAATTTCGTGGGCGCGCTCCTTGACGCCAAAATCATCATCGCCGCAAACAAGAAGGACAGGGGCTTTGGAACTGGCGGCCTGAGGCATGAGAATGCTCCAGAGCTATTCGGTGTCTTCGGATTCGCCGGGTTCGCCGCTGTCTTCGCTGATCCGCTCGAGATATTCGCTCATGTCATCGACTTGCTCGAAGAGGGACGCAGCCACATAGATGGGCCGTTTTTGGGCGGTGGCCAGGGCCAGGCAATCGCTGGGGCGGGCGTCGATTTCGACGATTTTGCAACCCAGTTCGTTCTCCTGCTTGAGGATCAAACGGGCGTAATACGTTGAATTTTTCAATTCCGTGATGATGACCCGTTCGATGGTGACATTGAGGCCCTTGAAAATATGATTGATCAAATCGTGGGTGAGCGGGCGTTCCTTAATGGCGCCTTTGAGAAACATGCGGATGATGGCGCCCATGTTGTGTTCTACCTGGATGACAAAAACCTTGCGGGTGTTGCCGACGAAGATGGCGCAGCCGGTATTGGCTGGCAGAACCCCGCGAATCTCCACAGGCAGAACGTCGTTCTTCATACCTTCCACACTAAACGTTCGCCCAAAAAACTCAAGCGCCGTCCGCGCCGCGCGAAATTCGCCATTGACTTCGGTGTCATTTGGCGGAATTTTTTTTCGGACATGGAGTGACCATCCCTTCATACCGCCATTTTAAATGAAACGCCTGATTATTCTTAACGCCTGGTTCTTGTTTTTTCTCGCCGCCCCCGCCGCGCTGCTGGCCGGCCCCGATGATTTTGATTCCACGTCTGACATCGTCGGCTGGAAGACAAACGGGTTCGAAACGCCTGTCAATCAGTATATCACACCGGCCGGCCTGCAGGTTCAATTGCCCGGCATGCGCCCCAACGCGCTGGCCCTCAGCCCTGATGGCCGCCTGCTGGTCACGTCTGGCCTGAAGGCATCGTTGCTCGTGCTGGACGCGGCGACCGGCAAAGTTCTGCAAACCGTTCCGATGCCGTCCGACCTCCAAATCGCGAAACGTTCCGCGCTCTCCGCCCGAATTCTAAAGCCGAACCTCAAGGACAAGCTCAGTTACACCGGCCTGGCATTTTCTCCCGACGGCCGCCGCCTCTTTCTCGCCAACGTCAACGGCGACGTGAAGGTTTTTTCGGTCGCGGCAGATGACAAGGTGGCGCCATTGCTTTCCTTTCCGCTGCCGCCGGCCAACGCGCCGGGGCGGGTCAACGACATCCCAGCCGGCCTGGCAGTCTCGCGGGACGGCAAGAAACTTTACGTCGCGCTGAACGTGGGCAATCGGCTGGCGGAATTGGATGCCGCGACGGGCGAACTTTTGCGATCCTGGGACGCCGGCGTGGCGCCGTTCGGCGTGGCGCTGGTTGGCCGAAAGGCGTACGTGAGCAATTGGGGCGGCCGCCGGCCGGACGCGCAAAGCCTTTCCGGGCCGATTGGCCGCAACGGCGTCGCGCGAGTGGACGCGCGCTCGGTGGCCAGCGAAGGCTCTGTCTCAATTATCGATCTGGACGGGCAAAACAACGCGCCGGGCGTGGAATTATTGACAGGGCTGCACGCGTGCGGGCTGGCGGCCTCGCCGGACGGCCATTTCGTCGCCTGCGCCAACGCCGGGAGTGATACGGTGAGCGTGATTGACACGCGGACGGACCGGGTTGTCGAAACCGTCTCGGCGCGCGTTGATCCGGGCGACCTTTTCGGGGCGCAGCCGGATGCCGCGGTTTTTGACCAGCGCGGGCGGCGCCTCTTTGTTTGCAACGCTTCCCAAAACGCGGTCGCCGTTTTCGATTTCAATCCCGGCCGCTCGAAAATGCTGGGCCTTATTCCGGTCGGATGGTTTCCCGGCAGCATTGCCTACGACGCCAGCCGCAAAAGGGTTGACGTGGCCAACATCATTGGCGTGACACGCTCTGAAGAGCCGGCCGGGCGCCGCAAGGGCAAAGGGGAAGGATACAATTCCAAGCAATGGTACGGCTCGCTCTCGCTGGCGCCGGCGCTTTCGGGCCGCGGTTTGAAAAAGGCGACCGCCGCCGTGCTGGCCAATTTGCGATATCCGCTGCTCGAAGCCGCCCGGCTGCCGGCCCGCCCCGGCCGCGCCCCCCAGCCGGTGCCCGAACGCGTCGGGGAACCCAGCCCGATTCAGCACGTTCTCTACATTGTCAAAGAAAACCGCACCTATGATGAATTGCTCGGCGACATGCCCGAAGGCAACGGCAAACCGGATTTGTGCGTCTATGGCCAGCGGGTCACGCCCAACGAACACCAGTTTTGCCGCGATTTCGTCCTGCTGGATAACACTTATTGCTGCGGCATCATGAGCGCCGAGGGGCATCAATGGACCGACAGCAGCCTGGCCAACGATTACATCCAGCGGTCCTATGCGGGCTGGCCGCGAAGTTATCCCGGCGGCGGCACCGATCCCGGTTCGCGCGACTCGCTGGCTTACGCGTCTTCGGGGTTCATCTGGAATGACGCTGTCGATCACGGCAAGACCTTCCGCGATTTTGGAGAATACGTGACCGGCCATCATGTTGTGAAAGGCACGCGCAAGAAATCGAGCTGGCTGGAGGACTATCACAATTTTATCAACCACTCCAACAATGTTGTTTACACAACTGAGCCGGACCTGCCGTTCATGGCGCCTTATTATGCCAGCAATTATCTCGGATTCGACTTGACGGTTCCGGACGTGTGGCGCGCCTCGCAATTCATCCAGAACCTGCGCGAGTCCGAGCAAAAGGGCGAGTGGCCGAACTTGGCCCTGCTTTGGCTGCCGGACGATCATACCAGCGGCACCGGTTACGGCGCGCCCACGCCGGAGGCGCAAGTGGCGGACAACGACCTGGCATTCGGGCAGATCGTGGAGGCCATCAGCCACAGCCGGTTTTGGTCCAACACATGCATTTTCGCCATCGAAGACGATCCGCAGGATGGATGGGACCACGTCAGCGGCTACCGGACGACGGCTTATGTCATCAGCCCCTACACGAAGCGGCATGCGGGCGTCCATACCCAATACAACCAAACCAGCCTGGTGCGGACGCTTGAGTTAATCCTTGGCCTGCCGCCCATGAACCAAATGGACGCGACCGCCACGCCGATGTTTGACTGTTTCACGAACACGCCCGATTTCACCCCTTACGACACCGTCAAAAACGAAGTCGCGCTGGACGAGATGAACCCCAAACCGGCCGCGATCAAAGACCCGGTCTTGCGCCGCGACGCCATCGTCTCCGCGCGCCTGCCCTTGCAGAAGGAAGATCAATGCCCGGAGGACGTATTCAACCGCATTCTATGGCGCGCCGCCAAAGGCTCCGCCATCCCTTATCCTGTCTGGGCCGTCAAGCCGGATTCGGATGATTGACGCCTGTTTTTGATTGCCTGGAAGGCGGGGTTGAATTAGCAATGTGGGAAATTTATGGCGTCTGCATTTCCCAATATACCGAAGATTTCGTTCGAAGGGCCTCATTCCAAGGAGCCGCTCGCGTTCAAATATTACAACGCGGAGGAAATCGTGGAGGGCAAGACCATGCGCGAGCATCTTCGCTTTTCGGTGGTTTATTGGCATACGATGCGCGGGCGGGGTTCGGATATGTTCGGCGCGCCGACCATGCGGCGGCCTTGGGACGACCAAAGCGATTCGCTTGACAACGCCCGGCGGCGCGTGGGGGTGGCGTTCGAGTTTTTTGAAAAATTGGGCGCGCCTTTTTACGCGTTCCATGATCGCGATGTCGCGCCGGAAGGATCGACGCTGGCGCGGACCAATAAAAATCTTGACGCCGTCGCCAAGGTCCTCAAGGAGGAGCAGCAGCGCACGGGAATTGGGCTGTTGTGGGGCACGGCCTGCCTGTTCGCGCATCCGCGGTTTGCTCACGGCGCGGCGACCAGTTGCAATGCCGATGTCTTCGCCTACGCGGCCGCGCAAGTTAAAAAGGCGCTGGAAGTGACGCATCAATTGGGCGGGGCTGGATATGTTTTTTGGGGCGGGCGCGAAGGATATTCGACGTTGCTCAACACCAATTTGAAGCGCGAGCTGGATCATTTGGCCAAGTTCCTGCACATGGCTGTCGATTATAAAAAGAAGATTGGCTTCAAGGGCCAGTTTTACATCGAGCCAAAGCCAAAAGAGCCGACGAAGCACCAATATGACTCCGATGCGGCCGCCTGCCTGAATTTCTTGCGTGAGTATGATTTGCTGCCGCATCTAAAGCTGAACCTGGAGACCAACCATGCCACGCTGGCCGGCCACACCATGCAGCATGAATTGGAAGTGGCCGCCGCTGCCGGCGCGCTCGGTTCGATTGACGCCAATACAGGCGACCTCCTCCTGGGCTGGGACACGGACCAATTCCCCACCGACATCTACCTGACCACGCAATGCATGCTCTCCATTATGAATGCGGGCGGCCTCGCCACAGGCGGCGTGAATTTCGACGCCAAGGTGCGGCGGGAGAGCTTCGATCCCATCGATCTGTTCTACGCGCATATCGGCGGCATGGATGCTTTCGCGCGCGGCCTGAAGATTTCGGCCGCCATCCGCAAGGACGGGCGGCTGGCGGAATTTGTCCGGCAGCGTTATAGTTCATGGGACAGCGGCCTGGGACGGGAAATCGAGTCCGGCAAGAGCAGTTTTGCATTGCTTGAGAAATACATGCTCAAGAAAGGCGAACCGTCGGAGAACGCCAGCGGCCGCCAGGAATTCCTGGAGAATTTGATCAACGAATTTATTTAACGCATGACGAAACGGCGGCGGCAGCGAGAATCTTTGTCGGACATCCTCATTGTGTGGGGGTTCCTGCTGTCGTTCATTGCGCTGCTGGGCGCGGGATGTTTTGAGGCGTGGAAGGTTGTCTCGGTCATCCCGGCGGCTTTCCAATCTTCGACCGCAGTCATGCGCAATCCCATGTGGGCTTCGAGTGACGATTCCGGCCCAAGCCGCGGCTCCAGCGCGAAGGAGCGCTACCGGCAGGCTCAGCGCGCCGCCGAGGAAGGGCGGTAGAAGGCCTGTCAGAGGCCGGGGCCTGGCCCGCCGCCCTTTTGCGGGAATGTTAAACTCGGCCTTGAGCGGCAGAGGATACGGGTTTCCCTGTTGATCCATCACCGTGAATTTGAAAGCATCTATCCGCTGCCGATGGCGGTCCGGCCCCGTTTTCGCGATTGTCCGCCCGCTCCGCGGATTTGCAAGGACTTTCTCCATCGCGCACCGGTTATCCAGTGCCTGCGTTTTTGCTGTTGGTTTTTTTGGGTGGCAATAATAAATTAGCGGCATGGCAGAAAAAACGATTAGCCAAATTTCGCGTCCCATCCGGGAGCAGTACCAAAAGGGCATGACCGCGTTTGACCGCAAAAACTTCGATTACGCGATCGCCATTTTCAACCAAGTGCTGGCGCAGGAGCCGGCCTTTTTCGATTGCCGCCAGGCCCTGCGTGTTTGCCAGCACTCCAAGAGCGGCGGCGGCAGCACGTTTTTCAAAAAGATGCTCAGCGGCGCGGGATCGTCCCCGTTGCTGGCCAAGGCCCAAATGCAAAAGGACCCGCTCGAGGCCATTAAGACAGCCGAGCAAATTCTTAACAGCGATGCCAACAGCGTGGCGGCCCACAAACTTCTGGCGGACAACGCCCTGGCCGCCGACCTGCCCAAAACGGCTGTGCTCTCCTTGGAACTCGCCGTCAAACACGCGCCCAAGGACGAGGATGTCCAAAAAAGTTTGGCCCGGGCTTATTCCGCGGCCGGCCAGGGAGAAAAAGCGGAGATGATCATGGCCGAATTGATGCGCCTTCATCCGGGCGACCTCCAACTGGCGGACGAACTCAAGGACATCTCCGCCCGCAAGACTCTGGCGGAGGGCGGTTATGACGCGCTGGCGAGCGGGACCGGCTCTTATCGCGACATCCTCAAGGACAAAAGCAAGGCGGAGGCCCTGGAACAGGAAAGCCGCCAGGTCAAAAGCGAGGACGTGGCCCAGCGGCAGATCAACAAGCTGGAGGCGGAACTGAAATTGCAGCCCGGCGATTTGAAAAAACTGCGCACGGTGGCTGAACTTTACGCGCAGCAGAAAAATTACGATCGCGCCCTGGAAACGTACCGGCGCATCGTCGAACAGGAAGGCGCCTCCGATCCTTCCCTGCAAAAAGCCATCGCCGAGACGACGATCAGGAAATTCGACGCGGCCATCGCGGCTCTCGACCCGAAGGCGCCGGATTACGCGGAGAAATCCGCCCAGATCAAGCTCGAGCGGGACAATTACAATCTGGCCGAGGTCAAGGAACGGGCCGAGCGGTATCCGAGCGATTTGGGCATCCGATTTGAATTGGGCGTGCTGCTATTCAAGACGGGCAGAGTGGGCGACGCCATGCCGGAATTCCAGAAGGCCAAGGATAATCCGCACAAGCGCCTGCAGGCGCTCTCCTATTTGGGGCAATGTTTGGCCGCGCGCGGTTTTAACGACATGGCGGCCCGGCAGTTGCAAACGGCCATCAAGGAAAAACTGGTTTTCGACGACGAGAAAAAGGAAATGACCTACGCGCTGGCCGCCGTTTTCGAAAAAATGAACAAGCAAAACGACGCGGACGAATTGTACAAGCAAATCTATGAAGTCGATATGAGCTTCAAGGATGTCATGGCCAAGGTTGAAGCCTCTTACAACCGGCCTCCGCCAGAAGGCTGACGCGCATTCTCCAACGCCCGATGAACTACCAGCCCGCGGAAACGCGCTACCAGAACGGCGCCCTGTATCGCAAGTGCGGCCGATGGGGGTTGAAGCTTCCGGCGGTTTCGCTCGGTTTATGGCATAATTTTGGGGGCGTCGATGCTTTTGAGACGGGGCGCGCCATGGTTCGTCGTGCCTTTGATTTGGGCATCACCCATTTTGACCTGGCCAATAACTACGGGCCGCCGCCCGGTTCGGCGGAAGAAAACTTCGGGCGCATTTTGAAGCAGGATTTGTCCGCGCATCGCGACGAATTGGTTGTTTCCACCAAAGCCGGCTACTTGATGTGGCCCGGCCCCTGCGGCGAATGGGGTTCGCGCAAATACGTGCTGGCCAGCCTGGACCAAAGCCTGCGCCGCCTCGGATTGGAATACGTCGATATTTTCTATTCCCATCGCCCCGACCCGGACACGCCATTGGAAGAAACGATGGGCGCGGTGGCGCACGCCGTCCGTTCCGGCAAGGCGCTCTACGCCGGCCTTTCCAATTACCGTCCCGAAGGCGCCCGCCAGGCGGCGCAATTGCTGCGCGAGATGGGCGCGCCCTGCCTCATCCACCAGCCGCGCTATAGCATGTTCGACAGATGGGTGGAAGGCGGCCTCTTGGAGACCCTGAAGACGGAAGGCATCGGCTGCATCGCCTTCAGCCCGCTCGCCCAGGGATTGCTGACCGAGAAGTATTTGCAGGGCATCCCTGAAGGATCGCGGGCCTCCAAGCCGCACGGCTTTTTGCGGCCGGCCCACGTCACGCCGGAGAAACTCGCCCAAGTCGCGCGCCTCCACACGCTGGCGGTCGCGCGCGGCCAAACGCTGGCCCAATTGGCCCTGGCGTGGGTCTTGCGCCATCCGCAGATGACCTCCGTCCTCATCGGCGCCAGCAGCCTCGTGCAAATTGAGGAAAACGTGCGAACACGGGAGAATTTGTCCTTTAGCCAGGACGACTTGCAAGCCATCGAAGCCATCCTGAAATCCGGCCCGGGTTGAGACAAAAGGGGCCATTTTTTTGATTGCAGCGCGGGCGGCGGTGGCTCCAAGATGCGTCATGGATAGGTTCAGCAGTGACAGTTTGTGGAGGCCGGTGTCGGCGGGTTATGCCCGCAAGGTCAAAATTAAGGCTTTTCACTTGAAGGCTTCCCCTGTAGGAAGATGCCATGGAATACTCCATGAAGGGTGGTTGCAGCGGGGCTGCCTTTAAAGATATGTCTCGGATGGAAGCGTTTAGTGATCAATACAATGGGTGGTTTTCTGGAACAGGCCGCGAGACACGCGGCCCGCTCGGCCTGCTTTCGCGGCCGGTGTCCTATTGCGTTTCTGCTGTCATTTTTCGTTGAGCCTCAGAGTAAATTATGAGCACACATTCCCTGCAATTTAAAGTCGCGTCGGAAGATTGGGAGTTCGAACAAATTCATCAGTTGAATTATCGAACCTTCGTGGAGGAAATTCCCCAGCATCAGCCCTCCACCACGCCGCGCCTGGTTGATAAATTTCACAACGAAAACACCTACCTGATCTGCACGTCCGGCAAGCGCATTGTCGGCATGATTGCCGCCCGCGGACGCCGCCCCTTTTCCCTCGACCAAAAATTGCCCAACCTGGATTCCTATCTCCCCCCAGGCCGCCGCACCTGCGAAATACGCCTCCTGTCCGTCGAAAAGCAATTCCGCAACGGCCAGGTCTTTCGCGGATTGACCGCCCTGATGTGGCAATATGGCTTGGAACACGGTTACGATTTGGGCGTCATCTCCGGCACCACCCGCCAGCAAAAGCTTTACCGGCATCTGGGCTTTGTCCCGTTCGGCCCGCTGCTGGGATCGGGCGAGGCGATGTTCCAGCCCATGTATTTGACTTTGGAGAACTTCGAGAAGCAGGCCGAGGAATTTCTGCGCGAGCCGATGCGCCGGCGCGGGCCGGCCAGTTTTCTGCCGGGGCCGGTTTCCATTCACCCATTGACACGCCGCGCCTTCGAGCGCCCGCCGGAATCCCACCGCTCCGTCCAATTCATCGCCGAGTTCCAAAAAATCCGCGAGCGCCTCTGCCAATTGGTCAGCGCGCGCCATGTTCAGATTCTCCTCGGTTCCGGCACGCTGGCCAACGATACCGTCGGCGCGCAGCTTTCGCTGGAAAAACGCCCCGGACTCATCCTCAGCAACGGCGAGTTCGGCGAGCGCCTGATCGATCAAGGCCGCCGCTTCGGCCTGACTTTTGACACTTTGAAATTCCGCTGGGGTGAGCCGTTCAACGTGGGCGTGATCGAGCAATTTCTGGCCCGCAACCCCGCCGCCGGCTGGCTTTGGTGCGTCCATTCGGAAACCTCCACCGGCATGTTGAATCCGCTCTCAGCCTTGCAGGCGCTGTGCGGCAAAGCGCGGGTCAGGCTGTGCGCCGATTGCATCAGTTCCATCGGTTTGGTGCCCGTTAATTTGGAAGGCGTTTATCTGGCCTCCTGCGCGAGCGGCAAAGGACTGGCCGGCTATCCCGGCTTGTGCATGGTTTTCCACAATCATCCCATTGCCTCATCCACCTCGTTGCCGCGCTACCTGGATTTGGGCTGGTATGACGAGCATCAAGGCATCGCTTTCACGCATTCTTCAAATTTGGTGCTGGCCCTCGACGCCGCCGTTCGGCAGCCGGATTGGCCCGCGAAGATGGCTGCCGTGGCCGCCGTCTCGGCCCGGTTGCGCCGCAAGTTGGCGGAATTGGGATTCCGGCTCATCGCCGCCGATCCCGACGCGACCCCTGGCGTGGTGACCATCGCGCTGCCGCCGGGCGTCAGTTCCGCGGAATTAGGCGAGCAACTGCAAAAAGCCGGTTATCTGCTCAGCTACAACAGCGATTACATCCGCCAGCGCAATTGGATACAAATTTGCCTGATGGGCGAGTATTGCCCGGAAAAACTGGAAGCCCTGACAAGCTGGCTGGTCAAAAACGTGCCCGCCGCGCACCAAGCCGCGCCTGCCCCGGCGCAAGCGCGAGCCGCCGCCGCTGGCTAAATCCGGACATCGCGATATTGCAAGACGGCTTTCCTGGTGATGCCTCGTTCCGCCCTTTGGCGGCCGGGTGCTCGCCGCGATCACACTTTTCCGAAGGTTGGAAACTGATTGATGCCCAGCCAATCCCGCAGAATGACGGCCATTCTGACGAGGTCGCTAAAGCCGGTCGGCTTTACCAGAAACGCGTTCACTCCCAAAGCAAAGGCCTGCTCCACGTCTTCCTCGCGCAGTGAGGCGCTGAGAATAATGATGGGAACGCGCTTGATTACAGTCTGAGCGCGCACCCAGGCCAGGACCTCAAAGCCGTTTTTGCGGGGCATGTTCAGGTCCAGCAGCACCAGGCTTGGAAATGGGTGAGCGCGCCGGTCGGCAAAAGAGCCCTTGCCGGACAGATAGGCAATCGCTTCTTCCCCGTTATAAACTTCCGCCAGGGCCGGGGCGAAGCCAATCTTCTCAAAGGCCTCCCGCAACAACAGCAAATCGTTCGCGCTGTCGTCCACCAGAAGAATGGATTTCGTGCCTAGCATATAACAGAATGATTTCCGAGTTCACGCCCGCCGCAGTTCGAACCAAAACCGGCTGCCTTGCTCCGGCGAGGATACCACCCCGAAGGTTCCGTGCATTTGCTCCACCCCTTTTTGCACAATGGCCAGCCCGATGCCCGTCCCGCTAAACGCCTCTCCGTGCAGCCGCGTGAAAGGCCTGAAGATTTGTTGGTAGTGCTCTTCGGCGATGCCGACGCCGTTGTCTTCGACCCAAATTCGAACGAATTCGTTTCTCTCTTGGGCGTGGAGCTTCACTACAGGCTGGGTGCCCGGGGATACAAATTTCATGGCATTGCCGACCAAGTTCGTCAGCACTTGCCCCAGCATGGCCGCGTGCCCCATCACCGCGGGCCAGGGCGGAACGGCTTCGACCAGCGCACTTTTGCTCCGGATTTCCTCGGCCGCGTGCTCCATGACCGCTTGGACGACTTCTTCCAGGTTCACGGGGACAAGCTGGAGGCGGGCCTGGCTGACACTGCTCAGGGCCAGCAAATCCTTCAACAGGGCGTCCATGAACCGCGCTGAGCGATTGATGCGGTTGGCGAATCCGCGGGCCCGTTCATTAAGCTCCGTGCCGGCTTCGGTCAGGAGCATCGTGGAAAAACCTTCCATCGAGCGCAGCGGGGCGCGCAAATCGTGCGCGATAGTGTAAACAAACGCTTCCAATTGTTTGTTCGTCTCCACCATCTCATCCGTGCGGGCGGCCACGAGTTGCTCCAATTCCCCGGCCCGGCTGGCCAGCCGGTCCCTGGCTTCGGCCAAAGCGGTCTGCGCCTGTTTCAACTCGTCGATATCCGTATTGGACCCGATCCACATCAAAATATCCCCGGTTTCAGTGCGCATCGCGCAAGCGCGGCTTAAATGCCAGCGATAGGCGCCGTCATGCCGGCGGAAACGGCACTCAAATTGAAACGGATCGCCAGTTTCCAACGAATGCTTCCATTGGCGGGAATGTTCCTCGGCCTCGTCAGGATGAATGCACTGGGAAAAATCCCATCCCGCTGCCTGCCCGGCGTCCAGCCCCGCGAAGGCCAGCCACTGCTGGTTAAGATAATCAACTTCACCGCCGGGATAGGCCGTGAAGATTTTTTGCGGCATGGACTCCGCCATGAAGCGGAAGCGTTCCGCGGCCTCGCGCTGGATGGCTTCCGCGGCTTTGCGATCCGTTACATCTTCGATGACCAGCACGATCCGCCCCGGCTCACTCTCCCCGCTCTGCATGCGGCGGCCGTTGAGGATCATGGTGCGGCATCCTATGCCTTCAAATTCATGCGTGACCTCAAAGCCTTCAAACAAGTGGTTGGCCGGCAAAATATTCTCCAGCAGTTCGCGCAATTTGGGGATGTTCCACTGCCCGTTCCCAAGGTCGTAAACAAACCGCCCCTCCGTCGCGGATTGCTGGACGCTGAACGTCTTGTAGAAGGATTCGTTTCCCGTCTTGACGCGCAAATCGGAGTCCAGCACCAGCAGCGGGATCGGCGCGGTGCGCAGCGTGTCTTCGGCCTGTTCGCGGGCGGTTTTGGCTTCCTGCTCGCTGCGTTTGATCGCGTCGATATCGACCAACAGCAGCACCGCCCCGTCAATCTTGTTGTCGAGTGTCATGTAGGGGCGCACGCGCAGCAAATACCAGCGCCCATTCTTGCTTTGCACCTCGTGCTCTTGCATTTGCACCGTGTGGATGACTTCCCGGACAAGCTCTTCCAAATTCGGAAATTCCAAATTGTGTTTTATTCCGCCCAGGAACCTTCCGATATCCGTGGCCATGAGGTTAAAAAGCCCTTCGGCCTGCGGCGTAAAACGCCGGATGGTCAAATCGCGGGCCAGCAGCAGAATGGCCGTGTTGATGCTCAAATGCAGGTTATTCAGGTCGCCGGTCAAACGAGTCAGTTCGGTGTTGCGATTGGCCATCTCCTCGTTGACCGTGGTCAACTCTTCATTGGAGGACTCCAGCTCTTCTTTTGAGGTTTCCAGCTCCTCGTTGATGCTCTGGAGCTCCTCATTGGTCGATTGGACTTCCTCGTTGGAAGCATAAAGCTCTTCATTTGAGGCTTCGGATTGCTCCTGGATCGATTGCAGGTATTCCCGCGTTTCCGCCAGCTCAAGCTCCAGGTTGCCGATGCGCCGGGATTCCTGCCGCTTGTCACGGGCCTGTGGAGGCGGCTCGGCAGGCATATCCAATTTCGCTTTCCTCGCCCCGCCCAACTCGAACAAAATCAGGTAATACCGCTGCTTCAAATTCTTGAGCGGAATGACCTCAAAATTCACGGCCAGCGGCTGGCCGCGCCCAATAATCCTCACGCTTTCGCTCCGCACAGCCTTGTGCTCGCGTTTCACTTTGTTGATGGCGGCGCGCAATGGCATCATTAGCCCTTCGCGAGCCATCTTTAAAACATCGAAGCTGGCCTTGCCGACCGGCGGCTCAAGAAAAGGGCCGGTTGGCCCCCTGAATTGGATGATCTTGAGATCCGAACTGATCAGAACGCCGGGCGGGGCAAAGCGGTTGACCGAAAGCCGGTCCGCCTCCCGCTGGGCGCCGATTTCCCCTTGAAATTCGTCCGGCAAAGCCCGCCTCCATTCCGTTGGAGCGGGTGGCCGCGCGCCCGCCACAGGAGACGGCTGGCGGTCTTTGGCCGCGGACACGTGGACCGGCGGTGTGACGCCGGGTTTTTTGGAAAAGATTTTCTGCTTTTTGTCGGCAGGCTCAAACAGTTCGATGAATTGGCCCACCGCTTCGCTTGCCCCAAGGAATAGGAACCCGCTCGGTTTGAGCGCATAGTGGAAGGCGGGGATCACCTTTCTCTGCAGCTCCGGCTCCAGGTAGATCAAGACATTGCGGCAACTGATCAGATCCATGCGCGAGAACGGCGGATCGTTCAGCACATTCTGCCGGGCAAAGACCACCTGTTCGCGGATGGTTTTGCTGACCCGGTATCCAGCGTCTTCCTCGACAAAGAACCGCCGCAGCCGTTCCGGTGATATATCCTGGGCCAATGATTTCGCGTAGAGGCCGTGGCGGGCTTTTTCCAGCAGGGCGTCATTCAGGTCGGTCGCGAAAATCTGGAGTTTGGGGATGCGCGCCATGTCCTCTGAAAACTCAGCGAACGACATGGCAATGGAATAGGCCTCCTGCCCGGTCGAGCACCCCACCACCCAGACACGCATCGGATCATCGCGCCGCTGGTGAAGAATCTTGGGGAATACCTTGCGCTTGAGCGCGTCAAATGCTTCCGGGTTGCGGAAAAAGCTGGTCACGCTGATCAGAACATCCGTATAGAGCGCGTCCAGTTCCTTGGCGTTGCCTTTGAGAAACGCGGCGTATTCATCGAGCGAATTCAGCTTGTTCAAAACGACCCGCCGGGTCACCCGCCGTTGGATCGTGTTCGATTTATAGAATGAAAAATCCACCCCGGAATGGTTCCGCAGCAAGAGCAGGATGTTGCGAAAGCCGTTCTCTTCCGGGCGCGTGGCGGGGCCGCTTTTCGCTTCGGCGCGGGCTTGCCGCGCGCCGATGGGCGGCGTGCCGTCCCCGCCCGAAGGCAGCGGCGTGTCCTTGTTGTCTTCGCCTTCCGTGGCTGCCTGGCGGTCCGCCTCAGGGCCAAGAACCGGCTGGCTCACCACAAACGGATGCCGGGCGATTCGCGCCAGTTCCTGCGCGATCTTATCCGGCGAAAGCACAAAATCCACGCATCCCGCCGCTACGGCGCTCCGGGGCATGGAATCATACCGGGCGCTCTCATCCTGCGCGAACGTAATGCCCCCCTCGGCTTTGATGTCCTGCAAGCCCATCGTCCCGTCCGTCGCGGTGCCGGACAGAATGACCCCGATGGCCCGGTCCCGCTGGTCCTGCGCCAGGGATTCAAAAAAGAAATCAATCGAGCGCGGCGGCCCCCGTTTGTCACGGGCCGACAATTTCAGCACCCTTCCGTTGATCGCCATTTTGACGTTCGGAGGGATGATATAAATGTGGTTTACTTCGACCGGCAGGTTATTCGTGACTTCCCGCACGGGTATCGAAGTCACCCGCGTCAGCAAGCTGGTCAAGGCGCTCTCGTGGACCGGGTCAAGGTGTTGCACCAGCACAAAGGCCATCCCGGTATCGGCGGGCAAATGCTTGAGCAATTGAGTAAATGCCTCCAACCCGCCGGCTGAAGCGCCAACCCCGACGATTGGAAAGGCTTGCGGTCCCTTCGAGGGACGGCCGGGCGGTTTCTTGTCCGGCTTAACCGTACGCGAAGCCCATTCGGCTGGCGGGCTATTGTGTTGAGGGCGTTTTCGCATCGGCGTTTTTCGCTTCCATATTTTAATCCCATCGCAATCCTGGGTCTGAACCGCGAACCGTGCGCTCCCTGCGGACCTGTTTTGCGCAACAGGACTATCCGGAGGTTATAAGCCGTTCCGGCGGAGACGCAAGCATGTACTGCCTGTCAACTTAGCCTAAACGTGCCGCAGGTTAAACTAGGCAAAGCGCCCCATGTCAAGATAACTTTCCACCCCGTTTCAAGTTCAGGCTTTCCATTTTCCTTATTCCCGTTTCTTTGTCGTGTATGCTATTGTGGTTTCATGGCGAATGACACGCACACAGCCAGCGCTCCCAGCGGCGCCCAGCGGGCGCTGCAAATCGCCTATATGGGGCGCGCCGGCCGGGGCATGCTGGATGTGGTGGCGGACCTCCGCGCGATGGGCGCCTTCCTGCTCATCACCTTGGTCGTCGCGTTGAGGAAATTCAACACGGCCAGCGAGGTCGTCCATCCCGCCATCCGCGCGCAGATTGCGCGGGCAGGCGTCGCGCTCATGCGGATGATGGCGCTTCTGGCGGCCGCCCTCGGCATGGTTGTGGTGGGCCAGACGGTCTTCCTGCTCAGCCGTTACGGCGCGGAGACTTACGCCAGCGCCGTCATGGTCTCAGTGGTCGTGCGCGAATTGGGGCCGATCATGGCCGCCTTTCTCGTCATGATCCGCGTCGGCGCCGCCAACGTCGTCGAACTCGGCACCGCCCGCGCCCTTGGCGAAGTCGAAGCTCTGGAAGCCTTGGGCATCGACCCGATTCATTATCTGGTCGTGCCGCGCGTGCTCGGCATGGGCCTGGCCATTTTCGCGCTGACCATTTACTTCGTCATTTTCGCCTTGTGCAGCGGTTACTTGTTCGCGTTTATCGAGCAGGTGCCTCTGACGCCGGGGCAGTATTTCTCGCAATTGGCCGGTGCCCTGCTCTGGCAGGATTTCGTGCTGCTGGCGCTGAAGGCGGTTTGTTTCGGCATGTTGATTGCCATCGTGACTTGCTACGAAGGTCTGGCCGCGCCCATGCGCCTTGACGACGTCAGCCGCGCCGCCACCAACGCCATCGCCAAATGCGTCGTCGGCATGGTGCTGCTCGACGCCTTTTTCATGTTGGTTTACCTGGTTATTTGAACACCCCCATGCCGGAAGAAATTTCACAATCCAACGGGCCGGTCGTCGAAGCCAGCGCTGTGTCCGTGCAACGGATGCACTCGCGCGGCGTGGCCGTGGAGGATGTCAACTGGCAGGTGAAGGCCGGAGAGTATTGGATCATCGGCGGGCCGCACGGAAGCGGCAAAAGCTCCTTTGTCATCACCATGGCGGGATTGCGCGTTCCGGCCACCGGTGTCATCCGCCATTTTGGCCAGGACCTGGCCCAGCTTTCGGAACACGACATTCTGGCCCAGCGCCTCCGGGTTGGCTTCGTCTTCAAAAATGGCGGGCGGATGTTCGCCCAATTGACCGTCGCCGAGAGCGTCGCCCTGCCGTTGCGCTACCATCGCAATTGGACCAATGACGAAGTCAACGCGGCGGTGAAGGCCCTGCTGGAAATCACCGAATTGACTCCGCTGGCTGGAAGCACGGCCCAAGACTTGGCCACTGGCTGGCAGGAGCGGGTCGGACTGGCCCGCGCCCTGGCCCTCGAACCGGAAGTCTTGTTCCTGGACGAGCCGATGGCTGGACTGGAGGGCGGCCATCGCCGCTGGTGGCGCCGTTTCCTGGACGAACTTTGCCGCGGCGCCGCCTGGGCCAAAGGCCGCAAGATGACCGTCATTGCCGCCACCAGCGATTTTTCATATTGGCACGGAGAGCAATGCCAATACGCGCTGCTCAAAGACGGCCGCTGGCAGCCTCTGGAAGGCCGCCCAAACGCCCCCGAAATCAATGAACTCGTGAAATCCTAATATCACCACGCCATGCCGCTCCAAGACCTTACTCCACAATTGCGCACCCGCCTGCATCGCATCGAAAAAACCGTCGGCTGGTTCGTCAGCTTCGCCGTCCTGCTTTTGCTGGCGGGCTTTGCGTTTTACCTCTACTCGGCCGCGCAACGGCGCGGATGGTTCGTCACCAAGCTCAATTACGCCACCGGCCTCAACGACGCCACCGGATTGAAAGCCGGCGATCCCATCCGCCTTATGGGTTTCAATGTCGGCGAAATCACCGGCATTGAACTCAACCCGCCCGACTCCCAGCGCGGCGCGACTATTTTCTTTTCCATCCGCGAGCCTTACTACGGCTACATCTGGTGGGACTCAACCATCCGCGTCGGTTCCGATTTTTTGGGCAAGCGCTATCTGGAAGTGCAGAAGGGCAAGACTGGCGAGGCCAGCGTTTACAAGGACAAAGATACCGGCTCGCTCATGATGATGAACCGCCCTCTGGCCCATGAAAAGTTCAAGGACATGGTCAAAGAGTTCCGCGCCAATCCAGAAGCGAGCGGCGAATCCGACGAAGTCGTGACCGGCCGCGTCACTACCAACCTTATGGCGCTGATCAAGGGGCACCGGCCGGAGTATTACGTCAACGCCATTGAGGGCCGCTACAACCACACCGTCAATCCCGCCATTACAAACTTCTATTGGGTTCCGGCCATCGAGCCGCCGGCGTTGTCCGATCAGTTGGCGGCGGTGGCAAATGCCATTGAGGTCGCCCTGCCGAATTTCTTGAAGCTGACCAACCAGGTGGCTGGCGTCCTCAGCAACGCCAATCTGGCGGTCGCGCAAGTCCATGCGACCCTGGCCGACACTCATCCCATCCTGACCAATCTGGCCTCGATTACCGGCCATCTGCGCGAGCCGAACGGCTCCCTCGGCAACTGGATTTTGCCCACCAATATCGCCAGCCAATTGGACCTCACTCTGCGCGGCGCGCGTGAAACCCTCCAATCCGCCCACACCACCCTCGACGATGTCGACACCAACGTGACAAAGCTGGCCGCGGATTTGGACAAAACACTGAATCATCTGGCCGATTTGAGCAGCAACCTGGCCTGGCAGGTGCAAATTAACACCAACCTTGTCACCGATATTTCTACGACCATCGTCCACGCCGACGATTTGATTCAGGGATTAAAGCGCGAATGGTTCCTGCGCTCAGCTTTCAAGAAGAAAAAAGAAAAGCCAAAAGGGCCTTGATCGCTTTGGAAGGAGAATGCTGCGACCGCACAGGCGCCGGGCGAAAAGGCGTGCCGGCGGCATTTTGGCATTCTACTGATGTTATGCTGGAAATCCTGATGTGAATTTATGACCGCCAAAAAGGGCCGGCTGGAATGAAACCTCCCACTCGCCGGCAGAGGCAAATCGCGGGCTTGACAATTCAGCCGCGGCCTGACAGCCTTAGAGTGACGCAAACATTGAGCACAAGAATTCTATGAAGATCAAACATTGCCTGGCTCTCGTCACGACTATGGCGGCATTATCCTTTTGCTGCCGCGTGTCCGCCCAAACGACCTTTTATTTCCAGTTCAACGATGATCCGGGCCGCTTGGAGGGCACGCCAATTGTCGGCACGGGCACTTTTACTTTTGCCAATGACCCCGGGGACGGACTCTTTCCGTTCCTGGACTTGGGGAAATTCAAAATGGACTTCACTTTTGATGACGGCCAGACGTATCTCGGCGTCGATATTGCCTCCCATTTGAAAGATACTTTGGTGTTGTTGACGGGCAGCGGCCCGACTCGCCGGTTGCGGTTCGCCGGAGACGGAGCGGGGGTCGTTGGCGGTTCCATTGATTTTTATAACGGGAGCGATTTTCTCTCATTCGCGCCCTCGGGCACCGGCACGGGCCTGCAGCTTTACGTGGAAGGCATTGCGGGAGCCGCCAATTTTGGCGACTATCTGGCCACAGCCGCGCCGAATGCCGGGGTGCCTGACGGCGGCTCCACTTTCTGGATGGCCGGATTCGGCTGCCTGGCGCTGATGCTCGCCGGCCGCCATGCTCCCAAGCTGGCTCCAGCCAGGCGCGCCTAAAACTAAGGCGTGCCTCAGTAGGCCGCCTGGGCGCCTTTGACGGAGCGTTTCTTCATCCACGGCATCAAACCGCGCAAGCGTTCGCCGACCTTCTCGACGGGGTGCTTTTCCCCCGCCTTGAGCAGGGCGTTGTATTTCTTGTAGCCGCCGTTGTATTCGTTGATCCAGCCGCGCGCGAATTTGCCCGACTGGATGTCTTTCAAGGCCGCCTTCATCCGTTTCTTGACGCCGGCGTCGATGATCTTCGGGCCGACGCTCACGTCGCCCCACTTGGCGGTTTCGGAAATGGAAAAACGCATCCCGCTGATGCCTGCTTCATTCATCAAATCCACGATTAATTTTAATTCGTGCAGGCATTCGAAATAAGCCATCTCCGGCTGGTAGCCCGCTTCGACCAGCGTCTCAAACCCGGCCATAATCAGCGCCGAAGCGCCGCCGCATAGCACGGTCTGCTCGCCAAAGAGGTCCGTTTCCGTCTCCTCCTTGAAACTGGTCTGAATGACTCCCGCCCGCGTGGCGCCGATGCCTTTGGCCCAGGCCAGCGCGACTTTCCTGGATTGCTTGCCGGGGTCCTGATAAATGGCGATCAGCGCGGGCACGCCTTTGCCTTCCATGTATTGCCGCCGCACGATGTGGCCCGGCCCCTTGGGCGCGACCAGGATGACGTTGACGTTTTTCGGCGGAACGACGGTCTTGAAATGAATCGAAAACCCGTGCGAAAACAACAGCGTCTTGCCTGCCGCCAAATTGGGCGCGATGTCCTTCTCGTAAGCCTTGGCCTGCTTGGTGTCGGGTATGGCCACGAAAATCACGTCGGCGCGCTTAACGGCCTCGCCCGTCGGGACTACCTCGAACCCGCGCGATTTTGCGACTGCCGCCGATTGGCTCCCTTCATAAAGGCCGATGATGACGTTGCAGCCGCTGTCCTTCAAATTGAGCGCGTGGGCATGGCCTTGCGAGCCAAAGCCCAGGACGGCCAGGGTCTTGCCTTGGAGATGTTGGAGATCGGCGTCTTTGTCGGTGTAAACTTTTGCGGGCATAAGATGTGCGTTTAATCAGTTAAGGTTGAGTTTGCGGATCATTTGCGGGCCAGGGCAATCTTTCCGGTGCGGGTCAATTCGAGCACGCCGAACGTATTCATCAGGCGGAGAAATTTGTCGATCTTGCTCTCGTCGCCGGTGATTTCGATGGTCAGGTTGTCGGGCTGGACATCAACGATTTTGGCGCGGAAAATATCGGTCATCTGCATAATCTCGGCCCGCGTCTTGGCATTGACCGCCACGCGGGCAAGCACCAGTTCGCGGTCGATGAATTCCGATTCCCGGAAGTCCACCACCTCCAGAACATCCACCAGCTTGTTAAGCTGCTTGACGATTTGGTCCAGCGTGGCGTCATCGCCGACGGTGACGATGGTCATGCGGGAGGTGTTGGCCTGATGCGTGGGAGCGACGTTGAGCGTGTCGATGTTGTAGCCGCGGCCGCTAAAGAGGCCGGCCACGCGCGTGAGCACGCCGAACTTGTTTTCCACCAGGACGGAAACGGTATGTCGCATAGATAAAAATCCCGCCTCCAGTTGCCAGGAAGACGGGGCAGCCTGCGATCCAGCCGGCGCTTCAGGCCGCGGCGTCAACCATGACGGCGCGAACCACTCGCGGCAAGCTGGCCGATAATTTCATCGCCGCGCAAAGTAGCAACGAGCGCCCGCCCGGTCAACACCTTTAGCATCCGGGTCGCGACAGAGAAGGAAAACCAGTTGCGACCATCGCATTTGAGAGTGTTGCGGGGGCCTTTTCTCAGTTGCCAGAGACAGAAAAAAGAAGCCGGGACCTGACACGCACGGCGTTCCGGGCTAAATTTGTGGTTGCGGCGGGGTGGGGTTGTGTTTAATTTTATGGCGGTATTGGTTAATTCTAACTTTATATATGAAGAAACTTATCGCACTTGCTGTTTCGCTCTTGTTCGCGGCCTCCGTTTACGCGGCCGAGTTCCCTGACATCTCCATCGGCGACCTGAAGACGGCTATCGCCAAGCACAAAGTTGTCCTTCTCGATGCCAATGGCACTGACTCTTGGCAGTCTGGCCACATCCCGGGCGCGATTGATTTTTCCGCCAAGCAGGACGACTTGGCCAAGTTGCTGCCGCACAATAAAAACGTGCTGGTGGTGGCTTATTGCGGCAACCCGCAATGTCCGGCTTATCATGCCGCCGCCGTCGCTGCCAAGAAGCTCGGCTACAAGAACGTCAAGCATTTGGTCGCGGGCATCCAAGGATGGAAGACGGCGGGTGAAAAGACGGAAAAGGGGAGTTAATCCCCGCCGTTGCCGCTGTGGCCTTTTTTCTCCCACTGGCGCGGAGCGCGCTGGGGGAGAGCGGCGTCGATCTTCGCGTAATACGTTTCCTGGCCAAAACGCTGGTTGATGGCGTTTTCCAAAGCCAGCGACGGTTTTACCCGGTATTTCTGATGGGTCTCGATGAACGTGGTTTCGCCGCCCGGCCATTTAAGGCATAGAAAGAGCGGGCATTTTCCGGCGTGGGAGGAAGCCAACTCCCGCGCTTCTTCAAAATCTTTCGCCGCCACCTGCGCCATCTGCAAGCGGAGATGGACTTGTTTGGTGTAGGCTTGCGGGGCGTCGTCCAGCTTGATGATTTCCTGCGGGAAAATTTTCGGTTTGTCCTCGCCCAGATTGACCTCGCCGGTGATCAGCAGCGCATTTTTTGGGGCCAGGAGGGAGATGAATTTGTCGTAATTTTCGTTCAGGCAGAGCACTTGCACGGTCCCTTCCAGGTCCTCCAGGGAAACCATCGCGTACGGCTTGCCGCTTTTTTTGGAAATGCCTTTTTGCGCCTCGACCACCAAGCCGCCGATGCGCGTCATAGCGCGATTGGCCAGGGACGCCAATTGGCTGGTCGTATGGGTGCCGTATTTCTTGAGCAATTCCTCATAGGGCGCCAATGGATGGCCGGTCACGTAAAAGCCGAGCAATTCCTTTTCATGCGCCAGCAATTCGTGCTGCGGCCATTCCGGCAGTGAGGCGTCAGGCTCGCGGCGCTCTTCGACGCGCTCCTCCAGGATGCCGAACATCGTGTTTTGGCCCTTCTGGCGATCCTGAATGATGCCCGCCGCCCGAATCAACACGCGGTCAATCTTGCCAAACATCGTTGCGCGCGTCTCGCCAAAACAATCGCACGCGCCGGATTTGATGAGCGCCTCCAAAACCTTGCGGTTGACAGTGCGGCCATCGACGCGCTCGCATAATTCCGCCAGCGAGCCAAACCGTCCGCCGGCGCGGGCGGCCAGAATGCTTTCGACCGCCACCTGGCCGACGCCCTTGATCGCCGCCAGTCCAAATCGGATGGCCTTGCGATTCTCCGCCCCAGGCTGGGGCGCGAAAAAGACGCTGCTCTCATTGACATCCGGCGGCAGAACCTCCACGCCGAATTGCCGCGCTTCCGCGGTCAGGATGCCCAGCTTGGCGGTGTCGCCCATGTCGTTGGTCATCATCGCGCTGAGGAATTCGACCGGATAATTGGCCTTCAACCACGCGGTTTGGTAGGCGACGATCGCGTAGGCGGCGGCGTGGGATTTGTTAAAACCGTAGCCGGCGAATTTTTCCAGCAAATCAAAAATGGCGTTGGCCTTGGCGGCCGGGATATTGTTGACGGCCGCGCAGCCCTTGACGAAAATTTCCCGGTGCCGGGCCATCTCCTCGGCTTTTTTCTTGCCCATGGCGCGGCGCAGCAAATCGGCCCCGCCGAGCGTGTAGCCGGCCAGGACCTGGGCGGCTTGCATGACCTGCTCCTGGTAAATCAGCACGCCGTAGGTTTCGCGCGTGAGCGGCTCCAGCAAAGGGTGCTCATACTCGATGCGCACCTCGCCGTGCCGGCGCTTGATGAAATCCGGGATCAGGTCCATGGGTCCCGGCCGGTAAAGCGCGACCAGGGCCGTGATGTGCTCCACGGAACTGATCTGGAATTTGCGGCACAAATCGCGCATCCCGCCGGATTCCAATTGGAAAATCCCGACTGTCAGCGCCTTATTAAGCAGGTCGTAAGTCTTGGCGTCGTCAAGGGGAAGGTTGTCAATAGGAATATCAACGCCGCGTCCCTGTTTGACCAATTCGCACGTGTTGCGGATGACGGTCAAAGTCTTCAGCCCCAGGAAATCCATTTTCAGCAAGCCCAGCTCGCCGACCGGGTTCATGGCGTATTGGGTGACAATGGCCCCATCCTCGTCTTTTTTGAGCGGGAGGAGATTGACGAGCGGCTGGTCGCCAATGACGACGCCGGCGGCGTGGACGGAGGCGTTGCGTGTCAAATCTTCCAGCGCCAGGGCGGTATCGACCAGCTCGCGGGTTTGATCTTCCGATTCGTAGGCCGCTTTGAAATCGGGCGACTGTTCGAGCGCCTTTTTCAGCGTCATCTTCAACTCGTTCGGGATCATCTTGGCCAGCCGGTCGCAGGCCGAGTAATCCAGTCCCATTACCCGGCCGACATCGCGCACGACTGATTTGGCGCCCATTGTGCCGAAGGTGATGATCTGCGCCACCGAGTCGCGCCCGTATTTGTCACGCACATATTCAATCACATCGGCGCGGCGGTCATCGGCGAAATCGATGTCAATATCCGGCGGGTTGACGCGTTCGGGATTGAGGAACCGCTCGAACAGCAGTCCGTAGCGAATCGGGTCCACGTTGGAAATTTCCAAAAGGTAGGTGACGATGGACCCGGCCGCCGAGCCGCGCGCGACGCACGAAACTCCCTTGCTCCGGCCGTAGCGGACAAAATCGCCGACAATCAAAAAATAGCTGATGAACCCGGTCTTCTCAATGACCTTCATCTCGGTCTCCAGCCGGTCCATGACGGCCTTGACCCCGGCGCTGATTTCCTCGGCGCTGGGAGCGGGCGCGCCTTGGGCCGCCGCGGGCAGCTTGCTGGGATCGTCGATGCCATCGACGGCAAAGCCGGTGTCAACACAATGGCTGTGGATCGTATAACGCTCTTCGAGTCCTTCGGCCAGCAATTGCCGCAGGTAGCCTTCCCGCGTCTGTCCCTCCGGCGGATCGAAGACCGGGTAATGGAGCTTGTTGAATTGGATTTCGAGATTGCACTTGTCGGCAACCTCGAGCGTGTTGCGCGCCGCTTCGGGCGTTTCGGCGAAAAGCGCCTTCATCTCGTCAGCCGAGCGGAGATAAAATTGCTGCGGCTGGTAGCGCATCCGCTTGGTGTCGCTCAAGAGCGATTGCGTGCCGATGCAGATCAGGCAATCGTGCGCGTGCGAATGCTCCTTCTCGACGTAATGCACGTCGTTGGTCGCGATCAGCTTAAGCCCGAATTCGCGCGCCCAGGGAATGAGGTGGCGGTTGACCTTGGCCTGCTCGGCGATGCCGTGATTTTGCAGTTCAAGGTAAAAATTGTCCGGCCCCAGCGTTTGCTTAAACCAATCAATCGTATCGCGCGCCTTGTCCAATTGGTCTTTGGCAATGTATTCGGAAATTTCGCTGGCCAGGCAGCCGGAAAGCGCGATCAACCCGTCCTTGTGCGCCGCGAGCAGTTCCTTGTCGATGCGCGGTTTGTAATAATAGCCGTTGAGATGGGCGTCGGTGGCCAGGCGCACCAGGTTTTTGTAGCCGGTCTCATCCTTGGCGAGCAGGCCGAGGTGATGGTAGGCGTCGCGCCCGCCGCTGCCCGCCTTTTTCTCCAGGCGGCTGCCCGGTGCGACATAGACCTCGCATCCGATGATCGGCTTGATGTCGTGTTCGCGCGCCTGCTGGTAAAAGTCAATCGCGCCATACAGAACACCGTGGTCCGTGATGGCCATGGCGGAAAACTCCAGCGCGCTCGCTTTCTCCATCAGGCGGTCCAGGCGGCAGGCGCCATCGAGCAGCGAGTACTCGGTGTGCAGATGCAAATGGACAAATTCGGCGCGCGCCATGAAATCAATTTAACGCCGGTGGCCGATGCTCGGCAAGCACGCGGTCAATTGCTGAGGGCCGTCGTGTCTTCGACGCGGTAAAGGCTGGTTCTGGTGCGCAGGAAAAGCGATTTGCCGGAGACGGCGGGCGATGCCATGAAGCCATCTGGCAACGAGTTGGTGGCGATGGGCGCGAACGTGCGGCCCGGTTTGAGCACAGTGGTTGTGCCTTCCTCGCTAAAAAAGTAGAGGCGTCCGTCCGCGTAAATCGGCGATGCCGCGTAACTGCCGCCGATTCGGTCCGTCCATGCCACGCTGCCGTTGGCCGCATCCACGCAGGTGACGAAGCTCTGTTCGGCCGCCGTGTAAATCAGGCCGTCCACCAAAAGTGGCGAGGCGTATTTGCCAACGTGCGTTCTCAAGCGCCAAAGCACGTGCGAATCCGTCACGTCCCCTTGGCCGTCGGTCTTGACCGCGATCAATTCTGTTTTTGACAGGCCGGTCACGAAATAGCCAATGCCATTCTGGAACAGCGGGCGCGGCGCCGCCGAATAATCATCGTATTGCACGCGCCAAATTTCGCGGCCGGTCAGCGGTTCGTAGCCGTAGCATGCCTTGGCGCCGGCGCTGAGCATTTGAAGCTGGCCGCCGGACATGGCCAGGAGAGGCGTGCTGTGGGCCTTGCGGCGGTCGCCGTCCTTGACCATTTGGCTGGTGGTATTCTGGTCATTCCATTCGACCGAGCGTTTCGTTTTCCAAACGGTCGCGCCGGTTTCCTTGTCAAGCGCAACGAGATATTGGAGGTCCGCGCCGTCCATCGTCAAAATGACCAGGTTCTTGCACGAAATCAGCGAGGACGACGGGCCGCGATAATGCCGGCAAGGCAGGTCGTTGCGTTTCCAAAGAATTTTGCCGGTCGCGGTGTCCAGGCAGGCTGTGCCAAAGCTGCCGAAATGGAGATAAACGCGGCCCGGCTCAATGACCCCGGTGGGCGTGGCGTAGCAGTTCATGGAGGCGCCATTGCCCAGCGGCTCCGGATTGTCGGAATGAAAGAGCGGCACAGTCAAGCGCACAACACCGGAATCCGCGTCCACGCAAACGGCAAAGAAGTCGTGCCCATCGGCGGTTGCTTCGCTGAGCCAAACCTGCTGCCCCAATACCAGGGGCGTGGACCAGCCGCGATTGGGGATGGGCGTTTTCCACTTGATGTTCTCCGTTTCGCTCCAATGAAGCGGCAGGCCGGCGTTTTCCGGCGCGGCAGCATGGCCGTCGCCCGATGGCCCGCGAAATTCAGGCCAGGCGGCGCGAGCCGCGTGCGGGGCGCACAGCAGCCACGCGAGCGCGGCGATGACGAAACGAGTCATCAGTTGTTCCCTTGCGCGGTGGCCAATTCGCGCCGGGCAAAAAGGATGATGCCCGCCACGCAAAAGATGCCGCCTAGCAAGCCGACAATTTGCAGGATGGCCAGGCCCATTTGACCCCAAGTGATGCTTCGCCCGGTGCTGAGATAATCAATCGGCGAGAATCCCTGCACCAAATTGATAACCTTGAGCGCGCCGCGAAAAACGGGCACCACCGCGTAATCCACCAGGACGTGGCCGTAGCCGCCCTTGGATGGATCATAACCGGTGATCGTGCCTTGCTCGACCACGGTGGAAACGGTCGAGCTGGACAAGCCGATGAAAAGCACCGCCAGCGAAACAAACGCGGCCACGGGAAACGAAAGAAAGCTGGCCGCCGCCAAGCCGATGGAGGCCAGCAACGCCAGCCAGCAAAATATAATAACCAGGCCGCGCGCGAAGTTAACCGGGAAGCTGCTCTCAGGGTAGAGGAGTTCCATGCCGTCTTCCATTGGGAAGGTCAGGTTGACCGGGTTCGGATTGCCGACCTCAACCCAGAGGCGGCCCTGGTCGTCCAGCAAATCAGGCGGCAGGTCAAATTCCTGGAAGGACTCAGCCGGCAGCGTTTCCGTCAGTTCCACCTGTTTGGTGGAATTGGTCGGGCCGACTCTCCAGAGGGTGGTGTAGGTTTTGTCGGGATTGGGATCGCCGGTATTGAACTTGACACGCAATTGCAACGTTTTGCCGCGCAATCGGCCCTGAATGCTGTGCAGATCCATGGCCCACGCGCGCGCCACGCCGGGCGGCACATCCGTGTAGCGGGACTTGATTCGGGCCGCCACCTGCTTGCGGATTTCCGCGCGGTCGAACTCGCTCATGGACGAAAGATTCTTGACCGATTTTTCCATGTATTGGTCCACCAACGGCTCAATATTCAACGGCGCCTCGCGGGCGGAGGCGCGGGAAACAAAAATGTCCTCGCGCAGGTATTTTTGCTGGGCCGGCGAGAGGCGGGAAGCGCGCCATTGCAGGAGGCCGAAAATGGCCGCGCCAGCCAGCGCGAGCAGGACGGCGTTGAGGGAAAGCAGCCCCAGCCATTTGCCCAGCCACAATTGCCAGCGAGCAATAGGTTTGACAACGATCATCTGCACCTGGCATTCCTCGACGTCCTTGGCCAGGGTTCCGCAGGAGAGCCATAGGGTGGCGAAACCAAGCAGGGTGGCTGTGGCGCTCAGAGTGTAAGTCAGAAGAATTTGCACCATTCCCTGCGCCGTGCCGTCGTCTTTGATGAGCACCGGCAGGCCCACGACCGCGGCGGCCAGCAAAATGGCCATGACCCAAAACAAGCGGTAGCGAAAGGCGGCTTTCCAGGTTAATCCCGCGATGGCCAGGATTTTGTTCATTGGCCGTCCGGCTTGCCCAACAGGGAGGAAAGTTTCTCGTTGGCCTTGCCGAGGTCAACCGGGGCTGGCGCGGGCGCGGCGGGCGCGGCCGGCGGTTCAGGCTGTTTTTTGGCCAATGAAGCCAGCTTGGTCTGGTCGATTTTTGGCTCCGGCGCGGCGGCTGGGGCGGGTTCAGCGGGCTTGGGCGGCGGCGCGGCCACCGTCAGCCGCTCCAACAGCTTGTCTTTGGGGGCGCCCGCCTCAGCATCGCCGCGCAAAAAGGCGGCGACGTGGCTGCCGGAGGTTGCGCCGGACGTTTCGGCGAGGGTTTCCTTGGCTTTGCGAACGACTTCCAAAAAGTAATTTTCCAGATTCTGCGTCGGATTGTCGATCTGCACCTGGTCGGCCGCCACATCCTGGCGAATCACGTCCAAGACCTTCTGCATGCGGCTGCTGTCCATCGCGGGCATGGTGATGCGGACGGAATCCGGCTTGGCGAGCAATTCGCGCAATGTGCCTTGCGCGTGAATGCGCCCGCCATAATAAATGACCACGCGGTCGCAGACATCCTCGACGTCAGCCAGCAAGTGGCTGCTGAGAATGACCGTCTTGCCTCGGCTGGCCAGGGCCAGAATCAAGTCTTTGACTTCCCGGCAGCCGATGGGGTCCATGCCGGCGGTCGGTTCGTCCAAAATGACAAGATCGGGATCGTTGATGAGCGCCTGGGCCAGCCCAATGCGGCGCTGCATGCCCTTGGAAAACTCGCCGACGACCCGCGTGCGCACCTGGCTCAGGCCGACCATTTCCAGAAGCTCTTCATTGCGCCGCTTGCGCTGGGCCGGCGGCAAGTCAAACAAATTGCCGAAAAAGTCGAGCGTCTCGTGCGAATCCAAAAAGCGGTAGAGGTAGGATTCCTCCGGCAAATAGCCGATGTGCGCCTTGCTGGGAACGTAGCGCGGAGAATGGCCAAAAATTTCAATATGCCCGCTGGTCGGATAGAGCAGGCCCAGCAGCATTTTGACCGTGGTCGATTTGCCGGAACCGTTGGGGCCGAGCAAGCCGAAGACCTCGCCGCGGCGCACTTCAAAATCAACGTTATCGACGGCTCTGGCCTTGGGGCGGCCCCAAAAATCCTTGAAGACTTTGGTCAGCCCTCGCACGGAAACGATGGCCTGCCCGGGCTTGGCGCCCGTGTGAATGGAAGGAGATTCGGCGGCGGCGCTCATGCGTGGGCGGCTGCCGGCGCTGAAGGCAAGGCGGGCGCGGACGGCATGGCGGGCGGCTGTTCGAGGGCGCTTGCGATATGCGGTTCCAATTCCTCGCCTTGGCGCACCAGACGGGCGCTGTTGAATACGACGATGAGCGAGCCGACCACGTGCAGGACGGCCGCCACAATGGGATCGATGTATTTGAGCGCGGCCAAAATCAGGCCGCCGATGACGAACAGAATGCCAATGAGAAAATTCTGATTGATGACCCCGCGAGTCTGGCGCGAGAGGCGCACCAGGAACGGCAGGCGGCGCAGGTCGTTGTTCATCAGCGCGATCGTCGCGCTGTGGATCGCCACTTCGCTCCCGGCCGCGCCCATGGCGATGCCTAAGTCTCCCGCCGCCAGCGCGGGCGCGTCATTGACGCCGTCGCCGATGACCGCGACACGGTAGCCTTTGGATTTCATTTGCCGGACGAATTCCACCTTGTTTTGCGGCAAACATTCGCCCAGGACTTCCTCGCAGCCAATCTCGCGGGCGACGCGGGACGCCACCGGCTGGCGGTCGCCGGAAACCATCGCAATGCGGCGCACTCCGCTGGCTTTCAATCCTGCCAGGGCCGCGCGGGCTTCAGTGCGCGTCTGATCCTGCAATCCAATCCATCCAATGCATTTGCCGCCGCGAGCGACAAAAATGAGGCTGAACCCTTCGGTCTCGTTGAGATCGACCGATTTGAGAAAATTATCCGGCACGCCCTGGTCTTTGAGCCATTGCGCGCGGCCGACAAAAACTTTCGCGCCATCAATGACCGCGCCGACGCCGCGCCCGGCGGTCTCGGCAAAATCCTTCGGTTCGGCCAGCGGCACGCCGGCCTCGCCAGCCAATTGGGCCAGGGCCTTGGCGGCGGGATGGTTGCTGTATTTCTCGGCTGACGCCGCCAGCCGGAGCAATTCAGCGGGAGCGGCTCCTTCCAGCGGCGCCAGGCGGCTGACCGCCAATTTGCCGGTGGTCAGTGTGCCGGTCTTGTCGAAGACAAACGCGTTGATGCGAGCGGCGAGTTCGATGTCGCCCACGTTTTTAATCAGAATGCCGAGGCGGGCGGCGGCTGAGAGCGCGGCGACCATCGCGCTGGGCGTCGCGAGGATGAACGCGCACGGGCAACTGACGATGAAAACGGCAATCACGCGGCTCAAGTCTCCCGTGAATGCCCAGACCAGCCCGCCAATGACCAGCACCAGCGGGGTGTAAAAGCCCATGTATTGGTCGATGATGCGCATGATCGGCAGGCGGGTTCGTTCCGCCGCCAGAATCAATTCGCGCACCTTGCCCAAAGTGGTGTCCTGGCCAGCGCGCGTGACTTTGATTTCCAAGGCGCCCGTCAAATTCTGCGTGCCGGCAAAGACTTCGTCGCCGGGCTTTTTATCCACCGGCAATGATTCGCCCGTGATGGTAGCCTGGTTGAAAGAACCTTGCCCGGCCAGAATCACGCCGTCGGCCGCGACGTTGTCGCCGGGGCGGACGCGGATAACATCGCCAACGGCCAGCGCCTTGGTTTCGACTTCCTCCTCGCCGGCGGCGGTGATGCGGCGGGCTTTGGGCGGAGTAAGTTTAATGAGGGATTCGATGGAAGCGCGCGCGCCTTCAGCCGTGCGTGTTTCAATGATTTGCCCCAGCAGCATGAAGAAAGCGATGACCCCTGCCTGCTGGTAGCCGCCGACGGTGAAATTGGCCGAGCCGAACGCAGCCAGGACGGCCAGGGCGACCAGTTCATTGGTCGTCAACAGGCCGCGCCGCAAATCCTTGACCGCCGTCCAGACAATCGGGTAGCCCAGAATGATGGCTCCGATCATGGCGCTGCCGGCCGCAATGGGGTTGGCGCTGTCGGAGAAAATCCATTTGATGAAGAACGAATTGACGACAAAGACCAAGCCCAGCAGCGTTTGCGAGAGGGACAGGACGGCATGTTCGTGATCGTGCCCGTGGCCGCCGCCGTGATCGTGGTCGCAACCGCACGAAGGATCATGCGGGTCTTCTTGCTGGCTTAAAAGGGATGTGACTTGCATAAATTAAGGCGCCAAGGGGATGTTGCTGACCGACGGCTCCTGCGGCTCGCGGTTGAGATTGACGCGCAACTCCTTGGAATTGGGCGGAACGATGATTTTGGTGTCCGCGTTGGTGTAAATGCTCTCCAAAGCCGTCATTTGTTTGATGCGCTTGAACAACTCCGGGTTTCTCTCGTATTGAGCCAGCAGTTTGGAGAAGGTGTCCGCCTCCGCCGCCATCATATCGACTTTGCGCTTGCGGGCGGCGTCGGCGATGTTCACGCGCGTGGCGGCTTGGCCTTGCGCCACCGCGACGTTGGTGGTGGCATAGGTTTCAGCTTGTTTTACCGTGTTGTCGCGCCGGACCATCGCTTGATCAACTTCGTTGAACCTTGGCAATAAGTAAAGTGGCGGCGAGGCATAAACCTCAACTTGCGCGAGGGTCACGCCCAGATTTTCGCCGGCGACAACGTCATGCACGAGTTGCTGCACGCGCTCATGGAATTCAGCCCGGTTGCTGGTCAGGATGCCATCGACGGGGAATTCCGTGCAGGCTTGAAGGAGGGCGTTATTGAGCGCGTTGGTGACGAAGATCGCGCCATCGGTGAAGTTGAAATAATAGGTCTTCGGGTCCGTGATCCGGTATTGCGCGGTGGCGCGGACGTGGATGACGTTGGTATCGGCGCTCAAGGCGTAGGTAATATTGGCTGGATTGAGCTTGGGCGTGGGCGGCGGCTCCGGCGCTCCGGCGGCACGCTCGGCCGCGTTCAAATACCACCCGACGGACGATTCGGCGCTGATGAGGGCGGTGAGCGGAAGTTTGACCACTTCATCAATGGGCCGGGGCATGGCGAAATAGAGGCCCGGCTGGTAAAGTTTGCCATTGTTCACGGGCTTGCCAAGTTGCAGGCGGATGGCCTGTTCGCGCGGCCCGACGGTGAAGACGCCCGAACTCAGGAACACGATCACCAGCGCCACCATGATAACCTGGACGATGACGAAACTGCTGCGCATCGCGTCCGCCAGGGCCTGCGAGCCGGCATCCTCGGGGGGCGGCGCGGCCGGCGGGACGGGCGGAACCGAAGGCGGAACGGGCGCGTTGGGGTCTTGCGGGTTCATTTGTTCGTGTTCGTATTGGCCGACTCGCCCATCCGCAGCCATTGCAAGGGCGACGTCGTCATGTCCAGCACCAGTGTTGTTTTCCTGGCCAGGAATTGTTCCAAGGCCGAGATTTGCATGTTAAAGGCCGCCAAGTCGGGATTCTTCTGCATGACTTCCAGCGACTTCATCATTTGCGCCTCGCCCTGGCCGCGGATGGTGAAAGCCTGCGCGTCCGCCTCGTAAAGGAGCTTGGCCGCGGCGCTGTCGGCCGCGGAGCGGATCTTGGTCGCCTCCAATTCGCCTTCGGACTGGATTTTGGCAATGTAGGTCTGCCGTTCGGCGGTCATGCGGTCGAAGACGTTTTGGGTGACGCTTTCGGGAAGGCCGATCTTTTGGATTTGCAGGAATTTGACCTCCACGCCGTAATGTTTCTCACTGAGCCGCTTTTGCACTTCGGCCAGAATTTCGTGTTCGATCTGGGTGAATTTCATTTGCCCAGGGCCTGTGGAGACGAAATCGGAAAAATCGTGCCGCCCGATGACCTCGCTCTTGGCGCTGCGCACCAGATCATTCAGCGCCGGCTGCGCCTCCGCAACCGCGCCGTTGAGGAAGTTCCTGAAAAACAGGTCCGGCTCGGAAATGCGGTAGCCCATGTAGAGGGAGACAAAGATGATGTTCTGGTCGTGGAGCTTGATTTGCTCGAAGTTGTCTTGAAAATTCTGCACGCGCTGGTCCATGACAAAGACCTGCTCAATGGGATAGGGCCAGCGCAAGCCAGGCCCGGCGTTCGTTTGAACATCCACCACTTTGCCGAAGCGCGTCACGACCGCCACTTGTGACAGCCGCACTTGATAGACAAAGAGCATCAATACGAAGATGATGAGCAGGATCGCGGCGATGAGCAATGTTAGGGGCTTTCGTTTCATATCATTTGGAAGTGGGCGCGGGCAGCTTGTCGATCAATAAATCAGGGCGGACTTTGTCCTCCAGGTCAAAAATGGGGATGGTTTGGTTCGTGGTGGCCAGGATGAATTTGCGCGCGTCGGCGCTGTTGGTCAAGGCCTCCAGGTAAGCCTGCTGTTCGTAAATGCCTCCCGCGCCGGGCGCGGCCGAATACGCCAATTCCTGATCGGCGAAGAGAATGGCCCTGGCGGCGGCGTTGGTGATCGTGCCGTCCCGGAAAGCCTCGGCTGTATTGACGCGCTTGATACTCTCGCCGATCGCCCAGGAATTGGTGACGAGGGCGTGGGCATTGGCCTGCAAAATGGTCGCTTCGCGGGTTTCGGCGGCCGCGACGACCTTCTCAAATATCCCGGCCACTTTGGTCGGCGGGTGGATGTCCTCCAATCCTACGAAAATGATTCTGGCGCCCAGCTTCATGTCGGTGGCCTGCTGCTGGAGGTCCTGCCGCAACGACTCCGCCGCCTGGCCGCGCCCCTGGGACATCAAATCATCAAAGTCCGCATTGGCCAGGTACTGCACCACCGAATGCTCGGCAGCGTTGGTCAGCAGACTGACCGGGTCTTCGTTTTGGTACGCCCAATCGTACAAATTAGTGATTTGAAACTGCACGGGGATGCTGACCGAAAGCAGATTGACGGGTGGATTGTTGGCCGCGGGAGTCTGGGGGGAAGACACTTGCGCGCTTTGCTTGCCCGCGACCAGAAAACTCTCCTCCTTGGCGTGGGAAACGGCCCAGGCGATGGTTTCCGTTCTTTCAGGCTCGGCGCCAACCAGGAAGGTTTGAATGCGGTCGGTATGGTAAACAATCGTTTTGCCCACCGGCCACGGCCACTTCAAATTCATTCCCGGCCCGATAACTCCCGTCGGCTCGCCCCATCTTTCCCGCAACGCCTGGTCGCCCGGCTCAATGATGACGAAGCAGGTGGAAATTTCCAGGATGGCCAATTGCGCCAGGATCAACCAGACCAGGGCTTTTTCCAGAAAACGATAGAACCAGGTGTCGGAAACCTTGAAGCCAAATTGGTAATCCAGCGCGTGGGCCGCCGTTGTAATGATCGCTTCCGGCTGGCCCAGCAGGCCGACCAGGCGGCTCTCGTAGAGCAGCCGCGTTTCCCGCCCTTGCACCCGGACGCGGTAGCTTTCCAGGACGAGTGAGAGCAGCGTTTCCACCGCCGCCAAACCGCTGACCACGCACAGCACGCGGGCCACGATTAAATCCGCGTTTGGCGCGCCACCCAAAACCGCCGCGATGCCCCCAATAACAGCCAGCGTCGCAAAAGCGCCCAATTGCATGTAGGCCGCTCCCGGCCGCAGCAGCCTGAGGCCTTTCAAGCGGGCAAGGCCGCTGGAGTATTTGCCCAGCAAAAAGAGAATCAGCCCCATCAGCCCCAGCAGCGACATGGCCAATTTGGCGTTGGCCGGAATGAGCGGAGGCCGGACCGCCAGCCCTTTCCAAGGGAAGAAGGCCCCGGCGCCTTGCGCCGCGAACAGCAGAATGGTGAAGCCCGGTATGAAAAATTTCTCGAACTGTTCCCGCGAACGCCGGGCCGGGAACGTGTCCGCGCCGGCCGTGGCAAAGAGCGACTCGCTGCCGCGCGATTTGCTCAATTCCTCAATCTCCATCTTTTCAAACTGCTCCCGCTCCAGCAGCCCGATATGCAAATAGCCCAGCAAAGCCACCAGCAGGCCGAATCCCGTCAAGATGGTGCCCATCAACGCCGCCGCCGACCGGACATACTCAGCCACCAGCAACATGCCGATGACCGCGCCCAGCAGAACGAGCCAGTTCATCAACGCGGTCTTTTTCGTATTTTGGTCCATGCCAGTTAAGTTAAGTTCAGTTCAATTCACGGTCTTCAAACAGCGCCAAAGCCACGGACAGGATCGCGCCAATGTAAGCGCAAGCGTATCCGAAGGCTTCGGCCAAATAGCTTATGGGTATCTTACGCGTACTTTCCAGCGCATCCGCAAGCCAGAACAATTGCCAATTCGGCGTCACCGCGTAAAGGATCGATGCCCACCAGGCCCCTTCTTTGGCGCGCTGCCCCCAAAAATAGTCGGACATCAGGCCCATCAAAAACAAGGCTGAACAGATCGCCAGCGTCGGCACAAGGTCCACGCGCGTCGAACACGCCAGCGCCAGCGCCGCCAGAATCAGCAGCGCGAAAAGGATCAGAACCGAAGCCGGAATGACCCGCCAATCGATCCCTTTGTAGTCCGTGCCCATCCGGCCAGCCTCGCGCGGAATAAACTGCAAGACCGCGAAGGCGACAATCGCCATGATGACGACCGCGAAGACCGCATCCGAAACAAAAGGCCGGCGCAAAAAATAATTGGTCAGCCCCGCGATCACGTAGGCCAGCACGAGCGCGCCGCAGAAAACGGATAGTCCCGGATAATCGATGTCGCCATAAGAGTCAAAGGCCATGCGCGTGTTGAGGAGGGCGCCGATGCAATCGACAAACGTCAAGATGAATAAGGCCAAAGCCAGCCCGGCGTACTTGGCCAGCAGAAATTGCCCGCGCCCAACCGGTTTGGCCAGCACGGCCAGGGCCGTTCCGCTGCGGATTTCGCGCCCGACCGAAGCTGAGGCGCTCAGCACCGCCCCGAAAAGGCCGGCCAGCAACATGACCGCCAGCGCGGTGTTTTTGGCCAGTTTAGGCTCATCGCCGAACCCAAAATAATTGATGCAGGCCAGAAAAACCTCAAACAAGGAGGAAAGCGTCATCAGCAGCAGGAAGACCGGCTGCCGAATCAACTCCATGAAGGCGTTGCCGGAGATAGTTATAAATTGTCGCATGTTGTTGGGGCAGTCCCCGCTGCCGACAACCGGCCACAGCTTACGGAAGCTTCATTCATTTGCAAAGGGTTATTCAAAGTTCTGTCTTCATAGAGACACACAGGCGCAAAAATGTTTCAACCATTTTTGCGCGCGGAGGGTGGGCGTTTGAATGCACAGTCAACCGCATCGCCCCGGACAGAAATCTTATTCGCCGCTTTCCAAATGAAAGTACATGGATTGCAGGGCGATTTTTCCCGGGCCGGTAAAGCGGTTCCAGAAAATCTGGCCCCCGCCGCCAAAAAGCCCCGTCGCAAGCCTTTGGAAGATTGTCTCCATTTGCACGGATTGGTCCTTGTAAATCCATCCGCCCGGCTCAATGTCAATGGCCTCGCCCGGCGCGAGCGTCACCTCGAATACGTTGCCGTAGCCGTGCAGCCAAAGAATTCCTTCACGCGACCCGGCCCGGAAGCTGTCGATAAAAAATCCGGTGCCGCCCAGGAGCATGTTGGCCGCGCCCTTGACGCGCGTGAAGCCGTACTCGACGCCATCGGTTGCCGCCAGCCATTGATGCTCCCGCACGTCCACGCCGATTCCCGGCGCCAAGTGCAGGGCGAACACGTGCCCGGCTCCGTCGCGGCTGAAGGCAATCCGCCCCGGCCCGGTTGCGCCGGTGAGCAGAAAGGGCATCCCGGCCAGCATCCGCTTGAACCCGCCGCGCATCGGATGCAAGCCGATCTGCACCGCCGGGTCCTTCCACAAAAGAATATGATGTTCGAAATAAACGCCAACCCCGCTTAATTCCAAGTGCAGCACCGGCACAAGTTCGCCTTCGATGTGGTAAGTGACTCCGGCAAAAGTTTCGTTCAGCGCGGAAGTGGGAAGCTGTTTAGGGACGGCCATAATGATTTATTTCCTTATTTGTCATGAGTGCTGCGACGCCCGTGATCATCTCAAAACCAATTCGCAAAATCAATCCTCTTGCCGGCGGCTCGCAGTCCGTTGAATTTCATCCGCAAATCGCTCGGCGCGGCGGCAACGCTTCAATCTGACAGCAATTGCCTGTATGCGCGCACGAAAGCGACTAACCCGATCGCCCATATGAGCATCGAAAGAAAAGCGCCGCTTTCCAGAATGAGCAAAGTCTTGGCCAAGGAACATGGCCGACGCGAAAACCGCATTGCCACCGGCGCAAGCACGAAAGCGGTCAATGCCATCTGGAGCATCATTCCCGCGCCTATTAGAAAAAGAACCGTGAATTGCCCAGGCGTTGTATCGTCAGGCTGAAGTTTGAGTGACGCGAGGATGTCGCTCACGACCGTTAATGCAAGCAGCCAATACGCGCATGCAAATCCGCGGCGTGCAAATGCACTGGCCGACATCCCCTCCAGCCAGCGCCGCCACACTCGCCAAAAACCGAGGCAGGCGCACAAGGCGCCGCCGAACACCAATACAAGCTGGTCTCGCAGGGTGTCAGTCATTGGACCGCTTTAGGCTTAATTCCTCTGCCAACTCGGCCCTCGGCGAGGACGCGTCACGCCCCCCGCCCAAATTGATTGTCAATATCGCGCTCATGCACGAAAAACTGCCACTTTTCCACCAAGCCGGCAAGCCGGTAGTGTCCTAATTTCGATTTTTGAGCCGGTTGGCATGGAAGTTGAATGGTCATTTTTTGCCGCCTGATACTATCCAGGCTCGCACTGCATCCAGCGGTGTATTGATCGGATGAATCCCCAAAACGGAAACATAATCAGGGCCACCACTTGCCGCGACAATCCAGCCGTAAGCCTTGTCTGGCGGGGGATTGCTCACCCTGAAAACCTCCACAATTCCTTTCCAGATGAGTTTCTCTTGGAATGACTCCGCAACAGGCACCGTCTCGACGTGCGAGACGGCGCTCCCAACGGTCTTTTCGACGGCTCTTTGAATCTTTTCCAGCGTCTTGCTCATGCTCCCGCCTTAATCAATTCTGGCACCGTCCAGATATGGTCAGTCACACCGCCAGCCATTGCCGGGGTCATCCGCAAAGACTTGTGGATACGGCAGAAGTTGTAATAGCCGAAATGCAGGCCCGCTGCCGCTCGGAAGTTTTCAAACTTCTTGCTGAATCCGTTCGTTAAGCGCGTCAAACGGCGCATGTGCATCCGCATAGTTAAATTCTGGCGTTCAACGTATGACGTGGAAATATCCTCGCGGAGCGGACTGCCGACAATGACGTGCCGCTCCGCCCGGATGCAAACCGGCGGGCTATACGTGCGTTGCTCTGAGAGTTCTGCGTCCTTGTATATTTTTATTAGCTGCCCGTAGTCAACATTCGCGCCAAATCCGCGTTCTACGGCTTCCCGGTAAACGCCAAAGGGCATCCGTAGTGATTTGCGGGCGTCCGTTGACACGGCCAGCCATATCCTCCACAAATTGATTTGCAGTGTAACCATCGCGCTTCCCGGCCAAAAAGGCGGGAACCATGCGAGAATCAACATCAATCGCAACGAAAGTCCAAACATCGCCATAATTGCCCGTTCGCTCTGAATTCTTTTGCTTGGAGCCGATAAAGCCCCAAATCTCGTCGAATTGCAGGGCGCGGCAATTAAGGTTGCGCATCTTGGCGTCCATTACCATAGCGCAACCTTCGCCTACGGAAATGCCAAGGCGCATGATCGTATCACGGTGAACCCCGGTAACGCGTTCGACGCTGCGGATGCTCATGCCTTCCGCAAGGTTGCTGATCACCGTCGTTTGCTTTTCAAAATTCAAATTGTTTGGCATAACTTTATTCTTTATTCTGGACATATTGTGCCACAGGAAGTATATTCCGTCAAACCTTTTTGTGGCACAAAATGAAAAAATCTTCAAAAACCGGTCGTCCAAGGCTCCCAAAAGGGCAGGCCAGGGGATTTATTGTCCGTGTCAGGATGTCGGATTCTGAATACCATGCCGTGAAAGACGCCGCCGATAAAGCTGGCAATGATGTTTCAAAATGGGCGAGGCACGCCATGATTACGATGGCTTCTCGCCTTGGTTTAGAGTCTTCTTATAAGTAGTATTACAATACGGATGAGTTGGTTGTGGATTATCAAAACTATTTGTGCCACCCTCTGATTTATCTGTTATGTGGTCCGTGGTAATGCCATTCTTATGAAGACGGGCATGGCAAAGGCTACAAGGAGCAACATTCGGCAACGCGACTTTGATAAAGGAGTAGGACTTGGCTTCCGTAGAAAAATCCTCATTGGTTTGCGCTTCCTTATCAACTGGCAGTGTAATTGATGGAGCTTTAAGAAAATTGAAGTCTTTCAATGCGACTATTTCCTGCATGACTTCTTGAATGCTCGCCCCATTGGAAAGCCTTTCTATACATTCTAAGTAGAATTTTGTGATAGCAGGATATGCCTTAAATGCACCTCTATTATTGAGCTTCGCATAAATAATGGATATGTTTCCTGAACTGTGCCATAGTATGGTTCGTGAGACCCGAAGGTTCTGCCCGACAATTGCAGGTGCGGCGCACCAGGGCGGTGGCGCTTTTGAAGCGAGGTCACTCCTACC
>DASXZY010000043.1:0-4582 GCA_036501625.1 Verrucomicrobiia bacterium
CTCGCCGCACGGCGGTGATGCGCAGATGTTCCAATGTCTTGTGATCTAATGTCCGCCCGTCAATTTTCATGGACGGCATCTTATAGCGGACCCTCACCCCTTGTCTAGCAAAATGTAGCCTATCCTAAAGCCCTGGCAGTAGGTAATATGCCTTCTGGCTTCGTGATTCGCCGTCTCCATTGTCCCGCTTCGTTCCGGTCGTCAGGGTTCTGCCTTCTTCCCTCATCTCCAGCGTTGACTACCGGGAGGAAGCGGAGGGAGCGGCTCTTAGGAAATCACGAAGTCACCATTAAGCCTTCGGCTCATGGGCGGGGCGAATTCCGCTGCCGCGTTAAGCCAAGCGGGGGTACGACCGTTTGACAATTCTTGCCACAGACCCCATTATCCGCCCATGAAATCGCTCAAAGATTATTCAGTGGCGGAATTGCGTCAGGTCATTTCGATCAAGGAGCAAATCGAGGCGCTGCAAAACCTGTTGGCAGAATTTGATGGCGGACTTGGCAACGGATTGCCGGAGACGACGACCGCGCCGCCTCGCCGGAAGATGTCAGCGGCGGCCAGAAGGAAAATCGGGCTGGCTCAAAAGACGCGATGGGCGAAACGGAAGGAGACTGAACCCACCGCCGCGCCTGCCAAGCGCCGGATGAGCACGGCCGGACGGGCGCGGATCGCCGCCGCAGCCAGGGCGAGGGGGCGAGAATCCGGGCCAGCAAAGCCGAAGGCAATACTGTCAAATAGAGCCAAGATGCGTGTCGGATTTGTGTCAAACGTATAATGCGCCTAGAGTCGCGCACGCGGGGCGAAGGCTTTTAGTTCTGAAACCTTCAGTAAAAGTTTCAGTAAAGGGGTAAAAAAGAGGTTAGCCCAAGTAGTAACAAAGTACTTGCAATTACGAGGGAAAAATCTTATATTCTCCACAAAGAAACGGGCATGAGCCGCCCGATTCCGACCCTCGCTTCCATATCTAAACCATTGATAATCAATGGTTTGGCATGGGTCAGGAGTCAGAGTTTCACCGGAATCTTCACCTAATTGGCTGCCCGTTCAGAAACTTGTGTCTGCTCGGATACCGCTGGCCCACTGCTCGCTAACGCGACGGTCGCCGATTGCCTCACACTCATAAATATGAGTGAAACAATGAAACAAGCATTCGGTTTGATTCGGCGTCCCTGGGGCGTCTTCTACCTGAAAAACAAAACCACTGGCGAACAAAAGAGTCTCAAGACAAGCGACAAGTTTGAGGCGCAACGCATCTTGCAGGCGCACAACGAAACGAAGGTGCAGCCGCACTTCAACCTGTCGCTGGCGCGGGTGTATCTCAACGGGGCTGATCCCAAGTTGGCCACGCGGACCTGGCAAGAGGTCATGGAGAATATCGTGTCCAAGAAAACCGATGAGACGCGGCGCCGCTGGGAAGTGGCGGTCAAGGACAGGAATTTTGACTTCATCCGCAAGTTGGCGGTGGCGGAAACCCGCCCGGAGCATTTCGACCGTGCCCTGGCTGACGGCAAAGTGTCCACCAACGTCTATCTGCGGCGGATTCACAATCATGCCCTGGGCATGGAATGGCTGCTTAAATCGGTCATTCCGCGCCTGCAATGGCCCAAGCCGGTGTTCAAGTCCAAGCGGGCCATCACGGCGGAAGAACACGCAGCGATTGTGGGCCGGGAACAAAACACGGAGCGGCGGGATTTTTACGAACTGCTGTGGCATACCGGCGCGTCACAAACGGACGCGGCCTGTCTGCTGGCCGAGGATGTGGACTGGAATAGCCGCACAATTAGTTATTCGCGGGCCAAACTGAAATCGCGCGGCGGCATCGGCATCAAGCCGGCGCTGATTCGCTTCGGCGCAGAGATCGAGGCCATATTGAAACGGCGTCCGGCGGATGGGCCGCTCTATCCATATCTGCGCACGATGCGTGCCGGCGACAGGGCCACCGAATTCAAGCAACGGTGCCAGGGGTTGAAGATTTCGGGCGTGTCCCTGCACTCGTATCGTTATGCCTGGGCGGAACGGGCCTTGAAGTGTGGATACCCGGAACGGTTCGCGCAACAAGCATTGGGGCACAACTCCAAGGCAGTGCATCATGCCTACTCGAAACACGCCGAAGTGACGGTGCCGTCTCTGGACGATTGGGAAAAGGAATGGGGCAAGAATTCGCCGCGCAACGAGCAACCCAAGTTGCTGCCGGTGGATTTCAGACCGCCGGTGGAGGCCATCGCTCAAGCAAATTGACCGGCGACTGGAATCCTTTCCATCGTTAGGAAAGGCGGCGCGAAGCGATAAAGCCAGCGCAGCGGAAAGGGTGTCCAGAGGGCTTGCCCTTTGGCGCGGGCCTGGGCTGGCGTGAAGCCCAGCGCCGGGGTTTGGGGACGGCGCAAGTCCCCAACTACGAAAAAACACGACTGAACTTTTGCCAGTCCAGCCGCGTGAATCTTGCGAGGCGGTCAATCCTCGTCGGCCATCTGCACGGTAATGGAGGGCTGCGGGTCGTCCACGTCGAGTGCGCCACAAGTGGCGATCAACTTCACCAGTCGTGGGCGGCGGTTGTCGTTGCGCACGTAAAGCGCAAACGGCAGACGGGTTTTGCCGGGATGCGCTTTGCGGATGGCAAAACGAAGCATCCAGACAATATCAAACAGCCGTCCTGCTTCATCTTGGTCGGCCACGTCGGGCGGCACGGTGACATAAGCGTCATAGACGGCGCGGGTCAAAAAGACCGGAAAGCGGATTCCGGCTTCCTGTGCCGTCTTTGTGACTTCAATCTGAAATCCGTCTGCAACGGCGTGGGCGCGGGTGTAGGTGTAAACAATTGCCTCAAAGGGCGATGATTCGTCTTCGTTCGTGTTCATGGTATCAGTGTTTTCGTGGTGGTGTGGTGAACAGCGCCGCCTGCGCTTTCTCTGCGAGAATCCGGGCGCGGTCTGCCTCGTCGCGTTCACGGGCCAGACGTTCTCCGTCTAGCGCGGTCTCGGCAATCAAGCCAAAGGTGTTCGGTACGAAGAAAAACTCGTGCTGCGGTATCGGCAAGCGGCGTCTGTTTCGTTTCATGGTAGGTTCTCCTTTCAAGCGGCCATCAGGTCTGCCGGAAAATAACTGCGGTATTTCCGGCGCGGGTCTCGGTTGCTGGACGGGGTCAACGTACCGCAAGGGTGCTGCCAAACCTGCCTCCGGTTGTTCCAATGAAAGCCAAGCTCGGCCAAGGCTGCCGTGATTTGCCTCGGCTGTTTGCAGTCAAACCGAATCCAAACCCACCGTCCAACCACTTCCGCCAATTCCCAAAACTCCGGTGCCTCCCGGCGAATAAGATGCAACAGCGATTCCGTCCGCAATGCCCGGTTCCGATGCCTTCGGCTGAAATCAATTCTTTGCAGTTTGTTCCCGTTGCGCTGTGCGGTCCGGTTCTGGAGCTCTGAATCTAAAACTGAATTTGTATATGTTTTCATAGTCTTTTTTTTCTGCTGTGCGTTCTCGGCCTCTCGCCCTTTCACGAAAAAAGCCTGCGGAACAGGGCGGCCAGCGGAGGTCGCCTTCAGGAGGAACCGCGCCCGGCCCCCTGTTGGAAGCAGGCTAGTGGAGGGCGAGAGGCTGAGAACGCACAGCAAAAAGGGACTTGAAAACACATCCAGTTTTGGGGCGGTGGGGCTTCCTACCTCACACTATCGCGGAGCGGCGCGTCTGGCGGGATTCATGCCGGGGGCCAGGGGCGGGCATGAAGCATGACTGACGCGCGTAACGTCCCGGCTCGCTTGGAAATTTCTGAAGCCGTGAGTGGAATGGAGCGTTTGGGCTGGCCGCCCGCGTGGGGGGAAAAGGGTCGCGGATCAGCGGACAGACCAAAAAGCGGAGTGGAGCGACGGCTTTGGAAATTTGCCAAGGGAGGAGCGCAAGTCTGTGAGTTTCGAGGCGTAGTCTTTCAAGGGGAATCGAAAGCTCACAGTCTTGCGCGACGGGTGGGGCACTGCTTTCCGATTCCCTGACCGCGCCGGATGGTTTCGGCAGCGGTCCTTGGCTTTTTTTTCTCCTCTATCCTCACATTACTTGGGGAGTTCCTTTCGCGCTCGCGTGATGACCTCGCCCAAATCAATCTCAAAGGCTTCGGAAATTCGCAAAAGCGTGTCCAACGTTGGATTTCGCAAATTCCGTTCGATGAGACTAATAATTGAATGGGAAAGGCCGGAATGTTGGGCCACGACGTTCATCGAAAGGCCACGTTTTTCACGCTCCTCTCGAAGGAGCCGGACAACATTGGAGGCAACGGCCTCTCGCAAGATGTATTTTGCCACGCCATATTGATAAAACGAAAGCCATTTGACAATTGCTGTGACTAGAGTCACAGTTCGAGCCATGTCAGATTCATGCCCCAAATTGAGATCGAGAAGATTGACACCAAACGCCGCTTGGCTTATCCTCTCACGAATTGGTGAAAAGTGCGCGCGCCTAGTATTACTATGTTAAGTAATAATGACGCTTACATCGTCAAACTTTCTGCCGCAGCAATGACAAAAGCCGATCAACTTCACCAGCCACGGACGCATCTGCTTCAACACCTGCTCCCACGTCACACCAGAAGTTTTTT
>DASXZY010000044.1:0-5380 GCA_036501625.1 Verrucomicrobiia bacterium
CTCGCCGCACGGCGGTGACGCGCAGATGTTCCAATGTCTTGTGATCTAATGTCCGCCCGTCAATTTTCATGGACGGCATCTTATAGCGGACCCTCACCCCTTGTCTAGCAAAATGTAGCCTATCCTAAAGCCCTGGCAGTAGATGCCGAACTCACTGTTGTTGTCCGCGTCGTTGTGGTCGAGCGTGCAATCGGCGGAGCTCAAAACGAAGATGCCAATGGAGGCTCCGTTCGCTTCGTTGTGGTGGATATGACTCTGATCGTCCCCGGAATTCAGAGAGATGCCGCCGCCCTCCACGGTGTTATGGTCAACCTCACACCCTGTTGCATCGGTCAGCAGGATAAAACCCATGCCATTGTGGTCCACATGAATGTTGGAACACATATAAACATTGATGCCATCCCCCGCAGAGTTGCCAAAGGTTGTATTTTGCGTCACCTCCGCGCCGGCGGAGGATTCGACCCGCACGGCTGTCGTCTCGGCATTGGCAAGGTTGCCTACCGCGTTACCCGTTACGGTCACACCTTGCGAAGTCCCGACGATGCGAATCCCAATCGTGGCTTCTGAGACGACGAATCCTTGCACGCTCACGTTGTCAGCCTGCACATCAATGCCAACATTGAACGCCGGAGTGCCGAGTCCAACCACCTGGATGGAACCCGGTGGTCCTGAAGCTTTGAGTTTTAAGCCGGGCTTATTCGGAAAAATCGTGACGGCATCATAGATTCCCGGGAGGACGGTGACCGTGTCTCCCGGAGCGGCGGCATCCACGCCTTGTTGAATGGTGAGAATGGAGCCAGAAGGGACCGTGATCTCCCTGGCCTGCAAACTGGTGAGGGACATGGACATGGCCAGGGCCAGCGCGATGAATGCGTTTGTTCCGGTTGATCGCATCATTTTTTCCATGATAATTTTTCCTTTCGTTTGACGGATTTTCTGTGTTCGTTCACTGACATAAGCGAAATTTCGGGCAAAAACTTATCAGCCGGATGCGAGAATTCTCGAAAGACTGAACTGGACCCGAATCGGTCGTCTTTTACTGTCGTTGCTGGGCGCGGATTTCGTCCGCGAGCCAGGCGCGGGCGTAAGTCCAATAACGGCTTGCGGTGGGCACGGAAATGCCCAGCGCCTGGGCCGCTTCCTCGGTCGTCATGCCGACGAAATAGCGCAGCTTCACCAACTCCGCCTTCTGCTGGCTCACTATCGCAAATTTCTCCAGCGCGTCGTTCAGGGCGAGCAGTTGATCATCGTCAGGGGCGGAGGCAGCCGCAATTTCCGGCATTTCCACCCGCAGTTGGCCGCCGCCGTGGCGGGCGGCGCGCTTCCGCCGCGCGTTATCCACCAGGATGCGCCGCATTGCCTCGGCGGCGGCGGCGAAAAAATGCGTGCGATCGTTCCATTTGCGATTGTCACCGCCGGTCAGGCGCACCCAAGCTTCATGGACCAGCGCGGTAGGCTGGAGTGTTTGCCCCGGGGTTTCAAGGGCCATCCTGGCCGCGGCCAGGCGGCGCAATTCTTCGTAGACCAGCGGTAGTAATCGATCGGCAGCGTTCGGGTCGCCGCGCAGGATGCCTTCAAGAGTCTGAGTTATGTCGCTCATGCGTTTGCGGTCATTGGGGCTTCGCCTTGTCCGGCGGGCTGCCCTCAATCAGCGTTCGAGCCTCCCCCAGGAGTTGGTTGCCGGCGATCAAGTTGAACCATTCGTGCCCCAAGTCGGCCGCGCCGCCAAGTTTTGGCAACCGGGCTTCAATTTCCGCCGCGCTGGCCAGCGCCGTTCGCGCCGAGGCGGTTTGCTTAAGCTGCCAATAAGACATGGCCAGCACCGGCTGGACTTGCAAATCGCGCTCTGGATGAGGGCGGGAGAGAGCCAGTTGGAGCAATGGCACTGCTTCGGCGAACCGTCCCAGCCGGTATTCGGATAATCCTTTGCTAAGCTGGCCCCAGCAGGTCGAATCCGGATCGTTCGTCTGGCTGAGCGCGAAATCCGCCAGTTTAGCCACCTCCTGAAGGTCTGCCCCTGACGACGGCGAAAGGAGACAATCTTTGGCGATGGCACGGGCGAGACCAGGGTCTTTCGTGCCGGCACCTTGCGTCAGCCAATGCGTGCATAGTCCCCGGTAGCGATCCATTTCACCCATTTGGAGCAACAGAGCCGCCAGGAAGTGGCGATCCCACCAGTATTCCCGGTTGAAATCTGTTAATCGTGACACATCAGCGGCTGCTTCGCTCCATTTACTTTGGCGCGCATAGGCCTCAGCCAGATCAATGATCGAATCTCTTAGCTGGGGATCTTCGCTCCCGAGTTGCGCTTTGAAATGGGCAACTGCCTGTTCCAGCAGCGGCGCTGCCTTGTTCACCTGGCCGGACTTCAAACAGGTGACCCCAAGGCTGAACATGGTACTTACCGTATCTGCGTGATCCGATCCGAGTTGCGTCTTGCGATGGGCAAGCACCTCTTCGAGCAGGGGCACTGCCTTGTTGTCTTGATGGGAATTCGCATAGGCGACCCCAAGCCTGTCCATGGCTTTTAGCGTCCTTGGGTCGTCCACTCCAAGTTGCGCCTTGCGATGGGCAACTCCCTCCTCCAGCAGCGGCACTGCCGTGTTCGCCTGGCCGGAATCCAGATAGGCGAGACCAAGGTGGTACCTGATCGTTACCGTATCTGCGTGGCCCAATCCAGGTTGCGCTTTGCGATGGGCGAGTGCCTCTTCCAGCAGCGGCACCGCCTTGTTCGGCTGGTCGGAATCCAGATAGGCCACACCAAGCTGGTCCATGAAATCTACCGTCGTTGGGTCGTCCGATCCAAGTTGCGCTTTGCGATGGGAGAGTGCCTCTTCCAGCAGCGGCACCGCCTTGTTCGCCTGACCGGACTCGTCATAGGCGACCCCAAGCTCATACATGGTACATACAGTATCTCGGTGGTCCGGCCCAAGTTTGGCCCGGCGAATGTCTAGCACAGGTTCCAGCAACAATATTGCCTGCTGTGGACGGCCCATTTCAACGTATGCGCTAGCCAGGTTGTGTCTGGTTGAAAGTGAAGTTGTGTTATCGGGATCCTGTGGAGCCTTCAATTCCTCCTCCATCAGCAGGACGGCGTCGTTCAGCCGGCCTGTTTGTAAGTATGCCTCGGCGAGCGCACCCGCACTGTAACGCCAGAGGTCGTTGGTCGCTCCGACCTTGCTCTTGGAAAGCCTGAGAGTCTTCTCAAGAAGCGGCACGGTGTCGCCCGGACGCCCCGCGGAATTATAAGCCTGCCCGAGGAGTATCTGGCCCCAGAGCGTCCCGGCATCTTCGGGGCCTAACCGGGCTATGCCAACTTTGAGTGCTTCTTCCAAGAGAGGCACCGCTTTATCGCTCTTGCCGAGACCATTGTAAGCCGCGCCCAGGTGCTGCATCCAATTTATTGTTTCACGATCTTCAGGGCCGAGCACGATCTTCGCCAGTTGCAACCCCTCCTTCGCAACGGAAACTTCTTTGTCAAAATCTCCGGTGTCCTCCCAACCTATTGCCACGTCCCACATCGACCGCAGCGTCAATGGATCCTTGGAGCCCAGAATTCGTTGGCGTAATTCCAAGGCGCGTTGCGCGTGTCGCAGGGCTGTTCCGGGCTCACCCATTCCTCCGTAAATGTCCCACAGGATTTCCTGAATTGACGCTTCCACCAGCGGCTGGTTGGTGAAGCGGCCCTCCAGGCGCTGGCTCGCCCGATCCACCGCTTGCCGGACCGTCAAGTTGGTGTCCATGGAAAGTCCTTCAGCCAGTTGATTGTCCACACCGGCCTGGCGCAAAATGTCGTCCTGCAAGAAGTCCGTGACCGCTTTGGCGATTGCAGCCTGTTCATCAGCGCGAACACGCGCGGCTTTCTCCCTGGAAAAAAAGGCCGCCGAGGCGGTCATCCCAACGAGGAGCGACAGCCCCACAACGCTGACGGCCGCAAATGCGAGCTTATTGCGCCGAACCAACTTTCCGAGCCGGTAGAGGTTGCCGGGGGGGCAGGCCACCACGGGCTCATTGCGCACATGGCGCTCAATGTCCGCCGCCAGCCCAGTGGCCGTTTCGTAGCGGCGCGCGCGATCTTTTTCGAGACATTTCATCACGATCCAGTCCAAATCCCCGCGCAACTGTCCCATGAGCCTGGGAGCGTCGATGCCGCGCCTCTGGGCCGTCGTGCTCAATTCCTTGTCTGGCAGTGTGCTCAGGCGCGTGGAGGGCCGCTCGGGTTCCTTTTCGCGAATGGTGCGGCGCATTTCGTCCAGCCCAATCGACAGCAGTTCTTGCGCATCGAAGGGTGTCTTGCCCGTCAACAATTCGTAGAGCAGCACGCCCAGCGCGTAAATGTCGCTGCGCGTGTCAATGTCCAGGCTCGTCAGCATGGCTTGCTCGGGACTCATGTAAGCCGGCGTGCCGATGAATTGCTCGAACGCAGTGAACACGGTTTTGTCCGTGAGTGTCTGGCCGCCAGTGGCCTTGGCGATGCCGAAATCGATGACTTTGGGCACCGGCACGCCATCGTTGATCGTGACCAGAATGTTCGACGGCTTGATGTCGCGGTGAATGATGCCTTTTTGATGTGCGTGCTGGATGGCGTGGCAAACCCGCATGAACAGGTCGAGCCGCGCGCGGAATGAGAGTTTGGCTTCGTCGCAGTACTCCGTGATTTTCAGACCGCGCACCAGTTCCATCACGAAGTATGGCCGCCCGGCGTCCGTGGCCCCGGCGTCAAGCACTTTGGCGATGTTGGGATGGTCCATCATCGCCAGCGCCTGGCGCTCGGCCTCGAAGCGGGCGATGACCGACTTGGTGTCCATGCCGAGCTTGATCACTTTAAGGGCGACGCGGCGGCGGACGGGTTCTTCCTGTTCGGCCATGTAAACGACGCCGCAGCCGCCTTCGCCGATTTGTTGCAACAATTTGTAGCGGTCGATCTTGTCGCCGGCTCTTTCGGTCAGCGGCGGGGCAGGGGCCGTCATCCGCTGGAGCACAGGCGCCGCCGATTGCTCCAGAAAATCCCCATCCTGGTAACTTGTGAGCAGAGATTCCACGCGCTGGCGGAGCGTCCTGTTGCCGCCAGTGGCCTGATCGAGGTATGCGGAGCGTTCGGCAGGCGGCAGTCGCAATGCCTCCACAACAATGGTTTCTTCGCTATTCGATTCGTTCATGGGTTGCCGGTGATGGCTGTTATACTACTAGAAGCGAGATTTTGAGACAAAAACTATCACAGATCGCATCAGTGTCATCCGGTTAGGCGGCGTCAATAAATAACATTTACAAGTTCCTGTTTTGATTGGGGTAGATGACGTAATTCCATTCGCCATGAAAGCGCCCCGGTTTCAAACTGATGCTGGCCATTTGTTGGGGCGTGATTTTTCTGCCGGGCAGG
>DASXZY010000045.1:0-272916 GCA_036501625.1 Verrucomicrobiia bacterium
TGAGGATGATTCCGAGAATAAAGGGCGTCAATATGAGCGCCATCAGCCTGGAGCGGCGGCTTCGCCGGTGGGAAGCGAAACAGCGCGTGCTGGCCGGTTGATGAGGCGGTCGTTTGGAAACCCTTACATGGCGTTCCAAAGCGGCAAAATGGGGGGTCTGGAGCACGTCTGTCCACGGCCTAACGCCGCTTTTGCTCCACAAAAGTTCCGTATGTAGCGGGATTCGGCGTTCCGGCAAGAACGTCGTAAGTCATTTCAAATCAACGAGTGCAGCAAAATCGCGTACCGCTTGGCCGGGCTACGGGGTAGGCTTTCGCGGGCCTCGCGCACGCCCGCAATAGCCATGTAGATGTAGCGGTCGGTCTGCCGCCACTCGACTCCGTAGAACGCTCGGAAAACCCGATGAATCTCTGATTTGTTGAAACCGCAGAACCGTAGCAGGGCGGCGCTTTCAATTCGGTGTTCAATTTGCTGGCGCGTGGCCTTGGTATAGCCCTTTTTTTGGCCAGGGCGGATGATCGGTTGTTTCGTTGTCACCCGGATTCCTCCGTTGCTTGTGCGGCGTCAGTGTTCTGCCGCAATTTGCCGCCGCACCAAGGCGCACCAAGAGCTATAACTCTTTTAGAAATACCCCCATTTCCAACAAAGTTATGTGTCTTGGTGCGCTTGGTGCGCTTGGTGCGGATGCTCATAGGCGGGCGAATATATAGTTTTTTACGTCCACAGGTCCGCCTTCTGCGCGGTGATGGAACGCGGTTTCACGATTAACGCGGTAGCCGTCCACTTCGACGGCCTGGCCATTACCGAAAAGGTTCGCCATCAGAATTCCGACTTTGCGCCTTGCCGTAGGTTCATCCGAGGATTTCAAGCCGGGAATCGCAATTTCGTGAGCCTCACAAAGTTCTACGATGTCGCTGGCGATGACGGGAACGCCAAGCCGGTCACCACCGTCCAGAGCCAGCGCCACCGAGCGCAGCCAAGACCGCGCCGGATTGCTGACTCTTTCCTGCGCCGCTTCATGGCCGTCCATTAAGGGCGCGGCTTTTAGGATGTTTTGAATCATCCAATCGAGCGTCTGAGACCAATCGCGGAAATCATGGCGGGTCTCGCTGGTGCGCGGTTTGCCAGCGGCAATCCACGCGGCAATGACGGAGAACATGCAACCCAAGTAGTAAGGTTGACGCGCCTTAACCTCGCCAAGAATGTCGCGGTAAGCGAAGCCGGTTCGTTTGCGAATTCGTACAATGCTGGCACGATTTGCCAAGTCGCGGGTTGTTTCGACTCCGTTGGAAGTCATCTGCAAGATGAAGTGTCGCGGGTCAATCTGAACTTCGCCCCGATGCGGAATTCGGGCCGGAAACAATCCCGGACAGGTCAAAAATGCTTCCAGGTTTTGCGAGTCAATTTTGCCTCTAAAATTATCGAGGCAGATAATGGGACGGCCAGCAACGAGCGCGGCGGCGAAACTTTCATCAGTGCTTCCAACCCCGCCATTGCGGGCGGTAACGAAATAGCTGGTCTCGTTATAAAGCGCGCACGTAAGGTCATTCCGAAAACCTTTTCCACTTTGGCTTTGGTCGGCCTCGCCTATGTCAATCGGAATCCTGCCGAGGAGAAAACCGCCTATCCGCAGCGCCGGGGTAATCAGAGCCGCCAGTGCGCGGCTGTGGTCGCCCGGTGTGAGAAAATCAAACTGCTCCACCATCCGCATCAAGGCGCTGACTGCTTCCGTGGTCGGTACGGTTGGCGGTGTGTCGCCTTCCAAAATGAGCAATCCACCGTTTCGTGCGTGGTAGCCGCACGCCAGTACTACGGCTTTGCTGTCCACCTCGACCAACACTGGACAATTCAACACCGCCGCCACAGATGGCAGGATTTCGCGTGCTTCCGCTGCCAGAATCAGGGCTTTTGCCTGTTCCCCGCTCATTCGGGTTGGACTCAAAACAGGTTTACCGTTAGCGCCAGTGCGCCAAGCCAGGAGAGTGCCGTGCCGTTCAACCCGGCTGCGGAAAGCGTCCGGCTTTACAACGTCCAATCGCGCAAAGTCATCGTCGCGCACCAGTTCGGCCAACGCGCCGCCACGATAAAAGAGCTTATGGCTGGGGGCAATACGTGCAAAAATCTCGCGTGCGGATTCGGAATATGAAACGTCGCCGGATGGTAGAATGATGAAACGGTCGCCATCGGGTCGTGGCTGCGACACGGTTGGCGCGGCCGAATTTTGCGCTGTTTCAACCGGCTTCGCGTCGCTCATAGCGATCTCAATGTCGGCCTTGGTCGCCCCGGCACACGTCCAATCGTTCGCGTCCTTGTGTGCCGCTGGCGTTACTACGCGCATGACTTTACAACCAGCATTGGCGGCCAGATTGGCCAGCCATACTTCAGCGGGAATCGTCCCGTCCGGTTTCGCCTCGTCATTTTGGACAAATGCGTAAATGACGGCGGCGCGGTCGCACTTGCCCCTAATCAGTTTTGAGTTTTCAGAACCGCGCGTAATGAAAACGGCGGTGCCGGTCTGCGCCTTTTCGTGCCAGCCGAGTTTGTCCATGACGGCGAAGGCGTCCCATTGTGACTCGAAACAAAGAACTTTGGTGGCGGCCTTCACGTCACCAAAGACGAGTGGCTGCGTGCCGTTTCCCTTGGGGTAATACCGCCACAGTTTTTTCCCACGGTCGGCCAGATAATGACAGCCTACAACCTGACCAGCCTTGTGAACCGCAAGGGCGATCTTGCCCCGGTAAATGCCCGCGACCTTTTCGCTATGCAACCACTCAACAAAACCCGGTGAAAAACCGCGCCAGTCGGACAAATTGCGTTTTGCATCGGCAGTCAACGCGAAAACGTATTGCGGCCAGTCGAAAGTTTCCGTGCCATCTTCTACCGATTCCGTTGCGCCGTTCAATCCGGCCTCGCGGCAATAAAGGGCAATGGCATCGCGTGTCGAAAGCCCTTTTCGTTTTTTGAGATAGTCCACGCCATCGCCATGACCGCAACCGGCATGACATTTCCAAAACCAAGCGGAGTCTTTGTGAAAAACTGAAAAGCTGGCATGTTCATCCTCGTGAAACGGGCAACGCGCGGATTGCTTGGCATGGTCACTGTCACCGATCTTCCTCATCAAGTCGGGCAGAGGCAAAATGCGCTTTGCCTCTGCGAGAGGCGCTTGAAATGATCGTGCCATAGAAATTCAGATTTGGCGCGTTAAGTGGCGGCGGCACGCGACAATTCTTCTCACCTTGCCGCCTGTTCCTGGAATGGCCGGAAATTCCACAGCGGGCAGGCAAAGGCCGTGCATCCGGTCACAGTGGCCCGATCAAAGCCAACGCATTCCAAGCAGAATGCCTTAATCGCTCGTCGAGGTGAACAAGATGGCATCTGAACCCCTCCGGGCGTGCGTTTCAACGCCCAAGAAGCCACGAAATGGCCTTTCCACCTGTCTGGCGTTGTGGCGAGGCGTTTCGCGCGTTTTTCGGCAATGCTGCGCTCTAGCTCGGCAGGGCGGGTGTCGGCGGCGGTCATGGTGCCGCGCTCGCTTTCTGCGGCGCGGCGCGGCGCTGGACGTGGTACTTTTGGCGGAGCCATTCCCGGACTTCGGCTAAGTCGAACCGCACTCGGCGCTGTCCGAGTTTCAGATGTGGCATTCCCAAGGCCAGTTGGTCATCAACCCAACGCTTGCTGAAACCGCCGGCCATTTCGCCGACATCCCGCTTGTCCCCGAATCGCGGGATGGTGTCGTGTTCCGCCAGCTTAATGCCGGTGGCGGCTTCCGGCTTGCATGAATTGTTTATCTTCATGCGGAAACATTGCGCCTTCACGGGCGGGCTGCAATAACCTCGTTACCTATAGGTAAGCACAAACACTTGCAATTCAGCGTGTTGCAAATGCGCCTAAAGGCGCACGGCATTTACGAAATCCGATACGCAACCAGTGTCAAAGGCTTCGAGTTCGTGGCAAATACTCTCAAAGTTGAACTTCTTTCCTTCAATTGCCTTTCCCTTCCGGGCGCGTTTGTGGAGCACGCGCTCACGGCCTTCGGCGATTTTGTGCCACGGCGCACTAAGGTTATTCGTAGGCGGTGGTGGGTATTTCCGCCAAAGTTCATCCATGTACTGGTTTGTCAAAGTCCCCTCCTTTTCCTTTTGCTTCAACTCCTGTTCGTCTGCCTGGGAGATATTAGGCGGAACACCGTAAACAACATATTGTTCAAAGTCGGCTTTTCGGAACGTCGGCGGCAGTGCCTCAATCGCCGCGCAGGCCGCGCGGATTGCTTGTTTTTGTTTTTTGTCCACCGCCACGATAACAAAGCCGTTGTCCGCAAATTGCCGGGCGTGTTCTACGAATCGCTGCGCCGCATCGGCGTCGTTTTTATCAGGTAACTTCAATACCTGCACTGCAACCTTGCGTTGCTGCTCTTGGTGAGTTGGAAATGTTGAATATCCTTCTGGCGGGACTGACCACGGCCCGTAACTCACATGGATAAGGCTGGCCTTTTGGATGGTGTCAAGATCGAGCCACGATTGGATCAGGTAATTCACTACGTAGTTAGTGAAGAACTGCCAGCCGTTAGCCATAAGTGAAAACTGGCCTTCGAGCCATGCTTGTTGGACTTCTGGGCGGCGGCGTGCGGCTTCGTACCACACGGCTGCTTTTTGTTCCTCAATCGAAATATCACCCTCCGCGAGCCGTTGAATAAATGCCCGGTCTTTCCACCAGTGCTGCGCGGCGAAATTGAGTTGTGACAGATTGCGAGCGGAATGGGGAGGTTCTTGTGGGATGGAGTCTTTCATGGACTCCTCTTGCGCGGGATTCTTCTTCGGTATCATCGAGCGTTTTACCTTTCGGCAACGGCAAGCGCCAGGACGTTGGCCGGGGCTTCCGGCATCATGTTGAACCACCGTTCCGCATCGCTTTTTTTCACAAGCTCGCGGTAGTGCCGATGGATGACGGCGGCGCTGTTGCCGCACTCGCCCGCCACGCGCCCGGCGTCGTTGGTGAGCGCAAAGCGATAGCTGGCGTAACTGTGCCTGAGTGCGTTGGACTTCCACTTTAGGCCAGCGGCTTGTGCGGCGTCCTGTTGCGCCTCGTAAAATTTATCGTGTGCCGCCTGCCACAAATTGCCTTGCTGTTGCGCATACGGTTGGAGCCATTCCGCGAGGTTGTCACTTATGGGAACGATGCGACGGCCAGCGGTCTTGGCTTTGCTCGCCCCTACCACAATGAATCTTTCGGCAAGGTGAATGTCGCTCCATTCCAGTCTTTCGATTTCTGCACTCCGCAACCCGGCAAATCCGCCGATGGCGAGGCATGGCAGGAATTCGGCGGACGCGGCTTTGAGCAACCGGGCCATTTCGGCGGGCGTGAAAACCTCCACGTCGCCCGATCTGAGTTTGATGCGCTCCACCCCGGCCACGGGATTATCAACGGCGTAACCACGGGACACGGCGAACTCGAAGAGCAAATGCAGACGGCTGCGGTAGTCGGCATAACCTTGGGCGCTGAATTTTTGGGCGTCTAACCATGCCGTAATTTCCGCCGTCGCGACGTTGCCGATTTCCTTGCAGAAGCCATCGGCCATCCGGTTCAAACGGTAGCGCAAATCCTCCAGGTATCGCGGTGACGCGCGGCGGGCCTCTTTGATCGCCAGAATCTCGGAAACCACGTCGGCAAAGGACTTGCGCGTGATTTTCTTGTTGCGGGCCGCGTAGAACTTCACGGCGGCGTGGATATTCGGCAAATCACCAACCAGTTTGAGGCATTCGGCCACTGTGCCGACAGTGGCGGACAAGTTCACGTTGAACGGGGCGAGAGTCTGGACGGCGGAAGCGTAATCGGCGGCTTCCGCGTTGGTCATGCCAGCGGCCACGACGTTGCGCTCGCTCAACTGCCGGGCGAGCTTGCTTGCTTGTTCCAAGGCTGTTGCTTCATCGGGGTAGGAGTCGAGACGGCGCTTGCCTTGGGCGTAATTGGCCACTTGGAAACAAACGTGTCCGCCCGGCGCTTGACGGCGATAAACGGGCACGGTGACACGGCCAACGCGGACTTTGCGCGGCCATTGCGATTGAGTTCGTGACGGATTCGTCCTCATGCGTGAAGTGTTGCACTAATGTTGCACTAGCGCAAGAAGAAAACAAAAAAATCTTCAATAAAACCCGCGCAAGCCATTGAATTGCAACTGGAGCCAGTTGCCGGATTTGAACCGGCGACCCATGCTTTACGAAAGCATTGCTCTGCCAACTGAGCTAAACTGGCGTCTCCCAATTGAACGGATACTTTACCTCCATCCCGCGCGCAAGGCAAGCTTGCCTTGCGGGCCGCTTGCGCGCGCTGGGCGGGCGGCTCGTTTTCTTATTTTCTTTTTGACATTAGGGATTCGATTTCGCCGGCTTCGATGGGGATGTGGGACATTAAATCGATGGGGGCGCCGGCGGTAACCTGGATGTTGTTTTCCAATCGCACGGCGAAGCCTTCCTCGGGGATGTAAATGCCCGGCTCGACGGTCATGACCCAGCCGGGCTGCATCGGCTGGACGGTCAGGCCGACGTCGTGGACGTCCAAGCCCAGGGGATGGCCGAGGCCGTGCATGAAATATTTCTTGACAGCAGGGCGGGCGGGGTCCTGGCGCTTGATCTCGCTCGTGGTCAGCAGGCCGAGATCGACCAGTTCTTTTTCCGTGGCGTGCTCGGCTTCTTTTTGCCAATCCTTGACTTTCTTGCCGGCGCGCAAGCCGTCAACGGATTGCCGCAAGACGCGCAGGACGGCGTTATAAACCTGCTTTTGCCGGCGCGTGAAGCGGCCGCTGACGGGAATGGTGCGCGTCATGTCCGCGTTGTAATTGTGGCTGGCGGCGGCGACATCGAGCAGGAGCAGGCTGCCGGGACGGCACTTGGCGCTGTTCGCGACGTAATGCAGCACGCAGGCGCTGGGGCCGCCCGCGATAATCGGCAAATAGGCGAAACGGCAGCGGCGGCGGATGAATTCATGCGCGAATTCCGCCTCGACTTCCCATTCGCCGACGCCGGGACGGACGAAGCGAAGCACGCGCTCGAAGCCCGCCGCCGTGGCGTCGCACGCCTGCTGGATCAATCCGATTTCGATGTCCGACTTGACAGCGCGAAGCTGGTGCATCAAGGGCGCGAGCCGGCGGTACTCGTGCAATGGGTAGCGCCGCTGGGTATCGGCCGCGAAGCGCGCGTCGCGGCTCTCAACTTCGATGATGGCGCGCTTGTGTTCGTTGGAATTGAGGAAGACCTGGCTGCTCTCGCAGATGAGGCGGTGGAACAGGCGCGAAAATTCCGGGAGCCAATGAATCTGGCGGATGCCGGTTTGGGCCTGGGCTTCTTCCTTGGTCAGTTTGTGGCCTTCCCAGCGTTCGTTTTCGGGATTGCCTTCGCGCAGGAAAAGCAACTCTCGGTGATCTTCTTCATCGGCGCCTGGATAAAGCACGAGAATGGATTGCTCCTGATCCACTCCTGTCAAATAAAACATGTCCGAGTTCGGGATGGAGGCGGCGGTGCCATCGGAGTTCGTCGGCGGAATGTCATTGGCATTGATGACGGCCAGTGAATTGGGCGGCAGCAGGGCCGCCAGGCGTTCGCGGTTGCCAGTGAAAAGCTGCGCCGGAATGGGCGCATAAGGCGTGGCGTTAGGCATGGGTGTGAGCTTTCTATGGGGCGCGGTCATGGCACGGAGGGACGGGGCGCGGCCGCGCCGGCGGTGATATTGAGGGTGGCGTTCGCCAGGCCGGGAGCGCGCGCTGTCAAACTCATTGCGCCCGGCTCGCGCCCGGCTTGCACGATGACCTGGGCCAATCCGTTGAAGACGCTGCGCTGCCAATCCGGGGCCGCGGGCTTGTCCAGCACGACGAGGGAAACTCCTTTGTTGATGCCGCCCTCGCCGTCGCGATTCTGGATGGAAACGGCAATCGTGTTGACGCCTTCATGGAGGAATTGGCCGATGGCGAAAGCTGGCTGCGAATTCCAATCGTGGGACTCGCCCGCCTTGTGCCCGTTGACATAAACCACGCCGTCGTCGTCGATCATGCCGAAATCGATATTGACAGAATAAGCGGCGAGCATGGCGGGGGCGGCCTCGAATTCGGTGCGATAAATGGCGGTTTCCCGCGGATTGAGCGGGCCGCCCTGGCGGCTGACGTTGACTTTGTCCCATCCGCTGTCATCGAATTTCTCGGCGGCCTCCTTCGGTTGCGGATATTGGGCGCCGCGCTTGATGCGCCAATCGCGCAAGGCGGTCGAATGGCTGGGCTGCTCCGCGATGTACACGTCCGGCTCATGGCAACTGGCATCGCCATTGCCGACGCCAATGATTTTTCCGGGGCCGTTAAGCGCGAACTCAATATGATTGTCAGCCACTGGCACGATGCGCCCGGCCGAATCCGTCACGGCCACGGTAATGATGGAAAGGTCCTCGCCATCGGCGTTGATGGAATCACGGTCGGGGGTGAGTTTGATGCCGGCGGCGGGGCCGGTGGTTTCAACTTTGGTTTCGGCGATGTCCTGGCCGTCCTTGTAGCCTTTGGCGAGCAGGACGCCCGGAGAGTAGGGGACCTGCCATTGCAAATGGGAATTGGCGGGCATCGTTTTGCGGCCGAGGCTGGTCCCGTTGAGGAATAATTCCACCTCCTTGCAATTGCTCAGGCAGCGGACGTCGATGTTCTGGCCTTCTTTGCCCGGCCAATTCCAATGCGGGAGCAGATGCAGGACGGTGCGATCGCTCCACCATGATTGGTAGTAGTAGAAATTGTCCTTGGCGAAGCCGCAGGTGTCCATGATGCCGAAATGTGAATTGACGCATGGCCAGCTATAAGGGGTCGGCTCGCCGCGATAATCAAAACCGGTCCAGACAAACCCGCCGGAAAGCCACGGGCGGGCGGCGAAGATTTTCCACCAATATTCGGCCGTATTGGCCCACGGCGGCGCGTTGTCGTCGTAGGCGCTGACGTAACCGCGCTTTGCGTCGTTGGAGTAAATGCCGCGCGTGGAGACGGTGCTGGCTTGTTCGGTGCCGATTTCCGGCTGGCCGGGATGCTCGCGGTGATAGGCATCGACATCGTCGGGGTGATAATTCCAGCCGCGCACATCCAGGACGCTGTTGACGCCATCGTAGGTGTTGCCGACGTTGCCGGCGGCTGTGCAAAGGCGGGTTGGGTCCAGATCGTGAACGACGCGCTGCATGGTGGTCGTGATGCGCCGGGCGGTGGGCGTGGTTTGCTGGTCTTCCTCGTTGAAAAGGGACCAAATGACCACGCTGGGGTGGTTGCGGTCGCGGAGGATTTGGCCCTCTAGATCGGCAAGGTTTTGCGCATCGCTGCCGAGGAGGCGATTTTCATCCATGACCAACATGCCGAGGCGGTCGCAAGCCTCGAGCAACTCCGGCGTGGGCGCATTGTGGGAAGTGCGGATGCCGTTGTCGCCCATGTCCTTCAAACGGCTGACGCGGAAATATTGCAAGCGGTCGGGAAGGGCCGAGCCGACTCCGGCGTGGTCCTGGTGATTGCAAGAGCCCTTGATTTCGCAGAACTCCCCATTCAACAGGAAGCCCTTGTTGGGGTCGAACGCGATGGTGCGGACGCCGAATTCCGTTTCAGTGCGGTCCGCCACTTTGCCATCCACCTGAATGGTGGTGACAAGTTTGTATAATTTGGGGGAATTGACCGACCAGAGGATTGGCTTGTCGAGAGTTGCTTCCTGCGAAACCTCTTTGTTGGTCCAGCCTTCCATAGCAACGGGTTGCTCGAAGTGCGCAGCCTGAGTTCCACTTGGATCAAGGATGTCGCAAGAGACGAGGGCTTGTGCTGGCGTGTTTTCCTCATTTTGCACCTGCGTTTGGACGTGAATGGCGGCTGGGCCGGCGGGCACGTTGCCCTCGAATTTGCTGTAAACGAACGTTCCATCCGGCGCGACGTGCAGCGGGCCGGATTTCGTGAGCCAAACGTGGCGATAGATGCCGGCGCCCTCGTAAAACCAGCCCTCGAACTCAGAAGCATCCACGCGCACGGCCAGAGTGTTGGCGCCGCCGCAATTGGCGAGGTCGGTGACATCGTAGCGAAAGCCGCTGTAACCGCTGGCGTGGCGGCCCACAAAGTAGCCGTTGAAAAAGACGCGGGCATCGCGGTAAACGCCATCGAATTCCAGCACGAGCCGCCGGCCGCGGTCTTCTTCGGGCAATTGGAAGGCGCGGCGGTACCAGGCGACGCTGTTGGAATGGAATTCAGGGCCGAATGGTTTGAAGCCGTGATCGGCGCTGGCGGTGGAATCGAAAGGCAGCTCTGGAAGCCAATCATGGGGCAAATTGACGGTTCGCCAGTGGGCGTCCGAGAACGCGCGCCCGGCCGGGCCGGGGTTGACACCGGCTTTGGCAAGACGTTCGCTCAGGCCCCAATCGTCGCCGAGGTGGAATTTCCAGCCGAAGTCCAGCAAGAGGCGCTCGCGCGGAGAAGGTTCCGCGGCGCGGGCCGGCGTGAGGAAGATAAAAAAAATCGCCGCGCCGGCGGCCAGGATGAGGCGTCCGAAATTGTGTTTCACGAGAATGTGCTGCCAGAAGGCGGCGGGCAAATCGAGAAGAATCGGGCGGGGCGAGCGGGAGGCTCGTTTCAAGGGGTGAAGTGGCGTGTTTGGGCGCATTTAGGCGCATTTTACTGCAATCGGTTAAGGTGGACGGTGTGGACATCGGCGCTTTGAAGCGCCATGGAGCGAAAAATGGCTTGTTGTGGCTTGTTTTGCCCGGTGTTGGCCATTTTTGGCCTTGTTAAAACAATTCGTCATCACATGAAGACTATATCACATATCTGAGTAAATTTCTAAAAACATTAACTTTTCACAATTTGGAATAATTCAAATCAACCTAGCTAATTCACGAAATTGACAAAGAGGCCCGGGCAGTATAGAAGAAGGGCGAAACGGAAGGAAACACGATAACTAAGAATCTTGCAAAATGGGCCTGGTTTGGCGCGGTTTTGTTGGCAGCGCGATGCGGCTGCGCAGAGGGCGCTTCCGATTCCCTGGCCAAATTGGGACCGGTTCAGCCGTTCCCAAGCTTGCGGGCAGCGGCCCAAGATGGCGGGATTCCCTGCGAGGGCATTGATCCGCCGGGGAATAGCAGCGAGCTTGCGGCGGGTGATTCGGTGACGGCGTTGGTGACTCTGCACGAAAAGGGCGGGCGGCGCACGCAATGGCTCATTTATTTCCAAGCGACTAACGGCCCGATTGGAGCTTCCGACGATCTGCCGGGCGCCATGACCCTCTATACTTCCACTGGCAACAAATTTGACTTCACCGCGACTCCCGCCCGCTTGAATGTGCGGACGCTCGGGCCGTTCGCGGAACCGGGCGGCAAAAGGCGCTCAACGGCGTTCGATGACAAAAAGGCCGGCGTGGCCGTCAATAAAGACTTTTTAAGCCTGGGCTTCGACGCAGGCGCGGCGGCGGCCTTGCGATGGACGGAGGCCAGCCGGCAAAACGGCGGCTCCAATTTCATGGATTCTTTTTCCATTTCATTCGAGCCGTATAAAGGGCCGGACCTCAGCGAGAATGTGAAACTGGCTGTCCGATTGCACGTGACGACCAATGAGGAACGGTCGGTCGTGGGCTGGGTGCCGGCTTTGGGCGGTTATTTCAATGCCGTGCAGCAGACGCCCAATTTGAAGCCCATACTGATGCGGGTGCTGAAATTCCCTTCTCTTTGGTCGGTCATCCGGCACGCGGGCGTGACGGTTTCGATCAAAATCGACGCCGATGACGCCAGCCGGGTTTCTTCGGACGGCTGGGGATTGGCGAACGGCGAGCCGATTTACGCCCTGCCCGAAATTTTCGCGATCAATGGGCGCCCGGGGCTGAACCTGACGATGGTTGTGGCCGCGCCGCGCCCGCCGCTGCTGGCGTGCGGCGGCATCATCGGCTTGCTGGCGGAAAATCCGGCGGAGCCGGAAAATTATTTGACGCTGCGGATCATCAGTGCGCGCCGCCAGCGGACGAAAGAGGCTTCGACCGGCGGCTCAGTGAGTGGGCGCGCCAGTGGAGCCGGGAACGGCGTTAAATAAAACGGCCGAAGCCGTGGGTGTCGTTGTGCCGTAATAGAGTGAATTGATCTGAGGCGGGGAAAGGTCCGGAAAAGGTTCCTCGACCCAATCGAATACGTAGGTTTGTTGCGCGATGGGGGCGAAACGGTTGGGTTCAGAGGCGCATCCGGCGAGCAAGAGGGCTGCTCCGCAAAGCAATAATCTTGTCTTCATGCGCTTACCCTTCCCCTGATGCCCTGTCAATGCAATGGGAAAATGACTGGTCGCGCCATAGGGGAAATATCCGATCAGCGTCAAACATTTTCCGGCATCCGGGCAGTGGTGGCATTGCGGGCGCGGCCGGCTGCCCACTGGCGGAGGCCATTGATCTGTTCATCCATTGTTTTGGCTAAAGGCACGGTTTGCGCGAGGGCGGCCAGGATGTGGCCGGTGTTGATTTCTCGCCCGGCATGGAAGGCGTCGTAGAGAGCGCTGTTGATGGATTCCTCGATCTCGGCCCCGCTCATGTTCGGGCTGGCGGCGGCGCAGGCGGCGGTGTCGAAGGAGGAGGCCTCGCGCCCGCGCTTGGCCAGGTGGATGCGAAAAATTTCCTCGCGCTCCGCCTCTTCGGGGAGGTCAACAAAAAAGATTTCGTCCAGCCGGCCCTTGCGCAGGAGTTCCGGCGGCAGTTGCGAAATGTCGTTGGCCGTCGCCACCACAAAGACCGGGGCCGCCTTCTCGGAGAGCCAGGTCAGGAACGTGCCCATGACCCGGGCGGCAGTGCCGCCGTCGGCCGCGGCCGAGCCTTGCGAACCGGCGAAGGCCTTGTCGATCTCATCCACCCACAAAATGGCGGGAGCGACGGATTCGGCCACGGCGATGGCGCGGCGCACATTTTCTTCCGAGGAGCCAATGAGGCTGCCGAACATGCGGCCCATGTCGAAGCGCAGCAGGGGGATTTGCCATTGAGTTGAGACGGCTTTGGCGCAAAGGCTCTTGCCGCAGCCCTGCACGCCCAGCATGAGAATGCCTTTGGGGGGCGGCAGGCCGAAGGCGCGGGCTTCATCGGTGAAGGCGGCGGCGCGCTTGTGGAGCCAGTCCTTGAGCACGGGCAGCCCGCCGACGTGGGAAAAATTCTCGCCCGTCGCGCAATATTCCAGCAGGCCGCTCTTGCGGATGATTTGCTGTTTTTCGGCCAGGACGGCCTGGACATCCTCGCCAGAGAGGCGTTGATGCTGGACAATGATTTTGGCGAAGACATTTTCCGCCTCGCCCAGGGTCAGCCCGAGCGCGGCCTGCAAGAGGCGGGCGCGGTCCGATTCGCTGAGTTCAATCTCGACCTGTTTGGCCTCGCGCATTTCGGCCGCGATTCTATCGAGCAACGCGCTCAAATCCTCGCGCGCGGGCAGCGGGAAATTGAGCACCGTAATTTCTTTTTCCAGTTCGACAGGAATTTCGAGCAGGGGCGAGACAAGCAGGATCGTTTTGAAACTGTTCTTGAGGTGCAAGGCAATGTCCTTGAGCCTGCGGATGACGGCGGCGTTGTTGCGGGTGAGCCAGGGATGAAAATCCTTGAACACGAATAGGGCCGGCTCGACTTGCTCAATGACTGTATCCAGCGCGGCCAAGGGGTCTTTGGTGGCGGGGTTGCGGCTCTTTTGGGATTGAATGGACGCGCCGGAGGGCACCAGGCCGGAGGTGCAGGTCCATTCGAAAACTTTCTTGCGGCGCTTGGCGGCGACTTCCTCAATGGCCTCCTGCGCGCGGGCCTCCTCGCTGGAAATGATGTAAAGAATAGGATAGCGGGCGCGGACGAGCATCTCCAATTCTTCGTGAAAGTTCATCGGGGGGCTGAAACGGGCGCGGCTCAACTCAAGAGCTTGCGCCACCACGATTGGCGCGGGGCCGGCTCCTGGGCAATCGACTCGCTGAGGCGGCGGGCGATGTCCGGCGGGACGAGCGTTTGGGCGGCGTCGTGCCGGAGCAAATCCTCGGCGTTCTCGAAGTTCAATTCGCCGGAATTGGCGGCGCGGTTCTGAGAGGTTTGTTCCTGGCCGGTTGTAAATTTGTTCTGTTGTTTCATCGTGATCTCACTCCGTTTTGACAAACAGGGCCCCAAAGGCCTTGCGGGCGCGAAACAATTTGCCCCGCACCGCGTCGGCGGTCTGGCCAGTCAAGGCGCCGGCTTCAGCATAGCTCAATTCCTGATCGCTGACCAGCAGCAGAAGCAGGCGGTATTCCTCGGGAAGGCCGTCGAGCGCCTGCTGGATGCGGCCGCCCAGTTCCTTTGTTTCCAGGATGCGAAGGGGCGAATCGCCGGCGGGCAGGCGTTCGGCCCATTCGTGGTCGCTGCTGGGCAGAACGTGGCGGTCGTGCCAGGCGGTGACCATGTTTTTGCAATGGTTGATGGCGATTCGGTAGAGCCACGTGCGGGCGGAGGACTGGCCGCGAAATTGGTCGAGATGGCGGAGGGCTTTCAGGAAGACATCGTGGGTGGCGTCTTCGGCTTTTTGCGGGTCGCCCAGAAAGCGGAGGGCCAGGTAGTAAATGGCGCGGCTGTGGGCGGAATAAAGTTCCGCCAAGGCGGCCGGCAGCAACTGAGTATCCGCCGCCGCCGGGGATGGTATTTCCGCGCAGGCCACTTTCATGGACGATTCCATGACCATTAGACCGGCCGCCCCGCCGGATGTCACGATGAATTTGGCGGGCGTTAATGGCCGGCGCTGCCGTGCAGGACTTGCTTGGCGGCGGGGAGGCTGTTGGTGTCCCAGCCGCCGCCAAGGGCCATGATTAATTGCACGGCGGATGTCATTTGCTGCTGGTGAATGTTGACAGACGCCTGCTGGTTTTGCAGGAGCGAAACCTGGGCCGTAATGACGTTGAGAAAACTGTTGATCCCCAATTTGTAACGCTCGACCGCCAGGTCCAGGTTCTTTTGCGAGGCTCTTATCGCGACGTCCTCCTGCTGAGTTTCCGTGGATAAAATCCGCAGCGCGGAAATGTTATCCTCGACCTGTTGAAAGGCCGCCAGGATGGTTTCGCGATAGGTGGCAGCGTCGGAGCGGTAAGTGGCCCAGGCTTGGCGGGTGGCGGCCTTGCGCCGGCCGGCGTCAAAAATAATTTCCGAGGCCGCGATGCCGGCCGACCAATAAAAACTGGAGTATTGGGCCAGCTTGGCCAGGGTCGCGCTTTCGTAGCCAGCCCCGGCGGATAGACTGACGTTGGGATAGTAAGCGGCCCTGGCCACGCCGATGTTGGCGTTGGCGGCGGCGACCGCGCGTTCCGCCGACGCGATGTCCGGCCGGCGCTCCAAAAGCTGGGCCGGCACACCCAGCGGCACCGGCGGCGGATGATGCTCGCGCGGCGCGGGGTGAAGGGAAAACGTGGAGGCCGGCTGGCCCACCAGCAGGGCGATGGCGTGCTCGAATTGGGCGCGCTGGATTTCCAGGGCGGTGGCTTGGGCGAGCGTTGTTTGCAGGAGGCTGTCGGCCTGGGCCACATCCAGTTCCGAGTCGATGCCCGTTTCAAAAAGCGTCTTGGTCAGGGTGAGCGAATTCGTGTAATTGCCGATGGTATTGCTGTAAAGGTCGATCAATTCGTCCTGGCCGCGAAGCTGGTAAAAATCCACGGCCAGTTCGGCTTGGAGGGTCAGGCGCATGTTCTCCAATTGCGCGGCCGTGGCCTGGGCGGTGTAAACATTGGCAGCGACCGTGTTGCGGATGCTGCCCCACAAATCCGGCTCCCAAGTCGCGTCCAGGGGCAGAACATAAGAGGAAAAGAGGTTGCGCCCAGAGGAACCATTTGCATTGGCGACGTTGTTGGAGCCGATAAAGCCGCCGCCGTTCCCGTTCCCATTCCCATTCCCATTCCCGCTGTTGGCGGCAGAGGCCATGCCCTTGGTGTAGGAAGGGTCGGCGCTGATGGTCGGAAACAATTGCGAACGGGCTTGCTTGGCGACTTCGCGGGCGGCCAGGAAATTTTCGAGGGCCGCCACGATCGTCTGGTTGGAAACGGCGACTTGCTCCTCCAGTTCATTGAGCTGTGGATCGTTGAACATTTCCCACCATTTGCCCTTGATGACGGCATCGGAAGGCTCGGCGGTTTTCCAGCCGTTGGTTTCCTTGTAGCCAGGCGGCGAGGCCATCGGAGGAGGAGTGTAATGGGGCGCGAAATTGCAACCGGCCGCCAGGGCCAGCGCTGCCGCGGCGATCCCGCTCCACAAAACCGCGTTGAATGTTGCCTTAGACATAGTTTTAGGCCGCTCCGGCGGGGGCCGTTTGCGGGAGGCGGGGCATCCGCTCCGGTTTTCCGCGCATGCGCCGCCACCAGATGCTGAGGCGGTCGAAATAGAGATAGACCACCGGCGTGGTGTAAAGAGTCAGCGCCTGGCTGAAGATGAGGCCGCCAAAAATGGCCACGCCGAGGGGCCGGCGCAGTTCCGAGCCGGTGCCGTGGCTGAGCACCAGCGGCAGCGAGCCGCAGCAGGCGGCCATGGTGGTCATCAGAATCGGGCGGAACCGCAGGATGGAGGCTTCGTAAACGGCCTCCTCAGGGCTTTTGCCTTCCTTGCGCTCGGCTTCGATGGCGAAATCGACAATGAGAATTCCATTCTTCTTGACGATGCCGACGAGCAGAAGGATGCCGATCATCGCGATGATGCTCAGGTCCAGGTTAAAGCACATCAGAAAGAGCACCGCGCCCACGCCCGCCGAAGTCAGGGTGGAGATAATGGTAACCGGATGGATCAAACTCTCGTAGAGAATTCCCAGCACAATATAGACGGCCAGCAGCGCGGACAGGAGGATGAGCAACTCGCCTGAGAGCGAAGATTGGTAGGCTTGCACCGTGCCGGTATAGCTTCCGTGAATGCTGGCCGGCATGTTCAGCCTTTGCTGCATGGCGGTCATGCTATCGACCGCGTCGCTCAACGAGGTCCCCGGGCTGAGATTAAAGGAAAGCGTGACGGAAGGAAACTGGCCCTGATGGTTGACCATGATGGGGGCGGTTTGGGTTTGGAGCTTCGTGACGGCCGCCAAGGGAATTTCCCCGCCATTGGTGGTTTGGAGGTAAATGGAATTCAAACCCTCCGGTGACTGCCACCAGCGCGGCGCCACTTCCATGACAACGAAATATTGATTAAGCGGCGTGTACATGGTCGAAACCAGGGATTGTCCGAAGGCTCCGTAAAGAGCGTTGTCGAGGCTGGCGGCCGTCGCGCCCAGGCGCATGGCGGTCGGGCGGTCATAGGCCAATTCGGATTCCAGTCCTTCGTCCTGCTGGTCGCTGTTAACATCCCGGAAGCCGGGGAGCTTTTCCATGTTGGTCAACAAGATCGGGCCCCATTTGGTGAGGTCCTGCAAGGTCTCGCTTTCAATGTTGTATTGGTATTCCGCGCGAGAGTTGTGAGCGCCGATGCGCAAATCCTGGCCGGGATTGAAGATGCACGTGGCGCCGGGCACCCGCGCGCAGGCGGCCCGCAAGCGGGCGACCACCTCATCGGCGGAATTGGTGCGCTCGCCCAGCGGCTTAAGCGTAACCCACATGCGGGCCTGGTCGGTCGTCGTGCCGCCGCCGGAGCCGGTAAAACCGACCAAATGCTCCACCGCCGGGTCCGCCTTCACAATGTCGATGAATTTGAGCAGCTTGCCGGACATCGATTGAAAGGAAATGTCCTCCGTCCCCTGCGCGATGCCGCCGAGCATGCCAGTGTCTTGTTGCGGGAAAAAGCCTTTGGGAACAATGATAAAGAGGACGATGTTCGAGACCACGGTCAGCAACAAAACGCAAAGAACCAAAAACGGGTGGCGCAAGACCCATTGCAGGCTGATGGCATATTTATTGAGAATCCAATCGAAAACCGCGCCTGAAGCATGGAAAAGCTTGCCATGTTTCTGCTCGCTTTCCCGGCGGAGCAGCCGCGCGCACATCATGGGCGTGGTGGTCAGCGAGATGACCAGGGAAACCAGAATGGCAATCGAAAGCGTGACGGCGAATTCGCGGAAAAGCCGCCCGACAATGCCGCCCATGAGCAGAATCGGCGCGAACACCGTCACCAGCGAAACGCTGATGGAAAGCACCGTAAATCCGATTTCTCCCGCGCCGCGCAAAGCCGCTTGCATGGGTGAAAGGCCCTTTTCCAGGTAACGGGTGATATTTTCAATGACCACGATGGCGTCATCGACCACGAATCCGGTGGAAATGGTCAGCGCCATCAACGACAGATTGTCGATGCTGTAGCCCAGCAGATACATGACGCCAAATGTGCCCACCAACGAGACTGGCACCGCCACGCTTGGAATCAACGTCGTGCGAAGATCGCGCAAAAAGAGGAAGACGACCAGAATGACCAGGGCGATGGAGATCATCAGTGTGTATTCGACATCATGGACGGAAGCCCGGATGGTCGTGGTGCGGTCCAGGGTGATGGTCAGGTCGATCCCGGTGGGCGTCGATGCCTTGAGACTCGGCAGGGCCGCGCGGATATGCTCGACGGCGTCAATAATATTGGCTTGGGGCTGCTTGAAGACGATGAGCATGACGGCCGGCTTGCCGTCGGCGAACCCGGCCGCGCGGATGTCCTGCACGGAGTCCTCCACGTCGGCCACGTCTTGCAGCCGGATGGCCGCGCCATTGTGATAACCGACGATCAGGGGGCGGTAATACTCCGCCTTCATCAATTGGTCGTTGGCCACGATGTCGTAGGTGGTTTTGTCGTTGGAGATTTGGCCCTTGGGCAGGTTGGCGTTGGCGCCCTTGAGAACGTTCTGCACGTTGGTCAGGTTCAATCCGCTATGCTCCAATTGCACGGGGTTGACATCCACCCGCACGGCTGGCAGGGAGCTGCCGCCAACGATGACCTGGCCGACGCCATCAACTTGCGAGAGCCGCTGCTGCATGACGCTCGAAGCGATGTCGTACATCTGGCCGCGGGTGTAGAGGTCCGAAGTCAGCGCGATAATCATGACCGGAGAATCGGCCGGATTGACTTTGCGCCAGGTCGGGTTGTTGGGCAGGTTGGCTGGCAAATAAGTGCGGGCGGCATTGATGGCAGCCTGGACGTCGCGGGCCGCGCCATCAATGTTTCGGTTGAGGTCAAATTGCAGCGAGATGCCAGTGCTTCCCAAGAGGCTGGAGGAGGTCATTTCCGTCAGGCCCGCGATGTGGCCGAATTGCTTTTCCAGCGGCGCGGCCACGGCCGAGGCCATGATCTCCGGGCTGGCTCCCGGCAAACTGGCGCCGACGGATATGGTCGGGAAATCCACTTGGGGCAGCGGCGAAACCGGCAGCAAGCGAAACGCGGCCCCGCCCGCGAGGGCGACCGCCGCTGTCAGCAGCGTCGTGGCCACAGGCCGGCGGATGAAAATCGCGGAAAAGCTCATGTAGTGGCCGGGAGTTCGCCGCCCGCGCGGCCTTGCTCCCGCTCCTCTTCCGCCGCGATGGCCGGCCCGGCGGTCTTGTGTTTATTGGCGAAGCGGTCCAGGTAAATGTAAATCACGGGCGTCGTGTACAAGGTCAGAATCTGGCTCATGATCAGCCCGCCGACCATGCAAATCCCCAGCGGGCGGCGCAACTCGGAGCCGGTGCCCGAACCCAATGCCAGCGGCAGGCCCGCCAGCAACGCCGTCATGGTCGTCATCAGGATCGGCCGGAAGCGCAGCAGGCAGGCCTGGTACATGGCTTCGACGGTGTCTTTGCCCTCCTCGCGCTCGGCCTGGAGGGCGAAATCGACCATCATGATTCCGTTCTTTTTGACGATGCCGATAAGCAGAATGATTCCGATGAGCGAAACAACGTCAAGGTCCTGGTGAAAAATCATCAGGGCCAGAATCGCACCCACGCCGGCCGAGGGCAGGGTGGAAAGAATGGTGATGGGGTGGATGTAGCTTTCGTAAAGCACGCCCAGCACGATGTAAACTGTCAACAACGCGGCCAGAATCAGCAGCGGCTCGTTGGACAACGAGGCCCGGAACGAAGCGGCCGTTCCTTGGAAAGCGGTTTGCACGGAGCCGGGCATGTTGAGTTCCTTTTGCGCGTTTTGGATGGCCTCGGTGGCCGCGCCCAGGGAGGCTCCGGGCGCGAGGTTGAAGGAAACGGTCACACATGGAAACTGCCCCTGGTGAATGATGGAGAGCGGCTCTGTCACGGTTGAGAAATGGGAAAACGCGCTCAAGGGCACGGCCCCGCCATAGGTGGATTGCACGTAAATATCGTTCAGCTTGCTGGGGTCGTGCTGGAAGGAGGGCTTGGCCTCCATCACTAAATGGTATTGGTTCAATTGCGTGAACAGCGTGGAAACCTGCCGCTGTCCGAAGGCGTCGTAAAGGGTGGCATCGATCTGCTGGGCCGTGATGCCCAAACGCGCGGCTGTCACGCGGTCAATGACCAGGGAGATGGCCGTGCCATTGGCTTGCTGGTCGGTGGCCAGGTCGCACAGGAGCGGAATGGTTTGGAGCTTGTCCATCAGCCGGCCGGTCCAGAGTTGGAGTTCCTGCGCGTCGGGGTCTTCCAAGGTGTATTGGAATTGCGTGCGGCTGACCCGGTCTTCGACCGTCAAATCCTGCACCGGCTGCATGTAAAGCGCGATATTATTGACACTGCTTAATTCCGGCTGCAGGCGGCGAATGATGGCCGAAGCGTCGAGGTCGCGGTCCTCCACCGATTTGAGATTGATGAGGATGCGCCCGCTGTTGAGGGTGGTGTTGATGCCATCGACTCCAATGAAGGACGAAAGGCTGTCCACGGCCGGGTCTTTGAGAATGATTTTAGCCAGGGCCTGCTGCTCGCTGGACATCGCGCTGAAGGAAATATTTTGAGCCGCCTGGGACACGCCTTGCACCACGCCTGTGTCCTGCACGGGAAAGAATCCCTTCGGCACCAGGATGTAAAGAACGACGGTCAGCACCAAGGTTGCCACGGCCACCAGCAAGGTCGCCGCCTTCCTGTCCAGCACCCAGCGCAGCGTCCGGCCGTAGAAGGCGATCATTTGATCGAAAAATTTCTCGGAAGTCCGAGCCAGCCAGCCTTGCTTTTCTTCATCGGTCTTTTTAAGCAGGCGCGAGCACATCATCGGCGTCAGCGTCAGCGAGACCACGGCCGAAACGAGAATTGTGACCGCCAGCGTGACCGCGAACTCCCGGAAGAGCCGCCCCACGATGTCGCTCATAAAAAGCAGCGGAATCAGCACGGCCACCAGCGAGATGGTTAATGAAATAATCGTAAAACCGATTTGCTGCGCGCCCTTCAAAGCCGCCTCCAATGGCGTGTCTCCTTTCTCGATGTAACGAACGATATTTTCGATCATGACGATGGCGTCATCGACGACAAAGCCTGTCGAAATGGTCAGGGCCATGAGGGTCAAATTGTTGAGGCTGTAGCCCAGCAGATACATGATGCCGAAGGTGCCGACCAGGGAAAGAGGCACGGCGATGCTGGGAATGATGGTGGCCGAAATGGTGCGCAAAAACAAAAAGATCACCATCACCACCAGGACGATGGTCAGCATCAACTCGAACCGAACGTCGCGCACGGAGGCGCGGATGGTCGTCGTGCGGTCGGTCAAAACGGAGACTTTGACGGCGGACGGCAGGGTTTGGCGGAACTGGGGCATGCGCTCATTGATGCGGTCCACCACTTGGATGATGTTCGCGCCGGGCTGGCGCTGGATGTTGACGATGATGGCGGGCGTGTCGTTCATCCAGGCGGCCTGCATGGTATTCTCGGCGCCATCGACCGCTGTGGCCACGTCGGAGAGCATGACGGGCGCGCCGTTGCGATAGGCCACGACCAGTTTGTTGTACTGCTGGCTGGTGGAAAGCTGGTCGTTGGCGTTGATTTGATACGAGATTTCCGGCCCGTCGAATGTGCCCTTGGCCTGGTTGACGCTGGTGGCCTGGAGGGCGGTGCGCAAATCCTCGAGGTTCAGCCCGTAGGCGGAAAGCTGGGTAGGATTGGCTTGCACGCGCACGGCTGGCTTTTGCCCGCCCACAATCGTGACCAGGCCCACGCCGCTCAATTGCGAGATTTTCTGCGCCAGGCGTGTGTCGGCGTAGTCTTCCACTTGGGAGAGGGGAATTGAGTCGGAGGTGAGCGCGAGGGTCAGGATGGGAGCGTCGGCCGGATTGGACTTGCTATAAATGGGAGGCGAGGGGAGGTCGGCGGGCAGATAGGTTTGCGCGGCGTTAATGCTGGCCTGCACTTCTTGCTCAGCCACATCGACATTCAGATAGAGGGCAAATTGCAGCGTGATGACCGAACTTCCGCCCGAACTGATCGAGGTCATCTGATTCAACCCGGGCACCTGCCCAAGCTGCCGTTCCAACGGCGCGGTCACGGCCGAGGCCATGACATCCGGGCTGGCTCCCGGATAAAAAGTCACGATCTGGATGGTCGGGAAATCAACCTCCGGCAGGGCGGACACGGGCAATTGCTGGTAGGCGACCAATCCCACCAGCAAAATCGCCGCCATCATGAGCGACGTGGCGATGGGGCGCAGAATGAATATTCTGGACGGATTCACGGCTGGTCTTTCGGGGCTTTGTCTTTGTTACCGCCGTTCTTGCCGCCATGTTTGCCCTGGCCCGCTTCGCCGCCGCCTCCGCCTCCTCCGCGCCGCTGGCCGCCGCCCGGCTGCCGCACTCTCACTTGCGCGCCGTCTCCCAGCTTGTTGAAATTGTCGGTGGCGATGACTTCGCCCGGCGCCAATCCATCCACCGAAGTGACGTCCTCATGGCTGACGATTTCGGTGATGGGGCGCATGTTCACAAAGGATTCGTTGGTCGTGACCGTGCCGGACTGGTTGGTCAGCGTGACTTCGCGATTGGTGACCACATAGACAAAGGCTCCCTGCGGGTTGAGCTGGATGGCGGCGGTCGGGATGAGGGTGGCATTGCTGACGGTGTCAATGATAAGTTTAGGATTGACGAACTGGTTCGGGTACAATTCCAAGTCGTTGTTCTCAAACATCGCTTTGATGGCAATGGTGCCCGTGCTGGTGGCGATCATGTTGTCCATGGTCAGAAATTTGCCAGTGGCCAGCTTTTGTTTTTGGGCGTGGTCCCAGGCTTCGACGGTCATGGGGTGGCCCGCTTGCAATTGGCGCTGGATGGCCGGCAAATAATCTTCTCCCACGCTGAAAACGACTGTAATGGGCCGAAGTTGCGCGACGACAACCAGGGCGTTGGTGTTGGCGGCATGGACGATGTTGCCCGGATCGATCATGCGCAGGCCAGTGCGGCCGTTGATGGGCGCGTGGATGTAGCAGTATGCCAGTTGAACAGTCGCGTTGGAAACCTGGCCTTCGTCCACTTTGACGGCTCCGCCGTATTGATGCACGAGCGCGATTTGGTCATCGACCTGCTGTTTGGGCACAGCTTTCTTCTCGAAGGCCAGGCGGAACCTGTCCAAATCGACGTTGGCGCCCTCCATTTGCGCTTTGTCGCGAGCCAATTGGCCCTCGGCCTGGAGCGCCAGGGCCTGGTAAGGGCTGGGATCGATTTCCGCCAGCAAGTCGTTGGTCGTGACCATTTGGCCTTCGGTATAATTGACTTTGAGAATCTGGCCGTCCACCCGCGGCGAAATCCAAGCCGTGTAAACTGGTGTGACCGTGCCGAGGCCCCAGACGAATTCGTCAATGCTGCCCTTGACGGCGTTGGTCGTGGAAACGGATGTGGGCGGCGCGACCCTGGCGGGCGGCTTTTTGCCATGCTTGTAAATCACGAACGCGGCAATGGCTGCGGCCACCAGGGCCAGCCCCAGAACAATCCATACCGCGGAAAACGAACCTGAATGCTTCGGCGGTTCGTTGGACAGGGGTGCGGCCGCCCTGGCCGCGATGGGCGAGTTTTCAACCATGTCAGTTTTCTTTCTTAGTGTTGTAACAAATTATTTGCAAGCGGCGGCCTGGCCAGAATCGTCTTGACGGCATCCAGCAGCACCGGGAAATCCAGCGGCTTCTGAAAAAGGGCGCTGGCCCGTTTCAGGTCGCCTTCAATCAGGCGTCCTGAGAATGCCGTCATAATAATGACCGGCAGGCCCGGACGCAAGGCGGCCAATTCCTTCAATGTTTCCTGTCCATTCATGCCCGGCATCTTCAAGTCGAGCAACACCAAATCCACTTCGCAGGCGGCGGCGGCGTTGATGCCCTCCCGCCCGCCCGCGGCGCCGAGAGCCGCATAGCCTTCATCCACCAGGATGCGGCACAGCATATGCCTGATGGATGGGTCATCATCCACAACCAAAACCCGCTTGCGAATCAAGGAGCCGCCAGTTTGCGACATGCCCCTTTCTTTAGCCAGAGCCATGCCATGTCCGGGAAAACGAGAGCGGGTTGATAATCAATGAGTTGCTTCCCACGCCGGCCTCTCACGCCGGCGCCGAATGCTTACTAACTATGCTTTCCGCATAGTCACTAAGCACCCCGGTTGACGCGTCGGGATTTGGCGGATGTGGGTGAGATCATGCATGGCCAGGAACGTGGAGCCGGCCGGGCAGGGGGACGGCGATGTGCAATTGTCACTGTCAAAGCAATGCGACGGGATGAAACGACGCTTAAAAACACCGCATTCTGACCAGCGGGGACAATTTGGAATCTCCCGCTACGAGCCACAGAAACTCGCAGGCATCCAGCAGAATCCTCATTTGCCTTCAAACGCCTTCAAGACATCTTCGGGCAATGGGTCGTTGAAGTCATCTGTCCTGGGTGACGATCCTCCCGGCTCAATTGCTGAGTTTGCATCGAGTGAAAGGAGAAAATCCGGTCCCGAGGAGTTCGCTTTCGCGCGCATCGAATTGACAGGACCGCAGGATGGTGATTAAATGAAACTCCATGAGACGCATGGTTTTGGCCCGGCTTGTGGCGGGATTGGTTTTGTTCGCTTCCGCGAAGATTCACGCGCAATATCCTTACAATTTCGGCTACGTTCCCGTGGGGACTACGGATGCGGTTTCCGGTTTCTACTACAATGGCGGGGCTTGGGACGGCTCCAACATCGTGATGAAAGTCGAGGATTTCACAGGGCCGAACACCAACGAATTTTCCGCCAGCCCGAATTACCTCGGCCAAACGCTCTATTACGGCTCCACCTACTATTATTCCATTAACTTCACGCCCACCAACGCCGGGTTCGCGACGGCCACTTTGACGAATTATGAGATACCTAATCCGCCGTTCGGGGGCGGCTCGATGGTGGTCGAGGGCATCGGCATCCCGGCGGCGCGGCCGGCCACCGGGCCAATTGTGCCGGAATTGGAACCGCTGGAAAACGCGATGACCAATTATCTCGTCACCCATCAATTCGAGGCCGGGACCATCGCGCTCATGCATGACAGCCGCCTGGTTCTGCGCGAAGGCTATGGCTGGAAGGATACCAATTTCACACAGGTGATTCATCCCGACACGCTCTTCCGCCTGGCCAGCGTTTCCAAAATGCTCACGGCCTCGGCCATTACCAAATTGGAAGACGAAGGCGTTATTTCCGATGACACGCTCATCTACTCCTACCTCGGCATTCAACCCTGGGGCGGCGTCCTGGGTGACAGCCGCATCCCTGACATCACCGTCGGCGAGTTGCTCAATCATTCCGGCGGATGGGACCGGGACACCTCCCCGGTGGGAGACCCGCCGTTTGACACCATTCAGATTTCCCAGGAGATGGGCCTCGATTACCCCGCCGCGGCGACGAACGTCATCGCCTGGATGTTTTCCAAGCCGCTGGATTTCACCCCGCGCACGACCAATGTCTATTCCAACTTCGGCTACCAAATCCTCGGCCGGATCATCGAGAAAGCCAGCGGCATGTCCTATGTCAATTATATTCAAAAAGTGCTGCTGAATTCCTCCGTGCTGCTCAATCCCATTGGTTTTACCAACATCATCCAGTCCCGCAGCCGGCCCCGCGACCTTGCGCCGTGGGAAACGTGGTATGCCGATTACCCTTACCTTTACCAATCTGCCGTCGATTATCCCACCAACCTGCAAGTGGAATGGGCCGATGGCGGCGGCTACTACGAATCGTTTGATTCCTTTGGCGGCATGTCGGCCTCGGCCATTGGATTGTGCAATTATTTGTTAAATTATTGGGAGGGCGGCGACCAGCGTTATCCCGGCGAATACTATGGCTGGGATTACATCTTCTACGGCAGCCTGCCCGCGACCACGACCGTCCTGCACCAAACCATTAGCGAAGACCCATCCTCAACCAACGGCATCGAATACGCCCTTCTTTTCAACGAGCGCGACAACGATCCCAACGACAACGAAGAAGCGGACGACGCCGTCCTCAACGCCAGCACGACCATTACTTCCTGGCCCACCAATGGCGGCGGCCAAATCCAATGGCAAAGCCACACCGTATCCGTCGCGCAGAACGCTGGCAGCGTCACCGTCAATGTCGCCCGCACAGGCCTGGCCGCGCTGCCGGTGAAGTTCAGTTACACGACTTATCCATTGACCGCCGGAACCAACAACTATCGGCCGACCTCCGGCATTGCCTCCATGTCTCCCGGGCAGACCAGCCAAGGCGTGGCGGTGCCGATTCTCAATGATGGCCTCTCGGATGGCCCGCGCGTGTTTTTGATGGAATTGATTTCCACTTCCGGCGGCGCGTGGATGGGCACCAACGTCACCGCCATCGTGACCATCGTCGATAGCAACGCCGCGCCGCGCTTCATCGGCACGCCGGCTCTGGAAGCGGGAGGCATTTTCAGCGCGCAAGTGGCAGCCGCGCCGGGAACGATTTTGGAACTGCAAGTTTCGACCAATTTAACCGCGTGGCAAACTCTTCAAACGTTTACGAATCAAACCAACCCTTCCACCCTGACCGACTCAACTGCCGGCCAGCGGCAAACGAGTTATTACCGCCTCGTTAATCCAGGGCAAGTGGAAGGCACGCACGGCTCTCCGTAGCTTCGCTCATTGGCCTTCTGGCTTTGGGATGACGATTTTTTGGCCGACGCGCAGGTGGTCCCATTTCACGTTTGGATTGGCCTCCATTGCCTGGCGCAAGGAAATTGTTCTCCAATTCTTGCTCTTAAAGTCCGCGTTATACGCCTTGACGATGGCGGAAAGATTGTCGCCATCCTGAACGGTGTAAGCAAAGCCATCGACCTGCGGCGGCGCGGGAGCATCCGGCGTCATTTTGAGAGGGGGCGTGCGCACCGGCGCGGCGGGCGCGGCCAGGCTCTTCTCCAGGCCGGACATGGATTTGTGGATTTCTTCCGAGATGGCCTGCTTGTCCTCCTCGCGCTTCTTATCCACCTGCGCGATGCTATCCGCCAGGCGCTTGAGGTCCTCTTGCACGCCGGAGTTGTTCGAGGCCGCGGCCAATTGCTGGCGCATGTCTTCGATCTTTTGCTCGAGTGAGACGATCTTCGCCTTCATCGATTCGTTGTCCATTTGCACGGCTTCAAGGCTGGCCTCCAGGCGCTTGTAACGTTCATCGGCGGCTTGTTGGGCGGCCACATCGGCGGCGGTCGGGGCCGGGTCGTCAGCGGCGGCGCGACAAGCGGCCAGCGGGAGCAAAAAGACCAGCAGAACGAAAATCTTTTTCATGACTGCGAAAGTAAGATTGGCGCGGGGCAAGCGCAAGGGGCAATGAACACAACATTTTGTTTTCCTTTCCGGCGCGAAGCCATTAAAAGAAAGTCGAGAATGAAAACGTTCGCCCAATTGGGTTTTCCGGGACGATTGATCGCCGTCGAAGGGCTGGACGGCTCCGGCAAGTCCACCCAGATTTACCTGCTCAAACGCTGGCTGGAATTGCAGGGGCTGAAGGTTTTTTTCAGCGAATGGAATTCCTCCACCCTCGTTAAAAACGCCACCAGCAAAGGCAAAAAACGCGAGCTGCTTTCGCCCACCACTTTCAGCCTCATTCACGCCACGGATTTTGCCGACCGCTACGAGCGCCAATTGGTGCCGCTCCTGCGCGCCGGTTACGTCGTCCTGTGCGACCGTTATATTTTCACCGCCTTCGCCCGCGACACTGTCCGCGGCTGCCCGCCGGAATGGGTGCGCGGGATTTACAATTTCGCGGCGATGCCGGACCTGGTGTTTTTCTTCAAGGCGCCGCTGGAGATTTCGTTGCAGCGCATCCTTGATGGCCGGCCGCAGCTCAAGTATTTCGAGGCGGGAATGGATTTGCGCCTTTCGACCGACCCGTATGAGAGTTTTCGCATTTTTCAGGGCCGGATACTGGAACAATACCTGGCCATGAGCACGGATTTCAAATTCCTGGTGGTTGATGGCAGCCAGCCGATCGAAGCCCAGCAAAACATCGTGCGCGATCTCGTGGCGGCCAGGGTGGACCTGGGCCAGTTCGTGCCGCATAAACGCCCGCAAAAACCATGAAATCCGAACGCCGCCCCCCTCTTCGCAAGGCCCGCCAGAGCATCATCGTGCCCAAGTGCAAACCGCGCCATTTTTACGGCCAGGGCGTGCCGGGAGTGGACCTTTCCAAGCTGGCCGGAAAACTGATCGTGGTCGAAGGCGCCGACGGCTCCGGCCGCTCCACCCAAATCGCGCGCCTTGTTGAATGGCTGGAAGGCAGCGGCCACGCCACCAAGCAGGTCGGATTGAAGCGCTCCACGCTGGTTAGCGAGGAATTGGACCAGGCCCAGCAGGGCAACATCCTGAGCCACACGACCCTGAGCCTTTTTTACGCGACGGATTTTGCCGACCAATTGGAGAACATCATCCTGCCGGGTTTGCGGGCCGGCTTGATGGTGCTGGCCGACCGGTATATTTACACGCTCATGGTGCGCGACATGGTGCGCGGGATGGACGAGGCGTGGCTGAAAAACCTTTACGGCATTGCGCTGGTGCCGGACGTGGTGTTTTATCTCAATGTGCAACCCCAGGAATTGATCGAGCGCAATTTCGCCAAGAACCAGGCCCTGGATTTTTGGGAGAGCGGCATGGATTTGGGGCTGTCGCGCGATATGTTTGACTCATTTCTGCAATACCAATCGCTGGTCGCCTCCAAATTTCTCGAACTCCAGCGCACGTATGGATTCACCATCGTCGATGGCCACCGTTCGCCGGACGAAATCAGCATCGAGTTGCGCCGCCACATCCAAATCGTGCTGGAAGGCTGAACGTGATTCTCAATCCTAAACCATAATTTATGCCCGAAGCGACTGCCAAATCAGAATACTTCGTCGGCGTGGATTTGGGCGGCACCAAAATCCTGGCCGGCGTGTTCGACGAAAAACTTGTCTGCCTGGGCCGCACCAAAATGAGCACCAAATCCGAGCGCGGCGCGGAGGAGGTCATGGACCGCATTGCACGCTGCACCCGCGACGTCGTCGATGAATGCGATCTGGATTTCAAACAGGTGCGCGCGGTCGGCATCGGCGCTCCCGGCGCGATTGACCCGGAAACCGGCCGCGTCATTTTCGCGCCCAACCTCCAATGGCAGGATGTCGCGCTGAAAAAAATCATGGAAAAACAATTGGGCGTGCCGGTGGCCGTGGAAAACGATTGCAACAGCGCCACCCTCGGCGTCTTCGAGAAGGAATTGCAAGGCAAGCCACGCTACTTGGTGGGAGTGTTTATTGGCACCGGGCTGGGCGGAGGGATTATAGCTGACGGCAAGCTCTACCCCGGAGCCAGCGGCACGGCCGCCGAAATCGGCCACATGGTTATCCAAGTCGGCGGCCCGAAATGCAATTGCGGCAACCGCGGCTGCTTCGAGGCCCTGGCCAGCCGCACCGCCATTTTCCGCGCCATCCACGGCGCCGTCAAAGACGGCCAAAAAACCGTCCTGACCGAAATGCTCGGGCCGGACCTCTCGGACTTGCGCAGCGGGGATTTGCGCAAAGCCATACGCAAGGGCGACAAATTGGTCGAAAAAATCGTGGAAGACGCCGCCGAGTACACCGGCGTGGCCGTGGCCAACTTGATCAACATCCTCAATCCCCAAACCGTCGTCCTGGGCGGCGGCGTCATCGACGCGCTGGGCGATGAAATGATGGCCATCATCGTGGAGACGGCCGAGGATTACATTCTCAGCGGCACCAATAAAGGCGTCGAAATCCTGGCCAGCAAATCCGGGGACGACGCGGGCATCATCGGCGGGGCGGTGCTGGCCCGCCGCTCTGTTAAATAACTGGCGGGCGTTCCCGCCGGCAAGGCTGCCGTGACCCAAGCCGTTCCAAACCGCCGCGCCGTGATCGACGTTGGCACCAATTCGGTCAAGCTGCTCGTGGGCGACATCGCCGGCGGCGCAGTCACGCCCGTCTCCGAAACCAGCCGGCAGACGCGCCTGGGGGCCGGGCTGTACGCGACGCGGCGTTTGCAGCCGCCTGCCATCAAGCTGACAGCGGAAGCGGTGGCGGCCTTTTCCGCCGCGGCGGCGGAGATGGGGGCGGCCCCGGCGCGCGTCATCGCCACCAGCGCGGCCCGCGACGCCATTAATGCCGATGAGTTGTTCGCCGCCATCGAACGCGCCAGCGGCCTGAAGGTGGAGGTGCTGACCGGCGACAAGGAGGCGGACTGGGTTTTTCGCGGCGTCACGACCGATCCGAAATTAGCGCAACCGCCCGTGATGATCCTGGACGTGGGCGGCGGCAGCACGGAAATCATCGTGGGCGAAAACGCGGCCCCGCAATTCCGCGGCAGTTACAGCCTGGGCACCGTGCGGCTGCTGGAATCGATGCGCCCGGGCGAATCGCCGGGATTGCGCGGATTGATCCGCTGCCGCATGTGGCTGCGCGACTTTTTGCGGGCCGAAGTCGCGCCGATGGTCAAGCCAGCCCTAAGCGGCCGGCCTGCCGCGCTACTGGTCGGCACGGGCGGCACTGCCACGCTTCTGGCGCGCGTGGCCGGCCAAATGACGGATTATGACCGGGATAAAATCGAGTCGGCGCGCCTGACTCTGGAAGGCATCCGGCGCGATTTGGAAAGCCACTGGCAAATGACCCAGGCGGAACGGCAAAAAATCCCCGGCCTGCCGCCCAACCGCAGCGACGTAATCCTGACCGGCGTGGCCATCTATGAATCCATCATGGAAGAGTTCGGATTCAAAGACATGGCCGTCAGCACGCGGGGATTGCGCTACTGGGCGCTGCTGCAAAAATAAAATGGGAGGACGCCAGAGGCTAACGACGAGGGAGGGGCACGCCGGGGCTAATGGGCTATTTTCCAAAACCCCATGGCAAACCAAGATGGCGTTTGATGGCTTTCTTGAAGTCGTTCCATGTAATTGCGCTTCCCCTTGGAGAGCTTGAGGATTAAACCCGCCGCTTGCGCCGCCTTCTTGACGTTAAAATCAAAACGGATGGAATGCTGGCTCATCGTATCCTCGAAACAGTACGCCTTTGGATCGCGGGGGTCAACTTAAACCATTGCGCTTAAAATGCGCGGGCCGATAAGCAAAAAAGGGTAATAATATGCTTGTTGCGACATGATGGTTTTAATCAGTTTCAGGACCATTTGAGCCGTTATTCACGGGCGCCTTTTGGCCTGGCGTTTTTTCAGGTTGCTGGCCTGAAATTCAGCCAATTGACGGTCTGATTCCGTCTTTGTGTTCGAGAGGATATTCTTGACGGATTTCTTAAAATCCTCAAACGGAACGAGCGCAATATCGTCGGCTGATTGATGTATTCTTCCGCTCATCCAATCATTCTACAGCTCTTTTCAAGAACTTTACAGCTTTGCCGTAAAAGTCGCCCTCCAACGCTTCGAGCGTATTGTGTTCTATGTCCTCCCAATCGCAAAGCTTGCTGGTCCATTTTCCTGACTTGGTTTGTTTAGCGACATGTGTTGGTTCTCCAGAATCGCTAGCATAAATAGCAATTTTCTCCCAGCCCTTCTCTAATGTTGAATTAGAACATGGAAGGTACCTAAGAAGCGCTGGACATGAACTTGGAGGATTCCCACTTTCCAAGGTCAAGCTCCCAAAATTCGGTCCAGGCACCCGCCAAAATCAACAGCCGCCAGTAAATGGGTCAAAGCCCAGGGTAAACCGTGGGTTGTTCCGCCTCGGCGAGATCGTCTATGAAACTGAAATTTACCTCGATGTATTTGCCGTGCGGATTGTTCTCGTTATAGCTGTCAACGTCCGTCTTCAACTGCTTGCAATCGCCGACAATCAGCTTTCGGCCATATTGAAAAGCCATTTCGACCTCGTTATGAGGCGCATCGGTTACATCAATCCACAAAAACATTTGCTCGTGGTTCCCGTCCGGCAATTCCTGACTCTCAGGGTACGCGTGTTTTTTCCGAACGCGCCGCCCTTGCGGGTCCGTGAAATACTCCTGCCGCATCGCCGCCGCAATTTCCCCCGCGCATAGTTGGATTACATTCTTGGCAGCCGGCTTCCACAACCCCTCCCCAATTGCCCAAGCAGAAATATGCTTGACTGTGGCTGGCCACGGTTCGCCTCGCGCCCGGTAATCCGCCACTACGTCCTGTAAAAACTCTGCTTTCGTTTTCTTGTTCATATTTTAACTCGCCTGTGCAATCCGGGTGCCCCACCCATCCGTCATCGCGCCAGAAATCAAAATGTTTCGCACTTTTACCAGCATGTGCCGGTTCGCGGACCAATCAATTTCGCCCCGATGCTGAAGCGCACCGGCAATGATTCCAGGATGAATTTTGAGAAGGTTCGCAAACTGAATGATCTTCTCCGTGTAGTAAAAGGGGCGCGTTCTCAAAATGAACGATTGCAGCTTTTCTTTTGCAATCAGCATCTCGGAGGCTTCCCGATTTGCCCGTGCTTCAATTTCAGAAAGCGCCTCATTAGACAAGCACCTGTCCGCGCCAACTATGTCAACATCCAAGGTATATGAATCCTTGTTTTTGATATGGGAGCACTCGTGAAAAAGGGTATGCCAAAACGAGTCAATCCTGTCGTAACGCAGCGACAACGCAATGACCGGTCTGTCCCAGCCATCGCCAAGCCACAGCGCGGCACCATCAATCTTGCTTTTCGGCAGGTGTTCGACGACTACGAATCTAATCCCCATTTCGCTTAACACCTTTGGCACATGTCGGACATTCTCAGGAAAATCAGCGAGTGCCCGCAGCTTGAGAATACCCTCATCAAAAGTTTTGTTGCTGAACTTCTGTGCCGGGACTGCTTTCGCAAGCTGAATTGCCCGCACGCACCACGAAAGTTGTTCTGGATTTAATTCACTGCTCTGAACAGAAGTTCGTGCGGCCATCCGCAGCTTCTCCGCTTCGCCCGAAGAGAAAAACCCGTTCAATTGATGCTTCAATTCCTCAATGGAATCGCTGAATTTAATCCATCCTCGTTTCTCCATATCTTTGACCGGCGCAGATTCAAACAACTTCGCGCGCTCTCTGATCGCACTTGTCGGGGCCGTCGCGTGCGCGGCGGTCACCTTTGAAAGTTGGTAAGCGGTTTCAAGATTTAGCCAGAATTCCGGGCTGGTTCCAAACGCTTGCCCAAGCTCAATAGCCGTCTCGGGTGTGATGGATTTTTTTCCTGAAATGATCAGATTGATGGCCGGAACCGGCCTTTCCACGATTTTCGCCAAATCAGTTTGCGTCCAGCCACGCTCCGCAAGTTCATCTCGAATAAACTCGCCTGGCGGAAAGACCTCTGCTGGTGTTCTGTTGCTCATGGCCTATTGTTCAGTGATAATTTTCAATGTTTACGACAACGACCGTGTTTTTCGGTTTGCCCTCTCTTATTTCAACTATTAACCGCATTTTTTCATTCAGTCGCAACGACCGTTGGTGCGACCTATCGCCCTTCAATTTCTCGAAATGGTTGCCCTTCACGGCGTACAGGTCACGCTCATCAAGCGCAGCCCGGATCGCCTGCATCCGTTTCCGAAACGCTTTAACGATTGCCTTCTCATAACCGGCAGTAAATTCTGCTTCAGTTTCAAGACGATCTAAGTCTTTGTTTTTAAACTCCGTTTCCATTCAAGGGCCCGGTTCGCTGGTATCAGTTTCACATGGCAACATTCCACCATATATGCCCGATTGTCAATGGGAAAATTAGTCTTTCGCTAATAGCCTAATATATCTATTAACAAAATCACATAAAGTTTTAACGCACAGGCATTTAGTCTGCTATTTCACATGAACGTAAACCCTTTATTTGGGACCGCTTGCGCTGTTAGCGCAAAATTTTCCAAAAATCCAGTGTGCGCAAAAGCGGGGTATTACGCAATGACCGGCGGCCTGATTTCCCCCCACCCGGCACCCCGCCGGGACGGTTGGGTCGGAAAAAAGAAGATTCCTTACGAAACCTTGCGCGGCCTGCCCTTCGGCCATCCACCTTTCTTGGCGTTCTTGGCGATGGCTGCGAGTTTGGCCGGACTTTTCGATTTGCCGCCTAGCTTACCAAGCTGCGAGTACCATTCCCGCACGGCGGGCGGTGGTTCCAGTTTCTTTTTCATCGTTTCGCCTCTTATTCGCCCGCGCCATCTGGACGACGGCGCGGGCATCCTGTTTCCTTCGGTTCAGTTCTCGCCTTCAAGCAAGATTGTCACAACCGGCGCGGCGTCATCCCCGGCCCGCACGATGCCCACAACTTGACCTCGTTCCGCCGCCTGCCGTTCCATACACTAACGCGGAAGGCGACCCTGTCGGTGCGGTCTGTGGTTCTGATAGCACAGGACAGCATCCAGAGCACGTCCCAAAGCCTGCCTTTGATGTCCTGGCCTTCCGGCAATGGTTCGCCAATGCGGCCACTGTCGCGGCGAACGCGCCCGCCGTCATGGCCATCGGGAACTTGAAACCCGCTTCCCGCACAATGCCAACCGTTTCCGGCTGCATCAAGTCCACCAAGACGCCGTCCTCTATGGCTTGCCTTCGCGTGTAAGCGGCGATGGGTTCGCCAAAAAAGTCCCCAAGGTTTTCGACATTCGTGTTCATCGTGCCGGCCTTTCCAGCTTGAGAATAATTTCCCCTTCCGCCATCGGAATCACCGCAACCCGGCTTCCGGCAGGAAATCCGAGCCGGGCCAACCATTGCCCTTCCAGCCTGATTTTCGGATGAGTTTTGCGCCGGAAGAAATCCCCGGCATTTTCGATCTTTAACGTACGTGAGTTCATCTGTTACCCTTTGTTGGGCCGTGCCGCCCGTTCTAGCGGGTTGCCATTGGTTAGTTACCCTTTCCAACTGGCTTGGCACGGCCTTTTTGTTTCGCATTGGAAAGGGCATTTTCGTTTTCACGCTGGCACAATACCAAAACTGATTAGGTTTGCAATGCAAATCTTCAAAAATCTTTTCGCGCCCTGCAAACGGGCTGCCCTCCTTTTGGCTTTTTTCGCCTTGCAGCATCGCGAAGGTGGAAATTTCCATTCCAATGCGGAAATTTCTGTGGGCGGGAGGATTTGCCACATTTGCCAAAACATAACAGATTCGTTCCCATTCGTCAGGATTGAAGCCGATTGCGAGGAAAGCTGATTCTGCTCTATTTACGAGGAGAAAACGACTTTTAGGAGCATAAAAGCATAGCTGACAAAAATAAAAGGGCGGACACCATTGCAGTGTCCGCCCCCCAACAACCAAACTAACCAACCCTTGACCTCAAGTGTATGACCGGCTGGGAAAACCAAAAACCCATCCGGCCTCTTCCTTGAGGCTGTAATATATGACGCAATAGTTTTTCGTTTTGTTCAACACTTTTTTCGAAGTTTCTTTAATTTTGTTCGCCCTTTATTTCTCCCCCTCCTTTAGAGTGTCTGGACCGTGCGCATTACAAACCTCAATCCCGATGATGGAATCGGCGCCAGCGGCTGGCTGCTCGAAGTCGATGGCTGCCGCCTTCTCATGGACGCGGGCATGCATCCCAAGCGCGAAGGCCGCGACGCTTTGCCGCTCTACAACCTGCTGAATGACAGCCATTTGGATGCGGTGGCCATTACCCATTGCCATCACGATCACCTCGGCTCTCTGCCGGTGGCCATGCGCCACGCCCGCCACGCGCGCATCCTGATGACGGAGTTGAGCTGCTGCCTGGCCGGGCGGGTTCTGCACAACTCCGTCAACGTCATGATTCGCCAGCGGGACGAGCGCGGGGTGCGGGAATATCCGCTTTTCACGCACGAGGACGCCGAGGAAGTCGAGGCGCAGTTTCAGGGCTTCAGGTGCAACCGCCCGGTGGACTGGGCCTCCGATCGCAAAGGGCGCGCCCGTTCTCCGTCGCCATCGCTGGAGTTTTTTGACGCCGGCCACACGCTTGGCTCGGCCGGCATCCTCGTGCGCGGGCAATCGCAATCGCTCTTCTACACAGGCGATGTTTGCTTTCACGACCAAACCATTCTCCAATCCGCGCGCTTTGATGGCGTGCGGGCGGACATCCTGATCATGGAGACGACCCGCGGCAACCGCGCGGCGCCGCCCGGTTTCACGCGGCAAAAGGAAATCGAGCGCCTGACCGCCGCCATGCAGGGGGTTTTGTCCCGGCGCGGCAGCGTGCTGATGCCAGCCTTCGCGCTGGGCCGCACCCAGGAAATGCTGGCCAGCGTGGCGCTGATGATGCGAACGGGCCAAATCGCGCGCCAGCCGGTCTATGTGGGCGGATTGGGCCGCGTCTTCACCGAGATTTACGATCAAAAAGCGCATTTGGCGGAGCGCCAGTGGCCGAACCTTCAGTTGACAGAGGAGTTGCAGGTCATCGTTTTGGAGAGGGACGAATTGCACACCATTAAATTGGGCGCGGGCCGGATTTTTATTCTCACCGCCGGCATGTTGACGGAAGCAACCCCCGCTCATGACTTGGCGCTGCGCATGATGGAGGATCCCCGACAGGCCATCTTTTTTGTCGGCTACGCCGATCCCGACACGCCGGGCGGACGCCTCAAGGCTTCCAAGACCGGCCAGCCTTTCATCTTCAGCGCCGCCGCCGGGGAAGTCACGCCGCGGTGCCAGGTGGAGGAATTCGATTTGACGGCGCACGCGGATCGCGAGGCTCTCCTGGATTTCGCCGTCCGCGCCGCGCCGCGCGTCATTTTGCTTGGCCACGGCGAAGCCGCCTCCCGCCAATGGTTCGAGGAGCAGCTTCGCGCGCGCCTGCCAGGCACGCGCATTGTGCAACCCTCCCCAGGACTGGCAGTGGAGGCGTAAACGGATCCGAATAACAGGATTTGACTTAATCCTGTGATTGGGGATGCAATTCCAATGACTAAGTTCATCCTGGACCCATGCGCCGGGACGCACTCCGCCGCCTTGTCAATTATATTTATCGCCTTCAGGCAACAAGATCATTTTCCACCCGCATTGACCTTTTGGTTGAGGGTGTTGACCATTTCCTTGAGTTGGGCCAGTTGCTGTTTCAGATCGGTGATTTCCGCATCTTTCGCTTCCACTTTCTCGTTTAATCCCTGGATGGCGGCCAAGGCGACGCCGCTTTCGTCCACGGCGGAAATATGGCGGTCATCCTGGCCGTTGAGGCCGAACGCCGCCTGGAAATCCTGCGCGACCGGGCCGATGTGCTTTTTGTCGCGCGCGTCATCCTTGTAATTCCATTCCGTTACCGGGAGCGCGGCAACTTTGGCCAGGATCGATTGGTGGTCCACGGCCTGGAAATTCTCCTTGGCGTTCCGGTCGCTGGTGAGGGCCGCGCCTTTCATGTAAATGGTGCCGTCGTTGGTGATCTGTACGACAAAAGAGTTGGCATTGCCGAAGGAGGCGATCAGGCCGTTGTTAAGTCCCGTGGCCACGTTGGCCGAAACGCACAAGGCGCCAAGCTGGTTGGTGCCGCCTTGGTTGAGGATGCGCAAGGCCGGGCCGTTGGCGCCGCCCGTGGCGTTATTTTTGAAGTAGCCAATGGGGCTGCCAAAACCTCCCTCCACACTGCCTTGCACATTTAAGACGGCGTTGGTGCCAAGCCCGGCGTTGGGGTTGTTGACGTTGATGCCGACGCCTCCCTGGGCGCGGATAAGAAACTGCTGGCTCCCAGTGGAGGCAAAGGGAGATCCTTGGTTATCGGCCCACACAAAGGTTCCGTTATGCAACGCCTGGGCCTGTTCCCCGGCGGCAAAACTGCCCGCGCCGCCGGCGATGTTATTGATTCCGCCCGGAATGGTGGCGTAATTATTAGTGGCCTGGTTGCCATAACCGCCACCCACTGTGGACTGATACTGGCCGGAGGCGGTGTTGTTTTGGCCCCCGCTAATGGTGCCCGCGCTGGAGGCGTTGGAGTTGCCGTTGCCGCCGCCGATGGTCGCCAGGCCGGCATTGGCGACGTTTAGGTAACCCCCGCCGATAGTCGTCTGGCCGGAGCCGGAGCCGATCGAATTAAAAACGCCGCCACTGATGACGCACTGTCCTGCATTAGCGGAAATGGTATTCGACCATCCCCCGCCGATGGCGCTCTCGTAGGAGCCAGTCCCGATCGAATTCTGCTCTCCGCCGCCGATGGAGGCATCCTGGCCAACGACGATGTTACTCACCCCTCCGCTGATCGTCGCGTCAGACGTTGGGATTGAATTCTGGTAGCCGCCGCCGATCGTGTCGTAACCTCCGCCAGCCGTGTTGGTGTAGCCGCCGCCGATAGTGACGTAACTCGCGTGGGCGTTGTTCAAAGCCCCGCCGCCGATCATGGAATAGGCGCTGGAGGCGGTGTTCTGAGAACCGCCGGCGACGGTGGCGTAACTGGCGGAAACGTTATTGTTAAAGCCGCCGCCCACAGTGGATTGATACTGGCCGCTGATCGTGTTCTGCTGGCCGCCGGCAATGACCCCCGCATAGGTGTTATTGTGATTGTTCCAGCCGCCGCCAACCGCCGCGTAATTGGCCGAGGCGCTATTGAGATAGCCGCCGCTAATGGAAGCTTGTTGGGAACCGGGGCCGACGTAGTTCGTGAATCCTCCGGCGATGACGGATGCGCTTGCGCCTTGATCAATATAATTCTGGACGCCCCCGCTGATGACAGCTTGGGAACTGTTGACGAAGATGGTATTCTGGTCGCCGCCACCGATGGCCGCGTAATTGCCTTGAACATTATTTTGGAAGCCGCCGCCGATGGCTGCATATTGGGCGTTATTGATGTTGAGGGCGCCGCCGCCGATATTGGCATAGGAAGCGAGCGCCTGGACGCTGTTGCTGGCTCCCCCGCCCACGACGGCGTGGTCGATATAAATCTGGTTATCCTGCCCGCCGCCGATGAATGAATAAGGAGAGAAGTTGTTAATGCCATTGCCCACGCCGCCGACGAGAGCGGATCCGCCGGAAAAGTTGAAAATGAAGTTGTCCTCGCCCCCGCCCAGAACGGTAACGTTGGACGTGTTGGTGTTGAAGGAGCCGCCGCCGATAAACGACGATTGGCCGGACAGATAATTGGAGCTGCCGCCCGCGATGACCCCGTCCGGGGAACCGGCGCCCACGACATTGCCGGTGCCGCCGCCGATGAAAGATTCGCTGTTGCCGTTTTGAATCTGGTTGCCGTCGCCTCCGCTGATGATCGCGTAGTTGACCCCGGTTTGAATGGTGTTGTTGAGTCCGCCGCCGATGAACGAGTTCACGTCGCCGGCGCCGACCGCGTCGCCGCTGCCCGAACCGATGGCCACCCCGGTGGCGAGGGATTGGGCGGCGCCGCCGGCAGATTCCGCGTAAATCGCATAGGGCGTTGGCGTGATGGCCTGCAAAGGATTCAACTCATCGTAGCCGCTGAGGCCGTTGGAGCGCACCCCCAGTTGCATCCAATAACTGGTGTTGGTGAAAACGCCAGAACCGAAATTGAGCGACAGCGTGAAAAGACCGTTGCTGACGGGCACGGCGTTGGTGGTCAGGGTCGATCCAGCCTGGGTGTCGCCCTGGTTGTCGAAGTACAGCTTGATTTGGAAGTCGTAAAGCCCGTTAACGGCGGTTGTGTTGCTTTCCAGCAGGCCCTGATAGGTGAAGGCCGTGCCTTGGGCGCGGGCGAGGGAGAATTCGGAATTCAGGGCGGACAGCGCCAGAAAAGCCAGCGCCGCCGTGAAGTGTTTGATTTTGGATTTCATGGTATTTGTGATGGACTCAATGGTTAACGCATTAAACGCCGAGCGGCCACGCTCACAAGGCGATACTTTCAGTTTATCGCACAATTTGTCACATACAGCGAGCGAAAATTGCGAATTTATTGCCTCTCTGGCGCGGAAGCGGCTCCCGGGGTGCGAAGCAAAATTCTTCGTTGTCATGGTCGCCTTTTGCTCATCTTTCAGGGCGGCTGGCTCGCCCGGGCAAGGGTCGCCGGGCCGCCACTTAATCAGGAAACGCCCGTGATTTGGCTTGTTTAACCTTGTTTTCCCGTTACTTGCCTTGATCTGCCTGAGTTTTTTCTAATTTTCTTCGATAAAATCTTCCGAAAATCCCGAAAGAACGTGCGCCGAAGCGCGACACGGCTCAAATAATACCATGATTTAGTGGTAATGCAAGAGGCGAGTTTTGAGATAATGATTCGGGCGGGGGCCGCTCTTTTATCGACTTTGCCGGCGAAATCCGGCAGGATCAACGCAATGCCGCGTGAACTGCGCATCGGGCGCCAACCGATTCTTGGCCGCCGCCAAGCCGAACGGACGCCTCCGTGGATGGAGGAAAACCAATTGAACCACGGACTGATTGTGCAAAGGCACGGTTTGCCCCCTTTGACCGCATCAGACCTGTTGAGAAAGCCAAGAAGTGCAAAAAGTGAGGACACCGGCTTACTATGAGAAAATTTTTACGCAAATATTTCGCGATGTTTATTTTCCTCGCAGCCCTTTGCGTCTTGACCTTGGGTCTTTTTTATCGGTATATCCGCTTGGGCGGGTTAAGGGCTCGGCAAACTTCGTCGCAGTTTGAAACCTTCGTCGCCCAGGGTTTGGTTGAACTCAGCATTCCGGCTGATGCCAAAGCATTAAAAAGTCCTCTGGATTCCTCAGCCCGTGCAGCAGACATAGTAGCGGGGCGTGATATATACCAAAAAAGCTGCGAGGCGTGCCACGGTTTTGATGGAAGCGGAAAGACATCCGCTGGTGGCGGACTTTTTCCTCGCCCGATTGACCTTCGGCGCCCTGCGCTCACGGCAAGAAAACGAACGGACGGAGAACTATTTTATTTCATCCGAAACGGGATCAGAAATACCGGCATGCCGGGCTGGCAATTGCCGGACCAACAGACTTGGCAACTCGTCGCCTTCATTCGCAACCTGCCTGAAACGGCCTCCGTGGACGCACAAACCTCGGCCGCGGAGAGAGCGCCATCAACAGGAACCGCTCACTACGTCGGTTCTGCCGCCTGCCAAAAATGTCACAGCGCCATTTATGAGTCGTGGCGCAAAACTCCGATGGCCAATGTGGTGCGCGATCCACGAGAACATTTGGATGCAATCATTCCTGATCTTTCAAAGAGCAACTCGCTTGTTCATTTTACGACCAACGATGTTGCCCTCGTCTATGGCAGCAAATGGAAACAGCGCTACTTCCAAAAAATTGGCGATGATTACTTTGTTTTGCCCGCGCAATGGGATGTCACGCATCACCAGTGGCGCCCCTACTTTGTCAAAGACGACTGGTGGGCTCCATTGTATCCGCCCGACAATTTCAAGCGGCCAACTAGCGCCCTATGTGACGGATGCCATTCGGTGAACTACGACATCACAACCAAGACGGCGACGGAATGGAATGTCGGTTGCGAAAAGTGTCACGGGCCGGGCAGCGAACATATAATGCACCCTGCAAGCTCCAATATCGTGAACACCGCCCGTCAAAGCTACGTCGCAGCCAACGATGTTTGCATTCAATGCCATTCCCAAGGCCGCCCATTGGAAAATCCCATTGCCGGTAAATATTATGACTGGCCAGTGGGGTTCGATGTGAGCAAAAAGTTAAGCGATTATTGGAAACTGGAAGAACACAAACTGGGTGAAACTACGTTCACACACTTCCCTGATGGAACCGCGCATAAGAACCGAATGCAGGGCAATGATTTTGTCACGAGCTTAATGTACACGCACGGCGTCACCTGTTCGACCTGCCACGATGTGCATGGCACGGAAAACAGTTCCAATTTGAGAAAACCTCCCCAGGCGCTCTGTCTCGATTGTCATGGCCCGAACTCGCCCAACGGCCCACATGCCTCCACTCTGGAGGCGCATACTCATCATAAGCCAGACAGCGCGGGCAGCCAGTGCATTGCCTGCCACATGCCGAAGATCGCTCAGACCATTGCCGACGTGAATGTTCGCAGCCATACGTTCCACTTTATCAGCCCCGCCATGACTGATGCTTTGCACATTCCGAATGCTTGCAACGTCTGCCATTCGGACAAAACGACGGTTTGGGCAACGGACGCCTTGAAAAGCTGGAGTGAGCGGTCCCCGTGGCGCATCGCCAATTGATTGCGGTTTCTGGTTTCGCAGTGAACGGTCCGTGGCCTTCTTTAACTTTTGGATTCCAGTCTGTACAATCGTCTCCGCCCCATTGAGTTGAGCCGGTGTAAGCGCCATTCATGTCAGTCTTCACTTATTGCACTTTGTTCTTGCAGGCGTACTGGCGGCGCAAAAGAATACCTCTATGCCGCGCCAATTGCGCATCGAATATGCCGGAGCCATTTATCACGCGCTCAATCGCGGCGACTGGCGTGAAGAACCTTTTGAGAAAGGCTAAAAATGCAAAAAGTGAGGACTGACATCCGCGCACTGTATAGCTGTCACGACTGGGCCAAGCTATTAATAAGTATAAGAAAGTAGCTTGCCAGTGAAAATGAGTCGATTGCAGATGGGCGTCGCGGTTCTCTTTTTACTCGCGCTCGCCGGTATCGCGGCCTTGCTGATACAGATGGCCAGGGGCGCCTCGGTACGGCAATCTCAGATGCTTGGTTCATTGCAGCCCGGGCAGCAGACATTTTCATTCCGTTGTCCGAAGGGCAGCCACTTTTCTCTGGTAGTTGCAGTCCCGTCCGATGGACGTAATCCTTCACTTAAGGTCTCCGGAGCGCTTTCGCTTAAAACTGACAGCAAGCCGCCATCAAACCTGAATTTTGACATGGAAGGGAGTGGCGAAGGCCAATGGCTCGCAAGCAGTAATCTCGATGGGCGGGGCATTACTTTGCGGGACGGCAAAGACCCTGTCCATCTTGACAATTACTTGAGCAATGGCGCGCCGGTGGAGGTTCATCTTGATTTGCATGCCAACCTGGCTTCCGGCTCCTTGTGGCTATGCTATGTGACCAAATGGAAGGATTTGAAACAGCAGTAAGCGACTGCTTTGCAAGCCCTTGATCTTCGGCTTATTCCAGGCTTTTTTGGCGCTTTTCCAATCAGCCTTCCTTGACCGGGGTGATTTTGATGCGGGCGATGAAGAGCCGGTGTCCTTACTTTTTGCACTGAGAGGCGGGCAGGTGTCATTCCTTGCACTTGCGCCGTGGAAAGACGCTAATGATGCGTGCGATTCTCATCTTTGTGGCTCCGAGGCGGCCGAAATCCAAGGAATGTTCGCGCAGAGCGGGCCAGAGAGCGCGGAGACCCTGCATGTTGTCGTCATGGGATTCCCTCACGCTCCGCTGAAATACAAAACCGGCCTCCGCCTCCGAAACCCCAAAAAATGCGCGTTGACAGATGGGCGGGGGCGCGGCATGTTTACCGCCCATTTATCGCGTGTCCGTGGTGGACAGGTGGAATTTAGAGAGGATGTGAGAAACTTTGACCGAAATTAGACTGAAAAAAGGCGAGCCGGTGGATAAAGCGCTGCGGCGATTGAAGAAAAAAATCGACCGCGAAGGCACTTTGAAGGAAGTGCGCAACCATCGGCATTTTGAAAAACCCAGTGAACGGCGGCGCCGGAAAATGAAGGCTGCCCGCTTTTCCGCCATGTTGAGCGCCCGCTACGCCGACATGTGAGTCCTTTTTGATTCTGACCGCCGGGCGCGGCCTTTTCCCCGGCCACGCCCGGAGCCTGGCCCAATGTATTCGTTCTCGACGTGCTGGAATTCTCATCGGCACACGGATGGACGCGCCATGTTGCGCGAAATCCGTGCCTTGGGTTTTGAATACGCCGAGTTAAGCCACGGCATCCGCATCAGCCTGCTGCCGGGGATTATCGAGGCCGTTGAGGCGGGGGACATCAAAATCTCCTCGCTGCACAACTTCTGCCCGCTGCCGCTGGGGATCAACCACGCGGCGCCTAACGTCTATCAATTCTCTTCGGAGGACAGGCGCGAACGGGACCTGGCCTGGCGCCACTCCACCAAGACCATCGAAACCGCCGCGCGCCTCAAGGCCCCGGCGGTCGTTTTGCATTGCGGCTCCATCGACATGAAGGATTACACGGAGCGCCTGCTGAAAATGCTGGAAAAGGGCCAGCGGGAGACTCCGAAATACGCCGCCTTGTGCGAGGAGGTCGCGGAAAAATGGGAGGATAAAAAACAGGATTACGTGGAGCGCTCCGGCGAGATGATTGGCCGCCTGGCCGAATTGGCCGAGAAGCATGGCGTCAAGCTCGGCATCGAAAACCGGCAGGCCCTGGAAGAAATTCCGATCGATGGCGACCTGCAAATGTTGCTGCTGGAGTTCAACCGGCCATCGGTCGGCTACTGGCATGATTGCGGCCACGCGCAGATCAAGCACAATCTTGGATTTATCGATCATCGGATGCACCTGGACGCCATGAGTCCGCGCCTTCTGGGCATGCACGTGCATGATGTGGTGTTTCCCGGCAAGGACCACGCGGCGCCGGGCAGCGGAATGATTGATTACGCCGCTTTGAAGCCGATGATCAAGCCGGAGCACATCAAAGTGTTTGAATTAAGCCCGCGGCTCTCGCCAGAAGAGGCCGGCGGCGGGGTCGCCTTTGTCAAACAGGTTTGGGGCGCGGAATGACGGACAAGATCAAGAAGTGCTGGAGCGTGGGATGGAGGGTTGGTTTTTGCCTCCTGTTGCTGCTGTGGATTTTTCATACGATCTTTCTCAATCAGGGCAAAATCGCGGCGCAAACCAGCGGGCTGGATTGGAACCACATGGACCGCGCGGCCCAATGGAAGCTGGCTTGGACCAAAGGCCCGGAGGATTTGTGGCTCACCCTGCGGACAACCCAGCCGGTCGCGCTGGCGGTCTCGGTTCTGCTGGTGGGGCTGGCCCTGTTCATCGGCGTGGTGCGATGGCGCGTCGTGCTGGAAGCGCAGGGCCTGCATTTGCCGCTGGGCCGGGCTACGCGCATTTCGCTGGTCGCGCAGTTTTTCAATTCCTTCCTGCTCGGCTCGACCGGCGGCGACTTAATCAAGGCTTACTATGCGGCGCGGGAGACGCACCATAAGAAAACTGAGGCGGTCACGACGGTGTTTGTGGATCGCCTCGTCGGATTGTGGTCCATGCTTTTGTTTGCCAGCCTGATGATGGCGCCCAATTACGCCATGCTGCGCGCGTCGCGCGACGTCGGCCTGCCGTCGCTTTTCATTCTGGCGATGCTGGCGGGGCTGACGGTGGCGCTGGGCGTGGCGTTTTGGGGCGGCGTTTCACGCGGCTTTCCTCGTGCGCGGGAGTATCTGCGCCGGCTGCCCAAAGGCGCGCTGCTGGAACGTTCCCTGGATTCGTGCCGCCAGTTCGGCAAGCAAAAGGATTTCCTGCTCAAGACGGTGGTCATTTCATTGCTGGTCAATGTCGTTTGGGTGGTTCAAATCATCGTGCTGGGCCGCGGATTGAACCTGCACATCCAAACGATGTCGCTCTTCGTCATTGTGCCGGTGGTCTTTTGCATTTCGGCCCTGCCCATCACGCCCAACGGCCTCGGCGTGCGGGAAAACCTTTTTGTGCTGATGCTCGCGGTCATCAATGTGCCCAAAACGGCCGCCCTCTCGGTTTCGTTGATCGCGTCGGCGGAGGGCCTTTTTTGGAGCCTGGTCGGCGGATTGGTTTATGCGGGAGTTCGCCAGCGCGAGCATTTAAGCGAAGTGACCCATGAAGACGCCAGCGCAAAGGAGAATTGAGTGCCACCCGCTTTGCCCGTATAATGTGGGGCTGATATGGATAAGCTCCTTTTGATCGACGATGAGGCGGACGTGCAGTATTCGTTCCGGCGCATTTTCGACCATTCCGATATCGAATTGACCACGGCCAACAGCGGCGAGGAGGGTCTCAGGCTCATCCCGGCGCTGAAGCCGGACCTGGTCATCATGGATGTCCGCATGGGCGGCATCAGCGGCCTGGAAACCTTGCGCCGCCTGCGCCAGTCCAACGCCAAGCTGATGGTCATCATGATGACCGCCTACGGCACGACGCAGACGGCCATCGAGGCCATGAAGCTGGGCGCCTACGATTACTTGCTCAAGCCGTTCGATGTCCCGCGCCTGAAACAAATCGTGCTCAATGCCCTCAAAGCCGCGCGCGACATGAAACAGGTCGTTTCCTACGAGCCGTTGCTGGAGTCGGAGGATTACGACGTGGGCATCATCGGGCGAAGCGAGCCGATGCAGAGTGTATTCAAGACCATCGGCCAGCTTGCGGCCAGCAACGCCACTGCCTTGATCACCGGCGAGAGCGGCACGGGCAAGGAACTGGTGGCGCGAGCGATCTATCATCATAGCGGGCGCAGCGGGCGGCCGTTTTTGGCCATCAATTGCGCGGCCATCCCGGAAAACCTCCTGGAAAGCGAGTTGTTCGGCCACGAAAAAGGGGCGTTCACCGGCGCCACTTCCCAGCGCATCGGCAAATTCGAGCAGTGCGACGCCGGCACCATTTTCCTGGATGAAATCGGCGACATGGCGCTGGCAACGCAGGCGAAAATTCTGCGCGTCCTGCAAGCCAACTCGTTTGAAAGAGTCGGCGGCAACCAGACCATCAAGGTCGATGTGCGCGTCATCGCCGCGACGCATCGCGCGCTGGAGCAGGCCGTGGCCGCGCGCGAGTTCCGGGAGGATTTATTCTACCGGCTTAACGTCGTGCGCATCCACATTCCGCCATTGCGCAACCGCCGGGAGGACATCCCGCTGCTTGTCAATTATTTCCTCAAGAAATTTTCCCAAGCCCAAGGGCGCCCGCCCAAGTCCATCGCCGCGGCGACGATCGAGACGCTGCAACGTTATCATTGGCCGGGCAACGTGCGCGAACTGGAGAATACCGTCCAGCGCGCCATCGTCATGGCCAAGGGCGAAGTTCTCTTGCCGGACGATTTGCCCGCGCTGATCGCCAGCGCGCCTCCCCTCGCGGTCGAGCGGGCCGCGCCGCCGCCGGCGCCATCCGCCCCCGGCGAATCGCCGCCTGCCGACTTGGCCGCGTTGAGCCGCGTATTGTTCCAATGGGCGCGAGAGAATCCGAAGCTGAAAATCCTGCCGGCGGTCGAAAGGGAATTGATCATCCAGGCGCTCTTGGAAACAAAGGGCAACCAGGTGCGCTCGGCCAAATTGCTGGGCATCACGCGCGCGACGTTGCGCAAACGCGTCGAAAAATTCCAAATCAAACAGGAACTGGCGGTGCAATAGACGAGGGGAAAGAGCCTGGCGGGTCACGCAGTTGACAAGAAGACGCTATTTAAAGTGCGGATATTGCGAACAATAAGAATCCAATCCCAATGAACCCTGAGCTTGCCCAAAATGGATTAGGATTGGGATTAAGATTAAGATTGGCGGCCTTTCTTCGCAGGTGGGCTGGTTTCGTTAAATTTTCCCATACCGTCTTTGCGCTGCCGTTCGCACTGGCCTCGATGGCGGTGGCGGCGCGCGATCAGCGCGGGTGGCCGGGCGCGCGCGTTTTCCTGCTTATCCTGGCGGCTATGACTTGCGCCCGAACTTGCGCGATGTCCTTCAATCGCATCGCCGACCGCGAGTTTGATCGCGCCAATCCGCGCACGGCCGGGCGCCACTTGCCGCGCGGCGAGGTTTCGCTGGCGGGCGCGTGGGTATTGTGCCTGGGGAGCGGGGCGGGCTTGGTCGCGGCGGCGTATTTTCTAAATCCGGTTTGTTTCTGGCTTTCGCCGGTGGCGCTGGCGGTGGTGTGCTTTTACTCGCTTACGAAACGGTTCACGGATTTCACGCACGTTTATTTGGGGGCGGCGCTGGCGCTGGCGCCCATTGGCGCGTGGCTGGCGGTCAATGGCAGCTTTCACCTCTGGCCGGCCGGGCACGGCGCGCGAGTCCTCCAATACAGCGCGGCTCTGCCATTGCTGTTGGCGCTGGCGGTGGTATTTTGGCTGGTGGGCTTTGACATCATTTACGCGGTGCAGGATTATGAGTTTGACAGGCAGCACGGCTTGCACTCGCTGGTGGTGCGATGGGGCGTGTCCATCGCGCTGGGAGTGTCGTTCCTTTGCCACATGGTCATGTGGATGGTGCTGGCAGTCTTTGGTTTGATGGCGGGATTTAAATTCGCCTATCTGGCGGGGCTGATTTTCATTTTGGGCTGCCTGCTGCTGGAACATTGGCTGGCCCGGCGGCGGAAATTGGACTGGATTCAACTGGCCTTCTTCCGCCTCAACGCCGTCATCAGCATGGTCTTTCTGGTGGTGACTCTGACGGAAATTGTGTTTCCATGGATACGGTTCAGTTCGTGAATTTCTTTTTGCAAAACAGCGAATGGCGCGGCCTGCGCGAAAAAGCGGAGGCCGGGGCGCGCTTTTCCGAGGAGGAAGCCCTGCGCCTATTTGAAAGCAAGGACCTCAATGCTCTCGGCGCGCTCGCCAGTGTGGCGGCCCGCAGAAAAAACGGCGCGCGCGCCAGCTACATCCTCAATCGCTACATCAATTATTCCAATTACTGCATCCTGAGCTGCCAATTCTGCGCCTTTGCCCGCAAAAAGCGCGACGCCGACGGAATGCAATTCACCATTGAGGAAATCGCGCAAAAAGCCCGCGAGGCCGCGGCCGCCGGCGTGACGGAATTGCACATCGTCGGCGGATTGCATCCGTCGCTGCCATTCAGTTATTACACCGGCATGTTGCGCGCGCTCAAAGAAGTGGACGCGCGCCTGCAATTGAAGTGTTTTACGGCCATCGAAATTCTCCACCTGGCCTGGCTGGCCCGAAAATCCGTGCCCGATACGCTGAATGAATTGCGCGAAGCCGGCCTGGCTTCTTTGACAGGCGGCGGCGCGGAGATTTTTCGCCCGGAAATCCGGACGCGCATCGCCCGCGGCAAGGAATCGGCCGAGGAATACCTGGATGTCCACCGCGCCTGGCACAAAATGGGCGGGCGCAGCACCTGCACGATCCTTTACGGCCACATTGAATCGCTGGCGGACCGCGTCGATCACCTGCGGCGGTTGCGCGAGTTGCAGGACGAGACGGGCGGCTTCGTCGGATTCGTGCCGCTGCCCTATCAGCCGGAGAACAATCGAATTCCCGTCAGCGTGCCGCCGACCGGATTCGATTCCCTGCGCACCATTGCCGTCAGCCGTCTTTTTCTTGACAACTTCGACCACATCACCGCGTATTGGGTTGGGCTTGGTTTGAAGCTGGCGCAAGTGGCGCTGAATTACGGCGCGGATGACTTGCACGGGACGATCCTGGAGGAGCACATTTTTCACATGGCCGGCGCGACTGCGCCACAACAGCAAACTGAAGCCGCCATGATCAAAGCCATCCGCGAGACTGGGCGTTCGCCGGTCCAGCGCGATACGTTTTATCAGCCGGTGAAAGTTTGGGATGAACCTGCCGCGCAGTCCGCGTAAACGGAGCCGGATAGGACCAAGAAAATGGAACCCCTTCCCAAATTAAAGCTCGCCCCGCCCGAGACGCCCGAGGAATTGGCCCGCCGTTTCGAACGCGAAACCAGGCCCGTCCTTCTCCAGCGGGAAACGCAATTGGAAAATTCGCTGGAGGGCTTCAAAGTTGGCTCCGTTCCCTACCTGAATGCCGTGCCGCTGACGCGCGGATTGGAGGAGCAAATCCTTTTCGCGCCGCCCTCGGAATTGGCCCGGATGCTCGGCCGTGATGAATTGGACGCCGCGCTCGTCAGCGTGACGGAAGTCCTGCTCAACGACCGCTACGATATACTTGACGGAATCGCGGTCGCGTCGCTGGGCGAGGTCAAGAGCGTTTTCGTGGCCCACACCCAGCCGCTGGCCGGGGCGCGGGAGATTTATTGCGACACGGCCTCCCTTTCCAGCGTGAATCTGCTCAAGGTGTTGCTGGCCGAGAACGGATGGAAGCCGGAACTGCGGCCGCTGCCGGATTACCAAGCCGCCGCCTCGCTGGAAAACGTCCTTCTGATCGGCGATCCAGCCCTGGAATACGCCCGCGCCTCTCCGCCGCGCCAATTGTGGGACCTGGGCGCGGCCTGGTTCGACTTGACAGGGCTGCCCTTCGTCTATGCCGTCTGGGCCCTGCGGCGCGTGCCCAATGAATCACTGCGCCGCCGGTTGCGCGATGCGCGCAATTTTGGCCTGGATACGCTTGACCACATTATTTCCAACCGCACGGATTTTGATTACGCGTTCCGCAAGGATTACCTGGGCTGGCACATCCATTATCATCTGGGCGCGGAGGAGCGGCGCGGGCTGGCTCGTTTCATGGAGCTGTTGCGCAAGCATGGGCTGGGGCCGGTTTACGAGCCGCATTTTGTGTCTTGACGCATGACACCCGTGCGCCTGGCTTTGAACGCGATGGCGACACGCTTTGAGCTGGTGTTGCATGGAGAAAAGGCCACTCGCGCGCGGGCGGCGGGCGAAGCCGCCCTGGCGGAAGTGGAACGGCTGGAGGCGCAATTAAGCCTCTATCGGTCCGGCAGCGAAATCGCGCGCGTCAACGCCCTGGCCGCACATGGCCCCGTGCGCGTCAGCCCGCCGGTTTTCGCATTGCTGCGCCACGCCCGCCAATTGCACGCCGAGACCGGCGGCGCTTTTGACATTGCCGTCGCGCCGCTGGTGCGCTGCTGGGGATTTATGCATGGAAGCGGACGCCTGCCGGAACCCGCGGAACTCGAGGAGGCGCGCGCGTGTTCCGGCATGGCGCACGTCTCGCTGGACGAGGAGAACCATTCGGTCCGCTTCGATGCTGAAGGAGTCATGCTCGACCTGGGCGCGATTGGCAAAGGCTATGCGATTGATTGCGCCGTCGAAATTCTGCGCGAAGCCGGCGTGACCTGCGCGTTGTTGCATGGCGGCACGAGCACGGTCTATGGCCTCGGCGCGCCGCCGGGCGCGGAGGGATGGAAAATTGCCATCGACCCCGGCCCGGACGAACCGGCCCGCCAGGCCGCGGTTTGGCTGCGCGACAATGCCTTGTCTATCTCGGCTGTTTGGGGAAAATCCTTTGAAGCGGGCGGGAAAAAATTCGGACACGTCATGGATCCTCGCGCGGGCCATCCTGTCAACAATGCCGCGCAGGCCGCCGTCGTGCTGCCCTCCGCCACCGAAACCGACGCCCTTTCCACCGCGCTGCTGGTGGCCGGATTGGAGCGCCACGACGCCATCAGCCGCCTGCGTCCGGGCATGGCGACGCTGGTCATCGCGCCGGCGGAGCAAGGTTCCCGCGTTGAAGCTCGCGGGATTTCAATCGGCTAAACCAGGCTGATCATCGCGCGACCTCGAACGCGAATCCCTTCAAATATTCCGTTTCCGGCACGGCTGGAAGAATCGGATGGTCCGGTGATTGCGAAAACGACGCGACGCGGCGCAGCGCGCGCCGGGCATCGCAGGCCGCTTCCATGATGACGCTCTCAAAAAGCATCGCATCGACGTGGTGCGAACAGCAAAACGTCGCCAGCGTGCCGCCCGTGTGCAAGAGCTTGAGGGCGCGCAAATGGATTTCCTTGTAACCCCGCATGGCGTCCTCGACCGAGGCGCGCGTGCGGGTGAAGGAAGGAGGGTCCAGGATGATCGCGTCGAAAACGGGGATGACCTTCTCGTGCGGCGCGACGGCTGTCCGGCCCTTCAACCAGTCAAATACATTGACCGTTTCGACGCTCCATTTATCGGCCAGGCCGTTCAACTCGGCGTGCCGGGTGGCGGCCGCGCAAGCCTCCGCGCTTTGGTCCAGGCCGAGAACGCGCGCCGCGCCCGCCCGCGCGCAGTGCAGGCCGAATCCGCCCAGGAAACTGAAGCAGTCCAGCACCTGCCCCTCATGAATCAAGCCAGCCGCCAACTGATAATTCCGCTGCTGGTCCAAATACAAGCCAGTCTTGTGCCCGGCAAGAATGTCCACGTCGAATTTCAGCCCGTTCATTTCGATGCGCACCGGGCCATCCAGCGTGCCATGCAAAATGCCGTTGGCTTCAGGCAGGCCCTCGAACTTGCGAAACGCGGCGTCGCTCCGCTCCACGATCACGCGCGGCGAAAAAATGGTTTGCAACGCCTGGACAATCATCGCCTTGCGCTGCTCCATGCCGAGCGAGGAAATCTGCAGCACGAGCACGTCCGCGTATTTGTCGATGATCAACCCGCTCAGGAAGTCGCCCTCGGCGTTGACAACGCGGAACGAACTCGCCCCCGGCAAATGCCGCTGCCGCACCGCCAGGGCCGCGCGAATGCGGTCAACAAAGAATTTCACATCGACCGCGACCCGGCCCGCGTCGGCCAGGCGCACCTGGATTTTCGATTTTGAATTGAAGAAGCCGACGCCCAGAAATCGCTGGCGATGATCCTTGATTTGCACCAGGCCGCCGTCTTCAACGGGAGCGGTCAGGCGCAAAATGGAGCCGGCGTAAATCCACGGATGGCCGGCGGCAACGCGGTCGGCGGCGCCCGGTTTGAGCAAAACGGTTGGCAATGAATCCATATCCTTTCCACAGTGTGCGGCGAATTCCGCCAATCGCAACCGCCAAAAAAAAGACCAAGCCGGCGCGTCGCGGCGCTGGCTTGGCCAATAGCTGTCTTCAGGGATTGCGAATGCGCCGCTTACGGTTTGAAGCTAGTCTTCGGATAGGCGCCATTCCACACGCAACCCTGGGCCGTGACGGCGGTCACGATGACTTGGTAGGGCGCAACGCTCAACTGGCCTTCGGCAAAGATGACCGTCCCGGCGGCGTCAGTTTCGCCCGTGCCCTCAGAATAAGGAATGCCGTTCTGGTCAAGCGTGATGGACACGGTGGCATTCGGCACCGGCGCGCCCTGCAGTGTGACAATCGTCAGCGTGAGGGTCATGCCGGCGCTGCGGTTCACGTGGGTGATCTGGCTTACCGTGATGGTTTCAAGCGGGGGGCTGGTGATCGTCAAAGTCGTTTTGACTGAGTGCGCCGCCCCGGTGGCGTCCGTGCCGGTGATGGTAATTGGGTAAGTCCCGGCTGGCGCGGCGGTGGCGGTTTCGACAGCCAAACTTGAAGCGCCGGAGGCCGTGACGGAGGCTGGGCTAAAAGTTGCCGAGGCGCCTTCTGGCAGCCCGCTCACGGAAAAGCTGACGGTTCCGTTATATCCATTGGAACCGGACACCGCCACCGCATAGGAGGCGCTCGTGCCCGCAACAACGTTGGAGGTCACGGGCGTGACGGCCAGCGCGAACACCGGCTGCGGCGCGACGATGCCCGCCGCCAGCGCTGGCACGAAGTTCGAAGCGACGGGCGAACCGACGCCTGTCACCAAGTCGTAGCCCGGCCCGGAATAATCGTCCGGCTGGTTGCCATCGCTGCCGGAAGTGATGTCGTGGAAGCAAGCCGCGTTGATGGCAAAATTGCCGGCGTTGGCGATGGGATAAACGTCCGTGTTAATGCCGGACAATGCGCCGGAAGCCCGGCCCTGGTTGGCCAGCGCGATAAGGGCTGACCATTGCGGAGCGCCAACGCTGGTGCCGCCGAATTGATACCACCCGCCTTTATACACGACATAAACTCCGGTGTTCGGGTCCGCCAGATAACTGACATCGGGCACGCCGCGGTTGACGGGCGTCCAGGAGGAGGGAAACCAGCCTTTCTGCCAGGACGGCTGGGGCGCCTCATAAACGCTGACGCCGCCGCCGCTGTTGGTCCAAGCCGTTTCCGACTGGTACTGGCCGGCCGAATTGAGCTTGAGCGAGGTTCCTCCGACACCCGTTACGTTGGGCGAAGCCGCCGGCCATTCCACACCAGCCCCGCTGTCGCCCGCCGAGGCCACGAACGTCACGCCGGGCGCGGCGAAATAGGAATCATAAGAAGTTTCGCCGGAGAATTCTCCGCCGCCCCAGCTCATCGAAACGACAGTGGCTCCATTCTTGACAGCCACTTGGACGGCTTGGATCAAGGCGGCCGTGCTGCTGCTGCTGGCTTCGACCAGCATGATTTTCGCGGCGGGCGCGATGGCGTGCGCCCATTGCACGTCCAGCGACATTTCCTGCTGCCAGCCGGAATTGGCGGCAGGCTTTGATCCCGACCCGTAAACCACCTGCACGGTCGTCGTGGCCAGGCCAAATTCAGAGCAGAACGTGTTCAAGTCGGCCTGGGCGTACTGGCTGTCATCGTAGGCATCGACAATGGCGATCGTTTGCCCCGCGCCCGTATAACCGGCGGAGTAGAGAGCGGTGAAGCCATAAGCGTTTTGGACTTGTTGCGGCGTGTAGGGCGCGGCGGCATTGTTGCCGATGCTTTCAGGACGGGCCTCTGGTCCATGGCCGAGCCAAAGCGGCGGCCGGACGGTTCCGCGCGCGGGCGGCTCGAAAAGCCGGAAGGGCCTGGCGCCAACGGATGTTATGATTCCCATTAGAAGGGCCGGGACAAGGCACAGTACGGATAGGGTTTTTCCTTTCATTAGCTACACTTCCTTTCTTTGCAACTGAATCAATTGATTACACTCCTGTTTTCCAGTAACCGCAGGCGCGGTCTTTCCCTGAGAACAGCGGAGCAATAGAAGGCAGGTCTCCGTTCTCGTCAAATGGAAATCTGCAAAAAATTTTATTGCAAATTGCATGAGAATTGTCTCGGCTTCCCGGCTGGAAGTTACTTGAAAAGCAGCGGCGCGAACGCCACCAAATTGCGCCGCCACACGCGCCAGCTATGGACGCCAGGAACTTCATTCCAACTGTGATGGACATCCTTCGTCGCGAGCCAGTCAACAAAATCGTGATTGGGCTTGAACAGGCCGTCATCTTTGCCGCAGGAAATCCACAGCACGCGCAGGCGCTGGTTGGCCGAGGCATCCAGCGATGGAAACGCGGTCGCGAAATTGGAGCCTAACCCTCCCGAACTGAACGCGCCAATATAGGAAAAGCGATCCAGGTTGTTCAAACCGACGGTCAGCGATTCCGCCCCGCCCATGGACAAACCGGTGATGGCCCGGTCTTTGCGGTCTTTGGACACACGATAGGCAGATTCGACCTGCGGCAGCACTTCATCCAGCAGCGTGGCCTTGAATTGGCTCACATTGCGCTGCCATAGGTCCGGCTCGCGCACGCGCGCCCAGCCGCGATGCAGAATTTCCAGCGTCCCATAGCCCAGGGGCATCACAACGACCATGGGCTTGGCCTGGCCGCGCGCGATGAGGTTGTCAAAAATAATATTCGCCTGCCCAACCGACCACCAGGCGGAGGCGTCGTCGCTGTAGCCGTGCAGGAGATAAAGCACCGGGTAGCGTTTGCGGGCGGAGGCATCGTAACCCGGAGGCGTATAGACAAAATAAGCGCGGTCATCTCCCGCCGCCGCGGAATGATAGAAATGCCGGTGGATGTCCCCATGCGGCACGTCATTGACTTCCCACGGCAGCGAAGCCGGGCCGGGCACATGCACCGCGCTTTCGGACCCCAGCAAATTATATTTCATCAGCGGGTTGCCCAGGTCCATGGCGCGCACGCCATCGACGGAAAACGAATAACCATAATAATCCGGTTCGAGCGGCTTGGTGGTGAAGGACCAGACGCCCTGGTCATCTTTAGTCATCGCGGCGCCGGGCAGGCTTTCACATTGGACACGGACCTCCTGGGCTTGAGGCGCTTTGAGGTGAAACGTTACCCGCCCATCGGGCAGCACTTCAGGGGAGGGGCCGTTTTGCGCAAATACCGGCATGGCCAAAGCAAGCGAGAGCAGGTAACGTGATGATTTCATGAGGCGCAACATAACTCGCGCCGTTGGAGGGTCAATCTCAAAAGGTTCGATGACCCGCCGCGTTAGCCTGGCTCGTTTCTTGATCCTGATCCCTCAGGATTGCGAAGGCTCCGCCCCAAACTTACGATCCACTCGGGGCGTTGGTGATCACTTCGATCTTGGCGCCCTTCTTCAGTTCCTCGGCCGAAGGCACTTTGATGATCTGGCCGCTGACGACCGGCGTAGCTCCCACTCCCGGAGGAATCGGAGGAGTGCCGGAGGCGGACGGACGGAAAACCGGGGAGATCGGAGGCGCGTTGCTGGCCTTCGGCGGCGCGGCGGGTTCCGGCGGCGCGATGGATACCAATTCCATCTCGAAGATCAGGACGGAATTCGGCCCAATGCTCCGCGGCCCGCGCATGCCGTAAGCCATGGCGGACGGGATCGTGACTTCCCATTTGGAGCCGGTATTCATCAACGGCAAAATTGCGGTCCAGCCTGGAATAGTTTGGCCTGTGACTTTGGTTTTGAAGCCGTCTCTTTGGTCGAACACGGTGCCGTCCGTGAGCGATCCTTTGTAATTCACGACCACAGAGTCGGTGGGCAGGGGTTTCGGGCCGGCGCCTTCTTTCATCACCTTGTATTCAAGGCCGTCGGGCAAGGTCGTCACGCCGGGAACTTTGCCGTTCTTGGCCAGGTAAGCTTCGCCGGCGGCCTTGTTCTTGTCCGCGACCCAGGTCGGCATGGCTTTCTGGAATTGCATCATGGTGTCCTTGAGTTCGGCTTCGGTGATGCGTGTGGGCTTGTTGCCCAAAACATCTTTCATGGCGATGGCCAGGGTATCGATGTCCAAGTCCAATTGGTCATGCTTAATATTGTTGGCAATGCTCATGCCAATGGCGTAACTGAGCTTGTCCGCCGAAGGCATGGGCGTTGGCGCGGCCGGTTCGGGCGGGGGGCGATTGGGAATTGTTCTGGGCGGGCCAGTCAAGGCTGGGGGCACGCTGGGCCTGGGCTGTTGCTGAGGCGGTTGAGCTGAGGCGTTGAGAGCCACCAATCCGGCAGCAACGAAAGCAGTTTGTATCAATTTCATTTCGATTCTCAGTTTAATGGTTCCAGCGGCGGCGTCAACCGGCGCGGAGTCGTTTCTTCTTGAAACGGGCGGAATGAATACCATGCCGCCTCCCTGATGTCCATACACTATTTTAGGCCTCTCATGGCTCGGCGTCGGCTTGTTCCAGCACGGTTAGGATCAGGCTGAAAGCATCGGCGGGGTTGGTGTTGGGGCCTAAGTTGACTGTGAAACGGCTGCCGATGTTGGGCCGGCCGGCGGTGTGGCCGTCGGAAAAAAGGATGTTCGCGTAGGCGGCCTGATGATGAGTGCTGGGCAGGACGTTGTAAGGCGCCAGCGCCGGCGAACATTGGAATTCCGTGTCCATCGCCAGGGCGCGGATGGGCGTCCCATTGCGGTTGTTGCCCAAGTTGTCCAATTTGATATGGGTGGGGACGAATGGGCTGCCGGGGTTGTCGGAGAGCATCGTATTGCCCGCGTGGCGGTAATAGTAGCCGCTCTGCGCCTGCCCGATGCCGACTCGGGCCAATTGCGCGTCGGCGTTGACGAATTGGTCGCTGCCGGGGCAAAACAGAACCTTTGGCTGGGCGGCCAGATAACATTGCAATAGCAGCCCCAAACCGGCGGGCGCGCCCGTGTTGCCGAGGGAGATCAGGCTGGTCGGGGCGCCGGTCGAGGGATACAAATCAAACGGGCTGGTATCCGGCGGCGCTTTAGGGCCGCAGGGGATGTTCCCGCCATAGTCATCCGCGTAAGCGCGAACGGCGATGCCGATCTGCCGGAGATTGGACAGGCAGGCCGTTCCCTTGCTCCGCTCTTTGGCCGAAGCCAGCGCCGGCAGCAGCAACGCGGCCAGAATCGCCACAATCGCGATGACCACCAACAACTCCACCAGCGTGAAGCCGTTAGGACCAACTCGTCGCGTGGCGGTCATGGCCATGCCTCCGTTACGGCACGGGCCGCGCGATATAAAATCCTTGCGGGTTTTCCGCAGGTTCCGCGAAGGTCATGCGGCCTGTGGTGTTGGTAATCGTGCCGATGCTGGTCCAGTTGGTCACGGGCACGTTCAGGCTGCCGGAGGCCAAAATCTCGCAAACCGCGCCTGGTTCGCTTTGGACGGTAAATTGAATCTGGCTGCCAGACAAAGTCGGACTCACGAGACTCAATGGCGTCGTCTCGACCAAGCGCACGTTGTCCAAATCCCAATAGCCTCCGACAAGGTTCGCGGCAGGCGTGCAGAGCGCCAGGATGCCGATGTTTTGCCCGGCCCAAGGGGCATTCGGCTGGACCGCTGGAACCTGCACCTGAAAATCCGCAAATTCGGTCAGGTTCGTGAAGACATTCGTGTCAAATGTGACAACTCTCGAACCTACGATATCAATGTTGTTGGATGGGTCCCGATAATACAAACCCAACAGCAGCGTGGACCCCTGTGTCAGCGGTTCGAAGAGGCTGCTGGTCAGGGCGAAGGTCAAGGTATAGGCCTTGCCGGGATTGAAAACGGCGTTGAACGCATGGTCGGGGGACGAACCAGTTATGCCGATGGAGTTGTAGTCCTGAAGCAATCCCACGCCGGGCAGTGCTGACATCAGCGCCGCTTGAATGCCATCCGTGTTTCCAATGTAGGATGGAAGAGTGTTGGCATTATAAAAGGCGCCCACAAGGTCAGACCAGGGAGTATCGTAATTATTGCTCGGATAGTAATCGGAGGGCTGGGGCGTTTCCTGCCATTCGGCAATCAGATTAGTCGCGTAGGGAAATTCCTCCGGCACGACCGGCGATTCGAACGAATAATTGGGCACGTAGAGGCTCTCCAACAGCCGAACATTGTCCACATCCCAATAGCCGGCAGCCAGGTTCGTCGGGGTCGTGCAAATAAGCTGGATGCCGATATTCTGCCCGGCCCACGCGTCGCTGGCCTGGACCTTGGGCAGAGCCACCGTGAAATCAGTCAAGTGCGTGAGGTTGGTGAACACGTTCGTGTCAAAAGTCACCGTGGAAGCCGCCACGGTGACCATGTTGCTGTTGCTGTCGCGATAGTACAAACTCATTTGCAAGGTGGAACCTTCCGTCAATGGTTCCGCGCTGCTGCTGGTCAGTCCGACGGTCAGTGTATAACCTTTGCCGGGCTTGAACGCGGCGTTGAACAAATGATCCGGCGCCGAGCTTGTGATGCCCGCGGAATTCTCATCCTGCAAAATTCCCACGGCGGGGAAGTTCTGCAAAAATGCCCCCTGCGCGCCGTCGATGTTGTCAATGAATTCTCCGGGATAATCGAGATTATAGAATACGCCCACCAAATAGGACCAGGGAGTATCAAAATTGCCGGCCGGATTGTAGCTGGCCGGCTGGAGCGTTTCCTGCCATTCGTCGATGAGATTGATCGCGAAGGGCAAAACTTGCGGCGCGGCGGGCGATTCAAATGAAAAATTGGGCACGTAAATATTGCCCGCGCGGAGCGGTCCCGCGAAGGCCAGCGCAACGGCCAGCGCCGGCAAGACAGCCATCCAGCAGCCGCGCCTGTGCTTCCTGGAGAAAATGGAATAGAATTTGTATTGAGTATTTTTCATGACGTTTAAATGTTGCGGCAATCTTGCTGCGACACAAGCGTGATGGTTCATGCACCTTCCCCGCAACGCAAGCGAATTCTGGCTGCTTTTGCCTTCCACAAGTCGCGCTCTTCGGGCGTTTCCCGATTTCAATGGGACGGCGCGTCTGAGCGGCAGGTCTCCGTGGAAGAGCCATCGCTGAATGAAGTTCGCGTCCGGGTTGGGCCGGGGTCTGCGGCTACTTTTGATGTGGAGTGATACGCCTGATCCTGGATGGAATGCGCGCACTGGAGACCGGCGCCTTGCCTGCAACCCGCCCGCGCCAGCCTTTGCGAAAATGGAAATCCCAGCCGGAGAGCAGGAAATCGGCTTGACATATCGTCCGCGCTTTTTGCCTTTGGGATTGGCGGCGGCGGACGCCGGTGCGCTGGCGATTGCCCTGGCTTCAGCGCGGGGCTTGCGCATCAAGCCTATTTCTTCGGCAGGTAGTGGACAGCCGCCATCCGGCGGTCCAATTCGATGACGGAATAACCGGCGGGCGAGTAGCGATCCGCGCCTTTGGCCGCGGGATGCTCGACCCGCCAGGCGACGACTTTCCAACCGTCGTCCGAGGGCTGGACTTCCCATTCCGCGCGACTGGCCCAATTTTCATTTCGCTCCAGCACGCGGCGGGCGGCCGAAATCTGTTCCCGGTAGGGCCCGGCCGGGTCTTCGGGGTGCGCCATGCGGCCAGGCTGCTCGCCGCAGCCAGTCAGTACGAAAATTCCAAGAGCGAGAGCCAGAATAGAATTCCTTGCCACACCTTCCTATCGGCAGATTGCGGCTCGAATTTACAAATCCGCTGGAAAATTGTAATCGCGCCGGCGCTCCCAATACGTATAATCCAGTCCCAAAACGATTAGCTCATGGCCGCAACGCCCATCCAACCCGCTCCGAAACCGCAGCCCGCGCCAGCGCGGAGCGTGCGGGAGCTTATCATGGCCAGCGCGGGGGAGGCCTTGGTCGGCGCGTTTTCGCTTTCGATTCTCGGCACGATTGCCATAAGCATTGCCAGCGGTTTTGCCGCCGGCATGATCCCATCTCCGCCACCTGGTTTTGCGGCGGAATCGCACGGCGATCATGCGAGCGGCCACGAATCATGGAAGCACGAGATGGGCGAGCGCGCCTTCACGTTTGTCTTTGCCATTTTCTTTGTCCATTCGTTGTGGTCGGGGCTTCGGCGCGACCGAGCCGGCCTCGAAGGGCGATTGGCGCGCATCCTGTCAAAGCTGCGCGATAATTGGTTTGAATTGATCATCGGCAACGCTATCAGCGCCTGGGCAACCGTCCTGCTTTTGAATATCGGGCAGGGCTTTTCGCCGGTGCGGATGCTGTTGCAACCGGTCTGGGAATTGATTCGGTCCATCGCGGTGGAAGCCGCGCGTTTTGTCCTGGGGGCCTCGAACACGGCCAGCGTCAACGATTGGTTTTCCTGGTATAATGCCAACAGCGCCAAGCTCAGTTTTTGGATTATTTACATGGGCGGAGCTTTGGATGACTTGGGCGTCCCGAATTATAAGACGCTGGCCCGCTGGAGCTGGCGCAAGTGGCGGCATCGCCAGCAAAGCACGCTGCCGGCGCCGAATTCACAGCCTAAATAATCGCGCCGATTTAAAGTCCGCCCTCCGCGGCGGCTTCCGGGATTCGCAAAATTTCGCGAATTGGAATCTCCGTCCAGCAGCCTGCCTGCGACTTGCCCGAACGGCCCTGGTTCCCCTCGGAGGACGCGATGGCAAACGTTCCGCGATAGATGCGGTTGAGGTACTCGATGCGCACTTCTCCGCGCGGGCCGCCCGTACGCGTGCCGGCGTAGAAATTGACAAAGCTCCGCGCGTCGCGCACGTCCACTGGCGATTCAAATTCTATATACTCGTAATCGCGCCCCGGCGACGAGCGATGATCCGTGAAGTAATAGCCTTCGGGCGAGCGCTGGTGTTGGAAAAAAAGCGTCTCCGCGCCCGGACGCGGAATCGCGTAGAGATCGAGATCGATGTCCTCCTTCCAGCGAATGCCAATTTTAAGCGGGCCTTTCATGCGCGACGGCGGCGGCGGATTCGCGTCGGACATGGCATCGCCGGTCAGCCAATCCACTTGTTGCACGGTGCGAGTCACGCGCACCATCTCCGGCTTGGCTTGGAGCGGGTCGGCCGCCCAGCCGTTGGAGGCGGCGCTGGCGCCGGAAGATTGCGCTCCGAACGCGGCCATGGCCGTCGCCAAATCGGACGAGAATGACGCCAGGCGCCCGCCGCGCCGCTCGGCGTAAAGCGCCCAAAAGCGCTCAACTTTCTCCCGGTGCAAGTCATTGACCCACGGGTCTCCGAAGTAGGCCCAGTAAATTCGCGGCCGCCCGGCCGAGGCATCGCCGGGGTTCAATCCAAAAACGGATTCCTCGCGCGAGGCGCGAAGATGGCCGTCGGATGGGAAATAGCCGCCTGTCATGGAGAAATCCGGCTCGCGGGCGTCCTGATACAACGGGCTGCCGATCAAGAGCAACGGGAGTTTCTCTTCGCCATCCAGGGTCGGCTGGGTCTGGGCCAGGAAATCGCAGAATTGCGGCAAACGGATCGCTCCGTCGAAATTTGGCTTCGGCCCGGCTGGTTTGGGGTTGTCGCGCGCCAGGAATTGCCTGATCTCGCCGATGGAGGAGGCGAACTGATTGGCGCGAGTCTTGGGACTTTTGAAAACTTGCGCGGTCGGAATGGAAAGCCGCGCAATGCTCTTCAAATTGTAAGCGTCGTAAATCTCGACCCGCGCTCCGAGCGGAAAATCTTCGACGATCAGCCGCACGAGACCCCGGTAAACGGGGTCTTTGGCCGCTGAATCCAGAAACGGGGAAAGGCCGATGACGAAATTGGAGGTTTCCGCCCGCGCCGCGGAACCAACGCAAAGGGCCAGACCGAGAATGAATGCTAAACCCCGCATAACAGGGTGGCGGTTGGAATTCATGCGCCATTTCCCCGATAAGGCGGCAAGCCGCCGGCGTTCGCACGACGGCTTTCCGGGGCTACCGTCGTGTCAAGATGATTTCGAACGTGGTCGGACAACTGTTCCAGAATGATCTGGCGTTTTTGGGTTTGGTCCTGCCGCCGCGCGGCTTCGCGGTGGAACATGGATTTTCCATAGGCCAGCAGGGCGGCGAGCTGGTTCTCGAGCTTCGTGATATGACCGCTGGCTTCACCCAGGCCCATTCGTTCGCGGGCGACGCTTTCCTCCAGGCGTATTCGCTCATGCTCCAGTTGCGCGGCGGCAGGGTCGAGGGCCAGGCGGACGGGGCGATGGCGGAGATAAAGGTTTGTCATATACATTCCCAAAACGGCCGAAAGGAAAATCTCGGCCACGGCCTGGCCGGCCACCGTGATGACATCGATCCATTTGGCGCCGGCAAAATTGAGGCCGTGCGGCATCGCGCCAGACGAGGAGGCCGGATCCGACACGGTGAGCGAAGCGATTTGGTCGTTGATGCCCTTGGAGAGAGACGGATAAACGCTCGCATAGGCGGCCACCCAAACGAGCACGCCGAGAACGCCTGCCGCCAGGCAGAACCAGAGATACAAATCGCGCGTCTTTGTCTCGCGCAGGCAATCCCATCCCACTTTGACCGCCAGCGCGCCGACCGGCAACAAGGCCGACCAAAGATACGCCCTGAGCGGATTTTCCCGGAATGTGATAAAGCCGGATTCCAGGAGATTGAAGGAGATGTTGGAAACGCCGAAGGCAATCAAACACACAATGCCGAGGCAGCACGTGGCGAACATGAACAAATCCCAGCCATTCCAAGGCGGGCTGGGGGCTGTATCTTCGCGGCCATCGACCATGACAGGCACCAGGCGCGGTTGTTGGTGGAGACGGATTTCCGTCTCTTTTAACCGGCCCTCCAGGAAGGCCAGGCGGTCTTCGTGGGTGCGGGCCTTCTGCCGGGCCTGCTCCCATTCCACCGCGTGATGATGCAGAAATAGCGCGCGGTGATAATTCTCGATTTCCGCGGCGGCCACGGCGGATTCGCCTGGATTTTCGAGCTGGTTCTGAATGAATTCGAGGTGGACGGGCGGAGTGATCGCTCCTTCATCCGGCTTCGAGGCGGCGGCATTCATGGCTTCACCTTATTATTGACGCATGGCCGGCTGGCCGGGCCGGGCGGCGGCAGTTCGGGCGCGCGGCCCGGCCCAGGCGTGAGCCTGCGATGTTTAATTCTGCGAATTTTGATCGTCAGACTTGCCATCGATTTTGGAGCGTTTCTGATCCTTCTGGCCGTCTTCCAGCCGCTTGAGCTGCCGCTCAAGATTTCTGAGCTGGCTTTGCAGGGTCTGTCGGGCGTTGCGCAGGGACTCGATTTCCTGGGACAGCCCGGCGGAATCTCCGTCATGCCCCTTCGCCTGCGCGCGGCCATAATCTTCGGCCGACAGTTTTGCCATGTCCCTCATGACTTGATCGGTCGCGCGCCGGCTGGCTTCCATTGAGCGTTGGGCCTGCTCCACCGCGCGTTGCGCCTGCTCGCTGGCCCGCTTGGTGATGATCGTGTAATCCTCGGACGACATTCCCGGCATTGCGGGCATGGGCGGCATGTCGGGTTGGAAATATAATCCGTTGGCGGCGTGACGGGGGCCTTTCAGGCCTTTGCGCGCTCCCATTTCGTCCAGCATCTTTTCGATTCGGTCCAGCCGTTCCTCGACGCTCATGTGTCTCTTTGATTCATGCGGCGGGGCCGGGGCCGGAGTGATGGACACGTTCGGAGCGGCGGCTACATCGGCCTGCGTCGAAATCTCAATCGGAACCGGCCTCACGACGGCAATGGAAGCCGCTGGCGGCGCCGCGGGAATGGCAGGAGTCGGCGCCGCGAATGGCGCGGCATCGTCGTCACTGAGCAGCGGTTTGGCGCGCGGGGCTGAATCAGGCCCGGATGCATCGGGCGGAAGCGCGGCGGGAGTGACGCTGGCAATCTCCGCGTCGGGCGCGGGCGATTGTGCCAGGACCAGTCGCGGCCCGGCGATGATGGCGAGGACAGCGAGGGCCGCAGTCGCGGCGGCAAACAACCCCAGCCGCCTGCGAGCCAGGCGCGGGGAACGGTCTCTTTGGGTATTTAGAATCATAGTTATCCTTTGTTGTAGTTGACTGCTATTATTTGAAACTCCGGGGGCCAGCAACGGGCCGCGCTGGCTCATGCGGCTGGCGATGTTGGCCAGGGTCAGCGCGTAGGCGCGCGGGCCTCCGCTGGCTTCGAGGACGTGGTCGTCGCAGGCGACTTCGCGCTCCAGGGAAAGCCGGGCCGAAATCCACCAGATGGCGGGATGGAAAAACAGCGCGCCTTGAATAACTTGTTGCGCGAGGTTGGCCCAATCATCGCGGCGGTCCACATGGGCCAACTCGTGGCGCAGCACGTGTTCGATCTCGCTGTCGTTCGCTTCCTGTTCCATTTCCGCCGGCAGAAGAACTGCCGGATGGAAGAACCCCAGCACGACGGCCGTGCGATGCTCGCTGGAAATTTTCAATCCCACATGGCGCCGCGATGGGAGCCTCTCGCGCAGCCGGTCAAAGAGTGTTTGCAGACGCTCGGTTGGGGCGGCGGCGGTTTTTTTGGCGCGCCGGACTTCGCCGATTCGCCAAGCCACCATTCCGCCGCGGACGCTGGCAAGCAGCGCCCAGATGGCGATCAATGTCAAACAGACTGAATGCGGCAAACTAAGGCCGGCTTCAAAATTCCAAGCTGTCGATTGGCGCGAGGCGGATTCCCTGGCGCCCGATTCACTCCGCGCATACTGCGGCACAAAATCTGGAAGACGCTGTGTGTTGTCGATGCCGCTGTCATTAAATGCATCCGGCGGCGGATCGGAAATGTCCGCTCCGGAAATGATCGGATTGCCCGCCGCCACCGGAGTTGGCGCGGCAGCATCCGGGTGCGATTGGCGCGGCTGGCTGGAAAGAAGAAAGTGGGCCGGAATCAGCGCCGCCACGAAGAGCAGCACCCCAAACCAAACCGCGTGGCGCGTGGCGGCGTTGGTGCGGGGAAACCATCGCAAGGCCAGGCCGGCCAGGAGCGCGACCAGCGCGCCTTGATAAACGCCGTTGGCCGCCGCGCTCAACAGCCGTTCGCATATCGATGTCGCAAAGAATTCTGTGTTCATCCATCGCCCCTTTCTGAGTCAAAAATCTTTTGTTTGATTATATCGAGTTCCTCCGCCGTCAATTCCTCGTCCCGAAGAAAGGACAGGATCAATTCGCTGGGCGAACCGGCAAAAAACTTGGACAAAAGCTGGTGGGTGGCTTTGCGCGCGACAGTGTCCCGGTCCACCGAGGGCGTGAAGACGAACGCGCGGCCTTCCTTGCGGGAGGAAAGGTAGCCCTTGGACTTAAGAATGCGGATCAGGGTGAGGATGGTGGTATAGGCGTCCTTGCCATCGAGAGCCTCGACGACTTCCGCGACGGTGGCCGACCCGCGCGCCCAGATGACCTCCATGATTCGATGTTCGGCATTGGTCAGCATCGTTGCTTTTTTTCGCGGCATAGTGTGTTATTGAGTATGCTATTAAATAATTAGTAGATGCACTTTACAGGATTTGGAAATGCCGTCAACTAATATCTTAGTTTTTATGGAAAAAGTTATTCACAGGTTTTTGCCGGGTGGGGGCTGGGAATCAATATTCGCCAGACTTATGCCGGGATCCCGCGGCCGGGCGGGACTTGCACACTGTCCTATGACAGTGGGACACTATTCCACTATCGGCCAGGCGCTCGGAACCCCACTGAACCCATTGCCGAAGGGAAACGATTCTCGTTGATGCTCATTCTTGTATAGAAAAGGCTCCGGCGGAGTGCGATGGAGAGGCAGGTGTCATACTGTCCTATGACAGTATGACAATCCTCGCATCCGTGGGGGCACTGTCAGTTTATCACCGATGGCGAAAGTTTCACGGTTGATCCGACCTTGAATCCGGGCACTCCCAGCCGGTGCGCGACGCTTGCAAGTGGCACACTGTCCTATGACAGTATGCCAGTCGCACCGAGCCGCCGCCCCGCCGGGGACGTGGCGGTCCGCATCCGGGAATTATTGGCCGGCAGTGCTGCGCTCAAGCGACTAGGACGGAAGCCGCAGCGGTGGAAAACCTCGTTCTGCCAAAAACCTGCCGCGCGTACTAAAACATATAACTCACAATGAGTTTGAACATCACCGGCGCCACCAACTGATTCCCCCGCGTGTCCTCGAAAGCGGTGAATTCCGCGTCCGCGTAAATCTTCACGTTGTGGAGGTCGAACTCAATGCCCGGCGAAAACACGACGCGCTGATAGCCGGAGGCGATCTCGCCCAAAGGAGGATTGTTTGCGCCGCCCGCAGCCCATGAACCGGTGTCCTTGGTGCGGATGGCCGGAATGACCTGCGCCACCGGAGTGATGCCAATGCGGCCGAGCGATAATCCCTGGTAATAAAGGCCGAAGGCCGCGTCCAGTTCGACGCCAGGCCGGTAGCCGCCCTGATCGAGCACCGGCACATCCAATTGCGCCTGCCCAAACCAATACAAGCCACTGGCCACGCCGGTAAGAGTGTGGCGATAGAAACCGCCGATCAAAACATCCGTGCTGCCCGAGCCAAGTTCAAGATCGCGATCCAGCGGGTTGGCGGAATTGTTCATGTCGAACGAGTCGTTGCCGGTCGGCAATTTCAATCCAAGTGTCACTCCGGCCGACATGTCCGCCGAAAACCCCGTGTAAATCCCTTGCAGGCGCATATCGCCGAAGGACCCCCACGTCGTTGAGAAGCCGCCTTCGCCGCGATAATAGCGGACGTCGTAGGGCAATTCGAGTTGGAGGCCCCACTTGCGATTGAACATGTATTGGAAACCGAGATCGTTGAATTCGGTTCGGATTTCCTTGTCGCCATTGTTGGCGGCAGGCGCTTGCGAGGTGCCGCTCCAATTGACGGTTTGGTCCAGGAAATCGCTCTCGACAAAGAGCATGCCGCCCGGCCGTTGGGGCAGCATGGAACTGGTTGCCACGTCGAACACGCCGCACCCGCAGGCGCAACCCCAAGCCGCCCCCGGCGCCAAAACGCCGGCCAAAACGGCCAATGTTGCTTTGCTAAAATTCAAATTCATTTTCATATTGGGACATTAAGGTTGAGAGACACCGCCAAGGGCGGGCCTCATTTCTAAAAAGGAACAACGAACGGAAGAAGACTCAGCCCAAAGCGGCGCGCGGCGGCGGCGTGGGCGGAGTTTGGAAGCGAACGCGCGCGGAGACATCCGCCCCGGCAGGAACAGCCAGGCGGGCAGGCGCAGTCAATGCGACATCTACAGTGGCGGGCGGAAATTCAAGAGTTTTGAACTGGGGCGCCAAATCATCTTTCTTCTCTGACTTCTTGCCATCCGCGATGGCGTGGCAAAGCTGGCACGGATGCTGGCCGTCGAAAGTATGAGCGACTGCTTGAGCGAGAGAATCATGGCGCAAATTCTCCGCCAGCATCGAAGTCCAGGCCAGCGATTGGAAAAAAGCCCAGTGCAACCCGATGGAACAAGCGAGCGCCAGCACCAGAACAAATTTGGCCAATCGAAGCAGCACGGCGCGACGTTAAGGAGCCAGCCCTCCCAGGTCAAGCAGCGAAATTTCCGACGGGCCTTCAGCCAAGAACTTTTCCTCTTTACTGGTGTTTTCTCAAGAGGCAGAGTATGATGAATCAACTGAAACAAATATTTTTCATATGAACAAAAACTTTATTGTGACGGCGGGAATTGCGCTGGTCCTAGCCTTGGCATCAGGTAATTTGCGCGCGCAGGATAATCCGGCCGGCCAGCCGGTGGCGCCGCCTCCGATCGCTCCCAACCCGCCATCAAACCTGGCTCAGCCAGGCCAGCCAGTCGCGCCCTCTCCTGTGCCCAGGCCGGCGCCGCTGCCGCCCCGGTTCCGCCAGCAGCCGCGCATCTATGTCCAGCGCGCCGTCAGCGATTTGCGGATGGTCAAGATGACCTTGCAGAACGATCAGCAAGACTACGGCGGCCGCAAAGAGTCCGCCATCGCGGCCTGCGACAAAGCCATGCAGGAATTGCAGGAGATCATGAAGAGCATGCCGCTGCCAACTCCTCCGCCGCAACGGCCGGGCGCGACGTTTCAACAAAAGCTGACGCCCATCAATCCGCCGCCGGCAGGGAACCCGCCACCTGCGACGACGCTGCCGGTTGCCCCCCCAACGAACCCTAACCCGGTGCCGCAATAATTTGAATAAAGATGGCTCGGCTGGAGCCTCGCCCTGCTTGCGCAAACTATTTGTAATAGGCAACATAGGCAGGGCGCGGCGCCAGCCGAGCCGGGTCTATTTCGGGCAAACTTCCTTTCCACGCCTAATTCGCGCGGCGGCGCTGGGCCTCCGTCAATCGCATGGGAGCCGCCGAATTGGCACTGTTCCAAATGGACTCGCGCCGGCGGTCCAACGCATCCAATTGCTTGATCGCATCGGCTTGAATCATGGGCTGCAGCGCCGGCGAATGTTTGCCCAATTCCGGCGCGACCGCCGCCTCACGGCTCCCATCGAGATAAACCAGCAGCGCCTTGATGTAACCCGACACCAGTGGACGCCAGGCGGGCGTGGCGCGCGGTTCCAAAAACTTTAATCCACTGACGGCGCGTTCCACGGCCCCGCGCGCGTCCCGGGCCGGCCATTGCTTGATGACTTCCTGCAACGTAAGCCGCGCATCGACCGGCAATTGGTTGCTCCCAAAATGCACCGCCACGCGGACATCGAGATTGTTTTGCAGCGTCTTGCGGCAATCCGCGTCCGACCATGCCGCCGTCTTGTAGCCTCGAATGAAATCGACGTAGCCGACACTCCACCACTTTTCCACGTCCAGAAGCTGCGCGAAATGGGAATGAAAAGCGCGCAGGAAGGCCGTCTGCCAATTCCAATGTTCGGACAATTGCGTGATCATGGAGCGCAGGCAGGATTGGCCATCGTCCAGGCGCAGCAGTTCCTCCAGGAAAAATTGCGAGCACCCGCGATACAAGGGCAGCCCCTGCTCTGTCAAGTCGGATTCCTGGGGCCAGCTTAACTGCTGGAAGCTCAATGGCGCGTGGCGGCGCAATTCCATGGGCAGCATTTGCGCCCGCTTGTTCCATCGCAACTCCATCGTCACGTTTTGCCCCGATTCGTGCATGAAAGTGGGCAGATTGTTCGCCTCCAGGTCCGCGCTCATTCCCTCCACCAGCCAGAGCGGGATTTCGGCCGATTGCACTCCGGACTGGCGGTTGGCTATTTCGAGCAACATCGCGTCGATGACCCACCGCATCAGGATTTCCTCGCGCACGCTTTGGGGCAGTTGCAATTGATAATTCCATCCGCGCGGATTGGAGATGGCGCTCAATTGCGGCCCAGCGCTTTCGCTCAAGGCCGGGTTAATCACCAGATCAATGCGCCCATGCCATTGGTCCGCCAAACCCAGGCGGTTCAGCATCAGTTTCTTGATCTGCTCGCACGAGACCACGAGCATGGACGGCTGCAAAGTGACTTCATCATTGTTGCCCAATTCGCCGGTCGCGCTGGAGGCGAGCAAATAAGTCCAGGCGCCAGCCACGCGCCCGCGAGAGGGGGCGGCCAGGCTGGGCAACGAACGCGCCCGTTGAATCAGGCGCGCGCTGAACTGCCCTGAAACGCTGCGAACCGGCGGCTGCGCCTGGGCCGAGGCACAGCAAAAGCCCGCCAGAAGGCAGCCAAGCAATGGAAATATTAAAATCGCGTTTTTCAAACCTCGCGGCGTCAGGCTTTCACTTAGCAAAAGAAAGTGGAAAACGTCAAGCTCCAAAAAGGAAGGACGCCTGCTTGCGCAGGCGTCCCGACGGTTTTTAAGGGTGGCAGACCCACGAGAGGAACGGTGTCCTCCGCCCGGCTAAATTCTCAAAATAACAACGGTTTCTCAAAACCGATTACATATCCAATAGAGAAAGTTCCGTGCCATTCTCAAATTTGCGTCAACCGGCGGATTACTTGGTTCTGCGGAGGATGACGGCTCCTTTGAGCCGCAGATCCGAAAACGGCTCGCCCCATATCGTAATAGGGGTATAATTCTCATGCACCCATTGCAGAAGCAGATGGCCGGCCTGTCCCGGCGCTCCGTAGCGCGTGACGCCGCGTTCGGCCAGATTGAGCGAAAGCAGGGCCACTAAGTCGGGCGGAGCCGCCTTTAGCCGTTCCACCAGCGATTCCTCTGTCCCAGACACCCATAAGGATGGCAGCGGCGAGACGTGCCCGGTCAGAAAATTGATGGAAAGGCCGTCTGGCAGCACCAGCAGGGTCGCTGAGGGCGGCGCGCCCGACAACCCTTTTACGAGCCAATCCACCAGCGCGCCTGTGGGGTCGATGTCTTTGTCGAAGGCGTAGAAGCGATTCGGCCCGGCGGCGATAGGCTGGTTTTGCCCGGAACGGATGTCCATGGACTTCGCGGCAATCGACCGGCAGCCGATGGCCAAAACCAGCAGGCTTCCGCCGGCAGCCACCCAATGCCCGGCGCGCCAGCGGCCTGTCCAGAGGGGGAGTTCTCCGGCCATGAAGGCAGCAGCCGCCATTCCCGCCAGCGCCGCCTGAAAGTACCCAAAATGATATACCCGCGCGAAAAGAGCCATCCGCGCCAGCATCGCGGCTGCCAGCATGACCAGCAGCCAGCGCATAATGGCTTCCTGCTCGATTCGGCCATCATGGCGCCATTGATTCAAGAGGCGGACTGCATAAAAGACGCACGCCGCCGCTATCAAAAGCGGCAGGCATAGCCCCACATGAAACCAGCCGCCATCCAGGCGAACGAACAAAGCCAGCGTTCCCAGAATCAAAATTGCGAAAGCCCGCACCAAGCTCGAGGGCTTATTCGCAAACCATCCCGCCGACCACACGGCCGCCAGCGCCAGGATGGCCGCGCCTCCCGCCTTCAATTCCACCCACCCATTCTGCCAGGGATGATTAAAACCGGCATAAAGGCTCTGCCCAGCCGCGAAACCCGCCACGCCGATGGGCTGCACCAGCACGCGCCACCAGGCATTGCAGGCGTGGGCCAGCGCCCGGCCGAATGTTTCGGTTGTCGCAAAGCCCAGCGTAAAAACCGCCGTCGGCCATAGCGCGCCCGCCGCCAGGAGAGCGATTTCCTGCCAGGCCGCGGGCGCCCGTTGCAGCACGCGCAACGCCAGCGCAGACGCCCCCAGCACGCCGGCCGCCAGCATGAATTCCGGTTTCAGCACCGCCGCCAGCCCGCCGCATGTTCCCAGCACGAACGCCAGCCGCGGCGAACGTCCCCGGCACCATGCGGCCGCCACAAAAAGCGCCGCGAGAATAACCAGCATCCCGTGAGTGGTTTCGTGCGAGTAAGGCGCGGCGTAATTGTAATTGCCAATGGAGGTCAGGTGCGAAAACGAGAACACGGAAATGAACACAGCCCCCGCCGCGAACGCTCCCAGCCGCCCCCACGCCCTTCGGCAGGCCGCCCAAGCCAGCGCCAGAATGCCACCGTAAATTGCAAGGTTGGCGGCGAAGAGGACAGAGAGGTTCGCTCCGAAAATCCTGAAGAGCAGCCCGTTGAAATAGGCGGACAACGGCCCGTAAGTCCAATCCATCTCGTGAAAGAGCACGGCCCCATGAGCAATGCGCCAGGGGGCGTACCATTGCGCGCCTGAGTCCACGATCGGGTCCGGCCACTTCCGCCACGAATCCCGCAAAAAGCCAGCCAGCATGACGGCCAGCAGCGCGCAACCGACCGCATCCGCCAGCCAGGGCGGACGGGCCTTGGCAGCAGGAATTTCTGGTCGTTCCGGGGAGACTGGCATACGGTCGCTCCCAACATATCGGCATCCGCGCCCGGCGTTCAACGAATTTATCCCAACCGCGAATTTATCCCGTTGGCAAAGCGGCGCGGGCTGGGTTACAGATATGGCCGCGACATGAACCAGACACCCGCCGAGCCAGTGCAATCGGTCCCTTCCGGCTTGCTGGCGGATTATCCGCGCGGCGGGGGGCGGTTCGACGAAGCATTTTCCGCCAAGGGCGAGTTGCGGCCGCATTACGCGCGCTTCATCCAGCAGCTCGAAAAGTTGGGGTTGGCGGAACTCAAGCGCCGCCGGGAATCCGGCCGCCGCCTCCTCCATGAGCAAGGCGTAACGTATAATGTCCGCCGCGATGCGGACGATCGCGGCACGCAGCAGCCCTGGCCGCTGGACCCAATTCCGCTGGTTATCGATCCCGAAGAATGGCGCTCGCTTGAAACCGCGCTCATTCAGCGCGCGACGCTCATTAATAGCATTCTGGCGGATTGTTATGGCGCGCAGGAATTGATTCGCTCGCGCCGGCTGCCTCCCGCCCTGGTCTTCGCCCAGCCGGATTTTCTCCGCCCGTGCCACGGCGCCCAACCGCCGGGGAATACCTTTCTCCATTTCTACGCGGCCGACCTGGCCCGCTCGCCCGATGGCCAATGGTGGGTCATTTCGGACCGCACCCAAGTGCCCACCGGCGCCGGTTACGCGCTGGCCAACCGCCTGGCCGCGTCCCGCGCGCTGCCGGAGCCTTTCCACGCCTGCCAGGTTCACCGGCTGGCGGGATTTTTCCGCGACATGCAAATGTCCCTCGCGCACATGGCCCCGCGCCAGGCAGACAATCCGCGCGTCGTCCTGCTCACGCCCGGCCCTTACAGCGAAACCTATTGCGAGCAAAGTTACCTGGCGCGCTATTTGGGTTACATGCTGGTGGAAGGCCAGGACCTGACCGTGCGCGACGACCGCGTTTATCTCAAAACATTGAGCGGGCTGGAACAGGTCCACGTCATTTTCCGGCGCGTCGATGATGATTTTTGCGACCCGCTCGAATTGCGGAATGATTCCATCCTCGGCGTGCCTGGCCTGCTGGAGGCCGTGCGGGCGGGCAACGTCGCGGTGGCCAACGCGCTCGGAGCGGGCCTGCTGCAAAGCCCCGCGATCATGGCTTTTCTGCCAGGGCTGTGCGAATTGATGCTGGGCGAAAAATTGAAAATTCCATCCGTGGCGACGTGGTGGTGCGGGCAGGAAGCGGCCCGCCGCCATGTGCTGGAGAATTTGCACCGCCTGCCCGTTCGCCCAGCCTTTCGCTGGAACGCGCCGGAACCGGAACCGCATGCCGAACTGAGCGCCGCCGAGCGCGAGGCCCTCAAGCGCCGGATTGAATTTCAACCGCATCTATTCGCGGCGCAGGAGCAGGTCCAACTTTCCACCGCGCCTTCGTGGGGGCCGAATGGCCTGGCCGCGCGCCCGGTCGCCTTGCGGGTTTACCTGGTCGCGCTGGACGGCGGCTACAAGCTCATGCCCGGCGGATTGGCGCGGGTCGCGGCGGCCAGCGGATTGCACACCCTTTCCATGCAATACGGAGGCGCGGCCAAGGATGCCTGGGTTCCCAGCGATCAACCCGTTGAGGCGCTCACGCTTTTGAGCGCGGGCGAAGGCAAGATAGAATTGCGCCGCGTGGGCAACAACCTCCCCAGCCGGCTGGCGGATAATTTCTTTTGGCTGGGGCGTTACGCCGAGCGGGCCGATGCCGCGGCGCGCCTGTTGCGCAGCGCCTTCTCACGCTTCACTCCCGAAAACGCGGCCGGGGCGCTGCCGCCGCTTTCTCCCATTTTGGAAACGCTCAAACTGCCCGCCGGCGAAAGCGACCCCCAGCCTCCGCCGCCGGTTTCGGAAGCGGACTTGTGGGCCGTCATTTTTGATCCGGCCCGGCCCGGCAGCCTGCGCGCGACCGCGGACAATTTGCAGCGACTGGCCGTCTTTCTGCGCGAGCGCACTTCCAACGACCTTTGGCAGGTCTTGAACACCTTGGCGGAGCCGCTGGCCATGCCCGCGGGCACGCTGGGCAAACTGGCGGGCGACGCCGTCGGCCTTCTGAACCAAACGCTGCTCAGCCTGGCGGCTTTTCGCGGGCTGGCGCGGGAAAACATGACACGCGCCCATGCGTGGCGTTTTCTTGACATGGGCCAGCGCATCGAGCGGTCCATCCATCTCTGCGCCTTCCTCGACCACGCGCTTGGCTCGCCCGACGCCGACAACCCCAGCGTGCTGGAGGCGGTGCTGGAAGTGGCAGACAGCTCGATCACTTACCGCGGCCGCTACAACCTGCTGCCCAATCTGGCCGCGGTCTATGACCTCGTGCTGCTGGACGACACCAATCCGCGCTCCCTCTTGTTCCAGCTTAATCAGTTGGTCAAACATTTTGAGCGCCTGCCCGGCGAACGCGAAAACGCCCTGCCCAGCCCCGGCCAGCGCCTCCTGCTTGAATGTTTGACTTCGCTCCGCCTGCTTGACCCGCGCGATTTGAATCAGCTCAAGGGGAATTGGCAGGAAAGCGACGCGGGGCGGGTCATTCAGCAGATCCGGCGGCAGATGCCGTTGCTCTCCGACGCCATCGCCGCCAGTTACTTCGCCCATTCCACCATTTCCCGAGCCGGCGGAATAGCGGACTTGTGATATGACCTTCGACATCATCCATCGCACCCTTTACCAATACAGCCAGCCGGTCACGGTTTCGCAACACGCGGCGCGCGTGGAACCGCGGACGCTCCCCGGCCAGGCCGTGGAGGAGTTTTCCCTGCGCATCGATCCCGCGCCGCCCGTGCGCAAATCGCGCGCCGATTATTTCGGCAATCAAGTGTGCTTCTTTAGCATCCAGGAAGTTCATTCCCGGCTGGAGATCACGGCAACGAGCCGCGTGGACATCGCGGCGGTGACGCCGCCCGCGCTTTCCCTTTCGCCGCCGTGGGAAAAAGCCGCGCAATTGTTTTCCGATCCCGTCTCGCCAGAGGTGGTGCAGCCGTACGAATTTATATTTGACTCTCCGCTGGTGCGGGCCAGCCCCAAACTGGCCGCCTACGCCAGGCCCAGCTTTGCCCCCGGAGCCCCGCTGCTCGCGTCCGTGCTGGATTTGAACCGCCGCATTTTCACCGATTTTAAATACGACCGCGTGGCCACGACGGTCGCGACGCCCCTGGAAGAGGTCATGGAGAAACGGCGCGGGGTTTGCCAGGATTTCGCGCATCTGGCCATCGCTTCTTTGCGCTCGCTCGGTTTGGCCGCGCGTTACATCAGCGGATATCTCCGGACGCGCACGCCCGAAGGCAAGCCCGCGCTCGTCGGCGCCGACGCCTCCCACGCCTGGTTCTCGGTCTTCTGCCCCGATTTGGGCTGGGTCGATTTCGATCCCACCAACAATCTCATGCCCTCAACCGATCATTTGACACTCGGTTACGGGCGCGATTTTGGCGACATCAGCCCCATCAGCGGAATCCTGACCGGAGGCGGCAAACACGAAGTCAAAGTCGCGGTCACGGTCACCGCGATATGAGCCGCGCCCGCTGGCAGATAAAGCATCGGACTGCTTACACCTACGGCGCGCCGGCGCGGGACAGTTTCAACGACGCGCGGCTGAAGCCGGTCAGCAACGCGCGGCAGACGGCGGAATCATTTTGTTTGACCACAACGCCGGCGGCGGCCTTCCACGAATACCAGGATTTTTACGGCAATTGGATTCACCATTTTGAAATCCCCAGCCTTCATTCGAGCCTGGTCATCGAAAGCCAGTCAGTCGTTGAGGCCCATCCGCCCGCGCCGCTGCCCGAAGATGCCGCCACCGTGCCGCTGGCCGGGATGCCGGAACTTGTCAAGTCGAGCGATTATTTCGATTACCTGGGCGGCAGCCGGCTGGTCACCGTGGAGCCGGAGATTTGGCGCCTGGCCCTCGACGCCACGTCCGGCCTCAGCGACACCTGGCAGGCGGCGCAGGCGCTGCTGCGCTTCACGCACGGCTGCCTGGAATACAGCCCCGCTTCGACGGGCGTGCATACGCCGTTGCGCGAAGCCCTGGCGAAAAAGCGCGGCGTCTGCCAGGACTTCGCCCATTTGATGCTCGGCCTGTGCCGCGCCCTCAAAATACCCGCCAGCTACGTCAGCGGCTATCTGGCCGTTGAAAAAGCGCGCGCCACCCACGCCTGGGTCGAAGTCTGGATTCCCACCGCCGGCTGGCTGGCGCTGGACCCGACGCATAACCGGCAAATCGATCACACTTACATCAAAATCGGCAACGGACGCGATTACTCGGATGTGCCGCCCGTAACCGGCTCCTATCGCGGCACGGTCAAACACACCATGGAAATCGACGTGCAAATCGACGCCATTTAAACTGGCTTTTCGCCCAGGGCGCCGGTTCGGCCGGGCGGGATTCTTTCCAAATGATAAATGATGAAGCCGTGCAGAAACAGGCGCGCTTCCCTCGTTTGCGCCTCGCTCAGGCGCAACTGAAAAATCTCCGGCCAATCCATGTCAATCAAACGTTCCAAAATCTGGCGGACGCCAAGCGTCAGGTTTGTCTCGGCCATGTTGGGTTGCAAACCAAGTTCGCGCAGCCATTTCATCTCGAAGCCGAAAATGGTTTGCGGCCGCGCGGGATGTTTCGGCAATTCCAGCAGCAGCCTCGCGTAACTTTGAAAAATGCCCGGCAGCGGCGCGTCCGGCTCGGCCGTTTGCGCGATGAGGGCGGCGCAATAAGAGGCTTGCTGCACGTAAATCAATTCCGTCCGCAAGCCTGGATGGCTCTCCAGCAGCCGGGCTTCCCGGAGCGTGTGCAACTCCGAGCGGCGCGAACGCGCGAAACTCAAATCCGCCAGGTAGAACAAATCCAATTGCCCGCGAAACGGCGACTTGGCCCGCCGCGCGCCTTTGGCCACCGTCGCCACGCAGCCGAAATCGCGGGTCAGCCATTGCACAATCAGGCTCGTGTCCGTCAAAGGCCGGATGCGCAGGACCAAGCCAGCCGTGCGCGCCAGGTTCATGGCCGTCCGGCGGGCGGCGGCATGGTTGCCAGGGAAGGAGTCAAATGATGGCCGGCCTGGCCGGGGGAGATCGCGCCCAGGCTGATGGTAAATTTGATTCCATCGGCCACCGACATGTCCAGCTTGATGATCTCGCTTTCGGGAACCATCATCAGAAAGCCTGAAGTCGGATTGGGAGTCGTGGGCACGAAAACGCTGATGAGTTTTTCGCCGCCCAAACCCTGCTGCTCGCCGGTCACAAATCCGACCGCGCGCGACCGCCCGTGCGGGAACGTGACCAGCACGACTTGCTTGAAGGAGGATTTGTTGCTGGAAAAGGATTCGTTGACTTGCTTGACCGTGCTGTAAATTTTGTTCATCAACGGCACGCCCATGATGGCAGTGTCGAGCCACTCGAACGCTTTTCGCCCCAAATAATTTCGCCCGTAACGCCCAATGAGGCAAACGACGAACACGGTCCACAACAGCGCGAACCAGCTCCAGTACCAAGGAATGTCTCCCAGCCGGCCATCAGGCAAGATGGGCCGTATCCACTTGTCAGGCACGAAAAACAGCAGCTTGTCGGTCACGTTGGAGACATTTTGGAAAATCCAAACCACGACCGCCACGGAGATGACCGCGGGCATGACAATGGCCAGGCCGGCAAAAAAATTGGCCCGCCAACGTTTCAGATAATGGTTTTCGCTCAGCGCCATGTCCGGCCCATCTTAGACAAGTCGAACCGCGCGGACAATTCCTTTAGCAGCTTGTTTTCCCGGCGCTTCATCACGCGCCGCGACACGGCGTCGGTGTCATCGAATCCTTCCAAATGCAGCGCGCCATGAACGAGATACCGCGCCACCTCGGACGGCCAGCGGACGCGGAACCGGCGCGCGCAAGCAAGTGCGTCGTCGATGGAAATGAAAATTTCGCCATAGAGCGGCCCGCCGCCGGGCGCGTCCCGATGATCGAAGGTGATGACATCGGTCGAGCCTTCGTGGCTGAGGAAAGTTTGATTGATACGCGCCATTTCGGCGGCGTTGATGAAATGGACGCCCAGTTCATAATCCTGGCGGCCGAGCAATTCCTCGAGCAGCGCCCGCGCCACCCGGCCCAAAAACCGCCGTTCCAACCGCACCGTCCGCTGCCGGTTGAAGAAGCGCACCGCGCTCATGCGGGTTTGCGGCGATGGTCCTCGTAGGCGGCGATAATGCGCTGCACCAGCGGATGCCGCACAACGTCGCGCCGCGAGAATTCCATCAGGGCGATGCCTTCGGTGCCGCGCAAGGCTTGGCTGGCCTCCAGCAGTCCGGAATGCTTGTGGCCCGGAAGGTCGATTTGGGTCGGATCGCCCGTAATGACAGCCTTGGAACTCAATCCCAGCCGTGTCAAGAACATGAACATCTGCTCCGTGGTCGAATTCTGCGCCTCGTCCAGGATGATAAAGGCATGATTCAAGGTCCGCCCCCGCATGTAGGCCAGGGGCGCGATTTCAATCACACCCCGCTCCATGCTTTTTTGCAGGTCTTCGGCTGGCAGCATGTCGTGCAAGGCATCGTAGAGCGGACGCAAATAGGGGTTGATCTTTTCGTAAAGGTCCCCCGGCAAGAAGCCCAGCGCTTCTCCGGCCTCCACGGCCGGGCGTGTCAAAATAATCCGCGCCACCTTTTCCTCGCGCAGCGCGCTCAGCGCCATGGCCATGGCCAGATACGTTTTGCCGGTGCCCGCCGGGCCAAGGCCGAAAGTGACATCGTGATGGCGGATGGCTTCGACGTACTTGTTTTGGCCGACCGTTTTGGGCGAGACGGGCGGCTTTTTTGGCGACGTGACAATGCGCTCGGCGGCGATGGCGCGCAGGGCGGCCACGCCGTCGTGCCGGACCACGTTGAGCGCGTGGGTGAATTCGCGCTGCCGCACAGTGCCGCCATTTTTGGCCAGGCTTTCCAGGGATTGAAACAATTCCCGCGCCTTTTCCACAGCCGCTTCCTCCCCTTCGAGCTTGATCCAATTCTCGCGCGCGACCGCTTTGACGCCCAGATGCTCCTCCAGCGACTGCAAATTGCGGGGGTCGTTGTTGAACAATTGCTGCGCCAGGCGCGCGCTCTCAAAATGGAGGGTTTCGCTTGACATCACGGGGCGGGCGCAAACGCGGCGCGCAACCGGGCGGCGACTTCCGACAGGGCCTCGGGCAGCACGCTGGTGTTGGCAATGACCGGCATGAAATTGGAGTCTCCGCTCCAGCGCGGCACCACGTGGATGTGAAGATGCTCGGCAATGCCCGCCCCGGCCACGCGCCCGACGTTGATGCCGATGTTGAAGCCGTCAGGATGCATAACCTCGGCCAGCGCGTTCTGGCAGCGTCGGGTCAATTTGAACAAATCGGTCATCTCTTCATCCGTCAGGCCGTTGAGGTCCGGCGACTTTTTGTAAGGCACCACCAGGAGATGCCCGCCGTTGTAGGGGTAGCGGTTGAGCACCGCGTAACAGGAGCGTTCGCGGGCGACCACATAATTGCCCTCGTCATCGCCCGACTCGGCGATGTTCTTAAAAACGTCCGCGTCAGGCGGAGCGGGTTTCGGCCCGCGAATGTAGGCAATGCGCCAAGGTGCGTGCAACGGTTCCATGATGGCAACGCTAATATCGCCCAAAATTGTCCGTGTGCCAGCGCCCCCAGCGCAAGAAAAATCGCGGCGCCGGGCGGGCAGGCGTCTTTGTCGCATAATTGTCGCAAAATTCAGTTGCGCAATGGGCTTAGGTGGGGCTTTATTAACCCTTCGTAGTGGATGAAACGGCATAAAGTGACGATTCTATACGCAGGGCGGGTGCAGGGCGTCGGGTTCCGTTACACGGTCAAAACCCTCGCGCGCGGCTTTGAAGCCACCGGCACGGTCCGCAATCTGGAGGATGGCCGGGTCGAATTGGCGGCCGAAGGCAGCAAAGAAGAATTGGAAGCGTTCCTGCAAGCCATCCGGGAATCGGAAGTCGGCCATTTCATCCGGCAGGAGCACGCTCTTTGGACCGAAGCAAAGAATGATTTTCGGGGCTTTGAAATTACGCACTAAACGACGTAGATTGCAGCAGAAATGAAGTACGCAATTATTGCCGATATACATGCGAACCTGGAGGCTCTCCAGGTGGTGCTGGACGACATTGAAAAGCAAAAATGCACGCACGTCGCATGTTTGGGGGATGTCGTCGGTTACAACGCCAACCCGAAGGAGTGCCTGGACACAATCCGGGCCATGAACGTCCCATGCATCAAAGGCAACCACGACGAATATTGCTCCAGTGACGAGGCGTTGGAGGGATTCAATCCCCACGCGGCCGAGGCTGTCAATTGGACTCGCAAACAGTTGACTCCGGAGGACAAAAAATGGCTGGCCGATTTGAAATACGTCCGCCTGGTCACCAGCTTCACGATTGTCCACGCGACTCTCGACGGCCCCCAGCGGTGGGGTTACGTTTTTGAGAAATTGGCCGCCGCCGCCAGCTTCACCTACCAGAACACGCCGGTTTGCTTTTTTGGCCATACCCATGTGCCGGTGGCCTTTATCCGCGACAATTTGATTCGGGGCGGAACCTATTCCAAATTCCGCGTGGAGCCGGGCCGCAAATATTTTGTCAATGTCGGCGCGGTCGGGCAGCCGCGGGATGGCAATCCCAAGGCGGCTTATGTCGTCTATGACATGGACGAAGGCTCCATTGAACTGCGGCGTCTTGACTACGACATTCCAGCGGCCCAGAAAAAGATTATTGAAGCCGGCCTGCCGCCCCGCTTGGCCGAGCGCCTGGCCGTCGGCAAATAGCCGCCCGCCCGGCCGGCGGGACCCAATGCCTGGCCGTTTTGAAAATACTCATCCTCAAGCCGAGTTCGCTGGGCGATGTTATCCATGCGCTGCCGGTGTTGCGGCTGCTCAAAAAGCATTGGCCGGAAAGCCGCATCCATTGGTGGCTGGACGTCAATCTGATCCCGCTTCTGGAACACGACCCCGATTTGGCGGGCATCTTCGCGTTCAAGCGCAAACGGTGGGCCGCGCCGCATCGCTGGCCGGAGATCGTTTCCAGCCTCAGCGCGATGCGCGAACAGCAATTCGACCTGGCGATTGATCTGCAAGGGCTGGCCCGCAGCAGCATGTTCGCCTGGCTGGCCAACGCCGGCTTGACAGTCGGCCTGGACAACTTGCGCGAAGGCGGCCGCGAAGGCGCCCGCGCCATGTACGACTTGACACCGCCGCGCGCTCCAGCGGACGCCCACGCGGTCGATCGTTATCTGGCCGTCCTGCCGCTGCTGGGCCTGCCGGTGCGCTGGGATTTTGATTGGCTGCCGCCGCGTCCCGAAGCTGCTCGGCGCGTGCGTGAGACATCGGCGCGCGATGGCGGCCGTTGGATTGTGCTGCTGCCCGGAGGCCGGTGGGACAACAAACGCTGGCCCGCGCGAAACTTCGCCGAACTGGCCCGGAAATTCGGAGACATCCCAGACACGAAGCTGGCCGTCTTGGGCAGCCCGGGCGAACGTCCGTTGGGTGATGAAATTGCCGCCGCCGCTCCTGGACGCTGCCTGAATCTGGCCGGCCGCACGTCCCTCGATGAAATGATCGAATGGATTCGTTTGAGCCATCTGACCATCACCAACGATACCGGCCCGATGCACGTTGCCGCCGCTCTGCGCCGGCCGGTCATCGCCATCTTTGGGCCGACCGCGCCGTGGAACACCGGGCCTTACGGGCAATTGGGGAACGTCGTTCAGGCCACTGATTTGCCGTGCGTCCCTTGCATGAAGGGCCAGTGTTTTTATCGCGAGCCGCTGGCCTGCCTGCACGCGATCAAACCGGAAGCCATCTTCGCGCGAGCGCGGCGGGCGTTGGAAATCCCGCGAGGCTAAACGGCTTGACTTGCGGCGGGCCGCGGGACAATGTGCGGGCAGCCGGCAAACCGGCAAATCCATGAACACAACGGATCGCTTGGCCCCCAATATGACTCCCCCGGCGCACCAGGAACGGGATGTCCTGGTGCGCATCGATGATTATGCGTTTCCTCCCGGCTGGAGCCAGCCGTCGCGCGCGCGCCAATGTTGCGAGCAGCTTGAGGACGGCAAGATGCTCTTCTTTGAGCGCCTGCCCTTTCTGTTGAGCCAGGAAGACCGGGACTTTTTGCTTTCCCAGCGCCAGACCGATTCGCGCCTGCATAAAAATGTTTCCTACCGGCCGGCCCAGGATATTCTGCGCGGCGCGGCCGGGGACGCGCACGAAAACGAGCATTTGCAAGCGATCATGCGCAATTACTCGGCTGAGGTGACTCGCTTCATCAAGCTCCTCCTAGCCCCTTACGCGGCCGGGCTGAAACTGGATTATGCAAGCTTCCGCCCCGAAGAAGAGAAGGGGCGCGACCTGCCCACACACAAGCGGAACGATTTGCTCCACTTTGATTCCTTTCCAACCCGGCCGATGAACGGCAACCGCATCCTGCGCTGTTTCACCAACGTCAACCCCGCCGTGGCCCGTGTGTGGAATACGACCGACGGTTTTTCGGCCCTGGCCGGCAAGTTCGCCGGCAGCGCGGGCCTGGATGGCATCGCCGCCAAAGGGAGCGCGCGGAGCAACCCGCTCCTGCGGAGTGTCAAGAAGGCTTTTGGCCTCAAGGCGCCAGACCATTCCGCCTACGACCGCTTCATGCTGCGCTTCCACGATTACCTCAAGGAAAACAGCGATTTCCAGCAGAACTGCCCCAAGGTTCGCCTGGAATTCCCGCCAGGTTGCACGTGGATATGCTACACGGACTCCGTGCCCCACGCGGTCTTATCGGGGCAGTACGCGCTTGAGCAGACTTTCATCATCCCGCTGGCCTCGCTGGTGACGCCCGAAAAAGCGCCCGTCCGCGTGCTGGAAAAATTGGCAGGCAAACCGCTCACGCGCGCCGTTTAAGAGCGGCATTATTGCGCGATCAGCCTGTAGAATTGGGCGCCGGACGGGGCTTGCGCGTTGGAGAACACATCCATTCCGCTGACATTGGTGGAGGCGGCCAACTGCGTCCAGTTTATCAAATCGGGCGAAGTCTGAACCACGTAAGCCTCCCCGGGCGTGCCCTGCACAGTAAATTGGAACTGGCCCGGCGGCGTCCACATCGGCGAGACGAGATAGATCAGATCGTTCAAATTAAGCTGCGCCGCGCCGCCGAAGATTTCCCCGGCATCATCCGAAACGATCACGAAGTAATTGCCGATGTTGCCCAGTTGCGCGTTGGTCACGGTCAGCGTGCTCGTTTGCGAACCGATGATGTTCGCGCCATCTGTCAACGGAACGTTGTTAAAATACCATTGGTAGAAAAGGTCCGGCGGCGTGCTGGAGGCGGCGGAGACGGTGAAGATGGCCGTGCCGTTGTCGCCGATGCTCACGTTCACGGGTCCGGCGGTGATTGCAGGCGCCTGGTTTTGCGGCAGATATGTGACGTTCCAACCAAAATTATTCTGGAGCAGATCGAGCGCCGCCAGCGCGTCCGAGCCGGGGCTGACGTCCAAATTATTCGCGCTCACGTCGAGGCTGATAGCGTTCATCTCCAAATTGGTCAGCGCGCCGATGTTGTATAATAAATTGTTATTCAGCGTCAAAGTTCCCAGATTGGGAAAGCTTGCGTTAGTCAGAAAGTCCAGCGAGTAAATCTCGTTATACGGCGCATAGAGATAATTCATTTGCGGCATATTCGTGATGGCCGATATGTCCAATATAAAATTGTAAGGGATCGAGAGCCTGGACAGGTTCACCAGACTGGCCAGCGGCGCGATGCTGCCGAGGCCGTTGCCGTCCAGGCCAAGGAAATTGAGGTTGGTCAATCTGGAGAGCGGTGTGAGGTCGGTGATCTGATTGTTGGCTAATGACAAATCGGACAAGTTGGTGAACGCGGCGGCAAAGGAAATGTTGGTCAAATCCAAATTGTAGAGCAGCAGCGTGGAGAGGCTCGGAAGTTTGCCAAAGGCCGGCAGACTGGCTAGGTCAGTCAGCGGGTTGCCGCCGGCATCCAAATAGATAAGGCTGGCCTGGTTGGTCAGCGGCGCCAGGCTGCGGAGTTGGTTGTTGTCGATGTTGATCTGGAAGAGATTGGTCAGCACGGCCAGCGACGGCAGGGCGGTGACCTGGTCATAACCGGCGTCAAAGAAACCCAAGGCGGGCAAATTGGTCAGCGGCGAAAGATCGGAGAGCGGATTGCTGCCGATTTGCAGCGCGCGCAATTCTTTCAAAGGCGACTGGCCCACCGGCGCGATATTCGGCAAATTATTGTAAGAGACATCCAGGTTTTCCAATTGAGTCAAACCGGCCAGCGGCGCCAGCGCAGTCAATGAATTTCCGCGCAAGATCAATGATTGGAGCTTGGTCATCGCCGAAACGCTCGCGGCATTGGTTAACGAATCGTTTTGGGCATCGAGGTTTGTCAAAGCGGTCAAATTGGCCAGCGGCGCCAGCGTGCCCAAGTCGTTAAAAGGCACGTCCAGCGATTGCAGCTTCGTCAATCCAGAGAGGGGGCCAATGTTGGTGATGCTGGCGCTGCTCAGGTCCAGCACGACAAGATCTTTAAGATTCTGGACAGGCGAGGCGTCGCCAATTTGATCGTTCGAAAAGCTCAGGAATTGCAACAGGTCCATGCCGGAGACAAACGCGCCGTTGGTGATGCCGGTGTCGCCCAGGTCCAAATTCGTCAAAGCGGTCAGCGATGCCAGCGATTCGGCGGTCCCCAATGGATTGAAATTGATGGCGAGCCTCTTCAACCCGGTCAACGCCGAGAGCGGGGCCGTATTGGTGATTGAATTGCCGGCCAGGACCGCGATTTGCAGATTTGGGCAATTGGTAACGAAGGAAATGTCCGCCAACGACGCTTTGTTAAAATACAGCGCTGCCAGATTCGTCAATCCAACGAAACCATCGAAGTTGGTGATGTTGTTATTGTCGATGTAGAGCGTGTTTAGATTGCGCGCGTAGCCCAAGCCTGTTGTATCCGTGATATTCTGTCCGCCCGCGCCCAGATTGGTCAGTTCCAGCATCTCCGATTCCGTAACCGGCCCCGAAGGCAGATTCAGGGCTTGCAAAACGGCGTTTTGCAAATTGCCATCGGGAAACGTGACGGTTTGGGCTTGGGCCGAAGAAATCCGCCAGAAAAGACAGGCGAGAAATAATGCGCAGTGAAGTTTGTGTTTCATAACAGTCAAGCAGCGTGTGTGTCAGGACAGAATAGGCTGGCAAAACCTCGGCGGATTGTCGAGAAAATGTTCCGTGTTTTACGGCGCGGTCATGACTAGGCGGTAGAATCGCTGCGGGTCTGCGGGAGTGGGATCCGCGGCCGCCACGGGACCGCTGGCCGCCGCGATTGGCGGTCCAAGGTTTGCCCATGCCGGCGTTGACAGATTAGTTTTATATTGGAGTTGATAGGAAAATTGGGGTGATGCGTTCCAGTTGAACAAGACCATGCCGTTGCTGGCGGCAACGGATGAAAACACCGGCGGCGCGATCGCTGTCACAGTCACGTCGTCGAATCCGAAGGCATCGGGCTTGTTCAGAAAGGAAAAGACGAGGCTCGTGGAATTTCCGGCGGCGGTGACCGCAAATTGCATGTTTGTCCAGGCGAATCTTGGCATGTTCGTTTGCACAAAAAGCGCGCCGCCGCCGCAGAAGGCCGCGAACACGTTGGGGTTCCCGCCCGCCGGATTGTCCAGCCAGAACGAGACGAGATAAAGCTGGCCCGGCACGCTGGGAAAACTTTGCGACAGCGTGGCCGGATTGGTCGGTTCGCCCATGACCGCCGCGAACGCGCCGGAATGAATGTAGGGCGCCTCGAGGCCGCCGCTGACGAAACACGCGTTAGTGATTCCCGTGAAGACCCAATCCGTAAAATCGCCCGTTTCAAATCCGCCGTTGCCCGCCGCTGCCATGAACGGCACGGCCTGCGCGAAGCCGGTGGCCGAATCAGTGAAAGTCACGGCGCCGCTGGCCGAGTTAATGAGCAGATTGCTCACTGCCGGCGCCAGCGTGGCGGTCACAACGCCGGCCTGTCCTGGCGCCAATGTTCCACCGCCGGGCGCGACGTTCAGGTAACCGGAACTTGAGTTCACCGTCCAATTGATCGCGCTGGCCGCCGCGTTGCTGATGGAGATTGTTCGCGGGGTTAAATTAAGAGGCCCTCCCGCAGGCCCTGCGGCCGCGATTCCGTTGGCGGGCGCAATGATCAACGGGTCCGCGACCGTCAAATAAATTGGAACGGAATGGGCCGCGCCGAATGTCAAATTGCTCAAGATCAAGTCCACGTCGTGTCCGCCGGGCGGCTGGTTCGTCGCATTCGGAGCGGTTGTGAGCGCCAGAGAAATGCCTGAGTTGGCGGCGAGCAGGCCGTTGCTGGCGGAAAAATCGATCCACTCCGGAACCGGCCCGATGGCCCAGGCGATGGGCGTCGCGCCAGTGTTGGTCAGTGTCAACAATTGTGAACCAGCCGCGGCCGCGTTGTCATTGGTGAGCGCGAAGGAAAGGCCGCCCGGCGGAAGCGCGAGCAGCCCGTCCACCGGCGCCAGGGCGTTGATCAACGCCGCGCCCGCCGGCGATCCCCAGCCGGTGCAAAGATCATAGCCCGGCACAGCCGAATAATTGACAGGGCTGACGATGTTGGTGTTGTTGCCCGTCTTGACGTCATGAAAGCAGGCCGCGTAGAGGCTGCCCTGGCCAATTCCGTAAATAATAGGATTGATGAACCCCGCGGGCGGATTCCCATTTTGCGCCGCCTGTTGGTTAACCAGCGCCATGAAGCCCGCCCACAACGGCGCCGAGCAACTCGTGCCGGCCAGCGAATTGGTCACACCGTTGCGATAGACCACGCAAACGTTATTCCCGGCCATGGCCACATCCGGCACGTTGCGCCACAACGTCGAGCCTTGGTTGGAAGACATGTCGAGACCGGCTTGCCAATATGGGATTGGAACGCTCGCGCTCACTCCGCCGCTGGTCAATTGCCAGGCCCGCTCCGTCACCCATGCCCCGCCCGGGCCGGCCGCTGTCAAATCCGTGCCGCCCACTTGTGTGATAAACGGATCGGCCTGCTTGGGCGCCATCGCCCCGGCATACGCGCCGTAATCGCCAATGGCATCAAAGAACGATTGCCCCTGTGCCGCCATTTCCTGAAAAATCTGGTCCGTCGCCGCGTTGATCGGAAAAAGCCACGAGCAACTGATCTGGTTGGCCGCGCCGTCCGTGGCGATGCGGTTCAGCATATCGTCGGTGACCGCGATGGAGGACGAGGGAGCCTCATACACCATCACGCTCGACAGCCCAGGCGCCATTGCCACGGCCATCTCAATGTCCAGCGAGACCTCGTTATCGCCGCCTTGCGGAGGCCCTTTGAAGCCATCAATCATGACGTTGGTGAGTGGAACTGGCACGATGCCGGCGAGGCTCTCGTAATTCACGATGTCGTTGCTGTAATACGTGTCAAACTCCACCAGCGCGACCGTTTGGCCGTGGCCGGTCAGCGCGACTCCGGGCGCGTAGGCCGCGCGAAAATCATTTCCCAGGAACGACGCTCCCGGGCCGGAGCCGGTCCCCGCCTGGGGCACGGCGCCTCGCGTGCCGGTTCGCAGTTGCGGCACGGGCAGAAGATAATTGTCCAACCCGCTGATGTGCAGCACCGGCAGGCCCTGTTCCACCGAAGGCTCGGAGTCCGGCGCGTAAAAATTCCGCCCCTCGGTTGGATGCCGGTACTCCTTCATCGTGATATGAAAAGCGCCATTGATGTCCGCCGCCGAGGCAGCCACGTCCAAGAGGAGCCGATTGGAATGAGCCGCCACAACCTGGAAATGGTGCGCCTCCGCGAACCGCATTAGCATCCAGTAATCTGCCTCGCTGGGCCCAAACTCATCGGCAAACTGCTGCGGTTTGAGGAATTTGCGGAAACGGGGGCTGGCCGGATTGTAAAGATCGCGCAAGAGCCTCTGAAATTCATCCTGATGGCGCATCGGCAAGCCAATGGCCAATTGCAAGCGATTGGTTTCCGGCATGACTCGAACGGGTGACAGGCGCGCTACAATCTCGGGCCGGTGTCCTGGCAGCATCTGCCGCGTTGGAACACCAGACGCCGCGGAAACCGCCAGGGACAACCCAATCGCCGCGCCGGCCAATTTATGCAATACGCCTGACATCCGAAGAAACTAGCACAATGGCGCCTTCGGGAAAAGTCCTGTCCTGTCAAACGCCCCGCTAAGGCGCGTTCTTCTCCTCGCGGAACAATCCAATCTCAGAAATGTCCGGGCAGGCGGCGGCTTGGGTGATACGCAATCGCACTTTGTCCGTTGTCACATCCGGGCCGCGGGTCAGGCGGCAGTTGCCGATGCTCGAACCGCGCGCGAATTCCTTCCACTGCCCGTCCTGCCATTGTTCCAAGGCGAAGCCCTCAACGCGCTGGCCCAACGGCAAATACTCGCGCAGGCGCGCGACATTGAATGTCATCGGGCGGGCAAAATCCAATTCAATGTCCGCGCTGGTCACGCCGTCGCCGGCGCACCAATACGTATCCCGCTTGCCGTCAGTCACATTTTCCGCGCGGTAGCGGTGCGATTTCCCGCGGACGCTGGAGGCGGTGACGCGCGCCAGGCGAGCGAGGTCGCGGGCAAAAATGGCGTCGCGGCGCCGGGCGAATTCCAGCAGAGAGGCCACGTCGGGCGGATGAATCTGGCCGCGCTGATCGGGCGGAATGTTCAGGAGCATCGTCGCGCCCCGGCCCGCGGATTTGAAATATATGTCCAGCAATTGATCGGCTGTTTTAACGCGGGCATCCTCGCTGGGATGATAAAACCAGCCGGGGCGGATGGAGACATCGCACTCGGCGGGCAGCCAATCGGAACCGGGGCGGTCGCCGTGGTTGAGGCGTTCGGAATCGGCGTTGCCGGGATAGAACTCGCGGCGGTTGAGGGTTTCCCAGCACGGGTCGCCCGCGATGCCGCGCTCGTTTCCGACCCAGCGGATGTCCGGGCCAGCGTCGCTGAAGATGCAGGCCATCGGCTGCAACCGGCGCACCAAAGCAATCGTGCCCGGCCAGTCATAATACGTTTTGTTGTCAATGTGCCGCGTCTCGCGCGTGCCGCCGTAATAGCCATCGCCGCCGTTGGCGCCGTCGAACCAGACTTCGGAGATCGGGCCGTATTTAGTCAGCAACTCCGTCAATTGATTGCGGTAATAAGTGATGTAATCCGGCGTCCCATAAATCGGGGAATGCCGGTCCCAGGGCGAAAGATAAACTCCGAATTTCACCCCTTCCTTGCGGCAGGCTTGGGAAAGGTCCTTCACGACATCGCCATTCCCGCCCCGCCATTGGCTGTGTTTGACGGAATGATCAGTGAAGGCGGATGGCCAAAGGCAAAAGCCATCGTGATGCTTGCAAGTAAGGATCAATTCCTTCATGCCCGCTTGGCGGGCCACGCCGGCGATCTGCGCGGGATTGAAATCAGACGGATTGAAGACGGACTCGCTCTCGTCGCCGTAGCCCCACTCCTTGCCGGTAAACGTATCGACGGTGAAATGGGCGAAGCCGACAAATTCCATCTGCTCCCACTGAAGCTGGCGCTCCGAGGGCACAGGTCCATAGGGCGCGGGAGGTTCAACTGCCGCGAATGTTGGGATTGACGCCGAGAGCGCCAGCGCGGAGAGGCATAAAAAACGTCCAATGTGCATGCCGCGCATTTTCGCATCGGCGGAGCGCGAAGCAAGTAAAGAGCGGCAGCCCTTTGGCCGATGTAGAAAGCGGTTTGGCCCAGAATAACGCGAATTTGAATAGCCAGCAAACGGAGAACCGTGCCAAACTGATATAACATGATGAAAAGACAATTGGCGGCCCACCTCGTCCTTTTCATGGGTTTTTTGGCGGCCGCCGTTTCGCTTCGCGCGGCCTCACAGACATTGGACACCAACGATCCCAGCGGGACTTCCTCCTTTAATACCGGGGGACAGTGGCCTATCGGTGAGGCTCCCAGCGCGGGCATCGATTATTTTACCGGGCCGTTTTATATGCGCACGCCGCCCAACGCCAACAGTTATGGGTTTGGCGGGCATTCGCTGACGCTCCAACCGGGAACCTCCAGCGGCGGCGCTCCAGCATTCGATTTCCTTTACGAAGGCACGGGCACAACCACCGGGAAGCCCAACATTTACACCATCAACAACCTCACCAACGCGGGCGGATGCATCCGCAGCGAGGCTGGCGGCGGCAACTTGTGCGTCATTGCCGGCTCCATGTTTGTCCTGAGCAACAGCACCATTGAGGCGGACCAAAGTCCGTTCGTTATCGCTGCCAACCTCTCCGGCCACGCCACCCTGACCAATCTGAATCCAGAAGGGCAAAGTTTTGGCACCGTCACCTACACGGGTTCCAACGCGGGCTTCAACGGCGTTTTGTTTCTTGGGACTCGCGCGACGGTCATTCTTGGCAGCCAGCGAAGCTTGCCGGGCAACCCAACTGTCTTCAATCGCGGCCAGATCGTATTGAGTTCGGGTTCCACTTTGGAGGATGTCGCCGGCGTGACGTTGAGCAACTCGAACGGCGGCATTACTCTCAAGGGCACGTCCACCATTTCGCCCGCCTCGGCTGGCCTTATCACAACCATTCTGGAGCCGATCACCGACAACGGGTCCGGAAGCCCGCTCATCAAAGGCGGCCCCGGCACTTTGACTCTTTTCGCTTCCAATTATTTTTCGGCGTTGGAACTGCTGGGCACAAGCGCCGGTTCGCAACTGAACATCAACCACCCTTATGCCATCGGCATCGGCCCATTCAAGATCAACGGCGGCAACAACGCCGCCATCGACAACAACAGCGGCGACAATGTGACCATCGCGACCGCCAATTCCCAAATCTGGAGCAACGATTTCACGTTCATCGGCACGCAAAGCTTGAACATGGGAAACGGCGCCGTCAGCCTGGGCGGCCCACGCACGGTTGCTGTTCTCAACGGGACTTTCGCCGTCGGCCCTGTCACGGACAACGGCAGTGGCTACGGCCTGACCAAGATGGGGCCGGGCACATTGGCGTTCAACGGCGGCGGCGCTTACACCGGCCCGACAGTCATCGGCGGCGGCACGCTTGCCTGCTCGGGCGCGGGCTTGAGCAGCGCTTCCATCACGATTGGCGCAGGCACGACGCTGGATGTCTCCAGTCTCAACGGCGGCCTGGCATTGCCGCCCAAAAGCATCCTCCTCGGCAGCGGGACGGTCAATGGCTCTCTCCAAGACAATATCGACACGGCCATTTTCCCCGGCGGCAACGCTACTCCGGGCACACTAACCGTCACGGGCGATCTTACATTTGACGGCGCCGGCACGGTCGTCTTCGATCTGTCTGACCCGAACACCAATAGCGGGCCCGCCAACGATTTGATTGTCGTCGGCGGAACGCTCGACCTCCGCGGGCCAACCACCTTCAATATCACTTCGGGCGGCACGCTGGCCGGGACTTATACGCTCATCACTTACGAATCTTTGCTTGGCAACATTTCGACCATCACCGTCCCGGACGGCTTCGTGGTTTTCAATAATCCGAAACTCAACGCCATCCAACTCAACGTCACGCAGCCTTTGGTCATTACGCAACAGCCAACAAACATTCTGAATCAAACGGCGGGGACCAATGTCAATATTTGTGTCACCGCGGAAACCTCCACCTCGAATGCGCTCACGTTTCAATGGCTCAAAAACGGCAATCTCATCCCGCCAGGCGATACCAATTACCTGGGCGCCGCCAGCTCGTGCCTGGGCATCAGCAATCTCCAGGCTTCCCAAGGCGGCGCTTTCAGCGTCATGGTCAGCGATGGCTCCAACGTCGTCGTCAGCCTGCCGGCCGATGTGACCGTCGTCGGCCCGGGCATTACGCTCCTGGCCGAAACGAGCGCGGTCAGCAACGCGGTGCCGCTGCCTTCGCTGAACCAGTTTACCATCCGCGGTGTCAATTCCAATTTTGTCAAACAGGCCGGCACGCCGAATATCATTCCCAACGACCCCGGCGGCAGCGAGATATGGTACCAATGGTCGCCGTCTCCCGTGGCTGTCAGCAGCGGAATGGTGACCCTCAGCACGTTGGGGAGCGATTTCGACACAACCATCGGCGCCTACACCAGCCCATCGCCCGGCAAACTCGTTCCGGTGCCCTCGGCCATCAACGACGATGACGCCGCCGGTTACTTGAATAGCCTGATGAGTTTCTACGCCGTATCCGGGACGACGTATTACATTGGCGTGGATGGCTTTTATGGAGCGCAGGGAAATCTCGTCTTGACGATGCTGTATCAGCCTGGCTCGGACCCGCTTCCTGTCAACGTCGGCACGCCAATCGATATCGTTTCATCAAACGGCGCCACTGTGGTGTTGGCCAGCCCGTGGCCGGCCAACAATTGCAATTGGCTCTTCAACGGCCTGTTGATCGCGACCAACCTTCCCAGCCTGGTGATCTCCAATCTGTCTCCCAGCAATACCGGCGCTTACATCGCAAGCCTGGCCACGCCTCGCGGCTTAACCATCAATTCAGAACCGATCCTGGTGCAAATCAACCTCCAACAGGATGGCAGCACGGATGCCAATTCCTTTATCGGAAACAAGTTTCTCAACTCGGCCAACGACGGCTTCATGCCCCCCGGCGGGCAGGGCCAGGCCATCAAACTGGGCGACTCCAGCGGCTACAGCGACAGCCAGACTTTCAGCATCGCCCACGGCTGCGTGAGCGAACCTCACCAGCCATTGCTCTGCACGGCGGACGTCTGCTGCGCGAATTGGTACACCTACTCCGCGCCGACCGCGGGCACGTTGGAGATTAGCACCGTCAACGCGGCCACGACTTTTCCAACGATTGTCGGCGTTTTCCAAGCCATGCCTCTCAACGCCTATGGGTTTCCTTCCACGCTCGTCGCCTGCGGTTCCTTTCAGAGCGGCCTCCAGCCTTCGCTTTACATCCCGAAAGTTGCGTCCGGCCAGAACTTCTGCGTCATGGTCCAGCCTCAAACCGGGGCGAGCGCCTGCGATTCGGGGAGTTATAATCTGAGCCTCTATTTTGCCAGTTGCGATCTGGCCATCACCAAAACAGCCAGCACGGTGAACATCGCCTGGCCATCGGCCTGCGGCACCAATCTTGAGTCCGCGGCCTCGCCAAAAGGCCCCTGGAGTTCCGTCTCAGCCGCCATCACCAAAGGCGCCAGCGCTTACAGTTGCACGCTGCCCGTCGCCCCTGGCAATTTGTTCTTTATGTTGAGATAACCTTCCGCTCCGAGGAGGCGCTATTCCTCCGGCTCGTAACGGGTGACGTTGAGCCTTTCGAAGTCGCGGTCGAATGAAGCAATTCCGACATTCTCATCGTCGGCGCCAGCGGCAAGAAAGGCGTCCGCGAAACCCACGTTGATCGTTTGCAATCTCTCAAGCGCCGAAAACACTTGGGTGGCATCCCGGACCTTCACGCCATGCTGTCGCAACAGCACAGAAATCTTTTCCGCCGCGATCTTTCGTTCGACACTGTAAAATGAAGTAAGAGCATAAAACGCCTCCGCGACGATGACCGGGGACATGTCGAGCGTGATTTCTCCCGCGCCCGCTCGCTCGAACAGTTTCCTGGCGGCTTGCGCGTGCGCCGCGGGACTGCCCGACAGAAAACGCAGCAGAATGTTCGTATCGACAAGATACCGCGTGCCGCTCACTGGCGCCCCTCGGATGAGGCTTCGCGGGCGATCGCAGCGCGCGCGGCGCGTTTTTCGTCACGAGTGCTTGACGCGGGCCTTCCCAGCTTGACGCTTCCAAATAATTCATCCAACGGCGGGACCGGACTTTTTTGACAGGAAGACCCTTCGCCATTTCCCAAAGCTGCTGCGCGCGCAAAAACTGCATCGACCCATCCGCGAGCGGCGGAGAACACACGCGCTTCCGGGAAGCTCGCTCGTTATGAGACTTCTTTTCGCTTTGATTCATGGAGAGAATCCTGGGAAATTTCCCAGGTGCAACACGCCAAAACCTACTTCGCCAGCGCGACCAGGTAACGTTGCAGCCGCTCCGCCTGGGAGGCGGATTTCTGCTGGGTATAGACCAGATGCAGCGTGTGGCAAATGCGCTGCAAAATTCGCCGCGATGTCAGGGGCGCAAGGAAGCTGTCCTCGAATTTCTGCTGCAACGCCACCGCCAGCTTCACGCAGTCCGCCTTGACCAGCAATCGCCCGCCGTGGAAAGGATCAATGTATAGCTCCGCGCGGCTCGATTGGAATCGGCACAGAAAATGACCCGGCAGCCCAATCCCAGCCATCGGCAGCCGCAAACGCCGCGCCAGAAACAAATAAAGCACGCTCAAACTAATCGCGTTGCCCACCCGCCGGTCCAGCACGCGATTGAAATAGCTATTCTCCGGATCGTAAAAGTTCTGCTCGTCGGCGCTAAACTTCAACTGCCGAAAAAGGTAGTCGTTAATCACCCGGATGATCTGATCGACCGCGCCGTTTAAATCCAGCCGCTGTCGCAATTCCCCAGCGTGATCGTCCAGCACCGCCGAATAGGCTTCCAGGTTGATTTTGGGATATTGCGTGCGGCAGAGCAGCAACACGCCTTTTTCGAGGTCAAAATCCTCGCCTTGGCTCAAGCAAAAACCCAAAAACCGGGTATCCGCGTCCTGCCGGGCGAAATGGCCCACAATCTCGGTCGCGCGCCGGCGCAAAACGGGATCATTGCTCAAGACATGCTCGCTCATCCACTTGGAACTGGAAGGCCCGTAGGACAGGATGGTTTGCCGCACTGTGTGATATACCTTGGGGTCCTCATCCGCCAGCAGGCTGATTAAAGCTTTTCGATGCTTTTCATCCAAAATCCCGGCTGATTTGGCTTGGGGCAAACTCATACGGCATGATGACAATGGGGTAAGCAACGTAATAATTCAAGCAAAATCAACGGAGAATTCATCGCTGCATCGGCGCCGGATAAATTCTTCTTTAGGCGGACAGTGGACGCGCATGATTGCATGCTTGAGATATTCGCCTCCAACTGGAAAAATGGGCGCATGAGAAAGCTGCATTCGTCTTTCCTGGCGCTCCTGTGCTGTGCGCTGGCGGTGTGCGCGGCGCGCGCGCAGGAACCTCAAAACAGCGCCGCCCGGATGCCGCCGAAACTCGCGCCGGAGCGATTTGAGAAGGAAATCAACGCACTTCTCGCATTGGACAAAACCAATCCGCCGCCGCACGGCGCCATTCTCTTCACCGGCAGCAGCATTATTCGGAAATGGGACAGGCTTTCAGAGCAAATGGCTCCGCTGCCCGTCTTCGATCGCGCTTTCGGCGGCTCCGTCACGACCGACCTGCTTTACTACATGGATAAAGTCGTGCTGCCCTACGAGCCGCGAATCATCGTTTACTATTGCGGCTCCAACGACATCAATGCTGGCCGCAAGGCGGCGGCGGTCTTCGACGGTTTCCGCCAGTTCGCCGAGCGCGTTCATGCGGCGCTGCCCAAGACGCGAATTTTATACATTTCCATCAACCGCGCCCCGCAAAAGGAAAGCAAATGGAACGTCGTCAACGCCGCCAACGACCTGGCGCGAAATTACTGCGTGCAAAACGGCTGGCTCGGCTTCATCGACGTGAACCCGGCTTTATTCGACTCGCAGGGCAAATCGCGCCTGGAGCTTTTCCAGCCAGACAAACTCCATTTCCGGGAACCCGCCTACAATTTACTCACCGCGATCATCAAGCCCGTCCTCGCCGCCGCCTGGCAGGAAGCGGGCAAGCCCCAGGAATAACGGCGCCGCCCGCCTTCCGCGAGGGTTGCCGCGGACTTCGGATCAATGTCACGACCGCGCCCGCGAGCATCATCACGCCGCCGGCAATTTCTCCAGCCGCGGACCCGCTGGTTAGCCGGGATGCCAGCAAATGAGCCTCCCGCGCTCGCCCGTTCCGGTCGATGGCGTCGTCGAAACCAGACAAATGCGAGTTGAAATTCAGCCGTCCTGCCAATAAGTTTGCGTTCTGAAAACTTACTTTATTGCGGGGTATCTCCAAGGGCTGCCTAAACAAACCCGGACGCTGTTGCGCAGTTGCGGTTACGGCTTGGCTTCGGGTTTGTCGGCGGTGGTGTTTCAATGGGCCATCAATGAAATCTACGCCAATGGCATTGCCGCGCTGGCCACCCGCTCCAAACCGGTCTTCATTTTCGGCACACTGGCGATCATGCTGGTTTCGTCCTTGATCGTCGGGCTTCTGCTCAACCTCTACTGCCCCGTGGCGGCTGGCAGCGGCATTCCTCAACTGAAGCTCGCTTTTTGGAAGGATTTTGGAACGGTTCCGTTCCGCATCGCCTGGGTCAAGTTTATCGCGGGCATCGCCAGCATCGGCGGCGGCGCCAGCCTTGGGCGCGAAGGCCCCAGCGTGCAATTGGGCGGCGCCATCGCCTCCAACATCGCCGGGCTTGCGGGCGAGGCCAAGCAAAGCCGGCGCGCGGCGGCTGCTTCCGGCGCGGCGGCGGGACTGGCGGCCGCATTCAATGCGCCGCTGGCCGCCACCACGTTTGTGCTCGAAGAAATTATTGGCGACCTCAACAGCCGGATGCTCGGCGGCGTTCTGCTGGCTTCGGTGCTGGGAGCCTTGGCCGTGCATGGCATCATCGGCGCGCAACCCGCCTTTACCCTCAATGTCATTCAGGCTCCGAGTTGGGCCGCCTATGTGCTGACGCCCGTGGTCGCGGCCCTGGCCAGCCTGGTCGGCGTCGGATTTCAAAACTCCGCCCTCGGCCTGCGTCGATGGTCCAGAAATCTTGCCATCGTTCCTCCGTGGCTGCTGCCCGTCGCGGGCGGGTTGATTACCTGGGGCCTGGGCGTGGCCGTGTTTTGCTCGACCGGCAAGCTGGGCGTGTTCGGCCTCGGCTATGGCGACCTGAGCGACGCGTTGATCGGCGGCCGGAGTTGGACGTGGAACATCGCCGGGCTGATGCTGGTGGCGAAGTTCATCGCGACCTTTTGCTGTTACGGCCTCGGCGGTTGCGGCGGGATTTTTTCGCCCTGCCTCTTTTTCGGCGGCATGGTTGGGATTTTCGTCTCCAGCGTCGTCGGGCTGGAATGGCCGGTCGCGCACGCCGATATGGTCACTCTCGCGGTCGTCGGCATGAGCGCGACGCTGGGTGGAGTGGTCGGCGCGCCCGTGACGGGCATCTTGATTGTCTTCGAGATGACGCATGAATTCGCGCTGGTGCCGGCCTTGATGATCGGCGCGCTGATCAGCCAAAGCATCTCCCGCAAATTGACCGATGAGAATTTTTACGACGCTCTCCTGGTGCAGGATGGCCATCGCATCGAAAAAGTCCGTCCGCCGCGCGACTTGTTGAGCTGGCAGCAATCGCTGGTCGGAGGAATCATGACGGACCGCCCCGCCGTCGCCGCCGATTTGGCCCCCGCAGCCATCCAGCAACTTCTCAAATCCCACCCCTATGTGCGATTCCCGGCGACGCAGGACGGAAAACTGGCGGGCATCCTGACGCGGAAGGAAGCGCAAGCCGCCCTGGCCGAAAAACGCGCGCCAATATTGGAGCCGGTCACCACTTGCCTGGCCGGCCAAACCGTGCGCGACTTGCAAACGCTGCTCATCAACTCCACCACGCAATTCGTAGTGGTGGTGGACGAGCACGGCGCCATCACCGGAGTCATCACGCTGCACGATTTGCTCCGCGCGGAAGTCCAGAAGGCGGAGAGTTAGGCGCGCATCGGCGTCAATAAAAATTATTCAAACGGGATGACGGACACCGTTTCGCCTGCCGCAAGGGTCGCTTTGGGCGGGACATCCACCAAGCCGTGCGCGCGGGCCATCGCGCTCAAAATATGCGAGGCTTGCGGCCCGGCGGAACGCGCCATCCCGCGCTCATCGAGCGCGACGCGCATGAAGTGGCGGCGCGCGGCGTGGTTGGAGAGCGGCTCGGCCAGCATCGCGGGAATCGCCCTCGGCATGACTTCGCGCGCCCCCTGGAATCGCAGCAATGCGGGTCGCGCCAGCAAAACAAAACAGACCAGCGCGGACACCGGGTTGCCCGGCAGGCCAAACAGCAGCTTGTCTCCCAAGCGCCCGAACGCGAACGGTTTGCCCGGCCGCATTGAAACCGTCCAAAAATCCAGTTCGCCGCCCAGGTCCGCGAAGGCCGGCTTGACCCAATCCATGTCGCCCACGGAAACGCCGCCAGTCGTGATGACCGCGTCGCATTCCGAGAACGCCTGTTCGAGCGCGCCGCGTGTCGCCCCCAAATCGTCGCGCGTGAGCGGATAAACGCGGGGCAGGGCGCCCGCCTGCCGTGCCAGGGCTGCCAGGCCGATGCGGTTGCTCTCGTAAATCGCGCCAGGCTCCAGCGCGGCCCCGGCTTCGCGAAGTTCGCTGCCAGTGGCCACCAGCCCTGTTCGCGGACGTCCGCCCAGGCGCACGTCAGAGATCCCCGCCGCCGCCAGCAAACCCAGCCGGGCGGCCGTCAATTTTTCGTCCGCTTCGAGCAAAAGCGCGCCCGCCCGCACGTCCTCGCCGCGCGATCGGATGTTGTCGCCCGGCGGCGCGCTTTCAGAGAATAGAATGCGGGACTGATCCTGATCATTCTGCTTGACATCCTCCTGCATGACCACCGCGTCCGCGCCGGGCGGCAGCAGCGAGCCGGTCAGCACGCGCGCGCACGTTCCACGCTCCACGGTCTTGTCAAATACAACCCCCGCTGGCGCCGCGCCAATCAGCCGCAACGCCACCGGCGCTTCCGCGCGGGCCGCCGCCAAGTCCTCCGACCGCACGGCATAGCCATCCATGGCGGAGTTATGAGCCGGGGGCAGGTCGATGGCCGAGCGCAGGGGTTCGGCCAGGAAGCGGCCCCAGGCCTCATGGAGAGGCGCCGTTTCCGCCGGCAAAGGCCGGACGGCGTCAAGTATTCGTTCCCGCGCTTCTTCCAAGGACAACATGGCTGAAAATTAATTCATTTCCGGGCTTGCATTTGGCTGAGCCTTCGTTACGTTCAACCCTCCGCCGCCCGAATGACGGCAGGCGGGTTAAAATAACGATTTTTATGGCATCAGCAAACGATTTACGCAAAGGCATGGCGATCAGCTACAATGGCGACGTGGCCGTCGTCCTGGAAACACAGCATCGCACGCCGGGCAACCTGCGCGCTTTTGTGCAGGCCACCCTCCGCAGCATCAAAACCGGCAAGGCTGCCGATGTCCGCTTCAGTTCCACCGAAAAAATTGAAGTCGTCCCGATGATGACGCGGAAAATGGATTTCAGTTACAAGGACGGTGACGATTTCGTGTTTTCCGACCCGGAAACGTACGAGACGACCACACTGCCGCCGGAAATCGTGGGCGACGCCAAAAATTACCTGGTGGAAAACGGCATCGTAACCGTCACTTTTGTGGATGACAAGGCCGTCTCCATCGAAATGCCCTCCAGCGTCGTCTTGACAGTCTCCGACGCGCCCGAAGGCATCCGCGGCGATTCCTCCAACAACGTGCAAAAGCCGATTATTTTGGAGACCGGCATCACCGTGCAAGCCCCGCTCTTCATCAAAACCGGCGAAAAAATTAAAGTTGACACGCGGACGGGGAAATACATGGAACGGGCGTAAAGTTCCCGCTCTTAATCTTCTTAAGACGAGCGCCCAAGCGCATCAGGACCCCAATATCTTCACGGCACGAAAGCGAATTCCAGACCGCCTCCTGCCCCGTGCCAGAACCGGAGAACGAAAACGGCCCCAGTGCCGGGAAATATTTCGTAGATTATGTTGTCCGCCTTGCACGCAAAAATGCAAGGTCAACGTTGTCAGTATTGCTCGCCACGCGCATTAGTCCCGGCAGCGCCCTTCGCGCAAATCGCGGACGGCTTCGTCTGCGAGGGAGTCCAAATGTCCGGCGGCAACATCTTCGCCAAACTGCTTGTCCCAATTTGGGAAAAAATGCGACTCCAAGGTTCAATAATGCGTCAAGCTCGATGACATTAGCGATTCCCAAAAGAATATATTTGTCAATTTAGAGCAAGAGAGCCGTCTGCCTACAACGCCTCTTCCAAAATCCCCCGCTGCTCCTCCGCCGTGAGCGCGATCGGATTGGCCTTCATGCTGCTGGCCCTGGCGCCCATCTCGATGACCTTCGGCATCTCCTTCGCAGTCAAGCCGAAATGTCCCAGCGGCTCGACTCCCAAATCTTTCGCCAATTGCCGCACCCATTCCACTCCTTCATCGGCGGTGGCGGCGGGACGGCCTGTCAATAATCGGGCGGCTTCCTCGTAGCGGCGCAGAGACTCGTGGCGGGGTTCGCGCTGGCGCAAAGCGCGCACGTTGGCCGCCATGACGCCCGGCAGCAGGGCGGCGCAAATCGCTCCGTGCGGCGCGTTCGTCAGGCCGCCAATGGCTCCAGCGAATCCATGCACCGCGCCCAAACCCGCGTTCGCCAGCGCCATGCCTCCAAAAAGGCTCGCCACTGCCATGTCCTCGCGCGCCGCCGCGTCCCGGCTGTTTTCAAAAGCCGCCCGCAACGAGCGCGCCGCCCGCCGCATTCCCTCAGCGCATAGCGCGTCAGTCATCGGATTGAGCCGGTTGCAAACATACGGCTCGATAACCTGCGTCAGCGCGTCCAAGCCCGTGCGGGCCGTCACCGCCGGCGGCACGCCCCAGGTCAACTCAGGATCGACCAGCGCCGCGCTGGGCAGCATCCCGAGGCCGCGCAGGCTCACTTTTTGCCGGTGCTCTGGCGAAGCCAGCACCGCATTGCGCGTCACTTCGGAGCCGGTTCCCGCCGTGGTGGGAATAGCGATGAATGGCGCGGAAGGATTTCTCAAACTTTGTCCGCCGCCGATGACCTCAAGATAGTCAAGAATATCTCCAGGATTCGTGAGCATGGCCGCGATGGCCTTGCCCGCATCTAGCGCGCTGCCGCCGCCGAGGCTGGCCGCCACATCGCAATGCTCGCCGGCAGCCAGTTCCCGCCCGCGCCGGATAAGGGCGATGTCCGGTTCTCCCTCGACGGAAAAAATAACCGCGCCCACGCCGTTCTCGCGCAAGGCATCGAGCAGAAATTGCGCCCGGCTGGGATCGCGGCCGGTCACCACCAGCGCGCGCCGTCCGAACTGCCGCGCCAATTCCCCAGCCTGGCGCGAGACGCCGGGGCCAAACAACACCCGGTGCGCGGTGGCAAATTCAAAGCGCATCGTGCCCGCGCTCATGTTCCGCCTCAATGGGAGCGAACTTCACGCTCGCGCGCGGCTCGGCCATCATCGGGGCGACGGCGTCCCGCCAAATTTGGTAATGGCGGGTTTCCTTGTGTTGCGCCTGCGCGCCAGCGTCGCGATACGCTTCGATCAGCACGAAGCGGGACGGGGCATCAATCTGCTGGATGCAATCGAATTGGGCGATGCCCGATTCGCGGCGGCTATCCCGCGCGTTGGCCATCGTGGCCTGCTTGAAAGCCTCGACGCTCTCCGGTTTAACATGGACGTGAACGTGAACAATAAGCATACATTTCAAGTGCAGTCCCAATCGTTACGCCTTGCGAGGCCAATGATAAATAAAAAATGAACATTGCCGAGCGATTTAATCCGGCCCGCCATTTCCGCGGCTACCAGCGTCAATGGCTGGCCGGGGACATCGCGGCCGGGGTCAGCGGATGCCTGGTCATGATTCCCTCGGTCATCGCCTACGCGCGGCTGACGGGGCTGCCGCCGGTAACGGGCCTTTACGCGGCCCTGGTGCCGTTGGTCATCTTTCCCTTTTTCACCAGTTCGCGGGAAGTCATCGCGGGGCCGGACATCGCGATCTGTTTGTTGATGGCCGCGGCCATCGCGCCGCTGGCCGGCAAAGACCCCGCGCACGCCACCGCCCTCGCGGCCGCGCTCTCGCTGATTTGCGGCCTGCTTCTGCTGCTGGCCAGCCGCCTCAAACTGGGGCGGGCCGCCGATTTTCTCTCCAAACCTGTGCTGGTCGGCTATATGACGGGCGCGGCCTTGATTCTAGCCGCCTCGCAATTGAGCGCCCTTCTCAGGGTGCCGCTTGTCAAAACTGATTTTTTCCCGCGCCTGCTGGAAGTCTTCCGCCGCCGCCACGAAACGCACCTGCCCACGTTGTATTTCGGATTGGCTTTGCTGGCGATGATGATGGTCCTGCACAGATGGTCCCGGCGCATCCCGGCGGCCATCATCGTGTGCGTGGCGGCCGTGATTGTTTCCATGGCTTTTCATTTGGAGCAGCAAGGCGTGGCCGTGGTGGGCGCGTTTCAAGGCGGCCTTCCTGGCTGGAGAATTCAGCACGTGCCCTGGGCGGAAATTCAGGCGCTTTTGCCGGCGGCCATCGGCATCGCTTTTCTCACTTATACCGAGGGCGTCTTGCTGGCGCGGGCCTTCGCGGCCAAGAACGGTTACGACATCGCGCCCAACCAGGAATTGACTGCTCTGGGCGCGGCTAATCTCGCTAACGGCGTGTTCCAGGGCTTCCCCGTGACAGGCAGCCAATCCCGCACCGCCGTCAGCGACGACTCCGGCGCCAAGACGCAATTGGCCAGCCTGGTCATGGCGGTTTGCGTCGCGCTGTTTCTCTTGTTCTTGACGCCCGTGCTGGCGCGCCTCCCTTCGGTCAGTTTGGCTGCCGTCCTGATTTTTGGCGGATGGAACCTGGTGGAATTCAATGCCATGAAACGCATCTACCACGATTATCCCGGCGCGGGCGCCATCGCCGCGCTGACGACTTTGGGCGTGCTCGCGGCGGGCGTGGTGGCGGGCATCTTGCTGGGCGTGGTGCTTTCTCTTTTGACGCTGATCAACCGGATTTCGCATCCGCCGGACGCAGTCTTGCGCGAATTGCCCGGCCACGGATTTCATGATGTGGGGGCAACGGCCGCGGGGCGGACGCTGCCGGGCTTGCTGGCCTACCGTTTTTACGCGCCGCTGCTATTCTCGAACAGCGGCTATTTTTCCGAGCGCGTCCACTGCATCGTCAACGCCTCCGCCACGCCGGTGCGCTGGCTGCTGCTGGACGCCCAGGCCATCACCGACGTGGATGTGACCGCCGCCGAAATGCTGCGCGCCTTGCGCGTGGAATTGCGGGAGAAGGGCATCGCGCTCAAAATCGCCCATGCCAATCCGCCCCTGCGCGCGCTGCTCGAACGCACGGGCCTGGCCGGTGAAATCGGCGGCGAGAGCTTTTTCGCTTCGGTGCATGAGTGCGTGACCGCATTCCAGGGAACGCAGCCCGCGGGCGGGAAAAATTAACATTGCCAAAGGCGGGCGCCTTGGCATCCACTGGCCGTTCGATGCGCAAAGAACAATCAGCGCCCGGCGAACCGGCCTTGCGCGTGCTGGCGGTGGCCGGCAGTTTGAATCGCGGCTCCGTCACGCGCGCCGTGCTGGCCGAGGCCGCCAGCCAGTTGGCCGCGCTCGGCTGCTCGGTCGATATGCTTGACCTGCTGCAGGAGCCGCTCCCGCTTTACAATCCCGATACTGCTTACGACGCGCCGTCCTTTCCCGCCCTCAAGGAGCGGGTCGATCAGGCGGACGCCGTCATTTTGGGCACGCCGGACTATCACGGGAGCATGAGCGGCGTGATGAAGAATTTTCTGGACCATTTCTGGCGCGAATTCGCCGGCAAGCTATTCGCGACGATCGTGGCCTCGCACGAAAAAGGTTTGACAGTCACTGACCAGCTTCGCACTGTGGCCCGCCAATGCTATGCCTGGAGCCTGCCCTACGGAGTTTCGTTTCTCGGCGAGGATTGCGTCAAGGAAGGCAAAATCATCAACGCCGATTTGGCCAGGCGCCTGGCCATGATGACACATGACATCGCTGTTTACGGAAAATTGCTGGCCGCCCAGCGCCGGACCGACCTCGCTTCCAAAGACCCGGGCTTTCTCGCGCGCTGGCGGTAGCCCTCTAATCCTAACAAGAGTGGGAGTTCGTGTAAGATGCCCAGTCCCCCTGTCGAAAATGCCCATTGGCTTTGTCGGGATTTAAAGTATCCTGACCGCCGATTTCTATGAATGACATCATTTCGGGCATCAAGCAACGAAGATTCGGCATTAGCGTCGGGATGCTGCTGGTGCTGCTGGCGGGAACGCTGGCTGTGCTTTGCCACGAAGCCTTCGGCGCCCATCAAGTCTTTTGGGCCAATGACGTGCCCATGGCGGCTGTGGTGGAAAGTTCCGCCCGGCTCCCTTCTTCGTTCTTCGGCAGTTGGGCGGATTTTTACTGGCTGGGCGGTCCTAACGCCGCCTTCCCGCCCAACCTGACCAATATCTCCGCCGCGATTCTCACGCCGACCCTCCAGTACAAAGTCTATCCGCCCGGCACGATGCTTTTCCTCGGATTTGCCGCCTGGTTTTTCTTCCGCCAATTGCGCTTGAGCACGCTGGCTTGCGTCATCGGCGGATTGGGCGCCGGCTTGAACATGCACTTTTTCTCCAATGCCTGCTGGGGCCTGGGGCAATGGGAAGTGTGCTGCGCGATGATCTTCATTGCGCTGGGCATTCTGGTCAGCCCGTCCATTAAAAAGTTGTGGATCAGAGGCGCGCTGGCCGGCTTGTCAGTCGGCATGGCGGTCATGGAAGGCAACGATGTGGGCGCGATCATGAGCTTGTATGTCGCGATTTTTGTCGTGTTTCTTTTTCTGTCAAGCGAATCCAATCCGGCCAAAGGCCTTGGCAAGGCCTTCTACGTGGGCGCGGTTCTGGTGCTGTGCGCGTTCCTGATTTCGTTGAGCACGATTTCCACGCTTATCGGCACGCAATTGACCGGCACCGCCTCCGTCGGCCAATCCAAGGCCGACCAACTCGAAGCCTGGGATCGCAACACGCAATGGAGCATCCCCAAGATCGAAACATTGCGCATGATTATTCCGGGCCTTTTCGGGTACCGGCTGGATGTTTACACGACCTCCGGCTCGCCCGAAGCCTACTACTGGGGCAGCGTGGCCGAAGACCCGCACGTGGTGGAATTGGAGAGCAGCGATGCCGTCACCCGCAGCAATGCCTCGGTGGCTCTCCATTTGCCGCAGCAAATTATCAATTACATGGCCGCCGATGACAACGCTCCGGCCGCCGACATCAAGGCGAAGTTCAACGCCACGCCCGACGAACTCAAAGGCGTCCAGCAGCAAATCGTGGATAAAGTCAAAGGCCTTGGGTTCCAGTTGCGCCACACTGGCAGCGGCGAGTACACGGGCGTGCTGGTGTGTTTGCTGGCCATATTCGGGCTGGCCAGCACGGCGCGAAGAAAGAATTCGCCCTTCAACAAGAAGGAAAGGCGCATGGTTTGGTTTTGGGGCGCGGTCGCGTTGCTTTCGCTGATGACCGCGTGGGGCCGCTACGGCTTTCTTTACTCGCTGGTCTATCACATGCCGCTGCTGGCCAGCTTCCGCAATCCGCAAAAGTACATGCATCCGCTCAATATCAGCATGATGATCCTGGCCGCTTATGGGTTGGAAGTGTTGAGCCGCCAATATCTCAGCTCGGCTGCCAAGGGCGTGGAATCCTTCTTCCAGCAGCTTTGGCAGGGTTGGAAACGCGCTTCAGTCTTTGAAGTTTGCTGGGCGGCTGGCTGCGCCGTCTTTTTTCTGGCGGCCGTCATTGGCTACTTCAAGCTCGCGTCGTCCAAGCCGGCGCTGATCGAATACTTGATGCACAATCGCTTCAGTGACACCGACGCGCCCCAAATTGCCAACTTTGCCGTGGCCGAAGTGGCTTGGTTCCTCATTTATCTGCTGGTTTCCATGATTGTGATTTTCTGCATCCTGGCGGGTTCGTTTTCGGGGCGGCGCGCGGTGTGGGCGGGGCTTATTCTGGCGGCCATTATGGCTTGCGATCTGGGCCGCTCGGATCGGCCGTGGGTGCGTTATTACGATTACACGCAGACGATGAGTCCCAACCCGCTTACAGACTTGCTGAAAAAGGACCCGTGGGAGCATCGCGTCAATTCCCGAAGCTGGCCCGAAGGCGGCTATATGACTCCCAACTTGACGCTCCAATGCCACTGGTGGCTTGAGAATGATTACCCGTTCAACGATATCGAGTCCCTGGAAATCGACCAGATGCCGCGCATGCCCGTGCTGGATGGCGAGTACCTAAACCATTTCGTCCCCACGTCCGAAGACAACCTTCTTCCCATGACGCGCCTGTGGCAATTGTGCAATACCCGTTACATTCTGGCCGGAGCGGAATGGGAGGATAAGTTGAATAAAGCTGGAGTGCCGCCGAATAGCTTCCGCCCCGTCATGCGCATGAACCTCGTGCCCAAACCCGGCGTCGCCACCCCGCGCGACGGCGGCGATATGACCGTGCAAACCAACAACGACGGCCCCGTCATCTTGTATGAATTCACGGCTGCCCTGCCAAGGGTCAAGCTCTTCGCCGATTGGCAGGTTCTGGATAATCCGACCGGGTTGCAAATGCTCAGTTCGCCAGTGTTCGACCCGGCCAGGACGGTCGTGGTGTCCAAGGACACGCCGATCACGCAAACTCCCGGCAGTCCGGGCGCCGACCCCGGCACAGTTAAAATCTCGCATTACCAATCCAAACATCTGGTCATGGATGTCGATGCCAAAACGCCGGCCGTGCTGCTGCTCAATGACCGCACCGGCGCCAACTGGCATGTTCTGGTGGATGACAAACCGGCGCCGTTTCTCACCTGCAACTATATCATGCAAGGAACGTTCGTCCCCGCCGGCCATCACACCGTCGAGTTCAAATATCAGCCGCCCTTGAATCTGCTCATGGTCAGTTTGGCGACCTTCGGCCTGGGCCTGGTCTTGGCCGGTTTCGTCATCGCCAGCAATTGGGGGAAGGAATTGGAGGAGCCATCCGCCGCCTCTGAATCCGCGCCGCCACCGCCTCCCGCCGCGCCATGAGCAATGCGGCCGCCAGTCACGTTTCCCGCCCGCATCGCCTGCTTTTTGGGATTGACGGCGCTGGCGCTAACAGCGGAAGCATCAGCCTCGCCGCTCACGCCGAAAACACCGTTTTCTTGCACTAGGTTCGCAAGACAATGGAAGACAACAAAACCAGCCAAAAATGAACGAGGCGCGGCAAAGCGATGACAGCTCATCGTATCGCTACTGGGCGTTCATCAGTTACAGCAGCAAGGATAAAGCGTGGGCGAAGTGGCTTCACCGCTCCATCAAAACGTACGGAATCCCAACCCAGTTCATTGACCACCCTACGCCTGCGGGCGTCCCGGCGCCAAAGAGATTTCATCCGTTGTTCCGCGATCGGGATGAGCTTCCAGCATCGCCGGATTTGGGCCGCCAAATTCAAGACGCTTTGCGGACCTCGCGGTATTTGATCGTCATTTGTTCTCCAAACGCGGCTTCCTCTGAATGGGTTAATAAGGAAATTTTGGAGTTCCAAAGCCTGGGACGGCATTCGCACGTCCTGGCGCTGATCGTGGATGGGGAACCTAATGCTGGGGACGAGCATGAGTGCTTCCCCAAAGCGCTTCGAAGCGCCGGTTCAGAACCCAAGGCGGCTGACGCGCGGCGCGAAGGTGGCGGCAAAAACGACGCCAAGCTTGCTTTGCTTGCCGGCATGTTGGGTGTAAATCTTGATTCCCTCAAACAGCGGGATGCCTCCCGGCAAATTCGCCGGCTGCGAATGACTGTAATGATCTCGACGATGCTTGTGGCCTGCTTTGCGGCAGTCGCCTACGCGGCTGTAAAAGCAAGAAGAACCACCGAGATTGAGCTGAAGATTGCCGTGGCCAAGCAACTCGCCGCGGAAGGGTTCGCCGAAGCGGACGGCCATCTTGACTTGGCCCTTTTGCTTTGCGCCCATGCTGAGCAGCTTGACTCCAGTGTTGACGCGCGCTCTGGCCTATTGCACGCGCTCCAAAAAATCGACTCTCCTTTTCGATTTCTTTGGGGGCACCAAAGCGAGGTCAACGATGTTGTGTTTAGCCCGGTTGGACACGCAGCGGCCGGCGCTTCTTACGATGGCGCCCTGATGCTTTGGAATACTGACAAGCCGGAGGAGCCGAGTGAGACGATCTTAACCAAACGAGATCAGTTTTCGTGCGTGGCTTTCAACCACGATGGAACGATGCTCGCCGCAGGCGGCGGCGAGGGAGGAGGCTTAATCGAACCAGGACCGGACTACGGAGTTTATGTTTACGATCTGCAACATCATAAATCCTTATTCGGGCCGATGGAGGGACACACGAATCAAGTGGTCAGCGTCGCCTTTTCCCCTGACGGACGAAAACTCGCATCCGCGGCGGATGCTGGAGACATCATCCTTTGGAATCTCGCCACAGGGAAATCCGAGCGGCGATTTGGCCTTACCAACGCGGATGACAGTTGCCGCCTTTATTTTTCCCAGGCGAGCCAGTTGTTAATAGTTCATCCTCATGGAATTGCCATTTACGACTTGGGGCAACATCGGATCATCGCCGAAAAACCATCGCCGGTTGGCGGCGACGAGATTGAGCGTTCGGCATTTTGTCAAACGAACGGAATTCTCGCGGTCATGTCGCGGACGAAAGTCGTTCTTTTGGATGCCGAAAGATTCACCACCAACGAGGAAGTCCACCTTGAGGCGCTTGCCGGGGATAATTCTTTCACTGCCCTCGGTCTCAATTATGACGCCAGTTTGATAGCCATAGCGAGGGGGAACTCGCTTGCAGTCTGGGATCTGAATCAGCATAGCTGGCGCGGGCCTTCTCAGAAAATTCTCGGAGGCGACATCCACGGCCTGGCTTTTCATCCCGCGAAGAATCTCTTGCTCTGGACCGGGACTGACGCCAAGGTCGTTCTTTGCGATCTTGATGGTGAGAATGCCCTTCGCAAGGAGGTTCACGAATTCGACAGCGACGTGATGCGATGCCGGTTTGTCCATGACGGCCATGCGCTTGCCGCCTGCGCGGGCCATAAGATAATCCTATTCGATCCCGACAAGCATGAGATAATTGGAGAGCCGTGGGAGAGCGATGACTTTGACGGCTGCGCTTTCGCATGGAGTCCAGACGGCCGCTCAGTTGCCGCTGGCATAGTTGGCAACAAAATACAGCTTTTTGCGACGGCATCGAATTCCCCTATCGAACTCTTGGAACAGGCATCCGGAGACCGTGTTTTCGGTTTGGATTTCAGCCCGGATAGCCAAATGCTCGTTGCGTGCAGCACCAACCACGAAGCAATCCTTTGGGACCTCAAACAGCAACCGCCAGCCGCCACGCAGATACTTCATCACTCAGGCCCGGTCTTTGATGTGGCGTTCAGCCCTGACGGAAGATGGGTGGCATCCGCCAGCGGCGACCATACGGTCGGTTTTTATGACATGCACGCTAAACACGCTGAACCGCCGCTTCCACCAAAACATCATGGATCGATAATGCGGATCGCGTTTAGCCCCGATGGGGAGCTGCTGGCCTCAACCAGCGATGACGCTTCGGTCGGGATATGGTCTCTAAATCCCGCTCCGAAATTCTTGCGGCGATTAACCGGGCACTATCGATTTGCGTCCGCTGTTTCATTCAGCGCGGACGGTTCCATGCTGGCATCCGGCGGAGGCGACGGAGCCATTCGGCTTTGGAAAACGGGGTCCTGGGCTCCTTACTCGGAGGCGCTGCACGGCCATGCTGGAGTGGTTTGGTGCGTGGCCTTTGCCCCTGACGGCAAGCAATTGGTTTCAGGCGGCGCGGATGGTTTCCTAACCTTTTGGGACCTGGACCCAGCCCATTGGATCGCCTTGGCTCGAAAGATGGCCAACCGAGACCTAACTTCCGAGGAGGTTAATGAGTACTTCGGCAATTACCCTTACAAACCATTGCAGGCGCCTTGAAAAAATTCATCACAAATGCGATTCGCGACCTCGCAAAAATCCGCATTTCGAGCCTGCGAAATTCGAGTTGATGTCACGATGGTCGGATGGCGTAACACACGACGAGATTTTTGATTTTGTTATGTTTTCTCTTTGACTGCAATTTTTCTAAGTTTCCGCGCCACTCGACCGCCGCAATACCTCGATAGGCCTAACGAAAATCATTGATGGCCATGTTTACGCTGATTCCTTGAAGATCGAAAAGGCAACAGGAAAGCCGGATTTGTTTTCCATGCGGCCAGTGGAAGGCCGATATATCTTGGGGCTCGTGGACAAACTGAAGTAGGCCAGTCCGACAAGCATTCTTCCCTTTTCGATTAGCGTCGCAGAAATGACGGCGGTCATTGCGTCGTTGATCGCACGGGATCGTTCGTGTATCATGCATGAGCAAGACCATCACCATAGATGATGATGTTTACAAGCTGTTGTCGTCTCTGAAGCAGGACCGCGGCGATTCCTTCACCAAAGTGCTGCGCCGGCACGTTCATAAACCCGCCGAAACCGCCGGCGAGTTGCTTGATTCCTGCGACAATGAGCCCGCGCCCAATGTGGATTCTGCGGCGCTCAAGCGATTGCTGCTTCACCGGGGGCGGCGATCGGGCGGGCGCAAATGATTGCTGACACAATCTTTCTCATTCATTTTGCCCGAGAGCAGGCAGAGGGCCGCAGCGGCCCGGCCCGGAGTTTTCTGGCGCGTCATCGCAGGGAAATCATTCGGACTTCGATCATCAGCCTAGCCGAGGTTGCAGCCGGTTTTCAGAACTCGGCGAATGCCTGGGAGTATTTTAAATCGTGGAAAATTTACGCGCTGCACCGCGGAATCGCAGAGGCTGCGGCGGATGTGGATCGCGAATTGACCGCCGCCGGGAGGCGCCTGGGTGAAAACGACAACTGGATCGCCGGCTTTTGCCGGTTTTATCAGGAGCCAATAATCAGTGCTGATGTCGCTTTTGACCGCGTCCCACGCCTGCGGAGGATTGCCTATTAAGGCCGGCGAAGCAGTCGCAATGCCTTCCATTCGCGATTCTTGAAATCTCTAAATATCACAATTCAAACTACTTGCAAAGATCCGTTTCAAAAAATCATGTGTTTTTGCAGAAAAATGGGAGTTTCGGATGGAAAAAATGCAGCTTTCGCACGTGATTTTTCAATTTTTCGCGAATTCTTGATCCGCAAATCGTTTTCCCAAAGAGAGTTGCATCGCTCCACACCCTCCGGAAAAAATCCTGCCTGAAAACCTACGGTAGGTTTTTTCGGTGCGGGCGTGTGTGACACAATTCGCGCGTGAACATAAAATATTGTTCGATAATGAGGCAGATTTTCGCGCTGCCCGATGCCAGCCGGGCCAGGCAGACTCGACCGCGAAATGGCTCGTCGCGGCCACACCCTTTCAGGGCGTCGCGGCACTTCTCCCGCAGGCAAATCACAACAAAACAAGGTCGAACAAGGCTCCACAAGCCACTTCCTGGAGAAAACCCTCATCGGGACGGCCGGGCGCCGCGAAACCCACTTCCATTCCGAGTCGGCCGACCGCTCGCCCCAAGCCAAATCGAGGCAAAACAAGCCAGCACAAGCCATTTCGCCTTTGCAAATTTTTGCGATTTTGTCTTTTTGCGGCCTAATCCATTCACGGCGTTGCGGCGCTCCGCCCTCCCGCAGCCAAAAGGATTGGGAGCTTTCGCCAGAGTCGCGCTTAAATGCAGCTAAATGCGGCTATTCACGGCGTTTTCGGATAAAAAATGAACAAATGAACAACCATGTCCTTTTTTTCTTCCTTTTAATGCCTCATTGAGGCAAACTGGGCTTGAATGAAAAGCAGTATATTGGAGGTTCTGTTGCTTTGCTTCGCCCTTGCACTCAAGGCCAATGCACAGGCCCCTTCCATCATTTCCCAACCCCAGAGCATCACTGTCAACAATGCTTCCGATGCCGCGTTTGCCGTCAACGCAACCAACGCGGTTTCTTACCAGTGGTATTTCAATGGAACCACCCCCTTGGCCGGGGAGACCAATGCCACCTTGAACCTGATTGACGTGAACAGCAACGAACAAGGCAATTATACGGTGGTGGCAACGTCCGCGAATAGCCTTTCGGCCACCAGCGCCCCGCCCGCCGTGCTCGCCGTCGTGCCCGGAACGGTCATCCGGTGGATCATCACCAGCCCGAATGGCAGCAGCAACAGCTTTTTAGTCCAGCTTTTCGACCATGACAAACCGGCCACAGTGGAGAATATCATCCATTACATCACGTCCGGGCTCTACTCCAATATGATCGTTGACCGCGATGCAACCAACTTCGTGTTGCAGGGCGGCGATTACACCACGCCGGACCGGTCCAGCACGAATCTGTCGTTCGTTCCCATCAATCCCGGCCCCGATTTCCCATCGCAATTGGAGAGCGAGTTTGGCGCCGGGCCATTGATCCACAATGCCTTCGGCACGGTGGCCATGGCCCTGAAATCGGGCCAGACAAATTCCGCCACCAGCCCCTTTTATTTTAATACGGCGGACAACTCGGCTTCTCTTGACAGCCAGGAATTCACCGTCTTCGGCCGGATTCTTGATGCCGCCGGCTCCAACGTCTTGCGGCATTTCGCCACCTTAACCGCCCCGGACGGCATCTTCGATTATTCTTCTGCCATTTCGACCCTGCCGGTCAACTACGACACGACCAACCACCCGACGGACGCGAATTTATTTTACTGCGAGTTTGCTTTCGTCTCGCCGTCTGGCCCGCCGGTCGATGCCAATACGCCCGCAGTGTCCATCACCTCCCCGGCGGACGGCGCGGTTTTGACCGGCACCAACTCTGTGACGGTGCAAGGGACCGCGCAGGGGCTTGGGCTGGCCGAAGTGTACATTGTCTTGACGCCGCAGCCCGGCGGAACGGGCCAAACCAACCTCGCCACGGGCACAGGCAATTGGTCCGTGAACCTTGGTTACCCGGCGGGAACGAATTTCCAACTGGCCGCCTATGCCATGGACGGCGGCGGCAACTTGAGCGTGCCGGCGATTGTCAACTTCACATCGCAGATTCCGCCCATCATTGAAACGCAGCCCGCCAACGCCACGTTTGTAGCGGGTTCTTCGGCTACTTTTAGCGTCGGCGCCGTCAACGCGGCCGGCTACCAATGGCAGCTCGTTGGGTCGGGGCCGATCTCCGGTGCGACCAATTCCACCCTGGTTCTGCCCAATGTGACCGCGAATATGTCCGGCAACTCTTACGAAGTCGTTGTAACCGCGCCGGACGGCCAAACGCAGGCCAGCGCGCCAGCCACATTGACGGTCATAGAAGGAACCTTGGTGCAAATCACGTTTTCGGGTTTCCCGGATGGCAGCACGAGCAACGTCATGGTCCAGCTTTACGACCGCGAAAAGCCGGTCACTGTGGCCAATTTTCTTCGTTACATCACTCCGGCCTATTATTTCGGCCTGTTTCCAGGACTGGCGTTTTCCAACATGGTGTGGGACCGGTGCGTGCCAGGATTTATCCTGCAAGGGGGGGACTACGATGCCGACCCATCCATCTCGGAGCCTCCCACGCAACTGGGTCCGATTGGGGCCAACTTTACCGACGGCCCATATTCCCCGCCGTTCGCGGCAGAGGTACACAATGAATACAATACCGGCCCGGTCCTCTCCAACACCTTCGGCACTCTGGCCATGGCCACCGTTGCCGGCTTCCCGGACTCCGCCTCGCATGCGTTCTTTTTCAACTTGGCGGACAACTCGGCCGCGCTGGACAGCCAAAACGGCGGCTACACCGTTTTTGGCCGGGTCATTTCGGGCAGCAATGTGCTGCAATATTTCAATACCCTGAGCAAGCCGAACGCCGGCATATTTGACAGTTCTTCGATCAGCACCGATCTCTCCCGCACCGATTTGCCGGTCAACGACCGGAGCTTCAATCAGCCGGCCAATTCAAATCTTTTTTACGGCAGTTTCACGCTTTTGAGTTCGGTCACCCCGGACACGACGCCTCCAACGCTCGCGGTGACTTCCATGACCAACGGCCAAACTTTCCCCGGAGCCGACGTCACGATCGAGGGGACCGCCAGCGACGACGTGGGATTGGCCAACGTGAGCTGCGCCTGCACGGGATCGAACTTTTTCAGCAGCCCATTCGCATTCGGTTCCACCAATTGGTCCGTCGATTTGGGCTTCCTGCCCCCGGGCCTCTACACAAATATTGTCACGGCTCAGGACGGCTCCGGCAACAAGTCAGCGGCAGTTAGCAACACGTTTATCGTGCCGTTTGTTCCTTATTCCGGCACGGTCACTGGCAACGGAACATTATCGACGAATATTGACGGCGCCGAGGCCATTCTGGGGAATGTCTACAGCGTCACAGCCAAGGCGGGCAAAGGCGCGGTCTTCGTCAATTGGGTCTCCGGCACCAACGCATCGCTCATCGGGGATCAGCAATTCACGATGGCGAACGGCACAACGTTGACTGCCAATTTCATCTCCAACACCGCTCCCGGCAGCATCACCTTCAAGTCGCCAGCCAGCTTTGCGCGCTTTACCAACGGCAACGTGGCCATCAGCGGGAAGATTTCCCCCATCCTTGGGGCGGCGCAAGTCACCTGCTGGATCCTTGACGCCTACACCGGCCGTTCGCTCTTCGCGCCCGCGGTCATGAACGCCACCAATGCCTGGTCCACGCCAGTGCTCCCAATTCCTCCGGGCCTTTACTACGCGCAAGTCATCGCGCAGGGAGCCAAAAACCGCTCCAGCGTGGCCTATCAGATATTCAGCGTGCTGGCGCCATTGACCGTCATTGTCCACGGCCGTGGCACTCCGACAATCACCAATGGCGCCTATCTTGAAGTAGGTGTGGACTACACGGAGTCAATGACTCCGCCGCCTGGCGAGACTCTCTTGTCATGGAACACCGGCTCCGGCTCTTTTCAGGCCGGATCGTTCCCATTTGCCATGACTCCCGGATTCACCATCACGGCCACCCTCGTCTCCAACACATTGCCGCACACACTCACCATCACCGCCCCCGCGCTCAACGCCCGGGTGACCAATCCCAGCATCACGCTCGCGGGCAAGATCGCCGCAACCGTCGCGCAGCCCCACATCGTCTGCCAGCTCTTTCAGAATTCGCTGCCGTTCACGGGGTTTGTGCCTGCCACCGTTTCGGGCACAAGTTGGACGCTGCCAGTCAGCAATCTGACAATGGGCATTTTCGATGCCGTGGCCATGGCCACCGATGCCTCCGGCAAAACCACCGTGGCGGAGCAACAGTTCGTGGTGAACTATTTCGCGTCCTTGGCTGGCTCTTACAAGGGTCTCTTCCTCGATCCCACGAACATTGCCGCCACCAATGCCGGCTATATCTCTTTTCAGCTCAGCCCCCTTTCCCCGCTTGTGCTCCAGCACACTTTCGGAATGGTCGCCGGCAGTTTGGCCTTTCCCGGCCGAAGCTATCCGTTTTCCGTCAAGTTCAGCAATCTTGGTTCAGCCGCCGCGGTCCCCATCGGATTGGATGGGGTTCTCGACTTGTCTCTGAATATCACCAATTTTTCCGGCATCATGACGGGTTCCCTAATTCAAGGCGGAGATTCGGTCCCTTTCACTGCCTATCGAACACTTTCCAAGCTCGCCACCAACACCGTGATCGCGCCCGGCCATTACGCATTGGACCTCCAGCCGCAAACGCCCGCCAATAGCGTCCTCGACGGCCCGCCTGGCGACAGCTTCGCCACCGTCATAGCCTCGGCCGCCGGCAATCTGGCCGTAGCCGGCACGATGGCTGATAATTCCACCTTTTCCCAATCGACGGGCGTTTTCACCAATGGAGCGTGGCCGCTCTTCGCCAAATTCTACGCGGGAAAAGGCATGCTGATTGGCTGGGAAACAAACCTGCCGTCCGGCGAGTCCTCCGGCTCTCTTTACTGGATCAAGGCTGCTAAGAATGGAACATATTATACTAACGGCCTCGGCGAGCAGCTCATCTCGGCCGGCACAAATTATGCCGCGCCCAAGCCGCCGGGCCAATTTACGATTGTCCTCGGCGGCGGCACGCTCGCCACTCCAATCACCAACCAGTTTTCCTTCAACGCCGCCGGAACCATCGTCCCCGCCGCCGGCACATTGGATCAGCTCAAAGGCTCGGTTCTGCTCTCCACCGGCGTGGTCAAGGGAAGCATCGTGAATCCAGTCAATAAAAAGGCGCTTTCCTTCGCGGGCGTGTTCGTTGGGCAGGCGCAAGGCGGCTCGGGTTTTACACTTGACGCAAATGGGGAGACTGGCTACTTTGACATCGCCCCGGCGGGGCCTTGATGACCAGCATCGTGACAGCCACCCGAAATGCCCGCAAAGTCGCCGAGATTCTCGCGATCCTGGGCAGCGCCTTTCGCGTGGTGTCTCTTGATGAATATCCCGGCGCGCCCGCCATCGCGGAATGCGCGGAAACCTTCGCTGGCAACGCCACTCTCAAAGCCGAAGGGCTGGCGGCTTGGCTGGACTCCAACAAGGCCGGCGCCCATGCGGGCCAGCCGTTTTACGTTTTGGGAGATGATTCCGGCTTGGAAGTCGACGCGCTGGGAGGCGCTCCCGGCGTTCGCTCCGCGCGATTTGCAGCCGATGATCCCCAGGGAACGGAAAATTCGCCCGATGCGGCCAACAACGCCAAACTGCTCCGGTTGCTGGAAAACGTGCCCGCGGGCCAGCGCGCCGCGCGTTTTCGCTGCGCGTTGGCGCTGTCAACTTTGGCCGGCGACACGCTGTTGTTTGAAGGCCGCTGCGAGGGGAGCATCGCCCTCGGCCCTTCCGGAACGGGCGGCTTTGGCTATGATCCGCTCTTTGTGCCGGAAGGCTGCGCGCGCCCGTTCGCCGAGCTTGGGGACGATGTCAAGAATAAGATTAGCCACCGAGCCCGCGCCCTGGCCCAGGTGCGACGTTTTCTTGACAGTGCCGCCTGACCGCTACTCCGGGTCATCCTGCCAGCGCGGCCCCAGCGTGTGCGCGACGCCCAGGTGGTCCAGCACCCGCGCCACCACGCTGTCAACAGCTTGCTCAAGGCTCGACGGCCCATGGTAGAACGACGGGTTGGCCGGCAAAATGACCGCCCCAGCCAGGATCAGCAATTCATAATTCTTGACATGCACGAGGTTCAGCGGGGTCTCGCGCGGCACCAGGATCAGCTTCCGCTTCTCCTTCAACGCCACGTCGGCCGCCCGCAGCAGCACGTCATCGCTCAATCCGTGCGCGATTCGCCCCACCGTGCCCATCGTGCAGGGGATGACGACCATCGCGTCCATCGGATTGGAGCCGCTGGCAAACGGAGCGTTCATGCTGCGCAACCCGTGCGTGCGCGCGCCGGGCGGCAGGCGCAATCCGCCAGGCAATTCCTGCGCCAGCACAGCCTGCGCGTAGTTGCTCAGCACGACGTGGATCTCATGCTGGCGGGCATCCAAATTATCTAGCAGCCGCTGCGCGTAAAGCGCCCCGCTGGCGCCCGTGATGGCCACCAGGATTTTCACGGCTGCATTTGAAGCCCGCGCAAATAAGCCAGGATCAACTGGGGCAGATCATCGCTGTAGCCGCCCTCCAAAATGCTGAACGCCGGAACTCCCATCGCGCGGATGCTTTGTCCCAGCCATTGAAAATCCTCCGCCTCCAAAGTGCCGTCCGCCAGCGGGTCGTTCCGATAGGCATCGAAGCCCGCCGAGACCGCGATCATGTCCGGCCGGTAATTCTTCAATTCGCCCAGAGCCTTGGAGAGGATCGCGCGATAATCCTCGCGCGGCGTCCCGGGCGCGACGGGAAAGTTCAGGCAATTGCGGCCGCGATTGGTTTCCCCGGTGCCGGGATAGCAGGGGAACTGGTGAATGGAAATGAACGCCAGCCCGCTTTGGTCAAGAAGTATTTCCTCCGTCCCATTTCCGTGATGCACGTCGAAGTCGAAGACTGCCACGCGCTTGAAGCCAGCCGCCCTTGCCTCCAGCGCGGCGATCGCGATCGAATTGAGATAACAGAATCCCATCGCCCGGTCCTGCGTCGCGTGATGGCCCGGCGGGCGCATGAGGCTGAACGCCATCTCCCCGGCCCGCGCAGCCGCCAACGCCGCCAGCGCCCCGCCGGCCGACCGGCGCGCGTGCGCCGCGATGTCCGGGTAGGCGGGGGTGTCGGCGTCAAAGTCAGCCGCCCGATCCAGTTGCGCGACATGTGCCGCCGTGTGGGCGCGCAAGATGGCAGTGGAACCGGCCGGCTCCGGAGCGCTCCACGAAAGCGGCGCCTCGTTCTGCGTCTTGAGCAAGGCGGCCGTCGCGCTGACACGCGCCGGTCGCTCAGGATGTCCGCGCGCCGAATACTCGGTGCATCGGTCGTCCGTGATGATGTTCAGAGCCAATGGTCAGCTCCGCTTTTCGTCCGCGTCGATGTAGTCAAGAAACGTTTGCAAATCGTCGCGGCCAGCCAGGCCGGCTTCTTCCTTGCGCATCTTCAGTCGCGCCTTGACGGCGTCGTCTTCGCGCCCGCGATTGCGGACGAAATCGTTGAACGCCTTCTTTTCCGCGTCCGTCTTCTTGACGTTCTTGGCCACCCAATCAGCCACCTGCCCGTCCGTGATGGAGTTCTTGACGACCTCGATGAAAGGCTCGGCCTGAACGCCGGCTGCTTTCAGCCAGGCGCCGTCGAATCCCTTGGTAAGATTCTCTTGGTAATCGGCGTGCAGCTTGCCGGCCAGATGCAGCCGGATTTTATCGACGAAGCGCGGCAGATAGACCCAGCCGGACATCATCTCGTGGCCGCTCCGCGGGTAAATGATCGGTTCCATGCCGCGACTATAAACCCAAAACGACGGAGGCCAAAGGCATTTCTTCCAGGGGCTTTGCTTTTGGCCAAGGAATGAGTAGGATGACGGGATGCACTGATTGCACAATTCAAGACCATGGCCAAGGACTTCATCAAAATCGGCGGCGCGCGCCAGCATAATCTCAAGAATCTGACCCTGTCCATTCCCCGCGATAAACTGGTCGTCCTGACCGGCCTGAGCGGCTCCGGAAAATCCTCGCTCGCCTTCGACACCATTTACGCGGAAGGCCAGCGCAAATACGTCGAATCCCTCTCCGCCTACGCCCGCCAGTTCCTGGACCAAATGGAAAAGCCGGATGTCGATTTCATCGAGGGGCTTTCCCCAGCCATCGCCATCGAACAGCGTGTTTCGGGTGCCAACCCGCGCTCCATCATCGCGACCACGACCGAGGTTTACGATTACCTGCGGCTGCTCTTCGCGCACGTCGGCCAGCCTCACTGCCCCACCAGCGGCCAGCCCATCACGCGGCAAACCACCAGCGACGTCGTCGATAAGATTTTGGCCTTGCCGCCGCGGACGCGCATCGTCCTGCTGGCCCCCGTAATTGTCAAACAAAAGGGAGAATTCCGCGATGTCATTGAGCGCTTGGCGCGGGAAGGTTTCGTGCGCGCGCGCGTCGATGGCGCGGTGGTCGAGCTGAGCAGCAACGTGCGCGTCAAGCTGGACCCCAAGCAGCGCCATACGATTGAAGCGGTCGTGGACCGCCTGGTCATCGACGACAAGGTGAGGATTCGTTTGAGCGATTCTGTGGAGACAGCCCTCAAATGGGGGGACGGGCGCCTCGTGCTCTTGCAACAATCGGGCGATACGCCGGCCGGGCACAATATGTGGGCGGAATCGCTGCACTCCAATCGCAATTTCAGCCCCGCCACCGGGCAAAGTTTCGATCCGCCGACGCCAAAGCATTTCTCGTTCAACTCGCCGCTGGGCGCCTGCCCCGTCTGCCACGGTCTGGGCCAGAAACTGGTCTTCGACGAGCATTTGATTGTGCCCGACCCGGAGAGATCGCTGGAGAAAGGCGCCGTGCAACCTTGGCGGCGCGGGGCCAAACGGCTTCTGGCTCATTACCAGGCGCTCCTGCGCGGCATGGCCCAGCATTTCGGGCAGAGCATGGAAACGCCGTGGAAGGATTTGGCAGAGGACTTCCGGCAAAAGCTGCTGCACGGAACCGGCGCCGAGGAAATCCCGTTCGCCTTCATGCGCGGCGGCAAAGCCAGCGAGACGCGAAGAATCTTCGAGGGCATCATCCCAAACCTGCAACACCTCTACGCCGAAAGCGAAAGCGAGTTCACAAAAAACCGGTTGAACAGCTTCATGAATCCCCAGCCGTGCGACGCCTGCGGCGGGCGCCGCCTCAAGCCGGAAATTCTGGCCGTGACCCTTGGCGCTTCGCTCCCCGGGCGCGCGATTCCCGGCCATTCCATCATGGACGTTTGCGCCTTGTCCATCCAGGAGGCCGACGATTTCTTTGCCGGCTTATGTTTGACTGATTTCCAGCAAAAGATCGCGGCGGAATTGATCAAGGAGATTCGGTCGCGCCTGAGCTTTCTCAAGAACGTGGGCCTGGGTTACCTGACTTTGGACCGCGAAAGCGGCACGCTCAGCGGCGGCGAGGCCCAGCGCATCCGCCTGGCCACGCAGATTGGGGCGGGCTTGGTCGGCGTCCTTTATATTCTGGACGAGCCAAGCATTGGGTTGCATCAACGCGACAACGAGCGCCTGCTGGCCTCGTTGGAGGGCTTGCGCGATTTGGGCAATTCCGTGCTGGTGGTGGAGCACGACGAAGACACCATCCGGCGCGCGGATTACGTTTTGGACCTCGGCCCCGGCGCGGGCGTGCGGGGCGGGGAATTGGTCGCGGCGGGGACGGCGGCGGACTTGGAAGCCAATCCGCGCTCGTTGACGGGCCAATATCTCAAAGGCGATCTAAAAGTCGCCGTGCCGAAAACCCGGATCAAACCCTCGCTGGCGGGCGGCTGGTTGGAAGTGCTGGGGGCTTCGGCCAACAACTTGAAGAACATCGACGCGCGCTTTCCCCTCGGCGCCTTGACGGTCGTGACCGGCGTGAGCGGCTCCGGCAAGAGCACACTGGTCGATGACATTTTGCGGCGGGCTTTATTCCGCAAGTTTTACGGCTCCAAGGAACAGCCGGGCCGCCATCGGTTTTTGCGAGGATTTGAAACACTCGACAAAGTCATCGTCATCGACCAGACCCCGATTGGCCGCACGCCGCGCAGCAATCCCGCCACCTACACGGGCATGTTCAACCAAATCCGGGATTTATTTGCCAAGCTGCCCGCCGCCAAAATCCGCGGCTATGAGGCGGGGCGGTTCAGCTTCAACGTCAAGGGCGGCCGTTGCGAGAAATGCCAGGGCGACGGCCTGATCAAAATTGAAATGCACTTTCTGCCGCCCATTTACGTGACGTGCGAAGCCTGCAACGGGCGCCGCTACAATCGGGAGACTCTCGAGATTCATTACAAAGGCATGAACATCGCGGATGTGCTTGACATGACCGTCGATGAAGCCGTGACCTTTTTCCGCGCCGTGCCGAAGATTTACGATCCGTGTTTGACGCTGGCGGAAGTCGGGCTGGGCTACGTGCGCCTTGGCCAATCGGGCACCACGTTGAGCGGCGGCGAGGCGCAGCGAGTCAAACTGGCGGCGGAATTAAGCCGAAAGGCCACCGGGCACACACTCTATATACTGGACGAGCCAACGACCGGCCTGCATTTTCACGACGTGGCCAAACTGCTGGATGTGTTATTCAAACTGCGCAACACCGGCAATACTTTGCTGATTATCGAGCACAACCTGGACGTGATTAAAACGGCCGATTGGGTCATTGACATGGGGCCGGAAGGCGGCGCGGGCGGCGGGCGCATCGTCGCGGAAGGCCCTCCGGAAAAGATCGCGCGCTCGCCGGAAAGTTACACCGGCCAATACCTGCGGCGCTATTTGGCCCTCGAAGAGCAGCCTAAGGCCGGCGCTTGAAGACGAATTGGCGGCCGTTGGGCGGATCAAAGCCGGTGGGAATGGTTGCATCGCCAGGCCCGTTGCCGGCGACGGTCAACGTGCCATCTTCCATCTTGTAAATCGCATACGCCTTCTTGCCAACGGTGTCCGCATTGGCGCAATCCGTCACCGTGCAAACCAATTGTTTGGGCGAGACGCTGTCATCAATCGTGAATGTCCCTTTAACCCAATCGTCGGCCTCCGCACCGTGATAATCGATGTTCTGCCCGGCAAACGTCAATGAAGCCGCGGCGTGCCCGTTCGGTGTGACTTCGTAACCGCTCCACGCCCCCTCAAGAGCGGAGGCCGCTGGCTTGGCTGCCGGTGTGGGCGCCGGCGCCGAGCTTTCGGAAGGCGCGGCGGGCTGGCTGGGGGTCGCGGGAGTCGAGCATCCCGCCACAAAAATGGTCGCGGCGAAAATGGGAATCAGAATCAATTTCTTCATGCTGTCGATTGTCGCATTCGTTGCTGTCATCATAATTGGACATTGCAATCGCTTCAACGTTTCACTGAATCGTGATTGGTTTTGACAGACCCGGCCCCATGCTGAATAGTGCGCCCGCGCATGAAGAAACGGCGCAATTCAAATCCTCCGCCTGAGCCTCCCGCGACCGGCCGGAAGCTGTGGCGGTTCCGATTGTTCGCGCTGGCGATTCCCGCGCTGCTTCTGCTCCTGGCGGATGCGGTTTTGCGGTTGACCGGCTTTGGCTATCCAACATCGTTCCTGCTTCCTTCAGCGAACCACGGCCAAAAAACCTTCATCCAAAACAATCAGTTCGGCGTCCGGTTTTTTGGAGCGCGCCGCGCCCGCGCTCCTCATCCGCTCTCCATCCTTCGCGACAAACCGCAAGGAACCGTTCGCATTTTCGTCTTCGGCGAATCAGCCGCGTATGGCGATCCGCAGCCGCGCCTGGGCCTGCCTCGGACGTTGCAGGCGATGCTCAGCCTCCGGCATCCCGGCATGAAGTTCGAGGTCGTGAATGCGGCCATGACGGCCATCAATTCCCACGTCATCGTGCCCATCGCGCGCGATTGCGCCCAGGCTGGCGGCGACATCTGGGTTGTCTATATGGGGAACAACGAAGTCGTAGGGCCATTCGGCGCGGGAACGGTTTTTGGCCCGCAATCGCCGCCGAGGTCCATGATTGAAGCGAGCTTGGCGGTCAAAACGACGGCCCTCGGCCAATGGCTCGACTCGTGGCGCGGACGGGCGGGTAAAAATGAGGATTGGGGCGGGATGATGATGTTCCTCGACCAGCAAGTCCGCGCCGATGATCCACGCATGGTTGCCGTTTATCGGAATTTTTCGCTCAACCTTTCCGAGATCATCCGGCTGGGGCGCGCGAGCGGCGCGGGCGTTGTCGTGAGCACCGTGGCTGTCAATTTGAAAGACTGCGCGCCCTTCGCCTCTGAGCATCGCGCCGGGCTTTCGGACTCGGACAAGGCGCAATGGGACCAACTCCATCAAGAGGGCGCTGCGGCGGAGAATAGCGGCAATTTTTCCGAAGCTGAGGCGCGTTTCCAAGCCGCCGGCCGCATCGACGGCACAATGGCGGAATTGCAATTTCATCTCGGCCGATGCGCCCTGGCCCGGGGGAATCCATCTGAAGCCCAAGCGGAGTTCGCCACCGCCCGCGATCTCGATACGTTGCGCTTCCGCTGCGACAGCCACCTGAACGCATTGATTCGCCAGGCGGTTGCGGGGCGCGGCAGCGATCTCGTTCTCCTGGCGGATTCGGAGCAAGCCCTGGCTGCGGCATCGCCCGATGGATTGCCGGGAGGGGATTTATTTTACGAGCATGTTCACCCAACGTTTAAAGGCAATTGCCTGCTGGCGCGAACCATCGCCAGTCAAGTGGAACATCTGCTGCCGCCAAACGCGAACGCCAGCGCGGCGTGGCCGGCGGAATCGGAGTGCGCCCAGCGGCTCGGCATGACAAAACGGGATGAGGCGGCCGCGGCCGCTGAAATAGTGTCGCGCCTGTCCGAGCCTCCCTTCACGCTGCAAATGAACCACGGCGAGCAGGTGCGGCGCATGACCGCGCTGGCGCAAGAGCCGGTGGAAACGGCGGCTCAGGCGCTGAAAGTCGCGGAAGATGCTCTTGCCGCAGACCCAGACGACGCATCGTTGCGCGAACGAGCTTCCGAATTGAAAGCGGAAGCGGGCGATCTGGCGGGCGCGGCGGCGGAAGCGCAACGCGCGGTGGATTTGCTGCCGAGCGACGCGGAAAATTGGTCTCAACTTGGAATGGTCCTCGTCCGCCAGGAAAAGTATGAGGATGCCTCCGCGGCCTTTCGGCGCGCGTTTGAACTGAACCGCCAGGATGCCTGGCCGTTGCAGAACCTGGCGATGGCTCTCGTCAAGATGAACCGCAAAGACGAAGCGGAACGGGAGTTTCGGCGCGTCTTGGAGGTCCAGCCGAAGTTCGGTTTGGCGTGGCTTGGTTTGGGCCAGTTGCTGGAAGGCGAGGGCAAACGCGAAGAAGCCGCCTCCTGTTTTGAAAAAGGGCTGGACAATCGCATTCACCATGGGCCTGAACTGGCAACGCTGGCGCGGTTCTGCCAGTCCAAGGGGTGGTTGGAAGCTGCCTCCACCAACTTCACGGATGCCATCACTTTGAATCCGTCCGATGCGACGCTGCGCTTTGACGCCGGCAAAAATCTGGCGGCCCTGGGCCGGCACCGCGAGGCGGCCGCGCGGTTTGGCGAGGCCGCTCGTTTGTTGCCAGATTCGGGCCAGGCGCACTTCGAATGCGGCCGCGAATTGGGCTTGTGCGGCCAGCCCGCCGAGGCCGCCCGCGAGTTTCGAGAGGCGGAGCGGCTTATGCCGGGAATGATCGAACCCCGCCTGGACTTGGGCATCGCGCTGGCCCAGCAAGGACAATTGGCCGAAGCGTTAAAAGAATTTGAAGCCGCAGCCGAGCGCGACCCCACCAACGCCGTGGCGCGCCATTACTTGGAAGCGCTGCGCGCCAGGCTTCATCAATAAGAAAGAGCGCCAGCGTCGGCGGCGGAGTGTTGCGCGAACCAGATCCAATCCACGTTGTCCGTCCCGCCCGGCACTTGCGGATTCTGTCCCTTGGCATTGAGCAGCGTGGAGGTCTGCCATTTGTGAATGGAGGCGTGGCCGTCGGCAAAAGAGAGCGCCAGGCTGTTGGCGTGGTAGGCGGCAGGGACATCGGGAAAACTGCCGTCGTGGGTGTGAACTTCAAGATAGCCGTCATTGATGCTGTACCTGTTTTCCTCGCAAAAGACGAAGGCATCCGATGGCGACGGGTGGATAATATCGGCTTCCTTGGAGTACTGGAGCGCTGGTGTATCATCGTTGAAGTGTTGCGCGGCCATGTAAACCGCCCCCATCTGGCCGTTCATCGAATAAGTTCTGAGCCGCTGGCCGTTGGCCGACGGAATGTTATCAGCCGGGCATTTGTAAACACCGACTTGCTTGGCGACATAAGGCGCGAGCAAACCCGAAGTGTAAAGCGACCTGTTCGTATTGCCGGTCGAAGCAAGAGGATAACTTTCATAACCGTCCGCGCAGTCTATCCAGGAAGTATTGGAAGCGCCCGCATCCGCGAAGCCGGAATATGGCGAATTGGGCACCAGAAAACCATTATTGTCGGTCTTGTATGCCTCGGCCGCCAACTGGCATTCCTTTAGATTATTGACACACTGCGTTCCCCACGCCTCTGTCTTGGCCCTGGACAACGCTGGCAGCAGCATGGCCGCGAGAATGGCAATGATGGCGATCACCACCAGCAGTTCAATCAAGGTGAACGCCGCCAATGCGTTTCGCCCGGCACTTTGTTTCTCGCGCATAGCAGTTTTCATGGTCCGGCCGGGGCGGTTTAAACCCGCCCCGGCCCGGCGCAGAATCACTTACGGCACCAACAGGCGATAGAACGTCGTTGCCGAAGCCGAAGTTGTGTACGGCGAAGCCGCGCCCGGGACATTGGCAAAAATCCCGGAGATGCTGGAGGCCGATTGCAAAATGCCAGCCGGCCACGTCAATACGACATTCGACCCCGACTTCGCGATATGGAGGCGCGCCGCGGCGGCGTAATGGCTGGCAACCTGGTCCGCCCGGAGCGCGTACCGATAAATGGCAGTGTCATCCACCGAACCGAGGAACGTGCCGAACGCGCCGTCATCTCGTTGCCCGATGACGAAGTTGCCGCCATCATCGGAGTTGTCTCCGCTGGGAAGCCCGCCAATTCCATCTGGATTTATGCCGTCCCCATTCGGAATGAATTGGGCGCCCGCAGTCGTAAACGCTGTCGTCAATTGCCCGTCGCCCTGGTTGTCATAGGCAACATAGCTGGCCGTGGCGACCGGGAAGGCGGTGATGATGACCCCGTTGATATAAATGTTGAAGTTGGTCGTATCGTCCGTAATAACGACGTGATACCAGTTCCCCGCCACAAGTTGATTGCCATGGGCGGGATCACTGGGGCCGGCAGTGATGAATGCATTGCCAGGCTGGGTAACGAAGGCAAAGTTGTTGCCGGGTTGCTGGTAGAGATACCATCCGTTATAGGCATAGCCGACGGATTGATCGTTGTACTCCGACGACAGGACGAGGCGATAGTCGCCGCCGTTTTGGCCCAAAGAAGACGGATTGACCCAGGTTTCCACCGTCCATGCGGTGTCTGGATTGAGTTCCGGCGCCCAAGGAACCTGGATGGTCGCACCGCCCGCCAGCGTAATGGCTGGGTCCGACGTATGCGGGATGCCAGAGGTCACGCCATAGGTAATCGTTCCTGAATTGGGAGTGTAGGTTCCGTCAAAAGTGCCGACGGCGTCTTCAGCCAAAGTTCCTCCGGTTTCGTCCAGCCTCCAGTAAGCCACGGGATCATCCGCCGCGATGATCGCAGCGACGCCGTTGAGAGGAACCACCGGGTCCTGCCGGGGTTGCACAATGAGACTGGCGGAGGCGCTCGCTGAAGCAAACGAGTCGGACACTGTCACCGAATAGATATTGCCGCTTTGCGCGAGTTGGACATTTGACAGCCACAACGTTTCGTTGGTGGCGGTCGAGTTGGTGGCAGCGGAAATGGGAGTAAACGTGCTTCCATTATCCGTGCTGACCGACCATTGATAGCTCAAGGGAATGGCGCCATCCGCACCGACATGGAAGGCCGCATGGCTGCCGACATTGCGCGTGATGGGGCCCGGAGCGGAAGCGATATTCACGTTCGTCGCCACGGTCAAGGTTACGATGGAGCTGGTCACAGGCGGGCCGAAGGCATTGGAGACGATGACCTGAACGGTGGCGCCGTTATTGCCAGGATATGCCGCCGTAAAAGTAAAAGCATCCGCGTTCGGACCCACAGGCACGGAATTGCTCAACCACGTGAACGTCAACGGAGGAGTCCCGCTGGCTGCAATATTGAAGGTCACCGGCACGCCGGAGAAGTTGGTTAACGCAGGCAAATCAGTGACGATTCCTGCCGGCTTGTTGGCTGGACGGAAAGAGTTCGTTCCAACGGTGTAATGCGATGAGACTTGGGCGGCGGTCAGGGCGTTGGTGTAGAATGCAACTTCATCGACACCGCCGATGAAGGGGAGCCAGCCGATGGTCTGGCCGGAGCCGATATTCGCGTCGTTGGCCGTGTTGGGCACAAACCCGCCAGGGCCGATCGGTATGGCGTGCGCCACGCTGTTAATGTAGAACACGGCGTTCGTGCCGTCATAAGATAACACCAAGTGATACCATGATCCAAAGCTAATCAAAAAATCGCCAAACCCGGAAAAAACACTGGGCCGCATGTCCAGGTAAAAATAACTTTGGCCAGCCAGATTGCCGGCTCCAGGGCCGGAAACATAAACGTTCCATCCATTTGCATTGGCGCCGCCGTCATTCCTGCCCTGCACGATCGGCACGCTCCAATTGGCTGGGTACGCGTTGGGCTGCACCCACAACTCGGCCGAAAACGGAGCGGCGCTGACGCCGTCCGCGGCGAGCGGTGTGATGAGCGGACTTTCAGGAATATCGACATACCCGTAGTCGCCCGCGCCACCAGGGCCGGGACCAATAAACAGGAATGAGTTGGTGTCAATTCCCGGCTCGCCCAGCAAGGGAGAAGTCAACTCGCCATTCTCAAAAATTGTGGCGTCAGTGGGATAAGGGTTGGAGCTATTTGTCTCGCTGGTGGCCGAGTTGAAGGCGGTGCCGCCAGAGGTTTCCTCAAAACGATAATAGACCGACGGATTGTCGGCCAGGACCGTGGCAGGATAATCCGCGCCCTTAACCCCGGCCAGAGAAAGGACAAGGGCCGCCGCGGTGAACAGGCGCCGCGAAAGCGAATTCGTCGCCAATGGAAATGTCTTCATAGGTAATTTCAGATGTTTATTTTGTGTTTTTTCAAAAACGCGCCAACCCAAAATCTCTGCTTTGCTGCCTGACGCTGGCGACGGTTTTATCACAGTCAAAAATTAATGCAACAAAAATTATTACATAATTTTCTTGCCGTATTTTGTTGTCTTGCCTAGCCTTCCCGCCACGGCATGAAACCGCATCGCCAATTCCGCGTCTTCGCGTCAATAATCTCTCTGCTGGCCGGCGCGCCTTGGGCTGAGGCCCAGGCCCCTGCCATTATTCCGCTTCCGCAAACAACGGAGGTTCACCCCGGCCATTTCATGCTCCATGCCGGGGACAAAATTCTGGCCAGCGCCGGCGCGGAGGAGACGGCCCATTATCTCTCGGCGGAACTGCGGCGGCGCGCGTCCGTCAATTTGGACGTTATATCACAACCCGGGCCGGCAGAGGTGAACCGCATCCAATTGCTCCTCGGAGATCCAAATCCCGCCCCCGAAGGATACACGCTCACCGTCTCGCCCGGCGCAGTCATCATCAAGGCTCGCACTCCCGCCGGTTTGTTTTATGGCGCGCAGTCGCTGCTTCAATTGCTGCCGACCGGGGCGGCGGATGAGGCGATTCCGTGCGTTCAGGTCGAAGACCAGCCGCGTTTCCGATGGCGCGGCTTGATGCTTGATGTCAGCCGGCACTTTTTTTCCAAGGACGAAGTCGAGCGGCTGCTGGACGAAATGGCGTGGCACAAACTCAACATGTTCCACTGGCATCTGGTGGACGACCAGGGCTGGCGGATTGAAATCAAAAAGTATCCGCGCCTGACCGGGGAAGGCGCCTGGCGGAAAGCGATTGGTTTTGGGTTGGACCCGAAGGCCGGCACGGCCTATGGCGCCGACGGCCGCTATGGGGGTTATTACACGCAGGACGACATTCGGGAAGTGGTCGCTTACGCGCAGGCCAGGCACATTACCGTCGTGCCGGAGATTGAAATGCCGGGGCATTCGAGCGCCGCGCTCATGGCTTATCCGCAATTCAGTTGCACAGGAGGGCCATTCACTACAGATCTGCCGGGCGGTGTTTTCAACGGCGTTTATTGCGCGGGCAATGAGGATACATTCGCGTTCATCGACGATATTTTGACGGAAGTTTCGGCGCTGTTCCCAGGGCCTTACATCCACATTGGCGGCGATGAAGTGCCGGTGGACAATTGGAAAAAATGCCCGAAGTGCCAGGCGCGACTGCACCGGGAAGGGCTGGCCCGCGAGAGCGAATTGGAGGGTTACTTTATCCGCCGGGTCGAAAAGCTCGTCCACGCCCATGGGAAGCGGCTGGTGGGCTGGAGCGAAATCCGCGAAGGCGGCCTGGCGGACGAAGCCACGGTCATGGATTGGGTGGGGGGCGCCACGGAGGCGGCCACGGCGGGCCACGATGTGGTGATGTCTCCGCTGGCCGATTGCTATTTCGACCATTATCAATCGCTGGATCATTCCACGGAGCCGCGTGCCATTGGGGGTTATCTCCCGCTGCGCCAAGTCTATCAATTCGAGCCGATGCCAACCAATCTTCCCGCGCGCTATCAAGAGCACATTCTGGGCGCGCAGGCCAACGTGTGGACGGAATACATGCCGTCCTTCAAACACGTCCAGTACATGGTGTTTCCGCGCCTGTGCGCGCTGGCTGAAGTGGATTGGTCGCCTAAAGATTCGCGCCAGTGGGCGGATTTTTGCCGCCGTGTGCGCGCCGATTGCGCGCGGCTGGACACGCTTGGTGTCAATCATCGCTCTCTCTCAGACTTGGACGAAAAGGCCCCGGCCGGGCGCCCTTAGCCCTGCCGATGGATGCTGCTTGAGAAAACGTCGATTCTTGACAGAATATCGAAAACGATCCGATGTATGAGATGGTCGCGACATTTCGTCCGGCTGGCGGCCCTCGCGCTGGCGGCCGCCTTCGCCGCGTCCGGCCAAGACGCCCCGCCGCGTGAGATCGTCACGTTGCATCAGCTCAAAATCCTGACGCTGGAACAGGAGGCCGCCGGGCCGCCAGTGCGCGTGCGCGGCGTGGTCGTTTGCCACGATGCCGGCTGGCATCAGTTATACATCCATGACGAGCGCGAAACGCTTTACTTCAACGCGGATGATTTTGCGGCCCAACCCACCAAAGGCGATCTCGTAGAGATTACCGGCAGGGCGCGCGGCACCAATGTCCTGGAAAATCCAAAGCTGGAGATTCTGGGCCGGACCAATTTGCCCCCGGCCCATCCCTTGGAATTATCGGACTTGGGCCTTGACCACGGTGAATGGGTGCAGGTGCAAGGCCGTGTGCTCTCGGCGGAATCGAGCCGGGGACGCCTGGCGCTTCTGCTCAATGACAAAAGGCAAAACTGCCTTGTCTATTTGCTCGGTGGCGAGGCGGCCAACGATTTCAAGCCCTGGCTCAATTGCCTGGTGCAAGTTCGCGGCATCAATGCCAGCCGCATGACCGGCGGCAAATTGGAATCGGGCCTGTTGTTCGCGCCTGGTCCCGGCGAAATCCGCGTCCTCGCCCCGGCCGACGCGCGGCCCGGGGAGATTCCGGTTGCGTCCATCGGCAGCTTGCTCAATCGGCAATTAGGTTCATGGACCAATCAATGGGTCCACATCAACGGACTGATCGTTTCGTATCAGCCCGGCCAGTCCATCGCGGTCAAAGACCCCACCGGTGTTATTCGCGCGCGGGTGATTCAGTTGACAGAAATTCGCGGCGACGAGCGCGTGGACCTTTGGGGTTTTCTGGAGTCGGATGCGGGCGAGATGTTCTTGAACAATGCTTACTTTGAAGTCGCGCGCCCGCCTCCGCCTGACCTCGCTGAAGCCTCTCCGTCCGCGCCGCTTTCAAGGGTGGCGCGGCTGCCATCCGTTTTAACACAGGTTTCAGACATCCTCCAATTGCGCCCCGAAGAAGCGGCCCAGCATCTGGACGTTCGCCTGCGCGGCGTCATCACCTACGCCGACCCGCCTTGGCGCAACGGCTTTTTGCAGGAACACGGCAACGCCATTTATGTTGATTTGGACCCGTCCCAGAAAAATGTCCAATCCGGCCAATGGGTGGAATTGACAGGACAAACCAGCGGGGGCGGATTCGCGCCGGAGGTCCTCGGCTTGAACATCCAGGTTCTCGGCATGACCAATTTGCCCACGCCCGCGCACGTCGATTTGGAGGACCTGGCCAATGGGCAATTCGATTCGCATTGGGTGGAGATGGAAGGATTGGTGCGGCGGGAAGACGAGTTGTCGGGTCATGTCAGCTTGAGCCTGATGACGCCCAAGGGCCGTTTCAAAGCCATCATTCCGGAATTTGAAAACAAACCGCTGCCAACCAACCTGATCGACGCGCTGGTCAGCGTGCAGGGAGCCTGCACTTCCGAATTGAACGTGCGCCGCCAACTCAGCGGGATCACTTTGCATGTGCCGGGCCTGGCGCAAATTAGAACGCTCGAAGCGGCGCCCGCCAATCCGTTTGCCGTCGGAACGACGCGGATTGACGCGGTGGCGACATTCGATCCCGACCGGTTTGCGGGCCGGCGCGTGAAAATTCAAGGCGTGGTGACGTTGCGAATGCCAGGGCAGGGATTCATTGTGCAGGACTCCTCCGGCGGGCTGCGCGTGATGACGCGCCAAACGAATCAATTGCGGGTGGGGGATTTGGTCGATGCGATTGGATTTCCCGCCATCGGCGATTTTTCGCCCTATTTGGAAGAGGCCGTGTTTCGCACGTTGGGCACCGGCCCCATGCCCGCGCCTCAGCCCGTCAAAGCCGAGCAAATTCTTCTGCACGGCACCAACGACGCGCAAATTGTCACCTTGGATGCGCAACTCTTGCAAAACGTCCCGCAGTCGGCGGACCCGCAAATGGTTTTGCAGGACGGGCCGATTATTTTTACGGCGCAACTGGAGCCGCAGGCGCGGCGGCAAAAGATTCCCAATTGGGATTCTGGGTGCCACTTGCGGTTGACAGGCGTATGTTCGATTCAAGGCGGCGAAGGCCACGAACCGCAGGCTTTTCGAGTGTTGTTGAGGGACCCGGCCGACGTGCAGTTATTGGAATCCCCCTCGTATTGGACGGCCCGGCGCGCCTTCATGCTGGCCGCCGGCCTGATGCTGGCCGTTTCCGCCGCCTTAGGATGGGTGGCATTGCTGCGCCGCCAAGTCCGAAACCAGACCAAACTCATCCGCCAAAAACTCGAGGTCGAGGCGGCCCTGGAAGAGCGCTACCGCGAACTTTTCGAGAAGGCAACCGATATGCTTTACACACATGATCGCGCGGGCCGAATCACTTCCATCAATCAAACTGGCGAGCGGCTCTTGCAAACGCCGCGCGCCGAGGTGCTCGGACGCAACATCGTGGATTTTCTGGCCGAGGAACAACGCGCCTCCGCCCGCCAGTGGCTGGAACGCCTGCTCAAAGGGGCCGCGACCCAAAACATGGAATGGGACGCCATCGCCGCCTCCGGCGAAAGAATCAAACTGGAAATCAGCGCGCGCTGGATTGCCCGTGATGGCCACGAATTGGAAATCGAAGGCATCGCCCGCGACATCACCGAGCGCAAGCGCCTGGAGCGGGAGATTCTGGAAATCAGCAATCGCGAGCAGCGCCGCATTGGCCATGATTTGCATGACGGCGTTTGCCAGCAATTGGCCGGCATCGCTTTTCTGACTTCCACCCTGGCGGAGGAACTGGCGGAGGAAGGCGTTCCCCAATCGCCGCAGGCGGAAAAAATTAGCGATATGATTAATGTAGCCATCGACCAGACTCGCGGCGTCGCCCGGGGATTGTTTCCGGTGCGGCTGGAGGAAAAGGGTTTGGTGGCCGCATTGGAGGAACTGGCTGCCAACGCACGGGAGGTCTTTAAAATTCAGTGCCGATTTGTCGTCGAAGAGCCGCCCGTGGCCGTGGAAAATGAGATCGCGCTTCATTTGTACTATATCGTGCTCGAAGCCCTGGCCAACGCCGCCAAACACAGCGGCGGCTCCAACGTGGACATCGCCCTCCAGCCTTCGGGCGACCGCTGGCTGCTGTCCATCCAGGACGATGGCATTGGTTTTTCACTGCCCGCGCGCAACCAGGATGGCATGGGCTTGCGCATTCTGCACTACCGCGCCCGCGTCATCGGCGCCGCTTTGAACTTGCACAGCCAGCCCGGTTCAGGCACCACGGTAACGTGTCTTTTTCTGCCGGTGTCGCGCGAATTGCCGCGCGGCGGCGCGCCCCGCCGCTCGCGGGAGAAAACCATCCGGGTGGAAAGAAACGCAACGCCGTGAGATGAGGAAATCATCGACAGAAAAAAACCGAATCCTGATCGTGGACGACCACCCGTTGTTCTGCGAAGGGCTGCGCCGCATGATTGACAGGCATCCTTCCCTTGAAGTCTGCGGACAAGTGCCCGATGCCAGCTCCGCCATGAAAGCGGTGGCCGAACTGAAACCGGATTTGGTTCTGATGGATATTTCCCTGGAAGGAACCAATGGCATTGATGTAACCAAGAGCCTCAAGGCCAAATACCAGGACCTGCCCATCCTGGTCGTCTCCATGCACGACGAATCGCTATACGCGGAGCGGGCCTTGCGGGCCGGAGCGCAGGGTTACATCATGAAAAACCAGCCCATTCAAATCGTCCGCGCCGCCATTTTCAAAGTTCTCGGCGGTGATATTTTTCTGAGCGAGAAAATGTCCAGCTCCGTCCTGGCCAAACTCCTGCGCGGCAAGAAAGAGGAGCCAAGGTCCTCCGTCAGCCAGCTCAGCGACCGCGAATTGGAAGTTTTTCAGATGCTGGGCGAAGGAAAGTCTTCGCGCCAAATCGCTGAAGCGTTGGACTTGACGATTCCCACCATTCATTCCTTTCGCAACCGCATCAAGGAAAAGATGCAATACAAGAACTCGACCGAACTGGTCCTGCACGCGATGCAGTGGAGCGCCGAGCGGCTCAACGGCTCGTGAGCTGCTCAGAAAGTTTGCGCGCGATGCCCGCCTGGTTCAAATACGCCTTTATAAGCTCGTTGCTTTGGTGCCTGGCGTGTTCCGCGCGGGCGGATTTGTGGGTCGCCGGTTATTATCCCGGTTATGAAGCGGACGCGATGGCTCCGTCAAACATTGATTTTACGGCGATCACCCATGTCATTCACTTCTCGCTCGTGCCGAACACCGACGGCTCGATCAACAGCAGCGACAATAGTTTGACCTCCTCGGCCTGCAAACAATTGGTGGCCGTGACCCATGCGGCCGGCCGAAAGGCGCTGATCTGCGTCGGCGGCGCAAGCACCGAGCCGGACTTTCAGAGCGCAACCACGCCGGCCAACCTCGGCGCGTTCGTTACGAACATTGTCCATTTCATGACCAACTACGGATATGATGGCGTGGATTTGGATTGGGAGCCGTTCAATTCCTCCGACACCGCCCAATATTCAAACTTGGTCAACGCCTTGCACACGGCGCTGAAAGGGGCTGGCGCGCACAAGTTATTGACTGTGGCCGCGCCCGCCTACCCGGAGTACGGCGATTCGCCTGCGGCCGAGTTCACCATGCTGGCTTCGCTGCAAAACCAGTTCGACCAGATCAACATTATGACTTACGATTTGTCCGGGCCTTACGAGGGATGGGTCACGTGGTTCAACTCGCCGATCTACGACGGTGGCTTCACTTTTCCCAGCGCCCCCTCCGAGCTGGTTCCATCAATCAATGGCGCTGTGAGCAATTTTGTCAATAATGGCGTGCAACCCGCCAAGCTGGGTGTCGGCATGCCCTTTTATGGGTACACCTGGACCGGCGGCCCCGGAGTGACTCAGCCGCGCCAAGGCTGGCCGGACAACAATCCACCAACCGTGACCACTCCCTCCTACGCGCAGGTCGTCAACAATTACTTCCAAAGCAATCGCTACCATTGGGACTCCATCGCGCAATCGGCCTGCCTCAGCATCACCAACACCCCCGCAACCGGCGACATGTTCATCTCCTACGACGACGCGCGCGCCTGCGGATCCAAGGTCAGCTACGCCCGCAATCTTCACTTGGGCGGCGTGATGATTTGGGAATTGAGCCTGGATTATTTTCCCAGCCAGGCAGCAGGACAACGCACGCCGTTGACAGCCGCGTTGAAACAGGCGCTGGCCACGCCCAACATTGCGTCGATTCAAAACAGCAGAACGAACGTCAATATAAGTTTTACCAGCGCGCCGCTCGGATTGTACCGGGTCGAATGGGCCAGCAACCTAATCACTTCATCATGGAACACACTGACCAATAATGTAGCCGGCACCGGAACAAACGTGCCTGTGGCTGATCCCACCCCCGCGATAGCCCCTTCCCGCTTTTATAGGGTCCAGACGCCGCCGTAAAAGCTCACGAGGCGGGGCTGCGCATGCGCTGGGCGAAATACCAGTGGTGGCCTTCCAAATCGACCGCCTCATAGCTTCGGTCCGACCAATACTCAGGGCCGTAATCTGTTGTCTTGGGTTCAGTGGCAATTGCAGCCCCAGCGGCGCGGGCCTGCCGGCAATGGGCATCCACGTCATCGACATAGATCATGAGACATTGAGTATTGGCGCCGCCAACGGTTTTTGGACTCACGGCCCAAGGCCGGCCGCGTTCCGGTTTCGGATCGCCGGTCATGATCACGCCGCCTCCCAAAACCAGTTCCGCGTGCTCAATCCGCCCGCCTTCACCTTTGACAACAAGGCGCGGGTCAAATCCAAACGCCCTCGCCAGCCAGTCGATAGCCGCTTTGGCATCCTGATAATACACGCCGGCCGAAATGCGCGGCCAGCCTTTCGGCGGTTCTTTGGTGGCGTTTGACATAGCACGTATTGGGTTTGGAATTGCTATAAACCGGCATGGCGCGGAATTTGGGTGGTGAACGATTTATTCACGCTTCCTTAAGTCAAATATAATCGCGAGTTTGGCGCAAGATAATCCGTGTTAATTTTCCAATGCCAGCAGCACGCCCTGGCCTGGTGTCAACCATAAGCCGGTTTTGGAATCGAATGGAGTTTTCGAGCAGTCCACGGCAGAGATGACGCTGATCTGGATTTCTGGAGAAACGGGTTTTAATTTAAACGCCGCGGATTGTTCGAGGCTGAGGTTGACGATCATGGCGAACCGGCCTCCATCTTTGTCTTTAAATTCCCCAACCATCACCGGCGTGGGGCAGGCCGCGGACTGGATGAGTTCTCCGGGCAGAATCGGAAGCCCGCTGGCGGGCGGCGGCGCGCTGAAGAAGACGCCCGTCGATTCGAGGCGGCTCATGATCGGCGCGAGCGTCGCAATCTGGCGATTGGCTTCCCGCACCGCAGCCCAGGTAGCCGTGCGTTCTCCGGTTTTGGCAATGGGCGCGTAAGGATAAAAATCCCCAAAATAGGTGTACCACGTAATTCCCCGATACCCAGCCGCCAAGGTCGTGCAGGCCTGAAAAAGAAGATCAGCCGGAGAAGGAATGGTCGCGTCCGGCCTGAGCTGGCAGGAGGCCACGATGTTCATGAAAGGCAGACGATGCTCCAGCCCCACGCGCCGGACCTCCAGCATGTTGCGATAGTAACTGGCGGCGGTCGCGCTGTCCCGCAAGTCCCTTGAGTATTGCACCATGTAGTTGTCGTAACTCAACACCTGCGGATGAACTTCGGCAACGAATCGTTCAAGATACTCCCTGTAGCTGGCAGCCCCCAATTGCGAGGAGGCGTCCGATCCCATCGTGGCGTAGTCAGGAAATAGATTGATGTAAGCGAGTTTGCCGGGAGCGTATTTCTTGACAGCGGCCACCGCCTTGGCCAGCGCCGGAAAATCGGCCGCGCCCGGTTCGTCGGTGATAAAATATCCCACCACCGCTGGGCTGGCCTTGGCGGCCGCGACCATAAACTTCACCCGCCCGTCGATCTGCCCGTCCGTCAACTTCCGCCATTCATAGATATTCTGAACGTTCGTGAACGTGGCGTCGGTGGGAAGCAGGATCGCTCCCAGCCCCAGTTTTTGGCAGCGCGGCAAATCTTTGGGCACAATAAAGCCGGCCATGTTGAAATTGCATTGGGCAATGCTTTCGAGGCCATCCACGCGGCCCTTAACCACCGAGCGGTCCCAGCCGCGATACGGGTCCCACGGCAGAATTGGAAAAAAGTCCGGCTTGGAAAAATCCGCGCGGTCGAATCGGCTGTGTTTTTCGGTGCTGCATCCCCAGGCCATGGCAGCCAACCCGCACCACAGAAGGTGTTTCCGCAAGAATTTTCCGGCGAAGATCATGCGCGGCTACTGGCCCAGTTCCTTTTCCAAATAAGCTTTCAAGGCGGCGGCGTTGTTGTGCTCCGTATCCCGGGCGCTGAATACCAGCGTCGTTTTGCCCTTTCGCGCCGCCTGCAAAAGCGGTTGCAACTCTTGCGGCATTTTGTCCAACTCGGCAAAGTACTTGCGTTTAAATTCAGGCCATTTCGCCGGGGCGTGTTTGAACCATTGGCGCAGGGCGTTGCTGGGAGAAACAATTTTGACCCAGGATTCCACCTGAAGCGATTCCTTTTTCACGCCGCGCGGCCACAAATGATCCACCAAAAAGCGCCGGCCATCGCTCTTGGCAGCGGGCTCGTAGGCTCGTTTGATCGCAATCATAGCCGCCCATTTTATTGGTTGCCGCCCGAAATTTGATAACCCTTCCACGCCCATTCCAGCGCCTCAGGCAGGGTCTGGTTTTTGACAGGCCCCGCCACATGCCCGGCATCAAGCGCGAAGACGTATTGATAATGATACCCTTTGGCCCGCAATACGGCGGCCATTCGGTTGTTCGCTTCGACCCAATCGTGCATGTTGTCACGCATAACGTTGGGGTTCAGCAGGTCCTTGTCTCCCACCTCCATCCACAGGCGGATGGGTTTGGGCGCGCTTTGCGAAATCAGATTTTCGTGGAAGCCCCAGGCGCCATCCGGGGTCTCTGGGTTGAAGGGCCACTGTTGGTTTACGTAAGTTCCGGAATAGGTGATGACGCGGTGGTACCATTCGGGATGATACCACGCCATCTCCAAAGCGGCCGAGCCGCCGGAACTGCTGCCCATGACTGCGCGGCCATCCGGGTCCTTGGTCAGTTTTACACTGTAGGCGCTTTCCACCTTCGGCAGTACCTCGGCCTCGATGAACTCCGCGAACTTGCCGGACATCGTATCATATTCCAGGCCGCGCTCGCTGCCTTGAGCGTCGCCGCCGCCGTTGGAGATCATGACAACGAGCATCGCGGGCAGCCGATGTTGCGCGATCATGTTGTCAAGAATGTGCGGCAGGCCCATGTCCGGGCGGCCCAGCCCTGGCCCATCGTGCGTGACCATGAATGGCGCCGCCGTGCCTGCAACATACTGACTGGGAATATAAACCGTGATCGTACGCCGGTAGGGCGCGGCGTGGGTTTCCACGATGAGCGTTTTCGGGTTGTTCGGGTCAACGGCGCCAAAAACGTTTCGCGCGATTCCGGGATAGAATTTGCTGTCCGCCGAGTCCATGCTGAACTGCTTCACTTTCCCCTGCGGCACGCCGGGCGTCACGGTCAACTCCGGCGCCCGCACGTAAGTTGGGCCGACCAGAAAATTGCCGTCCACATCCGAAGGCGGATTGGCGCCGGGCGCGGCCTCCGTTGGATTGGCCGCCGCGTTGCCGGGAGAAGGCGCCTTTCCGAGCGCGGCTTTGGCAAGTTCTTCGGCCTTCGGTCCCGCCGGGATCAGTGCGGGTGTGCCAGGGTCAGTCGGAAGCCGGGCCGGGGCGCCGGAAGCCACCCGCATCAGCAGAGTAGCTGTCAAGACGATCCCCAACATTTTCACGGAAGATTTGTTATTTTGTTTCATGGATTATGGTGGCGGCGATTCACGGGGCCAACGTCAATGCGACCGCTGTAAAAATCGTCAAAGAGTGCGCAGGCTTCGGGATCGTATTTTTTGAGGCCTTCGCGGCCGTTTTCCGGTTTTGGGCCTGTCATATGCAAATCACCATGAGTCCCGAAATACCACATTGTCAACTCGGCGAAAAATTCATCGGGATTGGAACCGGCGTAGGAATTATTCCAAAGCCCGTGATCAAGCGAGCGACGGTATTGCGCATCGAAGCGGGCGACCAAAGAGCGCGGCAGCCCCTGATCGCGGATGGCATGGGAAGATTCGTGCAGGCAAATATCGCGTCCGCGGTAGCGGTCCTTCTCGAGTTTGAGGAGGTTTTCCTCGCCGCAGGAAACCAGGCGTCCACCCATTCCGCGAGTGCGCTCGTCGCGGGTCAAACCATGATACTCCTCCAGATGCCTGCCCTTGTCCTGGCGCCATTCCGGCAGGTCTGTCGTGACCTGATCGCGCCCGATGATATGCAGCTCAACTCCAGCCGCCACCATGTTGGACAGAACCATCGGCTGTTTGGCAAGAAGATTGGAAAAGAGCAGCGACCACCGATCATACGCCGCGTAAAGAGCTTCGTTCACCACGACATCGGAGGACTTGATCGGGATGCCGTGAAAATCCAGTTTCTTGGTGAAAAAATTCTTTTCGGGCGGGTCAATTCGCACGATGGGCGGCCTTTGGGACGAGCCGGCGTCCTCCGCCGCGCGGGCAAAATAATTTATTGACACCACAATCGCGCAGGCCAGCGCGATTAACAGGCGCCGCTCTTCCCGTCTTTTTGACGAATTAATCCGACTGAGGCTCATTACAAAAATAATATTGCCGCGCAGGACTTTTGCGCCAGCAATTTTTTCAGGCGCGGCTCAACGCGTTTTCGCTGACAAAAAGATTGCGCTCACGAAACCGGCCTGGCTTTTCATCAGCAAAACCGCCCGCAACGAGGATAGCGAGGAAGCAAACCATGGGCGATGCAACTTCCGCCAAGGATTCAGGTCTCATTGTTCGTTTGTTTCGATGATAGTTTTGGCAGGCGCCACGGCGCGGGCCTCCAGGAATTTTTTCAATTCCACCGCGGCCTTGCCACCGAAGCCGGGGACGGCGCCGATGTCTTCCACGGTTGCCAGGCGCAGGCGCTGGATCGAGCCGAACTTTTTCAACAAGGCTGTTTTGCGCTGATGGCCGATGCCGGGAAATTCATCGAGAATGCTTTCGGATATTCTTTTGAGGCGAAGCTGCGCGTTGTAAGTATTGGCAAAACGGTGGGATTCGTCCCGCACGCGCTGCAACAGTTTGAGCGCGCCGGAATTCATCTCCAGCCGCATCGGCTCGCGCAGGCCGGGCCGGTGGATTTCTTCAAATTCCTTGGCCAGCCCGATAATCGGAATTTGGGAAAGGCCCAGTTGGCCCAACTCGGCCGTGGCCGCATTGAGCTGGCCCTTGCCGCCGTCAATCACAATTAAATCCGGCAGCGTTGCGGGGGCTTCGCGCGCCACTCGCGTGTAGCGGCGGCGCACCGTCTCGGCCATGCATGCGAAATCATCCTGGCCGACGACGGTCTTCATGCGGAAGCGCCGGTAATTGGATCGATCCGGCTTGCCATCGCGAAAACTCACCATCGACGCGACGGCAAAAGTTCCGCTGATGTTGGAGATGTCAAAGCCCTCGATGCGCGCCGGGGGCGACAGCAGGCTCAGGGCTTGCGCCAATTCCGCAAGGTCGCGCGCCGCATCCAGGCCGATGGGCAAGGCCAGGGGCATGCGGGAGAATTTCTTGGTCTTGAGGGTCGTGCGGCGCAGATCGTTGAGGGCGTCGCGAAATTGGGCGGCCTTTTCAAATTCCTCCGCGGCGGCGGCTTTTTTCATCTGCCCTTCCAACTCGCGCTCCATTTCGCCGGTTTGGCCGTCCAGGAAATCGCAGCCCGCCGCGACTTGACGGCGATATTCTTCAAGCGGAACGTTGCCGATGCAGGGCGCGGTGCAGTATTTGAGGTGGCCATAGAGGCAATGTTTGTAATCCTCCGCGCCCGGCGTGAAGGGCCGGCAGCCGCGCAGATTGAATTTGCGCCGGACGAGCGTCAGCGTGTGGCGGGCCGAGGCGGCGTGGACGAACGGCCCGAAATAGCGCGCGCCATCGTCCTGGCGCAGGCGCGCGAGCACAAAACGCGGGATGGGATCGTTCAGGTTGACTTTGACAAGAAGAAATCGTTTGTCGTCGCGAAAGCTGATGTTGTAGCGCGGCTGATATTCCTTGATGAGCTTGCCTTCGAGCAATAGCGCCTCCGGCTCAGTGCGCACGATGTAGGTGTCCAGGTCGTGAACGGCTTCGATCAAAGCCGCGAGTTTCAAGTCCCAGCTCATGCGTCGGGAGGGATGAAAATAAGTGCTGACTCTCTTGCGCAAATCGCGCGCTTTGCCAACGTAGATGACCGTGCCGAAACGGTCTTTCATCAGATACACGCCCGGCTTATGCGGCAACTCGCTTAGCTTCTTGCGGATCTGTTCGTTGGCGGGCATGGCGGCGGCTCACGCTTTCCCCCATTCCGGGTTCTCGACGAACGCGTAACACAAAACGTGGCAGATGGACATTTGCGCGTCCTCCACGCGGCCATAATGGGCGGAGTCAATCACAATCACGTGCCGCGCCAATTTCGCCAAGGCGCCGCGCTGCCCGCCGACCAAGGCGATGGTTTCCAATCCGTGTTCGTTGGCCCACTTGACAGCTTTGACGACGTTGGGAGAATTGCCGCTTACGCTCAAAGTCAGAGCGACGTCGCCAGCCTGGCCGTAGTTTTCCAATTGCCGGACGAACACGTCCTCGTAAGCGTAGTCGTTGCCGATGGCGGTCATCCAGCTCACGTTGTCATTAAGAGAAAGGCAGCGGAAGCGGCGCCCCAATTTGTCGGACGAGGACTTGCCCAAGTCGGTGACGAAATGCGAGGCGTTGGACGCGCTGCCGCCGTTGCCAAAGACGAAGATGTGCCGGCCGGCGTGCAGGGCTTGGCGCAATCGCTCAATCAGCCCGGCCACAGCATCGGCCGGGATGGAATCCAAGGCGGCTTTTTGCGCTTCAATGTATTGCGTTATCCATTGCTTCATCGCCTTACAATTTAGGGCAGGTTTCGCGCCAAAGCCAGACATAAGGCTCCAACGGGAACGGCGCCTTCCGCAAGACGAGCCAGGGCGATGCGCGGTCCGGGCGCGAAGGCTTGCATGAGGAAGCGCGGCGCATGGCGTTCCACCGCCGCGCGCAACGGCTCGCCCAGCAACGACAGGCCACCGCCGAGCACAATGATATGCGGATGAAATAAATGCGACACATGCGACAGCCCAAACGCCAAATCCTCGGCCGTTTCCTCCAAAATGGCGGCCGCCTCCGGATCGTTTTCCGCCAGGGCGGCGCCAAGATGGCTGGCTTCGTGAGCGGACGCTCTTCCAACGCAACGCGCCAGGATGCCGCCGGGGTTGCGCGCGGCCGCGGCGCGGATTTTCGCATCGACCGCCCAGCCGGAGCAGCGGGATTCCAGCAGGGCGCCCGAACGATCCAGGCGCACATGGCCGATTTCCGACTCGCCCGGCGGCGCGCCGTGAAAAATCCTCCCATCCACGACCAACCCGCCGCCAACGCCGCTGCCCAAGGTCACATAGAAAACTGGGTTGAAACCAGCGCCCGCGCCCAGGGAGCTTTCTCCAAGGGCTCCAACATTGGCGTCGTTGTCAACAAAGACCAGGGCGCCAGCCAGCGACGAAAGCCACGACGCGAGGGGAAAATCTGACCAGCCTTCGATCTGGTGCGAGCAGCAAATCCGGCCTGTTTTCCAATCCACCGGCCCGCCAAAGCCGACGCCCACCGCAGCCAGCCGAACCCGTTTGGCCAGCGGGACAACTATGCGTTCGAGTTGGGCGCGAAGCCCGGCGCCTCCGCTGGAAGGGTCCACGGCAGCGCGATGCCTTTCGGAGATGCGCGCGCCGTCCGCGCCTAGGAAGACTTGAAGTTTTGTGCCGCCGATTTCGATGCCGAGATAAAGGCCGCCGCCCTCAGCCGGCCCGTCAATCATACGGATAGCGGGCCTTGTCAATGCTCATGCCGCGAACATCGATTTGCGAGAGGTCGGCGGAGCCGAGGCCGGCTTGTTCAGCCAGCAACAGAAAATTGTCGCCGTTGTCAAATGGATGTTTCATTCGCGGCGCGCGAGGATCGTAACCCATGACGGCGGTGGCCACCGCGTCAGTCGAGACCGGATTGCGCCCGGCGATAAGCACGCCTGGGTTGGTAAATTTAATGTCGGCTGCCTGCGCGCACCAAGGCCCTTCGCCGCCAGTCATGGCGGTGATGCCGTCAATAATAGCCAGATCAATGGGCCGCGCGGAACATTCGTCGATGACAATGCGGGGGACGCGGGAAAAAGGGTCTTTCCAAGTCGCGTCTGGTTTGAGACCGGGAAGCTTGATCGACTCAAAACCTTTGGCGTCGTGCAGAGGCTGGCGGCCCTCGGTAGCCTTCTCGCTGCCCGCCTCAGCGCCGTAAAGCGAGTTGGGCGTCATGCCGAACATGTTCTTCATGGAAAGCGTGACGCCGGCCGTAATGTGGCGCTTGAGCTTGGCCAGCGAAATCATCACGTCGGTGTCGTGATAGGAATGATTCAGCTCGAGAGAGGAAAACATATACCCGCCAAAAGGGACGCGCAGGGTTGCGTAAGACTTGCCGAGGCCGAGGTTCCGGGTGTTTTCGCATTCGACTTTGCCCAGGGCGTTGAGGGCGTTGACATCCCAGCCAGCGTCAGAAAGGCTCTCTTGCAAAGTGGCGTGGGATTGGGTCGATTCGACCAGGCGGACACGCGTGGCTCCGGCATCAAATAACAGCGCCAGCAACGCCATGGCGGATGCGCTATGTGTCATGTAAGTTTCCCCGACTGGCCGGCCGAGGTAGGGGGTAAAATTCGTGCCCGTGAGATTGATCTTGATTGTGACTGTTTTGCCGCGCACCAGCTTTTCCACGCCACCGATCAAATCGAAACATTGCCGCAAGGCCGCTTTAATCTCCGGCCCGTAAGTCTTGCAGGAAACGATGGCCACTGTGGCTTTGGAGAGAGCTTCGGCGGAAATGAGGTTTTGTTGCCCGAACGCGCGAGCCAGCGGGGCGCCTAATGCGAGCGTGGCACCCAGCCGCATGAAGGCGCGGCGATTGCAGGAATGCTGAAAATGACTGCTGGAAGCCATGACGGCATTGTCGCACAATTCGCCGCGACGGCAATCAAAATCTTTTCACAGCCAGCCAGCCGATGCCGCGCTTCTCCCTAGCAATGAAGGACGCCAGTCAGGGTGCCGGGGGTGGAGCCAAGTCGGCTTTGAAATAGTCGTTGTGGGCGGCGATGGAACATTGGGGCAACTCACTCACCGAGCCGATAGTGTAAGTGCCGCCTCCAGGGCATTTGGGCATTCCGTGCCGGAAAAAGGGTTCCAGATCATCCGCAGTAGGCGTGTCATTGGCCCCTGAGCCGTGCTGCTGCGCCCAGCTTTTTTTTGCCTGATCAATTTGTTTTAGGTAGGCCGCACACCCAATTGACACCGGATCCGGCTCCCCATTTGCGACCGGTTCCGCCTTCTTGCCACAACCGCAAAAGACTAAAAACGACAGGCAAACGGCGATGAGACTTGAAAGGCCTTTCACGTTCACTGCGGATATGGGAATGGAATATTCTTATTCATCGGCGCCGACGTGCGCGTTTGAATCCAATTCAAATCCCTTTGGTCGGCTATGGAGGTCACAACGCCTCCCGTAACAGGCTCAACAGCCGCATCATTCCCGGAGGGGCCGTTGATAAACTTCAGGTGTGAAATAAGTGATCCAACCCATTTATGCGTTTCCGCATGGCCGTCCGCAAAGGAAAACGGGCCACCCCCATTATGCAAGTTGCTGGGAAGGTCAATCCAATCGCCTCCCAAGCCGATAGAAGCAATCTGGACGGCAAATCCCGCATCATTGATTGAATCGGGATGCTCTTCACCAAAGACAAACAAGTAGGAAGGACTGGGGCGAATCATTTGTGAAAGCTTTTGATAACAATAGCCATAATTCTGGCAATCCGAGTTTGCACCAGACAGCCATTGGCCAGTTACCGGGCCGCCAGCATAACCGTAAACGCATGTCGGAGGACCTGCGTCAACCTTGGCGAAGCAGGTTCCAACGGCTTGACTGGCCGCGTAGCTGCGAACCCGCGGAGCGCCATTGATAGTGCTCGGATCGGTTGGACACTTGTAAATAAAGGGATCTTTGATATAAGGTTGGAAGAACGAATAATACTGAGTGGTCGCTCCTGGCGGGGTGATGAGCAACTGCCAATTCGTGCTGACCGGCCCGCCGTTGTAGGTGGTGCCGCCCCAATCCATTTCCACAGTGACCCAGTCCTCTTGGCCACCCCCGTCGCCTTCAGGCTGATTCGGCATCCAATTGCCGCTATTATCGTCGGCGTACAAAATCGCCGCCAGTTGAAGTTGCTTCATGCCGCTAAGGCATTTGATGCCTTGCGCCTGCACTTTGGCATGGGAGAGGGCGGGCAGCAGCATGGCGGCCAGAATCGCGATGATCGCGATCACGACCAGCAACTCGATTAAGGTGAAGCCCCCGGTATTTTTCGGCTGGCTTCCGATTCTAGTATTCATCGTTTTCATTTGAGAACGCTCCAACTTGCGTCATTATTTTTATTCCGTCAACTTCGATTTTTAAACTGCACGAGGGGCGGGCCGCTTGCCCAGCCCCTCGTTGATTGATTGCCTGTTCAGCAACTCATTGCAACTGCAGGCGGTAAAACACCGGCCCGGCCGACATCGGCACTGTGACCTGATTTTGGCCATTAGCCACGATGGGCGCGGCCGCCACATTAGCCCAGCCGTTTGTATTGCCCAAATTGGAATTCGATTCCAATTGGTAAGCCGAGGAGCCGACCGGCCATGACAGGGTAATGTTCCCGCCGGAGGCTTGGGCCGTCAAATCAACCAAGCTGATGAACTGGAAGTCCGAGACTGTTTGGGTTGCGGCCGTGCCGCCAGTGGCGCCCGTGAACCCTACAAAAGCCTGGTTCGTTCCCAGCACCGCGGGAATGTTGACGTTGGCGGCAGCCGAGTAGGTGAGGTTGGTGTTATTAGCGTCCTGCAAGAACAGGGAGGCTACACCCCCAATGTAATTGAGCGTCACGTTGATCGGATCGCCGTAATTAATCACCACGGGCGCCGGATCGACTACTTCAGCAAGGGTGCCGCCAGTGGCAAAACCGACGCCTACCCCTCCCGCGACGTTGCCCACATACAAGTTGAACTGCAACGAGATGCTGGGCGTGATGCCGGAATAACCCAAACTGCCGCCGCCGCCGCCGAGCGCGGCCGCGCCTCTGGGGTCATCCTGCAACACGAAGCACGCGCCATCGGCATTGGCGCCATTGCCGCCAACATCGGTGTAAGTAAACGTGGCCTGGAATGCGCCGACATAAACGGTATTGCTAAAGAAGCTCGAACGAGCCTCGCCGCCGCCTCCATCAGTCAATTCAAGAGTATTGGCGGATGGATAGGCGGGGGAGGAAATGGCCGAGCTATTTACGCTCCAGTTCTCGCCGAAGCCATTCAAGGTCAGGACTGGCAATACAGTCACAACGGCGGCGCTGCTGGTGTTGGTGCCATAAACGTTGGTGACCCGCAATTGGTAGGTTCCAGAATCGGTAAATACCGTCGGGGTTATGTTCAGGGTATTATTGGTCGCGCCGCTGATTCGCCCGCCATTCGCGAGCGCGTGGCCATTATACATCCATTGATAACCAAACGGCACGGTGCCTGTGAACGTTGCCGACAGCGTTAGCGGAGTGCCCACAAAGACCGTAATTGGGGTTTGCACATCGTTGAAGACCACTGGCGCGCCGGCGGCCACAAAGAAACTGGCCGCGGCGCTCGTGTTGCCGTAATTGTTCGTGGCGGTGATCGTGAATGTTTGGCCGTTGTCAGCGACGGTGTAACCGGTAATGGTCAAGGTCGGAGTATTCGCACCCGAGAAGGTCTCATCCGTCCCGTTGTTTCCGTTAGTCAGGTTGACTCCGTTGTAGGACCAATGATAAACAAGCGGCGACAAGGCATTGGACGTGCCAAACGCGCTGGAATTGAACACCGCCGGCGCGGCCTGGCCGGCGAGAACCGTGAGGTTCGTGGGAGTGACAGTGAAGGCCGGCCCGACACCAATCGACAGATAATGGTTTGCCACCTGCTGCGCGGAGAGCGCGTAATGATAGATGGCGACATTATCCACTATGCCGTTTAACTGGAGGTTGAAGTTAGTCGTGCTGGCGGACGACCTGGCGCCGATGAGAATGGGCGCAATGTCGTTCGAGAATATTCCTTCCTTCGAGCCATTGGCGAGCGCGGTCGTGGCCGCAAGCAGGCCATTAGTGTAGATATACTCAACGTTGTTGGTTTCATTGAGAACGCCCACCACATGATACCAGGTCGAATTCAGCGGAGCGACGTTTGGCGAAACGGTGAATGAAGCGGCGCCGTTGTTGCGGAAGTAAAAACGGAAGGCGTTGCCAGTTCCGCCAGTGTCGAGGGCGAATTCCTCGCCGCCACCGCCGAAACCCTTGGATACAATGCCCGCCCCGGCAACTGTGTTGTTAACAAGGTTGACCCAGCACTCTATGGACATGTTCGTGGCTGTGTTGGTGGGAGTGAAGAAGTTCACGCCATTGATGCCGGCCACGCAATTGTCCTGGAGAAGCCCGCCCGCGTTCGGGTCGGAGAGCAGCCCGAATTGGGCGGCGTAATCATCCGTATCGCCGCTGTTATAGCCGGTCACTTGCAGAATGACATTGCTATAGTAGCCATTATGGCCGCCAACGCTGTCGTAGGCGATGACTCCATCATTGCCGGCGCCATTATCCGGGCCTTCATCGAGCCGGAACAACGACGCAGGGCCATCCGCGATGACCGTGCTGATGTAGGTGCTGCTGGGAGCAATCACGTTGGCGGTGACGAAAGTGCTGTTCGTCGTGCCGAATGCGTTGCTGGCGGTCACGAAATAGGAACCGGCCGCGCCCAATGACGCGGTGAATGTATAGCTGGCGGAAGTGGCCCCGGAGACAAGATTGGTTGTGCCGCCAGCCACTTGGTACCATTGATAGGTGATTGGTCCCGGGCCGTTTGCCGCCACAGACCAGGTGATTTGTCCGCCTACTTCAAGATTCTGGGTTGCCGGCGCCGGCTGTGTGAAAATGCCAGGCGGCAGTGAAGCCAGCGCACCGAGAAATTGAATCTCGGCGATTTGCATGCTGTTGGCGATTGTCGCGGGCGCCAGGAAGTTCTTCACATTCTGCACCGTGACGCGATACTGAATGTAACTGCCGGTATTGGGAAACGTGACTTCCTGCAATATCTGGTTGTTGATATTGACCGGAGCCGTGCTGCTGAGGTTGCGAATGTTGGACAAATTCAGGGCGGTATCAGGGACAATGTTGGTCCAATTGATCCCGTCCACCGAGCCATCCAGAGAGTAATCAGCAGGGTCGCAGATGGCCGCATTCGCCGCCACAACAAATCGCAAGGCGTTTACAATCGTCCGGCCAGTGGATGGGGTCACCATGACGGAGATCGGCCCGACGAAGTCATTGTTCGTGCCACTGTCACCGTAATTCAAATAGGCGGCCAGTGTCCCGTCAATCACATTGGGAACGGTCAATCCCGCCGGGGTCGGAAACGCTTCTCCAGGCGTAAAGCTGGCTCCATAAGAGTCGCTGATCGCGTCCCCAGCATGGACAACATTCGTAGCGGTGGACACAAGCAGAGTGAGCGGGGCCAGCGGGCTGTTGTTGGTGCCAGCGGGATTGGTGATGTGGCAGGTATAGTAGCCCTTGTCGCTGGAGGAAACATTGGTCACAGTCAGCGTGGTGGTCGCCGAGCCGCTAATGCCCGAACCGGTGCCAGTTGCCCCATCGGACAAGTTATTCGTGAAGGAAGCGCCGTCGGTGAACTGCCACTGATAAACAATGGGGGTGCTGCCAAAGGGTATGTTCATCGAGAAAACAGCGTTGTTTCCCGCGTAAACGTTCTGGCAAAGGGTATTGGTGGCGATATCGACCGGGATAAAGTTGGTCGTGCCGCTGAGCGCGATCACATAAGTGGTCGAGTTCGCGGAGGGCGCCTGGAGGTAACCGACAACGACATTGGTAATCGGGGTATAGTCCGTCGTTTGAAATTCCGATTCAAACAGCCGCGGGTCCGTGCTGTTAAGATTCTGAACATCCCGGCCAATGGTGGAGGTGGAGCTGCCAATGTTGCAGCGTTCATTGGCGATATAGGCGAAAGGCTGGTTGCCGTTGAACCAATCATAGCCAAAGAACAGATTGGATTCATTGACACCATCGCTATGCTGGATGATGCAATAGTTGGTCATGGTCGAAGTGCTGCCGATAGAAGCGCCGCAAGTCAAGAACGACAAGGCTGTGTAGATGCCGGGATTTTGCAGGGTGACGGTGGCCTGCTGATGGTTCGTATCTACCAGGACGCACATGGGAGCGTGATAACTGGCGGGCATCTGATAGAATCTCTGCGGGTTGGCTCCGCTTTGAAGAACGCTATTGTGGATCGGGAATCCATTGGTCGGCGCGGCCAAGTCCCATCCTTTTTCAAAGAAGGTGTTGCCGCCGGCGGCGATATTCGTTCCATTATCCATTGTGGCGGTCAACGGCGAGAGTCCGGCCGCGTTCTGCGGAGAATTGGCCACGACGGAACCAGCGTTAAAGCCCGAGACGGAAATGGGAGCAAACGGGCCGGTCAGGGGACCAACGTTCGGAAGAGTGGAATTATCCTGGGGATTGCTGCTGCCGCTGACGGCATACATGATGCCACGACCGCCGCTGGTGTATGTAAGGCTGATGTTGGTCGCGGGACTGTTGGAATCTGAGAGCGAAACGTCAACAGACCAGAGCCGCGAACCGGTGGCCACAGCCGAGTTCAAAGTAAAGTTGTTTTGATTCTCCGCGGGATTTCCCCGGCATTGGCAGGTGTAAGCAAAGATGGCGTTCGGCGTCACGCTGGTATTTGTCACAGACGAATTGAACCAATCCGGCATGCCGAACCCGGTCACAGTCTGCGTAGTGCCGTCGGCGAAAGAAATCGTCATATTCCCGACCACTGGGCCGCTGCCCGCGCTCACGAGAAAGGACAAAGCGGTGTAAGGATTGGCGTTGTTAAGGGTCAGGCTGGCGGAGGTGTAGTCTTTACCCACGTAAGGGCCATCCGCCAGCGGCAGGCCATTGGCGTAAGTGGGCGGCGGCGTGCCGTTGGTGGTGTAATTGCAAAGGCACAAGCAGTTGCTGGTCGAGTTGGTCCAGTATCCAAGAGTGTAAACGTGCTTGTTGGCAGCGGTGTTTAGAGTGGCGTTGGTGAACGTGCTTCCGCCGACCGGCATGCCCCAAAAATTGCTGGCGTTCGCGCTGGACCGGTTCATTCCAATTTCAAACATGCAATCGCCGCTATCGATGGAATAATAGGTCGGGAAGCCTGCGGCATTGTTTGTTTGCAACTGCGGGCCGGCATCCAAGGTCACGCTCACAGATTGAGCGTTCAAATGGTAAGTCCAGTCCACAGGTATCACGATTTCCTGCGTGAAACTGGACGGCGTCAGGGGGATGGGACTAAACGTCTGAGCTTGGAGGCCGGTGGCAGCGGCCAATGCCAGCCCAATTGCGGCAAGACAAGAATTGATTGAGAAGCGATTCGTCATAATGGGCACTGTGTTTTGATTGGTGAGGTGGCTGTCTATTGGTTGGCCAGAGTGTTCAAGCCCAAATACCCGGTTTTCATGTAATTCGATAACGGCAGCAGTACGGGTCGGGCTTGATACCTCCCGCGCAACGCGAGAGATGATCGAAAAGTCCCCAATGTACGCAGAGACTCCTCCACAGCAGACTGGGCTTCTTTTTCGGTGGCCATTGACAGACTATGAAGAAATCGAAGGCGAAAGTCAATGGGTTTTTCGTACAGGTGGTTGTTTTTTTTGGGAACAAGTGATCTCTCCGCACAACCCTTTCTACAACGCCGGCCATCGGGTTCGCGAAAGAAAAGGATTCCTTTCTCCGCCGTTTGCACATAAGTTCTGCGGCCTTGACCTATGGCCGATGAACGCCGAAACCCCCATTTCCTGGAGCGCGGGCCTTGGCCGGCCGTTCTTTTGTCCTTTTTCGTATTGGCCGCGTTTCTGCCCTGTCTCAGAAACGGGTTCGTCAGCCTGGATGACCCGTTTTACGTCACCCAGAATCCGCATGTCAAAGAGGGCCTGACGCTCGCCAGTCTCAAGTGGGCCTGGGGCAGCACCGACGCCCAGAATTGGCACCCGTTGACGTGGATTTCTCATCTGCTTGATGTCCAGCTATTTGGTCTCAATCCGGAAGGGCACCATGCGACGAACGTCATTCTGCACGCGGTCAACGCGGCACTGCTTTTTCTGCTCTTGCGCAGAATGACCGGCGCGCCCTGGCGCAGTTTTGCGGTGGCGGCATTGTTTGGGGTGCATCCGTTGCGGGTGGAATCGGTGGCGTGGATTTCCGAGCGGAAAGACGTGTTGAGCGCGCTTTTTTGGCTTCTAACGACCTGGGCTTATGTCCGTTACGCGGAAAAGAAAAGGCCGCGACTCTTCTACGGCTTCAGCCTGGGGCTTTTCGCCCTTGGACTGATGGCCAAGCCGATGCTGGTCACGCTTCCTTTTACATTGCTGCTTGTGGATTATTGGCCGTTGCGCCGCTGGCCAGGCACGCCAGTCAAACGGCTCGTGCTGGAAAAGATTCCCTTCCTGGCGCTGGCGGGCGCCAGCGCGGCGGTGACATTCGTCGTGCAACAGCGGGGCGGCGCGGTCACGCCGGTGGACACATTAAATGTCTCAGCGCGGCTGTCCAACGCCGCGGTCGCCTATGCCAGCTACCTCGGCAAGACAGCCTGGCCGCTGAATCTTTGCGCGATGTATCCGCACCCAGGACACTGGAGTGAGGGGATGGTGGCGGGCGCCAGTTTGATCGTGGCAGCGGCGACGGCTCTGGTTCTCTGGCGGGCGCGAGCGATGCCCTATTTGTGCGTGGGATGGTTCTGGTTTCTCGGTGTCCTGGCGCCGGTGATCGGGCTGGTGCAAATCGGCCGGCAAGCCATGGCCGACCGTTACACTTATATTCCGTCCATTGGCCTGTGGATCGCCATTGTCTGGGGAGCGGACAAACTCGCGGAACGCTGGCGCCTCCGTACAGCAATGGGCGCGGTGGCGGCGGCGGCAATCCTTTTCTGTCTCCCGCTGACGGTTCAACAAAGCGGTTATTGGAAGGATACGCGGACCTTGTACGAACACGCAATGAAGGTGACCCATCGGAATTGGGTGGTGGCCTCGTCCCTGGCCAGCTTATTGAGGCACGCCGGGCAGGTAGATGAGGCCGTCGCCATGTATCAAGAGGCTCTGTCGATTAATCCTTATTTGAACTCAACTCGCTGCGAACTGGCCGACATCTACCTGGAACGGAAGCGCTACGGCGAGGCCCTGGCACAATTTCAGAAAGCCATTGAATTGGAGCCTAACGACGCCTACGCCCACAAGGGGCTGGGGGCCGTCCTGCAGAACATGGGCCGGCTCGACGAGGCCATTAGTGAATTCAATAAGGCCATCAGGCTTGACCCAAATGACGCGGATACTTACAGCGACCTGGGCAATTGTTATGGGCTGAAAGGGCTTCCGGACGACGCCCTGCGTTGTTTTGAAACGGCGGTGAAGTTGAAGCCAAATCTGGCCGCGAATCATCGCGATCTCGGCGTGGGACTGGCCAACAAAAGCCGCATGGATGAGGCCGTCGAACAGTTTCAAAAAGCGTTGGAGTTGGACCCTTCCGATTCGCAGTCGCGGCAGTTTTTGCAGGCGGCCGTCGCGGCCAAATCCGCCCATCATTGATGGATGGGGACGCCGGCTTGGTAGAGATGCAAATCGCTTTTGAGCAACTCGGCCAAATCCGCCTGCCCGCCAGCCTGCGCCAGCGAAATGGCTCTTTGCGCTTCGGCGCAGGCGTCGCGAAATTGTCCAAGCGCCGCGAAGGCGGCGGCCAGAGTCCGCAGGATTACCGGGTTTTTGCCTTCGGCCGATGCGCTGGCCTGTTGGGCCAATTGCAGCGCCTGGCGGCCGTCGCGCACGGGCTTTTCCGCGGAAGTCGCCAAGAGCCAGGCCAGTTCATTTTGCACTTGTGGATTGGCAGAATTGATTTGCAGGGCCTTCTCGAACTGGTTGATGGCGCCGGCATCGTTTCCTTTCTTCGCAAGGGCCATGCCAAGATCATGGCGGGCATCCGCCAATGCGGGATTGATGTTCACCGCCTTTTGCAGCTCAACAATGGCTTCATCCGTCCGGCCCGCTTGGAACAACGCCACCCCAAGGTTCATCCGCGCTTTGGCGAAATTCGGATCGATTTCCAGAGCCTTGTTATGCTGCGTAATGGCTTCGGCTAGCCGGCCCTGTTGGAAATAGGCGAGGCCAAGGTTCATGCGCGCTTCGGCGTAACGCGGGTTGATCTGGACCGCCTTTTCGTACTGCGCGGCCGCTTCGTTAATCTGGCGTAATTGAGCGAAACTATTGCCCAGGTTGTAGCGGACTTGGGCATCGTTTGGAGCGATCTCCAGCGCCCGTTGATAACGCTGGACGGCTTCGGGCAGCCGGCCTTGTTGGGCAAGAGCCAGGCCGAGGTCGTTGAGGACTTCGGCATTGTCCGGGATGATTTCGAGCGCCCTGCTGAAATGCGGGATGGCTTCATTCGCTTTCCCCTGCTGAAAAAGGCAGGCGCCAAGGCCGGCTTCGGCGCCAGCCAAGTCCGGCTGGATTTGCAACGCCGCCTGGAAGTTTGTAATCGCTTTGTCCGGCTGACCCAGGCGCGCATAGGCGCGGCCAAGATTGTAATGTGGTTCCGCGTAGCCGGGTTTGAGTTCCAGGCCCTTTTCGTATTGGGAGATGGCCTCGGTCATTTTGCCCTTTTTTAAGAATTCGTCCGCCAGGCAGAACCGAGCTGTGCCGTCCCCTTTGGCGCAGGCGATGGCATGGGTCCACAAAGTCTCCCCATTTTGCCAGAAGGCGGCCTGTTTCATCGCGCTCGCCATCAACACGACGATGACCACGGCCATCAGGCCACCCAGCGCCTTGCGGTTCAGCTGCCATTCCGCCGCCCACCACGCCACCGCGATGCAAATCCCAATTTGCGGCAGGTATGTATAGCGGTCGGCGTGAGCTTGCCCTCCCACTTGAATGATTCCCGCGACAGGCGCCAGCATCACCAAATACCAAGCCCACCCAACCAGCATCCAAGGCCGCGCCCGGCGCTGGACCCATGCCGCCCATGAAATGCCTGCCAGCAATGCAGCAGGCAGCCCCGCTTGCCACCACGGCAGGCCGGGCTGCGGGAGGGGGTATAACACCGACAATCCGCGGGGCCACGCCATTTGACCCAAATACACGACGCAGGCTGCTGCGGCGTTGCCCAAGCGGCCGGCCAGCGGCCACGACTCGCCTGTTTGAATGGCCCCGCGTTGGGCCAGGACCGTGGCAATACACGAGGCGAGAGAGAGTGCCAGGAAGGGCAGTTTCTCGATCACCAATTTCCGAGCCTGTTCCACGCGGCGCAACGGCCAGTAATCCAGCAACAGCAGCACCGCAGGCAGTGTGACCAGCATCGGCTTGCACATCAGCCCGAACGCATACAACAATATCACGAGGCCATAGGCGGCGGGGCGCGGGTTTCGCGCGTATTTCACGTAAGCGCCAATGGTCAAGATGAAGAAAAACCCGCTCAGGACGTCCTTGCGCTCTGCCACCCAAGCCACCGATTCCACCCGCAAGGGATGGATCGCGAAGACCGCGGCGACAAACGCACTCCGCCAAAATGCGCCCGTCATCTGGCGCAGCGCCGCGAAGAGCAGCATCGCCGTTGCGGCATGGATCAGGACGCTGGTTGCATGGTGCCCGCCGGGATGCAATCCGTAAATTTGGCAATCCAGGCAGTGGGAGAGCCAGGTTAGCGGATGCCAGTTGGCCGCATGGACGGTCGTGAAGGCCCAAACGAATCCTTTCCAAGTCAGCCCTCGGACGACCATCGGGTTGTCGAAAACGTAATCGCCGTCGTCGAAAGTGATAAAGTCGTGATGGCACGCCTGGCCAAAAACGGCCCAGGTCATCGCCGCCAGCGCCAGATAAACAGCGGGAGTCCGCCAGTGAGGCAGGGCAGGCGACGCGGCGGGCCTCGGCGGCGGCGGGCGGCTCCGTTTCTTGCGGGCTGACGCCATGGCAGAATCAGCCGCTCATTTTTGCTCCGCCAAATCCATGCAAACGATTTCACTGTCGTTGCGCGCATAGATGCGGCGATTGGCAAAAGCGGGATGCGACCAAACGACCAGGCGGCCGGCATCGCGATTGTCCGGGTCAATGATGTGCGCGCGGCTGATTTCGTCGTAGCCCTTGGGCGTCAGATTGGCGATGATTAAGTCGCCCTTTTCATTGAAGAGGAAAAAACGGTCTTCATTCTTGACAATAAAAGCGTTGGCCCAGCGCATTTCCTTGCCGTCGGGTGTGGTCGCGTTGAACGTTTCCCAGATGCGCTCGCCTGTATCCGCCTTCAGGCAGCGGAGCTGGCCGTAGCTGCACACGCCGTAAATATATCCGTCCTGGAGGAAAGGCGTGCTGAGGGTGGAGTGCAGCGCGTCGGTGTTTTTCTCACTGACTCGCTGGCTTTGCCAAACGGTGGCCGCAGCCGGTTTGGAGCCATCCAAGCGGAGCATCCATGACCCGTTGTAGAAGCACGTCAGGAAAAGCAAATCGCCCATTTTGCGGGGCGTGGGAATGGTCATGCCGGCGCGAACGGGCTGGGCGGAAGGCAAAGACCAGTACACCTTGCCCGTTTCGGGGTCGAGTGAATTGACTGATTCGGGATGCCAAACGATCAGTTGCCGGCAGCCGCCAGACTCAAAGATGACGGGCGAGCAATATCCCGGCTCCTTGGCGCTCAAGGCGCGCCAGATTTCCCGGCCCGTGTCTTTGTCCAGGGCCACTACGGTCGAGTTGGAGCCGCCCGCCAAGCATATCAGCTTGTGGCCATCGAGGAGCGGATTCCCCGCAAAACCCCACATGGGCGTTTTAATACCGTAATCTGCCTTGAAATCCCTTGTCCACACAACATTGCCCGCCGCCGCGTCCAGGCAGCATAAGTTGCCTTCGGCCCCGAGTGTGAAAACTTTGCCATCGCTGACCAAAGGCGTGGTCCGCGGCCCTGCCGGGTAACTTACCGTGTAGGGGCAATCGTATTCGTGCTTCCACACGAGCTTTCCGTTGGCTGCGTCCAGGCAAAGAATCCGTTCCACGCCGGGAATGCTTCCGCGATCAAATGGGTTGGCCGGTTTATCGGACGCTTTGGCAAATTGATGATCAAGGACGTAAACGCGGCCTTGCGCCACAGCCGGGCCGGAATAACCAGAGCCAATCGGGGTGCGCCAAACCAGCGGTGCGCCATTGGTTGAGAATGACCGGACGATGCCTGTTTCCCGCCAGACGCTATCTCTTTCCGGTCCAAGCCATTGCGGCCAATCGTCGGCCCGCAGCCCTGGCACGAGGGCTAAAACTAGTGCCACTAAATAGATTCGGCGCATAAATGGAAAAAAAGAGGCGGAACAATTAAGTTCCGCCTCTTATGAAATGTCAATCTTGCCGCTTAGGCTTTGGCTCCGAATTTGGAGCGAAACATCACCAAGCCGAGCAGGGCTGATCCAACCATCGCCGCAGTCGTTCCGCCGTCCGGCACGAAGGGAGTGAATGAAGCAGTCGCTTGCATGGCCACCCTCTGCGGAGGAATCGATCCAGTGGTGCCGCCGAAAAGCATCACTTCAGTGATGTAATCAGCAGTGCCATTGATCGGGAAATCCACATTCTGCTGGCTCTGAGCGATCGTGGTCGGCAAGGTCCATTTGCCCATCAGGGTGCTGGACGCTTCATAAGTCGCCAAGTCCGCCAAGCCGCTTCCATTATACATCGCAGTGGCATTGTAGTAGCCGCTGATCGTCGCCGTGAGCGTGTTGCCGCCGGCATCGCTAGCGCCAAAGGTGTAAAACCCAGGGCTGCCCAAGTTGTAAGGGCCGCTGCTATAGACAACTTCCAAACCGTGGGTTTGGGTGGTGTTGCCGTTGATGTTGTCGGTCAGCGTCACGTTGAACGCACCAGACTCGGCACCAGAGGCGATGTCCACTGACCAGCTCCCTACGGAGCCGACGAACAGGGCGCCATTGCCTGCGACACCATAGTAATTGGCCCCATGGGTCATGATCGCGCCAGTGACATCAATTGTCGTGCTGCCGGAGATTAATTCCATGAAGGCATCGGCCTTCGCCACTGACGCGCTCATCGCGAGCATTCCCGCGAACGCCAGTCCTAACATTAAATTCTTTGATTTCATGGTTATACTTTCTCTAAAACCTAAATTCTTCAACGAAATTAGATATGCAACTTCCATGCCAGCTTCGTAATATTACTAATATAAAGGTCACTTAAAGCATTCAAGCACTTTATTACCAAGGCTTTACATCTCTGCACGGCCTCATTTCGGACACGATCTGGCCAAAACGGAAAAGGGCTAAAGTGTAAGCGTTTCCGACATGGAATACTGAAAACAAGGGGCCGTTGACGCGTAATATCCTCATTTTGAATGGGATAAGCCATATTTCCTCAATTCTGTAAGCCTTTCCGACAAATTACAGCCCGAAACGCGTCAAAAGTGTGGCAAATGGCATCCTGAAGGAACGGAAAAGCCGCCGGCTTGCAGGCACCTTTAAGAAGGCGAACTAGCCTGAAGCGACCTTGTTTGACCTTGTCGAAAGGGCTTCGTTGCCCGCCGATCACCGCTCACAATGGGGTGCCCCTCACTTGCGCCAAGGTGTCCCTGAAGACGCCTAAATTACGGGTTCAGGAGCTGCTCGACGGGAGGGGAGACGAGATTGGTCATTAAGAAAGGCTTCTGAATGTACAGGGTCCCGTGAGCCATTCCAGTAAAATTGGTCGCCAGCACAACATTGGGATCGATCTTCAAGCCGGGGGTGCTGGGTGTGACTCGGAGAAAATTGGTCGTCAAATTGAGGCTGAACGTGCCGGCCCCGAAAATGAAGGCGTCATCAACGGTTTGTGCGTGACGCGTTCCGTGCAGAATCTCGCTGACATGGTAGAGAGTGCCTTGGCTATAGCCAATAAGGGTGAACGCAAGATTGGTGGTAGTAAAGTTCAGGTAGGCCAAATTGTCGAAAGCGCCGTAATTGGTCAGGCTGGCTACATTGGTAAACGGCGCGTTGGTGCCAGGGTAATTGGTCTCCAGCCCGCTAATCAGCGGCAAATTGGCGAAATTATTCCCGTAGGCGGGATTAGTGGGAAAGGCATAAGCGCCGCCAACCACGACGTTGCTCGGTTCGATGGAAAAAGCATTGATATAGGTGCCCACGCCATCGCCGCTGTTAAAATTGGTGGAAACATCGACCTGCCTGCTGCCCAAGCGCATGAAGATGGCCGGGGTGCCGGTGGCCAAATCGACCTCGTAGCAAAGCTGCGCGCCGATCCATTTTACCCAATTCGTTCCGAAATTATCAACGGCCAGCGCCTTGACCATGTTGGCAGTATCGACCAGGACGGTGGTGATCTGCTTGAAATCGTTCACGTTCTGCACGTGTCCCGCGAGGAAATTGGTGGACAAATTATTGGTATTGTACTGGCAGGCGATGGAAAAAGTCATGACTTGGCCGGAAGTCTGCCCTTGAGCGCGCGGGGCGAGAAGTCCAGCCAAACCAAGAACCAGCATCAAAACAGGAAATCGCATTTTATTCATATTCGGTCTTCGGTCCGGGCCGCAGGCCCGTGGGCGTGGATTCTGGCAGGTCTCCGCGCCACGTCAAGCCCGCACGAGACGGCAAAAAGCTGTTGCCATCAGCCGGAAAGCCCCAATACTGAATGGGATGGCCAAACAAAAAATTAGGATTGACTTCTGCGATTTCTGGAAGTTTCTCGACAAGCACGACAACTTCTTTTACAACCTGTTCAGCGAGCGTTTTGAGGTGATTGTTTGCGACCGGCCGGACTTTTTGATTTACAGCAACAACGGCGACGTTCACCGGCATTTCAACTGCCGCAAAATTTATTACACCCACGAGCCGATCCAGCCCGACTTCGCGGACTGTGATTTCGCCTTCACCTCATTCTATCTGGATGATCCTCGCCACACCCGCCTGCCGTGGTACGCGGTCTTGTATAATTCTTCGCCGGCCGAGCTTCTGCGGGGCGCGGATTTTCCATCGCCGCAACAGATTCTGGCCGAAAAAACCAAATTCTGTTCCTATGTCGTGAGCGGCCACAGCCGCCGGCGCAATCGGAACCGCCTGGAAATTTTTGAAAAGCTTTCAAAATACAAGAGAGTGGAATCAGGCGGCCGCTTCAAAAACAACGTCGGCGGTCCGGTGGCCGGGGGATTTGCCGGCAAAATCAACTTCATGCGGGAATGCAAATTCCACATCGCGTTTGAAAACGCCCGGCTGCCGGGCTACACGACTGAAAAGCTGCCCCAGGCTTTTATGGCCCGGACGCTGCCCGTTTACTGGGGCAGCCCGCGTGTAGGCGAGGAGTTCAACCCGCGATGTTTCATCGATGCTTCCGATTTTCCAAACTTGGACGCCTTGGTGGAAAAGATCATCGAACTGGACCGCGACGACGACCGCTATATGCAGTTTTTCTCCGAGCCAAGCCTTCCCGGAAACAAGGCAACGGAATGGTTCGACCGCGAACGCCTGCTGGACCGGTTCGAGCAGATATTTGACACAGCGGGGCCTTCCGTGACCGAACAGCGGCGCCGCCGCACTCGCTTTTTCTCGTTCAAGCGCTGGATTCTGGTAAAGCGACACGACTTTTGATCGGACCGGAAATCTCGTCCAGAATTCCGGCCAGTTGCCGGGCGCCAAACCGGCGGGAAAACGGTTCAATTTGCGCTTCATCCCGCGCTCCCGCCAGGATTCCGCCGGATTTCCATTGCATGAACCACTCCCGGATTTGCCCCGCGAGCGCTTCGACTCCGCTTACCGCGACACCCGTGCCGGTGCGGCGGAGAATGCCGGCAAGCTCGCCGCCCGCGTTGGGAAAGGCCAGAATGGGCCGCCGCGCTCCCAGGTAATCGCCGATTTTGCCCGGCAAAACATCCTTCTCGGTGGCGTTGTCAAGCATTAGCAACACCGAACTGGCCTGCATCAAGCGCAAGACGTCCCGGTGCGGGATGCGCGGCAGCACCTTGAGCGGGATGCGTTCGGTGGCGCGCGGAAAAACCTGCTCAATCAAGCGCGGGTCCGAGCCGTAGAATTGGAGTTCGATTTCCCCGGCAGGAATCCACTTTTGCGCCAGGCAGCGCTCGACGGCCTCAAAGAACGGGGCCGGATTGCGCAAAGGCAGCATCAGGCTGCCGGCATAGATGATCGTAAACCGCGGGACGGCGGCGGGCGTTTCCGTCGGAAAAAGGGTCGGATCGAACCCGTTGTAAATCACATCGACACTTCGCCCGATCCTCTCGCCCAAGCGCTGCGCCACTCCGCGCGTCACCGCGACGACACGGGCGGCCTTCCGCGCCAACCGGCGTTCCTGAAAGGCAAATGCGGGGCGTTTGTACCACGAACCGTGCCCTTGTTCATTGAAACTGTCGCGAATATCGGCGACCCACGGAATGCCGGCGCGCGCGGCCGCCTCGGACGCCAAGGCCCACGGCGTCAGCGGGTCCGATGTGGCCCAGACCGCGTCAAAACGCGTCCGTTCCAGCAAGGCAAGCACCTGGGCGCGAGCCTTCCGCCACCAGAGGACCGGGGCGCGGTGTGAGACGAGATAGGGCGCGATCTTCCTTAGCAAAAAGCGCTGATAGAATCCATGCGCGGCCGGATTGGCGACACGGTGGATCGCCACCTCGTCCGGAATTTTGCCGACGAAATCCGGGTCAAAGTCCGCCCGGTCCGATGTCCAATCTTCACAAACGACCGTGGGCCGCCAGCCGTTTTCGGGCAAAAATTTGGCGAAGCAGCCTGAACGGTAGCTGGCGATATGGCTTCGCGGCGGAAAATAGAACGCAAGCAGAAGAAGATTTTTCATGCTCAGGCATGATGTTCGACCATGGCTTGCACAATTCTCCCCGCGGCCTGGCCGTCCCACAGAGGCGGAATCCGGCCAAGTTCCAGCGGGCCGCGGATGATTTCGTCCATGTCCGCGCAAAGCCGGTCCAGCCGGGTGAGTTTATTGCTGCCCATTGAAATCGTGAGCGGCCGCTCGGTATTGGGGCGCAAGGTCAGGCACGGAACCCTCAGAAACGTGCTTTCCTCCTGCAACCCGCCGGAATCCGTCAGCACCAGGCGGGCGTTCTCCGTCAAACATAGAGATGCGTGATAGCCCACCGGCTCCACGAACCTGACGCGGGGGCCGGCCCGAAGGCGGATCGCGTCCTCCGCCAGCATTTTGCGTGTGCGCGGATGCACGGGAAAGACAATCGGCATCTCCCGGCTGGCTGTGTTCAATCCGTCCATGATCGCGGAGAGATTTTCTGGATTATCGACGTTTGCGGGCCGGTGCAGCGTGACGTAGGCGAAGTTCTTTGGAGTCAATCCTAATTCTTGCAGAATCGGGCTTCGCCGGGCCTGGGCCATGTGCGCCGCCACCGTGTCCATGACCACGTTGCCCACAAACCGGATTCTTGATTCCGGGATTCCTTCACGCCGCAGGTTCCCGCCGGCTTCTTCGGATGGCGTCAATAATAAGTCCGCCAGGGCGTCCGTCACGATGCGATTGATCTCCTCAGGCATGGCGCGGTCAAAACTGCGCAACCCTGCTTCGACATGCGCCACCTTGATCCCAAGCTTGGCAGCCGTGAGCGCGCAAGCCAGGGTTGAGTTGACGTCGCCTACCACAATGACCCAGCCCGGTTTTTCGGCCAGGCAGGCTTCTTCAAACTTCATCATGATATTCGCCGTCTGGACCGCGTGCGAACCTGAACCCACGCCCAGGTTGAACGCGGGCGGGGGAATCTTTAGTTCATCAAAAAAAACATCCGAGAGGCTCCGGTCATAATGCTGGCCGGTGTGAACCAGAAGCCATTCCAGCCGGGGCATGCCGGCTTGGCGCCGTTCATTATAGGCGGCCGCCTCGTGGAGCAATGGCGCAACCTTCATGAAATTGGGCCGCGCGCCAGCCACCACCAAGGCTTTGTGCGTCCGTTGCGCGTTTAACTCTGTCTGTGGAATCAGCATGTAATTTTATCGCCACGGCGGCGGCCGCATCAAAGATTGATACATTGCTATCCAGCCCGGCGCGGTGCCGTCCGCGGAAAAATTGCTTTCGATCCGCGATTGAATGCGTTCAACTTCCGGGTCAGATAGCTTGGGTTTATCCATCAGCGAGGGGATAACCTGGGCCAATTGACTGTGCGTTTCAACTTCAATGAAGGGCAGGCCGAGCCGCCGGTAGAGGCCGTAGGGCAGCCACGCTCCAGCCAGCAAGGTGTTCCCCGCGTAAATTGTTTCCAGGGCGGCGGCGCTCAAGGCGTCGCTCTCCGGCATATAGACCGCCATGTCAACCGCAACGCGCAACGCGGCTAAAGCTTCGCGGCTGAGATATTCCTTTAAAATGAGATGCCCGAAGCCGGAACGCTCGCAAGCGGCTTTCACGGCGTTCTCGTAGGGCGCCTTCAGGCCGTAGGTCATTGGAAAAACCAAAAAGAGGCGGGACTTAACCTGGCTTGGCAAATGTTCCAGCGCCTCCAGAATTTCCAGATGTTTGTCTCCGGGGCCGCCATTATGGCCAATGCCAACGAGCGTCCGGTCTGGTGGCAGCCCCAACAGGCTCCTGGCGCTCGCGCGGCCGGCCGAGCCTTGGCGGCATAACGCCGACATTCGCTGATACGCGCCCGAATCCGACGGGAAACGGCAACAGTGAACCTTTGGGAGAAGACCGCGCCCGAATTTGCACAGCAGAAATTCCCGCAATTCCGCGGTTTGCACAGTAATGGCGTCCGCTCTTTGCAGCGCGTTGAAAACCGGCACGTACGATTCAATTTCCGCGGAGCGAAGCAAATCGGATCCCCAAAATGAACAAACGACTTTGGCTGCCGGAGGGACAATATCCAAATAGCGCAATGAACTGGGTGTGCAGAATTGGAAGTGCCAGATGTCGTAGCGCTGCCGCCCGATAATCTCGTTTCGAAAACGCTCAATCTGGACCGCTTTTCCCAATGACCTGGCCGCCGCATCGATGACAGACCGGCCGGCCAATCCGAAGCAGGCCATCGTGCGCGCGGCCCGCCGGTAAAAATGACCGCTGAGCAAGGCCCCCGCCACCGCTCGCAGCGTCTTGAAATTGAACTCGAAAACAGGAGGCGATTTAAACTGGCCGGCAAAAGTGGCATTCTCGTCATACCCCACATTTTGGCCGTATTGAATATAATCGCAGATGTAGAATTCGCATTGCGGACAGCGCCGCTTTATTTCACGGCACAGGAGCGCGACAAAAAAGGATTGGTTGTCGCCCGCTGTCAGCACTCGCACGGGTGGGAGCGGCGCCAATTGTGCGGAATCAGTCATCAGACTGTTCAAAATGGTTTTGAGGCAGGCTGCCTGGATTGAAATGCGAGACCGCGCGGAAATACTTGGCCCATTCTCCAATATCAAACCACGAGCGCTCGCGGATTGGAAATAATCCAACACGACCTCCGCGCAGGCGCGTTTGTTCAAGCAATTGAGTGATATGCATCGGCTGGCCGGCCGGAATCTCAGCCAGAAGATGCGGTTCCAAGATATAGAGGCCGACGTTCACCAGAAACGTTACGTCTGGCTTTTCACGCAATGAATTCAGGCGGCCGGACGTGTCGCACTCAAACACTCCGTAGGGGACCGACAACACCTTCAGGGCGGCAACGGCGGTGATTTCGTTGCCCTCGTCGCGATGCTGCCCAAGAATTTCGCGATAGTCGTGCTCCACCAAAATATCGCAGTTCGTTACAAAAAATGTGCCTTTCAAAGTGTCCCGCAAAAGATGAAGGCTGCCCGCCGTCCCCAACGGACGGTCTTCCCGAAAATAGTTGATGCGCCAAGGATTTTTGAGGCCGTTCAAATAACTTTCCACCATGTCAGCCTTGTAGTTGACAGATACATAAAAATCCCGCGCGCCGCAAACATGGAACCGATCCATGATTTCCTCGATGATCGTCCTCTCTCCAATGGGAATGAGCGGCTTGGGGATGACGTTGGTAATGGGGCGGAGCCGCGCGCCAAGACCGCCCGCCATGATGACCACGGGCGTTTGCAGTGGGCCAGCCCCGGCGGGCGGTTCCACGAAAACCTCGTCCCAAAAATGCACTCGCACCAAATCGCCGCGCTGGTTCACCACCGGCATCATCTCCGCGCGCAACTCCAACATGCGCTGTTTGATGGCCTCGAATGGCTCTTGCTCCGAGGCGACCCGGATATTCTTGCGCAGAACTTTTTCCACGGGCGAATCGAGCGGCATCTGGCGCACAATGGCCCTCTGAATATCGCCGATGCTGACCAAGCTGTGGAAAACATCGCCATCCATGACCAGAAGCAGTTTGACTGCCTGCTGATCCATCAGCCGCAATGCCTCAATCAGCTTCGTCTCTTTGGCGATTGAAATCTTCCGCAACCGCTCGCTGGCCTTGGCTTCAATCATGGAACCCATAGCGTCGCCATGTTCATGTCCCGGGTTCAACACTATTCTTTATCCGCCGGGCGGGCGCGCCAACATAGACACCGAACGGCTCCGTGTTTTTGATAACCACCGCGCCGCAGCCGATAACGCTCCCTTCTCCCAGAACCACGCTCTCGCGCAGCACCGCGCCGCTGCCGACAAAACAGCGCGGGCCCACTTGGCAGCCGCCGTTGACGCAGGCGCCAGTCGAAATATGGCACTGGTCGCCCACCTGGGCGTCGTGCTCGATCAACGCGGCCGTATTGACAATGACGTGGCGGCCGACGGAAGCGGACGCGTTGACAACGGCCTGATGAAACACGACCGTTCCGTCTCCGATGACTGCATGAGGTGAAACTCTGGCCAGCGGCGAACAAACCGCGGGAAATTTTCCTCCGGCTTGCTCAATCAACGCGCGCAATTTTTCCCGCAGTGTTGGCAAGCCGGTTTGCCCGGCGGCGATCAGGAAATTCGCGTATTTTCGCGCCAGCGAGGGCAGGTCTTCATCCGCGCCAATCCACGGGTAACCGAGCACCGTTTCGTGCCGCCGTTCGGCGAGATCGACAATCCCGGCAATGCGAAAAATACCTTGCGCTTCAATCACGTCAATCAATGACCGGCAATGGCCTCCTCCGCCGGCCAACACGACCGCCTCGCGGCTTTCGCCAGGTCTCTGATTCACGGCGGGCTGCGCTTTCATTTTGACGGAGCCAAGGCTGGTCCGCTCGGTATATTGACAAGTCTGCGCGCAAGGGCGGACGCCGCCGAAAGATCGGATCGGGGGCAGCCGGCGTACATCGGCAGCGTCGAGAGCGGATTCCACGCGGGGCGAGTCGCGATGCCCGCCGCGTTTGTCGCTTCGAGGACATCGCGCAGGGCGTGTTCGCAGGCCGCCGAAAGTTCGAGGGCGCAAAGCCAGTAATTGCTGCGCGTCCCGGGCGGCTCCAAGACAAATCGCGCCTCGTTCAAATCCGCGAACGCCTCCGCGTAAGCCGCCGCCAGAGCGCGCTTTCGCTCAAGAAATTTCGGCAATTGTTCAAGTTGCGCGCAGCCCAAAGCGGCATTGAGGTTTGGCATCCTGTAGTTGAAACCAATCTGGTCGTGATCGAACGCCCAGCCTTGCGCCTTCCTTGCGGTGGTGGAGAGATGCTTCGCCAAGTCCGCGAGTTGGTCATCCTGGCAAATGATGGCGCCGCCGCCGCCTGTCGTAATCGTCTTGTTGCCATTGAAGCTCAGCACGCCCATCGTGCCGCACAGGCCAGTGTGGGTTGAGTTGTAGTAACTGCCCAGGGATTCGGCGGCATCCTCAATCACCGGCAGTTTGTATCGCAGCGCCGCTTCCAACAATTCCCGCATTCGCGCCGCATGGCCAAAAACGTGGACCGGCACGATGGCGGCAATCCGGCGGCCGGTTATTCGATTGAAGCAGAGGTTGCCGCGCATGTGCGCGATGGCGGCCAGGTGCTCCGCCAACTTGGACGGATCCATGCCGAGCGTTAAAGATTCGCTGTCAATAAAATGCGGAATCGCGTTCAAATGCGCGACCGCATTGGCCGTTCCGACAAAGGTCAGCGCCGGGATCAGCACTTCTTCGCCCGGCTGCGTTCCGGCCAGCCGCAACGCCAAATGCAGCGCGCAAGTGCCATTGACCGCGGCCACCGCCCGCCGCGCCCCCGTGAATGCCGCCAGCTCCATTTCAAATCTGTCCACAAATTTCCCAACAGAGGAAACCCATCCCGTGTCGATGCACTCCGTCACATACTCTTTTTCCCGCCCGGCAAAAAGCGGCTCGTGCAAGGGTATTTTATCCAGCCCGGTCCCCAGAACTTTTCGCAAACGCCGCGTTATTTCGGATGCTGGATTCACAATTTGTTATCGAGATTGGCGTCCTTCGCCACGTGCGCGAATTCAGGCACGACGGACTGCACGGCGGAAAACAGTTCTTCCTTCGTCCATTCTCCGGCTTGCCGGCATTTCTTGATTTTCACAATGGCGGCTGTAATGGCGTCGCGGGCGCCACGGGTCGGATGGGTCACAACGTTGATGTTCGGATAGCGGCCGCTTTCGACCTGCTCGCCGGGGCCGGCAAATTCTTCGACTGGCTTTTCACCCGCGGTGTTGGACGCGCTGAAATAACAGGGCCACGCGCCGCCCGGCGAAATGTTCTCGCGCGCCTTGCTGAGAGCCGCTTCTTCCGAGTCACAGAGAAGCGGACTGTAACCATATTCTTCCAACAGCATGATGGCGATCTGGCTAAAGGTCTTCAAATCGAGATCGGCCTGAAGGCTTGGGATGAAAATTTCGCCATTGCCGCCCAAAAAGCAGGCCAGCAGGCACAATTGCGCGGCCTCTTCTCCCGAGATGAAATAGCGCCGCACGTCGTTGGGCGCGGCTAAAGGCTGCCGGCGCGCGATCCGCTCAGAAAAGCTTTGCAGCAAACTGCCTTCGGAAAACGCCACGTTCGCGAACCGGGCGCTGCTGAATGGAATGGCGTCGGCCCGGTCCAGACAGACTCGTTCCATGAACGTCTTCGAGGCTCCCATCAGGCTGGCGGGACTTGCCGCCTTGTCAGATGAAACGCAAAAGTACCGGCGCGGGACATTGCTGCCCAGCCACGCCTGCAAGTCATAATTCGCGAGGACGTTCACTCGCAACAGGCGCATCGCGGTGAAAGGATCGCGCTCGGACCGGACGTGTTTAAGGGCCGCGAAATTCAACACATAATCAAAGCGCGGCGCGGAGCGCAAATAAGAATAGAATTCAGCCTCGTCAAAACCAATCGCATAGGTGGCGAATCCTCCGCCAGGCGCGATCCCCTGGGAATGCAGCTCGCGCACTAACGCCACTAAATGATTTTCGCTCAAATCGACAAGGTGCAGAACGGCCGGTTGATATGCGGCCAGCGCCTTGGCAAAAGTCGAGCCAATGGAGCCTCCCGCGCCGATGACAAGAACCCGGCTGGAGCGAATTCTGTCAATCAACTCCTCCTGTCTTTGCGCCACGGCGGGGGCGAACAAGGACTCCTCACGTCCCAGAACGCGCGCCAGCAATTTGGGGGAAATCATGAGATGAAAGCTATATATTCAGCCAACTGGCGCCAAGCATAGGGGCTTGGGGATAGGGGACAAGGGAAAAAATATCTTCACCCGAAGATGCCTTCCCCTCCCGTTTGCGGCTTCGGGCCTCGCCTGCCGAGTTAGGGAATCCGATTACATATCATTGCCGCGGGGCCTCATAGCTTGTTCATAGTGCTGCGTGATATTTTGGACTTGCAAAAGTTGGCAAAAAAGGCTTAAATATAAGGTATAATCGGGCTTGGCCCGGTTGCTTTTGAGAAATTGTTGAAGCTAGCATGAACATTTTTGAACCCGTGAGGGCCTCTTGAGCCGCCCTTTCCCTTCCCGTTCATTTTCCCCATCCGCTCCCCTCGCGCGCGTCAATGGGAAAATCCGCGCCCGCGAGGTCCGGGTCATTGATGGCGACCAGAAAAATCTGGGCGTTTTATCGCTAAGCGAAGCCATCAATATGGCCCGCGCCCAAGGGGTGGATTTGGTTGAGGTTAACCCGGCTGCCGTGCCCCCCGTTTGCCGCTTGGTCGATTTTGGAAAGTTTCGTTACGAGCAGGCGAAACGCGACAAGGAATCGCGCAAACATCAACACGCCAACAAGGTGAAGGAAATTCAGCTCAGCCCGAGGATTGACCCGCATGATTTTGCTGTCAAACAGCAGCACGCCGTCGATTTTCTGTGCGAGGACATGAAGGTAAAGATTACATTGCGTTTCCGCGGCCGTGAGATGGCTCATAAGGAATTTGGTTTTCAGCAAGTCCAAAAGCTCGTACAAAACCTGACCCCGTTTGGCCACCCTGACGCGCCAGCCAAGCTCATCGGCAAAGGCATCAACGTCATGCTAAGCCCGCTGCCTCGAGCCAAACGCAGCAAAAACCCGAGGGAAAGCGAGCCCGAAACCGACAGTGGCAAACCAGCCCCAGTTCAAGCGCAGGAGGAAGCTCCAAGCCATCCCCACGGCAAAGGCCTCCGCTCCGACGATCCTTCGGTTGGGGTTGACAAGGAATTCAGCAACGATTCCGAAGCGAACCTAGAGTTCACGCCCCGACAGTAATTCCTGGTTTGGAGAGCAATCTCTAACCCCAAAAAACAAAACAGGCTGGCCGAAGCCAGCCTGCAATGTGAAATAAGAAAGAAACAGCGTTTACACTGAAGCTTTTTTGCGCAGCTTGAGAGTGCTGGCTGCAAACGGAAGCAGCATCAACGCACCAGCGATCATCGTGGTCGGCTCCGGAACCGGTGTCACACTCACGTCATCGATATCGAGCGAGGTGGGAGACTCCGATGCAGTGGACCAAATAAGAGACAGGAGTCCCGATGAAGTAGCAGGCATCGCTGTAAACACGTATTGAGCGTAAGTGCTCCCGCCGCCCGAAAAGGCAATGGTGCCAGCAGCAGTGCCATTAAGGCTTACAGCCAAACTGCCGGCGGCGCCCGGGCCTTGCGCAAAGAAAGAAATGGAGTACTTGGTGCCCGTGCTCAAGATCAAGTTCTGGGCAAGAACAGTCGATGCGGCGGCGGTGGAAGTCAAAACCGCATTGAAGGCGCCGCTGTTCGGATTTGACGTGTCAATGATATCACCCGAACTGAGTGGATTGGCATTGTACCAAGGAGTGGTGGCGGAGGTCAACGTTCCTGTTTCTCCCCCCTCGAAACCTGGATCCGCAACCAAGTTAAGACTGGCTTGGACCGACAGTGCTCCCAAAATACAGCCCGAAGTCATGATAAATGTGAGTGCTCTTTTCATATGTTGATCAGTTCGTTGTTGTTCTCTTTAAAGTGTCGTTCGAAAAGACGATTGTGATTCGTCGGAAAAAACTGCGCCTCGCTTTAGGACTTTTTCCGGCGCATCGCCAGCCAACTAAGCGAGCCAACAGCCATGAGGGTCATTGACGCCGGTTCCGGGACGACCGTCGTAATTTGTCCGCGGACTTCTCCTCCGGGTGCTGCAGCTGTCTCGATATTCACATAGAGGTCGCCCGCGTTGAGATCGTTAATTTCCGACTGAGTTAGCGCACCGCTGCCGGAAAAACTTCCATCAACCAAGCCACCGCTGACCGTCGTTTCATCGTTGTTGATCGTCAAATCAAATAGCGGGGAGGATGCATTAAACCCAAGAGGGGCATCATTAACCGTGATCAGCGTTGGGTCGCCATTCAGGTTGCCATAAAACGCGCTGGTGACCGCCAAAGTCCCACCGCTTAAGGTGAAATTGGCAAAGGCGTACGACCCGAAAGTCGAAGTGCTGCTATTCGGCGGAACTTCTTGGTCGCCAGTGAGAACAGTGCTGTAATTTTGCGCCTGGCAGAAAGTGGCGCCGCCCAAGACCACGACAAGTGTTAAGAGTTTGTTCATATTGCAACGTGTTTTTTTGCCTGTTTTTAATCTTATTTGCGCTAGATTATGTTGATTTCAACAAATTCGTCAAGGAATAGTTATTCACAGACGATTTACAGGCTTATTTCTCATTTCGCGTGCCACAATAGCTGAATCGCCCTTCGCTAGTCAACGGAAAAGTGGGTTTTTTTTGGAAAATTTTCATCAGTTCCAGATTTTTACGCAAATTACACGAAATCAGCATTTTGCGAAACTAAACGCCTCGAACATCACTGCGTCCGCCCGAACTTCTTCTCCAATTCGTTAAAATTCATCTCGATCAGGGTCGGCCGGCCGTGCGGGCACGTGTAAGGCATCGCGCAATGTCGCAAATCCTCAATCAGGTTCTCCAATTCCGGCCCCGCCAGCAGATCATTCGCCTTCACGGCGTGCCGGCAGACCGTCTTGGCAATCACGTTTTCGCCAAGGCGCAAGGCGTTGACGCCCTGGCCGGCCGCCTTCATCTCGTCCACCAGCTCCAAAATGAACCGCCGCGGCGGAGGCCCTTTGACAAACGGCGGCAGGGAATCCAGCAGAAAGGTGCGTTCTCCAAATTCGCTCAATCCAACCCCCAATCGCGCCAACGCGGGCAGTTGGTCACGCAAAAACTGCGCGTCTCGCGCCGAAAGTTCGACCGTTTCCGGCAACAACAGGCGTTGGGAGGGCGCGACCCCGTTATTTTCCATCCGGCGCAGCATCTGCTCGAAAAGTATGCGCTCGTGCGCCGCATGCTGGTCCAGCAGCACCAGTCCGCGATCCGATTCCAGCACGACATAGAGCCGCCCAACAACGCCGACCAACCGCAGCGGAACTTGCAACAAAGCCGATGGATGCGGAGCGGACGCCGACGGCACGGCTGGCGCCGCCATCACCGGAACCGGCGCGGCAACGCTGGCCGGCGGCGGCGGATAGAGTTTGGGCAGGTCCGGCAGGCGAATCGACACCGTGCGAACGGGTGCGGGCGCCGGAGGCGGCGGGAGCGGCGGAGCCACGGGAGGCGCGGGAACAGTCGCCGGTGCATGAAAACGCAGCAACGTCTCCCGGACAGCTTGGGCCGCCAATTGCCGCGCCGCCTTCTCCTGGTGAAATTTGACCTCCCTTTTCGCGGGATGAATATTGACGTCCACCTCCGCGGGATTGGCCTCAATGAACAGGCAGCAAACCGGGTATCGCCCTTTCATCAGCGCCGTGTGATAGCCTTCAAGCAGCGCGAAATTCAGGCCGCGATTCTCGACTGGCCGCCGATTGACGAAAAGATGCTGATCCTCACGGCTGCCTCTGGAAACGCCAGGAGCGCCAATCAGCCCCCACACTGCAAACCGCGAAAGGCCGGCCGAATCCTCTTCGCTCTCTTCACCGAGGGCGGGCAGCTCCACCGAAAAATCGACTGGCAGCATTTTGTCCCGCCCTCCCGCCAGCGCGCGCAATCGCTCGCCCAGGGCCGCCATCCTATCCGCCGCGTTGACGGCGGGCAATTGCCAGACAAGCCGGCCATCCTTGATAAATTCAAAGGCCACGCCCGGCCAGGCTAAAGCGGCCAATGTCAAATAATGCCGGATGTGAGCTGTCTCTGTTTCCTCTCCGCGCAAGAATTTTCGGCGCGCGGGCAGATTGAAGAATAGCTGGCGGACCTCCACACTCGCTCCCGGCGGGCTGCCGCCGGCCTGCACGGAAACAATTTTGCCGCCATTGACGATGACCTGCGTTCCCTCAGGCGATTCCGCCGCGCGCTCGCGTGTCGTGAGCGAAAACCGGCTCACGCTGGCAATGCTGGGCAACGCTTCTCCGCGGAAACCCATGGTCGCGATGGAGGCCAGGTCCTCGGCCCGCTGAATTTTGCTGGTGGCGTGGCGTTCGAGGCAGAGCAGGGCGTCGTCCCGGCTCATGCCCACGCCGTCATCAGTCACGCGAATGAGGCTGCGTCCGCCGGTTTGGATTTCGACGGTCAGGCGGGTGGCTTGCGCATCCAGGGCATTCTCGACCAGTTCTTTGACAACGCTGGCGGGGCGCTCAATAACCTCGCCGGCGGCAATCTGATTGGCCACCTGCTCCGGCAACAAACGGATGCGGTTCATCCTGGCGCGTGTTCGATTGAAGCCAGCGGCAGCGTAAAACGAAAAACGGCGCCGCCATTGGGAACATTGCGGGCGGAAATGACGCCCTTGTGGTCCTGAATGACCTTTTTGCAGATTGAAAGCCCCAGCCCGGTGCCGTTGGCCTTGCCGTAAGTGGCGAAGGCCATGAACAGCCGATTCTGTATCTGCGGCGCGATCCCCTTGCCGGTGTCTTCCACCTCCGTAATGATTTCCTGCGCCGTCTCGATGAACCGAAATTTAACCGTCCCGCCGGACGGCATGGCATCGCCCGCGTTGCTCACCAAATTATGAAACACTCGAGAAAGCCGTTGCGGATTGATGCGCACCATCGAGCCGGGCGCGGGACTGGCATATTCAAGCTTGACCCCCTTGATCGCCGCTTCGGGCCGAATTTCCTCAATCAACGGCCCGACAAACGACTTATACGACAATTGCGCCAGCACGAAATCGCTATGATGGCCCTGGGCGAACTCCAGCAATTCGTTGACCATGCTGCTGATGCGCTCAACCTGCTTGCGAATCCGCACCTTGGCCACCTGGCGCGATTCCGGCGTGGAGGAGGGCATGCAGGCCATGTCCGCCGAGATGCCGATGATGTTCAGCGGATTCTTCAAATCATGCACGATGGAACTGGCAAAACGCCCCACCAATTGCAATCGCTCGGCTTCAAAGACCTCGCGCACGTATTGGTCATTGAAAGTGCGCAACCGCCGGCTGATTTCCCGCACGAGGGCCGCCGCCAGGCGCGGCATCCGCTCGATCAACTTGATTAATTCGGGCCGGCTGATGAAATAAACCGTCGCGGTCTGGTCGGCGACGGCCGTGGCCGAGCGCGGATCGCTGTCAAGCACGGCCATTTCCCCGAACAAATCGCCAGGCTCGATCATTGACAAAACTTTGCTGTCGCCGGAGCGGATCGTCGTTGAGATTTGGACGATGCCCTCCTTGACAAAGTAGATGCCGTCCCCCGGATCGCCCTGGTTGAAAATGACTTTGCGCGGGGGAAAGGTCATTTCGCGCGCCGCCCCGCGGAGATTTTCCAATTCAGCGGGCAGAAGCTGGCAAAAAAGCTTATTAGACTCAAGCTCGACCATGCCGGAGAATAGGCCCCCCCATGCGCCACGTAAAGCAAAACGAACCGCCGCGCGCGGAGGCCGCCATTGGAGCATGCAAACGAAACCGATCTCGCCGATTCAGTGCGCCGCCAGCCCCAGGCGGAAAAACAGCGCTGTGTTCGTGGGCATGGGAAGGGTCGCGCTCCAATTGGTCAGAGTGGCGTCACTATTGATGGAGATTCCCGCGAACGAAGCCGCCGGAAGGCTCAGATCGGAGTTCGTGAACAGGCCAAAATTCGGGTTGGAACTCGACCATGAAAACAGCAGATTCGCGCCGGCCTTGGAGACATTCAAAACCGGCGAGGGCTGGGGCGCCGCAAACGAGGGAGTGAAAAGTTCCAGGTTCGCGTCGCTGGAATCCGCGCAGACCAGGCTCAGAATGCCGTTGTGATTTAGATCCGCGGCAATAATGGACACCGGGTTTCCAGCGGTGGCATTGGTGCTGAAAAGCCTAAAGCCGTTTCCATTGTTGGTGTAAACCGTCAATGTCGGTTGAAAACCCGAGTTGGCGGCAATCAGGTCAACTTTGCCATCGTTGTTGATGTCTGCCGCACTCACTGTGGAGGGTGTGTTGCCCGCAGGCAGAGACGCGAATGGAGCGAAACCAGCGCCGTTGTTGGTGTACACGCGCAGATTGAATGTCGTGCCATCCGAGGCAATCAGGTCAATCCGCCCGTCGTTATTCACGTCCGCCGCAATCAGCGATGTGGGATTAAAGCCCGTGTTAGTGCTGAAGAATACCCCGAAGCCGGCGCCGTTGTTGGTGTAAACGGCCAAAAATGCCGTGCCCTCGAACGCGTTGGTCAGGCCGGCGATGGCGATGTCCGGCGTGCCGTCGTTATTGAAATCCCCCACAGCCAGGCCGCTGAGGCTGAACGGCAGGTTGATGGCGTTGCGCAAGCCAAAGACGCCGCTTCCGTTGTTGGCATAGACGAGAACGGCCCCTGCGGACGCGCCCCGATTGGTGGCAACGATGAGGTCCACTTTGCCATCGCCATTTATATCCGCCAACGCCAGGCCGGCAGGTTCCGTCGCCAATGCTATGGCGCTGTTGGATGCGAAAGCGCCATTCCCGTTATTGGTCAGCACAGTCACGAGGCCGGTGCCGGCGCCAGCGAGGCCGGCCGCCACCAAATCCACCTTGCCATCGTTGTTGACATCCGCCGCCGCCACGAACTTGTCCCCACTCGAAGGCGCCGTGAAGCTGGCGCCAAAAACACCGCCGCCCAGATTGGGCAGCACGCTCAGGAATTCGGAGGCGCTGGCGGCAATCAGGTCCAAATTGCCGTCATTGTTAACGTCGGCTGCGGCCACAGCGACGGGGAAATCGGAAGGCCCGGCCGAGAGTGTGCCGCTGCTGTAGCCAGCGAGGGTTTTTGCAGGATGCGTCATGTTGATGAGCAATTGCACGGAACTCCCTTCGTCGGCGGTGGCCAAATCGACCTTGCCGTCGCCATTGAAATCGGCCGCGATCACTTCATTGGGGCCGACGCCGGCCGTGAACATCGCGTTGCTGGCAAACCCGGTCCCACTATTGGTAAAGACAACCAGGCTGCCGCCCGAATCCGCGCAAACGAGTTCCAATTGGCCGCTGTGATAAAGATCTGCCGCCACAATGGAGGATGAATTGGCGCTAATGGCGTTCGTGCTGAACAACCCAAAGCCGTTCCCATTGTTGGTGTAAACCGTCAGCGTCGGCTGAAAACCCGTGTTGGCCGCGATCAGATCGACTTTGCCGTCGTTGTTGATGTCTGCCGCAGTCACGGTGATGGGCGTATTGCCGGCGGGCAGAGACGCGAACGGAGCGAAGACCGCGCCGTTGTTGGTGTACACGCGCAGGTTGAATGTCGTCCCGTCCGAGGCGATCAGGTCCATCCGGCCGTCGTTATTTACATCGGCCGCAGTCAGCCAGGTGGGATTAAATCCCGTATTGGTGCTGAAAAATATGCCGAAGCCGGCGCCGTTGTTGGTGTAAACGGCCAGAAACGCCGTGCCCTCGAACATGTTGGTCAGGCCAACGACGGCGATGTCTGGTTTGCCGTCGTTATTGAAATCCCCAACCGCCAGCCCGCTGATGCTGAAGGGCAGATTGATGGCATTGCGCAAGGCAAAGACGCCATTGCCATTGTTCGCATAGACCAGAACGGCGCCCGAGGACAAGTTCTCATTGGTAGTAACGATGAGGTCCGCCTTGCCATCGCCGTTCATGTCCGCCAACGCCAGGCCGGCGGGTTCTGATGGCAAGACGATGGCGCTGTTGGATCCGAACGCGCCAGCGCCGTTGTTGGTCAGCACAGTCACGAGGCCGGTCGTGCCGAGCGGGCTGCCGGCGGCCGCCAAATCCATCTTGCCGTTGTTGTTGAGGTCCGCCGCCGCCACGAATTTGTTACCCGCCGAAGGCGCGGTGGCGATGCCGAAGCTCAACGTTTGGCAAAACGCGATGCTGGAAGCAAACAACATGGCGCAGGCGGGAACGGCGAATGCAAAGAATAGTTTGGGTTTCATGATTTACTCCAGAGTCCCGGTCATTCTGCAATCGAACCGCTCCGCGTCAAAGCTTATTTCTGAGAGGAACAAGGCGCTTTGCCGCAATCCATCGCCGCTGCGAAGGCGAAAATGTCTGGACAATTATCAAACACATACGGTAATAGATCGACACGATGCCCAGTCAGGCACCGGCGGACGGCGGCGCATTTAAACCTGGAGCATAATTTATTCTTATCAAAAGCCATTCAAAACTCCACCGGGTCATTTGCCCCCTCGTTTCATTCGCGCTGGCTGCGGCGCTTCCGGCGGGCGCGCAAACCTTTTCCCTGGTCCGCAATTTTGGGATCATCCAGTACGATGGCCAAAATCCAACTTCTGGCGGGCAATATCCTACCGGAACCATCTTCAGCGTCTCGATCAATGGAAGCAATACATTTGACAGCTACGATCCGTTTCCCGCGTTCCTCAGCCAGAACGAGGACAATGCGGGAGGCGCCCAGCCTTATGGCGGGCTGGTTTTCTCCGGCTCGAATCTCGATGGGACGGCGCCGCGCGGAGGCCTGATTGGGTTCGGAACCATCTTCAAGTTGACGGTGCCGCCAGACACTCTGGCATCCCTCCCGCCGCAGATTCAAACGGACGTGCAGACTCCTTTTTATGTTTATGCGCGGCAAAAAATTGGGGCTTCTCCTTTCCACAGCTCCCGGCCAGCCGGGCTTTGAACATGGCGTGCGCCTGGCCGGAGCGGCCCTGGACGAAGGAGCCGATGTGTATCTCTATTGCATCGACGAAGCGGCGCGCGGAGCGGAGGAACCGCGCCTTCTGGCCCTGGCCGCGCGCGGCCTCAAACTCTACATCTGCGCCTACAGCGTCCAGCGGCGCGGGTTGCAACGCGGCTCGGAGGGCATTTATGCCGGCCTTGGCTCGCTGAGCGATTTGGTGTCGGCCACGGATCGCTTCGTCAGCTTTAATTGATTTCATGCGCTCCGTACTTTTTATCATCCAAAGCGACCCCCGGATGAGCGGCCGGCCGGCCGAGGCCATCCGTATCGCCTCCGGGCTGGCGGCGTGGGAAAAAGTCGATGTGGCGGTCTATTTGCGCGGCGCGGCCGTTTTAATCCTGGGGGAAGACGCAGAGGAACTCGTGGATGGGGACAATTACACGCGCTATCTGCCGGCTCTGCGGGAATCTGGCAGGGCCCTCTCCGTGCAACAAAACGCCCCCGGCCTGAACCAGGCCCAGACATCTGTCAAAGAAATATCCGACGGCCAACTGGCCGAGCTTGCGTCAGCGCGCGATTGCGTGCTGCGCTTCTAAACGATCCATGCGCCGCGTGCTGCACATTCTGACCCGCCCGAACGACGCCTTGCCGCGGGAATTGATTGCGCTGCAAAAAGCGGCCGGCGGCGCGGAAATCGAAGTGATCGACTTGACAGCGCCGGAGCCGGATTACCAAGCCCTGCTGGAAAAAATTTTCGAGGCGGACTCCATCGAATCCTGGTAAAGACTATTTTCTCGCGAGGGAGGCCCGCGTCATTGGTCCTGCTCCGGCGCCACATAGCTGACATTGGTTCCGCACCACCATGGAACATTGTTGACATGCCCATCCGTAAATCCGATGTCCGCGTTGCCGCCATGGCGGACAGTCAGAAAATTATTCAAACTGCAGCCTGTGTAGCGCCCGCCGGCCCATGTTCCTCCTGTAAGCGGTTGAAAACGCCCGGTTTCCGCGACCCAATTGATGCCGCCGCCCGTCGTAACGTAATCGAGCTTCGGGGCGGCCCAACGCCAATTGCCTGGCGTTGTTCTTGCAATACGATTGCGAAGCCTGCTGTTTGGCTTTGGCCACGGCCGGCAGCAAGAGCGCCGCCAAAATGGCAATGACCGCCAGCAGCTCAATCAACGTGAAAGCACGGCCGCGCGGTTTCATAGTTATCATAGGATCAGTGAGTGGGCCGCATATGCCATCGCGGCAAGGAACCGTCAGGCTGATTTCCGGCCTAAAACGCGGCATGGCGCGACGGTTCGCTCCATGGAGTTTCATCTTTGGAACGAAGAATACCTCTCAGCCCGCCATCCGCCATCCCCATTTAAGTGGATGGGGTCAACCGTTTTGGGTGCTTCGACTGGCGCGGCGGAATGCACGGCTGGATTTTTCTTTTCTTTCCCACCGGGAATTTGGTAAATATCTCGCATGTCCTTGCGAACCAAACCGGAACAACCGAAGATCAGAATCTTTCTGGTTGACGACCATCCGCTGGTGCGGGACTGGCTTTCCCAACTGACCCAGCGCGAGGACGACCTCTTTGTCTGCGGTGAAGCGGAGGACGCGCAGGAGGCTCTGGTCAAAATCGAGGAAACCAAGCCGGACATTGTCATCGCTGACATTTCCCTCAAGCACACTCACGGATTGGAATTGGTCAAAGACCTGCAAATCAGGCAGCCGTCCCTGCCGGTGCTGGTGCTCTCGATGCACGATGAATCACTTTACGCCGAGCGCGTCCTGCGCGCGGGGGCCAAGGGTTACATCACCAAGCAGGAAGCCACCAAAAAAATTCTCCTGGCCGTCCGCCAGGTCTTGAGCGGCCAAATTTACATCAGCGAGAAAATGGCCTCGCGCATGGTGCATAAAATGGTGCAAGGCCGCGCCAACAACCAGAAGTCCTCCATCGAACGCCTGACCGATCGCGAGTTGGAAGTGTTCCAGCTCATTGGCCGAGGGCAGGGGACCCGCCGCATCGCCGACGAACTGCATCTGGGCATAAAAACGGTCGAATCCTACCGCGCCCGCATCAAGGACAAGCTCAAATTGGAAGACGGCACCCAATTGCTGCAGCACGCCATCCAGTGGGTCCACAGTTTGCAGGATCGTTAGCAAGACTGGGCGCGCTTTGTTTTGCAATTTGCCGCCCGTTGCCCCATTTTTGCGCCCATGAGCAAGCCTTTGGCGCTCCTCTACTACTCAAATTTAATGCCCGGCAGCCAACTGGCCGGCCGCCTGCAAGACTTGGGCTATCGCGTTCAGGCCGTTAACGGCGCCGCCCAACTGCCCAGCGCCTGCGAGAGCGAAATGCCGCTCGTCGTCATCGCGGAATTGGCGCCAATGGTTGAGGCTTGCGACGCCATCGCCCGCATCAAAGCCAATCCCGCCACCCAGCACATCCCGGTGCTCGGTTTCGCACGGGCGCGCGATGCCGCCACCCAAACCCAGGCGCGCGAAGCCGGCGTGTCCCTCCTGGCGGCCGATGCCGGCATCGCCGAGCAATTGCCGCCATTGCTGGACCAAATCCTCCAAGTCGATTGAGCCTATGCCAAATCTTCCCGTCATCAAACTGGACCGCGGCCTGCACGTGATGCATTTGTTTTACCGCGTGGACCGCCAAAAATGGGCGGCCCTGGCCCCCGGAGAATCCGCCATTGCCCGGCAGCGCCTGGAACAACTCTGCGCGAGCAACGCCAATCCTTCCCATCCGCGCCTGGTCTCGTACGCCAACGTTGGAGCCAAGGCCGATTTTGCCTTTTTCCTTATCGCGGCCGGTTTGGCGGAACTCAGCCAGATGCACCGCGACCTTGAGGCCTGCTTTCCGCCGGGCGTTCTCTCCGTGGTTTTCTCTTATTTGAGCGTGACCGAGCTTGTCGAATACATGCCGACGGAGGAAGACAACCGCCGCCTCTTGATCGAGCAGGAGCATCTCGCTCCGGAGAGCGAAGCTTTTCAAAAGCGCATGGGCGAATTGAACACGCGCATGCGTCAATACGAACAATATCGCCTCTATCCCGAAATGCCCGATTGGGAAGTCATGGCCTTCTATCCCATGAGCAAGCGGCGGGACGGCGCGGACAATTGGTACGTGCTCGATTTCCCCGCGCGCAAAAAATTGATGGGCGGCCATGCGCGAGTCGGGCGCAAGTATGCCGGCCGAGTCTCCCAGCTTATCACCGGCTCGACGGGCCTGGACAATTGGGAATGGGGCGTCACCTTGATGGCCCACCAACTCGACGCGCTGAAAGAAATCGTCTATGAGATGCGCTTCGACGAAGTCAGCGCGCGCTACGGAGATTTCGGCCCCTTCTTCATCAACATGCGCCTGGCCCCTGCCGCCCTATGGGCGCATTTGCACTTGTAGGACGCCGCCCGAATTTACTGCTTGATGTCCAGGCCGGCGAAAAGGCCTTCCAGGCTGTTCAGCGGGGCGTCCTTTTTGGGCGAGGCTTCCAACAAATAGCGGAGATACTCGATGGCGTCTGGAATATTTTTGACTGAACGAGGCAAGGTCGCCCCGCAGGCGTTGGCGTGGCCTCCGCCTTGCAGCTTTTCCGCCACTTTGAGCGCCTCGCCGTTGCGGCTGCGCAAACTGACGACAACCGTATTGTTGGCTTTGCGAAAAAGCGTCATCAACACAGGATACTTGCTCTCCCCCTTCTCCAGCAATTGATGCACAATCAAATTGGTGTTGCCGACAACCGTATCGACATAGCCCACGGCCGGGCTGATTTCCTGGATGTTGGCCCTGCTCCAGGCCAGGCCCATCGGGTCCTCAATCCGCCGCTTGACCTCCATCACGGCCAGCAACGGATGATCCAGCAGCCGTTCCAATTGCCCTTCGATCAGCGCGTGCAGATTCCAAAAGTTGTAAGTCTTGACAAGGCTCGCGTAATCATTGGCCAGGACAAAATCGGGATCGTTCTCCAGAAACAAATCCGCCACATTGCTTAAATGGATCAGGCGGTCCAACTCCGGCGAACCCAGCCCGTTTTCCTTGCACAACTCGTAACAGAGCAGCCCGGCCGATTTGCCAAGGTCATGGATTAAAACGGCATTCTTGGGCTGCGTGTCCGTCGCGTGGTGATCGATGATGGCCCAGTCGGGCTTGTCGAGGCGCGCTTCGAAACTCAAATCGCAAACCCAGCCGGCCTTTTCGCGAGGCTCGCGCAGGCGCCAGCTATTATAATGGAAAGCCTCCAAAGGAACATCCGCACCGAAGAGATGGCGGGCCAGACGTTGCAAGAGCAAGCCGGACACCAACCCATCCAGATCGCTTTCATGGGTCAGGATGACCTCCGGCTTTGGCAGATTTTTCACGCCCTCAACTTATCGCCCCCGCGCGCGCGTGGCCAGCAGAAATAGCCCTGAATTAGGCCGGGACGGCCTTGCGCATCGACCGGGTGCCGGGAACTGGCAAGGGTTTCCCTTTTCTCTGCAAGTGCTCAACCTCTTCGCGCGCCAGCATGCCCAATTGGTGGCATGTGGAACTCTTCATCCGCCCCGCGGAAAAAGGTCAGGACAGAAGCCGATATAAAGGCCGTCCACCTCGTTCCATGGCACGAATTTCAAATACTGGTCTTCGGCGTTCATTTGTTTGCCTCTCGAAATACCACCGCCGACAATTTCGGTCAATCCGCCCGCCGCCGTTTCCATAGTTGACGAAATGGGCGCTCCGGTCATGCTGGACAGGTAGATTGTTATGCAGAAACCAGCGCACATTGTCGTTTTGGGGGCGGGATTCGCCGGATTGGAGTTCTGCCAGCGGTTCACCCACGCCTCGGCACGGGTGACGCTGGTGGACCGTTCCAATCATCATCTTTTTCAACCGCTTCTTTACCAGGTCGCCACGGCCGGGCTTTCGGCCCCGGACATCGCGCAGCCGATTCGCTCCATTCTCTCCAACCGCCGCAATGTCACCGTTCTGATGGAGTCAGTTGTCGATTTCAATTTGGCCGAGAAGAAAGTCATGCTTTCCAGCGGCGAAATGTCCTACGACTACTTGGTGCTGGCGCTGGGCAGCCGCACCAGTTACTTCGGCCATCCCGAATGGGAACGGCACGCGCCCGGATTGAAAACGCTCGCGGACGCCATGGCCATCCGCCGCCAGATTCTGCTCGCGTTTGAAAAGGCCGAAACGGAAACCTCCGCCGAGGAACAGGCGCGATTGATGACGATGGTGGTGGTCGGCGGGGGGCCGACCGGCGTGGAACTGGCCGGCGCTTTCTCGGAGTTGGCCCGCCACGTTTTGCGGAAAGATTTCAGGCACATTGATCCGGCCAAGGCGCGGGTCATCTTGATCGAAGGCGGGACGAGAATTCTGGCGCATCTGGCGCCGGAATTGTCCGCCAGCGCCCAGCGGCAATTGGAGGCGATGGGCGTCCATGTGCGCCTCCAAGCCACTGTCAAACGCATCGATTCCGGCCTGGTGGAATTGGAGAACGGCGAAACAATCCGCGCGGCGGCCATTATTTGGGCGGCGGGAGTCGCGGCCACGCCGCTGGCGGAAAAACTCGGACTGCCCCTGGACCGCGGCGGACGCGTCAAGGTGAATTCCGATTTGAGCGTGCCCGGCCATGCCGAAGTTTTCGCCGTGGGCGACATGGCGCTGGCGCTGAGCGCGGATGGCAAGCCGGTTCCAGGAGTTTCGCCCGCCGCCATGCAGATGGCCCGGCAGGTGGCGCGGATAATCGAGGGCGAACTCTCCAGCCCCGGCGCGGCGGCCCGCCCGCCTTTCCGCTATTGGGACAAAGGAAACATGGCCACCATCGGCCGTTCCGCCGCTGTCGCGCAAGTGGGATCCATCAAGCTTTCCGGGCTGCTCGCGTGGCTGGCGTGGCTCATGATTCACCTGATTTTTCTGGTCGGCTTCCGCAACAAAATTTCCGTGCTGTTCCAGTGGTTCTATTCCTACGCCACTTACAAACGCGGCGCGCGCATTGTGATCGGCGGCAAAGAGTGAAATCGCGGCAGCGGGATTTGTTATTTTTGAATAATGCGGTAGAAGCGATACGGGAAATTGGCGGCGTTAGTGTCGATCAGATTGAACGCATTTGACACCGCCATGTTCGTGCTCAACGGCACCCACGTCGTGAAATTCGTCGTCGCCTCCAGCACATAGTTGCTTCCAGCCGTCCCCGCGAATTGGAATCGGAAGGCCCCATTGGTGAAGCCTTCGGAGGCAAAATAGAGCGGCTGCACGACAAACAACGCGCTGGCCGCCACGCTGTTCACGTAATTGGCCTCAAACGCGCTGGCCGACAATGTCATGGCCCCGTTGGTCAACAAAATCGCGCCCGCGTAACGCGGCGAGTTCGTGGTCGGCAGCGAACCATCGAGCGTATAGTACAACGTTGCGTTTGTGTCCGGCGGCTGCAACGACACACTGACCGAGCCGATGAAGTTTCCTCCATTGGGCGCGATCACGGGCGGCCCCAGGGCCGGCGTGCCCGGCAGGCTGTTGATCCAGGCCGCCAATACGGCGACTGCGTTGGTGTCAATCACATTGCGCGCCAGGGGCGGCATTTGTATTTTAATGCTGTTGGTTCCATCCACCGTATTGACTCGGTCATAGAGCGCTGAACGCCACAAATCCCGCGGCGCGACAATTCGGGCGTGGTCATAACCCAGCGAAACCGCCGCCGGAAAATTGACGATGTTTTGGTTCGCCAACGGCGTGTCATACCGCGCGTCGAAAGTGATTCCGGTGCCGCCGGGTTGATGGCACTGCGCGCAATTGGCATCCAGATACGACCGTGATCGCTCCTGCAGCGGCGCCGCTACATTGGTCAAAGCGGACAATTTCTCGAAGTTGCTGATCGATCCTTCGTTAATCGCCGGATTAAACAGGCCGAGCCGGTTGAGGGTGCGCAATTGGTTGTCCGTAATTCCCGTGGCCGAATATGTTTCGTTCCCGTTCAACTGCCGCGTATTGACACCGAGAACGTAATTGGCGGCGGCCGTGTGGCAGGCCAGGCAGTCGGACGGGCTTGGATAATACCACGTCTGCGCCGCGACCGCGCTCCCATTCGTAATCAGAATGTTTTCGCTCAGGCTGTTCGTCAGCAAATCCGCGTCGCTGTTGTCGGGGCGCCATTTGTAAGTCACACCATAGACCTGCCCATTGGTGTCGCGCACAAGCAGCCGCGTTTCGAGGCGCCGGATGGCGTTCGGATCGCCAGTGTCCGTGTTTAATGAAAACGTCTTGACAAAGATCGTCCCGGCCGGGAAGCTCCAGGCGCCCGTCGGCGCGAAGGAAATTTGCTGGTCCGGCGTGATGACTCCCCCGTTGTTCGGCACTCCCATATAACGAGTCTTCAACGCTCCGTCGGACCACAACGGCGTGTTGGGCACGAAGGGTATCAGCCCGCCCGTCGGCGTCATGTTCGGCGTGTTGCTGAACACCCCGGTTTGCGACAACAGCACTGGCAACGTTCCGGCGAACACAGTGGGCATGTTGAGAAACGGAGTCTCCGTCCCGCTGGCGGTCAACCCGTAATCGGCCCCACCGCCCGGCGCCACCGTGATGTTGACCGGCGCCGACGTGCTGGCAAGCCCGCTGCCATCCACCGATACGGCGGTCAACGCATAGTTCCCCGTCCCAATCCGCGTCGCGGTCAGCGTATAAGGCAGGTTGGTCACGCTCCCCAAATAAATCCCGTTGGCGTAGAAACTGACCGCGCTAATTTGATTGTAGGGGGCGGCCGCCGCCGCGCTCATCGTCACGCTGGCCGTGCCGCTGTAGCTGGCGTTGTTCGACGGTGCTGTCAACTGCACACTCGGCGGCGGATTGGTGAACGGATACAACTGAGTTTGCGGCGCCACGCCCCGCGGAGTCGATGGGCTGCTCCAGGCCAGCGCCGCCTGCGGGTTGCTGCTGTTGTGCTGGTAATAATCCATTTCTATGTTGTACAATTGCTGCGCCTGAAGCGGCAGGCTTGCGCTTTCCGTTATTGCCGCCTGGTCCGTCCAGTCATTGATCAATTCCTGCCCATTCACGAATAGCCGCGCGCCGTCCGACGCCGTGGTGGAGAACGTGTAAGTCTCGCTGAATTGCGGCTGAATGGAACCCGTCCATCGCACGGTGTAATTGGTCTTGGCCATGCCCGGAAAGGGCGCGTTCGTGCTCCAATTAAAATTGACGACCGCATCGGTCCTTGCGAGCGATGTTCCCACGAATGGGTTGGACGGAAGCGCATTCGAGTAGTACTGCCCCAGCAGTCCCGTGCCCGATCCGGCCGCCGCCGTATTGACAAAGGACGCGCTGGCGACGCCGCTGGCAATAGCGCCGGTCTCGAGGGCGATCGCCTGCACCAGCGCATTGCTCGCCAGCACAAACGGGCCTGTGTAGGGCAGGGAAGCGGCTGTCGGCGCGCTCCCATCCAGCGTGTAATAAATGGACGCGCCCGGGCTGCCGTCGGTCATGCTGATCTGCACCGAGTTGGTGAATGGGCCTCCATCCGGCGCGATGACCGGCGTGTTGAGGAACGTCTGCACGCCATAAACGGAGAGCGAGTACTGGGCGCCCACGTAAACCTTGCCGCCCGCCACCGTCGGCGTCGTCATCTTGATGGCGCCACCCGGATTATCCCGCGCCAGGTTTTGGCCGCTGTTATAGAGCATCTGCGAAAGGTTGGTTGCGTTGAACGCATACAGCACAGCCGGCCCGCTGCTGCCGAAAGCCGCGCTGTTGAGCAGCCAGGCGATGCCGTTGTTGGTTCCGTTGGCCGAGATGACCGGCCCGCCGTTGAATTGCCCGACGGACACTGTTGACTGGGAGGCGGGCGCGGTTCCAAGCACTCCGTTGCTCAGTGTGAACGTTTTGAGCGTCGAGCTGCTGGACTGGCAGAAGATCAAATGGTTGAAATAGACAGGCGAACTCCAAATCGCGGCCAACTGCCCGGCCACCGATTGCACGATCTGGCTGTCGCTCGCGCCATTGTTGAAATGCCCCATGTTGTCGCGGTTCAACAGGTAGATCGTGCCCGCCTTTCCCGTCCCAACGATCAAGCTGGCCGTTCCCGCCGCCTCGGGCGGGACCAACATCGGCCCGCAGGCGGCCAAGTCCAAATCCGCGCCGGCCAGGTTCAGTTGATTATACGGCGTGAAATAATCCGCCACCTTCAAGCCGTTGGTCGTGGAGAGCTTGATGAAGCTGTCCGCGTAATCGCCGCCGTTGGTGATCTGGCTGAAGGAGCCATTGCCGGTTTCAAAATAGAGGTTGTTGCTCGAGTCAACACAAAGGCCGCGGCCACCCATCCAGATGCCGCCTTCGTCCGCGTTGGGACCGAAGGCCGCCTGGGTGGCGTTGGGCGTGGAGCAGAACACCGAGTTGGCCGCCGGGGCCAGATTGCTCGCGTAATATCCCATCAGCCAGCCATGATAAGGGTCCGTATCGCCGTAACCCGCGTAGCCCACGTAAACAATCCCATTGGCCAGCGTCAGCGCGGCGCGTTGAATTTCTTGCACCGGGTTGAAGGTCAGGACGCCGCCCGAACTGTCCACTCCGGTTCCCGGCACCGAACCCGTCACCACCACCGGGCTGTTCGACCGCTCCCGCCCCGTGGTCACGTCGAGCGCATGAAGCCGGTGCTTGTAACTGGCCCCATCAGACGCAAAGGCATCGACAAATAGCGTTCCCGAAACAGGATCAATGACCGGAGTGCCCGTGATGCCGACATCCGGCAGTATGTCCGTATAGCCGCCGCCTGTATAACGGTAGCCGAACGCTCCGCTGGTGCTGAGGGCATAGGCGCCCAGGTTATTCGTCCACAGGACGCCACCGTTTGTGCCGGTGTTGCCGTTGGCATCCAGCGCGTAAACGGTGTCATGTTCGGTGGCCACAAAAACCACGTCATGCGTGCCTTCGCCAGGGATCGCGACGTTCGTCATGATCAGCGGCTCGGTGTAAGTGTAGCCGTCCAAGGGATATGAAAATAACTTGCCGAACGCGCCGGCATTCACGTTCGCCAGTGTCAACATGGTTTCGTTCGTGTTCAGTCCCTGGCGTGTGTTGTCGTAATGGTAAGTGAGCACCGGGATGCGGGCGGCCGCGGCATTCGATGACAACGTGGTGAAACTCAACGAAGGCGCCGCCCACGCCGTGCCCGCCGAATTGGCGGCCGCGGACGTGTAGTAATAAGTCGTGTTGGTGGCCAGGCCCGTCACCAAGGTGGAAAACAGCCCGGTCTGCGCGCCCAGCGCGACGCTGTGTCCCCAGGCGCCCGCATTGGCGCCGCCATCGCTCAATCCATAATAAATTGTGACCGCCGGCGTCTGATTCCCCGTCGAGACGACCTCGCCATTGAGCGCCGCCGCATTGGCGGTTGGGTATGCGGGCAGGTTAATCACCACCGCGTTGGTTGGCGGCAGGAGCGCGACCATATTGGGGCCGTTCGTGTAATCCGCGGCAACTTGCGCCGGCGTCAACGCGCCTCCCCAGATGCGAAACTCGTCGATGGACCCGCCAAAATAAGGATCGTTGAATTGCGATTTGCCCAGCCAGTCGTTGACATCCGCGACGCCGCTCAACGGACTGGGCGCGCCGCCGCTGGCCGCCAGCAACCCGTTTACGTATAACGCGGAAGTGTTCGCGCTCGGGCTGTAAACCACCGCGAAGCAATACGCCTGATTATTATTGATGGTTGGGCCGTTCAGCACCGGCGATTCCCCTCCGTTGCCATTCAACGTCAAAGCAAAACGGAGCGGCCCGCCGCCGCCGGCAGCCGTGGTCAAAAAGGCGTAAGTCAGTCCCTGTCCCTGTCCGCCCGCGCCCCCGGTGTTGCTGCCGAAGTCGAAAACGCGCCCCCATCCGTTGGCCTCGGACGGCGTCACCCAGGCCTCGAACGACACGTCGGCCAGGCTCGAAATCAACCCGCTCGGCAAATTCACGCAGCCGCTCACGCCATCCAACACGACCGCGCCATTGGAAATCGCTGCCGTCCCGCCGAGCGTGCCATCGGCCGTGCCAATCGAATCGTTGGCGTTGGCAGTGAAACTGTAGCGGTGCAACAATTGGGCCGTGAGCGCCGGCACAACCGTGATGGTTAGCGGCGGCGAAGTAGCGTTCAGGTAAGAGGCCGTAATCGCCGCCGAACCCAGCCCAAAGGCGGTGATGACGCCATTGGTATCGACCCGGAGAATGTTTGAATTGCCGGAGGAGAAAGTGCAGAGCGGCGTGACAACGGCTGGATTGGGGAAGACGGTGGTTTGGGCCATTACGGTGGAAGGCTCGGACACGCCGAGGCTCAATTGGTTCGCGCCGGCCTCCAATTGAAGATTGGTCACTGTTCCGACGCCCAGATTGGTCTGGCTCGGTCCGCCCGTATCGCTGGCCTCCACCTGCAATGCGGACAGCGCGCCATTGTAAATGCGCAATTCATCGATGCTCCAATTGAAAAAGGAATCGTTGTAAAGCGATCGGCCAATGTAGGCGAATTGCGTCCCCACCACGCTCAACGGGTCCGTGATGCCGTTGAACGAGCCTGCCAGGACGCCGTTGGTATAGACGCTGAGGACGCCGTTCGGGCAATCGAAAACCGAGGTGATATGCATATGGTTCGCCCCGGCCAGCGTGCCAAAATCGCCGCCTTGCTCGCCGTTATAGCCGGGATCGGCCGCGCTGATGGTGATGCGCGCCAGATTTGGATTTAGGAAAACATAGTCGTAGCCGGCGCTGCTCGCGTCGGTATCGCCGATGCAGAAGAGATAGCAAAACGTCGGCGTGCCTGTCTGGATGGTGGCCCACATGTCGATGGTGGCTGCCGTGTAACCGCTGAGAATGCCCCCCGGAAGGCTAAGGTACTGCTGAGTGGCCGAGGAAAACGCCAACTGCCCGCCGTTGAACGTGCCGCCTTTGGGAAGGGTCCCATTGGCGCCGCCAATCGAATCGCTCGCATCGCTTGTAAAACTGTAGCGGTGCGCCAATTGCGTCGGCGCGCCGTATGCCGCCAAAGATTGAATAACGATGGCCGCAAGCGCGCTCATTAAAAAACCCCTTGAGGAGCCCTGTCTCGCAGCGAGTGCCCTCATATTTTCGATGCCTCCAATTGTTCTGTTTGGACAATGAGCCGCTCACAGAGGCGAAAACATTGTCAGGCAGGCATAATACCATCAATTGGCCGGGACGCGACCTAAAATCTCCGGCGCGCAGCGCGGCTTTCGGCCAGGATGAAAATTATCATTTGCCTCACCGCCGGGCCTCATGTTCAATGGCCGCCCGAAAACAATCCCATGAAACGAATCTTTCATTTCATCGCCTGCATCCTATTGCCGGCCGTGATGCTCGGCGCGCCGCAAAAGCCCAATGTCCTCTTCATCATCACCGACCAGCAGTTTGCGGACGCGATGAGCTGCCGCATGGGGTCGCGCTATATCCACACGCCCGTGCTGGACGGCCTTGCGCGGGACGGGATGTTTTTCACCCGCGCCTACTCCGCCAATCCGCTGTGCATGCCATCCCGCAATTCCATGTTCACGGGCCGCTACCCTCATGAAACCCGCGTTACAAGGAACAACGAGATAAAGCTTGATCCGGCCGAGTTTGTGGACCTGGGCGCTTGCTTCCAGCGCGCCGGCTATCAAACGGCCTACTTCGGGAAACGGCACCTTTTCTTTAACGTGGAAAAAAGTTTCCCCATTACCATCAATCCGCCGATGACCAACCACGACATCGCCACGGCCGCCTCGGCGGTGGATTTCCTTTCCCAGAAGCATGATCAGCCGTTTTTGCTCGTGGTCAGTTTCAAAAATCCGCACAACGTTTGCGAGCTTTCCCGCGGGCAGGACTTGCCCGATGGCGAAATCGGCGCTCCGCCTCCCCCAGAAAACTGTCCGCCCCTGCCGGCCAATTTCGCCCCGCAGCAGGACGAACCCGACACCATGACCATCATGCGCAAAGGCTACCAGGCCAGCCCGCTTTTCCCGGTGGGCAATTACACGGAGGCTCACTGGCGCCAATTGCGTTGGGGCTATTGCCGGCTGATCGAAAAAGTGGACGCGCAAATCGGCGAGGTTCTAGGCGCTCTCCGCCGGGCGGGGCTGGAAGATAACACCATCGTCGTTTTCACCAGCGACCATGGCGAATGCGCGGGCGCTCACGATTTCATCCAGAAGACCGTCCTTTACGAGGAATCAGCCCGCGTGCCGCTCATCATCAGCTTCAAGGGCCGCGCCAAAGCCGGGCTCTGCGACAAACTTGTCAATACAGGCGTGGACATCATGCCAACGCTCCTCGATTTCGCCGGCGCGCCCGTCCCGCCCAAATTGACCGGCCGCAGCCTGCGTCCGCTCGCCTTGGGCCAGCCGGCCGCGGATTGGCGCGATTTTGTGGTGGTTGAAGATGACATGGACCAAGCCGGGCCGGTGGATGGCTTTACTCCCTCCGCGCTCGGACGGATGGTTCGCACGGACCGCTACAAATATTGTATTTACAGCCGGGGGCTAAAACGGGAATCCCTGGTGGACCTTCAAACCGACCCCGACGAAGCAAAAAATCTGGCTGGCGATCCAGCTTTCCGCGCGATTCTTCTTGAGCATCGCGCGCTGCTGGCTCGTTTTGCCAAGGAGCACAACGACCCGCAGGCCATCGCCATGCTGGCGGATGATGTCAAACCGGTCCCCTTCAGAAAGAAGAAGCCATAGAGCGGCGGCCATCGTTGCTACGGCGGCGGTTCCAAACACCTGACTTTCGCGCGAAACGCCTGCGGCGTGACTCCATGCGCCCGCTTGTAAACCTTGGCCAGATAATTGGCGCTGGCAAAACCGCTGGCGGCGGCAATGTCCGTTACCGAGGCGTCGCTCTCCCGCAAGAGTGTGCTCACATGGCTCAGCCGCATCCGCCGGATTTCCGAGAGCACTGTTTGGCTCGTCGCGGCGCGGAACCGCGCCTCCAAAGACCGCCGTGACAAGCCGGCATGCTTGGCCACGTCGCTGACCTGGATGAGATGATGAGAGTGACGCAGGATGAACCGAAGCGCGGCGGCAATGCGCGGATCGGGCGCGTCCGCCGTGGCCGTCGAAAGCCGCGCCACGACGTGGACCGGATTGATCACAATCGGCTTGGAGGCGACTTTCTCCCCGCGCATCAGGCTGTCAAGCACCTGCGCCGCCTGCCACCCGACTCGCTCCACGTCCAGCGCGACGCTCGTGAGCGGCGGATCGCACAACGCGCACAGCAGCGCCTCATTGTCCACCCCGATGACGGCCGCTTCATCGGGCACGCGCAGGCCGGCTTCCCGGCATGCTTCGATAACCTGGCGCCCCCGCAAGTCCGTTGGCGCGATGATCCCACAGGGCCGGGGCAGCCCGGCCAGCCACCGCGCCAGCGTCCAGATTTCCCGGCCCCAATCCTGGCCCGCCTTGGGCGGAGGCGGATATACTCGGCACGAAATGCCATGTTCTTTGGCCAGAACCGTCACCGCGGCCCGCTGCCGCGCCGACGACCACCGGGTGCCATCCGCTTCTCCGACAAAAGCGATATTGCGCAGGCCCCGCTCCAACAAATGCTCAATGGCGACGCGCGCGATAGATTCTGAATCCGCATGGATGAACACCTTTCCCGCGAAGTTCCCGCCCGGAGCCACCTGCCGCTCCGTCAAACAAACACCAACGAATGGCAGCCCGCTGGCGTGAATGGCCTGCTCCAGGCTCCGGGTTGTCACGCGGGCGATGATTCCCGTGCCCCGCCACGACCGCATGGCCGGCAATATCTGGGTGAAATCTCCCGGCATCACATGCAATCCCCAAGGCCCATGGCGCAGCACGTAAGCCTGGATGCCGCGCAGCAGCCCGCGCCCGAACTCGTGCGAGGTTTCAATGAGCAGGGCCACGCGAAACTTCACCGCGCCAAGGCCGGAAGGTTCCGTCAATTGTCCTGTCATCGCGCCAACTCTGGCCGCGAACGCCGAATTTGACAATGCGCAAAATTACCCTTTCGTTGCGCATTTTTACTCTACGCGACGCATGGCGTCAGCGCGTAGTCTCGCGTCAAGTACTCTTGGAATAAAACGCGCGGGCCGGGCGCAAGCCAGTCGTCTTGCAGGCAAGGCCAATCGCGCGTTTTCAATTGATAAAAAAACACAAAGAGGCCAGTTAGCCGCCTAAAGCAAAACCGAAAGGCATGTCTATGACTCATGTCGCACCCCCCCAGAATTCTGCCGCCCGCGCTCACTCCAGCGGCTCCGCTCGAAAACGCTCACCCCGGCGCTTTTGGCAAAGGCTCACCCTCTGCGCCGCGGTAAGCCTCGGCTTGATGGATGTCCTGTGCCCGCGCGCATCTGCCATCATCTTGTATTGGAATACCACCGGCGGGGTTGTCAACACTGGCGGCGGCGCCGGCACATGGGACACTGGCATCAGTTCGTTCTGGACCGCGTCTCCCGCGGGCGGTCCATTGATAACGTGGACTTCTGACAGCGACGCCTTCTTCGTCAACGCCGCGGGCAATGCCGTCACTCTAAGCGGATTGGTGGAACTCAATTCATTGCAACAGGAAACCAACGGCACCATTACGATTATTTCTCCAACGTCGAGCGCCGACACTCTCCAGATCGACGGGAACACCGGCATTCTTAACGGCATTGCGCCCAACGGCACGACCGTCGGCGGCGGTGCGCTCACCATCAATTCAGCCGTCACGCTGAACAATACCAATATCACAATTGGCGCGCAGTCCGGGATCACCATCACCGGCCCCATTGGTGATGGCGGCAATGGTTACGGCTTCACCAAAGTGGGGGCCGGCACCCTGACCTTGAACACCAGCGCCAGCGCCTACACCGGCCCAACGATCGTCGAACAAGGCGTGTTGTTGTTGAACGATCCCGGCTTGACGGGCGTTTCTCCTTTGGTCAATTCTCCCGTCGTTATCGGGAATCCCAGCGCGGGCCTCAATTTTCCAGAGTTGATTATCACCGAAACGGCGGCGGATGCGAACACCGTCATTCCCCGCCCCAGCGTGACCATCAATTCCCCAAACGTGACCGCCACCACCCAAAACGCTATTTCACTGGATATTAATGCCACCGGCACCGGCAACACGGTCGAATCCTTTCCCAGTTGGACCATGAAAGCCGGTGATTTCCGCGCGTTTCTTAATCCAGCCTCTGGGGCCAATTTGCAGGTCGATGTCACCAATATCGTGCGCAGCCCCGGCGCGGTCCTTCAAATCGTCCGCGATACCGCCAACACGGTCATCAATCTCGGCCGCGGCCCGATTACCAATCTGGCCGCCGGGCAGGTCAACCTCGTCTTTAACAATCCCCCTGCGCTGTCCGGAGGAGGCGGGGCGGCGGATTCGCCCACGATCAGCGTCTTGCCCTGGGCTTGCGTGGCCGGGGTTCTGCCGGTCGGAATCGCCGTCGGCACGGAAGTCCCCGCCACCTACGATCCGGCCAACGGATTGCGCGGGCTGAACACCAACACGGAAATGGTGGCCCTTTCCAGCAGCGCCACCGGCGCCCAGAACACCGTCATTCCCGCGGCGGGTGTGACTCTTGCAGGCAATACTTCTGTCAACTCGCTGTGGGGTCCGAGCGGCACGGTCACTCTCGGCGGCAATACGCTTTCGATCCTCAGCGGCACGATTGTGGCCAATGGTTCCTGCCAGATTGGAATCAGCCCCAACGACGGATTCCTGGCCTTCGGCGCGAACGAGGCGGAAATCTTCGTGGCCAACGCGCGCATCCTGACCATTGACAGCGTCATCACCGGCACCGGCGGCATGACCATCGGACTCGACAACCTGAACCAGAGCGCCATCAAGAGCAATGTGGTCTTGAACGCGGCCAACACCATCAGCGGCATTACCCGCATCGTCGGCAACAGCGCTCCGATTATCGACGCAGAGGTCAACAACACCTTGGCCCTGCAAAACACCACGCTCGATTACAACAATTACGGCGCCTTTCTTTCGTTTGGCAGCATCACCGCCGCCACTTTTGGCGGTCTTGAAGGCGCGCAGAGTCTTGCCCTGCCGGTAGCCCTGACCATCGGCGGCGATGGCGACAGCACCACCTACAGCGGCGCCCTCAGCGGCGCGGGCAGCCTTATCAAATCCGGCCCCGGCAGCTTCACCTTGACAGGCACCAACACCTACACTGGCGGAACCACCCTGGCCTCCGGGCAGTTGAACATTAACTACGGCGGAAACAGCAGCGCCAATTCCGCCGTCGGTTCTGGCACGCTGACATTGCAAAGCGGCACGTTTGACAATACCAGCGGCGCGCCCATCACGCTTGCGGCGAATAATCCTCAAATCTGGAACGGCAGCTTCGCCTTTAACGGCTCGTCGGCTCTCAATCTTGGCTCCGGCGCGGTGACGCTGCAAGGCAACAGCCAGCTCACCGTCAACGCCGGCACGCTAAGCGTCGGCGGAGGCATCAGCGGCCTTGGTTATTCTCTCACGCTCGCGGGCAACGGCGTCCTTGCTCTGGGCGGCAATAGCACTTACAGCGGCGACACGGCCGTCAATGGTGGAACGCTTGCGCTCAGCGGCAGCGCCGCCATTGGCGCGTCTCCGGCCATCACGATCGCCTCCGGCGCCAAGCTGGATGTCTCCGCGCTCTCTTCCACTTTCACGCTGGCCAGCGGCCAAAAGCTTTTCGCGGGCGGCACGGTCAATGGCTCGGTCGCAGCCTCTTCCGGCTCCTCCGTCTATGCGGGCGCGGATGGCAGCTTTGGCGCGAATACTTTCAACAACAACCTCGCTTTGGCCAGCGGCGCCACCGCCAATTTTGATCTTGGCGACTCCGCGAGCGGGCCGAATGATCTTCTCACCGTCTCCGGCAATCTCGCTTTGAATGGCAACACACTGCACATCAAAGCTCCAAGCGCCTCTGCCAGCCTGGACACTGCCGATTACACTCTGTTCATGGTCAGCGGAACCACTTCGGGCAGTTTCGCCGCGACTCCCGCGTGGGATGTCCAGCCCTCCAATTTCAGCCACTACACGGTCGTGACCAGCGGCAACACGGTCAAATTGCACTATTCGAACAACTCTCTGCCGGAAGGCGCGGCATCGTTCTCGCCGTCCACAGTCGGGCGCGGCCAGAAAACGCTCCTGACCGTCACGGTCACGCAAGGAACCTTCCCCATTAGCAGCGTCACGCTTGATGCCTCACCGGTCGGCGGGTCATCAACGCTCGCGTTGATCCAGGCTGGCGGCGGGAATACTTATACCAACTCCATTACGGTCGGCGGCAGCCTCCCCGGCGGCAGCCAGGTCATGCTGACTGTTTCCATCGCGGACAACCAAAGCGACGTCACGCTGGTGCCAGCTTCCCTCTCCATCTTGGCGGGAGTTTCCACTTGGACAGGCACGGCGGGCGACAGCCTTTGGAGCGACAATGGAAACTGGGCTGGCGGCGTCGGCCCCTTGAGCGGGGACGCTGTTGTATTTGCCGGGTCGCAGGGGCAAAACCCGGTTTTGGATCAATCCTATTCCCTCAGTTCAGTGACCTTTTCCAACGCCTCCGTCAGCTTTGTCATCACTGATGCCAATGGGGCCTCTCTCACGCTCAATCGCGGCATAACCAATAATTCCGCGCTGCCGCAAACCTTGGACGTGCCGATCCTTCTCAACACGGCCCAAACCTTTAGCACTGCCGCCGGAGATTTGTCCGTCGGCGGCGTCATTTCCGGCGTCACCTCGGCCCTGACCAATTCCGGCAACGGCGCGTTGACGCTGTCCGCCTCGAACACCTATGGCGGCGGCGCCACCGTCGCGTCAGGCGCCTTGGTCGTGGCCAACAATGCCGCTTTGGGCGCGGGCACGCTCACACTGGCGGGCGGCTCGATCTCCAATGCCGCCGGTGTCAATTACACCGTGCCGAACACGGTGCAGCTCACGGGCGCGTCCAGCGTCGTGGTGGGAACCAATGACACCCTGGCCTTGTCGGGCCAAATCAGCGGCCCCGGCAGCTTCACCGAGCTGGGCGGCGGGTCGCTCTTTTTGCCGTCCGTCAACAACTTCACGGGCGGCATGGCGGTCAGCCAGTCAATCCTGGACATCGGCAACAGTTCCGCGCTGGGGGCCGGCGTGCTCACCCTCGAGGATGGGTCGGTCATCACCAACGCCGCGGGCGGCAATTATGTCATTCCCAATTCCATAGACCTGGCCGGCCAAGCCGCAATCTCTGTCGAGACCAACACCGGTTTCTCGTTCAGCGGCCCAATCACCAACGCCGGCAGCCTGACCTTGAATGGCAGCGGCCGGGTCAGCTTCATCGGCACTTCCACGAATGCCTACACGGGTGGCATCGTCGTGTTTTCGGGCGTGCTGGACGTGGAGAACCCTCACTCGCCATTGGGCATGGGCACGCTCACCCTCGCGGGCGGCTCACTGGAAGATAACAGCGGCACCAGCGTGACGCTCTCCAATAACATCACCGCCCAGGCTGGCACCGCCTCCACGTTAATCAACGCCAGCGCCTCCGCCCCCATTTTGAATCTGGCCGGAAATATCTCCGGCTCCGGCAGTCTCAACCTCATCGGCACCGTCGGCGGCGCGCTTCCGGTCATGGAATTAAGCGGCAACAATGCCGGTTTTACGGGCACCTTCACTGCCAACCCGGACAGCGTTTACCAAGTCCTGCAATTCGGATCGCCCAACGCGGGCAGCGCCAATGCCACCTGGATTTTCGCGCTGCCCAACGGCTACGGCCTCAATACGACCAGCCCAAGCTTTACCTTCGGCAGCGGCACGATCTCCTTCGGCTCGCTCTCATCCAGCCCCGCCACCGGCGGCGGCAATTGGCTCTTCCAGAACCCCGGCAACGGCATTATTACGCTGGAAATCGGCGCGCTCGAATCCAATGACGTCTTCGACGCCGTTCTCCCGGCCACCGGCAATCTTAATATCCTTAAAGTCGGCGCGGCTGAAACCGCCTTCAACGGCAACAGTCCCGGCTTCAACGGCCTGGACGAAGTCGCCGGCGGAACCAATGAAATTACCACCGCCTGGCAGACGGCCAGCCAGGTGCAAGTGGACAACGGAGGCACCTTTGGCGTCATCGACGTTTTCAATCAAAAATCAGCCCAGGTCGGCAGCATGGCGGTCAATCCTGGCGCCAATTTGTTCATCGATCAGCCGTATTTCTCCGGCCTGATACCCCTCAATTTGACAGGCAGCATGACCGTCAACGGCGTTTGCACGGTCACCGTTGCCGACCCCGGCGCTCTCAACCAGGGGGGCGTCTATCCGCTCATCGGTTATACAAATTCGTCCGGCTCGGGGCATTTCGTTCTCAACCCGCTGGCCAACGGGCTGGCGGCCGGCATCATCAACGACCCTGCCAACGGCGGACTGCTCATCACGCTGCCGCTAACCTTCCCACTGGTTCCAACCAACCTGACATTCTCAACCACAAGATCATCCGGCATGACCACGCTGAATCTGACATGGCCCTCGACTTATTTGGGATGGGCGCTGCAAAGCAACAACGTCTCATTGTCCGACGACACCGCCTGGGGTTTGGTCTCCGGCTCCGAATTCACCAACGGCGCCAGCATCACCGTGAATCCCGGCCAAAAAAGCGCATTCTTCCGCCTCGCGCTCCCATAATCGTCCGCCATTTCCGGCGCATTTCGGAATTGAATTTTGAGCTTCTTGCCCGGAAGCTCAAATGATGAGTCTTCATCGCAGATCATTTCTCGCCCGGATTGGATTGGGCGCGGCTGGGATCGGCCTCGCGGCCGGATTGCCGGAATGGAGTTTCGCGCAAAAGAGGGTCGTTGAGGGATTGCCGCGAAGCACTCCGGAAGAGCAGGGGGTTTCCTCCGCCGCCATCCTCGCGTTTCTGGATGAAATCCACAGGAGCAAGCACGAGTTTCAGAGTTTCATGTTCGTGCGAAACGGCCACGTGATCGCCGAAGGCTGGTGGACGCCCTACCGAAAAACCGCCCGGCACATGCTCTATTCGTTGAGCAAGAGTTTTACTTCCACCGCCGTTGGCTTCGCCGTCGCGGAAGGCAAACTCAGCGTCAACGACACAGTCATTTCCTTTTTTCCGGATGACCGGCCCGCCACCATCAGCGAAAATCTGGCCGCCTTGCGCGTCAAACATTTGTTGACGATGTCCGCCGGGCACGCCACCGACACCACCCCCACCGTCACCAAGGAGCAAAATTGGCCGCGCGCGTTCCTGGCGCTGGACATCGCTCATCCGCCCGGCACAGAATTTCTCTACAACAGCGGCGCCACCTACATGCTCTCCGCCATCGTGCAGACCGTGACGGGGCGCAAAGTGATCGATTACCTCCGCCCGCACCTTTTTGAGCCGCTGGAAATGGACGATATCACATGGGAAATATGCCCGCGCGGCATCAACACCGGCGGCTGGGGCTTGAGCGTCCGCACGGAGAGCCTGGCAAAATTCGGCCAGTTCTATCTGCAAAAAGGCGCGTGGAACGGCCGCCAGATTCTGCCCGCCGCGTGGGTCGAGGAAGCCACGACTTTCAAAATCCAGCAGCCAGCCGTCAACGGCGCCGATCTGGAAAAGACCAAGCTTGCCAGCGACTGGCATCAGGGCTACTGCTGCCAATTCTGGCGCTGCCGTCATAATGCCTTTCGCGGCGACGGCGCATTCGGGCAGTTCGACATCGTCATGCCGGACCAAAAAGCCGTCGTGGCCATCACTTCGGAAACCGGCAGCATGCAGGGCGAATTGGATTTAGTCTGGAAGCACCTGCTCCCAGCCATGAAGGACCAGCCGCTGCCGGCCGATGCGCTATCGCACGAGCGCCTCGAACGCGCGCTGGCCTCGCTGGCGCTGCCGTTCCCGGATGGAAAAACTGCTTCGCCGATGGCCTCCCAAATTTCCGGCAAGACTTTCAAGGTGGAATCCAACTCGCAGGGCATCGAGAATGTTTCGTTCCAATTTCAGGGCGGCTCATGCGTCTTCTCGACGGGCAGTGGCGATGCCGGCAATCCAATTACGTGCGGCCTCGGCCAATGGGCCGATGGCGTGACCAACATGCCCGGCGTCCCGCCCAAAATCACCGTCGGCGATTTGCGCCCGGCCAAAGTTGCCGCGGCCGCCGCCTGGCGGGACGACCACACGCTCGAAATGCGTTGGCGCTTTTACGAAACGCCGCACTCCGAAAAGGTCACCTGCCAATTCGAAGGGGACAAAGTCAAAATCGAGTTCCTGGCCAGCATTGCCGAAAAATCCGGCCACCCGGACCCGCATCTCATGCTTCGCGCCACCGCGGTTTAGCGCGATGAACATCGTCTTGACAACGCTGAACGCGCGTTACATCCACGCCTCCTTCGGTTTGCGTTATCTAATGGCCAACCTCGGCCCGCTGCGCGAGCACGCCTGCCTGCTGGAATTTGACATTCAGGAGCGGCCCGCCGACGTCGCCGAAGCCATTCTCGCGCGCGACCCAAAAATCGCCGGCTTGGGCGTTTACATCTGGAATGCCGCGCAAACCACCCAGGTCGTGGCGATTCTCAAGCGCGTCCGCCCTGATTTGACGGTCGTTCTCGGCGGGCCGGAGGTGAGCTACGAACCGGAGCAGTAGGAGATCGTCCGCCTGGCCGATTACGTCGTGACTGGCGAAGGCGACCTCAAATTCGCCGAACTTTGCGCGCGAATCCTCGCGGGCGCCCCGCCGCCGGAGAAAATCGTCCCCGCCCCCGTGCCGGACCTCGCCCAACTGGCGCTGCCCTATGATCTTTATACCGATGAAGACGTGGCCCACCGCGTCATTTACGTGGAGGCCTCGCGCGGCTGCCCGTTCACCTGCGAATTCTGCCTCTCGTCGCTCGACGTGCCGGTGCGGCAATTTCCGCTGGCGGCTTTGCTGGAGCGATTGCTGCGGCTGCTGGAGCGCGGCGTCAGTCAATTCAAATTTGTGGACCGCACCTTCAATTTGAACATCGCCTCCAGCAAGGCCATTCTGGAATTTTTCCTCGCGCGATGGCGGCCCGGCTTGTTCATCCATTTTGAAATGATTCCAGACCGCCTGCCAGAGGCCCTGCGCGGCGTCATCGCCCAATTTCCCCCTGGCGCGCTGCAATTCGAGGTGGGCGTCCAAACTTTCAACGAGGCCGTCTCAAAAAACATCAGCCGCCGCCAGGATTACGCGCGCCTGGAGGACAACTTCCGTTTTCTGCGCGGACAGACGGGCGTTTATGTTCATGCCGATTTGATCGCCGGCCTGCCCGGTGAAACACTGGAAAGTTTCGCCGCCGGCTTCGACCGGTTGGTCGCGCTGGGGCCGCAGGAAATCCAGGTTGGCATTTTGAAACGGCTGCGCGGCACGCCCATCGTCCGCCATGACGAGCCTTGGCGCATGGTTTACAGCCCGCATCCGCCCTACGAGATTCTGAGCAACAGCCTCCTGGATTTTGGCGTCATGCAGCGATTGCGCCGCTTCGCCCGCCACTGGGATTTGACCGGCAACAGCGGCAATTTCGTCGAAACCACGCTGCTGCTGTGGCATGGCGGCGCGCCGCCCTTCCATGCGTTCATGAAGTGGAGCGATTGGCTGCACGCCCGCGCGGGCCGGACGCACGGCATCGCGCTGGCCCGGCTGGCCGAATGGCTCTTCGAGTATTTGACATCCGAAAACGCCCTGCCCGCCGCGGATGTGGCCCAAACTTTGTGGCGCGATTGGCGCCGCGCCGGCCGCCGGGAGAAACCGCCCTTTCTGGCCGATTATTTGACAGATGAAGAAACGCCGGAGCGCCGCGCGAAGTCCGCGCTCCCAAAGCGCCAGGCCCGCCGCTCATTTCCCGATCCTGCTCCCAATCTTTTTAGCTGATTACGATTAAGAGGAGGATTACGATCAGGAAAAAAGGAAAACAAACATGTCAACACACACCATCCGCCTCCACCGCGTTCTTCGCGCCAAACCAGAAAGAATCTATCGCGCTTTTCTTGACGCCGACGCCATGAACAAGTGGCTTCCCCCAAATGGATTCACCGGCAAGGTCCACCACATGGACGCGAAAGTGGGCGGCAGTTTCAAAATGTCCTTCACTAATTTCACGACCGGCAAGGTACATTCGTTCGGCGGCGAATATCAGGAACTCACACCCCACGAGCGCATCCGTTACACCGACAAATTCGACGACCCAAACCTGCCCGGCATCATTCAAGTGACTGTGACGCTCAAGACGGTCTTCTGCGGAACAGAATTGAACATCGTCCAAGAGGGAATTCCCAGCGTCATTCCGGCTGAGGCCTGCTACTTAGGCTGGCAGGAGTCGCTCATCCTGCTTGCCAAATTGGTTGAGGCCGAAATCCCGGACAATCCTTAGTTTCGTGTCCATTTTCCTTGCATTGGCGAAATAAATCCGGTTATAAATTGCTTATGATGACGAAGCTGAATCGTTCTTGGCTGGCAGGCGCGCTGGCCGTAATGGCATTTCTTGGATGGAGCCCCTCTCTCATGGCCCAAGCCTCGCGCACTTGGATTTCCGGCGTCGGGGATGACGCCAATCCAGGCTCCCGCACCGCGCCCTGCAAAACTATTGCGGGGGCCATCTCCAAGACGGTGGCTGGCGGCGAAATCGATGCCATCGACCCCGGCGGCTTTGGCGGCGTCACTATTACTAAAGCCATTACACTGGATGGAAAGGGGCCTTTGGCGAGCATACTGGTGGGAGACGCCTCCGGCATCAACATCGCAGCCGGAGCCAATGACGTTGTCACCATCCGCAATTATGCCATTAATGGCATCGGCGGCACCCCCAGTCCTGGCCTTTTCGGAATCAACATCATATCAGCCGGGGAAGTGCGCATTGAAAATTGCGTCATTTTCGGTTTTTCAACGAATGGCATCAATTTTGCCTCGTCCGGCAACACCACCCTCTATGTGCAAAATTGCCAAATCCACAACTGCGCGGACGGCATCTATGCCCGCAACACCTCCGGCCCAGCCAATATCGTCGTCGAGAGCTGCCAGATCGCCCAATGCCACACCGGCTTCTTCGGTGATGCCAACACCGTCGCTTCCATTCGCAACAGCCTGTTCGCCCAAAATACCGGGACGGGCATCAACATAGCGGCGCCAACAGCCACGGCTTCGATCGACAATACCGAAGTCAGCCAAAACGGAACCGGCCTTGCCGTCGGCGGCAGTGCCATCATTTCGCGGGATTCCATTATCAACAACACGGGAGCCGGCTTGTCCGCTGCGGCTGGCGGTTCCATCCGCACGATCCACAACAACCTGATCACCGGCAACAACCCCGATGGCGCCTCCACCGGCTCCCTGCCGCTTAAATAACCAGAAACAAGTCCGCGCCTTGCGTCCGAAATCTTCATCCAGTTCTTTGTCGCGGATCGCGTTCCCAACTGCGGCTTCGGCTCTCATGGGCCTGTTGATCGCCGGGAATCTGGCCGCCGATCCGACGCCGTTCGAGCCGCTCTATCCCGGTTCCGTTCCGCTTTCCGGTCTTCTCCTAGCCCCGGATGGAAACTATTACGGCACGAGTCCCTATGGCGGCGCCAACGACCTCGGCATGGTTTTTCGGCTCACTCCCGGCGGCGTCTTGCAGCCCATCTACAGTTTTACCGGAAACAACGATGGCGCGAACCCAGCCGCGCCGCTCGCGCTGGGAGCTGACAACTACCTTTACGGGACCACCCGCTACGGCGGCTCGAACCAATCCGGTGGTATTTTTAAAATCGACACCTACGGCAACTTTCAGCCGCTTGCGCTGATCGGCGGCGCCTTGGGAGCTGAGCCGGCCGGGGGCATGGCCAAATCGACTAATAATTTCATGTTCGGCACGACCAGCGCCGGAGGCTCCAATGGCTTTGGCACTATTTTTAGAACCGGCACCCACACCGGTTTCGCAAGTGTGTACAGCTTTTCCGGTTCCGATGGCAGCGACCCGGAAGCGTCCCTCCTGGCGGGCGTCGATGGCGCGTTGTATGGAACGGCCCAAACGGGCGGCGCGGCCAACGATGGAACCATTTTCCGCATCACCACCGCCGGTTCTTTCCAGTTGCTCCACAGTTTCAAAGGCAGCGATGGAGTCATGCCCGGCGCTCTTGTCCAAGGCTCGAACGGCGCTCTTTACGGCTCCACAGCCTACGGCGGCGCGGGATTTGGAACCATCTTTTCCATTCAGCCCGACGGCTCGCTCTTTGCCACCCTTTACAATCCGGCAGTGGAAGGCGGCGGCTCCAATCCCTCCGGCGGATTGGCCGTCGGCGCGGACGGCAACCTTTACGCAACGGCCATTCACGGAGGGGCGAATGGGTTCGGCTCGCTTTTTGAAGAATCCCCGGCCGGAATGGCCGTGCAACACAGTTTCATCAGCGACGCCCTAAGCGACGGCGCCAATCCCGCCGGCCTGAGCAGCGCCGACGGCTACACGCTGGCGGGCACAACGCTCTCTGGAAACGCTTATCTCTTTTATCTCCCGCCGCTATTGAAGCCGGCCCCCGGCGCTGTTCCCGGCAGCTTTCGATTCACCTTTGCCTACGCCGCCGGCAACGTCTTCCGCGTGCTCGCCACCACGAATCTGGCCCTCCCCATCAGCAAATGGACAGACCTTGGCTACGCCGATGAAGGCCCCGTGCCCGGCGAATATGGTTTCACCAGCGCCCCCGTGGCAAACTCCCCGCAACTCTATTTCACTGTCCGTTCCCACTGATGGTTTGCCAAGGCGAGGCGTCGCCGAGCCACCCACTGGGAGGGGTGAGCGCCGTGAGTCCCATTTATCATTGGTCCAGTCGAACCTCGCTCAAATCCGCCTTCGTTGGCATCCACGATAATAATTTGCTACTCGGCCATTGGGGTCTGTCGCGAAGTTTCGGAAACCTCCTGGCTCCTTGGCCCGGCGCCAGACCGTGACTCTCCAATGGCTTTTTCTCAGGCAGCTAAAACTTCGCACGCTCAATCCAAGTATCGTTTGTAGCAATTGATTGGCGGACAATTTCGACAACACGCCTCCTTGGAATTACGGTTTTAGATTAGTGAACAGATAATGTTGCGTGCCGCGATCACCACTCCTTCTGAGCTTCTTTGACTGCCCGGCTGACAAGCTCCTGTGCTTTTTTCGCATTGCCTATTCCCAAAACTCTAAAATGTTTCCCATACGCTTTATTATACGCTTTAAAGAAAAATTGTATTTCGGAAACCATTTTCTCTGTTAGCTTTATCTCTTCCATTTCGGTGGGCGCTTCCTTTGGAACAGCTTGGCCGATTATGCGGTCGTTTCGCATTGTCTTTTTTCCCTCCGACTGCTTCGCCTTGATCACCCCAACCGGCTTTACATGAAGCAAACATCCGGCGACCAGCGGCTCCTCATTAAACACGAGCACATCGATAGGGTCTCCGTCGGCGGCAGCGGTGCCAGGGATCATTCCAAAATTAAAAGGGAACACCATTCCCTCGGGCAATGCCTTCTTGACGATCAAAAAGCCTGTCTTCACATCCATTGCATATTTAACATTGCTCCCTTTGGGAGTTTCGATAATGACGTTCCAGCATTTTGTTTCCTTATTAAAAGCCTTGATGGAATCGATTGCGTTTTTCATACGTGGACTTTGCGTTTTGTCATCAAACAGCCCCTAAAAGCCAGAGCGCCCTGCTTCGGCTTTGCCGCCTGGAGTTCGCTGCCTGCCTTCGTGTAAGCAGGCGGGATATAAAAGTTGAGCGTCACGAGTTCCGCGCTGCCAGTATTGCGAATTTCATGGTTTTGACCGCGCTCAATCAGTACAAGGCTGGAAGTCCTGAGAGTGATCCTTTTGCCTGCAATCGTTGCAGAGCCTTTCCCGGATACGACAAACAACCATTGATCCGTCCCATGATGATTGTTATTAGCCCCTCCTTCTTTTCCACCAGCGGGTATCACCATCGCCGCTGCTTGCGATCTCCTATTGGCTGCGATAACAGTGAATCCTTTCCGAAATCGTAATTTTGTTGCCGTAATAATTCACCCAAAGGAAAATTTTTAACGCTCAAGAGCGGTGCGCCGCTTTTCCACCCTTGCGACCGCCCTTGCGTGCCGAAGCATGATTCTCTTTCCGGCCCCGCCCAGAGCCGCTCTTTTTTCCGCCATGAGTTGTTTTGTTCACCGTCGCCCATGCCCGGCGTTTTGCTTCTTTGGGTTTGACTCCCCGATGCTCATAACCTTCTTCGATGTGTTCGGCTTGGCGTTTTTGTTTCCCGGAGTAGCTTGATTTATCGCCGCGAGGCATATTGTTCCTTTTGTTTATTGTTTCGAGTCCAAATAGTCGGGAAGCAATTCATCCAAGCATGGCCTGTCCGCCGTTAACGTGTATTACATCGCCGGTGATAAATGAGGACTATCACGCCTCGCCACTTTCGTGGCGCTCATAAAATAAATCCATCCTTTCCACGGTGCGGTTGGCCACGCTTCGTCCATGCGCTGATTCTGCGTGATGAAACAGGAGCCATCATTCAAGACAAACTTTAGCTTAATCCATACCAGCCGCGGCTTGTCCCGACAAACGGTGGAAAGGCTGATTTTAAACACAGGCATCTCCGCACATTGCAACCACTTTTCGTTTGATCTTTGCAATATGCAACAAAACTGGCATTGCCGGAAAACCCCTCTTGCCTGCGCCGCCCGGTGATGCCCCTGCTTTGGCTCCTGTGTAAAAAGCAGGCAGGCCGCTCATTAAAGCGGCCTGCCTTTTGGTTTTCTGGATTCTGCCAGCTAGGGCGAATTGGTCTGATACGCGCGGAAGAATTTCATCGGCGCGTTGGAGGTCGTCACGCTGAATTGCAGCGCTACGTTGCTCTGAGTCATAATCGCGATCGGCTGCCAGTCGGGGAACAGCAGCGTGGAGGCAGTTTCGATCACGTAATTGGAGCCGGGATTGCCGAACAGGGTCAGCAAGATCGATGTGTTGCTCGGCGTGTGGGTCACGGCGCCGCCTTGCAGCAACGGCTGGAGCGCCACCAGCGTCACCAGGCCGGAGCCGCCCACGGAATTGCCGAGAAGCGTGCCGTTCGGTTCGGTTCCCTGGATATTCGCCAGCGTCAGCGGCGCGAAAGCCGACTGCGACCCCAGCGCCGTGAAGCATACTTCCGCGATGTGGGCGCCGGCTCCTTGCAGGGAGTGGCCCGACAGCGCGCTGATGTCAAACGATGCCTGGGTCCCCGATTGGGAAACCACGACCGCCGCGCCGACCGCCACGTTGGTGGAGCTTACGGACCAACTGCCCAGGCGATTGGCCGGGAATTGAATCGTAAACTTGATGTCTTTCAACGGCACGCTCGCGCTGACCAGCGTCACCGGCACGCAGGCCGATTGGCCAGTCAGAACCGAAGTCGATCCCACCGCCACATCGACGCACGCCCCCACGGTCACCTGGAAGGTCATGGAGTTGCTGACACCCGGATATTGGACATCGGTGGCCCAAACAATGATTTGGTTGGTCGTCGAGCCTTCCTCGCAGGATGGCGTCCAGAAGAATATGCCATTGGTCGTAATATTCGCGCCGATGGGATCGCTCGCATCAAGGCTGTAGATGACGTTCGCGTTGGCCTGGTTGACAAAGGCCAAAGTCTGCCCCACCGTCACCGTCATATTGGTAACCTGCTGGATGATCGGCAGCGGCACGATCGGCGTTGTCACGGCTTGGTCGCCGCCATAGACGGTGCCCGCGCTGTTCCGGGCCACGGCTTGGAAGTGGTAGGTCGTGTTGGGCAGCAATGCCGCCAGGAGAATGGCCGCGTCCTGCGGCGTATTCAGTTCCTGCGTCAATTGCACCGACGGCGTCACGTTCGTATAGTTGGTCGTCGTGCCCCACTCATAATAGACGGTGGTCACGCCATTGTTCGGATTAATCAAGGAGTTCAAGGTGGCCGAATACGGCTCCGTGCTTATGCCCTCCAGCGTTGTCACCTGCGGCGGAGTCACGACCGGCCCGTAGGTAATGGTGTAGGAGCCGGTGGAATTGTAGTCAAACATATGCACCAGATTCTGCGTCTGCGCCGGCACCATGTGAATGCGCTCCGGCGTCTGCCACACATTGGGGCCGACCAGCAACTCGACTCCGTCCGAACGTTTCACGCTGCCAATGGTCATATTGCCATCGCTCGGATCCGGGAATTCCAGGTAAACAAAGCCCGTCGGCACGGCCACCGTAATCGTCACATTGGACTGGCTTTGGCTGACCGTTCCGTTGACGTTCACATTGGTCTCCGGCGTCACGGCGAAGACTGGCCCCGCGCTCGAGTAAACGTTGGTTGGCAGCGCGTTCAGATTGGTGCTGTCGTTGACAAGGAAGTCGGGCACGCCATCATCCGAGGGCACGGTGATGCGCACGATGTGATTCATTTCGTGGATGGCCACGCTGTTGACCAGCGAAATATTGGTGGCCCCGAGGGCGTTGACTTCCTGGAAGGTCGCGTCGTAACTGATGAACGAGCCTTCCAGGGAGGAGGTCATCAGCCACACGCCGGTCGAGGCGCTTTCCGGCTGGATTTCACCCAGGTCCATCGTCAGCGATGGCGAAATGAATTGGTTGGTTCCCGCCTGAGAGCCAATGAGTTGGAAGTTGATGATTAAATCGTTCGAGTTGGCGATGATCTTCGGCTGGGCCGACGTAATCGTGAAATCATCGCACAAACCCAAACCGTCGTTATGCACGATGATGCCGAGGCCAAACGGAACCGGCGGTTCGTATGTGCTGACGAACGGGTCCTGGCTGTACACATCATGCTGCAGGAAGTAATCCACGTTCAGGATTGGGCTGGGCAGCACCGTAATCGGCACCGCGAACAACGGAATCACCACTTGCTCTCCCTCCAACATGTAGGAAAGCGTGCCGCCGATGGCAAACGGCGTCGGGCCGGTTGGCGCCGCATTGGTCGTGGGAATAATAGTCCAGCTTGCCGTGCCGGAAGTGCCATTGTTCATCGAGCCGCTGCCGTCCACCGCGTTAAGCCCTGCCAGCGTCGGCGGCAAAATGGCGAAAAGATTCGAGGCCGGATTGCCGGACGCATCGACCGGATTGATCGTCACTTGGAGATCAGTAATGGGCGAGCCGGAATTATTGTTAAGCTGGAGAGTCGCCTTGAAGGCGTCGCGCATGATGACTGCGTGCTGGTCCAGTTGCAAGGTCACGTCCACCACGGCCCCCACGATCGGAGGCGCGAAGTTGTAAGTTGGGGGCGCGACATAAGGGCCGCCACCGCCGCCGCCACCGCCGCCACCGCCGCCGCCGCCACCGCCGCCGCCGCCGCCACCGCCGCCGGAAGGCACGTTCAACACCGGCGTGCTGCTGATGATGCAGTTGTCGGGATTCGCGTTGTAAACATAAATTGGCGTCGTGTAGTAGTTGGATTGCGTCGGCGTAAAGACGTGCCAGTTGATTCCCGCCGCGATGCTCGAAGCCGCATCGGTGCTCGTGCCGATCTGCGTGATGAGGCATGGCACAACCAGGCTGCTGTTGCCGGGCAAATCGCCGAGGTTGCTCGCCAGCGGCACGATGGACCAATCCGCGTTGGAGCCGAAAGAGAGCACCAAGTCCTGCGCTGCGATCAGCCCGTAATTGCTAATCACCAGGTCCACCTGATTCGTGCCGGCGAAGTCGCACAAGTTGAACGCTCCGGGCGAAACCGTCACCACCGGCCAGGGCACTTGCGTTTGGAAGACCGTCGTCAGCGTGAACACGTAATTGTCTGGAATCTCCGTCGGCGTGACCACCCACGAGTAGCTCACCAGATCGACGTTCATGAACGCGTTGATATTGGTTGTCTGATTGGCCGGCACCAGAATGGTCGCGGCAAACCCGGCGTGGTTGGTTGCCTCCACGTTGATGTTGTAATAAGCCGATGTCAGGTTGGAGAACACGATCGTGCCATTGGAACCGGTCACGCCCGTGGCCACGTTGGTGCCTGTCAAGAAGTCTGTGATCGTCACCGTCGCGTTGGAGACATTGGGCGAGCCGACCGCCGTCAGCGTAAACTCATCCTGGGCCGTTATCTGCAAATTGCCCACCTGCGTCGATACGGATTTGAAGGAGAACGGAATGGTCAAATCGCTGTTGGAACCGGCCACCGCGATGGCGCCGGGAAACACCCCCAGCGGAAAGCCGTTGGTGGGCGTCAGCGTCAGTTCGATCAGGTTCGTTTGACCCGGCGCCAGCGAAGGCATCGGCTGGCCCGTCACCGCCGAGAGCCACGAAGCATTGGTGGGCAGGAAAACCTGCAACGGGCCGGTCGGCGCGCCGCCCAAATTGGCCAGGTTGAACGAAATGACAGTCTGCTGGCCTCCCACCATGGAGCCTTGCAGGTTCGCGGGCGTCGCTTGCAATTGCGGCACCAGCTCCACCACTTGCGCGTTGACTTGAAAGTTATTGGTGACACCCTGCGACGTCACGAACTGGATGGTGAACGAGGAATAATTGGGCGACGTGCCGGTCGGCGTAAAGACGCATGAAGCTTGCACCGAGGCGTTGCCTTGCAGGACGGCCGGAACATTGACTTGCACACCCACGTTGGCCGGCGCCGCCAGCACGTTGGCCGCCAATCCGCTCAACTGGTCGCCCGTCAAGTTCGAGATCGTCACGATATTCGTTTGCGGGAAGCCCACCGTCAAAACCGTCGAAAGGCTGGGCGCGCTCAAACTCATCCCCAGCAGCGTGAAAGAGCCTTGCGCGGCGGGATTGCTCAATCCCGGCAAGGCGGCTGCGAATTGCACCTGCCCAACTTCCCCGGCCAGCGGCGTGAAGTTGACCGTGGCATTGCCGGACGAATCCGTCGTGACCGCGAATGACCGGCTGATGCCGTTATTGTAGAGCCAGAGCACGGCCGAGCCATTGGGAACTCCCGCCTGCGACCCGCAATTAACCGTCTGCACCGTAATCGGCACCGTCGTCCCGGAAGGATACATGGATTGCGCCGCTTGCGCGGTGGCGCAGTAGCCGAGCACCGTCAGCGTCGCCGGCGCGCTGGTCACCGCCGAAACAATATTGGAAACAACCACGGTATATTGGCCGCCATTGGTCGTTTGCACGCTGGGGAAGTTCAAAGTGGAATTGGTCGCCCCAGCCAGCAACGCGGCGCCTTGATACCATTGGAAGGTCCAAGGCGAAGTCCCTCCGGCCGTCACCGAGAAACCGCCGCTGCCGCCCACGCCAATCGCCACGCTCTGCGGCGGCGTGACTGTCGGCGGCGTCAGCACCGTCAAAATCGCTTGCGTGCTGTAGAGCGTGCCGAAGGAATTAGAGATGAACACGCGGTAACCCCCAGCGTCAGCCAGCGCCAAGTTGCTCACCGTCAGCGTGGGTGTCTGCACTCCGCTGAAGAGGCCGCGCAGGTTCAACAAATTGGCCCCGTTGAATTGCCATTGGTAGCTCAGCGTGCCTTCGCCAAAAGCCGATACCTGGAACACCACATTGCTTCCCGCGACAACCGACTGGCTCAACGGCTGCGTAATAATCCCCGGCGGAACTCCGTAAGTGAACGCGTTGTTCAGCGTTACGCTGTTCCCATCCGGATTATTGACTGTGACACCCACCGTGCCAGCGGCGGCAACCGGTGTCACCACCGTAAGATTGGACGGGCTGGTTACATTAACCGCCGTTCCGGGCGTCAAACCAAAATTAACCGCGGTCCCGACCTCGAAATCGGTTCCCGTCAATGCCACCGTCAGCCCTCCGTTGGTCGCGCCCGTGATGGGCGAAACGGCCGAGATCGTCGGCGCGGCGGCGGCGCTGATGGTCAAGGCGCCATTAATCGCCGTCAGCGTGTAATTGATAAGCCTGCCGAACGGGTCCAGCAGCACGGGCACGATGGGATACACGCCCGGCGGACTGGCCGGGACGGCGGCCGAAGTGTAGGTGGCGGAAATGTTGTCCGCCGGCTGCAACCCCGCGATAAGCCCCGTGAACACCGGGTTGGCATGCCCATAAGCGCGGGCCGCGTTGCTGGCTGTGACGGTCAGCGGCGCTTTCGTGACCGTGATGGACGCGACGTTGGTGGCGTCTTGATAATTCACCGTGTCGCTGGGCGTGAAAATGGCCGTCAATAGGAAAGTTCCCGCGTTCAGGATCGCCCCCGGCGCCGGGCTGTAAGTGAAGGTTCCGGGAACGTTCGCCAAAGCGTCAAGTTGAACATTGTTCAGGGCCGTCCCATAGTCAATCGGCGCGGCGTTGGACCAAGTGACCACGGGCGATTTGCGCAGCACCGTCAAGGTCGCGGGCAAACTGATCGTTCCGCCGGCGACGTTGCTGATGGTCACCACGTATTTCCCCGCGTCGGTGAATTGCACGTTTGTGATCGTCAGCACATTGCTGGCCGAGCCGGTGATGCGCCCGTTGTCGCTCAAATTGGTTCCGTTCAAGGACCATTGATTGGTCAGCGGCAGCAGGCCCGTCGTTGTCACCGTGAATACGGCCGTGCTGCCCACCACAACCGATTGGCTTAGCGGCGCTCCCGTGATCGATGGCGTCGTGTTCAGGCATTTGCCCGCCGTGCTTGCGCCATAGATGGCCGCGACTTCGTTGGAGGTCAAAACCGTGTTGTAAACGGAGAGCTGATTAATGATGCCGTCGAATGAATCATTGTTGTTCGTGTTCAGCAGATCCGCGCGCGCGCCGATGGCCGCTGAGGTGACGAAACTGTAACTTTTATTATAAACCCCGCTGTAGGGATAGGCGGCTCCGTCAAGATAAAATACCACCTTGCCGCCCGCGGCCAGCGTCACCGCGACATGGTGCCAATTGGTATCCGTCACGGCCGCCGTCGAATCCGCCTCCGATGCGTCAACCTTTGTCAGAAGAAGCGTTCCGCTTGGAGCGATGCCAAAGCCGTAGCCGTCACGGCCATAGCCAAACAAGAGAGCGGTGCCGTTCCCCGCCGTGCTGTCGGTCGACGCCACAGCCGTGCTGCCGCGTTGAATCCAGGCTTCAATGGTAAACGATTGCAATTGCAAATCCGTTGGATTGCCCACCACCACTCCGGCATGGTTGGTCGCGAATTGGAATCCTTCCCCGACTTCCGCCGGCGCGTAAGTCACTCCATTGCTCAAGATGCCATTGTTGCCGCTGACGATGTCCAGCGCGTTTCCGTTGCCGGGCCACCAGGAAACAAGGCCCGGCGAGGGCGACGTGCAGTCAAGCACATTAAGTTTGGCCACGATGCTGGTGACCGCGCCATAGGCATTGCTGATCACCACCTTGTAGCTGCCCGAATCGTCATCGGTCACGCCATTGAGGGCCAGGCTCCCGCTGGCCGAGCCGGACACTGGCCCGCCGTCGCTCAAGATCGTTCCATTGTGCGACCATTGGTAGCTCAACGGTTCCGCTCCCGCGGCCGCCACGGCAAACAGCGCGTTGGAGGCGAACGTCGTCGTCGCGTTGCTCGGCTGCACCGTGATGGCGGGCGCCAGGGACAGCTTGTTTGTCACAGTCAAATAAACTCCATTGTTGCTGTAAGCCACGCTGAAGCCGGCCGGCATGTTCAGCGGCCCCATCGTGCCGGCAAGGCTGGACGACGAAAGAATCTGAAACGTGGTGTTCGACGCCGGCACGAACCCGTTCGTCAATTCCACCGTAAGCAATCCGCCCAGCGAAGCGCTGGCAACCCCGGTCAGCGCGCCGAACTGCCCTTGATTGGCGCCGCCCAAGGTGACCGCCAGTGCGCCGCCGCCTTGAGCATAGCTGCCGTTGTTCAAGGAAATATTTCCGGTCTCCACGTTGATGGAGCCGCCGAGGTTGCTGAAGGGCGCGGCGACCGTGCTCAGGTTGGTTCCGCCGGCTTTAAGCAGCGTCCCCTGGTTTCTGAACCCCGGCCCGTTGTTATAATTGACTATCGAAGTGTCCGACGCAAATTCCACCACGCCGCCTGGCAGGTTGGCCAAAATCCCATTCGCGCCCCAATTAATGAGCAGGTTGCCGCTTTGCAGAATGACGGCCCCCGCGTTATTCAGAATTTGCCCCAAATTATAATTGTTGCCATTGACGCCGGCCAGCACGATGGTCCCGTCGGGCGCGACAGTCATCGAAAAGCCTCCGGTGCCAAGCGAGCCCGAGGTCCAGGTGAGCAGGCCGTGCAGCGTCCCGGTTCCTTCAAAGGCCGCCCCGGCCAGCGCCAGGTTGGCGCTGGTCAAATTGCCGCTTTGATTGACTTGGCCGCCGGTCAAAGTGATTTGGCCCGCGCCGATAAACGAGCTGCCGTCATTCAAAGCCGTGTTGTAGTTGCCAATCGCAATGACACCGGACCTCGCCTCCACCACGCCGCTGTTGCTGAAAGGCGTGGCAATAACGCTCGTGTTGGTCCCCGCGGACTTGCGCACAATGCCCTGGTTATCAAGCCCCGGCCCGTTGTTATAATTGACGATGGAAACATCGCCGGCCATGTCCACCAGCCCCCCTGGAAGGTTGATCAGATCTCCCTCCGCGCCCCAGTTGATTAAAATATTGCCGCTCTGCAAATGGATCGTCCCTGAGTTGTATAAGGCCTCCCCCATATTGTAGTTGTTTCCGTTGACTCCAGCCAGCACAAGCGTCGCATTGGTGTCAATGGCACAGGAGTAGCCTCCGTCGCCGAACGTGCCCGAGATCCAGGTCAGCGTGCCCTCGATCGTTCCGGTGGCATCAAGAGTGGCCCCGGCCAGCGCCAGATTGGAACTGGTCAAGACGCCGCTCTGGAAGATCGTGCTGCCGCTCAAAACGGTCTGGCCCGTGCCAATGAACAAACTGCCCGTCGTCAACGAAGCAGGATAATTCATGTTGATCGTGCCGGTATTGGCCTCCACCGTCCCGCTGTTGCTGAACGGCACCGCGAGATAGCTTGTGCCCGTGCCGCCAGATTTGACCAGCAGCCCCTCGTTGTTCAGCCCCGGCCCATTGTTATAATTGACTATCGAAGTGTCCGACACAAAATCAATGACGCCGCTGGCCAGATTGTTCAAAATGCCGTTCGCGCCCCAATTCACCAGGAGATTGCCGCTCTGAATTTCAATCGTCCCCGCGTTGTTGATGGTCTGCCCCATATTATAATTGTTGCCATTGACGCCCGCCAGCACAAGGGTCGCGTTGGTGTCAATGTTCAAAACACTGCCGCCGTTGCCGAGCGTGCCTCCGGTCCAAGTCAGCGTGCCATAGAGCGTCCCGCTTAATTGAAGGTTCGCCCCCGCCAGCACGAGGTTGGAACTGGTCAAACTGCCGTTCTGGCTGAGATTGCCCGATGTCAAGGTGGTCTGGCCCGCGCCGGTAAACGTGCTGCCATCACCCAGGGTGGAACCGTTATAATTGATGTTGATCGTGCCGGTATTGGCTTCCACGGCGCCCGTGTTGCTGAAGGGCGCCGCGATCTGGCTCACCCCCGTGCCGCCCGATTTGACAATCGTTCCCGCATTGCTGAATCCTGGCCCGTTATTGTAATTCACAATCGAAACGTCCGACGTGAACTCCACCACTCCTCCGGGCAAGTTGTTCAAAATCCCGTCGGCTCCCCAATTAATCAATATATTGCCGCTCACCAATTGCATTGTGCCCGAGTTATTTAAAGTGCATCCCAGGTTATAATTGTTGCCATTGACGCCCGCCATCGTGAAAAGGCCGTTGGTGCCCACATTGATGGTCGGGCCGCTATTGATCGTTCCGCCGCTGAAAACAAACTGGCCGTTGATGGTGTAAACCCCTCCGCTAATCTGTCCCCCGCTCAAAGCGAATACGCCGCGGGGATTCACTGTGACTGCGCTGTCAATCGTCAGGTCGTTCACCGGCAAGTTAAGAGTCTGCTGCCCGCTCGCGCCGCCAATTGTCAAAGCAAAAACCGTGCTTCCCGACGAGTTGGTCACCGCATAGGTGCCCGAGTTGGTGATGACAGCCGTGTCGGCGCCGCCCGGCACTACATTCGGGCTCCAATTGACGCCCGCATTCCAATTGCCGCCATTGACGTTAGTCCACAATATCGTGGAAGCATTCGCCGACGTTATGAGGAAGGTTGCAAACGTTGCAAGGAGGGGTGTAATTTTGCAATAAAGTGCGTTCTTCATAGGTCAATAATCAAAAAAGGCCACGTAAATCAGGATATTCTTCTCATAATCGAAAAAACGATGCAAGCATTATCGCGTTTTTTTTGCGTACTCTATTTGTCAGCCCGGCAACCCCGCTTAAATTCCTGCCCCGCAATAGCATGTGGATTCTCTAATCGCCAAAAACGTGCAGAACGCCCGATAACTCAATCGAGAGAACTTTGGGAATTACACCAGAGCGGCTGGTCTCAGTGTGAAATAATTTTGTTCGTTCCCTTCATGTGCTTGGTGTAGAACGTATTTTCAATTCACAGAAAACTGATGATCACCATCAGCTTTGAAAACACTGTGGCATTTTCAAGAAATCGGCTCTGCAAAAAAGGCAACCACCGCGGAAAGCAAGTAACTCTCATCTCTCATGGAAAATAAGCCGTGGCAACCAAGCTTGGCTTGCAAAAACCTTGCCTTGAATCTCTTATATTTTGTCATCATATTCGACGAAAGGCAGCCAGTGTTTTTCCAAGCACCTTCGTGCCGCTGATTTATTTTCGATTCTGACGCAGGCGCCAGAGTCGAAGGATACTTATGCGAGTGCGAGAAATATATTTCAATGCGGTCGTCGAACTTACTCATGGGAAGGCAACGTAAAAATCGGAGCATAACTATTGCCTTATATCTAACTTATTCAACGGCAACAGCTTGCAAAATAACCTTCCAAAATGTCAGGCGTTTTTGCAGAAAAACAGGGGGTTTGGCGGAAAAAAACGATCATTTCGCAGGCGTTTTCTCGATTTTTCGCGTTGTATTCATTTGCAATGCTCTATCCCCAAGCAACTTCCGTCCTGCGGCATCCCTCCAAAAAAATCATACCTGAAAACCCACTGTAGGTTTTTGTGCCTTTTCCATATCTGGCACAATTTGCGCATGAACGTAGAAAGTGTTCAGAAAACGAAGGCGCACCGCCACACTCAATCGGGACGGGCGAGCGCCGCGAGGCCCATTTATTCTCTCGAACCGGCCCAGCCATCCAACCTCAGTCGAGCCACGCCAATACGAGGCAAAACAAGGTCGAACAAGCCATTTTCAAGCCCCGGATCCAGGAGAGGCGGGGTGCCGAGTGCCCCATTTATTCCACCGAACCGGGAAGCCTGTGCCGCAAGGAGGCAGAGGAATTACGCGGCAAAGGGTATTTTGCGATTTTTCGCGCCGTTTGCTTTTTTCGCCGCCGGTCATGTCAGGGCGTCGCGGATCTCCAACCTCCTGTCAGAAGCGAAAGGACTACGGAAGCCTGCGCGATTGCACTCAATTGCACTTGAATACGGTCAAACATGGTCAATTACGCCCTTTTCGGCAAAAAATGGCGCCGATTTTTCACTTGCATGAGACGAGGACTGGAGTATGATGACAACCGCCTGAACGCCGCGTGTGCGGCTGTTCGTTGAGGCTGAGAAAAGAAAGTTAACGTCAAACCTAACCTTTAACCTCCGTTGCCAGGCAACGCGGTCAGGTAAGGCAATGGAGTCTTCGCCGGTGTCCCGGCAAGTCTCCCTCTCGGTTGGTTCATATTACTATATTATTATGCTAACGATGGAAGAGGCCCTGCGGCAAAGTCCCGCTTCCTTTGCGACAGGCCAGATTGTCAAAGGCACTATCATTGAAGTCCGTCCCAAGGAAGTCCTCGTCGATATCGGCTACAAAAGCGAAGGCGTCATCCCCGCCAACGAATTCGACGACATCAAGGCTGTCAAAATCAACGATGAAATCGATGTCCTCATCGAAAAACTCGAGGACAAAGAAGGCATGGTCATCCTTTCCAAGGAAAAGGCCGAGTTTAAGAAGAATTGGGATAAAATCCTTACAATTTGCAATGAAGGCGGCACTATTACCGGCAGGGTCAAGGCCGCCGTCAAAGGCGGTTTGCTGGTCAACATTGGCGTGGAGGCTTTTCTGCCCGCCTCGCAGATTGACATCATCCCGCCCAAAAACCTGGCCCAGTTTCTCGGCAACACCTACGATTTCAAAGTCGTCAAGATCAACCAGGAGCGCCAGAATATCGTCCTTTCCCGCCGCGAATTGATCGAACAGCAGCGCAACGACAAGCGGGCCAAGCTCCTGACCGAAATGACCCCGGGCGACATCCGCAAGGGCACGGTCAAGAATATCACGGATTTCGGCGCGTTCATCGATCTCAACGGCATTGACGGCCTGCTCCATATCACCGACATGAGCTGGGGCCGCGTCGGCCATCCTTCGGAAATTCTCAAGGTCGGCCAGGACATCGACGTCGTGGTGCTGGACATCAACCGCGAGAAAGAGCGCGTGAGCCTCGGCCTCAAGCAAAAGTTGAGCAATCCGTGGGAAAACATCGACGCCAAATACCAAGTCGGCGTGCGTGTCAAAGGCAAGGTCGTCAATTTGGTGCCTTACGGCGCGTTTGTCGAACTGGAGCCGGGAGTCGAAGGTCTCGTGCATGTGACCGAGCTGTCCTGGACCAAGCGCATCGCCAAGCCGTCCGACGTGCTCAAGGCCGACCAGGAAATCGAGGCGGTCGTGCTGGGCATTAACCGCGAGGAGCAGAAAATTTCGCTGGGCATCCGCCAGCTCGAAGCCAATCCGTGGGACCGCGCGATGGACAAATATCCTTCCGGCACCAAGGTCAAGGGCAAGATTCGCAATTTGACCAGCTACGGCGCGTTCGTGGAATTGGAAGAGGGCTTGGACGGCATGATCCACGTTTCAGACATCTCTTGGACTCGCAAAATCAATCATCCTTCCGAAGTCTTCAAAAAGGGCGATGACGTGGAAGCGGTCGTGCTGGAGGTCGACAAGGCCAACCAGCGCATCTCCGTCGGTGTCAAACAATTGACAATCGATCCGTGGAGCAACATCGACCAATTCTACAAGGTCGGCGACCTCGTCACCGGCAGCGTAACCAAGCTGGCCAGCTTCGGCGCGTTCATCGGCTTGCAGCACGACATCGATGGGCTGGTCCACATCTCGCAAGTGAGCGAGGAGCGGACTGACAAGATCAAAAACGTCCTCAAGGTCGGGCAGGAAGTGACCGCCCGCGTCATCAAGATTGACAAATCGGAGCGGCGCATCGGCCTGTCCATCAAAGCGGCCGCTTATTCACCCGAGCAGCTCAAGGCGGAGCAGGCCATCCTGGATTCGCTCAAGCCGGGCGAAGACTTGGTCGCCTTGCAGCACGCCTTCGATGCGGCCGACGAATCGGCGCGCCAGCAACAAGGCCAATAGTTCATTCGTTTTGGCGCCGGTTTGCCGCGGGGCGGGCCGGCGCCGCTTTTTTTCGCGGCGGGCGCGGATTGTAAATTAGTATTGACTTATGGCTTGATCGCGGCCGGCCGCCTCCCGAACATGAGACGCGCTCGATGAAAACACTGCACGGATACCTCGTCCGCCAGATGCTGGCGACCCTGGGCATGACGGTGTTTGTCTTCACGCTCGTCCTCCTGCTGGGCAATGTCATCAAGCAGATTCTGCAACTGCTGGTCAATCGCCAGGCCACTCTCGGCGTCGCGGCCCACGGAATTTTATTGTTGATACCGTGGGTGCTGGCGTTTTCGCTGCCCATTGGGATGCTCACGGCGGCCCTTCTGGTCTTCGGGCGTTTCAGCGCGGACCAGGAACTGGTGGCCGCGCGGGCCAGCGGTGTCAGCCTGGTCAGCCTCATCACGCCGGTGTTGTTGTTGAGCGCGGCCGTGAGCGGCGTGTGCGCGTGGCTCAACTTCCAGATCGCCCCGGCCAGCCGCACCGCGTATCGCGAATTGCTCTTCGCCGCCGAAACCAACAGGCCTGCCGGCGCCCTGCGCAGCGGCGAGACGGTGCCGCTCGGTGAATACAATGTGTGGGTGGAAAAGGTGGCCGAGGACCAGACCAATCTCCATCACGTCATCGTCGTGCGCTACGACCGCGCAGGCGATTTGAAGTATTGGGCCGAAGGACCGGAGGGAACGGTCGAGCGCGACCCCGCCCATCACCAGATCGTCCTGACCATCCATGACACTTCCGCCTGGAGCAGTTCCACTAACGGCCCGGTGCCGGCCGGCGGCGGGGAAATCCCGCTCCATATTAATATTGACGAACAGGCGAAGGCGCTATTGACAGTGCCGATCAGCGACATGACGTTCGCGCAATTGCGGGAGCAACTGCGCAACCTCGAACGCCCGCTGGCCGAGCCGGTCCGCGCGCCGAAAGCCAACAGCCAGCAGGCCAAAGCGCGGCGTCAAATACAACGCGGCGTAAAGGACGAAACGATGCCGGTCATGGTTTACATGCACCGCCAGGTTTCGTTTTCGTTCGCGTGCATCGGGTTCACACTCATCGGCATTCCGCTGGGCATCCGGGCGCATCGCCGGGAGACGAGCATCGGCGTCGCGACCGCGTTGGCGCTGATGCTCGTCTATTACAGTTTTGTCGTGCTCGCGCAGGCGTGGGAGAATCATCCGGAGCGGGGGCCTTGCATTATTGTCTGGCTGCCGAACTTCATTTTCCAGGCGGTGGGCGCGGTGCTTCTGTGGCAGGCCAACCGGAGCGCGGGCCGTTGACGCGCTTGACTCCCGCCAGTGGTTTGAGCGCATCATGTCGGCCATGAATCGATGCCTAAACGGCGCCTTGCTTGGCGCGGCCCTGTCATTTTCCTTTTTTTTGACAACCGAGAACGCCCTGGCGGGCGGCGATGTCAGCCTGCCGCGATTGTTTTCCGACAACATGGTTTTGCAGGAGGGAATGTCCGCGCCCGTCTGGGGCTGGGGCGAGGACGGCACGGAAGTGACGGTCAGGTTTCGCGGGCAAACTGTTTCCACGCGCGTGGCTGGCGGCAAATGGATGGTGCGGCTGCGCGATCTCAAACCGGGCGGCCCGGACACGCTCACGATCATCGCTGGCAATCGCATTGAGATTAAAAATGTGCTTGTCGGCGAAGTCTGGCTGGCGGGAGGGCAGTCAAATATGGAATTCCCGCTCCGCCAATCCTTCGAAGCCTCGAATGATATTGCTTCCGCCAGCAATCCCATGATCCGCGTGATGAGAGTGGCGCATGCGCGAAGTGAATCGCCAACGAACGACATCAACGCAAGCTGGAGCGAAGCCAGCCCGGAGAGCGTGGCCGGCATTTCCGCGGTGGCCTATTATTGCGTGCGCGATCTGCAAGCCAAGATGCACGTGCCGTTCGGGTTGATCGAGTCCGATTGGGGCGGCACGCCAGCGGAAGCGTGGATGGATGACAAAGCGCTGCGGGCCAATCCAGATTATGAAATTGGCATCATCAAGCAAGGGTCGCTGGACGAAGCCAGGTTCGACCAAAGCCTGGAAAAATTCCAGAAGGAGCGCCAGGCAGCCAAGGAAAGCAACACGACTTTCACGCAACGCGCGCCGCGCCGGCCGTGGATGCCGTCCGAACTTTACAACGGGATGATCGCGCCGCTGATTCCATACGCGATTCGTGGCGCCCTCTGGTATCAGGGCGAAAGCAATGCCAATTCGCCGGAGCAGGCCGAGCAGTATCATCATTTGTTCGCCGATCTGATCCGCAATTGGCGCTCGCTCTGGAGCGAAGGGGAGTTTCCCTTTCTCCTCGTGCAATTGGCGCCTTACAAACCGATCCAGCATGAGCCGCGCGAAAGCGCCTGGGCATCCTTGCGCGAAGCCCAGCTTCAGGCCGCGCAAAAACTCCACAACGTCGGCATGGCTGTCATCACCGATGTTGGCGAGCAAAACAACATTCACCCGACGCATAAAAAGCCCGTCGGCGACCGGCTCGCTTTGGCCGCGCGCGCTCTTGCCTATCATGAGACGGTCGAATATTCCGGCCCGATTTACAAGCAGATGAAGATTAAAGGCAGCCATATTATTTTGACATTCGATCATGCCGCAAGCGGCCTGGAAGCGCGGGATGGAGATTTGACCGGCTTCGCCATCGCGGGCGGGGACGGGAAATTTTTCTGGGCCTTGGCGGATATCAAAGGGAACACGGTCGTCGTTCACAGTCCGCTGGCGCCGGAGCCAGTGGCAGTGCGCTACGGCTGGGCTGATTACCCGGTGGTCAACTTGTGGAACAAAGCCGGCCTGCCTGCATCGCCTTTCCGCACGGACGACTTCGCCCGATAGCGGTCCGGCAGCCTATGGCCCGTGAGAATTCCAAGGACCGCCAGGCGCGCGCCAGGCGCATCATGGCCGGATTGAAGGCCGCTTACCCGGACGCTCATTGCGAGCTTAACTACGCGAACCCGCTGGAATTGCTGGTGGCAACGATGCTCTCCGCCCAGTGCAGCGACCGCCAAGTCAATATTGTCACGCCCGATCTTTTCAAAAAATATCGGACCGCCGCGGATTACGCGGACGCGCCTTTGGCGGAATTGGAAGACGCCATCCGCCGCATCGGCCTTTACCGCAATAAGGCCAAGAACATCAAGGCCGCTTGTCAAACATTGGTTGAGAAACATGGCGGCGAAGTCCCTCGCGCGATGGAGGAATTGACCGCGTTGAGCGGCGTCGGGCGCAAGACGGCCAACGTCGTTTTGGGCAACGCCTTCGGCATCAATGTGGGCGTGGTGGTCGACACGCACGTCGCGCGTTTGTCGCACCGGCTCGCTTTGAGCGCCCATGCCGCGCCGGAAAAAATCGAGGCCGATTTGCAGGCGCTGTGCCCGAAAGAGGATTGGATGAACCTGAGCCATTGGTTGATCTGGCACGGACGCCGCCGGTGTTTCGCGCGCAGCCCGGATTGCCCGCAGTGCGAGATCAAGGCCGTCTGCCCCGCCGGCCAAAAAGCGCTGAACCCCAAACTGACCCCGGAACAGCAAAAGAAAATGCGGATGCGTATTTGACAGAATGAGCGCGAACGCCACCTGGCTCCTGCTGCGGCAAGGCAAAAATCCGGCTGATTATAACATGGCGCTGGATGAAGCTCTGCTGCAATTGGCGCCAGAATTGGGCCGCCCCATTTTGCGGTTTTATGGCTGGATCGAACGCGCCGCCTCCTTTGGTTACTCACAGAGATACGCGGAGGTCGAGAAACTGACGGTGTTGCGTCCGCTCGTGCGGCGGCCTACGGGCGGCGGACTGGTGCCGCACGACGCCGATTGGACTTACAGCCTTGTATTCCCGGCCGGCCATGAGTGGCATAGGCTCAAAGCGATGGAAAGTTACCGGCGCGTCCATGAGTGGGTTCGCGCCGCTTTCGAGATGATGGATGTCGCGGCGTCTCTTTCGCCGACGAGTCAAAAAGAAATTCCAGGCCAATGTTTCATCGGCGCGGAGAAGGACGATGTGTTGTGGCATGGCCGCAAAATCGCCGGAGCCGCGCAGCGCCGTTCCCGCAACGGATTGCTCATCCAAGGTTCTATCCAACCGCCTCCCATTGAATTGCAACGAAACCGCTGGGAAGAGGCCATGTGCGAGTGCGGCAGAGGACGATTGCATGTGTATTGGGAGCAAATGGCCGTTAGTCAAAAATTGGAAGAAGCCGAAGAGGACTTGAGGGCTGGAAAATACAGCCGTGAGAATTATAATCACAAAAGATGACAAAAACACTTGCTTCGCGATGCAAATGATGTAAACTGATGCATTATGAGGATCACGGTTGATATAGAAGATGAATTGCTCGACGATTTAAGCAAAATCACAGGCGTGGACAAGAAAAGTCCAGCCGTCGCGTTGGCGGTGTCGGAATACGTCAAACGGGAAAAGGCCAAGGAATTTGGCAAGTTGTTGCGGGAAGGAGCGTTTGACTATCACGCGACCAACGACGAAATCGAAAAACTCCAAGGCTGATGGTTCTTGTTGACTCATCGGTTTGGATTGAAGCCGCGCGCCGCGACGGCAGTCTTGAGCACAAAGTGGGATTGGAGGGCCTGCTCGAGGCTGCCGAAGCGATGTTTTGCGGCCCTGTCAAATTGGAATTCCTCGGCGGCGCACGCGCGCAGGAGCGCAAGAAACTGTCCGCCTATCTTGGCTGCATCCCATACCGGGCGATGGACGACAGCGCCTGGGAATTCGCCAAAGAGTGCGCATGGCCTCTCCGCGACAAGGGACACAGCGTGCCTTGGAACGACGTTTTAATCGCGAGCATGGCCTTGCGATGGACGTGCCGAGTTTACGCAAAAGACCACCACTTCGAAATCATGCGCGAGGTCCTGGGAATTCGACTTTACAAACCAGGTTGCGGCGGCTCGTTCAATCCCGACCGCTGACGAACGAGCTTTCAGCGGCCCCATGTGCCGCGCACACCAAGGAAAGCGAAGTTGCGTGTATATTCACGGCCTGGCAAATCGGAGGTGAGCCGGCTGTAATTGCAGCCCGTTTCGGCCAGCAGCCAGGAGGTGAAGTGGCAGCCCAAACTTAGTTCCACGAAGCCGAAGTCCTCGTTTTTGCCGTTGAAGTTCGGTCCTCCGCCCACGAACGCGGAATGCTGCGCCTGGCCCATCAGCGAGCCGGTGAAGTTGCCCGCGACCTTGCCGCCCACAGAAAAATAAGCCGCCGTGGTTTCGGCGTCCAAAACGGGCGGCATCGGCGCTATGCCGACAACATCGGTTGCATTATGGAGATGTTTGACTCCAACCTGAGCCTCGCGGCCGGGCAGAAATCGCCAGGTGAGGTTGGCGTCCACGTAAGGAGAAAGCCGCGAGGTGTCCGCCCGTTCGTAATCCACGAATTCCCCGCCGGCCCGGATCGCCCCGGTTAGGTTCGGATTAAACGACTCTTCCACTCCAGCGTATCCATAATGCGCTTCCGAATTGCGAAACGAACTGAGACGGCCCGAAAAGGAAGTGCCGCCCTCCGAAATGTTGTACGGATAGGAAGGGCCGTAAGGATACTCGACATATCCATCGCCTGTGTAGCTTGTATCTCGAAATTTATAGCCGAGAATGGCAGTCGTTTTCGCCGACACCTTCCAGCGCAATTCCATTTCCGCCAACTGTTCCATGCGATCCAAAGCGTCGTCCTGGCTTGCTAACGGAAAATGGAGGCTGGCAGGTGCAAAGAAAGGGTAACCAACCACGCTATTCGCGTTTTGCTCATAAAAGTACTCCTTATTCTCGTATCCCAGGTAAACGTCAACGTCTTTGGTCAAGCCGACTGTCAAGTCCAATTCTCCAGTGTTGCGGAAAGCGCCGGGTTCCACGCGATATGGCATCGTAACAATCGACGGGTCGATGACTGTCGGCTCTTGTGACAGGGCGAACGAATCGTCCAAATGAATTTTGACGCGGCCGCCAAACTCGTGCGAGACACCTCCGTTGAATTGCTCCGTAACATCTGTCCTGTGGTTGCCGGGTCCGTCATACCTTCTGAAATCGGCGGCATCAGTCAAAGACACGACCGCTCCCGCCGGCGCGAACTTTGCCACAATCGACGGGCTTAACTCCGCGCCCCATGCGGACGGATGGGACAGTTCCCTGGATTTTGCCTGAGTCAAATAGTTGTCGTCATAAAAGCCGCGCGCTGCCGGAGAGCGCCCAGGAATTCGACGTCCCCAATGAAGGAGCGCCAGGAACGTACTGAGCGCGCGCGGCCATCGCAGCGAGAACAAGAATAGTTGCGGAGGCGCGGACTAAAAGTTTTGAGATCGTTGCGCTTGTCATCAGCGGAGATATAGATTGCACGTTGTTGCTTATCAACGCGCATCATGGATGATTTCCGCCCAGCATTGCTAAAAAAAAGCGAGGCTGGCGTCATGCCAGCCTCGCGCGAATTCTGTAACTGGAACGGACTGCTTAGTAATCCATTCCGCCCATGCCGCCGCCGTGGCCGCCGGGCGCCGGAGGAGTCTTTTCCTTTTCCGGAATCTCGGTGATCAGGCACTCGGTCGTCAGGAGCAGGCCGGCGATGGACGCCGCGTTCTGCAACGCTGAACGGGTGACCTTCTTCGGGTCCACCACGCCAGCTTTGACGAGGTCTTCGTATTCGCCAGTGGCGACGTTGTAGCCGTCGTTGCCTTTGCGCTTCTTGACTTCCTGCACCACGATGGAGCCTTCGACTCCGCCATTGGCCGCGAGGGCGCGCAACGGGTCTTCGATGGCGCGTTTGACAATGTCCACGCCGATCTGCTCGTCACCGGACAGCTTGAGGCTCTCCAGCGCGGGCAAGCAGCGCAGCAGCGCCACGCCGCCGCCGGGGACGATGCCCTCTTCGACAGCCGCGCGGGTCGCGTGCAACGCGTCCTCGACGCGAGCCTTCTTTTCCTTCATCTCGGTCTCGGTCGCGGCGCCGACATTGATGACGGCCACGCCGCCGGCCAGCTTGGCCAGGCGTTCCTGAAGCTTCTCGCGGTCGTAATCGGAGGTGGTCTCCTCGATCTGGCGGCGGATTTGATTGACACGCCCCTGGATCTCGGAGGACTTGCCATTGCCTTCGACAATGGTCGTGTTTTCTTTGTCAATGACAATGCTCTTGGCGCGGCCCAAGTCTTCCAACTGGATGTTTTCCAGTTTGACACCAAGGTCGTCGCTGATGAAACGCCCGCCCGTCAGCACGGCGATGTCTTCGCACATGGATTTGCGGCGGTCGCCGAAGCCCGGGGCTTTGACCGCGCACACGTTGATGGTCCCGCGCAATTTGTTGACAACCAAGGTGGCCAGAGCTTCGCCCTCGACTTCCTCAGAAATGATCAACAACGGCTTGCCGACTTTGGCAACCTTCTCCAGCAATGGGAGCAAGTCCTTAAGACTGCTGATTTTCTTCTCGAAAATCAGGACGTAGGCCTCCTCCAATTTCGCTTCCATCGTCTCGGCGTTGGTCACGAAGTAAGGAGAGAGGTAGCCCTTGTCGAACTGCATGCCCTCGACCACGTCGAGCGTGGTTTCGATGGACTTGGCTTCTTCGACTGTGATGGTGCCGTCCTTGCCGACTTTGTCCATGGCGTCAGCAATAATTTCGCCGATCGTGGTGTCCCAGTTGGCGGACACGGTGGCGACTTGCTTGATTTCTTCCTTGTCTTTGACACGCTTGGAAATCTTGGCCAGGTGTTCGACGGCGGCTTCGACGGCCTTGTTGATGCCGCGCTGGATGGAAATCGGGTTGGCCCCGGCGGTGACGAATTTGAGGCCCTGCGAATAAATCGCTTCGGCCAAAACGGTGGCGGTGGTGGTGCCATCGCCGGCCGCGTCGCTCGTCTTGCTGGCGACTTCGCGCACCATTTGGGCGCCCATGTTTTCGTACGGGTCTTCCAGCTCGATTTCCTTGGCGACGGTCACGCCGTCCTTGGTCACGGTGGGAGAGCCGAATTTCTTGTCAAGCACCACATTGCGGCCTTTGGGGCCGAGGGTGGCGATGACGGCGCGCGCCAATTTGTTGACGCCCTTCAAGAGCGACTGCCGCGCGGCTTCTTCAAAAATAAGTTGTTTTGCTGCCATAAAATTTTTTCCTGTTATGAGATGATGTTAAAGGTTAGACGGATGCGGGCTTACTCAATGATCGCGATGATGTCATCGGCATTGAAAATTTTGTAGTCCTTGTCATTGAGTTTGATTTCGGTGCCGCCGTATTTGCTCACCAGCACGCGGTCGCCCTTTTTGACTTCGAACGGAATTTTCTTTCCGTTATCGTCGGTTTTGCCGGTGCCGAGGGCGACGACAATGCCTTCGGTGGGCTTTTCCTTGGCGGAATCGGGAATGATGATGCCGCCCTTTTTGACTTCTTTCTCTTCAGCCGGTTCGACAAGAATCCTGTCGCCGAGAGGTTTGACGTTAATGGCCATATTTATGTTTTCCTTTATTTACTGTTTCATTTTTTATTCTCTACGAATCAAATCCCGGCGCACTCGCGCGGGCAAAATCTAGGCCATCACCTGTGCCGGAAACCGGCGCGGAATGGCCAGCGAAACTTCTGGAGATTGCCACCACAGAAGGCTTGCCGCAATGCGTTTTAACTCGCCGCTCACAACGGCCATGCGGTTTTCCTGGTAATTCTCAACATGGCAGACGAGGGGTTTGCGCCCATCGGCTCGAATTATTTCTTCTCATCCACCACTTCCGCATCGATGATGGGGCCTTCTTCCTTGCCTTTGCCGGCGCCGGTTTCAGGTTGCTGGCCCGGAGGCGGCGTGGGTCCGCCAGCGGCGCTGCCGCGCGCCTTGGCCGCTTCGGACGCGGCGCGATACATATCCGCCGAGGCCGCCTGCCAGGCTTCATTCAACTTCTCCGTAGCCGACCGGATGGCGGCCGAATCGGTGCCTTGCAAGGCTTCGCGCACGGCCTTGGCCGTTTCTTCGATCTTCGTCTTTTGCTCGGCGGAAATTTTGTCGCCATTGTCCTTCAACATTTTTTCACTGCGATAGACCGTGTTATCGGCCTCGTTGCGAGCTTCGACTTCTTCGTGCTTTTGCTTGTCGTCCTCGGCGTGAGCCTCGGCGTCCTTGCGCATTTTCTCGATCTCATCCTTCGAGAGGCCGCTGCTGGCGGTAATGGCGATCTTTTGCTCCTTGCCCGTGCCCAAATCTTTCGCGCTGACATGCAAAATGCCGTTCGCGTCGATGTCGAAAGTCACTTCGACCTGCGGCACGCCGCGCGGGGCGGGCGGAATTTCCGATAGATTGAATTTGCCGATTGTTTTGTTATCCCGCGAGAATTGACGTTCTCCCTGCAAAACGTGTATCTCAACGCCCGGCTGGTTGTCCGCCGCTGTCGAGAAGATTTCCGATTTGCGCGTCGGGATGGTGGTGTTGCGGTCGATCAATTTGGTGAACACGCCGCCAAGGGTCTCAATGCCCAGCGAGAGCGGCGTCACGTCCAGCAACAGCACGTCCTTGACCTCTCCTTTGAGCACGCCGGCTTGGATGGCCGCGCCAACCGCCACCACTTCGTCCGGGTTAACGCCTTGATGCGGCGGTTTGTTGACAAGGTTGCGCGCCGTTTCAACCACGCGCGGCATGCGGGTCATGCCGCCGACCAGCACCAATTCGTCCATCTTTTCACCGGTCAGCCCGGAGTCCTTCAGGCAATTCTTGACAGGACCGATGGTGCGCTCGAACAAATCGTCGCACAGTTGCTCCATTTTGGCCCGGGTCAGCTTGGTGCTGACGTGCTTGGGCCCGCTGGCGTCGGCCGTGATAAACGGCAAATTGATTTCGTAAAGCTGCGCGCTGGAAAGGGCGATCTTGGCCTTTTCCGATTCCTCCTTAATGCGCTGAAGGGCGTCGGGCTGCTTGCGCAGGTCCATGCCGTGCTCTTTTTTGAATTCGTCCAGAATCCAATCCATAATGCGGTTGTCCCAATCGTCGCCGCCCAGGTGGGTGTCGCCGTTGGTCGCTTTGACTTCAAAAACGCCGTCTCCAATCTCCAGCACGGAAATATCGAAAGTGCCGCCGCCGAGGTCATAAACCGCAATTTCCTCGTTCTTTTTCTTGTCCAACCCGTAGGCAAGCGAGGCGGCCGTCGGCTCGTTGATAATGCGAAGAACTTCCAGCCCGGCGATGCGGCCGGCATCTTTCGTGGCTTGCCGCTGGGAATCATTGAAATAAGCCGGCACAGTGATGACGGCTTGGCTGATCTTCTCGCCCAGGCGCATCTCGGCATCCGTCTTGAGCTTGGCCAGAATCATTGCCGAAACCTCCTGCGGACTGTATTGTTTCGGCTTGCCATCCACATCGACCTCCACTGCGGCGTCGCCATTGGGTCCGGAGACGACCTTGTATGGGACGCGCTTAAGCTCTTCCTGGACTTCGTTAAACTTGCGCCCCATGAAGCGCTTGATGGAATAAATTGTATTTCTGGAGTTCGTGACGGCTTGGCGCTTTGCGGCGTCGCCGACCAGGCGCTCTCCCGTTTTGGTAAAGGCGACAACGGAAGGGGTCGTTCGTTTGCCTTCGGAGTTTTCCAATACCACCGGCTCGCCGCCTTCCATGACGGCCATGCAGGAGTTGGTGGTTCCAAGATCAATGCCAATTACTTTAGCCATAAAAATTCAATTTCATTAAAGCAAGGACAGTGCCAGGAAGCTATAAAGTGTATATCATGTTGCGCACAAACGCCTTATGAATTGGATGCCGACTTTGAATGTCAACGGTTCATGAGCCAAGATGGCACAACGTGTGACACACTGCGCCACCAATGTCACTCAGGCTTTGTTTGAAGCGCAGGCGGGCCGCTTTTCATCCAGACCATGAGAATTCCAACATCCGACGGCGAAACACCAGATATGCGGGAAGCTTGGCCCAACGTCTCCGGCTGGATTTTGGCCAGTTTTTGACGAGCCTCAGTGCGGAGGCTGGGCACGCGCGCGTAGTCCATCCAAGACGGGATTTGCTTATCCTCCAACCCTTTCATCTTGGCCACTTCAATTTCCTGCCGCGCAATATAACCTTCATACTTTAGCGCGATTTCAACTTGCTGAATCACTTCTGCCGGGAGTCGGTCATCACGAGCAGGCAAATCTGCGTAAATTATTTCTGACCGGCGCAACAATTGGGCGAGCGTGTCCGGGCCGCAACGAGTCTTTTCCAGCCGTTGCAACTCGCCCTCGATCTTTGCCTTCTTCGTTTCAAACCTCCGGAAGTTCCGTTCCGGCAGGAGACCGATGTTAAAGCCGAGTTGGGACAGCCGAAGATCAGCATTATCTTGGCGCAGCAAAAGGCGATACTCCGCCCGCGACGTGAACATGCGATACGGTTCAACAGTCCCTTTGGTAACCAAGTCATCGATCAACACCCCAATATAGGCCTCATTTCGGCGAAGCACCACCGGCGGTCGTTCCTGAACCCGGCGCGCGGCATTGATGCCAGCCATCAACCCTTGCGCACCCGCTTCTTCGTAACCGGACGTGCCATTGATTTGTCCGCCCAAGAAAAGATTGCGGCAGACCTTTGTTTCCAGTGACGCGTGCAACTGGGTCGGAAATGCAAAGTCATATTCGACAGCGTATGCCGGCCGCATGATCTCCGCGTCCTCGCAACCAATGATCGTGCGCACCATTTCGACTTGCACCTCGAACGGCAGGCAAGTCGAAAACCCGTTCACGTAAATCTCATCTGTCGCGATTCCTTCCGGTTCGAGGAATATTTGCTGCCGCTCCTTTTCCGGGAACTTGACTATCTTGTCCTCAATGGACGGACAATACCGCGGCCCCACTCCCTCGATCACTCCCGAGTACATCGGCGACTTGTGCAGATTGGCCCGAATGATCTGAGCCGTGGCGTCGGTGGTGTATGTAATATAGCAAGGCAGTTGGCCGCCGAGTTGATCAAGGATCGATCCTTTGGGATGCTTGGCCGATTGTTCCACGTGGAACAAATCATCCTTCCAATACGTGAAATACGGAATCGGCTCGTCTCCCGGCTGAATTTGTGTTCTGGAAAAATCTATGCTCCGTCGCAGCAAGCGGGGCGGGGTGCCAGTCTTGAGACGGCCCAATTCCAATCCGACTTCCCTCAACGATCCAGATAAGTCCATCGCAGCCGATTCTCCAGCTCGACCGCCCGCTTGCTGGTTAGCCCCAATATGCATTAACCCCCGCAGAAAAGTCCCCGTGGTGACCACGACTGTCACGCCATGATATTCGACTTCAAGTGTCGTCTGAATTCCATAAGCCCCCGTATTGTTGTGCAATATCTTCGCGATTTGCCCCTGTTTCACATCCAGATTCGGTTCACGCTCGCAAATCCATTTGAGGCGGAACTGGTAGGCTTTTTTATCGCATTGAGCGCGCGGCGCCCAAACCGATGGTCCCCTCTTCGTATTGAGCATCCGAAATTGCAAGCCCGACATGTCCGTGGTCTTCCCCATCTCCCCGCCCAACGCATCGATTTCCCTGGCCAGATGTCCCTTGGCCAATCCGCCGATGGCCGGGTTGCAGGACATCTGCCCAATCGTATCGGCGTTCATCGTCAGGAGCAAAGTCGAACAACCCATGCGAGCCGCCGCCAAAGCCGCCTCCACTCCCGCATGGCCCGCTCCGACCACGATGACCTCATATTTCTTAGGGTAAATAAACATTCTCGGCCGCCATTATCGTTACATGATCAAAAAAACGGGTTGTTTGCCCGTTCCTCCGCGACCGTGGTTAATGGCCCATGTCCGGGACAGAGCAAAGTATCCCCTGGGAGGGTCAGTATTTGATCTCGCACCTTTTGCCGTGCCAGCTCCCATGATTGTTTTCCCGTGCCCATCGACCCCGCAAAAATCGCGTCGCCGACAATCGCCACGTGCGGGGCATCATCAGGCCAGTTGCCTGCAATATACGTCACGCCATCCTCAGCATGGCCCGGCGTGTCCCGGTTCGTCAACCGCAGACTGCCGAGATGAGTGAAATCGTTGGTCCGATTGCGATGCTGGGGGGGCGCGCTTTTGGCACTGGTGTGCAAATGAATTTTGGGGAATTTTTCCCGCACCGCGCCCATGGCCGCAACGTGGTCATCATGGGTATGGGTCAAAAAGAGATGCTTCAACGCCAGGCCATTTTCCTCGATGCATTGAAAAATCGGGCCAGCCTCCCATCCCGTATCGAATAAAGCCGCCTCCCGCGAAACCTCGTCCCAAATCAAATAGCAATGGACCGTCAAGCCGTTGCCAGTGGTCGTGAACTGGCGCAATTCTCGCCAAACCGTCAAATCAGATGCGGCAGGCAGCCAGCCCTTGGCGATTCGCTCCAGCTTGGCGCCATTCAATCCGACGGCCTGGCCGAGTGCGGTCAGATTGACAGCCGCTCCCAGTGTTCCCGTCTCTTCCAGAGCCAAGTACGCCGCCTCCGGCAACCCGCCCGCCTGGGCGGCGGCGCCCGCCGTCACGCCCGCCGAATTGCGTCCCTTGCGCAAGATGTCTCCCAAATGGTCTTCCAGTATCATTCAGTTACTGAACACCCAAATCGCTTAAAAGCCAATTCCAAATTTTATCTGAATTAAGTTTAACTAATAAATATCGTTATGATTTGTTAATTATGACATAATATATTGCATTATATCCGTTAGGTGTTATTAGTAGCGAATGACAAACATTGTCTAATCTGGATGGAAAAGAATGCAGTTGCAGGTAAACGCAGGCAATTGCGGCAAATTACGGTAGATTGCGATATAAAATACGCGCCTCACCGCCAAGCCCGGGCCGTTTCCGCCGCCAGCCGTTCCAGGAACTGGGCCGCCTCGCTTTGAGCATGCGCCAAATCCGCCAATTCAATCAGCGCGCGCGTGCGCGCGAACAACCCGGATTCGGCCGCCGGCGCGTCAACGATTCCAGCCAGGCCAATGCACGGCACTCCTCGCGGACCGCAAGCGCGCGCCACCTGGCCCACGCCTTTCCCCATCCGTGTCTGCTCATCCATCGTGCCTTCGCCGGTCACCACCACATTCGCCGCGGCGATGCGCTCTTCCAGCCCCGCGCGGCGGGCGAAAAGTTCGAAACCCGATTCGATCTTGGCCCCGGCGAATGCTGTCAAACCAAAGCCCAGGCCGCCGGCCGCGCCCGCGCCGGGCGCCTTCGCGCAATCCCGCCCGTGCTGCTCTTTCATCACGCGGGCCATGCGCGCGAGACATTTCTCCGCGAGCTCCAAATCCTCGCGGCGCAATCCCTTTTGCGGCCCGTAAATCGCGGAACATCCGCTCAGCCCCAGCAGCGGATTGCGCACATCCACCGCTACAGTCAAACACATTTTAAGGAAGGTTTTCGGCGCGCGAATGTCCGCCAACCGGCTCAGTTGCCACCATTCCTTCAAGGCCGCGCCATCGCCATCGAAAAAGCGCCAGCCCAGCCCGCGGGCCAGGCCGAACCCGCCGTCATTAGTCGCGCTGCCGCCAATGCCGGCCACGCATTCCTTGGCGCCCGCCCGCTCCGCCGCCCGCAGAACTTTGCCCAGGCCAAACGTGTCAAGTTGAAATGGGTGCAAACCCTTTCCCGCCAGCCTGGCCAGGCTGTTGACCGTCGCGGACTCAACGATGGCGAGCCTGGTCTTCGCCTTCCACCACCAAGGCGCGCGCACAGGACGATGAGCGGCATCGACGGCGGCCACCCAGCGCACGGCCGCGCCGAGCAATTCGCTCAGAACTTCGCCGAAGCCATCCCCGCCATCGCTCATGGGAAGCACGTCCAGAAAGTCCTCAGGCCGGCCCTTGTGCCAGCCGCGCGCGATGGCGCCGGCGGCCTGATGGGCTGTCAAACTTCCTTTAAACTTGTCGGGAACGATGAGAACGCGCAGTGGCATCGCGAAGCCGACAGTATCAAATCCCGTCCGCGAAAAAAGCATTTCAATTCCGCGCTGATTTGTCATGCTCGCGGTTTCGGATTTGCGCAAAATTATGCCCTTGAATTCCAACAGCGTGGCGCCCGTGGCCATAACGGCCATCTTCGCCTGGCGAATCTACAATCGCGTGCGCAAAAATATTGGGCGGCAGGCCTTGCAGCCCAAGGGCCTCATCGCGCGAGTGGTCATGTTTTCCATCGTTGCCGCCGGCATGATCGCCTTTTCCATTATTTATCTGCCATTGCTGCCTGGCACACTCGGAGGATTGGTTTTAGGAGTCCTGCTGGCCGCGGCCGGATTGAGACTGACGCGGTTTGAATCAACGCCGGCGGGGCGTTTTTACACGCCCAACCCATATTTTGGCTCCGGGCTTTCCGTCCTGCTGGTGGTGCGAGTTGCCTGCCGGCTGTTTGTGCTGTCAAATCAAACGTCCGATTCTCCTCAGACGCCCGGCCTGCTGCAAAGCCCGCTTTCGATGTGCGTTCTGGGATTATTGGCCGGCTACTACATTGCTTATTCCATCGGCGTGCTCAAGCGCGGCCGGGTGGCAGCGGCAATTTAGCGGGCCGCGCCGAGGTCGGTCTTGTATTGCGCGGAGGCCTGGCGAAGCTGTTCGGGTGTCAAACGATCAGGATGCACCACGACCCGGTACCGCAACGCCAGCGTCTCCCCAGTCTCCAGCGTTTGCGGATGGTAAGTGATGACCGCCGGGCTAATGTAATACATGGGCGGGGCGTTGATGACATACCACGGCGTGGGGCTGTTGAGATTGGCGCTGTCATCCAGAAAAGCCACGCCGCCCGCGCGGCCATCCGCGACCCCGGAAAAATCCAGCGCCGGAGCGCGCCCGCGAAAACGATGGTTCTCATACTCCACCGGCCCTTCGCTCGTGGCCACCTGCGCGTCCCGCAAATCTTCCGCCCCGCGAATGCCCAAGCCGGCATAGCCGCCCGACCGATTGACTCCGTTTTCGTCCACCGGCGGAGCGCGATCCAACAAGGCCGTGGCCGCCGCGCGGAACGTCATGTCCCAATCCAGATGATACCCCCCCGCCTGGTCCGGCGCCGACACCGTGATGACGCGATGCTCTGTCAACACAACGGGGCCGTTGCTGGGATGATAATTCAAATCCAGGACGAAGCGCGCGGAAAAATCCGGCTTCGCATGAACCTCCGGGGCCTTCCACGCCGTCACGCCTTCGGGCAAGCCGGTCTTTTTGCTTTCCTCCCAATAATTGACTTTGTTGACGTACTTCCACGAAAACCACAAGCCGCGATGCCACGGATGGTCCTTGGGCTGGTAACAACTCAGCATCGGCCCGCCCGCCACCGCCAGCGGATGAAAATTCGGTTTGATCTCCTTGCCGCCATAATTGAACCGCCACACGATTTGCCCGTCCTTGAGCAGCGCCAGCGAATCGGGCTTCTGATCCCAGGCAAGGCCGCTGGCCGAAACTGCCAGCGGGCCAGCCGCGCCGAAAAGCAGCGCCAGTGCGCCGATGAAAGCTGATTTCATGGTTGTGATTTTAATGAGACCAAAAGTAATCAAACAAAAGTTTTCAAGCAAGCCCGCAGAATGCCCGCTGCATAAACTAACGGTGGAGGCGCTGCGGCGCCTCCCTGCAACCGCGTTGGACGCCAGCACGCGCGAGGCCAGTTGCATCGTGCCGCCGGCGTCAAAAATCGCGCCGCCCTGCGAGACCGCGCATAGGCAGAAGCCCGCGCCCCAAGGGCACTCCGCATCTTGACATACACACCGCCTGGCATCATACTGCAACCAGAAACTAAATCGCTATGGAAACACCCGTGCTCGCCCAACCCGCCGGCCGCGACAAAATCTGGGGCATTCTCTGCCATCTCTCGGTGTTCTTTGCTCCCGCCGTGGGCATCGTCGTGCCGTTGGTCGTCTATCTTGCGATGAGGAACGAGTCCGATTATCTGGAAGCCAACGCGCGCGAAGCGTTGAATTTTCACATTACTCTCCTGATTTATGGGTTGTGTTGCTTCGTCTTGTGCTTTTTTGTCATCGGCTTCCCGCTCTTGTTTCTGTTGTGGGTCGGGGCGATAATTTTTGGCATTATCGCCGCCATCAAAGCCTCGGATGGCCGAAGTTACCATTATCCACTGACCTTGCCTTTGGTCAGTTAGACGGTTTTCAAACCGGCTGATTTTTCCTTGCTTTGGCGGGGGTTCGGGAGAATCATCGCGCGAAAGCGGTTTCAGTCTGTCAACTTAACGAAGAGGAAACGTATGCGCCAACGGCCAGTGTCCACTTTGATCTTCGGCATCCTCAACATCGGCTGGGCCTTGATGCTCATGGCCGGCCTGTTCATGATGATGGTGCTCTCGCGCATCAAAACGCCCTCCAGCAATCCCGCCTTGCAAGCGATGCAGGCGGACCCCAACTATTCCGCCTTGATGCACTTTAACGCGGTGGCTGGAGCCGTGATGGGTGTCGTTCTCCTGACGTTCGGCATCGGGCTGCTGCTTCTCAAAGACTGGGCGCGCCTCGGCTCCATCATCTATTCGGTCATCGACATTGTGCGGGTGGTCGTGATGTCCATGCTCTCCTGGCCCTACACAAAGCGGATGATGGAAAATGTTCCCAACGTGCCGCAGGGAATGATGCAAGGCTTCGCCATGATTGGATTGGTGGTTGGTCTTCTTTTCGGGGTGGGTTATCCGGCCCTGCTCCTCTTTTTCATGACGCGGCCCAATGTGATTGACGCCTGCCAGCCAGAGCAGCCCCTCCCTGAAGCCGCGCCGCCACCGGTTTAACTCATGGACTCTCCGCCGCTCGACGCCCAGTCCTCTTTTCCGCCCCCGACTGGTTTGGCCCTGGCCAGTTTGGTCCTCGGAATTGCGGCGGTCGGGCTTAGTTTTCTCATAATCGGCGTTTTAAGCGGAATCATCGGCCTCGTGTTGGGGCTTGTCTATTTGAGCAAAAAACGCGGCCCCACCGGCATGGCGCGATGGGGCGTCGGCTTGTCGATTTTCGGAATCCTGGCCAGCCTCGGATTCTTCGCGTTATATTACTATTCCTTCAAAAGCATGGGCCTGGGCCTGGGCTCTGTTGGCAGCGCGACGACTATTAACGTGACCGTAGGCAGCGTGTCGCCATTGCCTGCCAGCCCCTCGCCACTAAAATCAAATCTGCTTTGGACCGCGTCCATGCCCGGTGCAATGGGAATGTGCGCCGGGGATTGGCCGGGCGGCGGCTCGCCGAGCGTGCTGGTCGCCGTCGGCACGTCTCTGCATGTCCTGGACTTCGCCGGCCACGAAAAATCCATCATGGGCCTGCCCGAGAGTTTTACGTCCATCGAGTGCGGGCGAGATTCCACAGGACCGCTCCTGCTCGGCTATAGCCCCTGGGGTGGCCGCGCGGCGGTGATGAATCCTTCCGGCAAAACAATCTGGACCCCAAGGGCGATCACTGGCCTGGACGGCGCCCATTGGGGCGATGTGGATGGCAACGGCAACGACGATCTTGTTCTAGGCATGAATGGCTTTGGCGGATTGGCCTTGTATTCGAGCGACGTCAAGAAGCTGTGGTCCGCCGGGCTGGCCAATGTTTGGAATCAGGCCATCATTCCGCCGTCATCCAATCGGCCTGCCATGATCCTAGCCACCGACGCCGGCGGCTCGGTAAATATATTCGACAAAACCGGAACGCGCCTGAACATCCTGCATCCCGCCACTGGCTATTATGCGGAAATGGCAGCCGGCGCGACCGAGAGCAATGCGGTGCAAATCCTCGGATTCAGCGGCACTACCGTCGAAGCCTTTGATCTCGCGGGCAAACCGGCCTGGATCACCAGCGCGCTCACATTGGCGCCCAACGGAAGGCCTGGGGCGGTCTTGGGCGACTTCGGCGGCGACGGCGCCAAGGAATGGGCTTTTGTGGACGGCGGTGGAGATATGGTGCTCGCCACTGCCAGCGGGCAGAAAGCTTGCGCCATCGCCGGGCAAAACCGAATCCAGGGATTGGCGGTTGGGCGGCGGCCTGGGCAAGGCGACCTTCTACTGGTTTTGGACGCCGGCATGGTGCGGGCCTATTCATTCAGCCATTGACGCATGTGCTTTTTGTGCAATAATTTCCATATGAAACACGGGTTGGCCAGGCCGTCGAAAAAAAAGTGCGTTTTTTTCGTGCATTATGGAGTTGACATTTTTGACCCGCGCTGTAATCTTGCCCCTGACAATGCAGATTAACTCTTTAAACGTTATGAGAAAACTCCAGACTTTTGCAGCTTATTTGGCGGTTCTCGCGGTGGTCGGCATATCCTCCCTTCAGTCAGCCGAACCCGGTTCCATTGAGGGCACAGCGATGGTTCGAACCGTAAAAGGACGCGCCACCTACACCACTCCTGATGGAAGCAGCCATGTGCTGACCGCAGGAACTGAACTGGCCGCAGGTTCGACGATTCACACCGGCCCAAATACCTTTGTCTATGTCAGCGTCAATGGTTTGGCTTCCGCCGTCCGCATCGCGGCCGAAAGCACGATCACTATTGAGCGCATGAGCCGCACTGGTGCCACCCGCGAAGGCAACACTGATACCGGATTGAGCCTCCAAGTCGGCTCTATCGTTGGCCAGGTCAAGAAACTCGCGGCTGATTCTCGCTACGAAATCAAGACTCCTCACGGCGTCGCTGGCATTCGCGGAACTGATTTCGCGGTTGATGTCGTTGCCAATGGCAATGGCCAATATACCGTCACCTTCACCAGCTTGACGGGCACAGTGGTTGCCTCAGCAGTAGTTGATGGCTCGATTATCACCAAAACGCTCATCGGCGGTGAATCTTGGACTGTCGGCGGCGAAGTGGTTCCGGTGCCGATCGATTTCCTCGAGGATTTGCTCTATCGCATGTTGGCCGATATTACGCCGACCCCGCAGCCCATCGGGCCGATTCTTATCCGCCCGCAGCCGGGTGGCGGCAGCGCCTCCGGCCCTAATTCCAACGGAGGATAGAAGCCCGCGTTTGTCCTGTAATCTTCAAACCCGGAGCGGCTTGTGCTGCTCTGGGTTTTCTGTTTTATTATGCGAGTGCGCATGACGTTTCTCAAATCGCCAACCTTCCTCATCGCCGCGATTGTGATACTTGGGGTTGGCATTTTGGAAATGACGCACGCCTTATTTCGCCTCGAATTGATGACCTTCGATTGGCGCGTGCGTTTGGCCCATCGATTTCACAGCGTGGCCCCAAACAGCGCCACCAATCTTGGGTTGGTTGAAATTACCGACAACACCATTGTCGCCGTCAAAAATGGCAAACTCGGCTTCGATTACGGTTTATATTGGCCGCGCGATGTTTATGCCGCGGCAATCAAGGAACTTTCGGCCCAGGGAGTGAAAGCGGCCGGCCTGGACGTGCTCTTTGGCGAATCTCGCGATGATCACGCCCTGTTGGCCATGCCGGACAACACATTTGTTCAGCCGGACGATGTTTTTGCGGCGCAACTGAAGGAATCGGGGAACGTCATTTTGGCTGCGGACCAGTTAGTGATGCCGATTGCGAAATTTCGCACCAACGCCTGGGGTGTTGGCAATATCACCGTCGATCGCGATGCCGATGGCGTCTTGCGGCGTGTGCGCGCCTGCCAGAATTACCGCGCTTGGGACCCCAGTATTCAGGACGCTGCCGCGCAGTTGGAGTGGGACCTGGAAAAAACGATCGATGACCGCGCCAATCACACCATCACTTTCTTCAGCCTCGTCAAAAACGAACCCTTCCCCTACAAGACTGACGATGAGGGTCGAATCACTTCGACCAATCTTGCGAAGCTGTTGCCGCCGGGATTTCCGGACAAAATCCAGCCTTACCAAAACTACCGGGCTTGGGCCATGGGCATTCTTCTCGCGGCTTACGAACTGAAATTGGACCTCAAGACGGCCGAGATTAAGCCAAACTTGATTGTGCTCCACGGCCCCAATGGCCTCACGCGCTCGATTCCTGTGGATGATCACGGATCCTTTTACATCGATTGGTCCCTGAAAGAAAATGATCCTCAAGTGTATCAACAGCCCTTCGAGGTGGTGTTGGGCGCCGCGCAGGAACGTAAACACAACGAGCCAGTAGCCAGCCTGTGGAAAGGCAAACTGGCCATCGTCGGCTCAACAGCCACCGGCAACGACCTGTCCGACGTAGGCGCCACGCCGCTAAACAACCGGACGTTTCTCGCCAGCAAACATTTAAACGTCGCGAACTCGCTTATCAGCGGGAGGTTCATTGAGCGGACACCGCTCATTTTGAATCTGCTCCTGATCGCTCTCATCGGCATCTTTTCCTCCTGGATTACGTGGCGGACCGAGAAAGCCTACCAGGGTTCTCTCATCATGCTGGCTGTGGCGGCTGTTTATATTTCGGCCAGCGCGTTCTTTTACATCGAATGGCGAATTTGGGTGCCGATATTTCTGCCGCTGATTGGCGCCGGACTCATCACCCACACTTCGACCATGGTCCACCGGGTGCATTTCGAGCAATCGGAAAAGAAGAAGGTCAAACAGCTTTTCTCGCGCGTGCTTTCTCCGGATGTTGTCAACGAAGTCTTGAAAAAGGATTCGCTCCAGGCCGAAGGCCAGCGCCGCGAGATCACGATCTATTTTGCCGACGTGCGCGGATTTACCGAACTGACCGACGTCACGCAGGCGCAGGCCGTCGAATACGTCAAAGGACACAACCTGGCCGAAGTCGAGGCCGAGGCTTATTTCGACGCCCAAGCCAAGGAAACGCTTGAAACGGTCAGCCTTTACCTGGGGCTGATTGCCGACATCGTAAAGAGCCACAAAGGCACTCTGGACAAATACATTGGCGATTGCGTAATGGCCTTTTGGGGCGCGCCCCTCGATGATCCGCAGCACGCCCTGCATGCGGTCCAAGCCGCCATCGACGCCCAGCGCGCCATGGCCGAAGTCAACCAAACGCGCCAAAAGAAAAATCAGGCGCGCGCGGAGGAAAACGTCGAGCGCGAGCGCCAGGGATTGCCCTTGCTGCAGGCGCTTCCCGTGCTGGCGATGGGCACGGGCATCAACACCGGCGTATCCATCGTCGGTTTCATGGGCTCGGAGAATCATCTGCTCAACTACACGGCCTTCGGTCGCGAGGTCAATCTGGCCAGCCGGCTGGAGGGCGTTTCCGGCCACGGTCGCATCATTATTGGGGAGGCCACCTATCTCGCGCTCAAACGGGACGACCCGGAATTGGCCGGCAAGTGCCTTGAATGGGCGCCACGCACCGTCAAAGGCTTCCGCGGAGCCGTCCGCATCTATGAAGTTGTCTGGCAGCCTGCCACCGGCGTCCTGCAGCAACCCGGAGAGAATACCGATATCCGCATCACCCGTCCCGCCGCAAGCCAGCCGCGCGGCTAAATTCGCTTTCGCGGCGCAACCGGTTTGTTACAATCCGCCCCATGACACGAAAAGATCTATGGCGTGTGCTGCCGGTATGTCTGGCGCTGGGACTCGGCGTCATCGGCCTTTACGCCCCGGCTTTCACCTTTGGTTTTATCAGCTATGACGATCCCCTCTATGTAGTCAACAATCCGCACATCAACCACGGGCTGGCACAGGCTTTTGGCTGGGCCTTCGCGTCCGGCTATGGCCATGCGTGGCAGCCGCTGGCGTGGCTTTCTCATGCCATGGATTGCCAGATGTTCGGCCTCAAACCGGCGGGCCATCACGCTGTCAATGTGATTCTGCACGCCCTTAATTCCGTGCTGGTTTTTCTGGTGTTGCGCCAGTTGACCGGCGCCTTCTGGCGCAGTGCCGCGGTGGCCGCCTTCTTCGCCTGGCATCCACTGCACGTCGAGGATGCCGCGTGGATTTCCGAGCGCAAAGAGCTTCTGTCCGCCTTTTTCTGGCTGCTCACGGTCTGGGCCTACGCCCTTTACGTCAAGTCGAGGCAAGCCCAATCTTCAACGTCCTGGCGCTACTACGCGGGCGCGGTTGTCCTATTCGTATTGACGCTTTTGTGCGGCCCGGTTGGTGTGACATTGCCCATTATCCTGTTGTTGCTGGATTGGTGGCCGTTGGGGCGCCTGGCCGCGACGCCGGAACAGCCTGCTTCCAAACGCGCCAGGTTTCTGCTGGTCGAAAAAATTCCCTTCGTCGCCTTATCGATTGTCACATGCATCGTGTCGGCCATCGCCATTCGCCGTGATCAATTGGCGGACCCCATGGCGGGGCTTCCGTTTCGGATTCGTTTTGTCACCGCGGGCATGTCATTTTTTCATTATCTTTGGAAGTCGGTCTGGCCGGCGGACTTGGGCACGCCCTACCCGTTCGTGCTGCACGTGCCAAAATTGGAATTGATCGGCGCGGCCTTGGTTTTGATTGCGATAACCGCCGCCGTTGGATGGGCTTGGAAAACGCGCCCTTACGGCTTGGCTGGATGGTTCTGGTTTTTAGCCGCGCTGCTGCCCGTGGTCAACCTCTTCCAATCCGGCGCGCAACCGATGGCGGACCGCTACATGTATATTCCGTCCATTGGCTTGTGGATGCTGATTTGCTGGGCGGCGTACGACGTGGCGGGATTGGCCCATGCCGGCCGCGTTGCCCTGGGCGGATTGTGCGCCGTTTTGCTGGCGGCCTGTTGCGTGCTCTGTTGGATTCAACTTGGCACCTGGAGAGACGACTCCACTCTTCTCGCGCGCATCCCGGACTCCGGTTCCAACGCCTTCGGCCACGCGCAATACGCGAACTTTCTCTTGCGCCAGGGAAAGCCCAACGAGGCTCATGCCGAATGCCAGCAAGCCATCGACATCACGCCGGACAACGCGAAATTCGCGGCCTTGATGGGCGACATTCTCCTCGAGCAGCGCAAGGTGGATGAGGCTGTCAAAGAATTTCAATCCGCCCTTGGCATGGACCACAATTGTGAAATCGCGCGCTTCGGCCTGGGACGCGCTTTCGTGGCCCAGCGCCGCGTGCCGGATGCGGCGGCGGAGTTCAAGGCCATTATTCTTGACGATCCAAACAATTTCGACGCTCACAATTGGCTCGCTCGAATCGACATCGCCCAAAACAAACCGGCCGCCGCCGCCGACGAATTCCGCCTCTCGTTGAAAACGGAAATCAACCAACCCACCACCTTGAACGATTTGGCCTGGCTGTTATCCACCGACCCGCACCCGGAGATTCGCAAAGGCGACGAAGCTGTCAAATTGGCCCAGCGCGCCTGCACGCTGACGCAAGGCCGGGAGCCTAGATTCATCGGCACGCTGGCGGCGGCGTTTGCCGAAACCGGAGACTTTGACCGGGCCGTGACCGCGGGAAAACGCGCGTACGACCTGGCTTTGAAGCAAGGGCGAAAAGATTTGGCGGACACAAACTCTGAGTTGGAAGCCCTCTACCGTGCACGCAAGCCTTTCCACCAACAGCCCTGAGCATTCTTGCCCTCGCGCGCGCTTGCGGTAAGTTGAAAGCGATGGGTGATCATGTGACCGAACGCGCCTCGGCGCTGGCGGCTCAGTTGCTTCAAGCCGCCTTGGCGGAGCAGTCCCCAAAAGAGCGCCACGACTCCGCGCGATTGGGCCGGATGATGCGCGATCCCCAGGGCAAAGCGTTCACCGTGCGAATGGCAGACCAGATTTTTCGCAGCCACGACCCTCGCCGCCAGGCCGGGCGTTTTTGCGCGCTCTTAGAACAATTCGGCTCGCCCATGTATCTTTCGCCCGCACAACGCTGGCTGATGCGCGCGGGCGCGCTGGCCTCGAGGATTTATCCCGGTTTTGCCATGCGCATCCTTGCCCGCCAATTGCGCAAGGACACCGAGTCCGTCATTTTGCCGGCCGAGCCAGGGCCGTTCCATCGCTATCTGGCGGCGCGCCGCGCGGGCGGAACGGGCGTGATTGTCAACCAATTGGGCGAAGCCGTTCTGAGCGAGCGCGAAGCGGAATGGCGCCTGGACGCCCTGCTTGGCCTGCTCCAGGACCCCGAAGTCGATGCCGTCTCCGTCAAGTTTTCCGCCATTCACAGCCAGATCAATCTTCTCGATTGGGAAGGAACGCTGGCCTCGCTCGCGGAACGGCTTCGCCGGCTGTATCGCGCCGCGCTGCCGGCCCGAAAATTCGTTAATCTTGACATGGAGGAATACCGGGATTTGCGCCTGACCATGGCCGTTTTTGAGCGCGTCTTGGACGAGCCGGAATTTCTCTCCATGCGCGCGGGCCTCGTGCTCCAGGCCTATTTGCCCGATAGCTGGCCGGCCTTGCAACACCTGGCGGATTGGGCTTTGGCCCGCGCGGCCGCCGGCGGCGCGCCCATTAAATTGCGCCTGGTCAAAGGCGCCAATCTGGCCATGGAATCGGTGGAGGCCGAATGGCACAGCTGGCCGCGCGCGACCTATGACAGCAAGGACGAGACGGACGCGAATTTCTGCCGGATGCTCGATTTCGCCTGCGACGAGCGGCGCGCGCGGGCCATGAACGTGGCCATCGGCAGTCATAATCTATTTGACGTCGCGCTGGGACTGGTTTTGCGCGAGGAGCGCGGCCTGGGTGCGCTCGTCCACTTTGAAATGCTCGAGGGGATGGCGCCGCCGCAGGCCCGCGCCGTCCAGCGGGCCGCCGGGGAGATGATCCTTTACGCGCCGGTGGTGTATCGCGCCCATTTCAACAGCGCGCTCACTTACCTGCTGCGGCGCCTGGACGAAAATACGACGCCCAAAAATTTCCTGCGCGACTTGTTCGACTTGACGCCAGAAAGCGATTCGTGGAAGCAGCAGCGCGCGCGGTTTAAGGCCAGTTGGGAGAATCGAGGCTCCGTTGCCACGCAAACGCGCCGCGCGACACCTTGCCCATTGCCGCCCGATCGCTTCGCCAATGCGCCAGATTCGGATTGGACCCAGCAGTCCCACCGCGCGGCCTTGGCGGACGCTCTCTCACGATGGCGGCTGGATTCCCAATCCGTGCCCGCAGCCGCGAATGCGGAGGCGGCGCTGTCTTCGGTCCGCGCGGCCCAGCCCGCGTGGGAAGCCATAGGATGGGAGCGCCGCGCCGCGCTGTTGCGCCAATGCGCGGACACGATGGAACAAGGGCGCTTCGACGCCATCGCCTGCATGGTGCATGACGCCAAGAAAACGGCCGGCGAAGCCGATGTCGAAGTTTCTGAAGCGATTGATTTCGCCCGCTATTACTCGCGCTTTCGGCCATATCCAAATTTGCGCGCGCGAGCGCTGGGCGTGGCGGCAGTGACGCCGCCGTGGAATTTCCCCTACGCGATTCCCTGCGGCGGCGTGCTGGCCGCGCTCATGGCGGGCAATGCGGTTGTGCTAAAGCCCGCGCCGGAAACAGCCGCCACCGCATGGCGCCTGGCCCAGCAACTCTGGTCGGCCGGCATTCCGCGCGAAGTCCTCTGTTTCCTGCCGTGCGACGAGGCCGCCGCCGGCCGCGCTTTAATCACGGACAAGCGCGTGGCGGCTGTCATTTTGACTGGGGCATTCCAAACGGCGCGTCTGTTTCTTGATTGGCGCCCGTCACTGCGGCTCTTCGCGGAAACCAGCGGGAAAAACAGCCTCATCATCACTGCCCAGGCCGACCGCGATCTGGCCATCAAAGACCTCGTCAAATCCGCCTTCGGCCATGCGGGCCAAAAGTGCAGCGCGGCCAGCCTGGCCATTCTCGAAGCGGAAGTCTATGACGATCCCGCCTTCCGCGCGCAATTGCGCGATGCCGCCGCCAGCCTGCCCGCTGGCCCGGCCTCGAATCCGGCCAGCGCCGTCACTCCGCTGATCCGTCCGCCCGGCGATGCTTTGCGGCGGGCGCTGACGACGCTCGACCAGGGCGAAGAATGGCTGCTTGCTCCGCGACAAATCGGCGGCGATCCGTGCCTTTGGCCGCCGGGCATTAAACTCGGCGTCCAACGCGGTTCGTGGTTCCACCGCACCGAATGTTTCGGGCCGGTCCTGGGCCTGATGCGCGCGAGGAATCTCGACGAAGCAATGGCGATTCAGAACGAAAGCGATTTTGGTCTGACAGCCGGGTTGCACTCGCTGGATGAGGAGGAAATCGCGCGCTGGCGCGAGCAAGTCGCGGCGGGCAATGCCTGCATCAACCGCGCCATCACCGGGGCCATCGTCCAGCGCCAGCCTTTCGGCGGATGGAAAGGTTCCAGTTTTGGCCCCGGCGCGAAAGCGGGCGGGCCGAACTACGTCGCGCAATTCGCCCGTTTCGAGGAATCCGGCGCACGGGCGGATAATTACGAGGAATGCTGGAACGAATACTTTTCCCGCGAGCATGATCCCACGGGTCTGCATTGCGAAAGCAACATCTTCCGCTACCGCCCATGCCGAGGCGTTGTGCTGCGATGGCCCGGCGGCGATGCCCGCGGCCTGGCTCTGGCGCGAAAGGCCGCGCAAGTCTGCCGCGTGCCGTTGCACATCAGCAGCGATGAATCCGAGGAAGCATTCGCCGCGCGCCTGCCGGCTTTGGCGGCGAAAGCTGAATTCTTGCGAACGGTCGCACCGCCTTCGGACGCTTTGCTCCGCGCCGCTTATTCAGCCGGCCTCAATTGGATCGACGCGCCGATTGTGTCCGAAGGACGCTGCGAATTAGTCCATTGGCTGCGCGAACAGAGCGTATCCGAAACCCGCCATCGTTACGGGTTGCTTCTTAACGCCGCCCCGCCAGAAAACAAAACAGTCCGAAGAGGACAATGACGAGAATCAAAGCCAGTGCGATGAAACGGTTGCGGGCCACCCGCTTCTCGAAGCGCAATGGGCGCAATCCTTGGATGTTCCCGGCCGCCAGATAATTCACCAGTTTTGGATTGGCGGCAGGCGGGCCGTTGAAATGCCTCTTGAGGCGTTCGAGCAGCCTCACAGGACCGAAGCTGGGCGCGCCCGGTTCGCTGAACGGATCGGCGTGCGCGTGCGGTTGCGGCTCTTCTTTAAGCTGCTTCAGGTCTACGCGCTCGAAAACCGGTTCGCCGTTGCGCTTGGCGGCGGCTGCGGTGCGGATGGCGGCCGGCGAACCCGGCGGATAGGCAGTGGATCGAAGGCGCCGGGGGTCTTCCGGCACGGCCTCCTGGTTCAATTGCTTGATCCGCGATTCCAACTCCTCGATGCGGGCCGTCAACTGGCGCGAGCGTTGGGAAAGGGGATCCGTTTTTTTCTGAAAGAACCCCATGCGCACGATCAGCGCCGCAACAACAGCGCCAAAAATATGCCGGCGCCCAGCAGCGCCAGCGGCCAGGTCAGCGCCAGCCCGACTTTGCACAGTCCCACCAAGTCCGTTTCCGGCGGGAAGATCGAGCGGTTCGGCGCCGCAGCCGGTTCTTCGGCGTCCTTCGCGATGCCGGCCAGCACGGGAAATTTCATCCGCGCGGAATTCCACTCCATGCGCGCGTTTTCAATGGTCGTCGAGGCGCGGGTTAATTCGAGGCTGTGGTTTTCCGCCGTCCAAGATTGTTCGTCGATGGCCTGCACTTTATTGACAGCCACGCGGAACTCGGCGAGCGTGCGCGCCATCGCCTCGGTTTCGCGGCGCGCGTTCAATTCCGCCTCCTCCAGCAAGACGATGCCGCGGGTGAGGTGCTGGAGCATTTCGTCGCGGCCCGTTTTGAATTCCACCTGGCGGCGGCGCAATTCCTCCAAGCCCGCCCGCTCCCTCTCCAGTTCCTCCTGGGCCCGCTTCAGTTCGGCCAGTTTGATTTGCTTCTCGCTGACCAGCGCCTCGATCTCCTCGCGCGTGGGCGGGCGGCCGGACGTGTTCGCGCCAGGAGCCGGCGCGGCCCCGGCGGATGGGCGGGCCGGTTGAAAATCGCTGTCAATAAATTCACCAGTATCATGATGAGCGGACATAGGCATAATAGTTAAGGTTCTTCAGGCAATTGTTATTTGGCCATGACCACGGTTTCCTCGCTTGGCCCCGCTTCGGCTTCTTCCAGGGGCGCCGGCGGTGTCAGCGCCTCGGCGGTTTCATTCGCCTTGTGGAATTTGACGCTGACAATTTTGCTCACCCCATGCTCCTGCATGGTCACGCCATAAAGCACGTCGGCCATGCCGATGGTGCGCTTGTTATGCGTGATGATGACGAATTGCGAATGCACAAGGAAGCGCTGCAACACGCGGATGAACCGGTTGATGTTGGATTCATCCAGCGGCGCGTCCAATTCGTCCAGCACGCAAAACGGGCTGGGCTTGACTTGATAAACGGAAAACAGCAGCGCCACGGCCGTCATGGTTTGCTCGCCTCCGGAGAGCAGCGAGATGCTCTGCAATTGTTTGCCCGGCGGCCGCGCCATGATATCGATCCCGCACTCCAGCACATCCCCCTCGTCGGTCAGCATCAAGTCCGCTTTGCCGCCGCCGAATATTTCGACGAACATGAGCCGGAAATTGTCCCGCACTTTCTCAAAGGTCTCCAGGAACATCTGCCGCGTTTGCGTGTTGATGCGATTGATGACTTCCACCAATTGCGTTTTGGCCTGCACCAGGTCATCATTTTGCTTGGTCAGGAATTGGTGCCGCTGTTCGGTCTCCTCGTATTCGTCGATGGCCACCAGATTGACCGGCCCCATCTCATCGATGCGCGACTGCAATTGCGCCACCTGACGCGCGACGGCCTCCCAATCGGTCGCGCCGCCGCTCGCGGCCATTTCTTCAGGCGACAACGTGTGAACTTGGGCCGGCCCTTCATCGGCCAGCGTAATAGTGATGCACTCGCTGCGGATGTCGTCCAGCTTGAGCTGATATTTCTCGCTGATGCGGTCGCGCAAATTTTGCGTGGCCATGTTCTTTTGCGCCAGCTCGACTTCGATCGTGCCGCGCTGAAGCTGAAGATCGCTCAAGGCGCGCCGTTGTTCGCGCAGCGCGCTGTCAGCGGTTTCGATTTGCTCTTCGAGCAACTGCTTTTGCGAAAGCATCCGCGTGATCTGCACCTGCACCTGCTCGCGTTGGTGGCTGAGGGCTTCGATTTTCTGCCGGGACTCCTCGATTTCCAGCCCAGCCTGATGCTGGCGGTCGAGAAAGGATTGAATCTCCGCCCGGCGTTGCTGGGCCAAATGGCCAAGTTCACCGATGCGCTGCTCCAGCGGCCTTTTCTGGCTGGCGAAAGACTGGCTCAATTGCTCCTCGGTCGCGAGGGCGACTTTGACTTCGGTCAGCGAAGCCGTGGCGGCATCGCGCTGCTGGCGTAAATTTTCCAGCGAAGCCGTCAATTGCGCGACCGACGCCTGGCCTGTTTGTTCCGCCGCTTCCAAGGCCGCCGCCCGGTCGGCCAGGGTTTGGCGTTTTTGCGCGCCCTCGCCTTCCTGCGCCCTCAGGCTGTCAATTTCATAAACGACCGTTTGGATTTTTTGGGCCAGCATCCGCGCGGAATTTTCCAACGCCTTGAATTCGCCCTGCCGCGTGGCGATGGCCACTTCCTGCGTCCGCAAATCCGTTTGCGCCTGTTGCAAACCGGCCTGCAATTGCGTCTGTTCGCTGGCCAGCGCGCCTTTTTGCCGGCTGACCTCGTTGACGTTTTCCTGCAACGCCGCCACAGCCTCCTGCAATTCAGCGATCTGGTTTTTGCGCCCCAGAATGGACGACGCCGCCTGGCCCGAACCGTGCCCGTTTAAATAACCGCCCGTAAAAATCCCATGCCGGTTCAGCAGTTCGCCCGCTGGCGTGACAAAATCGCAAGCGCCGCTGGCTTCGCGCCAGGCGGATGTGGCCGCGGCCAAATCCGGCGCGATCAACGTCTGGCCCAGCAGGCGTTGCAAGAGCGGCTGCACGGCCGGCTCGGCTTCAATCACGCTTAACGCGCTGACCGTGTTGGCCGGACAGGCCGGGAGCGCGGCGCCATCCTCCGCCGCAAGCTGGAGCGCCGCGATGCTCGCGCGGCCCGATTTGCTGGCGCGCAAATCTTCCACAATCTGGCGGGCTGACTCCGGCTGTTCTGTCAAGACCAATTGGAGATGGCCCCCCAGCGCCGTCTCGATCGCCACCACGTGCGCGGGCGGCACGCGCATCTTGTCCGCCAGCGAACCGAGGACGTTGCCGGCCGTCTTGAGGACGGAGAGCGCGCCGGGCGCGAAGCCCTCGTGCTCGGACTGCAATTGCTCCAGGACGTTCAGGCGCGAGCGCTTTTCCGCCTGCTGGCGCAACGCGCCGTCCAATCGGTGCGCGACGTCGTTGAGCTCTTGTTGAATTTCGCGCAAACGCTGCTGCCGGTCCTCCACCGTGCCGCGATGCGTCTGCGCGTTTAAAATTTCTTCCTGCACCGTGGCCGAGAATTGTTGCAGCCGGCCTTCCAATCCAACGCGTTCCTGTTCGAGCTGGATTTTTTCCGCCGAAAGCTTTTCCAGCCGGACGGCGTTGCCTTCCTTCTGCAAATCCAGCGCGGTGATTTCGTTGCGGGCGCGGCTGAGTTGCTGGGCGGCTTCAAAGGCGCGCGTCTGGGCCTGCCGCAAGGCCTCCTGCTCGTTCCGCAGCGCGTTCTCGACGCCCTGCAAAGCCTGGCGGCGGGCGTCCAGATTTGTTCGGTGCCCGGCCACGGCGGCTTCCGCCGCGGTCAAACGCTGGGTCACATTCTCCAATTCGTGCCCGGCCAGCAGCAGGCGCTCCTCCGCCTGCGCGATGTCGCTGTTGGCACGGGCGTTTTGGGATTCGAGATCGCGCTGCTTGTCTTCGTTGAATTGGATGCGGCTTTCGTGGCGGTCGATCTGGCCCTTTAATTCAAGGCCCTGCTGCTGCCATTGCGCCACCTGCTGTTCCTGCTCGGAAAGCTGTTCGCGCAACACGCCAATTTCGTTGTCCGCCCGGAAGACCGACTCTGAAAGCGTCTCAATTTGCGCGCGCGATTGCTCCAATTGCTCGCCGCGCGCGCGGATGTCCGCCTGCAACACGTCGAAATGATGCCGCGCCAATTGCGTGTCCAAATGCTGCAGCTCGACCATCAATTGTTTGTAGCGGCGCGCTTTGCCGGCCTGGCGTTGCAGCGAGCCGATCTGGCGTTTGACTTCGCGAATCAAATCCGCCACGCGCAAAAGGTTCTGCTCGGTCGCTTCCAGCTTGCGGAGCGCTTCCTTTTTCTGCGCCTTGAACTTGGTGATGCCGGCCGCTTCTTCAAAAACGATGCGCCGGTCTTCCGGCTTGCTGGAGAGGATTTGCGTGATGTTCCCCTGCGCCATGATGCTGTAGCTGGTCCGCCCCACGCCGGTGCCCATGAATAGCTGCTGGATGTCCCGCAGCCGGCACGGCGTTTTGTTCAGGAAATATTCGCTGGAGCCATCCCGGAACACTCGCCGCGTCAGCGTCACTTCATCGTAGGCGATTTCCACGCCGGCGGCCGTCAAATGCTCCCCATCGACGCCCCCAATGGTCAGCGAAACCTCCGCCATGCTCAGCGCTTTGCGGGAATCCGTGCCGTTAAAGATGACATCCGCCATTTCGCCGCCGCGCAACGCCTTGGCCGATTGCTCGCCCAGCACCCAGCGGATGGCGTCGGAAACATTGGACTTCCCGCAGCCATTGGGGCCGACGATGGCCGTCACGCCCGGCTGAAAATTCAGCGACGTTTTGTCCGCGAAGGACTTGAATCCCAGAACGGTCAAATTCTTCAGATACATTCTGGGAGGGATAAAAACACGAAATCCTCAAGAAAGTAAAGGAAAAAACCACAATATAAAGGGGTTGAACCTCAAAAATGCCCCCCTAATGGGGTTTTCGACCCTTATTCGCCCACAACCCAGGAGGGCGAGCGCCGCAAGCCTCGCGAATTGCCTTTGGCCACAAAAGCGCTCAAAGTGCGCAAAAATTTATAGGAACCGCTGCCCGCGAGAATTTTTGCGCCTTTTGCGGTTTTCGTGGCTCAATTTCCCCCGTTTTTGGCGGATTAAGTCGGACTCGCGGCGCCCGCCCGGTTTCTCTTGCTGCAAATCCTCGTTGGTTGCCTTTTCCCACAGATTCGGCACACGGCTGCGGCGATTCATTTGCGACCGCTGAGCTTGCCACCTTCAAAATGCCAGCATTGTTCCCCGCCCCCATCCCTGTCAAATCCCGGAACCGCAGGCGGATTCTCATCACTTGCATTACCATCAAAATGTGGTATAAATAGAACAATGTGGCGCTTCGGCGCATGTTCTTTCGGGCGGTTTACAGGTTCTTTGTCTAAAAAACTATTAACAAAAACAAGGTGAGACCAAACCAATTCAAGGAAAGACAAGTCAAAACAAGGTAAATTACGATATTTTCGGTGAAAACGGCCGTGTGCGCCCGCGTATCCGCGCCCGCCCGGCTCCATTTTGTAAAATGGCTGCGGCTTCACCCCAGCGGCGCAACTGGCGCTTGTGTTTTGCTGGATGCGGCGGCACTTTAAATGCGCGAGCGAGGCATGAAATGAACAAGAAAATCTTCGGCACCGATGGCGTCCGCGGCACGGCTAATGTGGAACCCATTACCGCCGGCACCGCCCTCAAATTGGGCCAGGCGGCGGCGCACGTTTTCAAAAATCTGGAGTCGGAATCGCGCGGGCGCGGCAAGCACAAAATCGTCATCGGCAAGGACACGCGCCTTTCGGGTTACATGCTGGAAAATGCCCTTTCTTCCGGCGTGCTTTCAATGGGGGTGGATGTGCTGTTCATCGGGCCGCTGCCGACGCCCGGCGTGGCTTATGTGACCCGCAGTTTGCGCGCGGATGCAGGCATCGTCATCACCGCCTCCCACAATCCTTACGATGACAACGGCATCAAATTCTTCCACGCCGACGGTTACAAGCTCGACGACGAAATCGAGCGCCGCATCGAAGAACTGGTTTTTAGCGGCGACATCGAACATATCCGGCCGACGGCCCGGGAAATCGGCAAGGCCGTGCGCATCGACGACGCCCTGGGCCGCTACATCGAGTTTGCCAAAAGCTCTTTCCCGCGGCATCTGACCCTGGACGGCTTGCGCATCGTGGTCGATTGCGCGCACGGCGCGGCCTACAAATCCACGCCCTGCGTCCTGCGGGAATTGGGGGCGCAAGTCATCGTCCACGCCAACCAGCCCGACGGTGTCAACATAAATAAAGATTGCGGCGCGATGCACCCGGAACATCTATGCCAGCTCGTGCGGGAGCATCAAGCCCACGTGGGCCTGGCGCATGACGGCGACGCCGACCGCGTTTTGTTGTGCGATGAAACCGGCACGCTCATTGACGGCGACGACATCCTGGCCATTATCGGGCTGGAACGCCTGGCAGCAGGCACTCTCTCCCGCCAAACCGTGGTCACGACCGTGATGGCCAACGCCGGATTGGACGCCGCCCTCCAGGCCGCCGGCGGCAAAACCATCCGCACCGACGTGGGCGACCAAAACGTGCTGGCCGCGATGCTCAAGGACGATTTGGGAATTGGCGGCGAGCAGAGCGGGCACATTATCGTGCGCGATTTCAGCACGACGGGCGACGGCCTGATCGCCGCGTTGCAAATCCTGCGCGTCATGATTTCCAAGAGCAAGCCGCTCTCGGAATTGGCGCGATGCTGGACGCGGTTCCCGCAATTGTTGACAAACATCAAGGTGAGGGAGAAGAAGCCCCTGAATGATTTGGATGGCGTCAACTCGCTCATCGCGGAAGCCGAAGCGAGCCTCAAGCCGCAAGGCGGGCGCATCCTGCTGCGCTACTCCGGCACCGAGCCAAAGATACGGCTGTTGCTGGAAGGGCGCGATGCCGCCGTGCTGGAACAGTGGAGCAACAAAATTTCCCAGAAGCTCAAAGCAGAGCTGGGGTGAGACGGCGGTGAAAATCAATTTAGCTTACGGCCAGGGCCATCTGCCGGTCGAATTGCCGGACGGCCGCACGACCGTCATCGAGCCTGCCCATCGTCCCGGCTTGGTGAATGAGCGCGAGGCCGTCATCGCCTCGCTCGAACAGCCCATTGCCGCCCGCCCCTTGCGCGAATGGATCAAGCCCGGCGGCCGCGTTTGCATTACTTTCACCGACCTCACGCGCGCCACGCCCAACCATCGTTTGATTCCCTGGCTGCTGGATTATTTGAGCGGCGTGCCGCCGGAGCGAATTACGCTTGTCAATCAATTAGGCACGCATCGGCCCAACACCCCGGAGGAACTGGATAAATTGCTCACGCCCGAAGTCACGCGCCGCTACCGCGTTGTCAATCATGAAGCCGGCAATCCGGCGGCCCTTGTGCAATTTGGCGCGATGCGCGACGGTTCGCCGGCACTTGTCAACCGCATAGCAGCCGAGGCCGACACGCGCATCATCACCGGTTTCATTGAGCCGCATTTCTTTGCCGGCTTCAGCGGAGGCATCAAAGGCATCATTCCCGGCTGCGGCGGATTGAGCAGCGTCGTCAGCAATCACGGTTACAAGAATATCGGCGATCCCAAGGCGACCTTCGGCGTGACCTTCGGCAATCCGTTATGGGAAGAATTGCGGGAGGTGGCGCTGCGGGTCGGGCCCAGCTTTCTTCTCAACGTGACCCTGAACGGCCACCGCGAAATCACGGGAGTTTTTTCCGGAGATTTGATCGAAGCGCACCGAGTTGGATGCGAATTTGTGCGGCAATCCGCCATGCAGAAAGTGAAGGCTCCCTTTGACATTGTCGTCAGCACCAACAGCGGCTATCCGCTTGACATGAATCTTTACCAAGGCGTCAAAGGCATGAGCGCGGGCGCGCGCATCCTCGTGAAAGGCGGCCTTTTAATTCTCGCGTGCGAATGCCGTGAAGGCATCCCGCCTGGCAGCCCGTTGGAGAAGCTACTGCGCAGCGCGCGCGGGCCGGAGGAAATTCTGGCCATGTTGAGCACACCCGGTTTCACGCGGCCTGAACAATGGCAGGCCCAAATCCAGGCGCTAATTCAGAGGGAGGTGGAAGTTCTGCTTTACAGTTCGCTGCCGGATGAAGTGACGCGCCAGGCCTATTTGCGCCCGTGCCATGACATCAGCGCGGCGGTCGCCCGGCGGCTGGAAGAATCAGGCCCGAACGCCCGCGTGGCCGCGCTGCCCCAAGGGCCGCTGACTATTCCTTATCTGGCTTGACGGATTCGGCCTCGGATTCCGAAGGCTCCGCGGCACGCGGGTTTTTGGCGCGCTTGCCGCGAGGGAGCGGGGTGATCAGGACGTTGAGATCGCGGTCCCCGATCATTTTCGGCGGCGCGTCGGCGTGGCCGTAAGGAGCGACTTCGACGACGAACCGATTCATCAAATCGAAACCGATTTCCTTGTGCGCCTTTTGCCGGCCGCGAAAGCGCAGCTTGACCCGGACTTTCATGTCGTCGCACAGGAATTGGATGGCGTGGTTTCTTTTGACAGCCAGATCGTGAGGATCAATGGTCGGGGAAATTTGAAGCTCCTTCATCCGGTTGGAGGCCTGATGCGAATCCTTGCTTCGCTTGGATTCCTCGTAAAGGAACTTGCCGTAGTCAACAATCCGGCAGACGGGGGGAATGGCGTTGGGCGCGATTTCAATCAGGTCCAGCCCCTTGGCGCGGGCCAATTCCAATGCCGCCGTCAAACTCAGGACGCCCAATTGCTGTTTTTGATCATCGATGACGCGCACCTCGCGGGCGCGAATCTTGCCATTGCGGCGGTGCATCGGCTCGCGGGATTGAAACGAGCGAGACGGAAACGGGCGGCTCAACGCAGCCTCCCCAGCGGCGGTTTATTCATGCCGATTAATGTCGTTTTGTGAGTCGTGCATCCTTTGGGTATGGATGGAAGCGAGACCCGGCGCAAGCCAGGCCCCGTTCCAGAGAAAGGGGGTTTAGTAGCGATTGCGCGCTCCGCCACCGCCGCCGCCACCGCCGTAATGCCGGCGCTCGCCGCCGCCTCCGCCGCCAGGGGCGCGCTCTTCACGAGGCCGCGCGATATTAACGGTCAAGGCGCGTCCGTCGAGGGTCTTGCCATTCATGGCTTCAATGGCCTTATTGGCCTCTTCGGGGGTGCTCATGGTGACGAACCCGAATCCGCGAGGGCGCCCGGTCGAGCGGTCCATCATGAGGTTGGCTTCGGTCACTGTGCCGTGGGCGGCAAAAGCATCCTGGAGGTCGTTTTCCGTAGTGTTGAAGGAAAGATTTCCTACAAACAGTTTATTATTCATGTGATGTCACTGTCCTGACTCGTGGTTTTCCAGACTGTTCCCGAACGCCGGGTTTAAAATCATCACCGAACAAAAGGTTCACCTGAGGATTCACCATATCTCGAAATTGACAAGCAATCGAACAGGGCGCCACTTTAACGGGCAAAGGAAAAATGTCAATTGAAATTAGAAATTATTTTCTACGTTTGATGCAAAATACTTTCGGAAAGCAGCTTAGGAGGCCTAACTGGCGGCGATTTCCTTGAAGTATTGAAGCCCGCCAATGAACCGGCCTTCTGGTTTTGGCTTGCTGGAGCCGGCCGGGTTCATTTGTTCCAGCACAGGCCCGACTTTCTCCCAGATTGCCTTGGGCACCTTTTCCCGCTGGGCCGCAGTGTCAATGTCACCCTCAAATAACAGCTTCCCATTGTTGTCGCGCGCCGTCAGATGGGTTTTTTCGCCCACGTCAACGACGTAAGAGCCGGCATCATCGGTTTGCACCACCGTCTTGTTCGAGGTGCTCTTGTTGCGGATGATGACCGTCGTGTCCTTTCCCAGGTAAACTCCGCCGTGCGCCAGCGCTTCCAATTCCCGGCCGGCATCGGCCAGGGATTTCTCGCTGATGGCGGCGTGCCGGACCGCGTCGGCAATGGCCAAACGGGTCTGTTCCATGGTGCGCCTGATCTCGGCATTCATCCGAGTCTTGTCCACCCCCGCGCGAGCCAGCGCGCCGTTGACGCCGTATAATTGGCCGTTCACGTAGCGCACTTGGTCCTGCAAATCATCGACTGTGGCGCTGACGATTTGGAAATTTCGGGGCGAAAAAGGGTCTCCCATCGAAGAAGCCTCATTGATGATGGTCCTGCCCAGCTTTAAATGGATGATCTGCTTCTTGCCGTCCCGATAATACGTCACTTTGATGTTCTCTCCCTGCGCGTGCATTTGCACCAGCTTGCGCAGTTGGATCGGATCCATGAGGATTTGGCCGTCAAATTCAGTCAGGATGTCGTTCTTGTGCAATTCCGCCTTGTCGGCCGCGCTTCCTGAAGCGACGTAGAGGACGACCAAGCCCACGCCGGGCTTGACCCCCAAAGACCCGGTTAACTCCGCCGGAGCCTCCGTCACCGCCAAGCCCAGCCAGGTGACATCATGGTGCTGCTTGTCGCCGGGCGGCTCAATGGTTTCAATGACGATATTCGTATCGACCGCTTTGGGAGCGACCGCGGCGGACGCCACTGGCTCGTCCGCGCGCGCGGGCGCCAAGCCGGCCCAAAAAACAGCCGCAGCTACGATAGCAATCGAATTTGCCGCAAGCGCCAGATGTTTCATTTTCATAGTTTTGGCTCGATGCAATCGCATCAATAAGTTTCAAGCCGCACGGGCATAACCTCGATTCGAGGGCTGTCCTCCTCGATTTCGACTCCCCGATTGGTGTCCGTCACGACCCATTTGTCCTTCCATTTCCGGCAGCGAAAACGCACCGGTTCGCCCCCGGGCAATTCCGCCACCACGTCGTAGGATGAGACCAATTCCTGGTCCACCCGCACTCCGTCCGCGTTCAACCCATACGCCAACGCCGAGATCGGCGGGTCATTGCTGGCAACGGGATGCTGGCTGGACGGCCTCGTCGCCACCCGCGCCACCGTTGCCACCACCACCGCCGCAGCCATGGCCGGGGCAAGCCAGCGCAGCCAGGATGCCTTGGCCCGCGCGGGCGCGGCGGTGCTTTGATGCGGCCGCGCCGGTTCGGGGTCAAGCTTGGAAGCCCGCAACCGTTCCATAAAGGATTCCGGCGGCGGCGCGGGCTTCGCGCGGCGCAATTCAGCTTCATAACGTTCCATTTGATGATCGTTCATGCGAAAACCTCCCGGGTTAATTTGCGCAATTCCGCCACGCCATAACGGTAACGTGAGGCCGCCGTGTTGGCCGGAATTTCCAGCGCTTCCCCAATCTCGCGAAAGGTCAATCCGCTCCAAATCTTGAGCGTAATGACATCGCGATATATCTCGGGCAATTTGCCCATGGCTTTCTGAATCACCAGGCCCCGCTCTCCCTGGTCCACACCTCTGTCGAACCAGCAGGATGGGGCTTCAAGGTGCGCGGCTGTTTCACGTTGCGCCCGCCGCTCATCCTGACGCGCCAAGTCAATGGCACGGCGCCGGACGGTGGCATAGACCAAAGCCAGCGGCGGCGGACCGCCCTGGCTTTGCCGGCGCCACGACTCAACAACCGCCTCCTGAACCAAATCCTGGGCGTCAGCCTCGGAACTGGCTTGCTGTCGCGCGAAGAGCAACAGCGCGGGCGCGTGCCGTGCCAGCCATTGCTCCCAGTCTGCATCAGAGGGCAATTCATTTATGGAACCGCTATTCACGCGATTTCACCTATCCAAGCGTAGCCGCCCGTCGTTTTTGTCTGAACTAATTTTGTTTTTTTCCGCCATGGGCAACCTGCCCGCCCATACATTACACATCTTCGCCCCAAAAAGTTGCAAATGATTCGCGGAGGCAATTGGTTCCAGCATTCCCGCGATGCGAGGGCTCCGGCATCAAAGACGTGTCGCTGCACTTGCATCGCTGCGCCTGGGCGGAAACGGGTATTGGGAATCAACACCGCCAGACATTCCCGCTCCGGGTCAAAATGTGCGTGCGCGGCAAGGTGCAATCGCCAGTGCTCGGCAGCCTTGTCTGGCGTGTCGCAATGCTGTCTGCGCGGGCTTTCTCAGTGAAGGGCGACAGGACCGACGCCTCCGATCATCAGCATAACAAGTGGAAGCCAAGATTTCGCAAGAGCGAAATCATCACCACGCGACGTCCCGCGCGGCGGCTGGCTTGACGCACTTGCCGCAAGAAGGACCAGGTCGTTTGCCCGTCGAACGTGGAGGGCTCGCGCGCGAACACGAACTTCCCGTCCCGGAGGCGCACCGCGCCAAAATACCCCACACTCTTGCGGGTGGGATGATGGAGCAGCACCGGGTCCTCGATCTCCGGTGGGATCCAGGTGCGGCAGCGCGAACCGTGTTGTTGGAAATGCACTTCGTCCATGGCCCACAGATCAAGCGCCTCGTCGTTGACCTGCTCGTGGAGTTTTTTTATAGGCGGCTTGTTGCGCCGGGTCGGCTGAGGCGACGACCGGGCGCGGCTTGCGCAGGCGGAAATTTAACTGCCGAAACAGCCGCTGACACTGCCGCACTCCCAAAGTCACGCCCAACTGGCGGCGCACGAACGTGGCCAGCGTCTTGCCATCCCACAGGCTGGAGCCGGGCAGGCCAGCCTGGCCAGGGGTTTGCCTCAAGGCGGCGTCGATCTTCTCCATCTGCGCAGAACTCAAACGCCCCCGCGACTGGAAGGAAATGAGATTGGTCGCCGCGCAGGCCAAGGACAGCGCCACCACCCGTTATGCGGCCACCTTTGGCAGTGTGGCGCAAACAGGCCGGCGATGGGGCCATTGCACCCGGCAAGCCGGCTGGGGATTAAACAGCCATGTTCACGCGCTCGGCGACGGGGCTGATTGGATACGCCTCCAATGCCGGGAATTTTTCCACGATCAGGGAACCTTCCTGTGCGACTTCTATCACGTTAGCGAACACCTCGGCGCGGCGGCAGTCGTCTGCCGCCCCGGCCAGCCCACGCGCTGGCGGCATACCCAGCAGAAGCGCCTGCGACGGGGCGCGGTGGCAAAAGTTCTGGCGGCGCTGGAGCCCCAAATCGAACCGGACAGCGTGGTCGATGAGGACGCTCCCGTGCGCAATGCATACCGCTACCTCACAAACCGGCTGGACTGCCTGGACTATCCCCGCGCTCTAAAACTCGGATTGCCCATTGGCTCTGGCATGATCGAAAGCGGCCATCGCCATGTCCTCCACGCCCGCCTCAAAAAAGCGGGAGCCGCCTGGCCGGCCACTTCCGCCGACCAAATCGCCCAACTCCGCGTCCTCAGAGCCAATCAACAATGGGAATCCTTTTGGAACTGATCCTCACCCACTTCTAATCAAACCCAAGGCTGGGGGTCGCCAATAATTGTACTGGCCATCACGGAGCGGCCTTTGCAGAATCGGTTTCGTAATATATGAAATCGTGGTTATTGCTCTTTCGCGCCGCTGTAGTGGGTTTTGGAGCCGCCCTGGCTTTTGCCGCCTGCCAGTCCCAAGGCGGCGGAAGTGATTCGAGTCCCGGGGTGCGGATTACGCAACAAGAAGGCACGTTGCGGGTGGAAATCGGCGGCCAGCTTTTTACCGTCTATCATTTCACCGACGTTCCGCGCCCTTATTTTTATCCCGTGCTTGGCCCGGATGAATCGCCCATGACGCGCAAGTGGCCGCTGGAAGAAACGACCAACGAAGAGCACGACCACCCGCATCATCGGGGGCTTTGGTACGCCCACAGCAGCGTCAATGGCCTGGACTTCTGGACTGAGACGCCGAAGTCATGCAAGATCGTGCATGACGGATTCTTGACAATCCAATCCGGGCAGCATTTTGGCCTTATCAAGTCGAAAGACAAATGGGTGGATCACAATGGCTTGGTCGTTTGCACGGACGTCCGCACGATGCGCATTTACAATCTCCCCGGCTCGGAACGGATGTTTGACTTCGATGTCACTTTGCAGGCGCCGCCAGGCCAGCCGGTCGTCTTTGGCGATGAGAAGGATGGCGCCATGGCCACGCGCGTGGCGGAGACGATGCGCTTAAAACAAAAGGAGGGCCCAGGCCAGGGGCATATCGTGATGTCCACCGGAGTCCGGGATGAAGACACCTGGGGCAAGCGCGCCGATTGGTGCGATTACTACGGCCCGGTTTCAGGCGGCACCAACGGCGCCGAGACGCTTGGCGTGGCGATCTTCGATCATCCCAGCAACCCGCGCCATCCCACAAATTGGCACGTCCGCGATTACGGCCTGTTCGCGGCCAACCCATTTGGCGTGCATGATTTTGAAAAGAAGCCCCGGGGCACCGGCGACATGACGATTCCTGCCGGGCAAAGCGTGACTTTTCGCTACCGCTTCTATTATCATCACGGCGATGAAAAGGAAGGCCAGGTGGCCCAACAGTATCAGGTTTACGCTTCGGAAAAATTGCCGGCCGATTGATTTTTGAAGCTACCGAAACATTGAACCGTCCAATCGCCAGCCATAATACGACTATGAAAAAACTCACTCGCCGGTCTTTTTTGAGGAACGCCGCTCTTGGAGCTGGAGTTTTGGGATGGTCCGCCAAGTCCTGGTCGGCCGTTCGCGGCGCCAATGAGGATATCCGCATGGCCGTGGTCGGTTTCAACGGCCGCGGCAAGGATCACATTAAAGCCTGGACCAGCCTGGAGGGCGTCCGTTTGACAGCGTTGTGCGACGTGGACACCAAGGTTCTTGACGAAGGCGTCAGCAGCCTGGCGGCCAAGAGCATCACCGTTGAACCTTTCCAGGACATTCGCAAGTTGCTGCAAAGCGACAACATAGATGCGATTTCCATCGCCACGCCCAACCACTGGCACGCGCTGGCGTCGGTTTGGGGGATGCAAGCGGGCAAGGATGTGTATGTCGAGAAGCCGGTTTCGTATGATGTTTGGGAGGGGGAGCAAATCATCGCGGCCGCGCGCCGCTACAAGAAAATCGTCCAAGCCGGCACGCAGTCCCGTTCCAGTTACGCCATCAAGGAGGCGGTGGATTTGGTTCAAAAAGGCAAGCTGGGCAAGGTGCTGGTTTCGCGCGGGCTGTGTTACAAACCCCGCCCCAGCATCGGCAAAAGTGAGGGGCCGCAAATAGTTCCCGCCACGGTGGACTACAATATTTGGAGCGGGCCGGCCCCGTTGAGTCCGCCGCACCGGCGCAAATTTCATTATGACTGGCATTGGTTCTGGGATTATGGCGCGGGCGACTTGGGCAACCAGGGCATCCACGAAATGGATGTGGCGCGCTGGTTCCTGGGCGAGAACACGCTGTCGCCGCGCGTCCTGTCCATTGGCGGGCGGCTTGGTTACGAAGACGACGCCGAGACCCCAAATACGCTGATCACTTTTCACGATTACGAGAAGGCCCCGCTCATCATGGAAGTTCGCGGCCTGCCGGAAAAAACCGATTCGACGGCGATGGACAAGTACAAAGGCGTCAACATCGGGGTTGTGGTGGAATGCGAAGGCGGCTATGTGCGCGTGCCCAGTTACACCGAAGCCCACGTTATTGACAAGGATGGCCAGGAAATCCAGCACTTCAAAGGCGCCGCCAACCATTTTGAGAACTTCATCAAAGCGGTGCGCAGCCGCAACGAAAGCGAGCTGAACGCTCCGATTCGAGAGGGCCATCTTTCCACCTCGCTGTGCCATACGGCCAATATCTCCTACCGCCTCGGCCGCCATGCCTCGCCGGACGCCATCCGGGAGCAGATCAAGGGCGACCCGGCCTCGCTGGCCACCTACGAAAGGATGGCCGGGCACCTCGCTGCCAATGGCGTCGATTTGGACAAGACCCCGGCGACGCTGGGCCCGGTGCTGAAAATGAACCCGGCGCGTGAAAAGTTTATTGATGACAGAAAGGCCAATCATTTGCTCCAGCGCGCCCCGCGCAAGCCGTTTGTCATCCGTGTCTGAGCTGAAATTTATATATGAGAAAACTGATGTTCGCCGCGGCCCTGCTGGCCATTTCCTTTCAAACCGTCCGGGCCGATGATTTGGTGCCGCTCCCGCTGGCGCTGCCGCCGCCCGCCATGAAAGGAACGCCGCAGGCCCTGCCCACCAACACCACTGCGGCACCATTGACATCCGACGTGCGCCCGCCCTTTTTGGCGCCCGCCGGCGTGGCCAATGTCGCCCTCAATAAACCCGTCTCGGCCAGCGACACCAATCTCATCAATGGCGAGCTGCGCCAAATCACGGATGGGAAAAAGGAAACGTTCGATGAAAACGTGGTGACACTTCGGCGCGGTCTGCGCTGGATTCAAATCGACTTGCAGGGAGAATACAAACTCTACGCCATCGTGGTCTGGCACGATTTCACGACGCCGGTTGTCTATCGGGATGTCATAGTCCAATTGTCGGACGACCCTCAATTCAAAACGGGCGTCGCCACTGTTTTTAACAACGACCAGCAGAATACTTCCGGGCTGGGCGCGGGGGCGGACCGCGAGTATTTCGAGAATTCCCTGACGGGGGAGGGAAAATTGATTGACGCCAAAGGGCAGCAGGCCCGCTACATTCGTTGCTACAGCAAAGGCAGCACCCAAAGCGCCTTCAATAACTACGTTGAGGTCGAAGCCTACGGGTTGCCGGCGAAATGAGCCGAGCCTTCTGGGCGGGCCTGGCGCTTTGCCTCGGCCTTGGCCTGGCCTTGCGCGGGCCGGGCCTCGCGCTCCGTCCCATGCACAACGACGAGGGCGTGAACGCGATGAAGTTCCGCGCCCTCTACGTCAACAATTCGTATAAATACAATCCCGATGAGTTTCACGGGCCAACGCTGCCCTACTTCACGCTGCCGGCGGCCTGGCTCCAAGGCGGGGGGGATTACAATCGTTTCAGCGAGCCTGCCTACCGCGCCGTGACGGTGGCGTTTGGCCTCGGATTGATCCTGCTCCTGGCGCTGCTGGCCCGCGATCTTGGCCGCTCGGAAATGCTTTGGGCCGCGGCCTTCACATCTCTCTCGCCCGCGATGGTTTTCTACAGCCGGTATTACATTCACGAGATGCTGCTGGTCTTCTTCTCGGCCTGGACATTCATTTGCGCGTGGCGTTGCGCCAATTCGGGCCGCGCTCTTTGGGCGGTGGCGGGCGGCATCGGCCTGGCCTTGATGTACGCGACGAAGGAAACGTTCGTGCTGCCGGTGGCGGCGATGGCGCTGGCGGTTGGAACTGCCGCCGCTTGGAAGCGATGGCGCGAGAGCGAAGCGCCCGCTTTCCAGCCGCGATGGAAGTGGCCCCATTTGGCAATGGCGCTGGCGGCGGCCCTCGTGGCGGCGGTTCTGTTTTTCTCTTCGTTTTTCACCAACGCTTCTGGCCTCGTGGACGCCGTGCGAACCTATCTGCCCTGGCTCCGGCGCGCGGGAGGCGGGGCCACTCCGCATGTGCATCCGTGGTGGTTTTATTTCGAGCGCCTGCTATGGTTTCACACTCGCGATGGGCCATTCTGGAGCGAAGGTTTTGTGGCGGCGCTGGCGCTGGCTGGATTTTTCGGCGCGTGCCGGGGCCGGGCCGTGCTGCCCCGCGTCATCGCGTTTTACACATTTTGGTTGACACTTTTTTACACGCTGCTCCCTTACAAAACGCCTTGGTGCCTGCTGGGTTTTTATCATGGGGCAATCCTGCTGGCCGGGGCCGGCGCGGCGATGCTGTGGCGGGCTTGCCGCGGCGCGGCGCTGAAAGCCATCCTGGCCCTTGTGCTCGCCGCGGGCCTCTGTCATTTGGGCTGGCAATCGTGGCTCGGCAACTTCGCGATGGATTCCCGCGGCGTGCCGTATTGCGTCAGTACTAAGAACCCCTACGTTTATAGCCAGACCCTGCCCGACGTCACCCGCCTGGTGAACACCGTGGAAGCCATCGCGCGCGTGTCCCCGCAAGGCGATGCCACTGAGATGGAAGTCATCGCGCCGGAAAGCTACTGGCCGCTGCCCTGGTATTTGCGCCGGATGAAGAGCGTGGGTTATTGGGACAAAATTCCCAACCAACCGCTGGCGCCGATCATGATCGTCTCCGCGGGCCTGCACGCCAATTTTGATGAGCGCCCCGTCCGCACGCACTTGATGGCCGGTTACTTCGCGCTGCGGCCCCAAGTATTCCTGGAATTATACGTCAATACGAATCTCTGGGGCGCTTACATCAAGACGCTGCCGCCGGAAAAGGATTAGTCTTACTTCATCCGGTTGAACGTGGCCTGCAGGATTTCCCAATCCTTCTTGCCCGCCACTTTGCCCATCATGCTGGCGTTGATGTCCGCCTCCAGCTTGTTCTTGGTCGGCCGGTTGTTCTTGTAAAAGATGCCGAAGTATCCCGGAAAAGCCGCGTCCGCGAGCTTGTACGCAGCCGCTTCATCCGTCACGTCGTGAGTGGCGGGCACCAGTTCAAATTTGCCGCCCTTGCGCGGGTTGGCCGGGTCAAAGGCGCCTTCGTAAAACTCCACGCACTCGCTCAGGCACTCCACCACGCTGAAGCCGTCGTGATCCATGGCCGCTTCCATCATTTGCAGCAAATGATTGTTATTGGTGGTGGTCGCGCGCGCTACGAAAGTCGCGCCGGCGGCGATCAATTGTTTCATCGGGTTGATCGGCTGATCCACGGCGCCCCACATATCCGTCTTGCTCTTGAAGCCGAGCGGAGAAGTGGGCGAAGTCTGTTTCTTGGTCAGCCCATAAACCCAGTTGTCCATGATGACGTAACTCATCTTAATGTTGCGGCGCGCCGTATGATTGACGTGATTGCCGCCGATGGAAAAACCGTCGCCATCGCCTCCGAAGACGAAGACATGCAGGTCGGGCCGCGTGAGCGAAACGCCGCTGGCGAATGGCAAAGAGCGACCGTGCAGGAAGTGAACGCCATTGGCCTGGATAAAATAGGGGAACCGGCTGGAACATCCGATGCCGGAAATGGTGGCGATCTTTTCGTGATGCAGCTTGCGCTTTTCCAGCAGCTTGAAATAGAGGGCCAGGACGGAAAAATCGCCGCAGCCGGGGCACCAAGTCGGGTGGTCCGCCACCAGTTCTTTTTTCGTCAGCCCTTTGCGTTCGGCGGGCGGAGCCGCCGGAGCGGGGATATCAATGGTCGTTTCACTCATATGGCAATTGTCAGTTATAAAGTTACAGTTTGCGCAGGCCGGCGGCGACGTGGGTGCGGGCGCGCTCCAGGATTTCGCGGACGCGCCAAGTCAGGCCGTCGGTTTTGTTCAAGCCGCCGATTTTCGGCAGGCAAAAGCGGGCGCGCAAGATTCCCGCCAATTGTCCGTAGCCGTAAATGCCCTCGTCATTCATCTCCACCACAATGACGTGGTTGAAGCCGGCGAAAATGTTCTCCAATCCCGGCGGCAGCGGGCTGATGTGCCGCAAGTTGAGCGAGGAGACGCTGTCTCCGGCCGCGCGCGCGCGATCCACGGCCTCGCGGATGGGGCCGTGCGTGGAACCCCATCCGACCAGCAAAACGTTGCCTTCCGGCGGGCCATAAACTTGCGGGACCGGCAATTCCTCCGCGAGCTTCTGCAATTTGCGGCGGCGGCGGGCGGTCATTTGCAAGTGCAGCTTGGGCGATCCCGTTGGATGGCCCTTTTCGTCATGTTCCAATCCGCTGGCCAGCGGGTATTGGCCGTTCAAAATCGGCGTGCCCGGCGCGACGCGGGGTTCCACTCGGCCATCCGCCGGATAGGGCGTGTAACTGGCGACAGGCGAAAAGTCCGGCGAGATGTCCTGGCAGCATTTCTGCAAATTCGGCTCTTCGAATGCCTCAATGCGCGTGGCGATGGATTGATCGCTCAAGATGAAGACCGGCGTGCTGTATTTGCGGGCGATGTTCACGGCTTCAATCGCGGTGTAAAAACAATCCTCCACGCTCGAAGGCGCCAGCACCACACGCGGTGAATCGCCATGCCCGCCAAAGCACGCCAGGTTCAGGTCCGATTGCTCGACACTGGTCGGCATGCCAGTCGATGGCCCGCCGCGCTGCACGTCGCAGATGACGAGCGGGACTTCGGCCATCACGCCCCACCCGATGGCTTCGGTTTTTAACGCGATGCCCGGGCCGCTGGAGCCGGTGACCGCCACGCGGCCGGCCCAGCCCGCGCCCAGGGCCATGCAGACGGAGGCGATCTCGTCCTCGCACTGCACGAAGGTGCCTCCATATTTGGGAAGCTCGCGCCGCAATGTCTCCATGATTTCGGACCACGGTGTAATTGGGTAGGCTGCGCCAAAACGAATGCCTGCCGCGATCAACCCAAAGGCCAGGGCGTCGTTGCCGGTCATGACGACTTGCTGGGTGGATTTCTTTTCGGGCGCGGAAAATTGGAAGGTCTCCAAGATGTTTCCCAGCGAATAGCCGTAGCCGGCGTGGAAGGCGCTCAAGGCGGTTTGCACCACGCTCTCGTCCTTGCCCGTGAACCGCTCCGTGACGAGGCGTTCCAGCTTGGGCACGTTCAGGTCGAACATCTTGGCCACCAAGCCGAGCGCGAAAATATTCTTCCCCTTGTCTTTGGCCGTGCCGCCAATGGCCTCGATGGTGCGGCTGGAAATGGGCACGGCCACGTGGCGGTAGGCCGTTTCCCATTCCGGCTTGGGCTGGACGTGATCGGAGTCGTAAAGGACGATGCCGCCCTTTTTGACCGAGGCAATATGGTCTTCGTAAGAATGCTGGTAAAAGGCCAGCAACACATCCGCGTCGTCGCCCGCGCTGAGAACTTCGCCGGAACCGATGCGCACTTGGAAAATGGAAGGCCCTCCCGAAATGGTGGAAGGAATAGTCATGAAGGTCATGACCTCTTGTTCGCTGCGGCCGGCCAATCGGGCCAGAAAACCGCCGATGGCCTGGATGCCATCCTGGGAATTGCCCGCGAAACGCAGGACGGCTTCGGATATTTTCGACACTTTTGGCGTGCCGCCGCCAACCGGCGGGGTCAGGGTGGATTCACTCATTTTACACTCCGAGAATTAAAGAATTTGAAGGTCGAGAGGAAATTGCTGCCGAAACTTTCCGACACCGCAACCCTCTGATGGCGCACAGGACGCATGTTTATAGATTAACACTGCCCCATAAGTACGTCAAATGCTGAACGAAAGTCATAACAAGCTGTGGGCGAATTGTTTGCGATTGATATTGGCCGTTTCTGGCTTCACTAGGCCGAAGTTATTAGTTCTGCTCATCTAAATCTATTTTATTGTAATCAAATTTAATAAACTTATGCGCAACTAAATAAACTTGGTTTGACCCGGCATGGCCCATGACGGCACCGGCACTTGCATGTGCCAGTCAAATTCCGACGGCACCAGTTTTTCCTGCGAATTCAGCGCCATCTGCCACGTAATTTCCTTGCCGGTATAAGCTGCCATGCGGCCCATAATCGCCGCCAGCGTCGTGTGGGCCATTCGCACCCCATCGTTCATCGGCTTGCCGGAGCGGATGGCGGCAAAAAGTTCGTTGTGCTCGATCTGATACATGTTCGGGCGGGGACCCTGGTAGCGCCATGCGTTGTCCCCGGTGATAAACGGCAGGCCGGCAAAGCCCAGCTCGCGCCCGTCGCCCTTGGTTCCGAGAATGGTGGCGGTGTTGTCATTGGCGCAATCGTTTTGCTGGCGGCTGCCCAAAAATCCCCTGGCCTCGCCAGGAAACGAATAGTTGACTTCAAAATGGTCGAATATGTTTCCGCCCGCGGACGGAATCTGCCGGCCTCCCACCGCGACGGCCTTTTCCGGCAACTGATCGTTCATGGCCCAGAGAATCCAATCTACCGCATGGACGGCTTGTTCCACCAGGCTGTCACCTGAAAGCCAGCCGAAGTTGTACCAGTTGTGCAATTGCCACTCCAAGTCACCCATGCTGGACGGACGCTCGCTGGCGGGCGGCATCGGTTTGACCGCGCCCGTGTAATAGGTCGCGTAAGCCGCGCGGACGTTGCCGATCGCGCCGCCGTGAATCCGCTCGAAAAGGGCGCGCTCAGCCAAGTTATAACGCCAGCAAAAACCGGCAACCAGGACCAGCTTCTTGCGCCGGGCCTCCTCGACCGTTTCCAAGACGGAGCGCACGCCCGGCGCATCGGTCGCAACCGGTTTTTCGCAAAAGATATGCTTGCCCGCGGCGACGGCCGCTTTGAGATGGATGGGCCGGAATCCTGGCGGCGTTGTCAAAATGACCACATCCACGCCGCTGTCGATGACCTTTTGATAAGCGTCCAGCCCAACGAAACAATGGTCCGGCTCGACCTTCACTTTGTCCGGTTCCTGATGGCGGAGGTTGTCGAGGCTTTCCTTGAGCTTGTCCTCGAAGACATCGCCCATGGCGGTCAAGGCGACATTCTTGTCGGCCGCCATAGCCTGTCCGGCTGCCCCGGTGCCGCGCCCGCCGCAGCCAATCAAGCCGATTTTGAGCGTGGGGCCTGCCTCCTGCGCGGATGCGCGACTAGGCAGAATGGACGGCGCGAGGAGCGCGCCCCCGGCCAGGGCGGATGTTTTCAGAAACTCCCGGCGGGATGTAGGGATGGAATCAGTCATGCCGCATGATTATTGAGAACGAAGGAACTTCAAAGCGGAAAAATCGCACTCTTTTTCTCTCGGTTTCACCTTGATCAACCGCATTCAACCGCATTTTAGCGCATTCTGGTGGCACCCCCCCCCAATTTAATTGGCCGGCGGGATTGCGGAGAGCCGCCCCCAATGCGGCTGTCTTGGCGGAGCAAGTGGTCTCGCGGCGTTCGACCGTCCCGATGAGGGTTGTTTCCCGGAGATGGCTTGTGCTGGCTTGTTCCGCCCCGTTTTTCTGGGATTTGCCTGCGGGTGCAGCACTGCGGCACCCTGAAAGGCTTTGGCCCGGCTCGTCCTGCCGCCCGAACGCGCGCTCGTTTTCCGAACAATGAATTTATGTTCATGCGGAAATTGTGACAAATATGTCAGAAAGAGAAAAACCTACAGTAGGCTTTCCGGCATGATTTTTTGGGCGAATCGGCCGCATTGTAAATGGCTGCGCAACAATATCTTGCAATTTAAAAACCGCGAAGGGGTGAAAAAGCCGTTGCAAAAGCTGCATTTTCTTTGGCCAAAACCTCTGTTTTTCTGCAAAAACCGCGTGATTTTAGCAGGCACTTTTTGCAAATCCTTTAGGAACAATGAGATGCAAAACCCGCCGCGAGGGTCTTTTGAGATGGTGCCGACGGAGGGGGTCGAACCCACACACTCTCACGAGTACTAGATTTTGAGTCTAATAAATTATGCTGTAAATTAGCCACTTATGACTTGTTGTATGTTTTGTGCTTGCTTTCTCTGCACAATTGGCGCAAATTAGCGCCAGTAAGAGAAACAACAGGAAAGCGAGCGCAAAATGAAACATAGAACCGGATACCTTTTCAAACGCAACGGCGCATTCTACGTTCAGTGGAACGTCAATGGCAAGCGATTCACCAAAGCCCTGCGAGACGATCAAGGCAATGCCATTTCCACCCGGCGCGAGGCGGAAGAAGCCCAAACGAAGTTCATGGCCACTTTTGCCGTGGCCGATGAAGCGGAAGCCTTGGAGTCCATTGCCGCCAAAATCGCAGGACGAAAAACTGAACTCGCCCGTCTGGAAGATCAGACAAACCCGCCGCTGTCCATTGCCGACGCATGGAGTGAATACCTTGCGTCTGTGAATCGCCCGGACACCGGCGCGGCCACTCTTGAGATATACGGGCTACAATTCGGCAAGTTCGTCCGCTGGATGCAGACAACCCACCCGAACATCACGACGCTTCGAGACGTGACAAAACCGATTGCCGAGGATTATGCCGGCCAACTGAATCACGGCAAATTGACGGCGAACACGTACAACAAGCACCTGAACGTCTTGACGCTGGTTTTCCGCGTTCTTAAAGACAAGGCACGGCTCGTGGACAACCCTTGGGCCGAAATGCAGCGCAAGCGCGCCGTCGCACAAGGACGCCGGGAGTTGACCATTGATGAACTGCGGAAGGTCTGCCAGTCAGCCACGGGCGAATTGCGCGTGTTGCTGGCTGTGGGGGTCTATAGCGGGCTTCGCCTGGGCGATTGCGCCACTCTGCGATGGCCGGAAGTGGATTTGCAACGCAACATAATCCGCCGCATCCCCAACAAGACCGCCCGCCGCAATCCCAAGCCAGTAATCGTCCCCATCCATCCGATCTTGCGCGAGATGCTGGCCGAAAACGCCCCGGAACAACGCGCCGGGTACGTGATGCCCGATTTCGCGACACTCTACCAACGGCATCCGTGCCTTGCCACAGGTCCAGTCCAAAAACATTTCAAGGCTTGCGGTATCGAACCGCACAAGCCCGGCACCGGGACGGATGGCAAGCGGGCCGTGGTGGAAGTCGGCTTTCACAGCTTGCGCCACACGTTTGTTTCCCTCTGCCGCGAGAGCAACGCGCCGCTGGCCGTGGTGGAAAGCATCGTCGGCCACAGCAACCCGGCCATGACGCGGTATTATACGCACATTGGCGAAGTGGCGGCTGGCCAAGCCGTGGCCATGCTGCCGTCCATCTTGGGCGACACCGCCGCGCCCGTGCAGGAAACCAAGCCCGTTGCCCTGAGCAAAGTGTGGGCCATCGTGGAGAGCATGACAGCGAAAAACTGGCGGGAGAAAAAGGCCGAATTGCTGGCTTTGGCGGGCACTGTATCGGAATGAAACTCCAATTTAGAGTTGAAGGGCTTGTGCCGATTGGCGTATTAAGGCGCAGAGAGTGGAATTCAGGATCGGGCGGGTGTAAGCTGACATACAAGAGAAAATGATGCGATTTCAATTCAACGTGGATAAGGCCATTGCCGCCTCCGCCTACATAATCCAAAAGGGCGGCGGCAGGTTCGATGTTTTCGCGCTCGTCAAAACGCTGTATTTGGCAAATCGAATCGCGCTCGTAAAATACGGGCGAAGCATCACGGGCGACAGACTGGCGTCATTGGACAAGGGGCCAGTCGTTTCGGACACGTACCACTTGATTCAAAAGAGCAGCCGGGCGAAGCGCGAGCATCAATTGAAATGGGACCAGTTCATTTCGGAACGGCAGTCCCATGTCTTGCGCGTGCTAAAGACGCCCGATTTCGGGTATCTCTCCGTCCGGGAACGCGCCATCCTTGATGAGGCGTTCAAGACCATTTCTCAAATTCCACCCCATTTGCTGTCATCGTGGACGCACGATCACTGTCCCGAATGGAAAGACCCAAAAGGCAGCAGCACCGCCATTGACCCGGCAGAGATTTTGAAAATCGAGTCCAAGTCCGGGGCGGAGATTGCGGAGATTAAGGAAGAAGTCGAATCATTGAACGCCCTTGATGCGCTGTTGAGTCGGTAGGCGTATGAAGTTGGGCGATGCGTTTCTGATGGGAAGCCCCGGCGGCTCGACAAAGCACCTCTGGATTTTGATTTCAGACCCCGCAAAGCATCATGGCCACGGCATTATCGTCAACCTCACCACGGACATGGAACGCTCCGGCGGCGAATGTCGTTTGGGCGTTGGCGATCACCAATGGCTCACTTGCAACTGCTGGGTGTCCTACGCGGATGCGAGGCTGATTGCGCCCGATCAGTGGCGCAACATTGAGCACGGAATCAGGCAACGAATTCTCATTCAGCAACCACCCGTTGCAGCGGCGGCGCTCGCAAGGATAATTGCAGCGGCTAAAAAATCCACGGCGTTTGCTCCGGTTTTCCTGAAGTATCTGCCGTAGTTTCACCCGTATCCGCTGAATTCCGTCCAGCCGCCAGAATAAGCAACGAGATCGGGCAGCGAACCGGCGCGGCAGCGGCGGCTGAATGAAAAGCGATTGCATGGGGGGTCGAAACGGAGCAGGCAATCGCGGTGCGCCGCGCGGCGCTAGAGCGCAAAGGCAACCTGACATGGCCAGCGACGCCCGACAGCAATACGGAGCACCGAAGTCTCGCCGTGAGCTTCCGACGAAGCCAACGGCACACCCCTAAAAGCAAAATAAAAAAACCGACAATGCGGAATGTGGGCGTCAACCTTGCCTCGGCGGTCCCATGTTGAACATCGTTGAAAATGCAGCGTTGAAATCCGTTGAACAGCGTTGAAATCGTCAACGCGCTTCAACGCAATTCAACACGTAGATTGGAATTGACACGGCACATGGCCGAAATCTCTACGATTGTGCGTAGGGGTAGGGCGTCCGTCCTTCAAAGCATCCACATCGGATGCAACAGAAATTGCCTCGGAGTCGAACCAAGGGCAGTTCACGCAAATGTCTGGACGGTCTATTGCTTCGGCGTTGTCTTGTGGTTGCCGCCGATGTTGGAGGACGCTGGCGCAACGTTGTCGGCAACGGTGGAAGCAATATGGTTCCAACATTGTGTTTCACATTTGGAACCGAATGCCGAAGCTGTGCTTAGGGGAGATGTCTGACAGGAATTCCTCTTACTTGTAATCAGAATAGCCGACGATTTTTCGTCGAACAAAGGCGAGGTGAATTTACCAACGCGACACTGTTCGATAGATTCAAGGCCGCAATTCAGAGCGGTTCAGCGCCGATGAAGGCTTCAAACCCGGTTGATGTGGCTACTCTCTCACTAATCGGACTTACTCTCCCACTACGCATTAAATGGTTCTCTGCTACTGCGGTAAGTTGATCGCAAGGAGTATAGCGAAAGATGATGACTGATAATCAGGACGGCTCTCAAGGCCGACCCGTCGGTTGCTGCAACTGAACGTGCCCGCCTCTTGGCGACGATCCGTGGCGGAGGCGGACAGGCTCTCAAGCCCGCCAGAATTGTGGAACAACGGCTCATCAGACCGGGCGAAGTGGCACGCCGACTTGGTTGTTCGTTGCGGTTGGTTGACCGCCTGGCGAAAGATGGCGCTTTGTTGAAGCGAAAATTGCCGGGCCGCAAACGCGCCGCTGGCATCCTGGAATCCGATCTGCTGGCTTTGATGGCAGAGGAAGCCAAGCTGGAATGTGCTGCGTGATTGCAAATCAGTCTTGGACAAACCGCAATGAGTCAACGAAAATGAACTCGTGATCTACCTCGGCCTGATCCGCCGGGGAAGCCCTGCCGGGCTGCGCCTCATTCGCAGTTCGGCGGGCACACTAATGAGGAGTCTATGAAGTCGGTTTCCGACCTCGAAACGGAATTGCGTTTGGTTAAAGAATACTGGCTGCAAACTATCCTGCCCTTTATTGCGGGTAGGAAGTTGCACGGCGTCGAATTTTTCGTCGCTCAAGATGCGTGGTATCTCTTGCGCAAGATTCAAGGCGATGCGACTCGTCCATCAGCTTCCGGTATTCCGCTAGTGTAGTGTCTCATAAATAACTGGTGCTATAGCGGATTGGTGGTATTTTCCCTTCATGTCGAGGCAAGCTGCGCCCGTGATTTTGAACGAAACCGACCGCCAAGAGTTGGAGCAATGGGTCCGCGCCCATCGCACTCC